>JAIEOV010000117.1 GCA_019750135.1 Reyranella sp. | reverse complement strand
GCCGCCAACAGCGGCGCCCGCGCCCAGCGCCTGCTGTGGGCCAGCACCGGCACCAAGGACCCGAAGGCGTCCGACATCCTCTATGTGAAGGCGCTCGCCGCGCCCTTCACGGTCAACACCATGCCCGAGGGCACCCTGAAAGACTTCGCCGATCATGGCGAGGTCGGCCAGGCGCTGGCGGCGGATGGCGGCGACTGCGAGACGGTTCTCGCGAGCTTCGCCAAGGCGGGTGTCGACGTCGCGGCACTGGCCCAGCGGCTGCAGGACGAGGGCGCTGCGTCGTTCGTGAAGTCCTGGAATGAACTTATGGAGCGCATCGATTCCAAGCGTGTCCAGATCCGCAAGGCAAGCTGAGGGAACGATCAATGAGCGTACCGGCTCTGCACCTGCGCCCGGCCTGGGCGTTGCTGAAGAAGCATCACCAGAAGATCAGGCGTACCCACCTGCGGCAGCTCTTCGCCAAGGACAGCGAGCGCGGCCAGAAGCTCGTCGCCGAAGCCGCCGGAGTCTATTTCGACTACTCCAAGAACCGGATCACCGATGAAACCCTGAGCCTGCTGCTCCAGCTCGCCCAGGAGTCGGGGCTGCGCGATCGCATCGACGCCATGTTCCGCGGCGACCAGATCAACACGTCGGAGAAGCGGGCGGTGCTCCACGTCGCCCTGCGCGCACCGCGTGACGCGACCATCATGCATGAGGGCAAGAATGTCGTGCCTGAAGTCCATGCCGTCCTCGACAAGATGTCCGCGTTCGCCGATCGGCTGCGCGGCGGCGACTGGAAAGGGCATACCGGGAAGCGCATCCGCAACGTGATCAATATCGGCATCGGCGGCTCCGATCTCGGGCCGGTGATGGCCTACGAAGCGCTGCGGCACTACAGCGAACGGTCGATGACCTTCCGCTTCGTGTCCAACGTCGACGGCACGGACTTCGCCGAGGCGGTGCACGACCTCGACCCGGGTGAGACGCTGTTCATCGTCTCCTCCAAGACCTTCACGACCTTGGAGACGATGACCAACGCGCACACCGCGCGCGACTGGCTGCTGGCCGGACTGAACGGCGAGCAGGCGGCGACGGCCAAGCATTTCGTCGCTGTGTCCACCAACGCGCAGGAGGTGGCGAAGTTCGGCATCGATACGGCCAACATGTTCGGGTTCTGGGACTGGGTCGGCGGGCGCTATTCGATGGATTCCGCCATCGGGCTCTCGACCATGCTCGCCATTGGGCCGGACAATTTCCGCGCCATGCTGGGCGGCTTCCACGAGATCGACGAGCATTTCCGCACCGCGCCGTTCGAGCGCAACCTCCCAGTGCTGATGGGACTGCTCGCCCTGTGGTACAATAATTTCTTCGGCGCCCAGACCGTCGGCGTGATGCCTTACGAGCAATACCTCAAGCGCTTTCCCGCCTATCTCCAGCAGCTCACAATGGAGAGCAACGGCAAGCACGTCACGCGCGACGGCAAGCCGGTGGATGCCGACACCGGGCCAATCTACTGGGGCGAGCCCGGCACCAACGGGCAGCACTCGTTCTATCAGCTGATCCATCAGGGGACGCGCCTCATCCCCGTCGATTTCATCGCTTTCGCGCACACCCTCAATCCGCTCGGCCAGCATCACGACATGCTGATGGCCAACGTCTTCGCTCAGACCGAGGCGCTGGCCTTCGGCAAGACGGTCAAGCAGGTCAAGGCCGAGGGCACGCCCGACTGGCTGGTGCCGCACCGGCTGTTCGAGGGCAACCGGCCGTCGAACACCATCCTGCTCGAAAAATTGACACCGGCCGCGCTCGGCAAGCTGGTGGCGCTCTACGAGCACAGCGTGTTCACCCAGGGGACAATCTGGGAGATCGATTCGTTCGACCAGTGGGGCGTCGAGCTGGGCAAGGCGTTGGCTCAGCGCATCATCCCCGAGCTCGAGGATGCCGCCGAGCCCAAGCTCGAGCATGACAGCTCGACCAACGCCCTGATCCGCCGCTACCGCAAGATGAAGGGAAGCGCCTGATTCCGCGGATCGGGCGCCATAGCGAGTTCGTCGACCTCTTCGAAGGGAAGTGACCATGCAATTGGGAATGATCGGACTGGGCCGCATGGGGGCCAACATGGTGCGCCGCCTGCTGAAGGGCGGCCATGAATGCGTGGTGTTCGACATGTCGGCCAAGGCGGTGGCCGAGATGGTGACGGAGAAGGCGGTCGGCACCGGCTCCCTGGCGGAGTTCACCAAGGCGCTCAGTAAGCCGCGCGCGGTCTGGCTGATGGTGCCGGCGGGCGTGGTCGACAAGACCATCGCCGATCTGCTGCCTCATCTCGAGCCGGGCGACATCCTGATCGACGGCGGCAACTCCTACTACGTCGACGATATCCGCCGCGCGACCGAGCTGAAGCCGAAGTCGATCCACTACGTCGATGTCGGCACCAGCGGCGGCGTCTGGGGGCTCGAGCGCGGCTACTGCATGATGGTCGGCGGCGAGCCCGACACGGTGAAGCGTCTGGAACCGATCTTGGCCACCCTCGCGCCCGGCCGCGGCGACATCGCGCCCACACCGGGCCGCGAGAAGATCGGCGGCACGGCCGAGCAGGGCTGGCTCCATTGCGGGCCGAACGGCGCCGGTCATTTCGTCAAGATGGTGCACAACGGCATCGAGTACGGCGTCATGGCCGCCTATGCCGAGGGCATGGCGGTTCTCAAGGCGGCGAACATCGGCAAGAAGGGCCATGTTGTCGATGCCGAGACCACGCCGCTGCGCGATCCCGAGCACTATCAGTACGATCTCAACCTGCCGGACATTGCCGAAGTCTGGCGCCGCGGCAGTGTCATCGCCTCCTGGTTGCTCGACCTACAAGCTTCGGCCCTCATCAAAGACCCCGATCTGTCGAAGTTCAGCGGACGCGTGTCGGACTCGGGTGAAGGCCGTTGGACGATCAAGGCGGCGATCGACGAGGGCGTACCGGCGCATGTCCTGTCGTCGGCGCTCTATGAGCGGTTCAGCTCGCGCGGCGAGGCGGATTTCGCCGACAAGCTGCTCTCGGCCATGCGCTACGAGTTCGGCGGGCACATCGAGAAGAAGGCCTGATCTTGAACACGTCTTCCGGACCGCGCGCTGGGTCGCGTCTGACGCGACCTACCTCGCGCGCTCATGAGCGCGCGGGACGCGCGCGGTCCGGAAGAGAGGAGGTGAATCATGACTAGCGAAGAGCTCGACCAACTCGCCATCAACACGATCCGCACCCTGTCCATCGATGCCGTCCAGCAGGCCAAGTCAGGTCATCCCGGCACGCCGATGGCGCTGGCGCCGCTGGTCTACACGCTGTGGAACCGGGTGCTGAATTTCGACCCGAAGGATCCGATCTGGCCCGGTCGCGACCGCTTCGTGCTGTCCAACGGCCATGCCTCGATGCTGCTGTGGTCGATGCTGTTCCTGACGCGCACGCAGGCCGTGAATGCCGACTACGAGAACCTCGGCAAGCCCTCGGTCTCGCTCGACGACATCCGGCATTTCCGCCAGCTCAACAGCAAGGCGCCGGGCCATCCGGAGTATCACTGGGTGTCGGGCGTCGAGACCACGACCGGTCCGCTGGGGCAGGGCATCGCCACCAGCGTCGGCATGGCGACCGCGCGCAAGTGGCTGGCCAGCCGCTACAACAAGCCGGGCTTCGATCTGTTCGACTACAACGTCTACGCCATCTGCGGCGACGGCTGCCTGATGGAAGGCGTGGGTTCGGAGGCAGCGTCGCTCGCCGGCCACCTCCAACTCGACGACCTGTGCTGGATCTACGACAACAACCACATCACGATCGAGGGCAATACCAAGCTCGCCTTCACCGAGGATGTCGCCGCGCGCTTCCTCGCCTATCGCTGGAACGTGCTGCGCGTCGGCGATGCCAATGACCTCGAGCGCATCGAGGACGCGCTGGAAATCTTCCGCAAGACCAAGGACCGGCCGACATTGATCATCCTCGACAGCCACATCGGCTATGGCTCGCCGCACAAGGTCGACACCGCGGCGGCCCATGGCGAGCCGCTGGGCGATGACGAGGTCAAGCTAACCAAGCGCGCCTATGGCTGGCCGGAGGACGCCAAGTTCCTGGTGCCCGACGGCGTGATGGACACTTTCGACAAGGGCATCGGCGCGCGGGGCTCGGCAGCACGGGCCCGCTGGGAGGCGCTGTTCGCCGATTACCGCAAGCAGTTTCCGGATCTCGCCGCCGAGATCGACCAGATGCAGCGGCGCGAGCTGCCTCAGGGATGGGACCGCAACCTGCCGACCTTCAAGGCCGATCCCAAGGGCATAGCCGGCCGCGACGCCTCGGGCGAGGTGTTGAACGTGCTCGCCCAGAATATCCCCTGGTTTCTCGGCGGCTCCGCCGACCTCGGCTCCTCAAACAAGACGACGCTGAAATTCGCCGGCGCCGGCGACTTCGAGCCGGGCAGCCCCGGCGGCCGCAATTTCCATTTCGGCATCCGCGAGCACGCCATGGCGGCGATCGTGAACGGCATGTCGCTGTCCAAGCTGCGCGCGTTCGGCGCGACCTTCTTCATCTTCAGCGACTATGCCCGGCCGGCGATCCGGCTCTCCGCCCTCATGGAGCTGCCGACCATCCTCGTCTTCACCCATGACGCCATGGGCGACGGCGAGGACGGGCCGACGCATCAGCCGGTCGAGCAGCTCGTCTCGCTGCGCGCCATTCCGGGCCTGGTCGTGCTGCGGCCGGCCGACGCCAACGAGGTGGTCGAGGCCTATCGCCATGTCGTGCAGCTCCGCCATCAGCCGGCGGTGCTGGCGTTGTCGCGCCAGCCGCTGCCGACGTTCGACAGGACCAAGTACGCGTCGGCTGCGGGCGTCGCGCGCGGCGCGTATGTCATGGCGGACGCACCGGGCGGCGCGCCCGAGATCATCCTCATTGCCTCCGGCAGCGAGGTCTCGCTGGTCATCGAGGCGCACGAAGCCTTGCTGGCCAAGGGCGTCCGCTCGCGCGTCGTCTCCATGCCGTCGTGGGACATCTTCGAGCACCAGCCCCAGTCCTATCGCGAGGAGGTGCTGCCGCCGTCGGTCAAGACGCGGCTTGCCGTCGAGCAGGCCTCGGCGCTGGGTTGGGAGCGCTACGTGGGCGACAGCGGTCGGGTCATCGGCATGAAGGCGTTCGGCGCCTCCGCGCCGCTCAAGGAGCTGCAGCGCCATTTCGGCTTCGAGCCCGACAAGGTCGTGGCGGCGGCTCTGGACATGCTCGGGCGCAAGTGAGTTCGGCAGGAAGGAAATAGAAGTCATGGCGAACACCACGACCAAGGCTGTGGCGAAGGCCGAGACGGTCGCCGTTGCGCCGCCCTGCGCCATGGTGATCTTCGGCGCCGGCGGCGACCTGACAAAGCGGCTGGTCACGCCGGCGCTCTACAATCTCGTCACCGCCAAACGGCTGCCAGACGGCTTCCGGCTGGTCGGGGTTGACCACGGAAACAGGACCGTGGACGACTGGCGCAAGACCCTCACCGACATGATGAACGAATTCGTCACCAAGGGTGGCGGCGAGTTCCAGGCCGACCGCATCGACGAGACGGCCTGGCGGTGGCTGACCGACCGCATGACGTACCTGCAAGGCGACTTCGAGGATCCGCAAACCTACAGCCGTCTCAAGGAGCATCTTGCCGGACTCGACAAGACGGCCGGCACGGCGGGCAACCATCTCTTCTATCTCGCCGTCGCGCCCCGTTTCTTCAGCATCGTCGTGGACGCCCTCGGCAAAGCCGGCATGGTCACGGAGGAGGGGGAACACTGGCGGCGCGTCGTCATCGAGAAGCCGTTCGGCCACGACCTGCCCTCGGCCAAGGCGCTCAACGCCGCGATCCTGAAGACGCTGCAGGAGCATCAAGTCTATCGAATGGACCATTTCCTCGGCAAGGAGACGGTCCAGAACATCATGGCGTTGCGTTTTGCCAACGGCCTGTTCGAGCCGCTGTGGAACCGAGAGCATATCGACCACATCCAGATCACCGCCGCTGAAACGGTCGGCGTCGAACGCCGTGGCAAGTTCTACGAGCAGACCGGCGCGATGCGCGACATGGTGCCCAACCACATGTTCCAGCTGCTGTCGCTGGTCGCCATGGAGCCGCCGATCTCCTTCGATGCCGAGGCCGTCCGGGACAAGAAGGCGGAAGTCGTCCAGGCCATACGTCCGGTGAAATGGCCGATGAGGGACGCCGTGCGCGGCCAGTACGACGGCGGCACCGTGCTGGGCAAGCCGGTAAATTCCTATCGCAGCGAACCCGACGTTGCGCCGGATTCGAATACCGAGACCTACGTCGCCTGGAAGCTGCAGATCGACAACTGGCGGTGGGCCGGGGTGCCGTTCTATCTGCGCACGGGAAAGTATCTCAAGCGGCGCTGGACCGAAGTCGCCATCCGCTTCCACCAGGCGCCTTACACGCTGTTCCGCGGCACGCACGTGGAGAAGATGAATCCCAACTGGATGATCCTGCGCATCCAGCCTGACGAGGGCATCTCGCTTCAGTTCGCCGCCAAGCGCCCGGGTCCGACGGTGACGCTCGGCAATGTCAGCATGGACTTCGCCTACAAGACCTATTTCGCATCGGCGCCCAGCACGGGCTACGAAACGCTGATCTACGACTGCATGATCGGCGACGCGACGCTGTTCCAGCGCGCCGACAATATCGAGGCCGGCTGGCGGTCGGTGCAGCCGATCCTCGACTTCTGGGCGAGCAACCCAGGGAAGGGGCTTGTGACTTATGCCGCGGGCAGCGACGGTCCGGCGGCAGCCGACGCGCTGCTGGAGCGCGCCGGGCGCGAGTGGCGTCCGCTCGAATAGGCAAGCACCACAGAGGTTCCGATGGCTGACAAGCGCAAGATCTCCCTGGTGCTGGCGGACGTCGACGGCACGCTCGTCGACGAAAAGAAGGTGCTGACCAAGCGGGCCCAGGCCGCCGTGCACAGCCTGCGCGGCGCCGGTATCCGCTTCGCCGTCACCAGCGGCCGGCCGGCCAAGGGCATGGCCATGCTGATCGAGCCGCTGCAGCTCGATACGCCGATCGCGGGCTTCAACGGCGGCCTCGTCGTCAAGCCGGACTTCACGATCATCGACCAGAAGACCGTGCCGGCCGACGTCGCCGCCAGCGCGGTCGAGCTGCTGCGCGGGCATGGCCTCGATGTCTGGGTCTATCGCGGCAACGACTGGCTGGTCGGCAGTGCCACGGGGCCGCACGTCGAGCACGAAGCCTGGACGGTCAAGTTCTCGCCCAAGGTGGTGGCGGATGTCGCCGCCGAGCTCGACCAGGTCTCCAAGGTCGTCGGCGTCAGCGACGATTTCGACAAGGTCCAGCGCTGCGAGGCCGACGCCAAGGCGGCCTTCGGGCAGCGCGCCACGGCCAACCGATCGCAGCCTTATTATCTCGACGTCACCAACAAGGATGCCAACAAGGGCGCGGTCCTGGAATTCCTGTCGCGGCATCTCGGCGTACCGGCCGCGGAGATCGCGACCATCGGCGACCAGCCGACCGACGTGCCGATGTTCCAGCGCTCGGGCTTCAGCATTGCCATGGGCAATGCGTCGGACCAGGTCAAGGCGCAGGCCACCGTCGCCACCGATTCCTACAACGACGAAGGCTTCGCCAAGGCGATGGAACGTTTCATCCTGGGTTCATCATGAACGGACGCATCGAAGTACTTCCCGATTCGGCGGCCCTTGCGCGCCATGTCGCCGAGTGGATGACCTCGGCAGCGCTCGCGGCGAAGGACACATTTCGGGTGTCTCTGTCCGGCGGCTCGACGCCCAAGGCTCTGTTCGCGCTGCTCGCCTCCGATGCCTTCGTCGGGCGCTTCCCGTGGTCGCGGGTCTCCTGGTACTGGGGCGACGAGCGTTTCGTTCCCTACGATCATCCGGAGAGCAACTACCGGATGACGCGCGAGGCAATGCTCTCGAAGGCACCGGTCCCGGCGGCGAACATCCATCCCGTGCCGGCCGACGGCACGCCCGACGATGCGGCCGCGCGCTATGAGCGGACCCTGCAGGCAGCCTATGGCGCCACGGTGCTCGATCCGGCGCGGCCGATGTTCGATATCACCTTGCTCGGCCTCGGCCCCGACGGTCACACGGCGTCGCTGCTGCCGGGCGAGCCGGTGCTGCAGGAGCGCAAGCGCTGGGTCGCCGCCGTCTCGCACGGCCGCCCCGAGGTGCGCATCACCATGACCTATCCGGTGATCGACAGCAGCCGCCAGGTGGCGTTCCTGGTTGCCGGCAAGGAGAAGGCCGCGATCCTGAAGTCGCTGCGCGACGGCAACCCCGACGTACCCGCAGCGCGCGTAAAACCGGTCGGCGAGCTCGTCTGGTTCGTCGATCGCGCCGCGGCGGGGCAGGTCTAGGCGGTGGCTGCTCCCATCCTCATCGCGCCCTCCGTCCTGTCGGCCGATTTCGCGCGCCTGGGCGAGGAAGTGCGTGCCGTCGACGCCGCCGGCGCCGACTGGATCCATGTCGACGTGATGGATGGCCGGTTCGTGCCCAACATCACGATCGGCCCGGTCGTGGTGAAAGCCATTCGCCGCTCGACGGCCAAGCCGCTCAACGTCCATCTGATGATCATCGAGCCCGAACGCTACGTTGCGGATTTCGCCGAAGCCGGCGCCGACCACCTGCTGGTCCAGGCCGAACCCGGATCGACGATCCATCTGCATCGCACGCTCGGCCAGATCCGCGGACTGGGCAAGAAGGCGGGGGTCGTGATCGACCCTGCGAGCCCGCCCGAGCTCATCGAGTATGTCCTGCATCTCTGCGACATCATCCTGGTGATGACGGTGAACCCCGGATTTGGCGGGCAGTCCTTCCTGCCCGAAATGCTGCCCAAGATCCGTCGCATCCGGGAGATGTGCCGGGCGCGCGGCCTCGATCCGGTGATCGAGGTCGATGGCGGCGAGAATGAGACGACGGCGGCGCAAGCGGCTGCCGCTGGCGCCACCGCGATTGTGGCCGGTTCGGCGATCTTCGGCACCAAGGACTACAACGCCGCCATTGCTGCGATCCGCGCCAGCGCCACCGCCGGAGCCGCCAAGCCATGAGCGACGCCGATCGTGATACCCTCAAGCGTGCGGCGGCGGAGGCGGCGGTCGAGCTGGTCCAGGATGGCATGGTCGTCGGGCTCGGCACCGGCTCGACAGCGGCCTTCGCGGTCGAGGCTCTCTCCCGGCGGCATCGAGAAGGCCTGCGCTTCATCGGCATTCCGACGTCGGAGAGGACTGGGGCGCAGGCGCGGGAGGCCGGCATTCCGCTGACCTCATTCGCCGAGCATCGGCAGATCGACCTCACGATCGACGGCGCCGACGAGGTCGAGCACGCCACCCTCAACCTGATCAAGGGCCTGGGCGGCGCGCTGCTGCGCGAAAAGATCGTCGCGGCTGCGAGCCGGCGCCTGGCGATCGTCGTCGACGGCGCCAAGATCGTCGACCGGCTCGGCGCGCATGCGCCGGTTCCGGTGGAAGTCGTGACCTTCGGGCTGGAAGCGACCCGGGCGGCGCTCGAGGCGCGCGGCGCCAGTGTCCAGCTGCGCCAGACACCGGCGGGCCAGCCCTTCGTCACCGACAGCGGCAACCGCATCCTCGACTGCCGGTTCGGTCAGATCGCCGATCCGGCGCGGTTGGAAGAGCGCATCGGCCGAATTGTCGGCGTGGTCGAAAGCGGGCTGTTCATTGGCCGCGCCGAGCATGTCTTCGTCGCCGATGCGAGCGGCGTCCAGCGACTCGACAGCCCTCGCGCACACCGCGGCATGCCGCCGGTCCTGGTGATCATGGGCGTCTCGGGATCGGGCAAGACGACGGTGGCCAAGGAGCTCGCCGCGCGCCTGGGCTGGCCGTTCGAAGAGGGCGACACGCTGCATCCCGAGGCGAACGTGGCCAAGATGCATGCCGGGATCCCGCTGACCGATGCCGACCGTCAGCCGTGGCTCGAGGCCATCGCGGCCTGGGTCGACGGCCAGCGCTCCCGCAAGCAAC
This sequence comes from Reyranella sp., assembly GCA_019750135.1. GTDB lineage: Bacteria > Pseudomonadota > Alphaproteobacteria > Reyranellales > Reyranellaceae > Reyranella. The sequence goes on along the minus strand of JAIEOV010000117.1, from coordinate 19,959 downwards.
CGGGCATCATCACCTGCTCCGCGCTCAAGCGGTCCTATCGCCAGATCGTCGTCGGAGATCGGCCGGAAGCGCGGCTGGTCTATCTGCGCGGCAGCCGGGACCTGATCGCCGAACGCCTGTCGGGGCGCAGCGGCCATTTCATGCCGCCCAGCCTGTTGCAGAGCCAGATCGACACCCTGGAGGAGCCCGGGCCGGACGAGGATGCCCTGACCGCCGATATCGGTGCGCCGCCGGGCGAGGTCGCCGACGACATCATCCGGCAGCTCCGCGCCACTGCCGCGGTCGGACAAGGAGCTCGGCGCCCGTAGATGCGTTGAAGGATCGTTGCATGCCGGAGAGGATGAATCCCGAAGAGCAACGCCTGGAAGAAGCGAATGCGCGTCGCCGGCGCTGGCGCAAATGGGGCCCCTATGTCAGCGACCGCCAGTGGGGCACGGTGCGCGAGGACTACAGCGCCGACGGCGATGCCTGGAACTACTTCCCGCATGATCATGCCCGCAGCCGCGCCTATCGCTGGGGCGAGGACGGGATCGCGGGCTTCTGCGACAACAGGCAGCGCCTGTGCCTCGCCGTCGCGCTGTGGAATGGCAAGGATGCGATCCTCAAGGAGCGCATGTTCGGCTTGAGCAATCGCGAGGGCAATCACGGCGAGGACGTCAAGGAACTCTACTACTATCTCGACGCGGTCCCGACCTACAGCTACGCCCGCATGCTGTACAAGTATCCGCAGGCGGCCTTTCCCTACGATCTCCTGGTGCAGGAGAACGCGCGGCGCGACCGGCGCCAGCCCGAGTTCGAGATCATCGACACCGGCATCTTCGACGCCGACCGCTACTTCGACGTCGACATCGAGTATGCCAAGGCGGATGTCGAGGACATCCTGCTGCGGATCACCGTCACCAATCGCGGCCCAGAGGACGCGGCGATCCACGTGCTGCCGCATGTGTGGTTCCGCAACAGCTGGAGCTGGGTACCGGGCAGCGCCAAGCCTTCTCTCGAGCGGTCCGCAGACAATGTCGTCGTCTCGCACGAGATGCTCGGCCCCCATGCCGTCCAGTTCGATCGTCCGGACGACATCAAGTTCTGCGAGAACGAGAGCAACGTCGAAAGGGTCTTCGCCGCCGGGCCGACAGGGCGTCTCTACAAGGATGGGCTCCACGACTATGTCGTGAAGGGCCTGGAGAAGGCGGTCGATCCGCACAAGGGGACGAAAGCCGCCGGCATCTATCGACGGACGATCGCGGCGGGCGCCAGCACGACGATCCGGGTGAGGCTGAGCCCGGGCCCGGCCGCTCCGGCACCCTTCGCCGACTTCGATCAGGTGTTCCAGCAGCGCAAGTCGGAAGCGGACGCCTTTTATGCGCAGCTGCAGAGCAACGTGCAGGACGAGGATCTGCGCCGCATCCAGCGGCAAGCCTACGCGGGCATTTTGTGGTCCAAGCAGTTCTTCCAGTACGACGTCACGCTATGGCTGGAGGGCGATCCGGGGCAGCCCAAGCCACCCCGCAGCCGCCTTTCCGCGCGCAACAGCGACTGGTCCCACGTCAACATGAACGACATCGTCTCGATGCCGGACAAATGGGAGTTCCCGTGGTTCGCCGCCTGGGACTGGGCGTTTCACCTCGTTGCGCTGGGCCAGCTCGATCTCGAGGACGCCAAGCGCCAGCTGATCCTGCTTTGCCAGGCCTGGTACATGCATCCCAACGGGCAGCTGCCGGCCTACGAGTGGAACTTCGGCGACGTCAATCCGCCGGTCCAGGCCTGGGCGGCCTTGCGACTCTACGAGGCCGAGCAGCGGCGCGGCGGCAAAGGCGACCGGAATTTCCTGGAACGGGTCTTCACCAAGCTGCTGCTCAACTTCACCTGGTGGGTGAACCGCAAGGACCCGCATGGTCGCAATGTCTTCGAGGGCGGCTTCCTGGGCATGGACAATATCGGCGTCTTCGACCGGTCGGCGCCTCTGCCGGTGGACGGCATGCTGGTGCAGTCGGACAGCACGTCGTGGATGGCGATGTACTGCCTGAACATGCTGCGGATCGCCATCGAGCTGGCCCAGGAGGACGACGCCTACCAGGACATCGCGACCAAGTTCTTCCAGCATTTCCTGATGATCGGGGGAGCCATGACCAACCTCGGCGGCGCCGGGTTGACCCTGTGGGACGACACCGACAATTTCTTCTACGACTGGCTGGTCATGCGCGACGGCGAGGCGACCCCGCTGCGCGTGCGTTCCCTGGTCGGCCTCATCCCGATGTTCGCCGTCGATGCGATCGATGCGGCCCAGCTGAAGAAGATGCCGTTGTTCACCAAGTGGCGGGACCGCTATCTGATTTCCCGTCCCAACCTTGCGGCGCTGGTGTCGCGCTGGAACACGCCGGGTGCCGACGATACGCGCCTGCTCGCCATGCTGCGCGCCTTCCGCGGCGGCAAGGTGCTGGAGCGCGTCCTCGACCCGAACGAATTCCTCTCGGACTACGGCGTGCGGGCCCTGTCCCGCTACCATCTCGAGCGGCCGTACGTCTTCGAAAGCGGCGACTTTCGCGGCGAAGTGAAGTACGTCCCGGCCGAATCGGAGAGCGATCTGTTCGGCGGCAACTCCAATTGGCGCGGACCGATCTGGATGCCGCTCAACTATCTGATCATCGAAAGCCTGAACAAATTCCACAAATTCTACGGCGACCAGTTTCTCGTGGAGTGCCCGGTCGGGTCCGGCAAGCAGCGTACGTTGAAGGAGATCGCCGACGAGCTGCGCAGCCGCCTGATCGACATCTTCCGGCGCGACGGCAACGGACGGCGGCCCGTCTTCGGCGGCTACGAGAAGATGCAGACCGATCCGCACTTCAAGGACCATCTGCTCTTCCACGAGTACTATGACGGCGACACCGGCCGCGGCCTCGGCGCCTCGCATCAGACGGGGTGGAGCGCCTTGGTCGCCAACATGATCGCCGAGCTGCATGAGTAACTATCCCTCGCTGTTCGAGATCAACACGAGGGCGTGGCTCTATCGCCTGTCACAGGAGGCCGGGCGGCCGGTCACCCTCGCGACCGTCGACGATGCCGTTCTGGATGACATCGCGCGGCGCGGCTTCGACTGGATCTGGCTCTTGAGCGTGTGGCGGACCGGCCCCGCCAGCCGCGCGGTGTCGCGCGGCAACCCCGCCTGGCAGGCCGAGTTCCGGATGGCGCTGCCGGATCTGACGGAAGACGACATCTGCGGCTCGGGCTTCGCGATCGGTGCCTATGAGGTCGACGAGACGCTGGGCGGCAAGGCGGCACTCGCCGGGTTGCGCGCCCGGCTGGCCGCCCGGGGCCTGCGGCTCATGCTCGATTTCGTGCCCAACCATACGGCGCTCGATCATCCGTGGGTCAGGACGAATCCCGACTTCTATGTCCAGGGCAGCGAGCAGGCGCTGGCCGCGAAGCCGGAAAACTATCGGCGGGTCGATACCGACCAGGGGCCGCGGATTCTGGCCCATGGGCGCGATCCCAATTTCCCCGGCTGGCCCGACACGCTGCAGCTCGACTACGCCAATCCGAGGCTGCAGCAAGCGCAGATGGCGGAGCTGGCGACCGTCGCCGGGCAATGCGACGGCGTGCGTTGCGACATGGCGATGCTCGTCCTGCCGGACGTCTTCCAACGCACCTGGGGCCGGACGCCGGCGCCGTTCTGGCCAAAGGCGATCGCGGCCGTGCGCGAGGCCCATCACGACTTCACCTTCCTGGCCGAGGCTTACTGGGACCTCGAATGGGAGTTGCAGCAGCAGGGCTTCGACTATTGCTACGACAAGCGCCTCTACGATCGCCTGCGCCATGCCGATGCCGGCGCCATCCGCGCGCATCTCGTCGCGGGGCTCGACTATCAGGACCGCCTCGCGCGTTTCCTCGAGAACCATGACGAGCCGCGCACCGCGGCGGTCTTTCCCCGGTCGCGGCACCAGGCGGCGGCCGTCGCCACGTTTTTCGCGCCCGGGCTGCGGTTCTTTCATCAAGGCCAGCTGGAAGGTGCGCAGGTCAGGGTGCCGGTCCATTTGCGCCGCGGGCCGATCGAAGCCCGCGATGCCGATATTGCGGCGTTCTACGACAAGCTCCTCGCTGCGCTCGCGACGTCGGAGGCGCTTCGCCAAGGCGCTTGGTCGCTGATCTCGCCGCAATCGGCCTGGGACGGCAATCCGACGTGGCAGGACTTCATTTCGTATGCGTGGGAGGCGCCGGACGGCGGCCGCTACGTCGTCGTCATCAACTATTCGGATCATCAGGGCCAGTGCCGATTGCGGTTGCCCTTCGACGGTCTGGCCGGCCTAAAATTTCAGCTGACCGATGTGATGGGAAGCGAGGTCTATCTGTGGGACGGCGACGAGCTGGTCGACCCCGGCCTCTACATCGACCTCGGGGCGTGGCGCTACAACGTCTTCAGGTTGGAGCCCGTCAACGCGGCTCGATCTTGATCCGGCCGCCCTTGTCGACGGCGATGTCGACAGTGTCGTTTCCCTTTTGACCACGGGCGCGCCAGACGCCCATGCTGTCGCGCGAGAGGCCGGTGACGTTGGTATAGCCCGCCTGCTCGATCTTGGTGCGGATGGGATCCGACTCCGGGCTCTGGGCTTGCGAGGGCAGCGGCTTGACCGCGAACGGATCGGCCGGCGTCTGGGCGAACGCGTCGGTGGTGAAGATCGCCGCAACGGCGACGAGGCCAAGTGCGGGGTTCATGGGCGCTCCTCCCGAGTGGTCATCCGACCAACGGTAGAGAGACGCGAAAGTTGCCGCTGTCAGCTGGGGCGCTTCGCGACGGCGAGGCCGACGCCGAGCGCCACCATGGCGGCGCCGGACGCTTTGCGCAGGTGCCGGATCAAGGAGGGACGGGCCGCGGCGCCCTCGCGGATGCCGCTCGCCGCAAAGGCGACTACGATGTCGGCAAGGGTGTTGAGCGCAACCGATACGAAGCCGAGCACCATGAACTGCAGGGCGACGCTGCCCGCGGCCGGGTCGACGAATTGCGGGATGAAGGCCAGGAAGAAGGCGGCGGTCTTGGGATTCAACGCCTCGACGACGACGCCTTCTCGAAACGCCCGCCACGGACCTGCCGGCGGTGCTGCTACGCCGGTCAAAATCAATGCATCCCGGCGCGCCGCCCGGACCGTGCGAATGCCAAGCCAGACGAGATAGGCGGCGCCGACGAGCTTCAGCACGGTGAACAACTCGGCGCTCGCCAGAACGACGGCCGAAACGCCGAGGCTGCCGTGCGCGCAGCGACATAGAAAATGCCCGGCCCGGGCGTGACGGCGAGCACGAAGGCTGCCGCGATGAAGAGGACGACTTGGGTCAGAGCCGGCATGACGAGACCTTAGCGCGATGGCAGGCCAACGTCGTTGGGTCAGAGCAGCTTGTCCAAGGTTATCGGCAACTCGCGGATCCGCTTGCCCGTCGCGTTGAAGACCGCGTTGGCCACGGCGGCCGCGACACCCGTGATGCCGATCTCGCCGATCCCGCGGGCGCCCAACGGCGATCGCGGGTCGGGAATGCCGGTCCACATCACATCGATCTCCGGGACATCCAGGTGAGCCGGGATGTGATAGTCCGCGAGCGTCGCGTTCATGATCCGGCCGCTTCGCTCGTCGAACAAGGTCTCCTCGGTGAGCGCCAGCCCCAGGCCCATGATCATGCCACCCCTGAACTGGCTGGCCGCGGTCTTCGGATTGAGGATCGTCCCGCAATCGAAGGAGCCCAGCAATCGGTCCACGCGCACTTCGCCCGTCACCTCGCTCACGCGCAGCTCGCAGAAGATGGCCGAAGAGCTGTGCATCGCGAACTTCAGCATCTCGAGCGGCGCGCTGCCCGCCGCGCTGACGGTCAGCTCGTCGCGCGCCGCACGGGTCAGGATCGAGCGATAGGTTTCGCGCCGCGACGGATCGCTGATGCCGGAGATGCCTCCATCGACGAGGCGGACGTCGCCGGCGCGCAGGCCCGCGACCGGACTGTCGTTGCCGGCCAGGCGCAGCAGTTCGCTGGTCAGTTTTTCGGTGGCGGCCATGATCGCTCCCGCGATCGACACGGTCTGACATGACCCGCCCGCCATCGGACCGGCCGGCAGCGCTGAATCGCCCATCTCGAACCTGATTGCCTCGACGGGCAGGCCCAGGCGATCTGCCGCGTGCTGGACCTGCACTGTCGCGGTTCCCATGCCCATCTCCTGCGCCGAGCACGAGACGGTCGCCGAGCCATCGCGGCGCAGCGTGATGCGGACCTGGGCGCCCGGCATCCGCACATAGGGGAAACTGCCGCTCGCGCAGCCCATCCCGATGCGCCACTCGCCGTCGCGCCGTGCGCCGGGTTCCGCGAGCCGGCGTTCCCAGCCGAAGCGCTTCGCGCCGTCGGCATAGGCTTGCGTCAACGCGCGCTGGGAGAAGGGGGTGCCGTGGACCGGGTGCCGGTCGGGCTCATTGCGCCGGCGAAGCTCGATCGGATCGATGCCCATCACATGGGCAAGCTCGTCGATGGCGCATTCGACCGCGAAGGTCCCAATCGCCTCGCCGGGAGCCCGCATGAAGGTGTTGGGCACGATGTCGAGATCGACGTGGTGCTGGACACTCTCGAAGCTGTTCGAACGATAGAGCGCGCGGGTGCCCAGCGTATATTGCTCGGGGCAGGCGCCGTAGGTCGGCATAATCGAGTAGCCGGTATGTACCAGTGCGGTGAACCGGCCGTCCTGGTCGGCGCCGATCGCCACCCGCTGCTCCGTCGGGCTGCGGCCGCCGATCATGCGATAGACGCCCTCACGGCTCAGCATCAGCCGCACGGGGCGGCCAACAAGCTTGGCCGCGGCAATTGCCACGATCTGATGATCCCACAGGCCCTTGCCCCCGAAGCCGCCGCCGACGAACGGCGAGAAAACGCGAACCTGTTCCTTCTTGAGGCCGAAGACCTTGGCGAGGGCATTGGCGCTGGGCGCGATCATCTGCGTCGCGTCATGAACCACCAGCGACCCGCCTTCCCACGCGACAGTGACGGCATGGAGCTCGATGGCGTTGTGGTTGTGGCCCGGCGTCCGATAGACGTTGTCGACGCGATGCGGCGCTTGCGCGAGCTCGCGCTCGGCGTTGCCGACCGAGACCTGGTTCCTGTCCATCAGGATCGAGGCCGGGGTCCGCGCGTTGGCCTTCGCGTCGTCGAAGTGGGTCCTGGAGGCTTCTTCGGCGTAGTCGATCTCGACGAGAGAGGCGGCATGGTCAGCCTGTTCCTGCGTCTCGGCGACGACGAGCGCGACCACCTGGCCGTTATATCGCACCTCCGGCCCCTGCATGATGGGCAGGCTGCTGTTACCCACGGCCGACAGGTCGGTCATGCTGATGAGCGCCAGGGGGCCGATCCGCGGCATGTTGCGGTACGTCATCGCCAGGATAACCCCCGGCGCCGCCTCCGCGCCGGCGGTGTCGAGGCGCGTTATCCGCCCGCGCGTCACCGGGCTGTGGACCAGGCTGGCGTAGGTCAGGCGGTCCATCGCGACCTCGGCGGCGAAACGGGCCTGTCCTCTGACCTTCTCGGGGCCGTCGAGCCGTGTGTCCTGCCGCCCGATCGCGGCTCGGCGCTGGATCAGCGGATCGGGCGTGCCACCCGGCAGCCATTGCGCCGGCACCCAGCCCAGCACGGTCTTAACCGAGTCGACGACGGCGTTCTGCACCCTGCTCATCGGTCGCTCCCGCTCAGTTCGGTGAGCACGGCGCTCAACGTTCGTCGCGCCAGGTCGATCTTGAAGGCATTGCCGGGCAGCGGCGCGGCGTCAGCCAGTTCGTCGTCCACGGCAGCGGCGAAGGCCTGCGCTGTGGCCGGGCCTCCGCGCAGCGCCGTCTCGGCCCGCAACGCCCGCCAGGGCTTGGGCGCGATGCCGCCGAACGCTATGCCGATCTGTTCAATCTTCCCGGCGCGCATCGTCAGCCCGGCGGCGACCGAGACCAGGGCGAAGGCATAGCTCGCCCGATCGCGAACCTTGCGATAGGTGGACCGGCCGAAGGGTGAGGGAGGAATCTGGACGGCGGTGATCACTTCTCCGGGCTCGAGCAAGGTCTCCAGGTCGGGCCGCTCGCCGGGCAGCCGGTGGAAATCGACGATGGGGACGGTCCGCGCGCCGTTGCTTCCCGCCAAATGGATGCGGGCATCGAGCGCGTAAAGCGGCACGCACATGTCCGAGGGGTGTGTGGCGATGCAGGCGGGGGAGGCGCCGATGATCGCGTGATAGCGGTTGAACCCGCCCGCCGCGTCGCAGCCGCTCCCGGGTGCGCGCTTGTTGCAACGGGAACCGGCGACATCCTGGAAGTAGAGGCATCGTGTCCGCTGCATCAGGTTGCCGCCGACGGTCGCCATGTTGCGGATCTGCGCCGACGCGCCGGCCAGAAGGGCGCGGGCCAGCATCGGGTAGCGCGCGCGAACCAGCGGATGCGCCGCAACGGCCCTGTTGCGTGCGGCCGCGCCGATCAGGAGGCCACCGTCGTTGGTCTCCTCGATCGAGCCCGACAAGGTTGTCACGTCGAGCAGGCTGGAGGGCCGCTCCACGCCCTTGCGCATCAGGTCGACGAGGTTGGTGCCGCCCCCAAGGAGGCGGACTCCATCGCCGCCCGCCGCCTGGATGGCCTGATCGATCGAGGAGGCGCGGCGGTAGCTGAGCGGCATCATGCTGAGCGCTCCTTTGCGACTTCGAGGATCGCATCGACGATGCCGTTGTGCGCGCCGCACCGGCAGAGATTGCCGCTCATGCGCTCCCGCACCTCGTCTCGCGACAGAACGACGGGACCCGTCAGGTCGGCCGTGACGTAGCTCGGCACGCCCGCCTCGATCTCACGCAGCATCGCCGCCGCGGCACAGACCTGGCCTGGCGTGCAGTAGCCACACTGGAAGCCATCATGCTCGATGAAGGCGGCCTGGAGCGGATGGGGGTCTTCGCCGCTGCCCAGTCCTTCGATCGTCGTGACCGACTGTCCGTCGGCCTGTACGGCGAGCGTCAGGCAGGACAGGACGCGCTCGCCGTTGACGAGGACGGTGCACGCGCCGCAGGCGCCTTGATTGCAGCCGACCTTGGTGCCGGTGAGGTGAAGGTGCTCGCGCAACAGGTCGAGCAGGGAGACGCGCGCATCGTCGGGCGCGACGACGTCGGTGCCGTTGATCCTGATCGTCATCGTCACCCCTCGTACAGGTTAGGGCTCATCAACCTCGCACTTGAAGATAAGACGAAGTTCGTATTATTCAATGCTCGTGGAATACGATTTTGCCGATCATGTGGATAAAGCTCTTGCGCTCGGCCGGCGTAAGCGGCGCCAGCATCCTGCGGTAAAGTTCGCGATGCGCCGCCACGATGGCGTCGGCGCGCGCCTTGCCCTCTGCAGACAGCCGCAACGCGACGGCGCGGCGGTCGCCTTCCGGCCGGTGGCGATCCAGCAGGCCGCGCTTGACCAGGCGGTCTGTCGCCGAGGAGATCGTCGTGTTCGGCACCGCCAGGAAGCGGGCGACGTCGGTCGGTCCGCATCCCGGATGATCCGCCACGTATATGAGTGCCTGCTTGTCGAGCTCGTTCAGCGGCGTTTCCGGGCCCAGCGCGTCCAGCAGCTTGTACCGGCGCGCAAAGGCGTCGAAGGCAGCGCCAAGGGCGGCGAGCTGCTTGTCGGTCGGCGTAGTCATGACGTTGGCATAGCGCGCCACGCCCACGGCTGGCCAGATGCTTCCGCCCGCAGGGGCGGCCGGAGCCCGTTACTCGACGAACGCCTTTTCAACGACGAATTCGCCCGGCACCGTAGTGCTGCCCTCGTTGAGGCCCGCGCCTTCGAGCAGGCCGCGGATGTCGGCCAGCATCTGCATGCTGCCGCACAGCATGAAACGGTCGTCCTGCCGGCCGATCGGCGGCAGGCCGACGTCGTTCGCCAGGGTGCCGCTGGCGATCAGGTCGGTGATGCGGCCGCGGTTCTTGAACGGCTCGCGGGTGATGGTCGGATAGTAGACGAGCTTGTCGCGCACCATGTCGCCCAGGATCTCGTCGGCCGGCAGTTCGTCGGCGAGCTTCGAGCGGTAGGCGAGGTCGCGCACCTGGCGGCAGCCATGGACCAGGATCACCTTCTCGAAGCGCTCGTAGACTTCCGGGTCGCGCACCAGCGACAGGAAGGGGGCGAGGCCGGTGCCGGTGCCCAGCAGGTAGAGGTTGCGGCCGGGCGTCAGGCTGTCGAGCAGCAGCGTGCCGGTGGCCTTGGCGCCGACCAGCACGGAGTCGCCCGGCGCCAGGTCCTTCAGCCGCGACGTCAGCTTGCCGTCCGGCACCTTGATGGAAAAGAACTCCAGCTCGTCGTCGTAGTGGGCGCTGGCGATCGAGTAGGCGCGCAGCAGCGGCTTGCCGTCGATCTTGAGCCCGATCATCGTGAACTGGCCGCTGGCGAAGCGGAACCCCTTGTCACGCGTGGTCCTGAAGCTGAACAACTCGTCGGTCCAGTGATGGACAGACTGTACGATCTCGTTCCTCAACGCACTCAAAACACGCCTCCGCGGGCCCGGTGGCCCGACCGTCATTGTTCGATTGTGGGGAATGGCGTCGGCTATGGTTGGATATAACGCCCTGTTCCGAAACGACAACCGCGCGATTGGCCGCAGAGAATCTTTGCTGCCGGACAGGGGCTTTCCGACATTTTTGCTGGCTCAAACGACTGCGGATCGAACGATCCTTTCCTCCGGACTGCCGGCCTCTGGCCACTCATGCTCCTCTGCGCTTCCTGCCGTCCTGGAAATCACCTCTTCGGCGCGCTATGTCAGACAAAAGGCCATTTTGTCCAACGGGCGGTGCTGCTGTGGCGAAGACATCATCAAGCAGGTCGGCGCTACCAAATGCGATAGGCCGTGTCGTCGGGATGACGGCTCGCGTCGAGGCAATCATGCAGGCGGCGAAGCAAGCCGGTTTCCTGCAGGGCAAGGGTGGCCGCATCGGCGGCAGGGTGAGTCCCGCTCTGGTCCGGCAGGCGAAGCGGCAGACCGGCATCGAGGCCGACACCGATCTGATCGAGTTTGCATTGGCCGCGGTGGCTCTCGAGGATGGCTTTGCGCAGGCCTTCAAGACATCGCGAAACAAGGTCGATCGGGAGCTGAAGCTCGGCTTCTGAAGTGGTCGAGTTTGATTTCGAGGCGGCGCGGCGATGGGCGCGGTTCGATCGGCGATCGACTTTGACCCGGCGTCGCGACGATCAATTGCCATTCGTCGACACCGTCCCGATCACAGGCCAAGGTCTGTTGCTCGATACCTGTGTCTATATCGATCAAATGCAGGGCCGCTCTCCCCAGATCTTGGATGACCTGATCGCCCAACGCCAAGTCAACCATTCGACCGTCGCGATCCAGGAACTGATGCACACCGTCGGCGTGCTCGATCCATCAGACGCACGAACTGCGGCCGTCGTTGTCGAGATCGGCAGGCTGGTAAAGGCGATGCCGTCTCACCGGGTCTTTGCGCCGGATGTCGAGGTCCTCGGGAGGGCGGCGCTGCTCTCAGGCATCCTGTGTCGGCTCCAGGGATATGAACGAGATGGCAAGTTGCGTGCGCTGCACGATTGCATGTTGTTCCTGCAGGCACAGCAGCTGGGCTTGGTCGTCCTGACCGCAAATGTCGGCGACTACGATATCCTTCTTCAGCTCATTCCGGCCGCACGGGTGCTCTTCTATCGCGTCGAGGGTCAGTCGGGGAAATGACAGGCGACTGAACTCTGTCCCAGCGGCCGCGCCGCCGGTTCCTCGCGCGCGCAGAGATCGGTGGCTTTCGGGCAGCGTGTGCGGAAGCGGCAGCCGGAGGGGAGGTTGCCCGGGTCGGGCGGCTCGCCCTGCAGCCAGAAGTCCCGCGTGATGCGCGGGCCGCCGATCTTGGGAATCGCCGCCAGCAGGGAGCGGGTATAGGGATGGCGCGGCCGGTCGAAGATCTCCTCGGTCGGCCCGGCCTCAACGATGCGGCCGAGATACATCACCGCGACCCGGTTGCACATCGTGCGTACGACGGCGAGGTCGTGGCTGATCAGCATGTAGGTGAGCTCAAAGGTCTGGCGCAGGCTGCGGAACAGCGACAGCACCGTCGCCTGCACCGAGACATCGAGACCCGAGGTCGGCTCGTCGAGGATGACGACCTTGGGATGCAGGGTGAGGATGCGCGCCAGCCCGACCCGTCGCTGCTGTCCGCCCGAGATTTCGTGCGGATAGAGATCGAGATGGGTGTCGGGCAGGCCGACGGCCTCGAGGATGCTGCGGATGCGCTGCTCGCGCGCCGCGGCATCGAGGTCGCTGTGGATCACCAGCGGCTCCTGCAGCGACCGCCCGATCTTCCACCGCGGGTCGAGCGACGCGCCCGGATCCTGGTAGGCGTATTGCAGGCTTTTGCGCACGGCCCGCCGCGCCGCCGGCGGCAGGCGGTCGATCTGCCGTCCCTCGAACCAGATCTCGCCGCCGTTGGGCTGGTTGATGCCCATGATGGTCTTGCCGAGCGTGGACTTGCCGCAGCCCGACTCGCCCACCAGCCCGAAGACCTCGCCCGGCATCAGGTCGAACGAAACACCGTCGACCGCCTTGATCGCCCCGATGCGTCGGTTGAACGGCCCGCGCACCGCGAAGTGCACCTTGAGGTCGAGCACGCTGAGGATCGGCGACGTCATGGCGCTGGCCGATGCGGATGATAGCAGCGCACCCAATGGCCGGCCTCGAGTGGGTCGACCGGCGGGCGCGCCTCGCGGCACGGCGCATCGGCCCGCTCACAGCGCGGATGGAAGCGGCAGCCGCCGGGTGGCGCGATCAGCCTCGGTACTTCGCCTGGAATGCCGCTGGCGTTGCCGCTGGCGTCGGGCAGGCTGGCCAAAAGCTTCGTCGTGTAGGGATGGGCCGGCGAGGCGAAGAAGCGGTCGACCGGCGCGGACTCGACGTCCTGCCCGGCATACATGACGTTGACGGCATCGCAGATCTCATAGGCGGCGCCGAGGTCGTGCGTGGTCAGCAGCACGGCGACGTTGCGTTCGGTCGCCAGTCGCCGAATCAGGCCGAGGATCTGGGCCTGGATGGTGACGTCGAGCGCCGTGGTCGGCTCGTCGGCGATCACGAGATCGGGGCCGGGCAGCAGCGCCATCGCGATCATCAGCCGCTGGCGCTGGCCGCCCGAGAGCTCGTGCGGATATTTGGCGAGGAGCTGCTTGGGGCGCGGCAGCTGCACGCTGTCGAGCAGCTCCAGGACCGAGTCGAGATCGGCGCGCCGGCGATCGGAGGGGTAGCGCGCGGCGACCGCCGGCAGCCAGCCGCTGCCGGGCGGCGCGGCGGCGCGCGGCGACTTCCACTTCAGGATCTCCATGATCTGGTCGCCTACCGTGAAGACCGGATTGAAGCTGGTGAACGGATCCTGCGGCACGAAGGTGATGGCGCGGCCGCGCACCGTCCGGTTGACCATCGCGGGATCGGCGGTCAGCAGGTCGGTGCCGTGAAACAAGACGCGGCCGCCGGTGATGGTGGTCTGCTCGCGCGGCAGCACGCCCAGGATGGCACGCGCCAGGGTGGTCTTGCCGCAGCCGCTTTCACCGACCAGGCCCAGCACCCTGCCGCGTTCGATGGACAGGTTGACGCGGTCGAGCACCGACGCGAAGCCGGCCTCGGTCGCAAACCCCAGCGACAATTCTTCGACCGACAAAACCGCCGTCACTTTGCGCCGGCCCCCCGCCTGATGCGTGGATCGAGGAAGTCGCGCAGCCCGTCGCCCAGAAGGTTGAAGCCCATGACGACCATGAAGATCGCGATGCCGGGCGCCGTGGCGTACCACCACGCCTCGGGCAGGAATTCGCGCGATTCGGCGATCATGCGGCCCCATTCGGGCGTCGGTGGCGGCGCGCCCAGCCCGAGGAAGCCCAGCGCCGCCGCCGTCAGGATGGTGGCGCCCATGCCGATCGAGGTGCGCACGATGATGGACGACGCGATGTTGGGCAGCACGTGCAGGGTCATGATGCGCAACGGCGAGGCGCCGAGCGCGATGGCCGATTCGATGAAGACCTCGTTCTTCAGCGAGCGCGTCTCGGCGAACACCAGGCGGGCCCAGAACGGCCAGTAGGTGATGCTGAGGGCCAGGATCACGTTTTCGATCGAAGGGCCCAGCGTCTGGGCGATGGCGATGGCCAGTACGATCTGCGGCACCGCCAGAAAGATATCGGAGACGCGCATCAGGAGGTTGCTGGGCCAGCCGCCGTAATAGCCGGCCAGAAGGCCGATCGGCACGCCGATCACGACGGCCGATCCGACGGCGACGAAGGCGATCGTGATGGTGATGCGGGCGCCGAACATGATGCGGCTCAGGAGGTCGCTGCCCATGCGGTCGGTACCCAGCCAGTTCGCGGCATCGGGCGCGCGCAGGCGATTGGCGGTATGGAACTCCGAGACGTCGCCGGGGTAGGGCGCCAGGATCGGCGCGAAGACGGCCACCAGGACCAGCAGGACGAGCAGCGCCATGCCCAAGGTCGCGGCGCGGTCCTTTCCGAATCGGCGCAACTCGCGCCGCCAGCCCGAGGTCATCGGCTTCCCCTCACCGCGTTCCTCTGGGATCGATGAACGAATGGGTGATGTCGACCAGCAGGTTGACGATCACGATCAGGGCGCCGATCCAGATGGTGAAGCCGATGATCGCCTTGTGGTCGGACTGCAGGATCGACTGCACGGCGAAGGTGCCGATGCCGGGCCAATCGAACACCGTCTCGACGACGACGGCGTTCGTCACCAGCACGCCGAAGATCAGCCCGATCTGCGTGACAGTCGAGATGAGGGCGTTGCGCAGCACGTACTTCCAGACGATCAGGCCGGGCGGCATGCCCATGGCGCGCTGGTAGAGCACGTAGTTGCTGTTGATGACGTCGAGCACGCCGGCGCGCGTGAAGCGCACGATCGTGGCGGCCGCCGGCAGTGCCAGGGTGAGGGCGGGCAGGGCGATGTGGGACAGGGCGCTGCGCAGGGACTCCATGTCCCAGTCGAGAATTGAGTCGATGATCATGAACCCGGTCACTGGCGTGGGGCCGAAGCCGTCGATGCGGCCGTTGAGCGGCGCCGTGCCGAGCTTCATGGCGAACAGGAACTGCAGCAGCATGGCCAGCCAGAACGCCGCGATCGCGAGCCCCGACACGCTCAGCACCCGTACGACATGATCCCACATCGAGTTGCGCTTCAGGGCCGACACCACGCCCAACGGGATGCCAATGACAATCGACAGGATGATGGCGACCAGGGTGAGTTCCAGGGTGGCCGGCAGACGCTGTGCCAGGTCTTCGGAGATCGGGCGCTGGGTGTAGATGCTGGTGCCGAGATTGCCCGACACGATGTCGCGGAAATGCCGCGCCAGCTGGACCGTCAGCGGCTGGTCGTAGCCCAGCTTGACGCGCATTGCCTCGATCTGCGCCGGGGTGGCGTTCTCGCCCAGAAGAACCTTCACCGGATCGGTCGGGATGACGTTCGAGATCAGGAAGACGATCACGACCAGCCCGGCCATGGTCGGCACGAACCAGGCCAGTCGTGAAACGATCATCTCCAGACGGCGCATCCCAGAAGCCTCTCATGCGGAGCGCGGGCCGTCGGCCCGCGCTCCGATACTCCTACTTGTAATAGGCCCAACGCATGTCCTGGCCGCTGCCGATCGGGCTGAAGCGGATGCCCGCGACGTTCGCGGCGTAGGGGCCGTACCAGCGCGTGTTGTAGACGTAGATGCCGAAGGCCTGCTCGGTCGCCTTGGTCACCGCCTTCTCGTAGAGCACGCGGCGCTTCTCCTGGTCGCTGATCGCCAGCGCCTCGTCGAGCCATCTGTCCATCTCGGGATCGTTGATGTACGACGTGTTGCGCGTGCCGATGTAGCGCGAGGCGTACATCTCGCCGACCCAGTTGTTGGGGTCGACGTAGTAGGTGCTCTTCCACAGCGGGACCATGTCGTAATTCTTCTCGCGGTCCTGCATGCGGCTCTGGATGACGGGCCAGGGCGCGGATTCGATCTTGATGTCGATGCCGATCTTCTTGGCGCCGTTCTGCAGCAGGGTGGCGGCCTGCTCGGTCTCGCTGAAGCCCGCCAACGTGCCGATGGTGATCGGGCGGATCGGCTCCTTCACCAGCGCCAGCTCCGCCTTGGCCTTCTCCAGGTCGTAGGTGTAGCCCTTGAGATCCTTGGGCGAGCCCCAGAGATTGTTCGGGTTGGGCCCGGCGTTGCGTGAGACCGCACCCTTCAGGATGTCCTTGATGAAGCCGTCATAGTCGAAGGCGTAGGCGAGGGCCCGGCGGAAGTGCACGTCGCTCATCGGCCCGCGGCCGTTGTGGATGTTGAAGTAGAAGACGCGCATCGATTCCTGCTCGAGGATCTGCACGTTCTTCGCCTCCTTGAGGCGCAGGATCTGGTCGTAGGGCAGGTACCCGTCGGTGCCCTGGATGTCGCCCTTGATCAGGCCCTGAACACGCGTGTTGGTCTCGAGCACGGTGCGGAACTCGATCTCGTCGAACGACTTCGGCCCCCAGCCGGCGAAATGCTCCTTGAATTTTTCACCGACGAAGCCGATTGCCGGATCATAGCGCTTCAGCTTGTAGGAGCCGGTGCTGGCAACGTTCTTGGCAAGCCACGCCTGGCCCCAGTCGCCGTCCTTCTCGTTCTTCTTCACCAGCTTGGAATTGACGATCAGGATTTCCGGCACGGTGGAGAGGAAGATCGCCGACGGCTCCTTCAGGGTGAAGACGACCGTGTACTTGTCGAGTGCCTTGGTGCTGCCCGGCATGATGATCGGCAGGAACAGCGACGAGGCCCCCTTCTTGGTCGCCAGCATGCGCTCCATGCTGTAGAGCACGTCCTCGGCGGTCATTTCGCTGCCGTCGTGGAACTTCACGCCCTGGCGCAGCTTGAACGTCCAGGTCTTGCCGTCGTCCGAGGCGGTGTAGCTTTCCGCCAGCCAGGGAATCATCTTCGGCGGGTTGTCGACCCAGCGCAGCAGCCCGTCGTAGAAGTTGATGCGCGACGCCGCGCGCCCGACGTCGAAGACGACGTGCGGGTCGAGATTGTCGTAGCCGCTGTTGTTGGCGTGGACGTACTTGCCCTGCGCCCAGGCGCCGCCTGCACTGATGAACGCTGCCGCCGCGGCGACCGCGGCCAGCACTACCCCAATTGTCCGTTTCATCTCCTGCCTCCTCTTTTCGTTCAGCTCCCCTGCTTGACGTGACGCACGACGTCGGCGTGCGTGGCGAACCAGATTCCGGTCTGCGCGCGCATGTGCTGGATCAGCTCCTCCAGGATCATCATGCGCGAGCGGTGGCCGATGATATGCGGGTGCATCGTGAGCTGGAACAGCCCGCCCTCGGCATAGGCCACGTCGAACTCGCGGCGGAAGATCTCCAGCACCCCCGACGGCGGCGTGTAGGGACGGAGCGCGGCGAAGCGGTTCATGTTGAAATAGACAGCGTCGTCGCGGATCCATTCGACCGGCAGCTCGACGACGCCGGTCGGCTGGCCGTCGAGCAGCAGCTCGTAGCAGTCGTCATCGGCCATCAGCGAGGAATCGTAGAGCAGGCCCATGTCGCGGGTGATGGCGAGCGTATTGGGCGAGAAATCCCAGGACGGTGTGCGGATTCCGACCGGACGCTGTCCCGAGATCTTCTGTAGCATGTCGGCCGCGCGCATCTGCAGGTCGCGCTCCGAGGCCTCGGGCAGGATCGAGTTGCGCTCGTGGATCCAGCCGTGGATGCCGATCTCGTGGCCCTCGGCGGTGAGGCGGCGCTGCTCGTCGGCATGAAGCATGGCCGAGACCGCCGGCACGTAGAAGGTCGCCGGCACGGCGTACTTCTGCAGCAGCGCCAGGATGCGCGGGATGCCGGCGCGGTTGCCGTACTGGCCCTGGCTCAGCCGCCCGATCGATTCGCCGCCCTCGCGCAGCTCGCCGGTCTCATGGTCGGAGTCGAACGAGATGGCCACGGCGCAGCGTGCGCCGCCCGGCCACGTCTCTGGCCGCAGCGTCCGCCCGGCGCGCACGCGCTCGACGATGCTGCGCCAACGCTGCTCGGACCATTGCCAGGGCTGCTCGGGCTCTTCTGGCTTGGGAACGATCGTCGGGCGTGCAGGGGACATTTGCGCCTCCTTCTTTCTCTTTCCCGTCATCCCGAGCGGAGCTGCCCGAAGGGCGGCGCAGTCGAGGGACCTGTTTTGGTCGACGCATCGACAAAACAGGTCCCTCCGCTACGCCTCGCTTCGCGAGGCTCCGGTCGGGATGACGGGGTTTTCATGAAATCGGACTTCCCGTCACCGGCAGCACCTGGCCCGTGATCCACGATGCATAGGGCGAGGCCAGAAACATCACGGCGTGGGCGATGTCCTGCGGTTCGCCGAGGCGACGCATGGCGACGCGCTGGATCATCGCCTTCTGGCCCTCCGGCCCGTACGACTGCCATTGCCGTTCGTAGTCGGGGCTGGTGCGCAGGAAACCCGGCGCCACGGCGTTCACCGTGATTCCGTTCGGTCCGAGCTCGTGCGCGAGCTGGCGCACCAGGCCGAGCTGGGCGGCCTTGGCCGTGGCGTAGGACTGGATGCCGGTCAGGCTGACGCCGAGCCCGGCGCGGCTCGCGATCACGACGATGCGGCCCTTGCCGTTCTTCTTCATGCCCGGCGCCACGGCGCGACTGGCGAAGAAGGCGCCTTCGACATTGATGGACTGGATGGCGCGCCAGTCGTCGTCGCTCACCTCCTCGACCGGCCGCTTCGCCTGGCCGCGCACGCCGCCCGCGACATGCACCAGCACGTCGACTCCACCGCCGCCCTGCTCGACCTCGCGCACGAAGCCGTCGACCTGCTTCGATTGCGTCAGGTCGACCTTGCGCGTCTCCAAGGAGCCGCCGCGCTGCGGCTTCACGCGCGCCTTCAGCGCCGCCAATTCGTCCAAGAGGATGTCGCAGGCCCATACCCTGGCGCCGCGTTCGACGAAGCCCTCGACGATCCCGCCGCCGATGCCGCGCGCGGCGCCGGTGACGATGACGGTCTGGTTGTCGAAATGGATGTCCATCAGCCGGTCACTCCGCCGCCTGCGCCGGCCGCAGCTGCGGGAACTCGTTGACCGCCAGCTCGAAGGCGCGCCGCACCTCGCTGCCGTCGCCGCGGCGCTGATGGGCGGGCAGCTCCTGCAGCGCGGCGAAGATGCGCTTCTTCAGGTAGTGGCGCCAGTTGACGGGCAGGGTGGCCAGCACCTCGGTCAGGGCGGCGTAGTTGGCGTCGGTCCATTCGCGCTCGTAGGCCTCGCGCTCGGCGTTGTAGGCGAAGATGCCCCTGGCCTCGGTCTCCTTGGAAAGCCGCGCCCGGCGCGCGGCGGTCGCCGTCTCGTCGACCGCGCCGTCGCGGATGACCACGCCGTATTTGTCGGCGGCGGCCTGCACCGAGACCTTGCCCTGCTCGACATCGAACAGCACAGCCTTGGCGTCGCGTTCCCACGACGGTCCAAAGCCGCCGCCGCCCGACGACGTCACCAGGATCACGTCGCCCGGATCGAGGGCCACGACGTCGGTGTTGCCGAGATCGATGGCATCGTTGCCGCCCGGGTTGCGCCAGAAGCACGAGGTATTGCCGGGCTGCCCGCCCTTGCTGCCCCATGACGAGAAGCGCGTGCGGTCGCGGTTGCGCGCCGTCACCACCGTATTCGGCGCGAACACCTTGAACTCGAGCTGGGTGGCGAGCCCGCCGCGGTGCCGGCCGGCGCCGCCGGAGTCGGGCACCAGGCCGTAGCGGATCACCTTGATCGGCACCTCGGTCTCGTTGATCTCGACCGGCGTGTTCTTGAGGAAGCTCGAATTCGCACCCGAGCCGTCGGCGCCGTCGCCGCCCGACCAGCCACCGGCGCCGCCGGTGATCGGATCGATTGAGGCCATGATCGTGCGGCCGCTGCGATTGTCGGTGGTCTTGACGTTCATGATGGCGCCGCCGCCGGCGGGACCGGC
>JAIEOV010000084.1 GCA_019750135.1 Reyranella sp. | reverse complement strand
GGGAGAAGAAGAATGAGCGCCCAACGTCGTCCCTTCACCCGCCGCCGCAAGAGCTGCCCGTTCTCCGGCGCCAACGCGCCGAAGATCGACTACAAGGACGTGCGCCTGCTGCAGCGCTTCGTCTCGGAGCGCGGCAAGATCGTGCCGAGCCGCATCTCCGCGGTATCGTCCAAGAAGCAGCGCGAACTCGCCCAGGCGATCAAGCGCGCCCGCTTCCTGGCGCTGCTGCCCTACTTGATTGCCTGAGGAGAGACGATCATGCCGATGAACGTCATCCTGCTGGAGCGCGTGCCGAAGCTCGGCCAGATGGGCGATGTGGTGAAGGTGAAGCCCGGCTTCGCCCGCAACTACCTGCTGCCGCAGAAGAAGGCCCTGCGCGCCACCAAGGACAACATCACCTACTTCGAGTCTCAGCGTAAGACGCTCGAGGCGCAGAACCTCGAGCGCCGCAAGGACGCCGAGGCGGTGGCGGCCAAGATGGCCGACCTCAAGGTCACGCTGATCCGTCAGGCCTCCGAAGCCCTGCAGCTCTACGGCTCGGTGACCTCGCGCGACATCGCCGACGGCGCCGCCACGCAGGGCGTCAAGATCGAGCGCGGCCAGGTCGAGCTCGACAAGCCGATCAAGGCGCTGGGCACGCACAAGATCAAGGTCCACCTCCATCCGGAGGTCGCGGTCGAGATCAGCGTGCTGGTCGCCCGTTCGCCCGACGAGGCGGATTTCCTCGCCAAGGGCGGCACCTTGGTCGCCGAGACCGAGCGTGCGGCGCTCGAGGCGGCGGAAGCCGCCCAGCGCGCCGCCGAGCAGGCTGCCGCGCTGTTCGAGGCCAAGCCCGCCGAAGGCGAGGCTGCCGCCGAAACTCCGGCCGAGGAAGCGCCGGCCGAAAAGCAGTAACGAGCGCTTCGTGCACTCGTTCTGGCGCATGCCACCGGACACCGGTGGCATGCGTTTTTTTTGGAGCGCGGAGCTCCGATGATCTGGCGCATCGGCGCTGTCGTCATCGCCGGCGTCGTGGCGCTGCCGATGCTCGGCGTGGCATGGAGCCTGTTCACGCCGCAGGCCGACCTGTGGCGGCATCTCGCCGATACCCAGCTCGTCGACATCTTCTTCAATACGCTGGTGCTGCTGGTCGTCGTCGGCCTCGGCACCACCGTCATCGGCGCCGGCACGGCGTGGCTGGTGACGATGTGCCGCTTCCCCGGCAGCCGCCTGCTGCAATGGGCGCTGCTGCTGCCGCTGGTCCTGCCGACCTACATCATCGGCTACGCCTACGCCGACCTTCTGGCCTTCGCCGGCCCCGTGCAGGGCGCGCTGCGCCAGGCGACCGGCTGGAGCCGCGGCGACTACTGGTTCCCCGACCTCGGTTCGGCCGGCGGCGTCGCCCTGCTGTTTACGCTGGTCCTCTACCCTTACGTCTACCTCGCCGCGCGTACCGCCTTCCTCACCCAGTCGCACGCCCTGATCGAGGCGAGCCGCATCCTGGGCCACGGCCCATGGCGCACCTTCTTCGGCGTCGGCCTGCCGCTCGCACGGCCCGCCATCGCCGCCGGCGCCGTGCTGGCGCTCCTGGAAGCGCTCGCCGACTTCGGCACCGTCCAGTATTACGGCGTGCAGACGCTGACGACGGCGATCTACCGGACATGGTACGGGCTCGGCAATCGCGAGGGCGCAGCGCAGATCGCGCTGGTGCTGATCGCCATCGCCGGGCTGCTGGTCCTGGTCGAGCGCCATTCTCGCGGCCGCGCGCGCTACAGCATCGCCTCGAACCTGCGTCAGCAAGGCGATCCGGCCGAACTCAGGTCGTGGAGGGCGGCCGGCGCCCTGCTCGCCTGCACGATGCCCATCGTCCTGGGCTTCGTCGTGCCGACCGTCCACCTTGCCCAGCTCGCCTGGAGATCGGGCGCCGTCGCCGGCGATTCGCGTTTCCTGGGTGATGCCCTGAACAGCCTTGGCCTCGCCGCTGCGGCCGCCGCGATCATCGTCGCCCTCGCCCTGTTCCTGGGCTATGCCGGCCGCCTGGTGCGCCGCCGCGCGCTCAACCGGCTGATCGAGTTCTCCGCCCTGGGTTACGCCATCCCGGGCGCCGTCATCGCCGTCGGCACCCTGTTGCCGCTGGCTCTGGCCGACCACGGGATCGACCGGCTGAGCCGCGCCGTTCTTGGATGGCCGAGCGGGCTGCTGCTGAGCGGCACGGCGTTCGCGCTGCTGCTCGCCTACACGGTGCGCTTCCTGGCGGTCGGCCTCGCCAACATTGCGCCCGGACTCGCCGCCATCGATCCCGCGATGGATGCCAGCGCCCGCGTCCTGGGTGCGGGCCCGCGCGAGGTGCTGCGTCGCATCCACCTGCCGCTGCTGCGCGGGCCCATGCTGACGGCGGCCGTCGTCGCTTTCGTCGAGGTGATGAAGGAGCTGCCGGCGACCCTGCTGATCCGGCCGTTCAACCTCGATACGCTGGCGATCGGCGTCTACCGCTTCGCCTCCGACGAGCGCCTGGCCCAGGCCGCGGTGGGCTCGATCGTGATCGTGATGGTGTCGTTGGCGCCAGTAATCGTGCTCAGTCGGGCGATCGGACGGCAAAGCCGTCATCCCGACCGGAGCGCGTAGCGCGGAGCGGAGGGACCTTTTATGGTCCAGCCGCAACGGAATAGATCCTTCCGCTACGCCTCGCTTCGCGAGGCTCCAGTCAGGATGACGCCTTACGGCGTCACTTCCAGCCCGCGCGATCCATGATCTTCAGCGCTTCGGCATTGTTCTGCGCGAAGACGCGGGCGTTGAGCTGGTCTTCCGTGAAGGTGCCGAGCGACTGCAGCTCAGCCGAGAGGGCGACGCCGGACACCACCGGATACTCCGAGTTGCCCTCGGCGAAGTACTTCTGGGCCTGCGGCGACACCAGGTACTCCAGGAACTTCACCGCCACGGCCTTGTTGGGCGCGTGCTTCGCGACGGCGCCGCCGCTGATGTTGACGTGCGTGCCGCGGTTGGCCTGGTTGGGGAATACCACGCCCACCTTGGCCGCGACCTCGCGGTCCTCCGGCTTCTTGGAGCGCATGAGGTTGACGTAATAATAGGTGTTGGAGACGCAGATCTCCGCCTCGCCCGCGGCCACGCCCTTGATCTGGTCGGTATCGCCGCCGCGCGGCGGGCGCGCCAGGTTGGCCGCGACGCCCTTGGCCCAGGCCTCGGTCTTCTCCAGCCCGTTGGCCGCCAGCAGCGATCCCACCAGCGACTGGTTGTAGATGTGGCCCGAGGCGCGGATCAGCAGCTTGCCCTTCCACTTGGCGTCGGCCAGGTCCTCGTAGTTCTTGGGCGCGTCGGCCGCCGGCACCTTCTCCTTGTTGTACATGATGACGCGCGCGCGCTTGGAGAAGCCGAACCAGTTGTTGTCGGGATCGCGCAGATGCGCCGGCACCGACTTGG
This sequence comes from Reyranella sp., assembly GCA_019750135.1. Taxonomy (GTDB): domain Bacteria; phylum Pseudomonadota; class Alphaproteobacteria; order Reyranellales; family Reyranellaceae; genus Reyranella. The sequence continues at coordinate 25,814 of JAIEOV010000084.1, read as the reverse complement.
TCAGCACCTCGGTCGTCACCGGCTGCAGCAGGCCCATCTGGCGGGCGCGCTCGATGCGGCCGGCGTCGGTGGTGATGAAGACGTCGCACGGGCTCTTGTCGCCCTCGGCCTTCAGCCGCTCGACCAGCGGATCGGGCTCGGCGTCGATGCGGTTGATCTTCACGCCGCTCAGGTCGGAGAAATTGCCGTAGAGCGCCTCGTCGGTGTTGTAGTGGCGCGCCGAATAGAGGTTGAGCGTGGCGCCCTGCGCCTCCGCGCGGCGAAGGATGAGGACGCCTGCACCGAAGGCCAGACCGGTCTTGAGGGCTGCACGACGCTTCACGAGGGTCTCCTTTTGCACCGCGATTTGCAGTGCGAGTGAGTTTCAATATCTGCGCTGTAACACCCGTGCAGATGCGACGCAATTGCCATTGAAGTGATTTTCACAGTCATTCGCAGGGCAAACGCCAGGCTTTGCCTTGAAATTGCCATCTGGATTAACATTTCGACTGAGTACAACGAACATCCCCGAAGGCACGGCAATGCTGTTAGCTCGGGTTCTTGCCCGTGTAGTGGACGAAGGCCAGCTCACCATCATCGATGCGGCCGGCAGGCATCATCGACTCGAAGGCGCGCGGCGCGGCCCTGACGTAACCATTCGTATTCACTCCCGGTGGACCGGGATCAGGCTGGCGCTGCGGCCACGGCTGGCGCTGGGCGAAGCCTACATGGACGGCCAGCTCACGGTCGAAGGCGGCGGCGACATCTACGACCTGCTCGACCTGGTCGGCCGCAACATCGCGGCGCTCGAAGCCGCGCCGATGGTGAGATGGTCGTATGAACTGCAGCGCTGGATACGCTTCGTGCAGCAGTACAATCCGATCGGCCGCGCCGAGCGCAACGTGGCGCACCACTACGACCTCAAGGACCAGCTCTACGACTTCTTCCTCGATCGCGACCGGCAGTATTCCTGCGCCTACTTCAAGACCGGCGACGAGCCGTTGGAGCAGGCCCAGCTCGACAAGAAGCAGCACATCGCCGCCAAGATGCTGCTGCAGCCCGGCCTGAAGGTGCTGGACATCGGTTCGGGCTGGGGCGGCATGGGGCTGTTCCTCAGCCAGGAGTTCGGCGTCGACGTGACCGGCGTCACCCTTTCCAAGGAGCAGCACGCCGTCTCGAGCCGGCGCGCGCTCGAAGGCGGCGTGGCCGACTGCGTGCGCTTCAAGCTGCTCGACTATCGCAAGGAGCCCGGCCGCTACGACCGCATCGTCTCGGTCGGCATGTTCGAGCATGTCGGCGCCGCCCACTACGTCGAGTTCTTCACCAAGGTGAAGGAGCTCCTGGCCGACGACGGCGTCATGCTGCTGCATTCGATCGGCCGCATGGAGCCGCCCGGCGGCACCAACACCTGGCTGCGCAAGTACATCTTCCCGGGCGGCTACACACCTGCCCTGTCCGAGGTGCTGTCGGCCATCGAGAAGGTCGGCCTGTGGGTCACCGACATGGAGATCCTGCGCCTGCACTACGCCGAGACGCTGCGCCACTGGCGCCAGCGCTTCCTCGCCAACCGCGAGCGCATCAAGCAGGTCGCGGGCTACGACGACCGCTTCTGCCGCATGTGGGAGTTCTATCTCGCCGCTTGCGAGATCTCATTCCGGTACATGAACCAGATGGTCTTCCAGCTCCAGCTCGCCCGCAAGCAGGACGCAGTGCCGCTGACGCGCGACTACATGCTCGACGCCGAGAAGGGCGCCACCGTGAAGCGCTCGATGGCGGCGGAGTAGCAGAGGCAGCTTTCAGCCGACGTGATGAGACAGCTCCAGACGAGCGGGTCTTCCACAGCGCTTCCTGACAATGCGTTGGTTATGCGAGTTTGCGTGACAATCGACAAGGACTTTGGACAATTGGCGGCGAACGCAGGCTTCACGTGCGACTTCCGCCGCCAAACTCCGACGATCGGGTTCAGTCAATTGACCGCCCTAGCTAGCCAACGCGCGAACGGATTGGCTCGGCCATTTCTCCGTGGTCGAGCCCGGTCGCATCAGGATGCGGCCGCTGACGTGAGGCTGCCGGCAACATCGCCGCCTGTCAGATGATGTGGTCCGACGCCGGCTTCAGGCGCATCACCATGTCGTTGTAGTCGAAGTCCGATCCCTGGTTGTAGGCGAGGTCCTCGAAGCCGAAGGTGTTCTCGCCGAACATGCGGATCTGCTCGTGGCCGCCGGGATTGGCGGTGCCGATGACGAAAGTCTGGCCGGACGGCGTGATCAGGACCGGCGCGTAGTAGCCGGTGTCGCCGGAGACGGTCCAGCTCACCGTGCCGGCGAAGTCGCCGCCATGGACCTCATGGAGGCCGCCATCCATGTGGCTGCGCACCGCCGCGGCAAAGGCCGCGGTGTCGCCGAACGCCACGCCGGCGACGCTGCGCGCGCCCGTCGCCGCATCGATGTCGATGCGGACGAAGCCCAGCGTATTGACGTTGGCCGAGCTGCCCGCCAGCTCGACGCTCAGCGTCTGGCCGTGCTTCAGGAAGACGAAGGCGTCGCCGGTGTCGCGCTGCGCATCGGCGAGCGTGGTCGCGGTGGACAGCGAGTTGTTGGTCACCGCCGTCAGATGCAGGCCGTCGACGATGACCTGCAGCGAGCCGTCGCCACGGCTGGCGAATTGCGTGCTGGGCGTCGCATCGACGATCTGGTTGCCGCTCAGCACGGCGAAGCGCAGCTGCTCGCCGGCGGCCAGGTAGACCGACTGCGCGCCCAGCAGCAGCCCCTTGCCGTGGTCGTCCTCCACGCCGCCGACCGAGCCGAGCGACGGCAGGCCGGTCAGGGCGCTGCCGCTGTGGTCGTCGTTGTGATCGATGACATTGCCGGACGAGTCGACCGTATAGACCAGCACGGTGGAGCCCGCGTGGCTGCCGAAATCCTGGGCCGCGAGCCGGACCCAGTTGCCGGCGACCGCAACGCCGCCGTTCGGCGCCAGCTCGATGCCATGGCCGTCGGCGCTGATCTTGAGCGGCACCTCGCCGCCTCCCGTGCCGGTGTCGCCGAAGCCGCCGACCTGTGTGCGATTGCCGCTGACCTGGGTGGAAAGCCCGGTCCCGGTATGGTCGGCGAGGACATTGGCGAGCTGCGTCGCGTCGGATCCGGCCGCGGCCAAGTCGTGCGCGGTGTCGCCCTGGGCCGCCATGCTGACCGCCGTCACGTAGCGCAGGAACCGCATCGGATCGGTCGCGCTGGCGGCCGCCTGCTCGGTGAGCGCGTTGCTCGCGCCGGCGAGCTGCGCGACCGCACTGGCCACGCCGCCGGCCAATCCCGCACTCGCCGCGATGGCCAGCAGGGTGGCGTTGTCCGTCAGGTCGAGGGTATTCGTCGCCACGATCCGCGCCACCAGCGCATCGAAGGCGTCGGTGGCGCCGGCCGCATGCAGCAGCGAGACGGTGTTGAGCACGCTCGACGCCGCCGCGAACGCATGCGTGGCGCCCGACACGCCGGTCCGGGTGGCGGCGACCGTGTCGAGATCGTTGAGGTCGAGGCTCGAACTCAACCCAAGCGCCGAAGCGACGAGCTGCTGGGCAGCCACCGGATCGCCGGTGGTCGAGGCCGCCACCTTCTGGATGAGGGTCGTCAGCGGCGTGACCACGGTGGAACCCGCCGGCGCCTGCATGGTGCCGGTGAAAGCGAGGTTGGTGGCCGTGTCGACGCCACCCTGCAGGATCAGCGGCGCGCCATTCGATGCGAGCGCATAGCGGCCGTTGGCGTCCGTGGTGGTCGAGGCCTCGCCGGGATCGAGGGCGCCGTTGAAGTTCGCGTCGGCGAAGACGGTGGCGCCGGAAATGTACCCGTCGATGCCGATGCCATGCAGGATGTCGGTGAAGAAGCCGCCGACCTTGTGGGCCACGTCGCGGATGGCATTGCCCGCGCCGTCGAGGCGGGTGCCGACCAGCAGCAGCCCGGTGACGACGTTCTCGCCGAGGATGCGGTAGGAATCGTTGATGTCCTGCAGCGCCCCGTTGATGGTCTCGGCGTACTGGACCATGCGGCTGCCGATGGCGGCGAGATAGGGGTTCTTGAGGATGGTATCGAGGTAGGCCGAGCCCAGCGCCCGCACGTCGTCGCCCAGCGCGCCGGTGTCGCCGGTGAAGAGATGGACGATCAGGTCGGCGAACCGCTCGCCGACCGCGCCGTAGAGGCGCGGATCGACGCCGGTCTGCAGCATGTAGTAGTCGGCCGCCAGCTCGCCGATCGAGCTCGCGATACCCTCGGCGTCGCCGCTGGCGACGGCGTTGGAGAAGGAAACGAAATGCGGCGCCGAGGAGATCGCGATCTCCGCGCCGGCCGCAGCGAGGTCGGAGAGCGAATCGCCCAGCAGGCTCGCCGTGGCGCCAGCGATCGTGAGCTGGCCGCGCAGGTAGAGCGTCGGCCCCTCGCCGATCGCGTCCTGCACCGCGCCCATGCTGAGGACGAACAGGCCGACCTGGGCGCCGAACTTGGCGGCGGTGATCGCGGCACCCCATGGCGTGCCGGCGAACATCGCATCGACGGCGAGCTTGTTGGCGAAGATGACCCCCACCTGGGCGCCCAGGCGAGCATAGTTGGCGGCGTCGGTCGGGTCGTCGCCGACCGTGAGCAAGGCACGGCCGAGCGGTTGCCGCTCGAGCACGAACTGCATGCCGTTGGCCATCGGGATCAACACGTCCAGCACCGCCTGGTCGCGCTCGTTCAGCGGCAGGGTCGTTGGCGTGCGGGCGCGGATCGTGTCGAACGCCGCCTGATAGGCCTCCTGCCGGTCGAGCGAGGAGATCACGGCGGTCGCGCCCGACGACGACAGGCCGAGCAGCGCGCCGAAGCCGGTCAGGAGATCGTCCGAATATTGCGCATCGCCGAGCTGGATCAGGAGCTGGCCGGCCTCGATGGCTCCCGCCGTCCCGGGATTCTGCACGATGTACTTGCGCGCGCTGAGGTTCAGCCAGGCGAGCGAGATGTCGTGCATCATCTCTCGGTCGGCGCCGTTCGGTCCCAGCGCGGTCGCCGCCACCTCCTTGTCTAGCGCCAGCAGCACCTGGTCGAAGGAAAGATTGCCCGCGGCATACTGGGCCACCAGCGCCCCCTCGGCGCCGCCGTTGATCAGCCGCGTGCTGAGCGCATTCAGCGCGATCGTGTAGTCCTGCTGGTCGGCCGGGCGGTCCGCCGCGGTCACCTGCTCCATCAGCGCCACCAGCGCCAGATCGTAGGCGTAGGCCGAGCGGCCGACGTCCTGGATCCCGGTGTTGTAGTAGGCGTTGCCGATGCGCGCCGCATCGATCACGGCGTTCATCGAGAACGGCGTGAACGGGTTGGAATCGATGCGGACCTGGCGCGCCACCCACAGATCGTCGGCGAACATGAAGCGCACGAGATCGACGTTCTCCGGCAGGAAGGCGCGCGTCGCTTCCCAGTTCAGGAGGTCGATCGCCTGCTGCTGGGTGATCGCAGTGGCGTCGGCGGCCTCGACATGTGTACCGCCGGCGGGATCGCGCACCCAGGCCGAGGTCGTGCCTTCGGCGACCCGTACGGCCAGCTCCGCCGACAGATCGCCGATCACGATCTTGTCGATCATCGCGACATTGGTCGCCGCCACCCCGGCGCCGTTGCCGTACCGGCTGAACAGCGAATTCAGCGAATAGACGCCGGCATAGGACGAGACGCCGTGCTCGTCGGCATACGCCTCGATAGCATCGATGGCTTGCGCGACCGTGATCTGGCCACCCTGGACCTTGGCGAAGACCAGGCCGGCCTCATCGACCACACCGGTGAAGAACGAATCGTCCTGCCGCCCGACCTGGTCGCCGAACACCGTCGCCTGCGCGCCGAAGTAGGCGGCGATGGCGGCATCGTCGGCCGCACTCCCGTGCCCGACCAGGGCGAAGGCGATGGCATCGCGGTGCTCCTGGTCGAGCGACGAGGTCGCCGCATCGGCGATGACCTGCGCCGCCAACACCTGGCCTGCCTCGACGAGCGCCACGAGCTCGGCACGCGCCGCGAGGAACGTCGCATCGACGCCCTCGCCGTCTGCGCCGATGCCGAGGAGCAGGCGTTCGCCCTGCCCGGCCGTGAGGTGGCCGGCAGCGATGGCGTCATGGATCGCGGCAACGTCGAGGTCGAGCCCGCCCATGACAGCGCCGAGCCAGGTCAGGCCGGCCGTCGTCGCGTGCTCGGCCGCAGCGACCAGCACGGAGGAAACGGTCGCGACGGTGACCAATCCGTCAGCCACATAGTCGCCGAGATGCGAGACAGCCCAGCTACGGGCGGTGCCCGAGGGATCGGAAGCGAGGGCGCCCAGGAGGCTCGCGACGACATGCAGCGCGCCTTCGGCGGAAAGGGTGCCGGCGGTCACTGCTGCATCGATTGGCGACACGTAGGGTCCGCCCGGCAAGGCCCCGAGATGGGCGCCGGCCGCGTCCTGCAGCGCGACGTCACCGTGGCCGGCCACGCTGACATAGAGATTGGCGACGGCATTGATGGAGATGGCCAGACCGTCGGCGACATCCAGGGGTGTCTGGATCATCTCCCGGATGTAGTCGAGGGCCTGCGTCGCGCTGAGCGCATGGTTCGAGATCAGTGTGACGATCTCCTCAGCGACCGCATCATGCAGCGTCGGGGTCCTGGAAGCGACGGCCAGCCAATACATCAGCTCGGAGACCTCGACCGACGGCACCGTGCTGTCGACCACCGCCATGGCCGCTTCGGCTGTAATGCGGCCGTTCGTGACGAGGGCATCGAGGGTGCCGATCGAGGTCTGGACCGCATACGGGCTCGGGTACTGCGACATACCCATGCCGACCAGCACCGCGACGAGCTGAGGCACCGTCAGCGCCCCAGCCGCAACGGCGTCGTTGAAAACGTCGACGGTGTCTGGGTCCACCCCGCCGGCCGGGATTGCGGCCAGCCCGCCGAAACGTAGCTCACCGATGGCAACCTGAATCGCCGGCCCACCGCTGCCAGCGACGCTCAGGATCAGCATGTTGTACTGCTCGCCGCTGAGGCCGGTCACGCCGAGTCCCGCAAAGGCATCGTCGAACGACATGCCGCCGGCGGTGATGAATTCTCCCAGCGCGTGCCCGACGGCGACCTGCCGCGCGGCGTCGGGCGACGCCGCCATCGCGCCTATCAACGATCCCTGCATCCAGCCGAGCGAGGTGTTGGCGACGATCTGGCCGAAGATGGCATCGAGCGCGTAGCCGCCATCCTCGTACATCTTCCAGAGCTCTTGGCCGATCACCCACCGGCTGAAGTCGCCGGCGACGGTGTGCATCCAGGTCAGGAGCCCAACCACATCGTGCGCATCCAGGGCGCCCGCCTCGTAGGCACGATCGACGGCGGGAACTGCGTCCTCGGGCGCCGCCTGGGCCAGGATGGACCCGAAGGCGTAGTGGTAGGCGTCCGCATTGGGAAGGTCGGTGATGGCGCCCATCGCATAGGCGATCAGGGACGACGCCTGCACCGCTCCGGCCACGTGCAGCTCGAGCGACCAGTGCAGGACCGTCTGCACCAGGGTGGGATCGAGCCCGCGCTCGACGAGATCGCCGAACGCATTGCCCAGGTAGGCCATCGCGACTTCGTCCGCCGTCTCGGCCAACGCGAGCAAGATTGCCGCGGCATTGGTGATGTCGACCCGACCATGGCTCTCGGCGGCCAGGACGCCGGCCGCAGCCCCTGCGTACGTGGTGAGGCCGAGCTCGACCATCGTTGCGATGATGCCGCCCACAGCGGCGTCGACGTCCGCATCCGGCACCTCGATCGTGTCGTGCGGCGCGGTGAGCAGGTCGTCGATCGCTTGCACGGAGGTGAGGCCTCCGCCGGCGATCATCTCGGCGATCTCGCCTGCTGCGACACTGACAAATGCGCGGTCGGCCGAAGCGACATAGGCCAGCAGCGCAAGGCCAGCAGGCATGGAGAGATGGCCGGCAGCAATCTCTGCCGACACGCCATCCGTCACTTCCTGCGCCGTGACCATGCCGCGACCGATGAGGGCCGCAAACTCGGACCCGACGACGCGTTCGCCGCCGAGGCCCAAAAGGCCTCCGTCGAAACCGTCTGCCATGCCGAAGAGCACGTCTTTGGCCTGCTGCCCCGTCAGTCCGTCCGGCGCGCCCACCATGGCATCGAACACCGGCATGCCGCTGGTGACGTCGAACTGGCCCGACTGGAAGAGCGCCGCGAGGGCATGGCCCACCGCCGTCTGCAGCCCCGCCGCATCATGCCCCGCCGCAGCCGCCAGCAGCGTGACCTCGTTTGGGAACCAGGCCATGCGGAACCATATCTGCGTCGCCAGCACACCGGCCATCGCGTCGGCGGCACCGATGTTTCCGTTTTCGATCAGCTCGCCCAGCGCGTCACCGAGCGCCGCCGCGAAATCGTCCGAATCCGGAAACGGGTTCGTGTATTCGCGATTGATCGCCGCGCCGGCGATGAACGCCGCTACCCCCGCGCCCGTCACCGAGCCTGCGCCCAGCGCGGCGGCCAGCGCCGCGGCGATGGTGGCCGCACTCGCGAGCCCGGCATCGGCCAGGGCGGCGAGCATGCCGCCGACTTCCGCCCGCATCTTGTCCGCGTTCGGCTCGGCCGCCGGCACCGATGCCAGCAGAATACCCATGGCTTCGTCCGCCGTGAGATGGCCCTGCACGACGGTCACGAGTGCTTCGTGCAGATCCGTGCGGAGCGCCAGGGCGTCGTCGCCCATGCGGCGGCTCACCTCGACGCTGAGGTTGGCAAGCGCAAGAAGGCCGTCGGCGGCCGACAGTGCACCCGTGGCGACGCCGCCCTCGAGCGCCTGCATCATCGTCGCGGGATCCAGGTGCTCTCCTGCGATGAGGAACAGCGGCCAGAGGATGTTCTGCGCGTTCGGCGATCCGCTGGAGGCTATGCCCAGGGCGACCGTCTCGACGGCAGCGTCCGGGATCTGCGAGAGCAGCGAGAGGTCGAAGGCCGGAAGGTTCGCGATCGCACGGCCCACGGCCAGCTGATCGGCGGCCGTGCCGGCGCCGGCGATGCCCGCGAGGATCACGATCAGCTGGTCGCCGGAAAGTCCGGTCAGGCCGAGGAAGATGTCCATCGCCTGCGCGACGGTGAAGTGGTCGTCCGTCAGGGCGACGATCGCGACACCTGCCACGCCGCCGTAGGCGACGGTATCGTATGCAGTGAGCCGCGCCAGCACGGCAACCACATCGGCAGACGTGAGGCCGTGGTCGGTGCCGGTGGCCACGACCTGCACGGTTTGCTCGGGCGTGAAGCCGAGCGCGACACCGACCTCGGCGATCTGCCTGCCGGCGAGGGTGGCGTATGGGAGATCGCTTAGCAGCGCGCGGCCGAGCCAGGCGAACACGCTGTCCGTCGCGTGGTATGCTTGGGCAAGCGCCGCGATCGCCACGCCGGCGTCGTGCATGACATCGGGGTCGCCGACGCGGGCGTAGGCCGAGATGGCCAGCACCGCCTGCGCCGGGCTGAGGCCATTGGCCTGGTAGACCGGCCCATCGCCAAGCACCGCGCTCGACAGCGCCTCGATCAGCGGGTGGATGTAAGGCTGCCAGCCCTCCGCGTCCTGCGGCAGGCGGACCACGGATACGATCAGCTGCAGCACCGCCACGGGAATGGTGGCGGCGACGGGATCGATCATCGCGGCGACGATCATGGCCGCCGCCTCGTTGGAAACGCCGTCGACGTACAGCGCCGAATGCAGGTCGGCCGTCGTCGTGGCAAGGTCGGCGAGGAGTTGCCCGAACACCTGCCCGACCGAGATCTGCCCCTCGACACCGCCGTGGACCGCGATGTCCACGAGGATCGGCAGGCTCTGCGCCGCCGTGAGCCCCTGCGGTCCGATCAGCTGGCCGACATACTGGACGACATCATAGGTGAAGGGGCTGACCACATGGCTGAGCAGCGCCGCGTGAGCGCCCTGCCCCAGCGACGACTGCGAGCCGGCGGCCACTTCGATCGCGGCGAGCAACGGCACGACAGCGAACGGCGGCCAGGCGAGCTGGTCCAGCACCGAAGCGGCGGTAACCTCGCCACCGGCGACAAGGCTCGCCAGTGCGGCGCCGGCCTGGATGATGACGGCCCTGTCGACGGCATCGACGGGCGTCTGCACATGGTTCTCTGCCAGGTCGATCAGCAGGTCGACCGCGGTTCCGGGCGCGACGGAGGCGGTGTCGCGCACCGCCGCCAGCACGGCGCCGGTGGCGCCGCCGGCCGAAAGGGCGTTCTGGCCCAGCAAATAGTCGACGAACGAGACGAACTGTCCGGTCGACATTGCGTCGTGCACGAGATGCAGCAGGACGAACACGGCGTCGGCGCCGGCCATGCGTCCGGCCGTGACCTCCGCCGTCAGGCTGCCCGACACGTTGCCGAACGCAGCGACATCGGCCTGGACCAGTGCGTCCAGCGATTGGGCCACTGCCAGTTTCTGGCTCTGCCCACCCGCTTCGGCGATGCCGACCATCAACGCCACGCCGCCGACCGGCGTGAGCGTGCCGTCGCCGATCGCGTCACCGATGCTGTCGAGCGCGTCGGACAGCCGCTGGGCGTCGCTGCCGATCAGCGCGATCAGCGCCGCTCCCGCCTGTGCGGCAACCTCGGTGACCGTGCCGGCGCCGATCAGCAGCGCCGCCGCTTGCGCGAAGCTCAGCACGGCCGGACTTGCCAGCGCATCCGACAGGGCGGTGCCGATGTCGGAGAAGGACAACTGCCCGGCGACCGCGAGCTCGGCGAGACCGACACCAAACAAGTGCGCGGAAGCCGGAAGGTCGGCGCTCAGATGGGCCACGATGGACACGACGTCGCCCGCACTGAGGCCGGACGGCGAGATCGACTCGCCGAGCGTGGCGACCGCGTCGTCGGCCGCCAACACGCCATGCGAGATCAGCGCGGCAACGAAGTCCGCGCCGGCCGCGGTGCTGTTCGCCCGCAAGACGAGAGCCACGGCGCCGTCGATCATCTCGCCGGCCGAAAGCCTGCCGGCTTCGACGGCCGTGGCGAGCTGGTCGGCCAGGTCCGCATAGGTCGCAAGGCCATGCGAGCCGACCTGGTAGAGAACCTCGGCGCCGACAGCCGTGTCGCCGTTGGCCCACAGGCCCGCAGTGACAACCACCAGATGAGTGAGAGAGAGGCCGCTGTTGAGGTAGGCGTTGTAGATGCCGATCGCGGCCGCGTTCGAGGTGACGCTGCCGGCGGCAACGAGCGCCGCAATGCTGCCGCCCGCAGCCGCCTGCAGGTCCGCCCCTCCCCAAATGGCCTCGCCGACCAGCAGGCCCAGCGCCTCCGCTCCGGTGATGGCGCCGGGCAACGCCGCAAGAATTCCGTCGACGCTTGCCACCTCCGATCCAGCGTGGTTGCCGACGAAGGCGGCGATCTCGCCGCCGATGGCGAAAAGCATCGCGCCGGACTGGCCGGCGGCCGACGACGCCATCGCCGTCACGGCTTCGGCGAAGGTGACGTGGTGGGCGGTGATGAGCGCGTCGATCTCGGCGAGGATCGTGCTCTGAAGCGAAGCGGTGGCGGGAAGATCGGCAGGATCCAGGCGCGCGACGAGCACGTCCTGCAGCAACGCCACCATCTCCCCGGCCGTGAGGACACCGTTGGCGGTGGCCGCCTCGAGCGCCGCCATCACCTCCGCCGGCGTGAATTGCCCGCCGACCAGCAGGTCGCCGACGTAGATCGCCATGGCGGCGCCGAATCCGGAGGGCTCGTCGGTCGCCAGCGCGGCCATCACCTCGACGCCATTGGCCAGCGTGGTGGCCCCCGAGGTCAGGGCGGCCATGATGAAGAAGCTGACGGTGGTGCCGATATCGGCCAGTTCGGCGAGTGCCGCCGCCTTGGCGCCGCTGGCGTAGATGGCGAGCAGCAGCTCGGTTGCATCCGACAGCTGCAGGTCGTTCACCGTACTGCCGATCAGCGTACTGATGACGTCGAGGCTGTCGATCTGGTCGGGTAACGACAGGCCGGCGATTCGTACGGCGATGGCGGAGCCGAACAGCGACGCGGCGTCGGCACGATTGATGAAGCCCTCGACCACGGCCATGAGAGCGACGCTGCCCTGGCCCAGGCTCGTCACGATCTGGCTGGTGGTGAGCGTCGTGCCGATGCCGACGATCGTCAGCGCCGTCTCGGCGACATGATCGAGGTCGCCGCCCATGCCCCTGGCGAGCGCGGTGATGACGGGCTGGGCGGTGAAGGCCCACATCGGATGGCTGGGGCCGGCCGTCTGAGCCGCAAAGTTGGCAGCGACCTCTTGGCGAATGTAATCGTAGATGGCGGTGCGCGCGCCATCGACCGCGGCCAGCGTCACCAGGATGTCCACTGCCTGGAAGGCGTTGATGAGCGGGCTGGGATTGCCGGGCGACAGCTGATCGTCGATGTGCTGGATCGCCTGGGCGGTCGTCAGGTATCCGCCTTCGAGCAGCGCGGCGAGCGTCGCCCGCAGATCCGTCAGGAAGGCCGTGTCCGGAACAGGCAGATAGGAGAGCAGCTGCAGGAACGCCGTGTCGCCCACGCCCGGCGCAGCGGCGGCCAGCGCCTCGATCCCCTCCCGGCCGACGAGCCGGAGGTCGTGGTCGCCGCTGACGGCAAGCTGGATGAAGGTCGGCAACGCCTGGGCCGCGAGTGCGGCGTTCGCGCTCACCAGCACCTGGATCTCCGCCAGCGCTTCGGTACGCAACGCAGGCGCGGCGCCGGGGACGACGCTTCGCAGCACAGCCACGGCGTTCGAATCGGTGTACTGGCCATCATCGACCGCGGCATCGAGCGCGCTCACTGCAATGACGCCGCCGGACACGAGCGTCGCAACGGCGCCATTGACCGTCGCGGCGTTGAGGGCCGACAGCGGGCCGAGAACGGCAAAGATCTCAGTCGCGCTCAGCCCACCGCCCGTCGCCTGGGCGACGATGGCGTCCGCCATGGTCGACAGCGGGATGTGGCCGGGGGTGAGATCGTCGATCGTGGCGAGGACCGGCGCCGCGGCAGCGCCACCCTGGTCGTAGATGCGCGCCAGCAGGTTCGCCGCTTGTTGAGGCGTCAGGTCGCCGTTCTGGATGCGATCGGCCAGCGCGTCGAGGATGCCCTGCGCCGCCGTCGGATCGGTCGAGAACAGCAACACGATGGCGTTGGCGGCTGCCTGGACCTGCGCGGCGGAGCCGAGGCCTGCCGTCTGCGCCAGCGTGGCGGGATCGGTCAGCAGTATCGCGAGTTCCGCATCGAGCACGGTCTGCAGCGCGGCGGAGGCGCCTGGCAGCATCGCCTGGAGATCGGCGATGGCCGCCTGCAAGGTGATGTCGCCGCCGCCGATCATGGAGGCGATCTGCAGTTGCACCGCCTCCTGCAGCGCCACGTCGCCGGCTGCGGCCATGTGGGCGAGCACGGCGATCGCCGTGTGGGCGTCGAGCGACCCGGGAACCGCCGCATCGATCAGCGCGATGGCGTCCTGCGTGGTGAGCGCGCCGTCGCCGATCAGCGCGGCGATGTTGTCGCCCGCGACGGCCCGCAGCGCATGGTCGCCGCCTTGTTGGGCCACGCCGAGGAGCTGGGTCGCCAGATCGTCGGCGGTGATGACGCCGTCATGGACCCAGGACAACAGCACGTCGGTGATGGCAGCGCCGGTGGCGGCCGAACCGAGCGTGGCCACCGCGGTGAGAACGTATAGACCTTGAGCGATGCTGAGCGCGTTGACGCTCACCGCGCCACCCAGCGCGGCCGCGCCGGCCGCCGGGTCGGCGTTCATGTAGGCCGCGATCTTCGCCAGAAGATCGGCAAGGCCGTCCGGCAAAGAGGACGTCGCCGTCCCCGCCAGCAGGACGATCGCCTGGCCGCGCGTGAGCGCGCCCGTGGCGACGGCGGCGTCCAGCTCGACCATGGCCTCGACGGCCGACAGCGAGGTCCAGTCGACGACGGCGTTGAACTGGCGGCCCGCGCCGACCTGGTCCGCGGCGTCCCCGCCGCCGGCGAAGCCGGCAAGGATCGCAATGAGCGCTTCGGCGCTGAGCTCGTTGCCCAGCATGCGATCGTTCAGCTGTCCCATGGCAAGGCCCAAGGACACGTTGGCGGCATGCGCGAGCGCGGCGCCGATGGCCGCGAACCCGTCCGGCTCCAGGGCTGCCAGCGCGGGCGCCGCCCTGAGGAGCGTGGAGACCGCGAGCTGGACATCGTCGGCGCCCAGCGGGAAGACCCCATCGAGGGCCGCGCCGACGGCGGCGGCCGACAGGCCGTGGTCGTGAATCAGGCCGGCAATGGCCGCCGAGGCGGCGTCGCCGAGATCGGCATTGGGCACCCAGATGATGCTGCTGCCGAAGACCTGCTGGTTGCCGCTGGCGCCGAGCGCGAGGAGGAATGTCACGCCCTGCGCCGGCGTGAAGCCGAGCGGCGCCAGGGCGCTGACGACGGCCGCAGCGGCGTCGCTGCCGCCCATCGTGCCCGCGAGCAGGCCGCGCACGCCGTCGGCCGCGGCGTTCATGGCGTTGCGGTCGGGGGTAAGACCGCCCGGCACGAAGGCCATCGCCGTCAGCAGGACGACGGCGCTCGCCCCCGACAGGCCGCCGAGCGAGACCCCGGTGTTGATGAAGGTCACAGCCTGCTGCGCCGTCATCATGTTGCCCGGGATCATGAACGTCGACGTCGTGGTGTCGATCAGGCTCGCCAGGTGAAGGCCGGCCGCCGGCGCCGCCTCGGAATCCGTGGCGGCGACCGCCACGAGGAAGCGTGCCGCCGTGAAAGCGCTGCCCACGGTCAACGCGTCCAGCGCGACGCCTTGCGAGATGAAGCCGTCGTCGACGAGGGAGAGGACCTCTGCCGCGACGGCATTGGCGGCGGCAATGGCGTCGGAATATGAGGGCGCGAAGCCGACCACCATCGCGATGGCCTGCACCGCGGTCAGGGTGCCCGCAGCGACCGCGCTATGAACATGGGTCGCCAGCTCGGACAGCGAGAGGTCCGGCGTGCTGAACGGCGTCACCAGGCTCATGATGGTCTGGGCAGCCGAGGAAACGACGTTGAAGGGAAGGATGCCGACCGAGGCGATGAGCATGTCGACGACATCGTCACGCGCGTCGGTATCGCTCCCGATCAGGGCCCTCAGCTCGCTCATGGGCTGGAATGCCGGCGCGGGGAACGGGCTGACCATCAGCCCAACCAGCAGTCCGTAGGCCTGGGTCTCACCCAGGCTGCCCCCGACGACGGCGTTGTGAACGGCTTGAACGGCGGCCGTCATGCTGAGCGTGCCGCCAGGCCATCCGCCGCCGCCCTCGCCGCCTTCGCCACCTTCGAAGCTGCCGCGCGTGACGAGCTGGCCGAGGTAGCAGCCGGCCACGAGCTGGACGTTCAACGCGCCCGCGTTGGCCATCGCGATCAGGACGCTTTCCGCCTCGCTGCGGCCGATTTGGAAGGCGTTGACGGCGGGCGGGACGTCCGCCGCGGCCGCCGCCGCGTCGACGCTGCCCAACGTGACAAGGGCCGCGATCTCTATGCCGATAGCCGTGATGTGGCTGGCGGCGCCGTCGAGTTCAGTCAGCCGGTGGGCGAAGGCCAGCAGGGCACGCACCGGGCTGGTCGTCTGGTCGGTGGCGACCGCCTCGATGAGGGTGACGCCGTTGGAGTAGCGCGCCGGGCCCGACAGGTTGGCGAACACGGCATTGGCCACGTCGATGCCGGCTTGGCCGCCTTGCAGCGCAGCGGCTCCCAATCCCAGCGACGAGGTGTCGAAGCCGGCGATGTCATCATACGTACTCATGGCGATTCCTCAGGCCGTCGTCGCGAGGGGCAATGGCAGTGCGGAGAGAAGCGTCGTCGTTCTCGCTACCCGGGGTTCAGGTGCGGCTACCGACATCGTCATCCTTTCAGCCGGCGGCCGGGCCTTCAGGCAAAGCTTCGCCCTTGGCGATTCGCGCGTGCGCACCGCCGCCGCCGATCTTGCTTTCGAGTTCTTCCGTTGCGGCGGACCACACGCCGCCGGAGCACGATCACCCTAGTGGAGGGGCCGTTGGACAAGCAATTTGCATCGTGTCCTGGACGCCGACTTTTATTGGGTGCTTCTTTCGGCAGAATCACGGCAAAAAACGACCACGGCTCGCTTACGCAGCGGCGCAACCCACGGCTATCACCGCAGGGCTATCGCATGTAGTTCGAAAATCCCGTCATCCCGACCGGAGCCGAGCGTAGCGAGGCGGAGCGGAGGGACCTGTTTTGTTGATGCATCGACAAAAAAAGGTCCCTCGACTGCGCCGCCCTTCGGGCGCTTCGCTCGGCATGACGGGAAATTTGCTCTCCCTCGCTACGCTCGGGATGACACCGAGACCTGGATCAGCCTGCTATTCTAAACCGCGCTGGTCGCCGCGAAAGTCTCGAAGGCGTCCTCGACCAAGCTGACATGATGCAGCATCGCCGCATGCGCGCCCGCGGCGTCGCCCGAGAGAATCGCGCGGACCACCGCGTCGTGCTCGCCGTTGGACAGGACCAGCCGGCCGTCGACGTTGAACTGCGCACGGCGAAACGGGCCGACGCGGCGGCGCAGCCCAAGCGTGTATTCGGCGATCGGATCATTGTGGGCGCCGGCATAGATCGCCGAATGGAAGGCGACGTTCGCATCCGTATAGGCGGCGCGATCTCCGGCCGCTGCGAGAGCCGTCATGGCTTCGTGCCGCGCCTGGAGGCGCCGGCGCTCGACCGGCGTCATGCTCATGGCGGCAAGCCGAGCGCAGGTCGCTTCCATCTCCGCCATCGCCACAAACAGGCTCTCGACCTGATCGGGCGTCGCCTTGGAAACGACGGCACCCTTGCGCGGCCTCATGTCGATCAGTCCGCTGCGCATGAGCTGGCGCAACGCCTCGCGCACCGGCGTGCGCGACACGCCGTACTGCCGCGCGAGGCTGTTCTCATCCAGCCGCAGCCCGGGCGTCAGCGTGCCGTCGAGGATGCCGTCGGCAATCGCCGAAGCGAGCTTCTCCGTCAGCGTGGGATTGTCCGTCTGCATGATCCTTCCGTGCGAACGACAGTGGCTATGCATACAAGATCAATGCCAAAGCCTTCATTTGCATTCTTCATGCTCAAAAAGAATGCAATCTGTCAAAATTGCATACAATTGGTCGCATAAACGGCAACGAGCTTCTGCGTCCAGACGCGATGAAAACGCCGGATTCCCTACATTTTCCCGCGATCGCGCACGCCGATTCCGCTCCCACTTCGATGGCACATGGGTTGCTCCCTCGTCCTTGGCCGCCACCGGCCGGGCAATGCAGGGGGAAGCTAATGAGCGACAAGTTCACGATCGGCCGCCGTGGCCTTCTGGGCAGCGCGGCGGGCGCCGCCGCACTCGGTCTCGCCGGCGCGGCCGCCAACGCGCAGAAGCCGCTGGTCGTCGGCTTCATCTACGTCGGGCCGCGCGACGACTACGGGTACAACCAGGCCCATGCCGAAGCAGCCGCCGTCCTGAAGAAGATGCCGGGCGTGAAGGTGGTCGAAGAAGAGAAGGTTCCCGAGACCGTCGCCGTCGAGAAGTCGATGGAGAGCATGATCAACATGGACGGCGCCACCCTGCTCTTCCCGACCTCGTTCGGCTACTTCGACCCGCACATGCTGAAGATGGCGGCCAAGTATCCCAAGATTCAGTTCCGCCACTGCGGCGGCCTGTGGACCCAGGGCAAGCACCCGATGAACACCGGCAGCTACTTCGGCTATATCGACGAAGCCCAGTACCTCTCCGGCATCGTCGCCGGCGCTACCAGCAAGAGCGGCAAGCTGGGCTTCGTCGCCGCCAAGCCGATCCCCCAGGTCCTGCGCAACATCAACGCCTTCACGCTCGGCGCGCAGTCGGTGAACCCGAAGGCCACCACCCAAGTCATCTTCACCGGCGACTGGTCGCTGCCCGTCAAGGAAGCCGAAGCGACCAACTCGATGATCGCGCAGGGTGTCGACGTCGTGACCTGCCACGTCGATTCGCCCAAGGTCGTCATCGAGACGGCCGAGCGCGCCGGCATCTTCTCGTCGGGCTATCACTGCAACCAGGCCAAGCTCGCGCCCAAGGGCTACCTGACCGGCGCGGAATGGAACTGGGAGCGCATCTACGTCGACATGGTCAACGCCATGAAGGCAGGCCAGGCGCCCGGCAACTTCGTGCGTGGCGGCCTGAAGGACGGCTACGTGCGCACCTCGGCCTATGGTCCGGCGGCGGCGCCCGCGGGCAAAGAGAAGGCCGACGCAGCCAAGCTCGCGCTCCTGAACGGCAGCCTCGCGATCTTCAAAGGGCCGCTCAAGGACAACAAGGGCAACACCGTCATCCCGGCGGGAGCGTCCTACGTCGCGACCGAGCCCAAGCTCGAGAGCATGAACTACCTGGTCGAGGGCGTCGTCGGCGCGACGTCTTAGTCATTGCCGGGAGCGCGCCACTCCAGTGGCGCGTCTTCGTCGATCCCACTGATCATGAGCGCCACTGGAGTGGCGCGCTCCCGGCAATGAGTCGACCTTTGGTGTTTCCTTGTTCGCCTTGACCCGCCATGCAGCAGGCGCTTGAACGCATCGCTGTCCCGGTGCTGGCCCTGCTGGCGTCGGCGATCGCGTTCGGGCTGCTGCTCGCCATCTACGCGCGCGTCGATCCGCTCGAGACGTTCGAGCTCATGTACCAGGGTGCCTTCGGTACCTGGTTCTCGTGGCAGAACACGCTGACGCGCGCGGCGCCGCTGATCCTCACGGCGCTGTGCACGGCGTTGCCGGCGCGGCTCGGGCTGATCGTCATCGGCAACGAGGGCGCGCTGGTCGTGGGCGGCGTCGCCGGCGCTGCGGCAGGCATCGCCACCAGCGGCGCGAGCCCCCTGGTGGCTCAGCTCGCCATGGCCATCGCCGCGATGGCGATGGGCGGCCTGTGGATCGCGCTGGCCGGCGCGCTGCGCCAGTGGCGAGGCGTCAACGAGACCATCTCCAGCCTGCTGCTGACCTACATCGCCATCGCGCTCATGAACCATTTCGTCGAAGGGCCGTTGCGCGATCCGTCGAGCCTCAACAAGCCGTCGACCTGGCCGATCGGCGACGCCAACATGATCGGAACCATCCCCGGCACCGACGTGCATTGGGGCCTGATGTTCGGCATCGCGGCTTGCCTGCTGGCCTGGATCGTCCTGCGCTTCACGACCTGGGGCTTCGCCATGCAGGTGATCGGCGGCAACCCGAAGACCGCGCGCATGATGGGGCTCGACGTCGGCCGCTACGTGTTGCTGGCCTGCGCCGCCGGCGGTGCGGCCGCCGGACTCGCCGGCATGGTCGAGGTCGCCGCGGTGCACGGCAAGGCCAACGCGTCGCTGGCGGTCGGCTACGGCTTTGCCGGCATCCTGGTATCCTTCCTCGCCCGCCATCATCCGCTGGCCATCATCCCGGTGGCGATCCTGCTGGGCGGCATCGGCGCCAGCGGCGGACTCCTGCAGCGGCGCCTCGACCTGCCCGACGCCGCCGTCGTCGTCCTGCAGGGCATCATCTTCGTCGCCATCCTGGCGAGCGAGACGCTCTACGGCCGGCTGCTGCCGCGCAAGCGGGAGGGCTGAGCATGGCCGACGGCGGACTGGGCATCTGGGGCGTGCCGCTGGCCATGCTGGCCGGCGCCATCCGCGTCAGCACGCCGTTCATCTTCGTCAGCATCGGCGAATGCCTCACCGAGCGCTCCGGCCGCATCAACCTCGGCCTGGAAGGCACCCTGGTGATGGGCGCCATGAGCGCCTATGGCGTTGCATTGGGCACGGACTCGCCGTGGCTGGGCGTGCTGGTCGCGGCCGGCGTCGGCCTGCTGATGGGCGCGCTCCACGCCGGCATCTGCCAGTTGCCGCGCGTCAACGACATCGCCACCGGCATCGGCCTGATGCTGTTCGGCACCGGCCTCGCCTTCTTCCTGGGCAAGCCGTTCATCCAGCCCAAGGCGCCGAACCTCGGCGCCATCGATCTCGGCTGGTGGAGCGACATCCCACAGGTCCGCCAGGCGCTGCAGGTCAACTACCTGTTCGTGCTGGGCATCGTGCTCGCCTTCGCACTGGCCTGGGCGCTTAAAAACACGCGCTGGGGCATGATCGTGCGGCTGGCCGGCGAGAGCGTCGATGCCGCGCTCGCCATCGGCGTCTCGGTCGGCCGGGTGCGCGTCATCGCGACGTCGATCGGCGGCGCCTTCGCCGGCGTCGGCGGCGCGTTCCTGTCGCTCTACTATCCGGGAAGCTGGAACGAGGGCCTGTCGAGCGGCCAGGGCCTGATGGCCGTGGCGCTGGTGATCTTCGCACGCTGGGATCCCGTGCGCTGCCTGTGGGCGTCGCTGCTGTTCGGCGCGGCCGGCGCCATCAGCCCGGCATTGCAGTCGATCGGCGTGACCCAGGGCTACTATCTCTTCAGCGCAGCGCCCTATGTGCTGACGCTGGCCCTGATGATCGCCACCTGCTCGCCCGAGCGCAGCCTGCGCGGCGCGCCGGGAGAACTGGGCGCGGTGAAGTGATGGAGAGGCCGATGACCCAGAACGCCAGCAAGCACGTGAAGTCGCATCCCTACCCCTGGCCGTGGAACGGCGACCTGCGGCCGGACAACAGCGCACTGATCGTCATCGACATGCAGACCGATTTCTGCGGTGTCGGCGGCTATGTCGACAAGATGGGCTACGACCTGTCGCTGACACGGGCGCCCATCGAGCCGATCAAGCGGCTGCTGGCGGCGGTGCGACAGGCGGGCTGGCACGTCTTCCATACCCGCGAAGGCCACCGCCCCGACCTCGCCGACCTGCCGGCCAACAAGCGCTGGCGTTCGCGTCAGATCGGCGCCGGCATCGGCGATCCCGGCCCGTGCGGGCGCATCCTGGTGCGCGGCGAGCCGGGCTGGGAGATCATTCCCGAGCTGGCGCCCACCGCCGGCGAACCGGTGATCGACAAGCCGGGCAAGGGCTCATTCTGCGCCACCGACCTCGAGCTGATGCTGCGCACGCGCGGCATCGACAACCTGGTGCTGACCGGCATCACCACCGACGTCTGCGTCCATACCACCATGCGCGAGGCCAACGACCGCGGCTTCGAATGCCTGATCCTCGAGGACTGCACCGGCGCCACCGACAAGGGCAATCACCTGGCGGCGCTGAAGATGGTCGAGATGCAGGGCGGCGTGTTCGGCGCCGTGGCCAACTCGGGCGCCGTCATCGAGGCGATCGCATGACCGTCATCGGCGCCGCGCACCTTCCCCAGCACCATGGCGCGCCGTCGCTCGAGCTGATCGGCTTCTCCAAGCGCTTCGGGGCGCTGGCGGCGCTCGACGACGTGTCGGTGAAGGTGAATGCCGGCGCCTTCCACGCGCTGCTGGGCGAGAACGGCGCAGGCAAGAGCACGCTGGTCAAATGCGCCATGGGCTACTACGCGGCCGACGAGGGTCAGGTCCTGCTGAACGGTCGCGAGGTCGCGATCACGCATCCCCGGCAGGCCCACGAGCTCGGCCTCGGCATGGTCTACCAGCACTTCACGCTGGTGCCCAACATGACCGTGCTGGAGAACTTCGTGCTGTCGCGCGACCGCCTGCCGGCGGTGATCGACTGGGCGGGCGAGCGTCGACGCCTGAACGACTACTTCTCGACCACGCCCTTCGCCGTGCCGCTCGACACGCCGGTCGCCGACCTCGCCGCCGGCCAGAAGCAGAAGGCCGAGATCCTGCGCCAGCTCTATCTCAAGCGGAACCTCCTGATCCTCGACGAGCCGACCTCGGTGCTGACGCCCGACGAGGCGGACGAGGTGCTGTCGACCCTGAAGGCGCTCACCCAGGCAGGCGAGCTCACGATCGTCACCATCACCCACAAGTTCCGGGAGGTGAACGCCTTCTGCGACACGGTGACCGTGTTGCGCCGCGGCACCCTGGTCGACACCCGGCCGACGCGCGAGCTCGACAACGACACCATGGCCGAGATGATGGTCGGACGCCGCGAGAACCGCGTCGTCGTCGAGCGCGAGGCGCGCGCACCCGGCGCCGCCGTGCTGTCGATCGAGGGGCTGAGCGTCGCCGATCATGTCGGTCAGCTCGCGGTCGAGGAGCTGAGCCTGCAAATCCGCGCCGGCGAGATCGTCGGCGTAGCCGGCGTCTCCGGCAACGGCCAGCGCGAGCTGGTCGAGACACTGGCGGGCCAGCGCCATGCCGAGGCCGGCCGCCTGCTGGTCCACGGCGAGCCTTACACGGCGACGCGCGCCGAGATGGTGCGCCACAAGATCGCCTGCCTGCCCGAGGAGCCGCTGCGCAACGCCTGCGTCGCCGACATGTCGGTGGCCGAGAACATGGCGCTGCGCGCCTTCGACCAGCCGCCCGCCTCGCCCGACGGCATGCGCCTGAAGCGCGCGCCGTTGCGCGAGACTGCGCTCCGCCTGATCGAGGCCTATCGCGTGAAGACGCCCGGCCCCAACGCGCCGATCAGGGCCCTGTCGGGCGGCAACGTGCAGCGCGCCGTGCTGGCGCGCGAGCTGTCGAGCGACGGCGACCTATTGATCGTGGCCAACCCCTGCTTCGGCCTCGACTTCGCCGCCGCAGCCGAGATTCGCACCCGCATCGTACAGGCGCGCAACCGGGGCGCTGCGATCCTGCTCGTCAGCGAGGATCTCGACGAGATCCTGCAGCTTTCCGACCGCATCGTCGTCATGTTCGACGGCAAGCTCGCCCTGCAGGTCGACGCCAGCCGCGCCGATGTCGGCGCCATCGGCCGGGCGATGGCCGGGCATTAGGTCTGCATTCCGCTGCCTGCACTGCCAGCCCGCCTGCTTCTATGCCACCAGCAACATGCGTAGTCTGCGTGGTGGGAGGGAAAACGCCGTGAATATAGTGGACGTCATGGAAGCGTGGTGGCTCTCAGTCCAACCACTCCTCGAAGCGGAGGGTGTCGTCGGTAGCTTCATGCGATCAGCCACCGACATATTGAATCCATCCTGTGCTGTGAATTTGCGCCGAAATGAGCGGGAAGCTGATCTGATAGTTTGGGAGTCTGGAGAGGCTGAGCTTGCCATGGTGGAGCCTGGAGGCTCGATCAATGAGCAACATTTTGATGATATGCGGACCGTTGCCGAATTGAGCACGATACTGTCGCGCCTCATGCACGTGGCATCAGATGGGGCTTCAAAAGAAGAAGGTTAATGGTGGCAGTAGGGCGCGCGCCGCAGGCGACGACCAGTCAGCGGGCGATGCCCAGGAAGACCGCAAGGAGGCGACCGACCTCGAGCATGAGTTGATCATCGGCTTCGCCGAAGGCCGAGCCGATCCTCTCGCGGCGCAACGTCATCGCCTTGTCGATCATGACCTGCGAAGGCGCCCTCAGCCCGTTCCCGGAAGTCGGCAGCACGTCCAGGCGAATCAAAGGAGCGTCGATCCGTGTGCTGGTGACCAGCAGCACCGTTACGGTCGCGTGCTCGTCAAAGCGGTCGGATTGAATCACAAGAGCAGGTCTCGCTTTGCCGAAGTCGCCGGGTGCGGCGACCGGCACGAAGCTCCCCCTCTTCACGCGCTGCCGTCCGGGAGATCGTCGAGCGCCGCATCCATGAAGCGAAGGAGTTCGTCGTCACGCCGGTCGGCATCGGCGGCAAGGCGTGACTGGCGACGGCATTCGGCAGCAAAGCCGCGCTTTCTCGTGTCCGGCACCCAAAGCTGTACGGGCCGCAGCCCGGCCTTGCGCAAGGCAAGACGACGCTTGCGAACGCGTGCGGAAGACGACATCGGCATGGAACAACCTCACTTGCCGCTACATGTAGCACTCAGCATGCGTTACATGCAACGCCACCTGACTGCACCGACGTCACCCTATTTGCGGCGTTCCACGAAGCGCAAAAAGGGCAAAAAGCGAAACTGCGGGTGACCAGCAATACGCCGCCATCGATATTGCGCTAGGCAAGCCCATGTGGAGCGCAAAAAGCAAACAATATGTCGCCGTCTATAGTACTCTGGTGATTAGACTATCACCTTGGTTATTGACAGGAGATAGTCACACATTCATTCTGGCGGCATGTCAACCGGTCCCGCCGTCATCTTGCGTTGGCCATATCCGCGACGCGACGGCACAGGGCCGGACAGCCGGTTGCATGGATCTGTCGAAGCCGCAGACCGCGCGACCGGGTCGGCAGAGCGATCCTTGGGCGGCGCGAGACTTGTCCCCAGCTTTCAGGTATTCCTGTCCACACCATCGATTAGCGGTGGTAGACGGCCCCCTCGTCTCCTTAAGAAGCTCTGCCATGGAGCCACTGAAAGATTCATCGAACGTCACGCGCCTGCCCGGCGCCGAAGATGTCCGTCTGCGCGAACCGCCGCACAATTTCGAGGCGGAGCAGGCGTTGCTGGGCGCGATTCTCATCAACAATGCCGCCTATCAGCGCGTCGCCGAGTTCCTGCGACCGGAACATTTCGCCGACCCCCTGCACGGCAAGCTCTACGATTCGCTCTCCAAGCTGATCGAGCGCGGCCAGGTCGTGAGCGCCGTCACCCTCAAGACCTACGTCGAGCAGGACGAGGACATGAAGGCGGCCGGCGGGGCGACCTACCTGGCGCGGCTGGCGGCGGCCTCGGTCCACGTCATCGACGCCACCGCCTTCGGCCGGGTGGTGCACGACCTCTACCTGCGCCGCCAGCTCATCGACATCGGCGAGACCGTGGTCAACGGCGCCTTCGGCACCGGCGACGTCGACGAGACGGCGCTGAATCAGATCGAGGTCGCCGAAAAGAAGCTCTACGACCTCGCCAGCACCGGCCAGACCGAGGGCGGCTTCAAGGCGTTCCGCGTCGCCCTCACCGAGGCCACGGTCGCGGCCGAAGCGGCCTACCATCGCGTCGGCCAGCTCACCGGCGTCGCCTCCGGCCTGTTCCAGCTCGACCAGCTGCTGGGCGGCCTGCACCGGTCGGACCTCATCATCCTGGCCGGCCGCCCCTCCATGGGGAAGACGGCGCTCGCCACCAACATCGCCTTCAATGCTGCGCGCGCCTACAAGGAGGAGATCGTCGACGGCCGCCCCAAGGTGGTCGACGGCGCGGTCGTGGGCTTCTTCTCGCTCGAAATGTCGTCCGAGCAGCTCGCCACCCGCATGCTCGCCGAGCAGGCCGAGGTCTCGTCCGAGAAGATCCGCAAGGGCGAGATGATCAGCAGCGACTTCGACCGGGTCCTGTCGGTCAGCCACGAGCTGGAGCATCTCAACTTCTTCATCGACGACACGCCGGCGCTGTCGATCGCCGCCCTGCGCACGCGCGCCCGCCGCCTGAAGCGCACGCACGGGCTCGGCCTGCTGGTGGTCGACTACCTGCAGCTCCTCTCGCCGTCGGGCAGGAACCGCCAGGACAACCGCGTGCAGGAGGTCTCCGAGATCACGCGCGGGCTGAAGACGCTCGCCAAGGAGCTCGACGTCCCGGTGATCGCCCTGTCGCAGCTGAGCCGCGCCGTCGAGCAGCGCGAGGACAAGCGGCCGCAGCTCGCCGACTTGCGCGAATCGGGGTCGATCGAGCAGGACGCCGACGTCGTCATGTTCGTCTACCGCGAGGAGTACTACCTCACGCGCGGCGAGCCGGCGCGCCGCGGCGAGGAAAGCGATCAGAAGTTCAACGAACGCCACGACGCCTGGCGCCTGCGCTGCGAGCAGACCTACGGCAAGGCCGAGGTGATCGTGGCCAAGCAGCGCCACGGCCCCACCGGCATCGTGCGGCTGTCGTTCGAAGGCCAGTTCACCAAGTTCGGCAACCTGGCCGCCGACGGCGAAGGCCCGGGCCCGGTGTTCGAATGAGTCAGTGCTGGGAGTCCTCATGGTCTTCCGGACCGCCGGCCTCTGGCCGGCTCATGATCATGAGCCGGCCAGTGGCCGGCGGTCCGGAAGA
>JAIEOV010000158.1 GCA_019750135.1 Reyranella sp. | reverse complement strand
TTGTCGGCCCACCACATCGGGCCGCCGCGATAGACCGGCCAGCCGTAGCCGTTGACCCAGATCACGTCGATGTCGAGCGAGCGCTGGGCCATGCCCTCGGCCAGGATCTTGGCTCCCTCGTTGACCATGGGATAGAAGCAGCGCTCGAGGATCTCCTGGTCGGAGATGGCGCGGCGCGTGATGCCGAGCTTCTTCGACGTCTCCTCGATGATCATCTCGACCTCGGGATCGGGGACCGGCGTGCGGTCCGGCAGATTGTACTTGTAGTAGCCCGCGCCGGTCTTCTGGCCGAAGCGGCCGAGCTCGCAGATCGCGTCGGCGATGTAGCCCGTGTAGCGGACGTTGCGTTGCTCCTTCTCCTTCTTGCCCTGGCGGATGCGCCAGCCGACGTCGTTGCCGGCGAGGTCGCTCATGGCGAACGGGCCCATCGGGAAGCCGTAGTCGAAGACCACCTTGTCGACCTGCT
The DNA here is from genome assembly GCA_019750135.1 of Reyranella sp. GTDB lineage: Bacteria > Pseudomonadota > Alphaproteobacteria > Reyranellales > Reyranellaceae > Reyranella. The sequence goes on along the minus strand of JAIEOV010000158.1, from coordinate 28,636 downwards.
GCGGCAGAGCGCCTTCCTCCAGCATGTAGGCCGACTGGATGCCGCGCTGGCGCAGCATGCGGTTGCCGACGAAGCCCTCGCAGACGCCGACCAGCACCGGGATCTTGCCGATCTTCTTGGAGAGGGACATCACCGTGGCAATGACGTCCTTCTCGGTCGCCTCGCCACGCACGTTCTCGAGCAGCTTCATCACGTTGGCCGGTGAGAAGAAGTGCATGCCGATCACGTCGCCCGGCCGCTTGGTGTAGTTGGCGATCTGGTTGACGTTCAGGCCCGAGGTGTTGGTGGCCAGGATGGCGCCCGGCTTGGCGACCGCGTCGAGCTGCTTGAAGACGCCTTCCTTCACTTCCATGGTCTCGAACACCGCCTCGATGACGACGTCGGCGTCCTTGAGATCGTCGTAGGTGAGCGTCGGGGTGATCAGCGCCATGCGCTTATCCACGTCCTCGGCCTTCATGCCGCCGCGCTTGGCGGTGTTCTCGTAGTTGGTGCGGATCGTCTTCAGGCCGCGGTCGAGCGCTTCCTGCTTCACTTCAAGAAGCGTCACGGGAATGCCGGCGTTGGCGAAGTTCATGGCGATGCCGCCGCCCATCGTGCCGGCGCCGATGATGCCGGCGGTCTTGATCTCGCGCTGCGGCGTGTCGGACGGCACGTCTTTCACCTTGGCCGCCTCGCGCTCGGCGAAGAAGTAGTAGCGCTGAGCCGCCGACTCCGACGAGGTCAGGAGCTCGACGAAGAGCTCGCGCTCGCGCTTCAGTCCTTCGTCGAACGGCAGTTCGGCGGCGGCCTGGACGCACTTGATGATGTTCCACGGCGCCTTGAAGCCGCGGGCGCGGCGGGCGATCGCCTTCTCGGTCTCGGCGAACAGGTCGGGCGATTCCAGGGTAACGCTGAGGTCGCGCACGCGGCGGCGCGGCGCATTCTGCGCCACCAGCATCTGCGCATGGGCGACGGCGCCCTTCAAAAGATCGTCCTCGACGATGGCGTCGACAATGCCCTTGCTCTTGGCCTCGGCTGCCGGGATGTGTCGGCCCGACAGGATGGCGTCGAGCGCATACTTGGCGCCGGTGAGTCGCGGCAGGCGCTGCGTGCCGCCCGCGCCCGGCAGCAGGCCGAGATGGACCTCGGGCAGGCCCATGCGCGTCGACGGCAGCGATACACGATAATGCGCGCCGAGCGCGGTCTCGAGGCCACCGCCCAGCGGCGTGCCGTGCAGCGCCGCGACGACGATCTTGGGGCAGTTCTCCAGGGTGGCGATGACGTCGTTCAGGTTGGCGCCCGACGGCGGCTTGCCGAACTCGCGGATGTCGGCGCCGGCGATGAAGGTGCGTCCGCCGCCGATCAGTACGATGGCGTCGATATTGGGATCCTGGGCGAAGGCTTCGACACCTTCCTTGATGCCGTCGCGCACGGCGGCGGCCAGCGCGTTCACCGGCGGATTGTTGATGGTGAGGATGCCGATGCGCCCTTCGGTGGAGCGCAGCACTGCGTCGGTCATTGGCGTTCTTCCCTGAAATCAGAGACGTTGGAGTTGGTCTCTCTTAGCAATAGCCGGGCGCGCCGCCCAGCGGTCAACGGTTCCGCGGTGCGGAGGACCCCAAATCGCGCAGGACGAGGCCGTTGTTTTTTGCTGCGCGGGCCTGGTTCGGTCCCATGGCTTGGCGGCCGTGCTCGATCACGCAGACGTGGGAATAGAGATTCGCCAGCCACAGGCGGCCTTCGGACGTCATGTTGAGCGCCTGAACAGCCTCGCCTAGGTAGGGCTCGACCTTGGACCAGAAGAAGCGCGGATAGTGATCGGCCACGTCGGCCGGCGTGGCGTAGCCCAGCGTCTTGTTGACGCCGATCTCCTCGAACTCATGGAACAGGGCGTTGAGCTTGCGGGGATAGAGCGGATCGCCGAGCTGCCCGATCAGGTCGGCGGCGCGCACGAACGCGGCCTCGGTGTCGGTCTCGGCGTGATCCTCGTCGTCGGGCACCGGAAAACGGGTGAGCTCGATGTTGCGCGCCAGCCGGTCGGGCTCGATCGCCGGGTTGAAGGTGAAGCGTTCGCGCACGCAAATCTTGCCGCGGTCGACATGGTAGGGCGCGAGCACCGCATCGGAGGCGCCGCGCGGCAACTCGATCATGTCGCCCTTGTCGTTGATGACGAAACGATGCTCGGTGTCGGACCGGCAGATGCCGCGCAGATAGCCGATGTCGTGGGTCAGCGCTGCCAGGACGACATGCAGCCACATGTCGGGCGGGACATCGGTGCGCAGGCGCCGTCCCCGCAGGATGTCCTGGGCCACCAGGGTGACCAGAACGGTATGCTCGGCGGTGTGGTAGAGCGCGTCGCTGAGCGACAGGCGTTCGATGACCAGCCGCGCTGCCTCGCCGAGAAGCTCGGCTTGTGCCGACACGGCGCGGCCGTAGCTGCGCACGAACGTGGCAACGAGGCGGTCCGCCAGCGAATCGGCCAGCAGGGAGGAGGTATGGAGCATCATCGGTTCCGCCGGTGGGCTGGCTGAGGGTGACGATGGACGAACGGCCAATAGCCGATGGCAGGATAGTACACGGGCAGATAGACCGGCTGGATGACGATCGTGGGCTGTGCTGGCGGCTCGTACCATGGCGTGGGCGGCGCGCTGCTGCCGCGCAGGATGACGACCGGCGAGGACGGCGTATCGTCGGCCAGGACAGGGCTTGCGATGGCGATCAGGGCAAGCAGCAGGCTGACTAGGCGCATCGTGGCCTCGGCATGGCGAACGGTTCCGCCGTGCGGTGAGCGATCAGGCTAGCACTGTCCGGTCTCAGTCGCTATGCATCGCCGCGCAATAATGAACTCAGGAGGCTGACAGGCACATGACGACGACGACCAGACGCACGCTACTTCGCGCCACCGCAGGCTTCGCCGTCGCAAGCCCCGCCATCCTTCGTCCTGACGCCTTGAGGGCCCAGCCGGCGTGGCCCAACAAGCCCATCACCATCGTGGTGAACTTCCCGGCGGGCGGTCTGACCGACGGTATCGCCCGCGCATTCGGCCAGAGCGTCCAGCAGGCGACCGGCCAGCAGGTCATCATCGACAACAAGCCCGGCGCCAGCGGCAATATCGGCGCCGCCCTGGTCGCCCGCGCGCCGGCCGACGGCTACACCTTCCTACACTCGGTCTCGAGCACGCTGGTGCAGAACCGCGTGATGTTCAAGACGATGGGCTTCGACCCCGACAAGGACCTCACCATCGTCTCGGGCACGTCGTCGGGCGTGCTGCCGGTCGTGGTGCACAAGTCGGTACCGGTCTCGAACCTCAAGGAGTTCGTCGAGTACGCCAAGAAGAACAAGGTGAACTTCGGCTCGTGGGCGCTCGGTTCCTCGGCGCATATCTTCGCCCAGGGCCTCAACGAGAAGTTCGGCCTGCAGATCGAAGTCGTGACCTACAAGGGCGAGGCGCCGATGTGGCAGGACATGGGCGCGGGCCAGCTGCAGGCCGCCATGGGCAGTCCGCAGGCCTTCAATGCGTTGCTGATCAAGGGCGAGATCAAGCCGATCGTTGCCCCCAGCCGCGTGCGCGCCGGCAAGTTCCCCGATCTGCCGACCTCGGCCGAGCAGGGTTTCACCGACGACGTCTTCACGGTGCGCGGCTGGCTCGCGTTGGCCGCTCCCGCGGCGACTCCCAAGCCGATCGTGCAGAAGATGTCCGACCTCTGGGTCGCTGCCGCCGATTCCGAGCCCGGCCGCAAGATGATGGAAAGCTTCGGCCTGACCGAGAAGCCGTTGAACCACGAGGAGGTCATGAAGGACTACGAAGTCCTCAAGGCCACCGTCATCCCCCGCATCGTGGCGCTCGGCATCACGCCCGAATAGGCTTTGCATCGGCCTTGCGCCGGGATCAGGGGCGCATCATTTCCTGTGAATGGCTGCATTCCTTCTGGTGCCCGGCGCTTGGCTTGGTGGTTGGTGCTGGCGCGATGTCGCGTCACATCTTCAGGTTGGCGCCCATACGGTGACAGCGGCCACATTGACTGGCCTTGGTGAGCGCGCACATCTGCTTTGTCCTGACATCGGGCTGGACACGCATGTCGCCGACATCGTCGACCTTCTTGACCAGCACGACCTGAACGGCGTCACGCTGGTCGGCCACAGCTACGGCGGAACGGTGATCACGGCCGTCGCCGAGAGGGCACCCGACCGTATTCGGCGTCTCGTCTATCTGGATGCGGCCACCCCGTGCGATGGCGAGTCGAATAATGACGTCATCGGCCCGAAGCTCGCGGCGGAGCTGCGGGCGGCGGCGGAGTCGAATGGGGACGGATGGCGCGTGCCGCCCCCGGACTCGGTGGGCGACGGACTGCCCGAGGCGCTTCGACTCTGGGTCAAGGAGCGGCTGACGCCGCATCCTCTGCGGCTGTTCGGACAATCGGTGTCTGTTCGCTCGCAAGCCGCGGCCGCGCTGCCGCGGACGTTCATTCGAACGTCGATGCAATCCGTGCTCTATGCGGCTCTCATGGAACGGGCGCGCAAGGCAGGCTGGTCGTGTCGCGAGCTCAATGGAGGTCATTATCCCATGTTCACCGAGCCGCAGCTTGTCGCGTCGGCGTTGGCTGAACTGGACGCGTAGCCTTGGCGGCGATCCGCTTCGACGGCCAGGTCGTCGTCGTCACCGGCGCGGGCAGGGGCCTCGGCGCGGCCTATGCCCGCCTGATCGCCGCACGCGGTGGCGCGGTCGTCGTGCATGACGCCGGCGTCGGGCAGGACGGCAGCGGCTTCGATCCGTCGGTCGCCGACGGCGTCGTCGCCGAGATCGCGGCGGAGGGCGGCAACGCCGCTGCCTGCTACGAGAACCTGGAAGATCCCGCCGCCGGCCAGCGCATCGTCGACTTTGCCTTGGCGCGTTTCGGCCGGCTGGACGCGCTGGTGCACAATGCCGGGCTGGTCGTGTTCGCGGCTCTCGACGAGACCACGCCGGCCGTGTGGGACCGGATGATCGCGATCGGTGTCGACGCCGGCTTCCATCTTGCCCGCGCCGCCGTCCCGCACATGCGCCGGCAGGGCTACGGCCGTATCGTGCTCACCACGTCGGGCCGCGCCATGCGGGTCGAGGATTGCGTGCCGGGCCTCGTCGCCTACTCGACCGCCAAGATGGCACAGGTCGGCCTGATGGTGGGGCTGGCGGCGGAGCTTGCCGACACCGACATCCGCGTCAACGCGATCTCGCCGGTGGCGGCGACGCGCGTGCTGCGGCGCGAGGCGCCCGAGCTGCTGGCCGATCTGGTGGCGCCGGGCGTCGCCTTCCTGGCCTCGTCGGCCTGCACGACGTCAGGCGTGGTGCTGAACGCCGCGGGCGGCCGCTTCTCGGCGAGCTGGTGGGATCGCGGCGAAACACTGGCTCTCGGATCGACGGCAACGCCCGAAGATATCGCAGTCCGCTGGCAGCGCTTCATGGTGCCCGCCGCCCGGCCGGAGTAGGCTCCGTACCGGCCGGACCACCGGCCTACAATGACAATAGACCTAGGGAGTGAGCACATGCGTATCACTCGTCGTCACCTGGCCGCCGCCGGCGCGCTGGCGTTTGCCGCTTTGCCAACGATTACCCACGCTGAATCCGCCGACGAGGCGACCGTCCGCAAGGCCATCGACGATCTCAGTAAGGCCATGCTTGCCGCCGACAAAGCCAAGCTCGAGGCGCTGGTTGCCGACCAGCTGAGCTATGGCCATTCCGCCGGCCGTCTCGAGACCAAGAAGGAGTTCGTCGACGTCATCGCGGGCAAGAAGACGATCTACAAGTCGATCACGCTCAATGATCCGACCGTCAGCGTCGCCGGCAACAACGCCATCGCCCGCCATGTCTTCGTCGTCGAGACCGAGACCGACGGCAAGCCGTCACAGGCAAAGGTCGGCGTCATGCAGGTCTGGGTGAAGGACGGCGGCAGCTGGAAGCTTCTGGCGCGCCAAGCCTTCCGCACCGGCTGACGCTTGCCGGCCGCGCCGTCGCTCATGGACGGCAGGCGGCGTGCAGGCCGACAGCCTGATTGTCCGTCCTGATCTCGCCGGGCGTCGAGACCCGCACCGTGGCATTGGTGCGGAGATCGCGGCAGGTCGCGAAGCGCACGTCTGCCTGGATGATCTGTCCGGGCTGCAGCAGGATCGGGATGGTGCAGAGCGTCGGCGTGCCCGTCGGCGCGCAGGTGAACGCGAGCGGCGGCGGTTGCGGCTGCCCCGGCGCTGTGCGCGGCCCGAGATAGGCCGTGACCAGCGTCGGCCCGATATTGGCGAGGGCCGGCGACCAGGCCAGCGCCACATCGGCCGCCGGCCCCGGACCGTTGTTGGTGATGGTGAGCGGGAAGGTCTGGGTGGTCTGCAGCGACGACGCTGGCGGTGAGACCGGCAGCGCGGTGATCGCGAGGTCTGGCCGTGGGCAGGCGTCGTTCAGACGAAGCGTGTGGTTCTCCTGCGTGTTGTCACCGGCCGTCGCCACCCTGATCTCGGGATTCACGCCATTGATGCAGGCGGCATAGCGCAGGTTGGCCTGCACGCCCTGCTGCGGTTGCAGCGTGATGCGCACCGTGCAGACCACGGGGATGGTGCCGGCCGGCGTGCAGTCGAACGGCACGGCCTGGGCGGGATGCCCGCGCGTCACCGACTGCAGGGTCGGACCGAGGTCGCCGAGATTGACCGGCCATTGCAGCGTGAAGTTCACTGCCGTTCCTTCGCCGACATTGGTGATGACGAGTGGGAAGATCTGCCAGGGCTGGTCGCGGGTCGGACGAAAGGACGGCTGATTGGCGGTGAGCCGGAGGCGCGGCGGCGATAGCGGCGGCGGCGTCACGGTGAGTGGTGCGGCGGTGGCGCCGTTGTTGGACTCCTTGTTCTCCGAGCAGACATTGTCGGGATCGATCGTAGCGCTGACCGTGTGCGAGCCGGGCGATTTGGCCTTCAGCGTGTATCGCGCAGAGAAGGACTGGCCGCCCCACATCACGTAGAACGAGCCCCCGCTGCAATCCATGAACTCGCAGCTGAGCGGCGAATCGGCGCGCGCCGACGTGAGCTCCAGTGCGCTGGGGAAGGCGAGCCGCAGCTTGATCAGGTTGCACGGCGCCAGGCCGATATTCTTGGCGGTGACCGTGTACTCGACGCTGTCGCCGACGGCGATGCTCGAGGCGTTGGCCGTGATGCCGGTGATGACGAGGTCGGGCCGGGGATTCTGCGCCTGCCCTGGCCCCGCCAATGCGAGGGCCGCCACGCTCAACACGACGTTGGGCAGCATCTTCATCAGAGGTCTCCCGGCAAGCGCGCAACGATCGAATCCATAACACGTATGGGTTGCAGTTCGCAAACCATCTCGATCCGGAGTGACGGTCCGGGCTAAGCTCCGGCGAACCGGGGGAGATGCGGATATGAACTGGCTGGCCATCCTGATTGCCACCGTTGCAGGCTTCGCCTTTGGCGCCGCCTATTACATGTCGCTGTCCAAGCCGTGGCTGGCGGCGATCGGCAAGACCAAGGAGCAGATCGCGGCAGAGGGCAAGGGCTCGCCGCTGCCCTTCATCGTCTCGATCGTGGCGCTCGCCGTCATGGCCGTCGTGTTGGCGGGCACGATCGGTCATGTCGGTCCGGTCACGCTGAAGAGCGGCGTCATCAGCGCGCTGTTCATGTGGGTGGGCTTCGTCATCACCACCATGGCGGTCAACAACGCGTTCGGACAGCGCAAGGCGTCGCTGACAATTATCGATGGCATCCATTGGCTCGGCGTGCTCGTTATCCAGGGCGCCGTCATCGGCGCGATGGGAGTCTGAGCAGATGAACAAGCGCCCCCGTATCGAAGGCTACGCCATCATCAGCCGCGAAGGCATGATCGCGACGTCCGACGGCTCCTATCCCGAGCAGCTGAGGATTCCGGCCGACCAGGCGTTCTTCCATGCGGCGCTGGACCGGGCATCGGCAGTCATCAGCGGGCGGCATTCGGCCGACGATGGGCCCAAGCCTCGCAGACGCATCGTTCTCACCCGCCAGGTGCAGCGCATCGTGCCCGATCCCGGGAATCCCAACGCCGTCCTCTGGAATCCCGCGACGGCGCCGTTCGACGAGGCCTGGCAGAAGCTCAATATCGACGGCGGCATGCTGGCCGTCGTGGGCGGCACCGACGTGTTCGCCCTGTTCCTGACGATCGGCTACGACGCCTTCTACCTGACGCGGGCGTTGGTCAGCGTGCCGCGCGGCCGGCCGGTCTTTCCCGGCGTCGGCCACGGCGTGCCGGCCGAGGATCCCTTGAAGAAGCATGGGCTGGTGCTGAAAGAGGCGCGCATGCTCGATCCCGTGACCGAGACGGTTTTACAGGAATGGGGCCCGCAATGAGCGACAAGCATCCGACCATCGCCCGCATCTGGCGCGGCCGCGTGCGCCGCGAGCGCGCCGACGAGTACGAGAATTACAATTACGACGTCGGCATCGTGCCCCTGATCGAGAAGGCGCTGGGCGTGCAGACCTTCCGCGAGGACCGCGAGCACGAGAGCGAGTTCATGACCATCTCGTACTGGGAGGACATCCCGGCGATGGCGCGCTTCACCGGCCGCGATCCCACCGACATCCACCATCTCGACCGCGATCCGGAGTTCCTGATCGAGCTGCCGAAGTCGGTGCAGATCATCCGCCTGCTCACCAGCCACGGAAAGACGGGGTAAAGGCTCGCCGGAGCGCGGACCTGGAGGTCCGCGCTCCGATCAGAACTCCACGACCAGGCCGTCGTGCGCCGCCTCCAGCGCGATCTCGCCCTGGCGGCCTAAGAGCTCGGCGCTCATGTGGGTGACGATGGTGCGCTTGGGCGCAATCTCGGGCAGGTGGCGGGCGAGCGTCGAATAGTCGATGTGGTACTTCATCACCTTGTCGAAGAAGTAGGCCTCGCAGATGAAGAGATCGGCATCGCGGCCGGCCGGGATCAGCTCCTCGACCCATTCGGTGTCGCCGGAATAGGCCAGCACCTTGCCCTCGGTCTCGATGCGCAGCGCATAGGACGGCGCGCCGCTGTAGTGCTTCATCAGGTAGGGCGTGACGGCGAGGTCATTGAGCTCGACGCGCTCGTGCAACGCCAGCTCGCGTACCTCCAGCGCGAACTTGCGCTCGACCTTGGTCGAGCCCGCGAACATCGCCTCCATGACGATGTCCAGCCGCTCGCGGAAGCCCGGCGGCCCGGCCAGGATGAGCGGCGCCGTGCGGCGGCTGACAAGCTGGGCGTCGAGCAGGAAGAAGGGCAGGCCGGCGAAATGGTCGCCGTGCAGATGGCTGACCAGCACCGTCGACACGGCGTTGGGATCGACCTGCCACTTGCGGATCGCCACCATCGAGGAGGCGCCGCAATCGACCAGCACGTTGCCGTGGGCGGCGCGCTCGAGGTGGAAGCAGGTGTTGAACCGGCCGCCGCTGCCGAAGGCATCGCCGGAGCCGAGGAATGTCAGGCGCATTTCGCTTAAGGCGCCTGCTCCAGGCTCGAGACCTCGTTGGTGAGCGTCGTGCGCCGCATGTCGCGCACCACGGTATGGTCGTAGCGCCGGGCGCGATGCATCGTCACCCGGTTGTCCCACATCACCAGGTCGTGCAGCCGCCAGACATGGGCATAGACGAACTGGCGCTGCGTGGCGTGCTCGGTGAGGTCGCGCAGGAAGGCGCGTGCCTCGGGCACCGGCCAGCCTTCGATGCCGCCGGCGTGGCTCGCCAGATAGAGCGACAGCCGCCCCGTCTTCGGGTGGCGGCGCACCAGGCGCTGGCGCACCGGCGCCCATTTCACGCGCTCGTCGTCGGTGAAGTCGGTGAAGCCCAGGACGCCGCGGGAAAAGATCTGGCTGTGCTGGCAGATCAGGTCGTGCACTTCGCGCTTGGTCGCCTCGTCGAGCGCATCGTAGGCCGCGCGCATGTCGGCGAACTCGGTGTTGCCGCCGGTCGACGGGATGTTGCGCGCCGACAAAAGCGAATACTTGGCCGGTACTTCCTTGAACGAGCTGTCGGAATGCCAGAGCTGGTTGCCCAGGCCGAACAGCCGCCGCCGGTCGTCGCGGGCCAGGATCTTGTTGTTCTTGTCGAGGTTGGAGATGTCGTTCAGGTCCATGCTCATGCGCCGGTCCTGCGGGGCTGAAATGTCGCCGGTGGCCTGCTCGAGCGGCCCCAGGCAGCGGCTGAAGACCAGCTGCTGGTCGTCGGTGATGTCCTGGTCGTGGAACACCAGCACGCCGAACTCGTCCATGCCGGCATGGACGGCGGCGACCTCGTCGGGCGTGAGCGGCTTGCGCAAGTCCAAACCGGACACTTCGCCCGCGAAGAAGGCGCGGTTGACGGGATCGATGGGCTTGATGCTGACGGTCATCCGGCAAGCCTAGCGCGATCCTGCGCGAACGGCGAGGCGGAGATGCCGCATTTTGGTATCCTTGCCCGGCATGCAACACAACGATCGCTCGGTCAGCAAAGGCGACCTTTTCCTCGGCTTCCTCAAAATCGGCCTTTTGGGCTTCGGCGGCGTCGGGCCGTGGGTGCGCCACGTCATCGTCGAGGAGCGCCGCTGGCTCACCGACCAGGAGTTCGCGGAGATCCTGGGGGCAGGGCAGATCCTGCCCGGGCCGAACACGACCAACGCCGCCGTCTTCATCGGCGATCGCTTCCAGGGCCCGCTGGGCGTGCTGGCCTGCCTGCTGGGCATGATGGCGATGCCGCTGGTGATCGTGACCTCATTGGCCGTGGTCTATGACCGCGTCGCTTCCATCCAGGAGGTCAACGCCGGCCTGACGGGTGCTGCGGCCGCGGCAGCCGGTCTCGTGCTGGGAACGGCGCTGAAGATGATCCGCAACATCCGGCCGGGACCGGTGGCCTGGCTGGTGATCGCCCTGGGCTTTGCCGCCGTCGCCGTCTTCGGCTGGCCGTTGGTGCCGGTTGTGATCGTCCTGGTGCTGGTGGCAGTCGGCCTGGCCATGTTGCGGCGGCCCATATGATGGGTAGTGTGATGGGCGGCGCACTGGCCGAGCTCGCGCGGACCTTCGCGATGCTTTCCCTGGTGTCGATCGGCGGCATCAACGTGCTGCTGCCCGAGATCCAGCGCCAGGTTGTCGACGTCCATGGCTGGATGACCGATGCCGCCTTCGCCCACACCTTCGCCATAGCCAGCGCCGCGCCCGGCCCCAACGTCATCGTCGTGAGCCTGATCGGCTGGCAAGTGGCCGGCCTGCCGGGCCTGCTGGTCGCCACGATCGCCATCATGACGCCGTCGTGCCTGCTCGCCTTCGTCGTGGCGCGGGCGCTCGGCCGCTGGTCGGGCAACAAGGCGGTGGCGATCCTGCGCGACGCCCTGGTGCCGGTCGGCCTCGGACTGATGCTGGCGAGCGGCGTGTCGATGATGCGCAACGTCGACCACGACACCGTGACGGTGGGGATCAGCCTCGCCACCGCGGCCTTCGTCGTCTTCAGCCGGCGCAACCCCCTGTGGGCGCTGGGCGCCGGCACGATCGCGAACATCATGACGCTGCATCTTCGCTAGTAGCTTGTCACCGAGGGTTTGACGGTTCGGAACTCGTTGAAAGCATTGCAGTCACTCTGCCTTGGTGACCTAAGGAGTGCCGGTGTCGCCCAGTCGACCCGCCATTCATGGCCTCCACGGAGCCTCAAGAGTCGCAACAAAAGAACCCAGTGCCTGCTGACTTCAGTTGTTGACGAAAATATACTAAAGTTATATAATGCGGATATGTTGCGCAGTGTCCCCCGCGTTCCCGCTCTTTGCATCGTCGATCCGAAACCAAGAAGCCTGTGCCAGACACGCGCTCGGGGCTCAGGCGCAGGCGATTCCCGTTGCGAAACTCGCGCAACTATCCGAATTCGCAATGAGACCCAACCGATAGGGGGTGCGATCTCGAAGCGCTACCAGGCTCTATCGCGGAAACCGCGGAAACCTCGGAAACCTCGCTAACCCCTTGCGCCGCTGACAGCAGTGCATGCATCGCCGGCGCCCCTCCCGATAACCGGCTCGACTGGTCAAAATTCACCGTGGAGCGCCAACCTCCAGGTCCGGAAGACGTATGCTGGTGCAGGTCCCAATCAGTCAGAAGCACAGTGCAGAGCTACTAGTTGACAGGCACGGTCAACGAAGTACACTTGAACAGCTGTTCAAATGTCCAAAGTCAAGAAAACCGTCCTGTCCGACGGCCATGCTACCGCGCTGGCGGACCTGTTTCGCCTGCTGGGCGATCCGACGCGCCTCAAGATCGTGGTGGCCTGTTTGCGCACGCCGCTTGCGGTTTCGGATATCGCCGAGCGGCTCGATCTTTCGGTGTCACTGGTTAGCCACCACCTGCGTTTGTTGAAGGGCGCACGATTGGTGCGCGGGGAACGACAGGGCAAGCAGGTCTACTACGAGGCCGACGATGTCCACGTCCGGCGCATGGTCGAGGACATGGCCGTCCATATCGCGGAGCATTGAGATGAGTGCACATTGCTGCGGACACGATCACGGGCAGGGTCAGGCGTCGCCTGCCTATCGGCGCATCCTGTGGATTGCGCTGGCGGTCAACCTCGTCATGTTCGCGGTCGAGATCGGCGCCGGCCTGTCCGCCCGGTCGGCCTCGCTGCTGGCCGACTCGCTCGACTTCCTGGGCGACGCGGCCAACTATGGTCTCGCTCTGTTCGTGCTGGGCATGGCGCTGCAGTGGCGCGCTCGTGCCGCGCTGGTCAAGGCGGCCAGCATGGGTCTGTTCGGCCTGTGGGTCGCCGGCACCACGATCCAGCACGCAATCGCGGGGATAGTGCCCGAGGCGCCGGTGATGGGTGCGGTCGGCGCCCTGGCGCTCGCCGCCAATCTCGGCGTCGCCGTGCTGCTCTATCGCTGGCGCGACGGCGACAGCAACATGCGCTCGGTGTGGATCTGCACGCGCAACGACGCGATCGGCAACCTCGCGGTGCTGGCGGCGGCGGCGGGCGTGTTCGGCTCGGGCACCGGCTGGCCCGACTATATCGTGGCCGCGATCATGTCGGGCCTGGCCCTGGTGGGCGCCTTCCAGGTGACGCGCCATGCGCTCGGCGAACTGGCGCACACCCGCCCGGCGCCGGCCGAATAGGTCAGGGTTTCAGAACCTCGCCATTCACCACCGCATCGCGATCGACGCGGCCGGCGAGGAAATCGACCACGTTGCCCGCGGCATCCCAGGCCATGCGGCGCAGGCCTTCGGCCGTGCTGGCGGCGACGTGCGGCGTGACGACGAGGTTGTCGAGCTCGAGCATGCTGAGCCCCTGTACCATGGGCTCTACGCGCAGCACGTCGAGACCCGCGGCGCCGAGATGGCCGGAGCGCAGCGCCGCTTCCAGCGCCTCCTCGTCCACCAGGGTTCCGCGCGCCGTGTTGATGAAGACCGCGCCCTGCTTCATGCGCGCCAGGAAGGCCGCATCGACCATGCCACGCGTAGAATCGTTTGCCGGAACGTGCACGGTCACAATGTCCGCCTGCGCCAACCCGGCATCGCGATCGACAACGACCTCGTACCCCGAACCGCGGATCGTGCCGGCCGGGAGGTAGGGATCGTGGACCAGCACGCGCATGCCGAAGGCGGCGCACAGCCGGGAAACGCGCGTGCCGATGCGCCCGAAGCCGAACACCAGCACGGTCCGCCCGCCCAGTTCGAAGGTGCTGGACTGGCCGCGCACCCGCCATTCGCCACGCCGCACCGCCGCCGAGACCGGCCCGATATTGCGCGCGAGGTTGAGCATCAACATCAGCGCATGCTCGGCGACCGAGGCGGCATTGGCCTCGGGCGTGATCATCAGCGCAATGCCGCGCTTGGTGAGCGTCGGCACGTCGACCAGGTCGTAGCCCACGCCGTGCCGGCAGACGACGCGCAGCCGCTCGGCCTTGGCCAGCAGCGTCTCGTCGACCGGCGTGCCGCGTACGATCAGGCCGTCGGCCTCCTTCAGCCGGTCGGCCAGCGGCGCGCCGTTCGCAGTCGCCGGATGATCGAGGGTGACGCCGGGCGCGCTCGCCAAGCGCTCGATGCCGTCCGGATGGATCGGATCGGCGACAACGATATGGGGCATCCGGGTTACGCCGTCGGCAGCTTGTAGTCCTCGAAGTGCTTGCGCAGCGCGGTCTTCAGGATCTTGCCGGTGGCGCCGTGTGGGATGGCGTCGATGAACTGCACGTCGTCCGGCATCCACCACTTGGCGATCTTGCCTTCGAGGAACTTCAGCACGTCACCCTTGGTCACGTCGGCATCGGGCCGCTTGACCACGATCAGCAGCGGCCGCTCGTCCCACTTGGGATGCGCCACGCCGATCACGGCCGCCTCGGCCACGCCGGGGCAGCCCATGGCGGCGTTCTCGAGATCGATCGAGCTGATCCATTCGCCGCCCGACTTGATCACGTCCTTGGAACGGTCGGTGATCACCACCGAGCCGTCGCTCTCGATCTTGCAGACGTCGCCGGTATGGAACCAGTCGTCCTCGACGAACTGGCTCTTGCCGTCGCCCTTCATGTAGCCCTTCACGATCCACGGACCGCGCACCACCATGTTGCCCGAGACGCTGCCGTCCTGCGGCAGGTCCTCGCCGGCATCGTCGACGATCTTCATCTCGCAGCCGAACACCGGCCGGCCCTGCTTGGCGGTGATGGCGAAGCGATCGGCCTCGGACAGGCCACGCTCGCCCCTGTTGAAGCGGGTCACCGTGCCGAGCGGGCTCATCTCGGTCATGCCCCAGCCCTGGACGACTTCGACGCCGTGCTCCTTCCAGAAGCGCTCGATCATGGCGAGCGGCACGGCCGAGCCGCCGATCAGGGTGCGCTTGACTGACGACATCTTGAGATTGTTCTGCTTGCAGTAGTCGAGCAGGGCCAGCCACACCGTCGGCACGCCGGCGCTCAAGGTCACCTTCTCCTTGTCGAGAAGCTCGTAGACGCTGGCGCCATCGAGCTTGGGGCCGGGGAACACCAGCTTGGCGCCGCACATCGGCGCGGCATAGACCAGGCCCCAGGCATTGGCGTGGAACATCGGCACCACCGGCAGCAAAGTGGTGTCGGGATCCATCGGGATCACCGCGCCGTTGGACGCCATGATCGAATGGATCATCGTCGAGCGGTGCGAGTAGAGCACACCCTTGGGGTTTCCCGTCGTGCCCGACGTGTAGCAGAGCGAGGACGCCGTCTTCTCGTCGAAGTCGGGCCACTTCAGCGTGCCCGGCTTGTCGGCGATCAGCTCCTCGTAGCACAGCAGGTTCGGGATCTTGGACGTAGCCGGCATATGGGCGCGGTCAGTCATGACCACGACATGCTTCACCGTCTTGAGGTGCGGCCACACGCCCTCGACGATCGGCAGCAGGTTGAGGTCGACGAAGATCGCCTTGTCCTCGGCGTGGTTGGCGATATAGGCGACGTGATCGGGCGCCAGCCGCGGGTTGATCGTGTGCAGGACGGCGCCAATGCCCGAGATGCCGAAATAGAGCTCGAAATGTCGATAGGTGTTCCAGGCGATGGTGCCCACCGGGTCGCCGAGCTTGATGCCCAGGCCCTGCAGCGCCTCGGCCAGCTGCTTGGAGCGCTTGAGCGCCTGCCCGTAGCCGTAGCGATGGATGGGCCCTTCGACCGTGCGGGTTACGATCTCGACGTCGGGATAGTACCTTCCGGCAAACTCGATGATCTGCGAAATCAGCAGCGGACGGTCTTGCATCAGGCCGAGCATGGCGTTTCCTCTGTTACCCTTGCCGCCCGGAATGAAGGCTTATGCGATTGGCGGGCGGCTCCCCGCTTGGTTCTAGACCGAGTCGCGGCCGGCCGGGAAGCGGCCCGGAGGCGTCATTCCGCCGCCTGCCGGTTGGCATCCGCCAGCAGGTCATACGTCCGTTTCTGGTACTGGATCATATATTCCGTGTACCAGGTCGTCGGAAACTTCGGCCGCCGGTCCGGGCCCACAGTGGTCGGCACCGAGGCGACCGGCCAGTCGATGTTGCTGTCGGTGAAAAAGGCCAGGGCGTAGCGCTCGCCGCCACTGCGGTTGACCGCCCGATGGGGCGTCGCCAGGAAGACGTCGTTGGTCCAGCGCTGCAGCATCTGGCCGCCATTCACGACATAGGCGCCGGGCACGACGGGGGCGTCGATCCATTTGCCGCTCTGCGTGCGGATCGACAGGCCCGGCACGTCGTTGGGCGCCAGCAAGGTCAGGAAGCTGGTGTCGGTGTGCGGGGCGATGCCGAACTCGTCGTCGGGCAGGGCCTCCTGGTAGGGGTAGTGCGTCATGCGCAGCTTGTACTGGAAGTCGCGGAAGGGCTCGTCGAAGTAGATGGCCGGCAAGTCGAGTGCCACGGCGTAGAGCCGCACCAGCTTGTGGACCAGCCTCTCCAGCGCATCGCAATAGGCGACGATGGTCTCGCGGAAGCCCGGCAAGTCCTTGGGCCAGCGGTTGGCGCTGCGGAAACGCCGGTCGGCCAGAACGTCGGGATGGTCGTCCGGCAGGTCGCGCGCCATGAAGAAGGCTTCGTTGAGATTGGCCTTGGTCACGGTCTGTACCGTCGAGGTGCGCAGCGTGTCGCCGCGCATCGGCAGGTAGCCGACATTGTGCTTGTCGACCCTGACCTCCATCTTCCGGTCGAGCGGCATTGCATGGAACCGCGCGGCCTCGGCGAAGGCGCTGTGGATCAGCGCCTCGGGCACGCCGTGATTGACGATGAAGTAGAAACCGATCTCGGTGAGGGCGAAGCGCAACTCGCCGGCCGTGCGCTGCAAAGCTCCGGGTTCCCCGGCGAGGTAGGGACCCAGGTCGATGACGGGGATGGTGTCCGTGTTGCTCACTCGGCCGCTTGCCGGTTGGCGTCGTTGAGCACGTCGTAGTTCCGCTTCTGGTACCAGACCATGTACTCGCTGTAGTAGGTCGTCGGGTACTTGGGCGGCTTGTCCGGTCCCACGGTGGTGGGGACGGCGGCGACGGGCCAGTCGATGTTGCTGTCGCAGAAGAACGGGATGGCGTAGCGCTCGCCGCCGCTGCGGTTGATGGCGCGATGTGGCGTCGCCAGGAAGACGTCGTTGGTCCAGCGCTGCAGCATCTGGCCACCATTCACGACATAGGCGTCGGGGATGGCGGGCGCGTCGATCCACTTGCCGCTCTGGGTGCGGATCGACAGGCCCGGCACGTCGTTGGGCGCGAGCAACGTGAGGAAGCTGGTGTCGGTATGTGGCGCCAGGCCGAATTCGTCCTCGATTGGTCCGTCCTGGTGCGGATAGTGCGTCATGCGCAGGGAGTACTGGCAGTCCTGGAACGGCGCATCGAAGTACGTCGCCGGCAGGTCGAGGGCGCGGGCATAGACGCGCACCATCTTGAGCACCAGCGCTTCCAGCGTGTTGCAGTAGTCGACCACGGTCTCGCGGAAGCCGGGCAGGCCGTCGGGCCAGCGGTTGCGGCCGCGGAAGCGTCGGTTGGACAGGACGTCGGGATGGTCGGCTGCCATCTCGCGCTTCACGAAGAAGGCCTCGTTGAGGTTGGGCTTGGTGCCGGCCTGCACCGTCGAGGTGCGCAGGGTGTTGCCGCGCATCGGCATGTAGCCGGTGCTGTGCAGGTCGATCTTGAGCTCGAGCTTCTTGTCGACGGGCTGGGCGTGGAAGCGCTTCACCTCGTTGAAGGTCGCCTGGATCTTTTCCCGCTGCACGCCGTGATTGACGATGAAGTAGAAGCCGATCTCCGTCAGCGCGAAGCGCAGCTCCTTGGCCGTGCGGTCGAGCGCCCCCGGCTCGCCGGCGAGATAGGGGCCGAGGTCGATGACGGGGATGGTCTCTGTGGCCATGGGGTACTCCTACTGGCGACAACGATAGTCCCGCCGTTCCGTGGGGAGAAGGCCGAATGCCGTCTATTTGGCGATGGTGGCCTTCTCGCTGTGCATGGCTATGCGGTCGGCAGCTTGTAGTCCTTGAAATCCTCGCGCAGGCGGGTCTTCAGGATTTTACCCGTTGCTGTGTGGGGAATGGCGTCGACGAACTGCACGTCGTCGGGCAGCCACCATTTGGCGACCTTGGTGCCTAAAAACTCGATCAGCTCCTTCTTGTCGACCGTGGCACCAGGTTTGCGGTGGATGATCAGCAAGGGCCGCTCGTCCCACTTGGGATGGCGGATGCCGATCACCGCGGCCTCGGCGACCTCGGGATGGGCCATCGCCGCATTCTCGAGATCGATCGAGCTGATCCATTCGCCGCCCGACTTGATGACGTCCTTGGAGCGGTCGGTGATCTGCATGTAGCCGTCGGGGTCGAGGGTGGCGACGTCTCCGGTCGGGAACCAGTT
The DNA here is from genome assembly GCA_019750135.1 of Reyranella sp. Lineage (GTDB taxonomy): Bacteria > Pseudomonadota > Alphaproteobacteria > Reyranellales > Reyranellaceae > Reyranella. The sequence continues at coordinate 10,382 of JAIEOV010000158.1, read as the reverse complement.
GCCGTCTCGCAGCACCTCGCCGCCTTCGCCCTTGAAGTAGCCGGACGTGATCCACGGCCCGCGGACCAGAAGGTCGCCGAAGGCCTTTCCGTCGCGCGGCAGCTCGTTGCCGGCATCGTCGACGATCTTCATGTCGACGCCGAACGGCGGCCGGCCCTGCTTCAGCCGCACGGCCAGGAGCTCGTCGGCCGGCAGCGTGGCATGCTTGGCCTTGGGATGGTTGACCGAGCCCAGCGGGCTCATCTCGCTCATGCCCCAGGCATGCAGCACCTCGACCCCGAACTCCTTGTCGAAGGTCTCGATCATGGCGGGCGGCGCGGCCGAGCCGCCGATCACGGCGTATTTCAAGGTCGACAGCTTGAGCTTGTTGGCCTGCATGTGCTGCAGCAGCGCCAGCCACACGGTCGGCACGCCGGCGGTGAAGGTGACGCCTTCCTTCTCGAACAGATCGTAGAGGCTCGCACCATCGAGCGCTGGTCCGGGAAACACCAGCTTGGCGCCGACCAGGGCCGCGCTGTAGGGCAGGCCCCAGGCATTGACGTGGAACATCGGCACCACCGGCAGCACGACTGAGCGCGCCGACAGGTTCAGTGTGTCGGGCAGGGCGCTGCCATAGGCGTGCAGCAAGGTCGAGCGATGGTGATAGAGCACGCCCTTGGGATTGCCCGTCGTGCCCGAGGTGTAGCAGAGCGACGACGCCGTATGCTCGTCGAACTCCGGCCACTCGTAGGTGCCGGGCTTGTCCGCCAGAAGCTCCTCATAGACCAGCAGGTTGGGGATCTTGCAGTCCTTGGGGAGATGCGCACGGTCGGTCATCGCCACGACGTGCCGCACCGTCTTGAGCTCGGGCAGCAGCTTCTCGACCGCCGGCAGCAGGTTCAAGTCGACGAACAGTAGCCGGTCCTCGGCGTGATTGACGATGTAGACGATCTGCTCGGGGAACAAGCGCGGGTTGATCGTGTGGCAGACGGCGCCCATGCCGGAGATGCCGTAGTAGAGCTCGAAGTGGCGATAGCCGTTCCAGGCCAGCGTGCCGATGCGGTCGCCCGGCGCGATGCCGAGGGCGAGGAGGGCCTCGGCGACCTTCTTGGCGCGCACCCTGGCATCACGGTAGGTGTAGCGATGGATGTCGCCTTCGACCCGGCGCGACACGATCTCGGTGTCGCCGTGGTTCTGGGCGGCATGCTCGATGAGCTGCTGGATCAGCAGCGGGCGGTCCTGCATCAGTCCGAACATGGAAATTCCCGACACGTCCCAGGCAAAAGTGCGCGAAGATGGCAGGGCCAGGCCGTTTGGCTTAGGCTTTGCCGGCCGTCTAATGGGGTCAAACGTATGAAACGGTCAAGATTTGGCATCGCGGCCATGGTCGGCGGCTTCGTCGGCGAATGGGCCTGCTCGGCCGCCGCCCAGTCGGCCTACGCCGCCGACAGCGCCTTTCTGAACGTCCTGACCGAGCGGATGGATTTCACCGTCCACCAGATCCCCGCGCTCGGCCGGCATCTGTGGCAGCTGCCCAACATCGTCGACGGCCGCACGGCCCTGCTGCTGCTCGGCATCGTGGTCGCAGGCCTGGTCGCCGAGGCGATCGCGCGCCTGTTGTTGAGCCGCGTCCGCGTCCGCACCATCGACCGCCTGGTCCCCCACTCGCCCCTCGGCGCCTTCGGGGCAGCTCTGGCGCTCGACATCGTCGCCCTGGTGGCGCTGTTCGTCGCCGGCCGCGTCGTGCTGCTCCGCCTCGGCGATACTCAGAGCGTCGGCCATTTGCTTGGCCAGCAGGTCTTCCAGGCCCTGTTCTACTGGCGCGCCTTCAATCTGCTGTTCCGCGCCTTCCTGCGGCCGGCAACGCCGGAAGGCCGTATCGCCCCGGTCGATGATGCGACGGCGCGCAGCCTGCTGATCGCGCTCAACTGGGTGGTCGTGCTGCCGCTGATCGCGAACCATCTCGGCCGCGCCCTGCTGAACACCGGCGCGGCCAAGGAGGTCGTGAGCGCCGCCATCATCCTCTACGCGCCGCTGATCGCGGCCTGCCTGCTGTGGGTGGTCTGGCACTGGCACAAGGAGATGGCGACCTGGCTGTCGGCCATGGTGTCGGAGCGCAAGGTCGGCCGCCAGCTCAAGCTCGACACGGCGCACCGCTGGTGGATGTTCGGTCTCGCCTTCTACGCCGCCATGGGCACGGCGGCCGTCTATGCCGCCCTGACCGAGAGCAGCACGGCCGCGCGCGGCCTGGCCATGATCGAAACGACCTTGCTGGTGCTGCTGCTGTTCGAGACGCTGATGCATCGCATCACCCGCCACATCGTCTCGGAGCTGCCGATGGCGGGCGACGTCGTCGCCGACTGCCTGCGCCTGATCGCGCGGCTCTACGCCATCATCCTGATCGCCGATGCCCTGATGGTGAAGGTGCTGGGCGCCATGACCGCCGACGAATGGGTCGCGCACGATCGCGGCGCCAAGATCGCGGCGATCACCCTGGTGGCGATCTACGCCTTCTGGCGCTTCCTTCGCTTCCGCATGGATTCCTACATCGCCGCCAACCCGCTGCCCTCGGCCGATGCCGCGGCCGACTCCGAGGACGACGTCAAGGTGGCGGCCTCGCGGCTGCGCACCCTGATGCCGCTGCTGCGCGCCATGGCCGGCTCGGCGATCCTGGTGGTCGGCGGCCTGCTGGTGCTGTCCGAGCTCGGCATCAACATCACGCCCCTGATTGCCGGCGCCTCGGTGTTCGGCCTGGCGGTGTCGTTCGGCAGCCAGTCGCTGGTGCGCGACGTCGTCTCCGGCATCTTCTTCCTGGCCGAGGATGCCTTCCGCATCGGCGAGTATGTCGACTGCAGCAAGGTCAAGGGCACGGTCGAAGGCTTCAGCGTGCGCTGCCTGAAGCTGCGCCATCAGAACGGCCAGCTCCATATCGTGCCGTTCGGCCAGGTCATGCACATCACCAACTTCAGCCGCGACTGGACGGTGGTGAAGTTCAACCTCGCCTTCGCTCCCGGCACCGACGTCGAGCTGCTGCGCAAGACGGTGAAGAAGATCGGCACCGACATGATGGAGGAGCCGGCCTTCAAGCCCATCCTGATGCAGCCGCTCAAGATGCAGGGCGTGGTCGACATCAAGGACTCTTCACTGATTGTGCGCTTCAAGTTCATGGCGCGGCCCAAGAATCCCAGCGCCATCCAGCGCATGGGCGTCCGCCGCATGTACGAGCAGCTGCCCAAGGTCGGTATCCAGTTCGCCACGCCGACCATGCCCTTCGCCTTCCCGGGCATGATGCCGATGCCGACGGCGACGACGATCACGCCGTCGGCGGCCGCGTCGGCTGCGGCCGCACCCGCCGCCGCCGCGCCGGCGGTGCCGGAGGCCGCGCCGGCGCCGGCCAAAGCCGCGGAGTAGGCGGGACCGCTTCCAGCCGCTATGATTGGAGCGTCAGCTCTCCCTCGGACTCAGGCCGGAGGGGCGGGGCTTCCTTTTTATTCGTCTAATGGGAGAAGCATCATGGAGAAGCGCAAGCTCGGCCGGTCAAGCATCGAATTCGCCCCGCTCGTGTTCGGCGGCAACGTGCTCGGCTGGACCGCGGACGAGGCGACCTCGCACAAGCTGCTCGATGCTTTCGTCGACGCCGGCTACTCGTTCGTCGACACCGCCGACGTCTATTCGCGCTGGGCGCCCGGCCACAAGGGCGGCGAATCGGAAGTCGTGATCGGCAGCTGGTTCCGCAAGGATCCGTCCAAGCGTCAGAAGGTCCAGATCGCCACCAAGTGCGGCATGGAGATGCCGAACGAAGGGCAGGGCCTGTCGCGCGCCCACATCAAGAAGTCGGTCGATGCCTCGCTGAAGCGCCTCAACACCGACTACGTCGATCTCTTCCAGTCGCATCGCGACGACAAGGACACGCCGCAGGAGGAGACGCTTTCGACCTATGACGAGCTGATTAAGGCGGGCAAGATCCGCTTCATCGGCGCGTCCAACTTCGAGGCGCCGCGCCTCGCCGAAGCCGCGAAGATCGCCAAGGAGAAGGGCCTGCCGGCCTATGTCAGCCTGCAGCCGCACTACAATCTGCTGGAGCGTCCGCTGTTCGAGGGCGCGCTGGAGGACCAGTGCGTCAAGGAAGGGCTGGGTGTGATCCCGTACTGGCCGCTGGCCGCCGGGTTCCTGAGCGGCAAGTACCGCTCGGAAGCCGATCTCGGCAAGAGCCCGCGCGGCCAGGGCGTGAAGAAGTACCTGAACGACAAGGGTATCGCTGTCCTCAACGCCCTCGACGCGGCGGCCAAGAAGCACAACACCAGCAGCGTCACCGTGGCGCTGGCCTGGATCATGCAGCGCAAGTCGATCACCGCCCCGATCGCCAGCGCGACCAACCTGCAGCAGCTCAAGGACCTGTTCGCGGCACCCGCCCTCAAGCTCGACGCGGAGTCGGTGGCGGCGCTGGACAAGGCGAGCGCCTAGAATCTTACCGGACCGCGGGCCTGGAAAGTCCGCGGTCCGGCAAGAGCGTGCTACACTCCCCGAATGCTCGTCTTCCGCCAGCTCTTCGACCCGACCTCCTCGACCTACACCTACCTGCTGGGCTGCTCGGTAACGCGCGAGGCGTTGCTGATCGACCCGGTGTTCGAGCAGGTCCGCCGCGACGCGGCGCTCATCGGCGAGCTGGGGCTGCAGCTCGTGTGGACGCTCGACACCCACGTCCATGCCGACCACGTGACCGGCGCCTGGCTCTTGAAGCAGAAGCTCGGCAGCGGCATCGCCCTGTCGGCGGCGGCCGGTGCCGCGGGTGCCGATCGCCTGCTGGCCGACGGCGACCGTGTCGAGTTCGGCCGCCGCTCGCTCGAGGTCCGCGCCACGCCCGGACACACCAGCGGCTGCGTCACCTACGTGCTCGATGACGAGAGCATGGCCTTCACCGGCGACTGCATCATGATCCGCGGCTCGGGCCGCACCGATTTCCAGCAGGGCGACCCGCGCGCGCTCTACCGCTCGGTGCGCTCGCGCATCTTCTCTCTGCCCGAGAGCTGCCTCCTCTATCCGGCGCACGACTATCGCGGTCTCACCGCCACCAGCGTCGCCGAGGAGAAGAAGTTCAATCCACGGCTCGGCGGCGAGGTCGGCGAGGGCGACTATGTCGGCTACATGAAGAACCTCGACCTGCCGCATCCCAAGAAGATCGACGAGGCGGTGCCGGCCAACCTGCGGTGCGGCCAGCCCGGCAACGAGGCCGGCGCGCCGCCCGATCCGCAATGGGCACCGTTGCGCTTCACCTTCGGCGGCGTCTGGGAAGTCGAGCCGCACTGGCTGGAAGAGAATCTCGCCAAGGTTCAGGTGCTCGACGTGCGCGAGGCCAACGAGTTCACCGGCCCCCTGGGTCACATCCGCGGCGCCACGCTGGTGCCGCTGGGCGAGCTCGCCCAGCGCGCCAGGGAGCTGCCCAAGGACAAGCCCATCGTCGCGGTGTGCCGCGCCGGCAGCCGGTCGGCCCACGCCACGGCGATCCTGCAGAAGGCGGGCTTTGCCGACATCGCCAACCTGCCGGGCGGCATGCTGCGCTGGCGCGCCGAAGGGCGCGGCGTCGAAGGCGGGGCGTCTTAGGAGCGCTGACCTGGAGGTCCGCGCTCCGGACTGAGCTCCTAAAATCCGTAGAGTTTCGCCGGCGTGTCGACCAGGATCGTCTGCCGTGTCGCCGTGTCGGGCACCCATTCCTCGAACCAGCGCAGGGTCTGCGGATAGGTCGTGACCCGGTTGAGCCCAGTGTCGGTGTGCGGCCAGTCGCTGCCCCACATCAGGCGCTCCGGGCCGAAGGCGTCGAGCAGCATCGGCGTCGCCGAGCGGGCGCGCTCGGGGCCGACGCGGTAGGCGCCGCTCATCACGACCCAGACGTTGCGGCTGGGCGCGCTCTCGAGGAGCGCCTTGAACCCCGGATCGCGCGCCGGGCCCAAGGTGCGGTCGAACATGCCGTAGTGGGGGATCACCACCTTGTTCCCGCCATCGAGCAGGACCGGCAGGATCTCCGGCAGCCGCGTGCTCTCGACATAGAGATGGATCGGCCAGTCGCGCTTCTGCGCCTCGGCCAGCATATCCTTGTAGTAGGGCCATTGCGGGGTCGGCAGGCCGTAGATCGGAAAGCGCAGGCCGCGCACGCCGAGCTTCGCCAGGTGCTCCCAGTCGTCCGCCGTCACCTTGACCGACGGCGATATCCACGGCACGCCGCGAAAGCGGTCGGGTTGAGCGCGCAGCGCCGTGAACAGGTACTCGTTGTCGAACCCCAGGAACGACGGCTGCAGGATCACCGCGCGCCCGACGCCATTCTTCTCCGCGAGCGCCAGCAATGTCTCCCACGAGGCGTCGTAGTCCGGCCGGTAACGCGCATCGATCGCCATCGCGAGGCCACGCACGAAGACATGGGTATGCGCGTCGATCCAGGCGGGCTCGGCGGCTTGTGCCGTCTTCGCGCTCGCTGCGGCCGCGAGCGCCGCGGCGGTGAAGCGACGGCGCTTCATCGCCGGCCCTGGCGTGGATTGGTTTCGCGAAAGGTGAGGACGGCCACGAAGGAGATCACCGCGACCGCCATCGCGATGAAGGCCGGGCTGAGATCGATCCCGGAACGGTGCACCAGCCAGGCCGCGGCCAGTGGCGCAAAACCGCCCAGCATGCCCGCCGAGGCGTTGAATCCCAGGGAAATCACGGTGCAGCGCACGGCCGGCGGCGTCGATTCGACGAGCAAGGCCGGCTGAGCGGCGAGCGCGGGCGCCAGCACGATCACGAAGCCGAGCTGGCCCAGCACGATCAGCAGCGGGTCGGGGTGGTGCATCAGCCACATGAATGGCACCGCGCCGATGAAACCCGAGACTGTTGCAAAGATCAGAAGCGGCTTGCGGCCGATCCGGTCGCTCAGCCAGCCGGCGGCGACCATGGTGGGAATGAGGGCTGCCATGCTGAAGCTGTTGATGTCGAGTGCGCGCTCGGGTGCCACGCCGTCGACGAGCTGCAGCCAGCTCACGACATAGAGGAACATCAGGAAGAAGCTGACCGTGCCGAACGCAGCGAGGCCCGCGATGCGCAGCAACAGGCGCTTGTGGTTGCGGAAGGTCTCGGTGACCGGCGTGCGGCTGTGTGTCGGCTGGTTCGTTTCCTGGATGTGCCGTCGCAGGAAATAGCCGGCGCCGCCGACCAGGACTCCGGCCAGAAAGGGAATGCGCCACCCCCAGTCGTGCAGTGCTTCGACCGGCAACAGGTTCGCCATGAGCGCGCCCGACGCAGAACCCGCGAACAGGCCGAGATTGGCGCCGGACATGGCGATTGCGCCGGTCAGCCCGGCGCGGCCGGGGGGCGCATTCTCGACCAGGAAGGTGAAGGAGGTCGTGCATTCGCCGCCGACCGACAGGCCCTGGATCATGCGCAGCAGCGTGAGCAGGATCGGCGCCGCGATGCCGATCGCCTCGTAGTTGGGCAACGCGCCCACCAGGAAGGTCGGGACGGCCATGGCCGCGACGGAGACGGTGAGGGCGGTGCGCCGGCCGTAGCGATCGCCGATCAGGCCGGTCACCAGGCCGCCCAGCGGCCGCATGACGAAGCCCGCCGCGAACACCCCGAACGCCGCCAGTACCTGGGCCACCGGATCGCCGCTGGGGAAGAAGTTCTGGCCGATCGATACGGCGAAATAGCCGTAGATGGCGAAGTCGTACCATTCCAGGACGTTCCCGATCGTCCCGGCGGCGATCAGGCGTATCCTGCTGCTCTGCCCCATACCAGCGCACTATGGCAGATGCCGCGAGGCTTTTCCCAACGTCATCCGGAACGAAGCCGACTCGTTCACCGCGGAGGCGGAATCGCCCGCAGGACGTCCCGGAACACGTTCGCCTGCACCTGGAAGGCTTCGGGACTGTAATCCTGGTAGTAGCCCGCGGTGACCACGACCACGAGGTCGAGTTCGGGCACGATGCGGATCGACTGGCCGCCTCGGCCCAGGCCAGCCGCCACGTGGACTTCGCGCTCGTTGGCCAGCGCGCGGCCGAGATACCAGAGATAGCCATAGAAATAGCGGCTCGACGCCTCCAGCCGCGGCTTCAGCGAGGCGTCGATCCACGCCTTCGAGACGATCCGCTGGCCGTTCCAGCGGCCCCCGCCAGTACCAGCTGACCGATCGCCACCATGTCGCGCGGCTTGAGCCGCAGGCCGCCGCCGGCATCGCTGTCGCCCTTGTACCGGAGCCACTTCCAGTCGGTGATGCCCAGCGGCTCGAACAACGCCGATCGAGCGAATTCGTCGAGCGGGCGCCCCGTGGCCTTGCGCATGATGGCCGAGAGCAAGGTCAGGGCGCCGGTGTTGTAGAAGAACTCCTGTCCCGGTGGCGCTGCCGTGGGAAGGCTGAGCACGTAGCGGGCTGGATCTCGCGCCATGTGCATGCGGCCCTCGTCGTTGTTGCCCTCGTTGTCCGGAACTGCTTCCACCCACTTCAGGCCCAGCGACATGGTGAGGACGTGCGAGAGGAGCAGGCCTTTCTTCTCGCCGGTCGCCAGGTCGGATAATTCGGGAAAGAAGCTGAAGACCGGTTCGTCGACGCCCTTGATCAACCCGCGATCGATCGCGATGCCGATGGCGAGTGACGTGACGCTCTTCGTACAGGCCAGCCGCCGTTGCGTGCGACCGGAACCCCGCAGGCACCGGGCGGGGCCGCATGCACTGGCAACACGGTGAGCGGCGGCAGCGCAGCTCCCCCGAAGAGCGAAACAAATTGACGCCGGTTCATTCAGTCCTCCAGCGCCTTTTAGGCGAATGAAGGTTATACCGCCCGCTACTTCTTCTCGATGTTCCAGAACACCGGGATCGGGCTTGGCACCATGCCGCTCAGCCGGTCGGCCCGGGTCGCGGTGGGCAGCGTGTACTGGCCGAGATGGATGTGCGTGCCGTACTGCACGGCGCGCGCCTGCAGGTCGGTGGCGATCTTCTGGCGCGCCGGCAGGTCGGGCGCGCGGGCATAGGCGTCGCGCAGGCGCTCGACCTCGGCATCGCACGGCCAGCCGAACGCCGCCTTGTCGCACGAGGCGTTGACCATGCTGTTGGTCAACGGGTTCATCATGTCGACCGACAGCCACGCCGTCATGAAGCCATTCCAGCCGCCGTCCGCCGGCGGCGTCTTGCGCAGCCGGCGCGACACGATCGCCTGGAAGTCGAGCGGCACCATCTGCACCTTGAAGCCGCCCTGCTCGAGCAGCGATTTGGCGATCGGCCCGGCATTGGTCAGCACGGCAATGTCGGTGGTGTGCAGCATGACGATCGGCGTGCCGTCGTATCCTGCTTCCATCAATAGCTCCTTCGACTTGGCGAAGTTTGAGCGCACCAGCCCGTCCATGCCGGCGCTGTTCTCCAGCGGCGTGCCGCAGACGAACATGGCGTCGCAGGTCTGATAGTACTTCTCGTCGCCGATCACGCCCTTCAGGAAGTCGACCTGGTTCAGCGCATACATCGCGGCACGACGCACGCGCTCGTCGTTGAATGGCGGCTGCACGGTGTTCCAGCGGAACACGTACTGCGCGCCGATCGTGTTCAGCACCTCGAGGCGCACGTTCTTGTCGCTCTGCAGCAGCGCCTTCAGGTCGTGCGGTGGCGCCTCGATATAGTCGATCTCGCCCGCCAGCAGGGCGTTCACCGCCGTCTGGTGGTCGGGGATGGCGAGCCATTCGACGCGATCGACCTTGGCCACCTTGCCGCCGGCGAGGCCCGACGGCGGCTCGGCGCGCGGCTTGTAGTCGGGATTGCGCACATAGACGGTGCGGTCGCCCGGCTTCCACTCGTCCTTCTTGAAGATGAAGGGGCCGGAGCCGATGAACTCGTCAATTTGCTTGCCGGGATCGGTCTCGGCGATCCGCCTGGGCATGATCAGGGGCGTCGAGCTGCCGGGCTTGGCCAGAGAATCGAGCACCAGGCCGTAGGGCTCCTTCAGCACCAGCTTGAAGGTCCGGTCGTCGATCGTCTCGAAACCCGAGACGAAGGTCATCAATTTGAGCCCGGTCGAATCGCGGGCGCCCCAGCGCTTGATCGAGGCGATGCAGTCCTCGGCCATCACCGGCTTGCCGTCGTGGAACTTCAGGCCGTCGCGCAGGGTGAATGTGTAGGTCAGCCGGTCGTCGCTCAACGTCCAGCGATCGACCATCTGCGGCTGGACCTGCATGTTCGCGTCCATGGCGAACAGCGTGTCCCACACCATGTAGCCGTGATTGCGCACGATGTTGGCGGTGGTCCAGACCGGATCGAGCACCTTCAGGTCCGAGTGCATGACCGCGCGGATGGTTTTGGGCTGCTGTGCGTGAGCGGGCAGGGCGAAAGCGAGAGCAGCGGTGGCCGCTGAAAGTACGCGTCTGAAATTCACGAAAGCCTCATTGCTGGGGGCGCGC
>JAIEOV010000019.1 GCA_019750135.1 Reyranella sp. | reverse complement strand
GCGCGGTTCAGGCCGTCGATGGCCGTGTTCAGCGTCCCGATATTGGGGCGCGCGGCCGTGATCCGCTGCAGCCGGAACGGCCCGAGCTTGAGGAAGCCATCGAGCGGCGAGCCGGCGATGGCGTCGTTGTACAGGCCCTCGATGTGGAGATAGCCGTCGACCAGGCCATCGAGCCAGCCCGCATCGGTCAGCAGCTGGCCGAAGTTGGCGACGTAGAAGAAGAGCTTGCGGCCCTGCCCCTGCGGCGTGACGCGGAAGGTCGAGCCCTTGCCGGCGCCGATCGACAGGTCGGCGGTGGCGATGCGCTCGCCAGCCAGCGCCAGGGTGCCGTTGACGTAGCCCAGCGTGCCGCGCTTGGTCAGGAGCTGCTGGATCTGCAGGGTGAACCTGGTGCTGGAGCGCCCCTGCGCGGCCGCGCCCGCCGGATCCTTGGCCGCGAGGTCGTCGCGCGCCTTGATCATGGTGTGAACCCGCGGCAGCTCGAGGATGGGACCGCGCAACGTGACCTCGACGCCGCCCGGCACGCGCTTCCAGTCGCCCGCGACCTCGGTCTGGCCGATCTTGATCTGGTTCACGGTGATCTGCTGGAGGGCATTGTCGCCGGTGAAGCGCACTTGGCCCTTGCCGCTCAGGCCGTTGGCGCGCGCGTCGAAGTCGAGCGTCGTGAGCTTGCCGCCGGCGGCGAGCTTCATGGTCATCTGGACCTGGCCTTCGGTGCCCGGCTGCTTGGTCCAGTCGAGCGGCACGATCTCGGCCTTGGCCGCCTTGATGTCGAAGCGGCCGATCACCTCGCTCGTGCCGTTGGTCGCCACCTGGTAAGACAGCGTCGTGCCGACCGGGCCGCTGAGATAGGGCTCGGGCGACGGGAAGCCCGCCTTTGCCACCACCGCCGTCGACAGTGTGCCCTTGAGGTCGTAGCGCCGACGGAAGGCGGCCTTGGTGCCGAACAGCTCGCGCCAGCCGATCTCCACCACGTTGCCTTCGAGCTTGCCGGTGCCGCTGACGCTGAGCTCGGAGCTGCCGTACTTGACCCGCGCCGTGGCGTCGCTGAGATCGGCATCGCCGATCGCGTCCTGCAGCGAGAAGTGCGTCAGCGATGCCTCGGCCTTGAGGTCGAGGTCGGCGACGGTGAGCGCATTCAGCAACGGGAAGCCGATCGACAGGTCGACCGCCACCTCGCCGCCCAGCCGACGGTAGTCGTAGAGCATCTCCTTGGACAGGCCGAGCTTGGGCCGTGCCAGGAAGCGGATGACGTCCTGCGCCGAGCCGGTGATCGGCATGCGGATCGCGGCGTGCTGCGGCGACGGCCCGTCGAGCCCGGTGAGGTCGATGGTGGCGCCGGCCGTCTTGAGGCCGACCGCGGTCCCGCTCGCCACGTCGAAATGCAGCGTGCCGCCTTCGTAGCGCGCCTTGCCCGACACGCCCTCCAGCTCGGGCATGTGCGGCATGTAGCGCACCTTCATACCGCGATAGTCGATCAGGCCGACCAGGCGATCGACCTTGAGCTCGGTCATGTCGTCGCCCGGTGCGCTCAGAGCGAACTCGGCGGCGACGTCGATCTCGCCCTTGCTGAGATTGGCGAGCGCCCACTCCCGCCCGCCGGCGGCGAAGCCCAGCGGCCAGTAGTCGCCCATGCGATCGACCGGGATCTGCCGTACCTCGGCGCGGCCGGAGAATGACTGGCCCTCGGCCTTGCGCTCGCCGGCGCCGGTGATCGACACCTTCGTCGCGCCGAAATCGATGTCGACGCGGTCGATCTTGGCGGTGTGCGTCGCCGCGTCGACGGTGGCGCTGGCGTTCACCGACTTGACCTCGTGCGAGGCCGACAGGACGCCTGGAAGCGTCACTCGTCCGTTGCCCCCGGTGATGTCGACGGCGACGCTGCGCACGTCGCCGTGACCGTCGGACTCGATGTGCAGGCGGCCGGCCAGGGCAATGTCGACGCCGCGCAGCAAGGCGACGTCGGGCGACAGCTGGGCCAGCATCGCCGGCCTGAATCCGTCGACGGCGGCGTCGAGCGATATGCGGCTGCGGTCTCGGGTGTAGACGCCGGACAGCGAGACATCGACCCAATGGCCGGCCTCGCCGGTGAGCCGCGCCGATGCCGCCATGCTGACTCCAGCCGCGTCGCGCTTCAGGCGGCCGCGCGCCGAAGGCGCGGTCCAGGTGAGTCCGGTCTTGACGTCGCGGATCGTGACTTTGGCCCGTTCGATCAGGATCATGTCGAGCTGGCCGATCAGCGAATTGTAGTTGGGCTCGGCCATGAGCTGTTCGATCAGCAGGACCAGCGCCTCGCCCTGCGATTCGGCGTCGGTCGACGTGAAGACCCGGCGCAGCATGCCGCCGTCACGGGTGATGTCGGCTTCGATCGTCGGGGCCTCGATGGTGACCGTGGTCGGCAGGAACATGCCCTGCAGGACATCGCGGGCATCGAAGGTCACCGAGGCGGTCGGGATCGAGGCGATCACCTGATGGTCGCCCTTGACGAAGCGGATGCCGTTGAACACCAGCCGCATCGGCTGGCTGATGCCGCCCCATTCCAGGGCGATGCGCTCGATCTCGGGCTTGATGTCGTTGCCCGGCACGTCGGCCGCCTGGGCAATGCGGTGCTTGAGGAAGTCGAGGTCGACGGGACCTTCCATCAGGCGAATGGCAGCCACCAGGACAAGCGCGGTGACGGCGAAGACAATGCCGGCAACGACCTTGATGCACACCCGGTACGTTCGTCTGACCAAAGGCTGATACTTCCCGCTTCTTGACGATGACGACGCGCCTGGGCGAGCGTGCCGTCGGACCCTAGGAACAACTTTTACCGAGCCGCGCCCCGCATGTCTTGGCTTTCGACCGACCGCCTGCCGCGACCGCACGACACGGAGCGTCGCGACGTCGCTTGGACGCGATGGAACGAGACGGCGTCACGGCCCGATGATCCCGCTCAGGTGGCGCTGCTCGATGCCCTGTTCGGCAACAGCCCGTATCTGACCGAAACGGCCGTACAAAACCCGACTTTTATGACCGATCTGTGGCGTCGCGGTCCCGACGCCGTGCGCGCCGATCTCGCGGCCGAGCTCGCCGCCGTGCAGTCCGGCGCGCGCGACGGCAACCTTCCTGCCGCCGTGGCGACGGCGCTGCGCCGGCTGAAACGCCAAGTAGCGCTTGCGGTTGCCGTCGCCGACATCGCCGAGGTCTGGTCGCTCGAGCAGGTGACCGGCGAGCTCACCGCCTTCGCCTCGGGCTGTCTCGATGCGCTCACCGATTCGATCTTGTTGCAGCTCGCCCGCGACGGGCAGCTCGGCATCGGCAATGATCCCGCGGCAGCCGCCCTCACCGTGCTCGGCATGGGCAAGCTCGGTGCCGGCGAGCTCAACTACTCGAGCGACATCGACCTGATCCTGCTCTACGACCGCGACGCCGCGGCGCTCGCCGGCAACGACCAGCTGTCGCGCCACTTCGTGCGCGCCGCGCGCATGCTGGTGCAGCTGATGTCGGAGACCTCGGCCGACGGCTACATCTTCCGCACCGACCTCCGGCTGCGTCCCGACCCCGGATCGACCCCGCTCGCCATGTCGGTGCAGGCGGCCGAGCTCTACTACGAGAGCGTCGGCCAGAACTGGGAACGCGCCGCCATGATCAAGGCCCACCCGGTAGCCGGCAACCGCGCCGTCGGCGCCGCCTTCCTGGGTGACCTCACGCCGTATATCTGGCGCAAGCATCTTGATTTCGCGGCGATCCATGACATCCATTCGATCAAGCGCCAGATCGACGCCCATCGCGGCGGCAGCGCGGTCAAGGTGCTGGGCCACAACGTCAAGCTCGGCCGCGGCGGCATCCGCGAGATCGAGTTCTTCGCCCAGACCCAGCAGCTGATCTTCGGCGGCCGCAATCCCACGCTGCGCCATCGCGCGACCTGCGAGACCTTGCGCGCCCTCGCCGCCACCGGCCACATCGCGCCCTCCGCCGCCGACGAGCTGATCGAGGCCTACGGCTTCCTGCGCAAGGTCGAGCACCGCCTGCAGATGGTCGACGACCGGCAGACCCACAGCCTGCCCAGCGACGAGGCCGGCGTGGCCGCCATCGCGACCTTCCTGGGCTATCCCGATTCGCCGTCCTTCCAGAAGGACCTGCTCGACCGCCTGCACTGCGTCGAAGGCCACTACGCCCACCTGTTCGAAGAGGCGCCGAGCCTCGCCGGTCCGGGCGGCAACCTGGTGTTCACCGGCACCGACGACGATCCCGGCACCTTGGCGACGCTGCAGACGCTGGGCTTCCGCGATCCGTCGGCGGCGGCCGGCATCGTGCGGCGCTGGCACCACGGCCGCTACCGCTCGACCGCCACGGCGCGCGCCCGCGAGCTTCTCACCGAGCTGATGCCGGGCCTGCTGAAGGCCTTGGGCTCGACGGCCGCACCCGACCAGGCATTGCTGAACTTCGATCTCTTCCTCGGCAACCTGCCGGCCGGCATCCAGCTCTTCTCGCTGTTCAAGTCGAACCCGGCGCTGCTCGAGCTGGTGGCCGCGATCATGGGCAGCGCGCCCGGCCTCGCCGCCCATCTCGCGCGGCGCACCATCCTGCTCGACTCGGTGCTGTCGCCCGCCTTCTACCTGCCGCTGCCGCCGGCCGAGGAGATGCAGGCCGACCTCGCGCGGCAGCTGGCCGGCGTCGAGCACGAGCAGGACATCCTCGACCTGGCGCGGCGCTGGGCCAACGACCGGCGCTTCCAGATCGGCGTGCAGCAGCTCAAGGCGATCGTGCGGCCGGCGGAGGCGGGTCTCGCCTACTCCGACATTGCCGCCGCCACGATCTCCGCCGTGTGCGATCGCGTCGAGCGGCTGTTCGCCGATGTCCATGGCGGCTTCCGCGGCCAGCGGCTGGCCGTGCTGGGCATGGGCAAGCTCGGCAGCCGCGAGATGTCGGCCACCTCCGACCTCGACCTGATCTTCGTCTACGACATCCCGCCCGACCTCGAAGCGTCGGACGGCCGCCAGCCCCTGGCACCGATCCAGTACTACACGCGGCTCAGCGCCAAGATCGTGACGGCACTCACCGCCCACACCAACGAAGGCGCCTTGTACGAGGTCGACATGCGGCTGCGGCCATCCGGCCGCGCCGGGCCGCTCGCCAACTCGTTGGAGGGCTTCGAGAGCTATCATGCCCAGTCGGCCTGGACGTGGGAGCACATGGCCTTGACGCGCGCCCGCGTGATCCACGGTCCGGCGGCTCTCGTCGAACGGCTGACGGAGATCGTCAAAGGCACGCTCTGCCGGCCGCGCGATGCAGCCGCGCTGCTGCGCGACGTCGCCGACATGCGCGATCGCATCGCCCGCCACGCGCCGCCTAAAAGCCCATGGGACTTCAAGCACCTGAGGGGCGGGCTGTTCGACATCGACTTCGTGGCGCAGTACCTGGCGCTGCGCCACGCCGCCGAGCGGCCGGACCTGCTCGACCCGAACCCCGCCGAGATGCTGCGGCGTGCCGCCGAGGCGGGCTTCATCGACCACGCCGACGCCGAGCGCCTGCGTGCGACGCGCACGCTCCTGTCCGACGTGCAGAGCCTGCTGCGTCTCACCCTGAACGGTGACGAAGCGGCGTTCGACGAGGCGAAGGCGCCCGAAGGCCAGCGCCGTCTCATCGCCGTCACCGAGGAGGCCGGCGACCTCGCGGAGCTGCGCGCCCGGATTGCGACAGAAACCGCCGCGGCGCGTGCTATATACGAGCGCATCGTCGAGCAGCCGGCGCGCGATGCCGGCTGGCAGGCCCGGACGGACGACAAGAGGAGCGACGGATGAGTGTCGAGGAAGGCAAGAAGGCGCCGGATTTCAGCGCGGCGACCGATGGCGGCAAGAAGCTGAAGCTGTCGGAGCTGCGCGGCAAGCCAGTGGTGCTCTACTTCTATCCCAAGGACGACACGCCCGGCTGCACCGCCGAGGCCTGCGGCTTCCGCAACTCCCTGCCCGACTTCAGCAAGCTCAAGGCGCAGGTGATCGGCGTCAGCAAGGACAGCGTCGCCCGGCACGACAAGTTCAAGAAGAAGTACGAGCTCAACTTCCCGCTGGTGTCCGACGAGGATGGCAAGATCTGCGAGAAGTACGGCACCTGGATCGAGAAGAGCCTCTATGGCCGCAAGTACATGGGCATCGACCGGGCGACCTTCCTGATCGACAAGACCGGCACGGTGGCCAAGGTCTGGCACAAGGTGAAGGTGGCGGGGCATGTCGACGAGGTGTTGAAGGCGCTGAAGGAGCTGTAACCGCAAACGCAGGGGGCAAGGCACATGGCGAGCGTACTGATCTCCGGCGCGGGCCCGGTGGGCCTGACCATGGCCAACGAGCTGGCGCGCTTCGGCATCCCCGTGCGCATTGTCGACAAGATGCCCGAGCGCACCGACAAGTCGAAGGCGCTGGTGCTGTGGAGCCGCACGCTCGAGCTGCTCAACCACGGCGGCTACGTCGAGCCCTTCCTCAAGGCCGGCATGCAGGCCCACGGCGCGCAGCTCTCGGACGGCAAGACCGTCGTGGCGCGCGTCGACATGGACGGAATCGATTCGATCTACAACTACGCCTTGATGATCGCCCAGAGCGAGACCGAGCGCGTGCTCGAGGAGTGCCTGGCCAAGCGCGGCGTCAAGGTCGAGCGCCGCGTGTCGATGGAGAGCTTCGCCGAGAAGGGCGCGGGCATCGAGGCCGTCCTGCGCAAGGCCGACGGCAGCAGCGAGACGGTGCAGGCCGACTGGCTGATCGGCTGCGACGGCGCCCATTCGACGACCCGCCACGGCCTGGGCTTCGCCTTCGAAGGCAGCACCCAGGACAGCGACTGGTACCTCGCCGACATCCACATCAGCGGGCTGGAGCCGCAGGATCACCTGCACATCTGCTGGCACCGCGACGGCATCCTCGCCTTCTTCCCGATCACGCCGGGACGCTGGCGGGTCATCGCCGATCTCGGCCCGGCGACCGGTAGCGGCCATCACCCCGATCCGACGCTGGCTGAGATCCAGACCATGGTCGCCCATCGCGGCAATCCGGACCTCAAGCTCAGCGACCCGATCTGGCTGGCGGCCTTCCGCATCAACGAGCGCAAGGTCAAGGACTACAGCCGTGGCCATATCTTCCTGTGCGGCGATGCCGCCCACATCCACAGCCCGGCGGGCGGCCAGGGCATGAATACCGGCATGCAGGACGTCTTCAACCTCGCCTGGAAGCTCAGCCTCGTGATCTCGGGGGCGGCCAGGCCCGCGCTGCTCGACAGCTACTCGGTCGAGCGCAGCGCGGTCGGCGAGATGGTGCTGCGCAACGCTGGCCGGCTCACCGAAGCGGCGATAATGCGCAATCCCGTGCTCCAGACCCTGCGCAACACCTTCGTGAAGTTCGCCATGGGCTTCCCCCAGGTCGCGCACGGCATGATGGATACGATGTCGGAAACCAACATCGCCTACCCGGAAAGCCCCCTCTCCGTCGCCGGAGCGCAGCACGCCCACGGCATCAAGCCCGGCCAGCGCTGGCCCGAGCCGCTGCCCGGCGACACCAGCAAGGCGCGCTTCGCCGCCATTGGTCCGGCCGACGTCACGGCCGATCTCGCGGCGAAATTCCCCAAGCTCGTCGAGGCGCAGTCGTCCAAGCGCGCCGATCCGCGCGATCTCATCCTGGTCCGTCCCGACGGCTATGTCGGCTTCGCCGCGGCAGCGTCCGATCGCGCCGGCGCCGAGGCGTACCTGCGGGCAATTGCTGCCTAGGCGACAGATCGTCGTCGCGCCGGAAGGCGAAGTGGTCGCGGATGTGCCGATTGAAGAATACGCCCTGGGACGGCGCGACCCTCAGGCCCGCATAGGTCTCTGCCGGCACGTCGATGTAGGTGTAGCGGCGCAGCGACGGGAAAATGATGCTCAGTTCCCGCCGCGTCGGGTCGTAGCTGAAGGACCGGATGGCGGTGGAGGGCATAAGCGGGTAACGAGGAGAGCCGCCGGTCGTTGCCCCGACCTTTCAGCGCCGACGTGTCTTGTCGATCCAAGAGCGAAAGGTCCGTATTTTGGGGACGGTCGCAAGCTCCGACGGATAGAGCAGGCAATACTGGCGGCCGCTCTTCACGAATCCGAACGGGGCGACGAGGCGGCCGAGCTTGAGGTCTTCCATGACCAAGGGTCTGGGCGCCACGGCGACGCCGAGGCCGGCCACTGCGGCCTCCAGCAGGAAGTAGAAATGCTCGAAGCGCTGGCCCTTCCCGATATCGACGTGCGCCGTCTTGCTGCGTCCCAGCCAGTCGGCCCAGGCATCGGCGCGAGTCTCGGTATGCAGCAGCGTATGCCGGCCGAGATCGGCCGGCATACGCAGCTTGCCGCGCTCGGCCAGTGCCGGGCTGCACACCGGACCGATTTCCTCGTTCATGAAGGCCTGCGCCTCGATGCCGTCGGGCCACGGCCCGGCGCCGATGCGGATCGCGACATCCACGCCCTCGCGCGCGAAGTCGACCCACGCCGATGACGCCGACAAACGCACGTCGATCGCGGGATGGCGGGCATTGAAGTCGTACAGCCGGGGAATCAACCAACGCATCATGAAGGTCGGCAGGCAGGACACGACCAGCGGCCCCTGCCGCGTCGCCGTCGACAGGCGCGCCGCACTCGCCTCGACGACATCGAGCGAGGTGCGCACCGCCGGCAGGAAGGCCGCGCCCGCGTCGGTCAGCTCGATCCTCCGATTGAGGCGACGGAATAGGCGCACGCCGAGATGCGTCTCCAGCGACTTCATCTGCCGGCTGATGGCGCCGTGCGTGAGATTGAGCTCGCGCGCGGCGGCGCTGAAACTCAGCTGGCGCGCGGCCTCCTCGAAGGCCGGCAGCGCCTTCAGGGGCGGCAATCGGCGTCTCGCCATGACTTGTGATTTTTCCTCACAGAGGCGGTGACATTAGATCGTTTGTCACGGCTCTCCAAGCTCCGCCAACTGTGCAACGATGAACATCGAAAAACCAAAGACGCGACCCGCCAACGGCTGCTTCTCGTCCGGCCCCTGCGCCAAGCGGCCGGGCTGGTCATTGCACGGGCTTGCGGGCGCCCTGCTCGGCCGCTCGCACCGCTCGCCCGCCGGCAAGGCCAGGCTCGCTGAAGTGATCGAGCGATCGCGCGCCCTACTCGGCATCCCCGCCGACTACCGCGTCGGCATCGTGCCCGCCTCCGACACCGGCGCGGTCGAGCTGGCGCTGTGGTCGCTGCTCGGGCCGCGCGGCGTCGACGTGCTGGCGTGGGAGAGTTTCGGTGAGACCTGGGCCAACGACATCTCTACCGAATTGAGGCTTGGCGACGTGCGCGTGTTCGAGGCGCCGTACGGCAGCCTGCCCGACCTGGCGCAGGCCTCGCCCGACCGCGACATCGTCTTCGCCTGGAACGGCACGACCTCGGGCGTGCGTGTCGCCGGCGCAAATTGGATCGCCGACGACCGCAAAGGCCTCACCCTCTGCGACGCCACCTCGGCGGCCTTCGCCATGGCGCTGCCGTGGCACAAGCTCGATGTCACGACCTGGTCGTGGCAGAAGGCACTGGGCGGCGAGGCCCAGCACGGCATGATCGCGCTCAGCCCGCGCGCCGTGCAGCGCCTGGAAAGCCACATGCCGTCGTGGCCGGTCCCCAAGATCTTCCGCCTGACGCAGAACGGCCGGCTGAGCGAAGGCATCTTCCAGGGCGAGACCATCAACACGCCGTCGCTGCTGGCGGTCGAGGACCATCTCGATGCGCTGAAGTGGGCCGAGAGCATCGGCGGCCTGCCGGCGCTGATCGCCCGCGCCGAAGCCAACCTCGCCGCCATCGAGGCCTGGGTGGCGCACTCGCCGTGGGTCGCCTTCCTGGCCGGGAACAAGGCCGAACGCTCCTGCACGTCGGTCTGCTTGAAAGTGGTCGACGACGCCGTGGCCCCAAGGAAGCTCGCGGCGTTGCTCGAAGCCGAAGGCGTCGCCTTCGACATCGACGCCTATCGCCATGCGCCGTCCGGCTTGCGCCTGTGGGCCGGCGCCACGGTCGAGACCAGCGATCTTCTGGCTCTCTTCCCCTGGCTCGACTGGGCGCGCGCGAAGGTCGCCGTATGACCCGCATCGCCGCCACCATCGATCTCGACGGGACGGGCGTGCAGCACGGTTTCCTCAAGGTGCCGCATTCGACCCACGACTCGGCCTATGGCTGGATCCCGGTGCCGATCACGGTCGCCGCTAACGGCGACGGTCCCTCTGTCCTGCTGGTCGCGGGCAACCACGGCGACGAATACGAGGGCCAGATCGCGCTGATGAAGCTGGTGCGCTCGCTCGAGCCGTCGCACCTGAGCGGCCGCCTGATCGTGCTCTCGGCCGCGAACTATCCCGCGGTGATGGCCGGCCGCCGCGTCTCGCCGATCGACGAGGGCAATCTCAACCGCTGCTTCCCCGGCAACGCCAACGGCACGCCGACGGAGATGATCGCCCACTACATCGAAAGCGTGCTCCTGGCGCGCTGCCAGTACTGCCTCGACCTGCATTCCGGCGGCAGCTCGCTGGAATATGTCGCCCACGCCCATGCGCGGCGGCCCGAGGATGCCAAGCGACGGGCAGCGACCGAGGCGCTGATCACCGCGTTCGGTGCGCCCTATGGCGGCCTGGTCAGGCCGCTACAGGGCGAGCCGCGCACCCTGTCGGCGGCGGCCGAGCGCCAGAACGTCGTCTACCTGAATGCCGAGCTGGGCGGCGGCGGCACGGTCTCGCACGAGCTGGTGGCGACGGCCGAGCGCGGCGTGCGCCGGGCGCTGGCGTCGCTCGGCCTGCTGCCGGGCGATCCGGCGACGCCACCGGCGCGCGGCATGCGCGCCTTCTCCGTCGAAGGCGCCGCGAACTACGTCTACTGCCTCGAGGACGGCCTGTTCGAGCCCTATGCCCGGCTCGAGGAGCACGTTGCCGCCGGGCAGCCGGCAGGCGCGCTGCACTTTCCCGGCACGCCGTGGCGGCCGCACCAGGTCGTGAGCTTCGAAGCCACCGGCATGGTGCTGTGCCGGCGCTTTCCCGGCTGGGCGCGGCGCGGCGACTGCCTCTTCCAACTGGCGAGTCCCGTACGATGAAGAAGGAACTTTGGCTGGCGACCGCCCTGGTCGCCTACGCTGCGGCGCGCGCGGCTCCGCCGGTGGTGGGCCTCACCGTGGCGAGCCAGGCGGCGCTGGCCGTCACCATCGCCGGCACGATCCTGTGGATCACCGAAGCCGTGCCGCTCGGCGTGACGGCGCTGCTGGTCGTCGTGCTGCTGGCGATCAATCCCGGCATGCGCCTGCCCGACGCGCTGCGCGGCTTCACCTCGGAGGTGACCTTCTTCCTGGTCGGTGTCGCCGCAATCGGCACCGCCGTCGAGGCGAGCGGCCTGGCGCAACGCGCCGCGCGATTCCTGGCGCGGAGCGCCAAGGGCAATCCGACGCGGCTATACGTGCAGATGATCGTGTCATTGCCGGCGCTCGCCTTCCTGGTGCCCTCGGCGATCACCCGCAACGCCATCCTCATTCCCGCCTATCGCGAGGCGCTCGACAGCATGGGCGTCGGCAAGTCGGGCCGTGTCGGCCGCGCGCTGATGCTGGCGCTCGGCATGCTGAACCCGCTCGCATCCTCGGCGCTGCTGACCGGCGGCATCGCCTCGATCGCCGCGGCCACCCTTTTGGGCGGCTTCTCCTGGCTGGGCTGGTTCGCCCTGATGGCCGTGCCCTACTACGCGCTGATCTTCCTGGGCGGCATCTGGCTGCGCATGATGGTCGGGCCGTTCGAGAGCGGCGCGTCGTGCAGCAGCAAGGAGAGCATCAAGACTGCGGCCGAACCGCTGTCGATCTCCGAGATCAAGACGCTGGCCATCCTCGCCGCCACGGCACTGCTCTGGCTGACCGACGCCTGGCATCATCTGTCGCCCGCGATCCCGGCCCTCATGGCGGCGATCGTGCTGTTGATACCGCCCATCGGCTCCCTCACCTGGAAGCAGTTCGAGAGCAAGCTCTCGTGGGGCCTGATCCTGACCGTCGGCGCCTCGATGTCGCTGGCCTACAGCATGATCAACACGGGCGCGGCCTCGTGGCTCGGCGCCGTGTTCGTCGACCGCCTGACCTCGGTCTCCGTCGTACCTATGGCCATCGTCGTGTTGCTGGTGATCGCGGTCGCGCTGGTCCACCTCGCCATCACCAACCTCGCCGCCTGCATGGCGCTGCTGATCCCGATCGCCGTCACCATCGCCCAGGCGGCGCATCTCAACCCGCTGGTCTGCGGCCTGATCGTCACCCTCGCCGTCGATGCGATCATCCTCTATCCGGTGCAGACGGCGGCCAATCTGCTGGCCTACGAGGCCGGCTACTTCCCGAGCGCCGACGTGAGGCGGCTGGGGCTCGGCATGCTGGTGCTGACCATCGCCGTCGCCCTGCTGGTGCTGCCCTACTGGTCGCTGCTCGGCCAGCCGCTGGTGCCGACATGAGACGCCGCTCCCTTGTCGCCGCCGCTTCTCTCCTGCCGTTCGCCACAACGGCGCAGGACAAATGGCCGACGCGTCCGGTCAAGCTCGTCGTCCCGTTCGCGGCGGGCGGCACCACCGATCTCGTCGCCCGTCTCGTGGCGCCGCCGATGAGCCTGGCGCTCGGCCAACAGGTCGTGGTCGATAATAAGGCCGGCGCCGCCCGCATGCTGGGCAGCGACGCCGTCGCCAAGGCGAAGGACGGTGTTACGCTCGGCATCGGCACCGTCTCCACTCATGCGATCGGCCCGGCGCTGATGCGCCAGCCGCCCTATCGCGCCGACGCCGACTTCACGCCGATTGCCCTCGTCGGCACGACGCCGCTGGCCGTGTTCGTGCATCCCGGTGTCGCCACGACCCTCGCCGAGCTCGCCGACAAGGCGCGGCGCGAACCCGGCGTCTACAATTTCGGCTCGCCGGGCAGCGGCTCGCTCGGCCATCTTGCCGGCGTCTGGTTCAACGCGCTGACCGGCGGCGAGCTGGTGCACGTGCCCTATCGCGGCAGCGGCCCTGCCCTGCAGGACCTTCTGGCCGGCCGCGTCCACGTGCTGTTCGACAACATCCCGACGGCGCTGAGCCAGGTGCAGTCCGGCAGCGTGCGCGCGCTGGCCGTCACTGCGCTGACGCGCGCCGCCGTCCTGCCCGAGGTGCCGTCGGTCCGCGAATCCGACCTGCCCGACTTCGAGATCCTGAGCTGGACCATGCTGCTTGCCCCAGCGGCGACCGCGAGCACGACGATCGACGCCGCGAACGCCGCGCTCAACGTCGCCGTGCGCGATCCCGCCGTGCGCAGCCGCTTCGCGGAAGCGGGCGTCGATGGCCGCGGTGGATCGGCGACCGACGCGGCTGCCTTCCTGCGCGCCGAGATCGCCAAGTGGCAGCCAATCGCCAAACGATCAGGCGTCGTGCTCGATTAACCATTCATGTCTTCCGGACCGCGCGCGTCCTCGCGCGCGTCATGATCACGAGCGCGCGAGGACGCGCGCGTTCCGGAAGAGCATGAGAAGACGCGCCACTAGCAATGATCAGACCTTGATGTCGGCCTTCTTGATGATCTCGCCGAACGAGGCGCGCTCGCGCTCGATGGTGTCGCCGAACGCCGCCTGGTCCTGGAAGCTCGCGTAGTTGCCGCTGGTCACCAGCTTCTCGTTGAGCGCCGGATCCTTAGAGGCCTCGCCGATCGCCTTGGCGAGCTTGTCGATCGCGACCTGAGGCGTGCCCTTGGCAGCGAGGATGCCGTACCAGGCGTCGCCGCCGATCTTGCCCAGCCCCTGCTCCTTCAGGGTCGGGATGTCGGGCTTTCCGGGCCAGCGCTTCTCGCCCAGGATCGCAAAGCACTTCAGGCGGCCGGCGGCGATGTGCGGCAGCGTCGTCGGATCGAACTGCACCTGGATCTGACCCGACAGCAGGTCCTGCGTCGCCGGCGCACTGCCCTTGTAGGGTACATGGACCATCTTCACGCCGGCCTCGATGTTGAACATCTCGCCGTAGAGCTGGGTGATGGTGGCAAGCCCGGCCGAGCCGAAGTTGATCTTGCCGGGATTGGCCTTGGCGTAGGCGATGAAATCCTGGAGGTTGTTGGCCGGCACCTGCGGGTTGATGCCCATGCCGATCCACGACGTCGCCACGCGCGCCACCGGCACGAAGTCCTTGCCCGGATCGTAGGGCAACGGCTGCAGATGCTGCGTGATGCAGACCATCGCCGTCGTCGTGGTCAGGAAGGTGTAGCCGTCGCCCGGCGAATTCTTGACGTGCTCGGCTCCGATCGCGCCGCTGGCGCCGGCCCGATTGTCGAACAGCACGCTCTGGCCCAGCAACGAGCCGGCGCGCTCGAGCACCAGGCGCGTCGTGATGTCCGACGGGCCGCCCGGCGGATAGGGAATGACGATACGGATCTGCTTGTTCGGCCAATCTGTCTGTGCGGACGCGACGGCGGGGGCCGCCACAAGGCCCCCGATGAAACTCCTTCTACGCATCGTGATTCCCTCCCAGTCATTGTTCGTTCAGCCCTTCTTCGGGGCCCAGCCGTAGATCTTGCTCAGGCTTCCGCCCATCAGCGTGGCGCGGTCGCTGTCGGACAGCCAGTCCTTGGCGCGGAAGGAATCCACGCCCTCCTTGTAGGTCAGCAGGTTCACCGCGCGCGTCCAGTCGGTGCCCCACATGCAGCGGTCGAGGCCGAAGGTGTTGAGGATCTGGTCGACCGGCTTGCGGATGTCCTTGTAGGGGAACTGCTCGTGGCTGAGCGTGCAGGCGCCGCTGATCTTGACCACGATGTTCTTGTACGGCGCCAGCGCCAACAGCATCGGCAGCTCCACCCACGGCTCCTTGGGCGCCGGCGGATGGAACGGTTGCTCGAGCCCGAGATGGTCGACGACCAGCGTCGTGTCGGGATTGCGCTTGGCGAGCTCGGCCACCTGCGGGAGGCGGCCACGGCACATCAGGTTGACGGCAAGACCGTTCTTGCCGGCGGTCGACAGCACCTTGTTGATGCCCGGATCGGCAGGATCGCTCGAGACGTCGGGGTTCATCATGATGCGCACGGCGACCGTGCCGTCCATCTTCGCCCATTCCTCGATCGTCTCGCCGACCTTGGGATCGTTGGGATTGACCGGCTTGATGAGCGCGAATCGGTTGGGGAACTGCTTGTGCACGCCGACGGCATAGCTCGCGTCCCAGCGGTACATGGCGAACACCGAAATCAAAAGCGCGCCATCGACGCCCACCTCGTCCATCGCCTTGATCATGTCGGCGCCGGTGACCTCGGGCGGCCCGGCCAGCACCGAGACCCACGGCCGGCCCGGATGATTGCGCTCGTAGCAATGAACCTGCACATCGATCGTCGCCATCGGCCGAGCCTCCACGGAACACGTCACTCAAAGAAGAGCGAGGCTAGCCTGACGCGCCGCTTGCCGCCAGCAGGCGCGCGGCTCTACGTTTCGCAGATGCACGACAAAGTCGACGTCCTGATCATCGGCTCCGGCGCGTCGGGTGCCGCCGTGGCCTGGAGCCTCACCGACACCCGCATGCGCATCCTCTGCCTCGAACAGGGCGACTGGATCAAGCCAACCGACTACCCCAGCAACGGCCGCGACTGGGAGGCGCGCCTGTTCAGCGACTTCGCCATCAATCCCAACCGTCGCGCGCGCGAAACCGACTATCCGATCAACGATGCCAACTCGCCGATCAAGGTGGTGAATTTCAACGGCGTCGGCGGCAGCACGATCATGTATACGGCGCACTATCCGCGCCTGCATCCGTCCGACTTCAAGGTGAAGACCCTGGACGGCGTGGCCGACGACTGGCCGGTCGACTACGAGACGCTCGATCCCTTCTTCGCCGAGAACGACCGCATGACGGGCGTATCGGGTCTCGCCGGCGATCCCGCCTACCCGCCACACCAACCGCCCATGCCACCCCTTCCGCTCGGCAAGTCAGGGCAGCGCTTCGGCGAGGCCATGAACCAGCTCGGTTGGCACTGGTGGCCGTCCGACGCCAGCATCGCGACCACCGACTACGAGGGCCGCGCACGCTGCATCAACCTCGGCCACTGCACGCCGGGCTGCGCCCAAGGCGCCAAGGCCAGCACCGACATCACCTACTGGCCCCTTGCCATCCGCGCCGGCGTCGAGCTGCGCACGCGCTGCCGCGTCCGCGAGATCACGCTCGACGAGAACGGCATGGCCGCGGGCGTGGTGTATTATGACGCCAATGGCGAGGAACATTTCCAGCCGGCAGAGATGGTGATCGTCGCCTGCAACGGCGTCGGCACGCCGCGCCTGCTGCTGAACTCGGTGTCGGGCAAGTTCCCCAACGGGCTCGCCAACTCGAGCGGGCTGGTGGGCAGAAACCTGATGTTCCACCCCTACGCCTACTCCTACGGCTACGTCGACGAGCCGCTCGACGGCAACCGCGGCCCGCCGCTCTGCCTGTGGAGCCAGGAATTCTACGAGACCGATCCCAGCCGCGACTTCGTGCGCGGCTACACTTTCCAGTTCAGCCGCGGCTACGGCGCCATCCTCGAGGCCATCACCAGCACGGCGGCCGGCCGCCTGCCGTGGGGCGAGGACCACCATCGCATCTACCGCCAGCTCCTCAACCACCGCATCGGTCTCTCGGCGATCATCGAGGACCTCCCGGAGGAGCATAACCGCGTCACGCTCGATCCGGTGCAGAAGGATTCCAACGGCATCCCTGCGCCGCGCATCGACTACACGATCGGCGAGAACAGCCGGAAGATGATCGATCACGCGCTGGCCAATGCCCGCACCATCCTCGAGGCCGCGGGCGCCAAGAACATCGGCACCGAGGTGCCGATCCTGAACGGCGGCTGGCACCTTCTAGGCACGGCGCGCATGGGCGACGATCCCGAGCGCTCGGTGGTGAACGGCTGGGGCCGCTGCCACGACGTGAAGAACCTGTTCATCGTCGACGGCAGCATCTGGGTGACGGCCGGCGCGGTCAACCCGACCTCGACCATCCAGGCGCTGGCGCTCTATATCGCCGACCAGATCAAGCAGCGCCTCGCCACCCTGTTCGATTGAGCCCGATGACCCAGCCGCTTTCTGCCATTGAAATCGACGATCTCCGTGCCTTCGCCGGCATGATGATCCCCGCCAGTGCAGCCTACGGCGTGCCCGGCGCCGACGACCCGACGATCTTCGCCGACATCCTGGCCAACCTCGGTCGCGACCGCGACGACATTGCCGCCGCCCTGCGACGGCTGAAGGAGTTGGCCGGTGGCGTGGCGTTCTCAACGCTCCCGGCGGAACGCCGCCGATTCGTTGGCGAGGCCCTTCGCGTCGAGGGCGGACTGCCGCTGGCGGCGATCACACGCGTCGTCCTGCTCTGCTATTACCGCGACGATCGCGTGATGGGCTCGCTCGGCCAGGAGCCTCGCCCGCCCTTCCCCAAGGGCCACACGGTCGAACAGGGCGACTGGTCACTGCTCGATCCGGTCAAGAAGCGGCCACCTCTGTGGCGGCGCATACCGTGAACCTCAGGCGCCGCGGCTGATCTTGCGCCACAGGCCGATCAGGCCGACCGCGAGCGATAGTGCGCCGCCGATCAGGAAGCCCATGGCGTAGCCGCCGGTCAGGGTCAGGGCCGCGCTGAACAGCAGCGGGAGGATCAACGCGCCGGCGTCGCCGAAGGCCAGCACCGCGCCGGTGGTCGAGCCGATGCGGCCGGGCGGCGACAGTCGTGCCACCTCGGCCAGCAGCACGCCGTGCCAGCTTACGGCGGTGGCGCTGAGCGCGATGGTGACGGCGGTGACGAGCCACTCCGGCCAGTGCGGCTCGATCAACGCCGTCAGGACCGCCGAGGCGGCCATGCCGATACCCAGCAGCGCCAGCAAGGTCGCGGGCCGCACGAGGCGCGAGGCGAGCCAGCCCCATCCGATGCGCGCCGGCACCGCCACGGCGACGGCGATCGCGAATACCAGGCCGGCGCGCTCGAGGCTGTAGCCCAGGCCGCGCACCAGGTAGAGCACGAAGAAGCCGGTGAACAGGGACTGAAGGCCGACGAAGCTGAACATGGCGAGGCACATCGCCCGCAACGCAGGCTCGCGCAGCACCAGGGCGACGTTGGCGCGGATGTCAGCCGGCGACAGCGGCGTGCCCGGCATCCGATCGACGTCAAAGCGCGCGCGCAGTGGCTGCAACGCCACGGCGGTGAGCGTCGCCAGGCCCGCGATCACCAGCAGCGCCATGCGCCAGCCCATCTCGGTCGCCAGCACCGGCGCCACGACGCCGGCCACCATCAGGCCCGCCGGCACGCCGGTCTGCTTGATCGAGAAGACCAGCGGCGCAAGGCGCGGCGGCGACAGGCGGCCGAGCAGATGCGAACTCGATGGCGTAGAGATCGCCTGCCCCAGCCCGCCGACGAAGGCGCCCACCGCGAACGATGGCAGCCAAGCCGAGGCCGGTAGCGCCAATCCCACGGCCAACCCCAACATTCCGACCTGGGTCATGCGCATGGCGCCATAGCGCACGATCAGCCCGCCGCAGGTCATGGTCGTCAGGAAGCCCGCGACGGCGCCGATACCGACATAGACGCCGACCAGGGCCGGATCGATTCCGAGATCGGCGATGATGGCGGCGGCGATCAGCGGCACCGTCGAGCGGCCGAGCGTCGCGAAGGCCTGCTGCACCGTCATCGCGCCGAGCGCGAGGTAGAGATTGAAGATGTGACGGCTCCAGGCTGGGCGACGGGACCATCCGTTCTTGCCCCGCACCCCGCTGCGCCGCAAGGGACGTGCCATGCGCGTGTGGCAAAGCGGCTGGCCCATGCAACGCCGCGCTCGCGGGCGACGTTCGGTCGGCATCCTGACCTCGCAAGGAGGAACGACTATGCTGAAGACCATGACGATCGCGGCCTGCGTGCTGGCCCTTTCGGGCGGCGTAGCCCTGGCCCAAGGCAACTACATGCCGGCCGGACCCAATACCGCGCCCGGCGGCGCAACGGGCTCGGCGCCGACGAACACCATCGGCACGCCCAGCGCCAACGTGCAGGACACGGTGGGCGGCGGCACGCGCTCGACCACTGTTTTGTCGCAGAGCAACAAGAACCAGAGCGCCACCGGCATGACGAGCAGCGACTACAGCTCGGGCGCCCAGATGCAGTACGGCACGCAGCCCCAATACCAGGCCCAAGGCCAGGGTATGATGGGCGGCTCGTCCGACAATCCGCGCGCCGTCGCCCTCACCGACGAATACGGCAACCAGTACAACAGCCGCGGCGACAAGATCGGCCGCGGCCGGCCGGCGCAGATGCGCTAGAAACTTTCGCGTATCGATCCCTCGACGCTGGGGGCCAACGCTGAATGTTGCTAGGCTCCTCCCCAATAAGGCGGGAGGAGCTTGGTGCAAGGCGAAGCGTA
The DNA here is from genome assembly GCA_019750135.1 of Reyranella sp. Taxonomy (GTDB): domain Bacteria; phylum Pseudomonadota; class Alphaproteobacteria; order Reyranellales; family Reyranellaceae; genus Reyranella. The sequence goes on along the minus strand of JAIEOV010000019.1, from coordinate 9,288 downwards.
CGACTTCATCGTGACCGGAGCCGGCTCGGCCGGCTGTGCCGTGGCCGGCCGTCTCAGCGAGGACGGCCGTTTTCGCGTGTTACTGCTCGAAGCCGGGCCCAAGGACACCTATCCCTGGATCCACGTCCCGCTCGGCTACCACAAGACGTTCAACAATCCGCGCGTCAACTGGATGTTCGACAGCGAGCCCGAGCCCGAGCTCAACAACCGCATCATGTACCAGCCGCGCGGCAAGGTCTTAGGCGGCACCAGCTCGATCAACGGCATGGTCTACATGCGCGGCAACGCCGCCGACTACGACGAATGGCGCCAGCGCGGCTGCGAGGGCTGGGACTACGATTCGGTCCTGCCCTACTTCAAGCGCGCCGAGGACCAGGAACGCGGCGCCGACGAGTTTCACGGCGTCGGCGGACCGCTCAAGGTGAGCGACCATCGCTGGCAGCCGACCCTCGCCAAGGCCATGCACGAAGCTGCCCAGCAGGCCGGCATCCCGGCCAACCCCGACTTCAACGGCCGCACGCAGGAAGGCGTCGGCTACTACCAGACCACGATCAACCGGGCGCGGCGCTGGTCGAGCGCGCGGGCCTATCTGCGCGAGGCCAAGAAGCGCAAGAACCTCACCATCGCCACCTCGGCGCACGCCACGCGCGTGCTGATCGAGAACGGCCGCGCGGTCGGCATCGAATACCGCACGCCCGATGGCTTGAAGACCGCGCGCGCCAACCGCGAGGTCATCGTCTCGGGCGGCGTCTACGGCTCGCCGCAGCTCCTGATGCTGTCGGGGCTGGGCCCGGCCGAGCACCTGCAGAAGCACGGCATCCAGGTGGTCAAGGACATGGCGGGCGTCGGCAGCAACCTGCACGACCATTTCAACGCCTACGTCGCCTACAAGTGCGCGCAGCCCGTCACCATGAACGACCTGATCAACAGCCTGCCGCGGCGCATCATGGCGGGCATGCAGTACGCCTTCGGGCGCACCGGGCCGCTCGCCAGCATGGGGCTCTATGTCGGCGCGCTGGTGCGCAGCGACAAGCGGCTGGAGCGGCCGGACCTGCAGATCAACATGTTCGCCTGGGCGATCAAGGAACGGAACCGGCATGGCGTGGTGCCGCAGCCCTTCTCCGCCTTCGGCCTGTCGCCGGTGCATCTCAGGCCCGACGGCCGCGGCACGGTGCGACTGAAATCGGCCGATCCGCTGGCCGCGCCGGAGATCCGCTTCAACTTCCTGAAGAGCGCCAACGACTGGAACGCCATGATCCAGGGCCTGCGCATCTGCCGCGACATCGGCAAGCAGGCGGCGCTGAAGCCCTTCGTGGTCGAGGAGATCCTGCCCGGCGCCGGCGTCGCGGATGACGCCGGCCTGCGCGCCCACATCCGCGCCAACGGCGTCTCCAACCTGCATCCCGTCGGCACCTGCCGCATGGGCCACAACGTCGACGACGTGGTCGATCCGCAGCTTCGCGTGCACGGCATCGAGCGACTGCGCGTGGCCGACGCCTCGATCATGCCCAGCATCGTCGCCGGCAACACCAACGCGCCCTCGATCATGATCGGCGAGAAGTGCGCCGACATGGTGCGCCAGGCGGCGCAGTAGTTCTTCGTCTTCCGGATGCCTCCGCTGGTGTACCATGCGGGACAGCATCGATGGGGAGACACGGATGATGTTAAAGCGGTTTGCCTGCAGCCTGGCGCTGCTTTGCCTGCCGTTCGCGGCCGAGGCGCAGTCGCTGGCATCGCAGACGACGTGGGTCAACGACCACGCGAAGCTCGTCATCCAGTCGGTCGACGGCGCGGGCCAGCTCAGCGGCACGTACACGAATTACGGCGCCAACTTCGGCTGCGCCGGGCGGCCTTTCCCGGTCACCGGCTGGATCGACGGCGACCTGGTCTCCTTCACCGTCCATCGCAAGGATCCGGGCAACTGCACGACCATCCAGTCCTGGACCGGCTTCGTGCGCGACGGCCAACTCCTCGTCGAGTATCTCGCGGCGGCAACCGAAGGCGGCCGCAGCGGCCTGATCAAGGGAACGGACCGCTACCGGCAGCAGTGAGACAGCGGAGCCGCGACCATGATGCCCAAGAGATGGGAGTCCCTGCTCGATCGCCTCCACGACAAATGGCGCGATCCGATCCTGACCTGCCTCACCATCCTGATGGTGATGCATCTGTTCGTCGTGGCACCGCTCGAAACCGAGGCGCTGCATATCCAGCCGATCGGCGCCGTCTTCGTCGTGCTGCTGTCGGTCGCCTTGCTGATCCTGTCGCGCAGCCTGGTGCCGGTGATCGTCATCGTCATCGTCGTGGGCCTGCTTGCCACGGCCGTGGTGGTGCGCCTGCGCGGCCGGGACGCGCTCGATATGTCGCTCCAGGCGTCGGCGTGGCTGCTGATCGCCCTGGTCATCATCTGGATCGTGGGGCGCGCCGTGTTCGGTCCGGGACGCATCACCTACCACCGCATCGTCGGCGCCATCCTGCTCTATCTCACCATCGGCCTGGTGTTCGTGGCGCTCTATACGCTGGTCGGCGCCCATTCGCCCGGCGCCTTCACCGGCATCAACGTCACCGCGCGCGTGTCGCTGCCGAGCGACCTCGTCTATTTCAGCTTCACCACCCTGACGACGCTGGGCTACGGCGACATCATGCCGGTCCATCCCATGGCCCGCAGCCTCACCAACATCGAAGCCATCATCGGCCAGGTCTATCCGGCCACCCTGCTGGCGCGCCTGGTATCGCTCGGCCAGGGGCCGTCGCCGCAATGATCGCTCTGGAGGAGACGTCATGAAGTTCGGAGTCACTGTTGTTCCGCGTATTACCGACTGGAAGCTGTTCGTCGACCTCGAGGCGATGGGCTACGACGCGGCTTGGGCCGCCGATTCGCAGATGCTCTATTCCGACGCCTACGCCACCTTGGCGCTGGCGGCCGAGCACACGTCGCGCATCCGGCTCGGCACCGGCGTCTCGGTCGCGGGCGTGCGCCTGGCGCCGGTCACCGCCCATTCCATCGCCACCATCAACAAGCTGGCGCCCGGCCGCACTTTCTTGGGGATAGGCACGGGTCATACCGCCATGCGGGTCATGGGCAAGGATCCGGTGAAAGCGCGCGAGTTCCGGGAATACTTGCGCGTGCTGCGCGCCCTGCTGCACGGGCAGGAGGTCGACTACGCGCTGGGTGCCGATGGCCAGAAGACCGACATCCGCTTCCTGCATCCCGAGGAGGGCTTCATCGACGTCGAGCATCCGGTGCCGATCTATGTCGCGGCCGACGGGCCGCTGGCGCTGAAGACCGCCGGCGCCTACGGCGATGGCCGAGTCTGCTCGCACAACCAGACCAAGGCGCGCCTGCAGAAGAGCCTCGATACCATGCGCGAGGGCGCGAGCGCGGTCGGCCGTACACTGCCCGAAACGTTCCACACCACCGCCCTCTCCTATGCCTGCGTGCTGCGGCCCGGCGAGAGCATGACCTCGGACCGCGTGATCGACGAGATCGGGCCGATGGCGGCTGCGACGCTGCACTACTGGTGGGAGCTCTACCAGATGGACGGCGACACCAGCACGGTGGCCGGCCGCTGCCGCGACCTGTGGGAGCAGTACCTCGCCTTCACCGAGCAGATGGAGATCCCGGCAGCCAAGCGCTACCAGCAGATCCATCTCGGCCATTGCGCCTTCCTGCCGCCGGAGGAGCGCCGCTTCATCACCGAGGACTTGATCCGCTCCACCGGCGGGCTTGTAGGCACGCCCGACGAGATCATCGCCATGCTGCGCGAGCGCGAGGCGATGGGGCTCAACGAGGTCTCCCTGCTGCCAGCCATGAAGACGGCGCGGCAGAACCTCAAGGACTTCGCCGACCAGGTGATCGCGCGGTACTGAGACACACGACCCTTACTGGCGTTGGCCCGCGACGTGTAGGAGATGCGTCCACCCGCATCCGAGGGAAGGCGCGCCCGCACCCGGGCCTTCGGCTCTTCGGCGACCGCCGGCGGCAGGGCCGCGATCACCTGCCCGATGAGCGCCAGCATGTTCGTCGTGCAAAAATCCTCGAAGTCGGCGAAGGTGCGGCTGACGACGATTTCACGCGTCTCGATCCCGGCCAGGCCTGCGCCCTGCCACAACGCGCGCAGGGCCTCCATCCGCGGAGCCTCGGATTGCGGCGGCCGCGGCGGCGAAAGCCCCATGGCGGTCATCTCGCCGATGATCGGCTGGAAACGGAAGCCCACCGCCCATGACATCCCAGACATAGGCCGCGACGACGCCGCCCGGCCGAACCACGCGCGCCATCTCGGCGACGCCGCGCGCGGGCTCGGGCACGAAGAAGATCACCAACGACATGACGGCGGCATCGAAGCTCGCATCGCCGAAGGGCAGCGCCATGGCGTCGCCTTGGCGGAAGCGGGCGATCTGCGCAGCAGGCCTGGTGCGGCGAAGACAAGCTGCGCCTCGGAGGGATCGATGCCCTCGATCGCGGCAGGAGCGTGGCGCTGGACGATCAGCTCGGTGAAGGCACAGTTGCCGCAGCCGACGTCGATCCAGCGCAAGCCCGACGGCGGCGCCAGCCAATCGAGGAAGATGTCGCCCGCCGCCCTGCTCCAGACGCCCATCATGCGCTCATAGCTGGCGCCGTCGTTGAAGCGGATCTCAGGTCCATAGGCAGTCTGCGCCATTGCGGCCCTCCTGCATCTGAGGCAGCGAGCAGGCAGGCATTCTAGCCGCTGACGTGGTATTCATCGAGCAGCTGTCCCTTCTACGAGCTCGATGACTTCCTTCCGTTTCACCCGACGCGGCCTTGCCGTGTCGGCTCTCGCCCTCGGGGCAATCGGCCTCACCGGTTCCAAGCTCCTGAAGGAGCCGGACGACTCCTTCCCGAAGACCCGGTTTCCCGAGGGCTTCCGTTGGGGAACAGCGACCTCGGCCTACCAGATCGAGGGCGCCACCGAGGTCGACGGCCGTGGTCCGTCGATCTGGGACACCTTCGCCAAGGTGCCCGGCAAGATCCGCGACGGCGCCAATGGCGACATCGCCGACGACCACTATCACCTCTACAAGGAGGACGTGGCGCTGATGAAGGCGTTGGGTGTGAAGGCCTATCGGTTCTCGATCGCCTGGCCACGAATCTTCCCCGAGGGACGCGGCGCACCCAACCCCAAGGGCCTCGCCTTCTATCAGCGGCTGATCGACGAACTCCTGGCCAACGGCATAGAACCCTACGCCACGCTCTATCATTGGGACCTGCCGCAGGTGCTGCAGGATCGCGGCGGCTGGCAATCGCGCGACACCGCGCAGGCCTTCGCCGACTACATGGCCCACATCGTGCGCCGGCTCGGCGACAAGGTCGGGCGCTTCTTCACACTGAACGAGATGCAAGCCTTCATCGATCTCGGCTACGGCAAGGGCGTCTTTGCCCCGGGGCTCACCCTTTCTGCCGGGCAGCTCAACCAAGCGCGCCACCATGCCGTGCTTGCCCACGGGCTCGGCGTGCAGGCGGCGCGGGCCAACGGCCGCGCCGGCCTCAAGATCGGTCCGGCCGAGAACATCACGATCGCCCTGCCCGACGTCGAGACGCCGCAGAACATCCGCGCTGCCGAGCATGCGACGCGCGAGCTGAATGCGGCCTATCTCACCGTCATGCTGGAAGGCCGCTATACCGACGCCTATCTCAAGGAGGCCGGCGCCGACGCGCCGCGCTTCACCGATGCCGACCTGAAGACGATCTCGACGCCAGTCGACTTCGTCGGCATCAACGTCTACGGGCCGGGCGCCTTCGTGCGGGAGCGCAGCGACGGATCGGGCTACGCCCAGATGAAGCTGCCCGCCTCCTACCCGCACATGAAATCACCATGGCTGGGCTTCGCGCCCCAGGCTCTGTACTGGGCGCCGCGCATGCTCCAGAAACTCTGGGCCGTGAAGGAGATCTACATCACCGAGAACGGCACCTCAGCCGCCGACGAGCCCGACGAAGACGGACGGATCGACGACCTGGATCGCGTCATGTTCCTGCGCCAGTACCTCGGCCAGTTGCACCGCGCCATCGACGAGGGGGTGCCAGTGCGCGGCTATTTCCTGTGGAGCCTGCTCGACAATTTCGAATGGGCGGACGGCTATGAGACGCGCTTCGGGCTGCACTATGTCGACTACAAGACCCTGAGGCGCACGCCCAAGCTCAGCGCCTCATTCTACAAGAAGGTCATCGAGCGCAACGCCCTGGTGTAAGCCGCAACCTCGCCGCCCGCCGTGTCGTTTGACTCCTTGGACACTCGTCGCGAGGAGAGCCATGCACCGCCTGACATGCCACGCCGCCGCGATGCTCGCCGGCTTCATGCTGCTGTCGGGGCAGGCACGCGCGGACAATTGCCTCGACCGCGTGCAGCAGATGGCGGCGGCCTACGGCACATCGACCGATCCGCCCACCATCCCGCCGGGCGAGATGAAGAAGCCTGTGACGCCGGACGACCTGGCGCGATCGGGCGGCGTCGTCGAGCCGCCTGCCACGACAGACCGTTCGGTGATCACGCCGCCGCGCGATCACTCCGGCATGCCGACCATGCCCAACGTCGTTCGGCCGGATACGAAGGACAAGCAGGCGGAGCCCCAGCGGCTCGGCGCAGCCGACATGTCGACCCTGCAGGCCGTTCTGGTCGCGGCGCGCGCCCAGGCCGAGCGCGGCATGGAGGGCGAATGCCTGGATGGGCTGCGCAAGGCCGAGCAGCTGATCGCGCACGCGAGATAGCGCCGGCCGTTGTCTACGCCTGCTTCTTGATCAGCGTGGGGTACATCACGGCGTCGCCGTGGGTCGCCATGTAGGCCAGCTCCTCGTCGGAGATGTATTCCGGCGTCTTGCCGTTGGCTGCGCACAGCGTCTCGACGATGATGTTGCGCTTGATCTCGCTCACCAGCACGCAGGTGCGGTGATAGGCCTCCGACACGCTGCGGCCGAGCACCGTGAAGCCGTGGCGCTTCATGATGATACAGTTGGTGTCCTGGATGAACGTCTTGATCGGCGACACGTCCTCCTCGACGTTGACGCTGGCCGGCAGGTAGTGCGCCGGCTTCTGCATCAGGTAGCCGTAGGTCAGGCTGTAGGATCGGATGGTGTCGTAGCCCGCCGCCATGAAGGCGATCATCTCGTCGTGGTGCAGGTGGATCACGCAGTTGACGTCGGGCCGCAGGCGCAGGATCTCGCGGTTCATCTGATGGCCGACCGTGGTCGCCCGCTCGCCGCGCAGGATGCGGCCGAACGGGATGTCGGTGATCACCAGATCCTCCACCTCGACCTCCTCGAGGCTGATGCCCTGCGGCTTGGCATAGCACACGCCGTGCTCGTGGCCGGCATGGGCGACGCGGATCACCATGCCGCCGACGCTGGAATTGACCAGCCCTCGCGCCGCCAGGCGATGGGCGTAGGTGACGTAGCTCTTGCTGACCTTGGGATCGAACTGGACGTCGGGGTCGGGCGTGAGCTCGTTGACCTTGAACGCGACGGGCGTTGTTCCATCCATGACGCTCTCCTCTATTCCGTGGGCTTGATGCCGAGGCGATCGGCAAGCGCGCGCAAATCCTGGGTCTGCTTGGCCATTGCGGCGGCAAACACCGCCGGCGTCGACATCACCGGCTCGACGTCCATCGCGCGCAGCGACGCGCGGCCCTCGTCGGTCTGGAAACCGGCGGCCAGCGCTTTCTGGATGCGATCGGCGATCTCGGGCGGCAGGCCGGCGGGTCCGACGACGCCGTACCAGAAGACGGCGTCGAAGCCCTTCACGCCGAGGCTCTCGAAGGTCGGCACGTCAGGCAGCACGGGCGACGGCCTGGTGACGGCGAAGCCCTTCAGCCGTGCCTCGCGCACCAGCCCGGCCGAGCCCGAGGGATTGTCGAGCATCACCGCTACGGTGCCGTTCATCAGCTCGGGATAGGCCAGCGCCGATCCCTTGTAGGGCACGTCGACCATCTCGATGCCGGCCAGAAGCTCGAACTGCTTGGTGAGCAGGTAGCCCAGCGTCGACACGCCGACCGAGGCGCAGCTCATCTTGCCCGGCTTGGCCTTGGCGGCGGCGATGAAGCCCGAAAGATCGGCCGCGCCCGCGGCCGGGCCGCCGATCAGGATGTAGGGCGTGGTGCCCAGCATGGTGATGGCGGTGAAGGACTTCACCGGATCGTATGGCAGGTCCTTGCGGAACACCGGCGCGGCGGAATGGCTCGACGCCGTGGCGATGCCGATCGTGTAGCCGTCGGGCTCGGCCTTGGCGACGACGTCGCTGCCGATCGTGCCGCCCGCGCCGGGCCGGTTCTCGACGACGACCGGAACGCCCAGCGCCTCCGACAGGCGCTGCATGGCGCGCCGCCCGATCGTGTCGGTGCCGCCGCCCGGCGGCAACGGGACGATGCAGCGGATCGGCTTGGCGGGCCAGGTGCCCTGGGCGCGCGCCGCGCCGACGATCGCCGGAAAGGCCAAGGCTGCGGAAACATTGCGAAGGAGCACGCGACGCGATCTGCCGGTCATGCGCGGCATTGTGGTGCCGAACGGCGCGCCTTCACAAGACCGCTCCAATGCGGAGCGGAATACCACCGCTTCGGACCCGATAGGACGAGCCAATCGCCATTGCCTGGGCTAACAGGAAGCGGCGTACCCGTTTCCTCCCTCCGACTGCCACCGACCGAGCGGGGCATCCGCGTCAGAGTACGACGCGTCGATCGGCCGGTGGCGAATTTTCGGATCAGCCCGACATGGCGATGCGCGCGGGCACTACTTCGGCTTGGGCGCCGCCGCGCCGGGGGCGATCAGCTTGATGCCGTCGACCGTCATCGTGATCGATGAGGGCGGATCGCCGTCGGCGCGCAGCCATCCCCGAGCGACCGCGACCCGGATCGCGGCGTCGAGCGCGTCCTTGTTCGTGGTCCCGAGCTTGGCTTGAACCTTGTCGACATGCGTCCAGGTGGGCGGCGGCCGACGGCCGGTCAGGTCGTACACGGTGGTCAGCAGGGAGGAAAGGAATTGTGCGGGGCTGGGCGATGGAGCGGCCATCGCCGGACTATAGGCTGCCGCGCAGTGCTGACCTAGGCCGCTTCCTTGTCGTTGCCCTCGCCGACACGCGCCGCGAGCGAGGCCGCCATGAACTCGTCGAGGTCGCCGTCGAGCACCTTCTGCGGGTCGGAGCGTTCGACGCCGGTGCGCAGGTCCTTCACCATCTGGTAGGGCTGCAGCACGTAGGACCGGATCTGATGGCCCCAGCCGATGTCGGTCTTGTTGGCCTCGGCCTCCAAGCGCTCGGCCTCGCGCTTCTGCAGTTCGACCTCGTAGAG
>JAIEOV010000026.1 GCA_019750135.1 Reyranella sp. | reverse complement strand
CGCGCCGGTGAGGCCTTTGCACACGTCGAAGGGTCTCGGCTTGGCTTGCTGTTGAGCCTGAGGCTGCGGCACCCGTTGCTGGCCGACCGCGGGCGCAACGGCGCTTACGCCAGCCCAATCGACGGCGAAGACGCAGGCTACCGCCCACGCGATCCTGCCCAAGCAACCCCGCATTGCCTTCCTCATACCCGCGCGCGCACCGACTCCCACAGCCGTCCGCGATACGGGGCCAAAGTGACAAGATTTTGCGGCTTTTCAAGCGACGCGAAGGCGCAACCCGGCAATTTCGCTGAAAGCCGTCGACGGCACGCGGGCCGTTTGGCACCTTCGCGCTGCTTCAAGGGAGGAAACCAAGTGAAGAATGCAAAGAGTCGCGTCGGACGGCGTACCGTGCTTGCTGGATTGGGCGGCGTGCTGGCAGCGCCCGCCATCGTGTCTGCTCAGGGCGCCTATCCCAATAAGACGCTCCGTTACATCAACCCGTTCCCTGCCGGCGGCGCCACCGACACCCTGTCCCGCATCTTCTGCGCCAAGATGGCGGAGATCACCGGCCAGCAATGGGTGGTCGAGAACAAGGGCGGCTCGGGCGGCAATGTCGGCATGGATGCGCTGGCCCAGTCGCCGGCCGACGGCTACACGCTCGGCCTGGGCGGCATCGCCAGCCACGCGATCGCTCCCACCCTCTACGCCAAGCTGCCGTTCAAGGTGCCGGACGACTTCACGTTCGTATCGACGATCTGGCAGTTGCCCAACATGCTGGTGGTCAATCTCGACCTGCCAGCGAAGAACGTGGCCGAGCTGATCGCGCTCCTCAAGGCGAACCCGGGCAAGTATTCCTACGCCTCGGCCGGCAACGGCACGACGCTGCATCTGTCGGGCGAGCTGTTCAAGGTGATGGCCAAGGTCGACATGGTGCACGTGCCCTATCGCGGCGCGGCGCCGGCGATGCAGGATCTGCTGGCCGGCCAGGTCAACATGATCTTCGACAACATCCCGGGGGCCCTCGCCCAGTTGCGGGCGGGCAAGGTGCGCGCCCTCGGCGTCACCTCGAAGGAACGCACTCCGGTCGTGCCCGACGTGCCGGCGATCTCCGAGACCCTGCCGGGCTTCGACATCAATTCGTGGACCACGCTCACCGGCCCGGCCAAGCTGCCAACCGACATCGTGGCGCGCCTGTCGGAACTGTCGAAGAAGGCCCTTGAGAGCGAGGACCTCAAGGCAAAGTTCATCGACCTCGCCGCGACGGCGATCTGGCGCTCTCCCGCCGACACGCTGGCTTATCGCAATTCGGAGGAAGCGCGGCTGGCGCCGATCATCAAGGCGTCGGGCGCGCGGGTCGACTAGGTCATAGTTTTCGTATCTCCCGGGATCGCCTGTGGGGCTTCCCCCTTTCTGGCCTGCCCCGTATGACGGAGGAGGAGGACTCATGACCACGCTGACGACCGCCCAAGCCGTCGTGTCGATGCTCGAAGTGAACGGCATCGACACGATCTTCTGTCTGCCCGGCGTCCAGAACGACCCGTTCTTCGACGCCCTGTACGACCGCACCAACGCCATCAAGCCGATCCATGCGCGCCACGAGCAGGCCTGCGCTTACATGGCGTTGGGCTATGCCATGGCGACAGGCTCGCCGTCGGCCTATGTGGTCGTCCCCGGCCCCGGTTTCCTCAACACCACGGCGGCATTGTCGACAGCGTACGCGGCGAACGCGCCGGTGCTGGCGCTGACCGGCCAGATCCAGCAGGCGATGATCGGCCGCAATCTCGGCCTGCTGCACGAATTGCCCGACCAGCTCGCGATCATGCGCGGCCTTACCAAGTGGGCCGACCGCATCACCTCGCCGGCCGCCGCGCCCGGCCTGGTCAACGAAGCCTTCCGCCGCCTGCTGTCCGGCCGCCGGCGTCCGGTGGCGCTGGAGTGCGCAATGGACACCTGGGCGCGCAAGGCGCCGGTCGAGCTGATCGCGACACCCGCGAAAGCCGACTCCTGCCCCGTCGACGAGGACGCGGTCGAGCGCGCCGCCAAGCTTTTAGGCAGCGCGGAGAAGCCGATGATCGTGGTCGGTGGCGGTGCCCAGGACGCGGGTGAGGACATCGCACGCATCGCCGAGATGCTGGAGGCGCCCGTCATGACCGGCCGCATGGGCCAGGGCGTGATCGACGGCCGCCATCGCCTGTCGATCACCATGCCAGCCGGCTACCTGTTCTGGGGCGAGGCCGACGTGGTCCTGGCCGTGGGCACGCGCCTGCAGCCGCAGCAGCAGAACTGGGGCCTCGACGACACGCTCAAGATCATCCGCATCGACATCGACGGCGAGGAGCTCGACCGCCAGCGCCGGCCGGAAATCGGCATCATCGGCGACGCCGCGGCGACCATGAAGGTGCTGGCCGACAAGCTCGGCAAGCACGTGGCCAAGACTGACGGCCGGGCCGAGCATGTGGCCGAGGTCAAGGCGCGCGCCAACAAGGCGGTGCGCGACAAGCTCGCGCCGCAGGTCGCCTATCTCGAGGCCATCCGCAAGGCGCTGCCCGAGGACGGCATCCTGGTCGATGAGCTGACGCAGATGGGCTATGTCGCGCGTCTCGCCTGGCCGACCTACAAACCGCGCACCTTCCTGTCGACGGGCTACCAGGGCACGCTGGGCTGGGGCTATGCCACCTCGCTCGGCGTCAAGGTCGCCAAGCCCGACACGCCGGTGGTGTCGATCAACGGCGACGGCGGCTTCATGTTCACCGCCATGGAGATGGCGACGGCGGCGCAGCACGGCATCGGCGTGGTCGCGGTGGTGTTCAGCGACGGCGCCTACGGCAACGTCAAGCGCATCCAGCAGCAGTCCTTCAACAACCGCACCATCGCCAGCGACCTGCGCAATCCCGACTTCGTCAAGCTGGGCGAAAGCTTCGGCCTGCACACCGAGCGCGTGAAGTCGCCCGAGGAGCTCAGCACGGCGATATCGCGCGGCGTTGCCCGCGGCGGCCCGGTGCTGATCGACTGCCCGGTCGGCGAGCTGCCCGATCCGTGGTCGATCGTGCAGGTGCCGAGGAACAGGCCGGCCAAGTCGTAGGGCTCCGCCTATGCGCCGTAGGTCTTCAGCACGTCGGGATCGGGATCGCGTCCCAGCCCCGGTCCCGTCGGCACGACGAAGCCGCCATCGACCGGCGTCACCAGCTCGCCGTAGAGGCTGGCCTCGAGGTCGAGGTGGTAGCGTTCGATCATGCCGTCCGGTCCGCCGTGCGCCGCCAGCAGGTGAAGCGTGGCGAGGAAGCCCGGGCCGAAATACGGCGAGTGCGGCATCAGCGTGATGCCCGCCGCATCGGCGAGATGTGCGACCTTCAGGAATTCCGTGACGCCGCCGACCTTGGTGACGCTGGGCTGCGCATAGTCGACCGCGCCGGCGGCGAACATGTCGCGGAACTGGAACGAGGTGCAGTTGTTCTCGCCCGCGGCCATGGGAACGCCCGTGCCCTCGCGCAGGCGGGCGATGGCGGTGAAGTCCTCGGGCGGGAAGATCGGTTCTTCGAGCCAGTGCAGGTCGTACTGGCGCAGCTTCAAGGTCATGTGCCGCGCCTGCTCGGGCGTCCACGGGCAGTTGGTGTCGACCATGATGGCGATGTCGTTGCCCGCCGCCTGCCGCGCCGCCTTGACCTCGGGCTCCTCGGTCTCGTGCAACTTGACGTGGCGGTAGCCCTCGTCGACGGCAAGCTTGGTGCGGGCCGCGACCTTCTCTGGATCGCGGTACTTCAGCAGGCTGGCATAGGCCGGCAGCTTGTCGCGACCGGCGCCGCCCAGCAGCCGGTGCAACGGCAGGCCGGCCGCCTTGCCGGCGATGTCCCACAGGGCGATGTCGAGGCCCGACAGGGCGAAGATCGTGATGCCGTAGCGCCCGAACAGGTGCAGCTTCTGCTGCAGATCGTAGGACAGCCGGGCGATGTCGCGCGCGTCCTGGCCGATCGCGATCGGCGCGATCATGTTCTGTATCGCGGCGCGCACGGCATCGGTGCAGGCGTAGCAGAAGGCCTCTCCCCAGCCGACGATGCCGCTGTCGGTCTCGACCCGCACCAGCAGGATGTTGTTGGTCGTCCAGGTCCGCAGGCCTTCGCCCTTGTGACTGCCGCCGAATGTGTACGGCACCTTCACCGAATGCGTGTCGATACGCGCGATCTTCACTCGATCCTCCCCTTGCTCTTGATGTCGGCCAGAAGCTTCTCGGCATGCGCCTGGTTGGCAAGGCGCTTGGAGGCAAACCGCGGATCGCCGGCCGGCGCCGTCGCCAGCAGGTGGTCGGCGAGGCTGGGCGGCAATGGCGGCGGCTCGACCTGGTCCTCCGGCATCTCCACCTCGGCCTGCGTGAAGTAGGTGCGGTTGTCGTCGGTCTTGAAGAAGTCGACGTCCCAGTGGAAGGGACCGTCGGTCCAGGAGTAGCGCAACTTCTGCAAGGTCTCGCGACGCTGCGACCACAGCCGCTCGAAATCGACCGCGCTGATCTCCGTCTCGATCTCGACGACCTGGCCGTCGACGGGCCGCTTGTAGGTGAAGACATGACGGATCGCCCCGCCGTCCTCGACGGATCGGATGCGCATGCCCGAGACATCGAGATAGGCCTGGCGCAGAAAGCTTCTGGTCACGCCAGGGCGCGCCGCCAAACGCGGCTCCAGGTCGCCATCGTCCTTCAGGACAAACTTTCGTTCGTTCTCGATCGGCATGGTAGACTCGCCATCATGGCCGCCCAGACCCTCGATGACCTGCCGACCCCCGCCCTCATTCTCGACCGGGCGATCCTGCGCCGCAACCTCAAGCGTATGAGCGAACGGCTGCGCGATGCCGGCGTCATGCTGCGGCCGCATCTCAAGACCGCGAAATCGGTCGAGGTCGGCCGCATGGCGGTCGAGGGCCATGACGGGCGCATCACCGTCTCGACCCTGGCCGAGGCGCGCTACTTCGCCGACGGCGGCTTCAAGGACATCCTCTACGGTGTGGGCGTCGTGCCGTCCAAGCTGCCGGCGATCGCCGAGCTGCGGCGCCGCGGCGTCAACCTGCGCGTCGTCACCGACAATACCGCCGTGGCCAAGGCGATCGCCGATGCGGCGAAGAACGGCGACACCTTCTCGGTCTTCATCGAGATCGACAGCGGCGGTGGCCGCGCCGGCCTGCCCTCGCCCGAGCTGCCCGGGCTTTTGGACATCGCCCGCATCCTGCACGATGCGCCGGGCGTCGAGCTGGCAGGCGTCATGACGCATGCCGGCCACTCCTATCACGAGAGCACGCCCGACGGCATCGCGGCCGTGGCCGAGCAGGAGCGCCGGGCGATCGTCGGTGCGGCCGAGACGCTGCGCGCCGCCGGAATCCCCTGCCCCATCGTTTCCGGCGGCTCGACGCCGACCGCCATGCACAGCCGCGACTTCACCGGCATCACCGAGATGCGGCCGGGCGTCTACGTGTTCAACGACCTCGACCAGGAATACATCGGATCGTGCGCGCCGTCGGATCTCGCGCTGTCGGTGCTGGCCTCGGTGATCGGCCACTACCCGCATCGCAACCAGGTGCTGGTCGACGCCGGCGCGCTGGCTCTCTCCAAGGACATCAGCGCCCAGGAGTTCAAGCCGCAAGTCGGCTACGGCACGATCGTCGATGCGCCGGCCAAGGACATGGCCGTCGTCGCCTGCAGCCAGGAGCACGGCTTCGTCGGCGCCGAGGAGCCCATCCCCTACGGCAACCTGCCGATCGGCTCGCGCGTGCGCATCCTGCCCAACCACGCCTGCATCACCGCGGCGGCCTACGATCGCTACTACGTCGTCGACAGCGAGCTCGACGGCGGCAAGTCGGTGGTCGACGTCTACGACCGCATCAACGGCTGGTGATCAGAGCGAACTCACCGTGTGACCGCCATCGACCGTCAGGACGCTGCCGGTCATGAAGCTCCCCGCCTCCGACGCCAGCAGCAGCAGCGCGCCGTCGAGATGCTCGGGCTTGCCGATGCGGCGCTGCGGGATGCGGTCGATCAGACGCTGGCCGCCGGGCGTCTTCCAGAAATCGCTGTTCATCTCGGTCTCGATGTAGCCCGGGCAGATCGCATTCACCCGGATGTCGTGGCGCGCCCATTCCATGGCGAGCGCCCGGGTGAGATGGATCAGCCCCGCTTTCGAGGCGTTGTAGGGCGCCACCTGCCCGATCGTGCGCAGGCCGAGGATCGAGGCGATGTTGACGATCACGCCGGGCCGCTTGGCCATCAGCCAGCGCTTGCCGGCGGTCTGCGCCACCAGCCACGCGCCGCGCAGGTTGGTGTTGACCACGGCATCCCAGTCCTCCACCGGCATCTCCAGCGCCGGCTTCACGATCGAGATGCCGGCATTGTTGACCACGATGTCGATCGGGCCCAGCGCCCCTTCCACCGCTGCAAACGCCGCGGTGATCGAGTCACTCGACTGCACGTCGAGCTCGACGGCGACAGCTTTGCTGCCAGCCGCCTGCAATTCCGCCTGTAGAGAGGAAAGTCGATCGGCACGCCGCGCGGCGATAGCGACCGACGCGCCGGCCTCAGCGAGCGTGCGCGCGAAATGCACACCCAGTCCCGACGATGCACCGGTGACCAAGGCCACCTTGCCCGTCAGGTCGAATCGCTTGGACATCCCGGCCGCTCCCTAGTTTGATGCCCCGCCTTATAGGCGGGCGTCGGTTTCGAGGGAATCATGGATCTCGGTCTCAAGGGCAGGCGCGTGCTGGTGACCGGCGGCACCAAGAGCATCGGTCGCGCCATCGTCGACGCCTTTCTGGCCGAAGGCGCGGTCGTCGGCTTCTGCGCGCGCGACGCCAAGCTCGTGAAGCAGCGCGAGACGGACTGGCGATCGCAGCAGCACCGCGTCGAAGGGACGGCGCTTGACGTCACCGACAATGCGGCGCTGAAGACGTGGATCGACAGCTTCGCCGGCAATGGCGGCCTCGACCATTTCGTCGCCAATGTCAGCGCGCTCGGCACCGAGGATAACGAGGCCGGCTGGCGCAAGGCGATCGAGATCGACATCGTCTCGACGGTGAACGCCGTCCATCATGCGCGTCCACATCTCGAGAAGACGGGACACGGCGCCACGCTCGCCATCATCGGCACCGTGTCGTTCGTCGAGGTCTCGGGCCCGACCTCGCCCTACCGTTCGGTCAAGGGCGCCCTAGCGCCATTCGCCAAATCCCTCGCCATCGACATGGCGCCCAAGGGCGTGCGCGCCAACGTCGTGTCGCCCGGCACCATCCTGGAGGACGGCAACACCTGGGGCCGCCAGCGCGACGCCGGCGCCGAGCGCTACAAGCGCATGCTGGCGCGCAACCCGTCGGGCCGCATGGGCACGCCGCAGGAAGTCGCATCGTGCGTCGTGTTCCTGGCCGGCAGGCAGGCCTCCTTCGTCAGCGGGACGAACTTCATCGTCGACGGCGCCATGACCGCACGGGTGCAGTACTGAGCCCAGCGCGCACGCCCTGGGGACTGGTCGGCCTGCTGGTCGCGGCCGGCATGGTGGCGGCCTTCCACGTCGGCAAGGTGCCGCCCGCGATCCCGTCGATCCTGGCGGATCTCGGCGCGAGCCTGCGCCAGGCGGGATGGCTGCTGGCGATGGTCAACCTCACCGCGGCCATCGGCGGCATGACGATCGCGCTCACGGTCGACCGATTCGGTCATCGCCGCCTGGTCGTGCTCGGCACCGCGCTCTGCTTCGCCACGAGCCTGCTCGGCGCCTTCGCTGACAGCATCGACCTGCTGCTGGTCTGGCGCTTCCTCGAGGGGCTCGGCTTCATCATCGTCACGGTGTCGGTGCCGACCTTGGTGTTGCGCGTCACCCGGCCCGCCGACCGACACCTCGCCATGACGATCTGGACGGCGTACATGCCGGCAGGCGTGGGCACGATGATGTTGATCGCAGCTGCCATCCTGCCCGGCACATCATGGCACGCGGTCTGGCTCGTCGCCTCGGGCGCATCACTGATCATGCTGCTGGCGCTGTTGCTGCGCGCCGTGCCGCGCCAGGAACTCGATGCCCAATCGATGAGCCGCCGGCCGATCCTGCACGAGATGGCCGAGGTGGCGACCAGCGGCGGACCGCTCGCGATCGCTCTCTGCTTCGGCGCCTATTCCTGCTGCTGGCTGGCGATCGTGGGCTTCCTGCCGACCTTGCAGGTCGAGCGACTGGGTTTCTCGACGTCGACGGCCGCCATCGTCACGGCGCTGGTGACGGCGGTGAACGTCGCCGGCAACCTTCTGGCCGGCATGCTGCTGCAGCGCGGCCTGCCACGCGCTGCGATCATCGCCGGTGCCGCGATCTCCATGGCGTTCTGCGCAGCCGGCGTCTTCATCGACGGCGTGCCCGACCTGTGGCGGCTGATGCTGGCCGGACTCTACTCGGCGGTGATCGGCGTGGTGCCCGGCGCCTTGTTCACGGCCCTGCCGATGCATTCGCCACGCCCTGAGCTGGTCGGCGCCTCGACCGGATTGCTGATGCAGGGCTCTAACTTGGGCGGCCTGATCGGCCCGCCGATGACCGGCGCTTTGGTCGCATCGGGCGGCTGGCCGGCCGCTGCATGGCTGACATCCACCGCCCTGGGGGTCGTCGCGGTCTCCGCTCTCTTTCTGCACTGGCGCGAAAGGCGTAAGCTCGCAGCATGATTTACGTCGACGTCGTTTCCGACACGATCTGCCCCTGGTGCTACATCGGCAAAAGGCGGTTCGAGCGCGCCCTGGCGCAGAGCGGCCGCACGGACGTGGCCGTGGCCTGGCGCCCCTTCCAGCTCAATCCCGACATGCCACCCGAGGGCATGACGCGCGACGACTATGTGCGCGCCAAGTTCGGCGGCGGCGACCGGCCGCGCCAGATCTACCAGGCGATCGCCGAGAGCGGCCGCGAGGCCGGCATCGAATTCCAGTTCTCGCGTATCCGGCGCACGCCCAACACCGTGCTGTCGCACCGGCTCGTCCATTGGAGCGCCAAGAACAACGTCCAGGACGAGACCGTGGCCGAGCTGTTCAAGCTTTACTTCGAGGAAGGCCGCGACATCGGCGACCTGGAGACGGTGGTCGAATGCGCCGTGCGCGTCGGCATCGAGGAACTGCGCGCCCGCCGCTACCTGATGAGCGACGAAGGCCGCCAGGAGGTCGTCGCGTCCGACGTCTATGCCCGCCGGCTCGGCATCAACGGCGTGCCCTGCTTCATCGTCAACCGCAAGTACGCGGTCTCCGGCGCCCAGCCGCCATCGGCCTTCGTCGAGGTCTTCAACCTCGCCGAACGTGATGCGGCGACGAGTGCGGCGCAGTCGACGGCCTGATTCGTCAGTTTCCTCACTGCGCTACGTGGATGCGTTGTGCCGCCTGGGCGAAGTCTTGCCAGTCGCCTGCTATGGGCCGGATCTCGATGTCGGCGCCGGCAAGCTTCGGAAAGCGTTGCCGGATCATCGCCAGATCCGCCTCGGGCGCGCTGCCAGCGAAAAACTCGCGCACGAAGCACCGTTGGTCGGTCACGCCAACCCGCTCGGGCCGTCCGATAGTGCATCCCTGTGCTGATGGGGAGCCGGCCGCCTGGACGATCATGCCCAAGCGGCCAACATAGCGGACCTTGCCCGGCTCCACCTCGAAAGCCGCTCTGGGAACCGGCAAGGCGTCGGTGACCGTGAATTGGTCATAGACGGTCACCAGCTTCCACTCGTACTTGCTCTGCACTTGGCCATTGTGGTCCTTGTAGAACACCGGGACGTATTGCTGTTCCACGTGGCTCCCCGAGACCGTCCGCTCTGAGCGGAAAGCGGCGAACTCGCGCTTGCCTGCCGGCATGCGCATGGCAAAGGGCCGATAGATCATGGGCAGGCCGCGTTCCGCCACCGTGAACGCTCCCGGAAGGGGATAGTACTCACGAACCAGAAGCAGCTTGCCGTCGCCAGCGCCAGCGTCCTGCCGATACGCCAAATAGGACTGATTGTCGTTGGTGATGTAGCTGGAGGCGGTCGACGCCATGCGGCCAGTCGCGACGACGCCCACGATCACGCCTTCCGGCGGCGCCGGCACAGCCGCTTCGTCCGGACTGAGCTCGCCGCGCGGGGTTCCGCACGCCGCCACGGCCAGCACAATGGCCCACACCCACGCCCGCGACTGCCTGATCATGGCCAGCCGTCCCTCCCTGTTGCTAGGGAGGATGACGACCATTCCCGTACAAAATTGTGGCGCGGCGGTTTGCTGGCCGATCCAATATTTTTCAGCCGCTACCTTGACGAGTATCATCGGCCGCGCCAGCCGAGATGATATGTCCATTAACATATGATATGTTGATTGACATATTCAGAAGCCAGACATGCCGGTAAACCCCGCTCGTACCGCCCGCACCCGCGCCGAAATCCTCGATCACGCCGGCCGGCTGTTCCGCCTGCGCGGTTATGCCGGCACCAACATCGACGACGTCATGCTGGCCGCCGGCCTGACGCGCGGCGCTTTCTATGCCCACTTCAAGTCGAAGGACGAGCTGTTCACCGAGGCGGTCATCGCCGGCACCGGGCTGCGCACCCGGCTGCGTGGTGCGGCACCCGCCGCCGTGCTGAAGGCCTATCTCGACAAGGCCGAGCTGGTCGCCAGTGCCCCCACCTGCGTGCTCGCGGCCCTCCCCTCCGACATCGCACGGTCACCACTGCCGACGCGCCTCGCTTATGCTAACCTGCTCCATGCGGCGATCGGCGAGATCGCCGGGGCGAAGAAGCGCAAGCTCGACGGCGATGCGACGGTGGCGGTGATCCTGGCCGTCGGCGCCGTCGCCCTAGCCCGCGCCTCGGGCGACACACGGCTCAGCGACTGGCTGCTGCGTTGCGCCGAGCGGGCCGTGCGTCCATTGCTCAGGCCGCGAGCTTCGCCAAAGAAGAAACGATCGAGGTCACGCCGGAAAGCCGCTGGCGCTCGTCGTTCCAGGCGCGCTGCACGATCACGCGGTGGTCGGGGCGCAGCCGCACCAAAGGCGCGTTCTTCTGCAGCCAGGCGATGAGCTTCTCGGGCTTGGCGAACTTGTTGTCGTGCAGCGACAGCACCACCGCCTTCTCGCCGGCATCGATGCGATCGACGCCCGCCGCGCGGCACAGCACCTTCAGCGCCACTGTGTTCAGCAGGAACTCGGCCTCGGGAGGCATCTTGCCGAAGCGGTCGACCAGCTCGGCGGCGAAGGAATCGATCTCGGCCTGGTTGGCCAGCGCGCCGATACGCCGGTAGAGACCCATGCGCACCGAGAGGTCGGCGATGTACTCCTCGGGCAGCAGCACCGGGATGCCGAGATTGAGCTGCGGCGACCAGTCGGCGCGTTCGGCCTCGCGCGCCTGCCCGCGCGCCGCCTCTACCGCCTCCTCGAGGAGCTGCTGGTAGAGCTCGATGCCGACCTCGCGGATGTGGCCGGACTGCTCTTCGCCCAAAAGGTTGCCGGCGCCGCGGATGTCGAGGTCATGGCTGGCGAGCTGGAAGCCCGCGCCCAGCGTGTCGAGCGTCTGCATGACCTCGAGCCGCTTGGACGCCGCCTCGTTCAGCGCCTTGCCGGGCGGCACGGTGAGGTAGGCGTAGGCCCGCGTCTTGCCGCGGCCGATGCGGCCCCTGAGCTGATAGAGCTGCGCCAGGCCGAACATGTCGGCGCGATGGATCACCATGGTGTTGGCGGTGCTGATGTCGAGACCGCTTTCGACGATATTGGTCGACAGCAGCACGTCGAACTTGCCCTCGACGAAATCCTGCATCGTGTTCTCGATGGCTGTCGGCGCGAGCTTGCCGTGCGCCATGGCCATGCGGATCTCGGGCACCAGTTCGCGCAGGCTGGCCGCGACCTCGGCCAGGTCCTCGATGCGCGGGCAGACATAGAAGCTCTGGCCGCCGCGATACTGCTCGCGCAGCAGCGCCTCGCGGATGGTGACGCCGTCGAAGGGCGTGACGAATGTGCGCACGGCCAGC
This sequence comes from Reyranella sp., assembly GCA_019750135.1. Classification (GTDB taxonomy): domain Bacteria; phylum Pseudomonadota; class Alphaproteobacteria; order Reyranellales; family Reyranellaceae; genus Reyranella. The sequence goes on along the minus strand of JAIEOV010000026.1, from coordinate 16,384 downwards.
CGATCGACCGGCGGCGTGGCGATCAGGCTCATGTCGCGCACGCCGGTCAGCGCCAGCTGCAAGGTGCGCGGGATCGGCGTCGCGGTCAGCGTCAACACATGGACGTCGGCGCGCAGCTCCTTCAGGCGCTCCTTGTGGCTCACGCCGAAATGCTGCTCCTCGTCGACGATCAGGAGGCCGAGGTCCTTGAACTCGATGCCCTTGGCGAGCAGCGCGTGGGTGCCGCAGACGATGTCGACATTGCCCTCCTTGATCGCCTCCTTGGTGGCCTTGGCCTCCTTCGCCGGGACCAGGCGCGACAGACGGCCGATGCGCACCGGGAGGCCCCGGAAGCGTTCGCTGAAGGTGCGGTGATGCTGGCGCGCCAGCAGTGTCGTGGGCGCAATCACCGCGACCTGCTTGCCCGACAGGGCCGCGACGAAGGCGGCGCGCAGCGCCACCTCGGTCTTGCCAAAGCCCACGTCGCCGCACACCAGCCGGTCCATCGGCTTGCCCGACGACATGTCGTCGATCACGTCGGAGATCGCCTGCAACTGGTCGTCAGTCTCGGCATAGGGAAAGCGTGCGCAGAACTCCTCGTAGGCACCTTCGGGCGGGCTCATCGTCTCGCCGCGGCGGATGGCGCGCTCGGCGGCGATCTTGATCAGTCGGTCGGCCATGTCGGCGATGCGCTGCTTGAGCCGGGCCTTGCGCGACTGCCAGGCGACGCCACCCAGGCGGTCGAGGGCGGCGCCCTCCTCCGCCGAGCCATAGCGGCTCAGCACGTCGATGTTCTCGACCGGCACGAAGAGCTTGTCGCCGCCTTCGTAGGTCAGGCGCAGGCAGTCGTGCCGCGCATGCTGGATCTCGAGCGTGACCAGGCCTTCGTAGCGGCCGACGCCATGCTCGCGATGCACGACCAGGTCGCCTTCGCTCAGCGCCGCCGCCTCGGCGATGAAGCGCTCGGACGGGCGGCGCTTCTTGGCCGGCCGCGACAGGCGATCGCCTAAGATGTCCTCTTCGCCGATGACTTCCAGGGCATCGAGCACGAAGCCGTGCTCGACCGGCCAGATGGCGATGCCGAGCGCGCCGGGCGGCAGGCCCTGCACCGTGGCGAAGTCCGGAACGGGCACCGGCGTGGTGGCGCCGTGCTCCTGCAGGAGATGCTGCAGGCGGCTGGCCGATCCCTCGGTGTAGCCTGCTACCAACACGCGCCGACCCGCGGCGTTGGCTGCCTTCACATGCTCGGCCACGACGTCGAACAGGTTGACGCCCTGCGCCGTGCGCGCCCGGGCGAAGCCTTCGTGACGGCGGCCGGCAAGGTCGATGGTGTTCGGAGCATCGGGTGCGGCGTCGAAGCTGGTGAACTGGCCGACGGGGTGGCCATCGAGCAGGCGATCCCATTCCGACGGCTTCAGGTAGAGGCGCTCGGGCGGCACTGGATGGTAATCGGCCGCACCCGTCATGCCACCCTTGCCGCCGGTCTTCACGCGTGCGTCGTAGTAGTCGGTTATCAACTCATGCCGGGCGTCGAAGGCCTCGGCGATCTGGTGGTCGGCCGTGACGACCGCCTCGGCGCAGTAATCCAGAAGCGTCTCCAGCCGCTCGTGGAACAGCGGCAGCCAATGCTCCATGCCGACATGGCGCTGGCCCGCCGACACTGCTTCGTAGAGCGGATCGTCGGTCACGTTGCCGAACAACTCGCGATAGCCGCCACGGAAGCGCGCGATGCTGTCCTTGGTCAGCAGCACCTCGCTCACGGGCAGCAGCACGACCTTTTCGCGCGCGCCGGTCGAGCGCTGGCTCATGGGATCGAACGAGCGGATCTCCTCCAGCACGTCGCCGAACAGGTCGAGGCGCAGCGGCTCGGTCGTGCCGGGCGGGAAGAGATCGACCAGGCCGCCGCGCACGGCAAACTCGCCCGGCTCCATCACGGTCTCGGAGCGGCCGTAGCCGTTCTCGCCTAAAAACCTGGTCAGCCAATTGACGTCGACTGTCTGGCCCTTCTTCAGCACCACCGCCGCCTCGGCGTAGAGGCTGCGCGGCGGCACCTTCTGCAGGGCAGCGCCGACGGAGGCGAGGATGATGCGTCCCGGCGCGCCGGGCTTCTTCTGCGCTGCCAGCCGCACCAGGGTCTCCAGCCGCTCGGCGACGATGTCGGGATGCGGCGACATGCGGTCGTAGGGCAGGCAGTCCCAGGCCGGGAAGACCAGGACCTCACGTTCGCGCGCGAAGAATCGCAGGCCGTCCTGCAGCCTCTCCAGCCGCTGGCCGTCGCGCGCCACGTGCAGGATGTCCTGGCCGCCGGTGGTGCGGGCGAGCTCCGCCAGCGCCAGCGCGTCGGCGCCCTCGGGCAGGCCGGCGACCGTCCAACGGCCGGGCTTACGCGGGATGACGGACAGGATTTCGGAAAGCGACGCCACGCCTAAAACCTCACGCGAAACGCTTTTAACCTGCGCAGCACCGGCGAATCGGCCTCCGGCGGCGTCTCCGCCTGGCCGCTGACCCAGTCGAAGATTTCGTTGTCGCTCGCCGCAAGCAGCTGCTCGTACTGGTCGAGCTCGGCCGAGCCGAACTCGGCGATGTGGGCGCGCGCGAACTGGCCCAGGAGGATGTCGTTCTCCTTGTTGCCACGGTAGACGCTGCGATAGAGCAAACGCTTACGCCGCGTCTCGAGATCCATCTCGCGCGTCATGTTTTCCCCAGAAAGCGGCGTAGCATATAGGTGGCGGCGGTGGTGAAGTCACGCGGCCAAAAAGCCTAGCAAACATGCGTCCGCAGAACCTGACACCCCTGTTCGCCCAGACCACGTCGCTGCCCGGCATCGGGCCGCGGCTGGGCAAGCTCGTGGAGAAACTCGCAGGTCCGCTGGTCGTCGACCTTCTGTGGCACCTGCCCTTCGCCGTGGTCGACCGGCGCAATGCGCCCGAGATCCTGCACGCCAAGGCAGGCGAGATCGCCACCATCACCGTGACCGTCGACGAGCACCTCGTTCCGCGCAATCCTCGCCAGCCCTATCGCGTCTGGTGCAGCGACGAGACCGGGCGGCTCTGCCTCACCTACTTCAACGGCCGCGAGGACTACCTGAAGAAGCTCCTGCCGCCGGGCGAGGTGCGGGTGGTGAGCGGCAAGGTCGACATTTACCAGGGCGAGGTGCAGATGACGCACCCCGACCATGTCATGCCGCTCGACCAGCGCGAGCAGATCCTGCGCGTCGAGCCGGTGTACGGGCTGACGGCCGGCCTGACTCAGCGGCCGGTGCAGAAGGCCATCGCCGCCGCCGTCGAGCGCTCGCCCGAGTTGCCGGAGTGGCAGGACCCAGCCTTCCATAAGCGCAACAAGTGGGACAGCTGGCACGCCGCGCTGGCGCGCGCGCATGCACCTGACGAGCCGGCCGACCTGTTGCCGATGCATCCGGCGCGCGCGCGCCTCGCCTTCGATGAGCTTTTGGCAAGCCAGCTCGCCATCGCCCTGGTGCGTCATCACAACCGGACCGTCGCGGGCCACGTCACCAAGGGCAATAGCGAGCTGCGGGCGAAGGTACTGGAAAGCCTGCCGTTCGACCTGACGTCCAGCCAGAAGACCGCGGTCGCCGAGATCGAAGCTGACCTGGCCAAGCCCGAGCGCATGATCCGCCTGCTGCAGGGCGACGTCGGCAGCGGCAAGACGCTGGTCGCCCTGCTCGCTATGCTGATCTGCGTCGAGGCCGGCGCCCAGGCCGCGCTGATGGCGCCGACCGAGATCCTGGCGCGACAGCACCATGCCACCATTGCGCCGCTCGCCGAGGCGGCCGGCGTACGGCTCGCCCTGCTGACGGGCCGTGACGGCCAGAAGCAAAAGAAGGAAACCTTGAGCGGCCTGGCCGACGGCTCGATCCACCTCGTCGTCGGCACGCATGCCCTGGTGCAGGAGGAGGTCGAGTTCGCCGATCTCGCCCTCGCCGTGGTCGACGAGCAGCACCGCTTTGGCGTGCACCAGCGTATGGCCCTCTCCTCCAAAGGCCATGCCGTCGACCTGCTGGTGATGACGGCGACGCCCATCCCGCGCACGCTGATGCTGGCGGCCTACGGCGATCTCGACGTCTCCAAGCTCACCGAGAAGCCGGCAGGGCGCCAGCCGATCGACACGCGCACCCTTCCGCTGGAACGCGTCGGCGAGGTGGCCGACGCCGTCGGCCGCCAGATCGCGGGCGGCGGGCGCGTCTACTGGGTGTGTCCGCTGATCGAGGAATCCGAGGAAGTCGACCTCGCCAATGCCGAGGAGCGCTTCCGCCAACTGAGCGCGCGCTTCCCCGGCAAGGTCGGCCTGGTGCATGGCCGCCTGAAAGGCGCCGAGCGCGAGGCGACCATGGCCGCCTTCTCCGACGGTCGCCTGTCGATCCTGGTGGCGACCACGGTGATCGAGGTCGGCGTCGATGTGCCGGCGGCCACCGTCATGGTGATCGAGCACGCTGAACGCTTCGGCCTCGCTCAGCTCCACCAGTTGCGTGGCCGCGTCGGGCGTGGCGCCGCCAAGTCGACCTGCCTGCTGCTCTACGCCCAGCCGCTCGGCGAGACCGCCAAGGCCCGCCTCGCCATCATGCGCGAGACCGAGGACGGCTTTCGCATCGCCGAGGAGGATCTGCGCCTGCGCGGCGCCGGCGAGCTTTTGGGCACTCGGCAGAGCGGCCTGCCCGACATGCGCCTGGCCGACCTCACCGCCCATGCCGAGCTCCTGCAGGCCGCGCGGGACGATGCACGCCTCATCGTCGAGCGCGATCCCGACCTGCGGTCCGACCGCGGCGCCGCCTTGCGCGCCCTGCTCTACCTGTTCCGGCGCGACGATGCCGTCAGGACCTTGCGCGCGGGTTGAGAGGTCAGCGACACCCTGATCTTTCGCGGCGGCCCGAGGTTCCGCCGGCCCGTCGAGTTTGCTCCACCATTTCTCGTCATCGGGCGCATCCTTGGACGGCGGCTTTGGGCGGTCGGTCCAGTCCTGGCGCCGGCGATTGCGCAGCCAGAAGATGCAGGCGCGGATGTCGGGCGGATGATGCACGGTCTTGGTGAGCGTCCGCTCCTCGCCACGCCACAGCACAGTGCGCTGTACCTTGCTGTCATAGCCGACCGCGCGCTGGTAAAGGCCTCGAGCGACGCGGGAATCGGCCACCGCGCGGCCTTCGTCCCGTAGAGGCCGGATTGGGCGGCGGCAATCCGTGCCGGAAGGACGGTTCGGGGTCGCGCTCAGGAAGAACAAGAGCGCAAGCTGAAGCCCGCTTGACGGGCGATGCAAAATCAATATTTTGGTTAGTATACCAATCAAGACCAGCCGATCGGCATGTCACCCGTAGAAATCGCCCTCCGAGAACGCCTGATCCTCGCCGCCATCAGCCTGATCCGAGAGCACGGCCTCGCTGGCCTGACCCAGCCCAAGGTGGCGAAGGCCGCCGGCATCTCGCAAAGCCACCTCACCTACTATTTCCCAACCCGCCAGATCCTGCTGACGGCGGTGCTCGACCGTACGGCGACCGACCAGTTGGCGGGCGTCGAACAGGCCATGCGCGCCGCCTCCTCCAGTCCGAAGAACCTCGCCAACACCATGGGGGCGGCGTTCGAGAAGGCCGAAAACAGCCGCGTCCTCATTTCCTTCGCGCTGGCGGCGAGCGAGGACGCCGACGCGCGCGCGATCTTCGAGCGGCTTACGCGCGGCATTCGCGGCGAGGTCGCCGCGGCTGCGGACCGAATTGGCATACCGGCCGACGCCAAGACGGTCGCCCTGGTCCATGCCCTGGGCGTGGGGCTGTCCGTGCTCAATCTCGCGCTTGGCGGCTCGCCTCTTCGGCCCAAGGCGGCCGATGGCATGGCGATGCTCTTCAAGCTTCTTGCCGACGACACATCCAATCGCTGACGGAAAGTACGACCCATGGCTGCCTGGCTGGACAACGTCATTCCCCTCAAGAGCCGCCTCAACCACCTGCAGCTTGCTGGCTGGCAGCCATCCAAGGTTGCCGACCAGGGACTCGGCTGCCGATTGCTGGCCGACGTCATGATCCCAATGAAGGACGGCACGAAGCTGTCGGCCGACGTTTATCTGCCGAAAAAACCCGGTCGCTATCCGGCGATCGTACAGTTCTCCGCCTACAATCGCGATCTGCATACGATCGGCGTGCCCAAAGGCACCAACGAGATCGGCTCGCCGCCGGTGATAACCGGCCGCGGCTACGCCCAGGTGGTCGTGACGGCGCGCGGCGTCGGCAGGTCCGAAGGCGAGCTGAGGCGCTGGCATGCCGAATCCGAGGTGCAGGACCATCTCGCCTGCGTCGCGTGGGCCGGCGAGCAGGCCTGGTCGAGCGGCGATGTCTGCCTATTCGGGACCTCGTACTACGGCATGAACCAGCCGACCATCGCAGCCCATCGTCCGCCGGCGCTGAAAGCCTTCTTCTGCAACGAGATCTGCACCGACTTCCGCCGCCACGTCTTCCGCTATGCCGGCTATCCCAACGTCGAGTTTTTCGGCCTATGGACCGGCGCCAACTTCACGTCCAAGGGCGTCAAGCTCTACGTCCCGCCAATCGTGCGCGCCCTGCTGAGCCATGTCGTCAACCGGCCGTTCTTGTGGAATCTGGTGCGGCCGCACATCGACACCATCATGCAGGGCTTCAAGAAGAACCGACCGATCCCGCGCGCCCTGGAAAACCTCGTTGCCTTCTTCACCGATACCGACACCGATCCGGATAACCGCACCGACGAAGGCTCCTTCCGCCGGCTGTCGCAGATCGATGTCCCGTTCGTCGTGGTGCAGAACCGCGGCAACATCTCGTTGCATCAATTCGGCTCGTACGACCTGTTCGAACATTCTGCCACGCCTGCCAATCGCAAATGGCTGATCATCGGCCCGGCCGAGTACGAGCTGCCTGCCCATTCCTGGCAGCTCGAGGCGCTCGCCTTCTTCGATCACGTCATCAAGGGCATCGACAACGGCTACGACCGGCAGCCCGCAGTACGCTGGGCGCGCGACGGCGCAGCGCCCGGCGAACCGACTTGGGGATCTGCCGTGGACTTCCCGCCGCCGGCCTCACAGAAGCTCACCCTGCATCCTGCCGCCAACAGCACGCTGCAGTTCGAAGAGCCCAGCGAAGCGTCCACCCACTGGCTTGCCGCTCCCCAGGTCCCCGGCCTGGTGCCGGGCACCGAAAGCGTCATGCCCCACGTGCTGCGCTTCACCTGGAAGGCGCCGTCAGACATGGAACTCGTCGGGCCAGCCCGTCTGCGGCTCGGCCTCGTCAGCAGCGAGATCGACACTCACGTGACCGTACGCCTCGACCGCATCGATAGTGCTGGCGCGCGGCGATGCCTGTCGATGGGCAATCAACGAGCCGCAACCCGACAAGTCATGCCGGAATTCTCGAGCAAGGCCGAGCAGGCGATTGACGATCGCATCAAGATGCCGCTCGTTCCCGGCGAGCCGGTAGACCTGCTGGTCAACATGACGCCGACGGCTGCAGTGCTTCGTGCTGGCGATACGCTGGAGCTCGCTATCGCGAGCCGGCCGGCATTGCTCGCCGCATCGGTGCGCGATGGATTCTTGAGTTACGAGGGATACGCCCTGCCCCAGTACATCGCCCGCAACACCATGCTGCACGGCGCAAGGACCTCGCTTGAGCTGACAGCGACGTAGACCCATGGCCGCGCTGCGCAGACGGAGGGGAGCATGAACACCAGTATTGAAGCCTATGACCCCTCCGTCGCCGTATGACGGCAACACCTCCCCGCGCTGGCGCGTGAGGGAGGGATTCGGAACGTGGACTTTGCTTCAGCCGAGCTGTGCCACGTAGGTGCGCAGCGCCTCGCGCGCCAGCTCGACGCTCTTCTCGGCATCGATGCGGCGCTTGGCGATGGCCTCTAGGTCGGTCTCCTGCTTGTCGAGCGTGGCGAGATAGCGCCGCTGCAGGTCGCTGTTGGCCGGTACGCGCGCGAGGTTGTCGCGCAGGCGCGCCTGCTCCTGCACGATCTGCTGGCGCTCGCCGTCAGCCTGCGTGACCTTGCGCTGGGCGTCGCTGACCGCAGCCTGCAGCTGCAGAATCCTCGTCAGCGCCTCGCGCGTCTTGGCGTCGAATTCGCGCGCCTGGGCGTAGACCCGGATCTGGTCGGCCGAGCCGTCGACCAGGCGCAGCTCCTGCTGCTGGGTCTGCTCCTGCACGACCTCGAAGGTCTGGGTCTGGTCACCGCCCGGCAGCTGGAAAGTGATGCGGTAGTTGCCCTCGCTCAGCTCCACGCCTTTCGGTTCCGGCTTGACCAGGGTCCAGCCCGGCAGGCGGCGCTGGACGATGACGAGCTGGCGCGGCTCCTTGGCCGGGCCCTTGACGCGATAGGTCATGGTCTGGCGGACGACGCGCGACAGCTTGAGCGCGCCCTGGGCGATCGTGCCGGTGGCGATGCGATCGGTCTGCGCCGCGTCGCGCTCGATCACGATCTTCTCGTCGAGCGCATAAGCCAGGAGGCGTGTCTCGCCCACCGGGAAACCCGACAGGCGCGCGTCACCGACATAGGCGACGTAGCCTGCCTTGTCGCGCTCGTAGAGGGTGATCAGGCCGGCCGGCAGGCCGCTGTCGCCGTCGTTGGTGATGCGGATCGCCGCCAGCGGATTTCTAGGCGCCGTCTCGGCCTGGTAGAGGGCCAACCGCTGCACCGGCATCTGGCGATCGATGATCGGGATCGAGAGCGTGCGTCCATTGGCGACGCTGACCGGCCGCGGAAAGCGGAACACGACCTGGGTCGCCGCATCCGTCGCCTCGAACTGGTCGGCGGCTGCCGCGCCTTTCGGTGGCGGCGCCATGGCTTCGGCGGCGACACCGCGCTCCTGTTGCGGCCGATATGGCTGAGGCACCGTGGCCGGCGCCGGCGGAGGCGGTGGTGGCGCGGCCTTCATGCGGTCCTGGGCATCGACGCCACCGCGATCGACGCCGGGCATCAGCCGGCCCGCGACCTCGATCGGCACCTCGGGCCGCTTGACGTAGTAGGCCTCGTAGAGCGCCTGCCGGAAGGCGACCGGTCGGCCCGAGACCAGCGTCAGGTCGACGTCCTTCCAGTCCTGGCCGCTGAGATTCTCGACCGTCGCCCAGCCCTGAAGGCCCGAGCGCGCCGCCGCGGGATCAGCCGGCAGGGTCAGGCGATAGGACGCCTTCCACACCGGCACTTCGACGATGTAGGCGACGCGCACCGTGCGCTGGCCCTGCCCGCGCGCGGAAAGTTCCAGCGTGCGTGCGTCCTTGGCACGATTGGTCTGGATGGCGAGCAGCGCATTGCCGACCTTCTCGCGCAGGGCAGCGTCGGCGAATTGCAGATTCTCGGCGTCCTCCAGGATGAACTGCTGCAGGCCGCGGTCCGTCAGCAGCGTGACGCGCGTGCGCTTGGTCGTGGCCTTGCCGTCATTGAGCGTGACCGTCTCCTCCTGCACCGAGACGATGCGGCCGGTGATGGCGCGTGCGCCGCCCACGGTGACCTGCGCACCCTTCAGCGTCGCCAAGAGGTCGGCCGGTGAGGCGAGCGAGTCCTGGTCGAACGGCAGGTCCTTGAAGGCCTGCGCCAGCGGCTCGCGTCCGGGCAAGCTCAGGCCGCCCACCCCGCCCTTGTCGTCATAGACCACCAGGCTTTTCAGCACGTCGTCGACCTGTTCGAGCGACACGGTGAGCTTCAGCGTGGCGTCACCGTCGACCGTGGCTTCGTACTCGAAGTAGCCCAGCCCGCCCGACGACAGCATGACGCGCTTCAGCGTCAGCTCCTGGGCGTAGGCCGACAGCGGAAAGGCGAACAAGCCCAGCAGGGCAATCAACGACAGAAGGTGATGCATGAGCTCTCCCGGCGATGCGCGGCGCACGGTGAGCTGTGACTGTGACACAACGGCGGCGGCAGAGCGACGAAAGTACGAGACGCTTCGCGATCAGCATCTGTAACGGACCAGGACCGGCACTCGTCTCTCAGTTGCAGCGCGCCACTTCACTTGCGCTCGCAACGGCGAGGAGGCACATAAATGGCTTACGCATTCGACACTTCGGGCTATGCCAAGCGGCTACGGGATGCCGGGATTGGCCAGGGGCAAGCCGAAGCTCATGCCGAGGCAGCGCGGGAGTTCGTGATGGGTGAGCTGGTCACAAAAGCTGATCTTCAGGCCGCGATGGATACCCTCTCTTTGCGGTTGACCCTACGGTTGGGAGTCATGCTGGCGACGGGGCTCGCCACAAGCATCGGCCTCATCGCGGCGATCATCAAACTTTAGGACGTTCGAGCACTCCGCATGCTCTTCCGGACCGTGAGCTTCCAGCTCGCTGACGCTTCTGATCGGCATCTGTAACGAACCAGGGTGGGCACTCGTCTCCCGGTTGCAGCGCGTCGCTTCATGTTGCGCGCGTAACAGCGAGGAGGCAGATTGATGGCATACGCATTCGACACTTTGAGCTATGCTAAGCGGCTACGGGACGCCGGGATAGCGCAACAGCATGCCGAAGCGCACGCCGAAGCAGCGAGGGAATTCGTGATGGGCGAGTTGGCCACGAAAGCCGATGTCCTGGTCGTGAAAGCCGATGTCCTGGCCGTGAAAAGCCGATGTCCAGGCCGTAAGAGTCGATCTCCAGGCCATGAAAGCCGATATCCAAGCCATGAAGACTGATCTCCAAGCCGCGATGGAAACCCTCTCGCTGCGGTTGACATTGAGGCTGGGCATCATGCTGGCCGCCGGTCTGGCCACGCTCGCGGCAATCATCAAGCTTTAAGGACCTCATGCTCTTTCGGACCGCGAGCTTCCAGCTCGCTCATGATCATGAGCGAGCTGGAAGCTCGCGGTCCGGATGACTAAGACAGAGCGTCCTTCAGCGCTTCGAACGGCAGAAGCACACACTCGTGCCGCGACTTGTGCGCCTTGACCGGCGCGAAGGCGGAGAACGGCTCGCCGGGCTCGCCCTCCTCGCGACCAATGGCGCGCTCGGCGTCGAGGCGCACCTTCTCGATGCCGGCGGCGTTGCGGCCGACCGCGACCGAGGCCAGCGCCGAGGCCGAGGCCTGGCAAAGCAGGCAGCCGCGCACCTGATGGCCGATCTCGGCGATCTTGCCGCCATCGTCGAGCTTCACGTCGATCGTGACGCGATCGCCGCACAACGGGTTGTCGCGCCGCGCCGACCTGGTCGGATCGGCAAGCTTGCCCGCACCGGTCTTGGCCTTGGCCAGGGAGACGATGCGGTCCTGGTAGAGCTGGTCGGTCATCGGAGGGTACGCGCCGCGTGCTGGACGCCGGTCAGCAGGGCGTCGATGTCGGTGTTGTCGTTGTAGGGCGCGATCGACACGCGCGTCGTGCCGTCGAGGTCGAAGCGGTCCATCAGCGGCTGGCAGCAATGGTGGCCGGCGCGCACCGCGACGCCGAACGAATCGAGCGTCTGCGCCACGTCGTGCGGGTGCACGCCGTCGAGCAGGAACGACACCACGGGATAGCGGTTCTGCGTGCTCGGCGGGCCGAACAGCGTCGCGCCGTCGATCTTCTGCAGGCCGTCCATCAGCCGCTCGACCAGGCCCATCTCGTGCGCATGGGCGTCCTTCCAGTCGAGGGTGCGCATCCATTTGCAGGCGGCACCCAGGCCGATGGCCGGCCCGATCGGCGGGGTGCCGGCCTCGAAGCGGCGCGGCGGCGGGGCCCAGGTCGTCTCGGCGAAGGTGACGCGGCCGATCATCGAGCCGCCGCCATGGAACGGCGGCATGGCCTCCAGATGCTCGGCCTTGGCCCATAGGACGCCGATACCGTTCGGCCCGTACGCCTTGTGGCCGGCGAAGGCGTAGAAATCGACGCCCATAGCCGCGAGATCCAGCGGCCCATGCGGCGCGCGTTGCGCCCCGTCGAGCATGACCTTGGCGCCGACCGTCTTGGCCAGCGTGACCACGGCATGCACGTCGACCAGCGTGCCGGTGACGTTCGAGACGTGAGCGAGCGAGATCAGCCTGGTGCGCGGCGTCAGCAGCCGCGGCAGCGCATTGAGGTCGATGCGGCCGTCTACAGTGACCGGCACGACGTCGAGCTCGATGCCGCTCCTCTGGCGCAGGAGCTGCCAGGGCACGATGTTGGAATGGTGCTCCAGCTCGGAGAGGATGATGCGATCGCCCGGCTTCAGCAGCGAGCCGTACGAATAGGCCACGAGATTGATCGCGGCCGTGCAGCCGCCGGTGAACACGACCTCCATCGGGTCGACGCTGAGGAAGTTCGCGACTTCGACGCGCGCGTTCTCGTAGGCCTCGGTGGCACGCTCGGCCAGGCGATGCACGCCGCGCAGCACGTTGGCGCGGCCGGTGGTCTCGTAGGTGCGCACGGCATCGAGCACGGCCTCGGGCGTCTGCGCCGAGGCGCCGTTGTCGAGATAGTGGACGGGCTGGCCGTCGATGATCTGCGACAGGATGGGGAACTGCCGGCGGACGGCTACGACGTCGAAACTCATGGCTTACTTGCTCCGCGCCCGCCAGGCGGCCAGCGCCTCGGGCGTGTCGATATCGGTGACCGCGGCCTCGCCCGTCATCTCGACCTCGCAGACGAGATCGGCGTGCTCGCCTATGAGATGCTTGGCGCCGGAATCCCCGGAGAGCTTGGCCATCTCCGGGAAGAAGCGTCGCGCCCACAGCACGGGGTTGCCGCGCTTGCCGGCGACCGTCGGCACGCAGATCGAACGGCCCTCGACAGGACTGAATGCCGCCATCAGGCGGTCAAGCAGCGGCGCGCTCACGCCCGGCATGTCGCCGAGCTGGACGATGGCCGCGTCGATGTCCTTGCCGAGCGCGCCGATGCCCGCGCCCACCGAGGTGCTGAGGCCGTCGGCGAAGTCCGGATTGACGACGAAGCGCAACCGCGCCGTGGCCGGGATCGCCTTCTCGATGGCGGCCCTCACCTCGCCCGCCATGTTGCCCAGCACGACGACGACCTCGACGGCCTGTGAGGCGAGTGCCGCCTTCACGGCGTGCACGACCAAAGGCTGCCCCTCGGCCTCGGCCAGCATCTTGTTGGGACCGCCCATGCGCGTCGACCGACCGGCGGCCAGCACCAGCGCGGCAACGCGCGGCGCTTGCTGCGGCCCGGCTTCCTCACCGTCGCTGTCGTCGCGCGGCTGCGGGCGGCTGGCGATCTCGGCCAGAAGACCGCCGGCGCCCATGCGCACGATCTCGGCACGGCCGACCGTCAGGCCGGCGGCCAGCCGCTCCAGCACCATGTCGAAGCCGTTATACTTCGGCGACTTGGCACAGCCCGGCAGGCCCAGCACCGGCTTGCCGTCGAGCTCGCCGGTCAACAGCAGGTTGCCCGGATCGACCGGCATGCCGAAATGGATGACCTCGCCGCCCGCCTGCTCGATGCCAGCCGGCACGACGTCATGGCGGTCGACGATGGCCGAAGCACCCGCGATCAGGAAGATGTCGCAACCTTCGCCCTTCAGTTCCTTCAGGGCGCCGGCGATGGCCCGAGCGTCGTGACCGACACGTCGCTCGCCGACCAGCGTGCTGCCGAGCGAGATGAGCCGCTTGGTCGTCGTGCCCACGGCCTTGTCCAAGACCTTGTCGCGCGTGCCGGGCAACCTGGTCTGCACCAACCCGGCCTTCATCGCCTTGAACGGCGCCACGGAGACCAGCGGCCGGTTGGCCGACTTGGCGACGTCGAGCGCACGCGCCACGGCCGTACGCGGCGCGGCATAGGGGATGATCTTGACGGTGGCCACCATCTGGCGCGGCTCGACCCGCGCGAACGGCGGCAGGGTCGCCACGGTGACCGCTTCGTCCAATTCGTTCAGCTCGTCGACACGCTGATGATCGACCACGGCCAGCCCCGCCTCGCGGGCGAAGTGGTTGCAGCGGCCGGTGAAAGGCGCGGTGACCTCGATCCCCTCGCCCGCCAATGCCTTGGCGAGCGTGGCGGCGGCCTCATCCTCGTGGATGTCGTCGGCGTCGAGGCGGGCCGCCACGACGGTCGACACGCCGGCCGACTTCAGCCTGGCGACGTCCTCGCCCGAGAGCACGCGACCCTTGGAGAAGTTCACGCCGTTGGCGCGCCAGCTGTGCGCCAGGATGGCGCCGGTCGCCTCGTCGATGGGCGTTTCGCCGAACCTCACGCGGCAGCCACCTTGGGCGCGCTCAGCGCCTCCAGGCGACGCGCCCTCACCTCGACGATCTGCCCGAGGATCGACACGGCGATCTCGGCGGGCGACTTGGCGCCGATGTTGAGGCCGACCGGCCCGTGGATGCGCGAGAACTGGTCGTCGGTGATGCCGACCTCGCTCAGCCGTTCCTTGCGCTTGGCATGGGTGCGCTTGCTGCCCAGCGCACCGATATAGAAGACGTCCGACTTCAGAGCCGCTTCCAGCGCCGGATCGTCGAGCTTGGGATCGTGGGTGAGCGTGACGACGGCCGTCGACGCATCGAGGCCCATCGCCTGGAACGCCTCGTCGGCCCAATCCTGGATGACCTTCACGCCGGGGAAACGGTTGGCGGTGGCCCAGGCGCCGCGCGGATCGACGACGGTGACGTCGAAGTCGAGCATCGTCGCCATCGGCGCCAGCGACTGGGCGATGTGCACGGCGCCGACGATGATCAGCCGCGCCGGCGGCACATAGACATTGAGGAAGATCTTCGCGCCGCCGACATCAACGGTCTCGCTGCGGCCGACATCCATGGCGCGACGGGCGGCCGCCACGATGGCTGCATCGGCGGCCAGTGGGCCCTCGGCCTTGTCACGGTAGACGAGCGCCTCGGCGGCGTCGCTCAGCCGCGTCGCCAGGGCGACGGCTCGGCGCTCGGAACGGGCGGCCTGCAGGGCCTTGATGGTCTCGGCCTTCATGGCTCAGTTCACCTTTTCGACGAACACCTGGACCTTGCCGCCGCAGGCGAGACCCACGTCCCAGGCCTGCTCGTCGGTGACGCCGAAATCGAGCAGCCGCGGCTTGCCGTCCTTGATCGCGGCCAGCGCCTCCTGCACGACTGCACCCTCGATGCAGCCGCCGGACACCGAGCCGACCATGGCGCCGCTGTCGTCGACGCCGAGCTGGCTGCCGACCGGGCGCGGCGAGGAACCCCAGGTGGTGATCACGGTGGCGATGGCCACGCCCTTGCCGGAGGCCTTCCACTTGCCGACCTGATCCAGGACATCGAGTGCGTCGCTCATGGGCTACTCCTTGCGCAATTCGGTCTGCCAGCTTGCCAATCGCCTGTCGGCACCGAGCGGTGCGGCGCCCAGGGCAGCGATCAGCCCGGCCAGGCTTTCGAGATTATGCACCGGCCGGAACTCGTCGACATGGGGCAACATGGCTTTGTTGCCCTGAGATTTGGGCTCGTAGGCACCGTACCGCAAGAGCGGGTTGAGCCAGATCAGGCGTGAGCAGGACTTATGCAAGCGCTCCATTTCCTCAGCCAAACCAGCCGCACCCTCACGGTCGAGGCCGTCGGTGATCAGCAGAACCACGGCGCCCTGTCCGAGCACGCGGCGCGACCACTTGTTGTTGAACTCGTGCAAGGTCTGGCCGATGCGCGTGCCGCCCGACCAGTCTTCGACCTGGGCCGACGCCTTCTGCAGGGCGATGTCGACGTCCTTGTTGCGCAGGGCGCGGCTCACGTTGCTGAGGCGCGTGCCGAAGGTGAAGCCGTAGACGCGGTCGCGGTCGTTGGTGATGGCGTGCATGAAATGCAGGAACATGCGCGTGTAGCGGGCCATCGAGCCCGAGATGTCGCACAGGATGACGAGCGGCGGCGGCCGCTTGCGCGGCTCGCGCTTGCGCAATTCAGTGAGACCCTCGGGCCTGAGCGCGCGACGCAGCGAGGCACGGAAGTCGACGCGCGGGCCGCGGCGCGCCGGCTGGTAGCGCCGCGTGCGGCGCAGCGGCACCGGCAGTCGCAGCCGCGAGATGGCGCGCAACGCCTCGTCGATCTCGGCCTGGGACATCTGCTCGAAGTCGCGGTGCTGCAGGACCTCGCGGTCGGAGACCGTGAAGGTCGCCTCGATCTCGACCTCGGGCGGCTCGCTCTCCTCCTTCGGCGCCTCGCCGCGGCCGGGCTGCAGGGCATCCTGCAGGCGGCGGCTGAGCTGCTTCTTGTCGTCGGGATCGGCCGGCACGCCGACCGACGGCAGCAGCATCTCCATCATTTTCTCGAGGAGCCGCGGGTTGCGCCAATAGACGTGGAAGGCCTGGTCGAAGATCTCGCGCTGGTCGCGGCGGTTCACGAACACCGAGTGCAGCGTCCAGTAGAAGTCGTCGCGCTTGCGCAGGCCGGCGGCTTCGACCGCCTCGATGGCGCGCAGCACCTGGCCGGGGCCGACACGCAGGCCGGCCGTGCGCAGCGTGCGGGCGAAATGCACGATGTTGTTGGCGAGCATGCCGCTGCGGCGCTCGGGGGTGGCGGCGGATTCGGGCAAAGCGTCCATC
>JAIEOV010000069.1 GCA_019750135.1 Reyranella sp. | reverse complement strand
ATCGGCGCGGTGCGCCGCCACACCTTCGACGTGAAGACGGGCGAGCCCAAGCTTTTCGTCTCGGGCTACACCAATAAGGAGCAGCCCAACTTGTGGGACCGCTCCGCCGAAGTCCGAAGCGCTTCCTGAGCGTCACCTCAGGTGCCGCGATTGAGCACCCACAATGTCGCGTTGAGAAGCGTCGCGAAGGCAACCCAAAGGCCATAGGGCACGAATAGGACTGCGGCCCATGGCAGCCGCCGCGCCGAAAGCGCGATGAAGCCGCAGATTGCCAGTAGCAGCAGAGTGATGATGACCAGCGCGATGCCGATGCGGTGCAACCCGAAAGAGACCGGAGACCACAGGAAGTTGAGGACCAGCTGGGTCCACCACAGTGCCATCACGGCGGAACTGCGCGCGCGCATCCAGACAAGCCACCCGGCAACGCCGACCAGGACATAGAGGACGGTCCAGACGGGTGCGAACAGCCAGTTGGGCGGATTGAAAGCAGGCTTGGCCAGGCTCGCGTACCACGCGTCCGGCCGCGTCACGGCGCCAATGGCCATTCCGCCGCCGAGAACGAGGACGATGAAGACTATAAGGGCCGCCACGCTACGCGGCCTGTTCGGGGTCTGGCTGGAAATGTCGGCACCTTTTCGACTGTCTTCGCCGTCATTACGTCGAATCCCGGTCGCCGGATCGCTGCCAACGCATCATCCGGCGATACGTTGCGCCACGGCGATGTAGAGGGGAATGCCGAACAGCAAGTTGAAGGGAAAGGTGACGCCGAGCGACAGCGAAAGGGCGATCGCGGGGTTGGCCTGCGGCAGGGCGAGCCGCATCGCCGCCGGCACCGCGATATAGGACGCCGACGCGGCGAGCGTGATGAGGATGGCGGTGCCCCCGGCCGACAGGCCGACCAGAGGAGCGACTGCGGCGGCGAGGGCGGCGTTCAGCAACGGCATCACGACCGCGAAAGTCACGGTGCGCAGTCCGAGTGCGCCGCCGTTGTCGCGCAACCCCCGTCCCGCCACCAGCCCCATGTCGAGCAGGAACAGGCAAAGGAAGCCGGCGAACTGGTCGACCAGGAAGGGCTTCAGCAGTGCAAGACCGCGCTCGCCCGTGATGACGCCGATGGCGAAGGAGCCGAGCAGCATCACCACTGCGCCATTCAGCAGGATCTCACGCGCCAGTTCGCTGCGATGTCCGACCGCCGACTCGCGATGGGCCAGCAGAAGGGCCGAGAGAATGGCCGGCGTCTCCATGGTGGCTGCCACCGCGATCATGTAGCCCTCGAACGTCGTGCCCATCTGGCGCAAGACACTCATGACGGCCACCAGCGTGACCGCCGAGATCGACCCGTAATGGGCGCTTACGGCCGCCGCCTCGACCCGCGACAGGCCGGTTGTCAGTCGCAGCAGTCCGTAAGCCAGAACCGGGATGCCAAACGAAAGAGCCAACCCCGCTGCGATTGCTGCCCCGAGCGTGGGCGACAGGCCGTGATGGGCGACCTCGCTGCCCCCACGAAACCCTATCGACATCATGAGGTAGAGGGACAGCAGCGTGGCGACTGCACCCGGAATGGAAAGGTCGGAGCGGGCGAAGGTCAGGCCAACTCCCAGCACGAAAAACAGCACCATGGGCGACAGCAGGTTCTGGGCAGCGAGGTCGAGGATCGGCATGGCGTCGGGTCATAGGGCCCTCGGGGTTGTCGATGGAAATTGATAGTTGTCGTTCTAATCATTTGGAAAATTGATGATAGAATGACCGCATGCCGCGCCTGCACAACCTCGACATCGACCTGTTGCGCGCTTTCGTGAGTGTTGCCGAACTCGGCAGCTTCACGCGCGCCGCGGACGCACTGTTGCGGCGGCAGTCGACGCTCAGCCTGCAGATCAAGCGCCTGGAGCAGGGGCTTGGCCGCCGATTGCTGGAGCGCTCGGCACGGCGCGTTGTGCTTACCGTCGAAGGCGAGGCCCTGCTCGGTCAGGCGCGACGGATGCTCGAGCTCAACGACCGCCTGGTCGCCAGCCTGAACGAGCCCGCGTTGGCCGGCCGGGTCCGGCTGGGCACGCCGGAAGATTTCGCGACGACACACCTGCCGGGGGTCCTGGCCCGATTTGGCCAGGCCCATCCCGCCGTCCAGCTCGAAGTGACCTGCGACCTCACGCTTACGCTGATGCATCGGTTTCGCGCCGGCGACTTCGATCTCGTGCTGGTCAAGCGCGAGCCCGAACGCTCCGACCGCGGCGTGCTGGTGTGGCGCGAACCACTGGTATGGGTGGCGGCCCGGCAGCTGGCGCCGGTCGCGGGAGGAGCCTTGCCGCTCGTGCTGTCGCCGCCACCCTGCGTCTATCGCAAGAGAGCCGTCGATGCGCTGACCCGCGCCCATCGCCCGTGGCGCATCGCTTATAGCTGCGCGTCGCTGGCAGGCCAGCATGCCGCGGTAAGGGCGGGCCTGGGCGTCACCGTGCTCCCCAAGGACATGGTGCCACCGGGTCTCGTGGCGGCAGAGCGGCGATCGGGGCTTCCCGATCTGCATGATACCGAAATCGCCCTACTCGCGAGGCGCGGGCTGTCGGAACCGGCCCGGCGTCTTCACGACCACATCGTGCATTCTTTGGAAGATGTCGGTGCCGTCTGATTCCTTGCGTGTCCTACGGCGATACGCCCCCCCCCGACTGCCAATCTTCCGCGCGATGTGAAGTGATCCGGCTCCCAGCGGCGAACGTAGGAGTCGGTTCACAGTAGGGTGGTCCGTGTCGCTGCGTTTGTTCTTTTCGCTTTTCCTCGCCGTTGCCGCTTTGCCGTTTGGCGTCGCTGCTCAGCCGACCAGCATCGGCAGCGAGGCTGCCGGCCCTCCGCCACTGGACTGGACGTTCGATATCGGACCGGGTGTCGTCATGGCGCCCTGGTTCGAGGGCAGCGCCTACTATCGAGTCCTGCCTGTCCCCAACCTCGATCTGCGCTACCAGCGCGACAAGGTGTTCGTGTCGGCACGGGACGGCGTCGGCGCCACCGTCCTGGACGTTGCCGGGTTCAAGGCCGGACCGATCCTGCGTTATCGCTTCCCGCGCAATGAATGGGACGGCCCGGGACTCTATGGCACTGGCTTCGTGCCTTTCACCGTGGAGGGCGGAGCCTTCCTCCGCTACGACTTGCCGTTTCTCGCCGCCAAGGTCGAGCTGCGGCGCGGCCTGGGCGGCAGCAACGGTCTGGTATTCGATGCGCTGGTCGATGGCAAGCTGCGCCTCGCTGACAATTTCTTCCTGTCGGGAGGCCCACGGCTTTCGGTGACTGACTCCACCTTCAACCAGGCATACTTCGGCATCAACGCCACGCAGTCCTTCAACTCGGGCTACGCCCAGTACTACCCCGGCGCCGGCCTGCGCAGCATCGGCCTCGGCACAAGCGCGCAGTGGCGCATCACCGACAAGCTCACCGGCGTGGCATTCGGGTCTTACAATCGCCTGACCGATATCGCAGCAAACTCGCCGCTGGTCAGCGGCCCGGCGGGCTCGCCCAATCAGTTCGTCGTGGGCGCTGCGCTGTCGTGGCGCTTCGCGTGGTGAAGTAGGGAACAACGGCGCGCGCCGTACCATCAGTCCTTCTGCACCGGCGGCTCACCCGGCTCCTGGGCTTGCTGCTGTTGGACTTGTTGCTGAGGCCGGGTGACGGCCTCGGTGCCGGGCAGGGCGCGCCCGGCGCCGGGCTCCGACGCTTCGGCCTCGGCTTCCAGCTCTTTCGCCAACTGCAACAACTGTTGGCGGTCCCCGTCGTTGACTTGAGTGAGGGCCAAACGGCGGGCACGCTTCGCCATCTCCTTTTTGGCGCGTATCCGTTCCGGCAAATCAGTTGCGGCAACCACGACGACCTCCGAACCCGGCGGCCAACGCCGAATCGGCGGTCGAGTTGCACTTCGCCGCAACCAAGTGCGCGGTCTGCGGCATGCGCGAATTGCAGTGATCCGCCGATCGCCGGGCGGCGTATTCCGGGCGTGAACAGCCCATTCGCGCCCTGGACTATTTCGGCTCTTGGCATGGCGTCGGCCATGCTCGGCGCCTGCGCCACGCCTCCGGCATCTCCTGCCAACGAGAACGCTCCGCGCCTCGTGCTCGAGTCTTATTTCGAAGGTACCATGTCGGGCCGTGGCGTGTTCATCAACTCGTGGACTGGCTCGCAGCGCGCCTTCACCGTCGTCATCCAGGGCTCATGGGATGGCAGCGTCCTCACGCTCGTCGAAGACTTCGCATTCGCCGACGGCGAGAAGGATCGCAAGACCTGGCGCCTGCAGGCAACGGGCCCTGGCCGCTACGTCGGCACGCGTGAGGACGTTGTCGGAGTCGCGCACGCCTGGACCGATGGCAATGCCGTGCGCTTGGAATACGCGGTGGCTCTCGGTGGCTGGACGGTGGATTTCTCCGACGTGCTGGCGCTGCAGGACAGCGCTCACCTGGTCAACAAGGCCACCGTCGGAAAATGGGGCATCCGGATCGGCCGCGTCGAGCTCTGGTTGCGGCACACCGACGGCACCTGACGGCGGCGAAGTCCCGCGCTAAGCGTCAATGCTTATGCGGATGCGGATGGGTCGGATCGACCCAGTACACCGTCTCGGGCTTCTCGGCCGGTTCGATGTCGATGTTGATCGCCACCGCCTCGTTGTCGGAGCGCACGAGCACGCATTCCAGCGGCTCGGTGTCCGAGGCGTTGATCTCCTGGTGTGGGACATACGGCGGCACATAGATGAAGTCGCCCGGGCCCGCCTCGGCGGTGAACTGCAGCTGGTCGCCCCAGCGCATGCGCGCGCGGCCCTTCACGACGTAGATCACGCTCTCGAGGTGGCCGTGGTGATGGGCGCCGGTCTTGGCGTGGGCGTGGATGGTGACCGTGCCGGCCCACAGCTTCTGGGCGCCGACGCGGGCGAAATTGATGGCCGCGGCGCGGTTCATGCCCGGCGTCTGCGCGGTGTTGGTGTCGAGCGATCCCGCCGGGATGACCCGAACGCCGTCATGTTTCCAATCGGTCATGTCTCCCATCTAGGCGCATGGCCTCGCCCCGGCAAGATGGCAGTTGTAGGATGCGGTTATGAACAGGATCGACGAATCCAAACCCTTCAAGCCGGTGAACATCGCCGTGCTCACCGTTTCCGACACTCGGACGCTCGAGACCGACAAGTCGGGCGACACCCTGGTCGAGCGCATCAATCGCGACGGCCATGTTTTAGCCGACCGCGCTATCGTCACCGACGACGTGGAGAAGATCCGCGCCCAGGTGAAGAAGTGGATCGACGATCCCAAGGTCGAGGCGGTGATCACCACCGGCGGCACCGGCGTCACCGGCCGCGACGTCACGCCCGAGGCGCTGGAGGGCCTGTTCGAGAAGCGCATAGAGGGTTTCGGCGAGGTCTTCCGCTGGATCTCCTTCCAGAAGATCGGCACCTCGACCATGCAGTCGCGCGCCGTCGCCGGCGTCGCCAACGCCACCTACATCTTCGCCCTGCCGGGCTCGACCGGCGCCTGCAAGGACGGCTGGGACGACATCCTGCGCCAGCAGCTCGACATCCGCTTCCGGCCCTGCAACTTCGCCGAGCTGATGCCGCGCCTGAACGAAGGCAAGATGCCGCGCAGTGGTTGATGCTGGGGGCGCGCCACGCCAGTGGCGCGATCATGTCCGTGATCAACGAAGACGCGCCACTGGCGTGGCGCGCCCCCAGCGATGATTGACGCTCTTCTCTCCGCTCTGCGCGAGCGGCCGGCATTTGCCTCGCTCACTGCCGCCGACCTGAAGCCGCTGCCTGCGACGGGCACCGCGCATGGCCATGTGCGGCTGCCCGACGATCTCATTGCGCGCGTCGCTTATGCGCATGAAGGCGATCCCTCTGCTGCGGCGCGTCTTGCCGTGCAGGCCGAAGCCTTTCGCCATCTCTCGCCGGTGCATCGCACGCCGCGCCTGCATGGCGTGATCGAGCCGCGTCCCGGCCTGCCAGGCGGCGCACTGATCGTCGATGCGATCGACGGCCGTGCGCCCCGCCTGCCCGATGAGCTCGCCGCCATGGCCGACACCTTGGCGCGCGTCCACGCGCTGCCGCTGCCGGCCGACGACTCGCCGATCCCGCGCCAGAAAAATCCCTTCCTCGAGACGCTCGCCCCGGTCGAGCAGAACGCCACGCGTTTCCTCGACAAGGCCGTGCCTGACGCAAGCGCGCGCGCCGAGATCGTCGAGGAGCTCGGCCAGATGCGCGACATGGCGAACGCCGTCGCGCAGCGCCCGCAGCCGCTCACCGTGGCGCTGGCCGACACGCATCCCGGCAACTTCATCGTCGATCGCGACGGCATCGCCTGGTTCGTCGACCTCGAGAAAGTCCATGTCGGCTCGCCGGCGATCGACCTCGCGCATGCAACGCTGGCAACCTCGACGCTGTGGCATCCCGATGTAGGCAAAGTGCTGTCAGCCGCCGACGTCCGGCGCTTCTACACGCTATATCTCGAGAAGGTTGGCCCGCAGAAGGCCGCGGTCCTCGAACCGTGGCTGCTGCCGATGCGGCGCCTGACGTGGCTTCGAACCACGCTTTTCATGGCTCGATGGCGCGTTCAGACACGCGAGGCACGCGACCCGTCCGACCCCACACAATGGAGCGACGCCGGCCTCGAGCGGGCAATGAAGGCGCACATAGACGCGCGCATCGACCAATGTTTCAGGCGCGACACGATTCAATCGATCCGAGCCGAATGGATGGCTTGACTCGTTCCCTGTTTGTTCTCAGAGTCGGCCTCGCCATGAGGCCCAAGAATCCTCCTGACTATCCCGACGATGCGATCGCCGAACCCGTGCATCACGGCCGCGGCGCGCTCTCCAACGAATCGAGTCGCTTCGACAGCGAGAAGCGCATCCGCACGACCGACGGCTGGGAGACCGGCGCGTCGAGCGAAGCGGAAGACGACGACCTGCCGCCGCTGCGCACGACGCTGACACGCGACGCCACGCGCACCATCCTGGCGCGCAACACCTCGCCCGACGTGCCGTTCGATCGCTCGATCAATCCCTATCGCGGCTGCGAGCACGGCTGCATCTACTGCTTCGCGCGTCCGACTCACGCCTATCTCGGCCTGTCGCCCGGACTCGACTTCGAGACCAAGATCCTGTTCAAGCCCGATGCCGCCAAGCTGCTGGTGGCCGAGCTTGCCTCGCCCAAGTACCGGCCCGACGTCGTGGCCATGGGCACCAACACCGATCCCTACCAGCCGGTCGAGCGTGAGATGAAGATCACGCGCCAGATCCTGCGCGTGCTGAGCGACTTCAACAATCCGGTGGGCATCGTCACCAAGAACCACCTGGTGACGCGCGACATCGACATTTTAGCCGACATGGCCAAGCGCAACCTCGCCGAGGTGTTCCTGTCGGTGACCACGCTCGACAAGGACTTGGCACGCACCATGGAGCCGCGCGCCTCGGCGCCGCATCGAAGGCTCGATGCCATCCGCGCGCTGAACGACGCCGGCGTGCCGGTGGGCGTGATGACCGCGCCGATGATCCCCGGCCTGAACGACCACGAGATGGAGGCGATCCTCGAAGCAGCGGCCCAGGCCGGCGCCACACGCGCGGGCTTCACCGTCCTGCGCCTGCCGCTCGAGATCAAGGAGTTGTTCGAGGAATGGCTGCGCCAGCATCGGCCCGACCGTGCCGAGCGCGTGCTGTCGCTGATCCGCCAGATCCGCGGCGGTGCGCTCTATCAGTCGAGCTTCGGCCTGCGCATGAAAGGCGACGGCCCGATCGCCGAGCTTCTGAGCGCCCGCTTCGGCGCGGCCGTGAAGCGGCTCGGCCTGAACAGGATTCGCTATCGCATGGACACGCTGCGCTTCCGCGTGCCCGAGGAAGCGCGCACCGCTCTGGTCGACGCCAAGCGCGACGCCCGGCAGATGAGGCTTCTTTGATGCTGGGGGCGCGCCACTCCAGTGGCGCGATCATGTCTGTGATCCACGAAGACGCGCCACTGGAGTGGCGCGCCCCCAGCATCAATCCAGGAACCGCACCTTCGGCCACAGTTCGCGCCAGCGCTTGGCGGCGATGCGTGCGTCGTACTCGTGTCGACGTGTGAGGCCAAACGTCGTCGGTCGGCAGCGCAGGTTGACCAGGTCGTCGATGCCGAGCGGCGCGATCACGGTCAGGCTGTCGTCGGCCTCGAGACGCACGCCGACCGACGTCACCGTCTCCAGCCAGTAGATCATCGCATCGGCCGTGTCGCGATGCTGCGGTACCCCTTTCCAGACATGCATGCGCGCCTGGTTGCGCACCTGCCAGTCCAGGCCGGGCAGCAGGGCGCCGAGCCGCTTTTCGTACGCGACCTCGCGCTCCTTCGAGAGATCGGTCGCGTCGTAGTAGAGGACGTCGATGTCGGGTGGCTCGCGCGGCGGCGAGATGCCGTGCAGGTGGTCCCACACGCGATTGCGCACGAAGCCCGCGGCGATGCACCAGTCGGGCAGCGCGAGCGTGCGCGCGGCGCGGAGCTGGGTCAGCGCTTGCGGGTCGCGCCCGACGATTGCGGCGATGTCGTTCGTCCCGAGCGTCATGTCAGCGGCTCTTCCGGACAGGAAACTGCAGGATGACGCCCGTGAAGATCTGGAAGGCAGGCACGCCCGGTCCGGTCTGCACGACGGAGTATTGCGGCTCGACGAAGACGTTCACCAGGCGGCCATCCGAGCGCTCGAACACGCGGCCGAGGCCGAGACCGACCGGCACCAGCGAATTCTGCCCGAGATTGAACGTCGAGATGCCAGTCGAGCGCAGGTAGTAGCCGCCGTCGAGATTGAGGAAGAGCAAGGGCTGGATGGTCAGGGTCTGAAGCGCGCCGTCGAACGATTGCTGGTAGGACGAGAGCAGGGCGCTCAATCCCCAGTCATGCGGGGCGCTGATCACGGTCTGCAGACCGGCCTGCCACTTGCCGGAACCGAGCGCCGCAGCGCTGGCCGTCGGCGCAGTCACCACCGGGCCGGCGCCGAGCTTGGTCTGGCCGAGATAGGCAATGGCCATGTCGTAGATCGTGAAATCGCCGATGCCGTTCCAGGCCCCGTGCGGACCCCAGCTGTTGGCGATCAGCGGCAGCGAGGCGCGGGCGATCTGGTCGACGCCAAGCGTGTCGTGCGGCAGGACGTGGCGCAGATAGAGCTGATGCGCCCCTTCCTCCGGCCGCTGTGACAGGATCGGCTGCGTGTAGTCGTGCACCTGGAAGGCCATCTTCGGCGTCAGCGGGTCGTTGGCCTCGTTCTGCGAATTGTCCTTGGCCGACGTCGTCGCAGGCAAGGTGAGCGCCACGACCGCGACCGCCCACCACAGCGCCGCACGAAGCTGTTTCATGCCCACAGGGTCCTGCGCAATGATGTGGGCGGTCGGCGGCATCGCCGCACTCTACAGAACTGGTCTGGGGGTATGCCGAGCTTCCGCCACGAAAAGCGCTGCGCCGAGGCCGGAGCGATCCTCATTGCCGGGATCGACGAGGTCGGCCGCGGGCCGCTGGCCGGTCCGGTGGTGGCAGCCGTCGCCGTCATCGATCGCACGCTTGCCAAGCGCAAGCTCTTGCGGCTGATCGACGATTCCAAGAAGCTGACGCCGGAGCAACGCGAGGACGCCTACGCCGCCATCCTCGAGTCCGGCGTCGTGCGCTACGCCGTGGGCGAGGCGAGCGTCGAGGAGATCGACGCCATCAACATCCTGCAGGCGACGTTCCTCGCCATGCGCCGTGCGCTGCAGGCGATGGCCGAGCAGCCCGACCTCGTGCTGATCGACGGCAACCGCGTGCCGCCGCAACTGGGCTGCCGCGCCGAGACCATCGTCGGCGGCGATGCGCGCTCCTATTCGATTGCTGCCGCGTCGATCATCGCCAAGGTGACGCGCGACCGTTACATGCGATCCCTGGCTGTCTCGTTCCCCGGCTACGGCTGGGAGACCAATGTCGGCTACGCCCGCCCGGAGCACATGGCCGCGCTCAACAGGCTCGGTCCGACGGCCCATCATCGCCGGACCTTCGCGCCGGTCCTGCGCCTGCTCGAACCGCCCTTGCCTTTCGAAGAATCAGCTACCGCTGACTGACTCTTCCGGACCGCCGGCGTTCCGGAAGACCATGAGCCGAATTTGCACGTAGCGAAATAATATCTATCGATTGACATACTATATCGAGCGATATAGTTCAGCCGGCAGAGCAGCCCGGCCCCATGATCGACACCAAAACCCCCATTCGCAGCCGCCCGGCCGTCCAGGCCCGGGGCGAGGACACCCGTCGGCGCATCCTCGAGGCGGCGCTGCATCTCTTTGCCGCCCAGGGCTACGAGGGCACGAGCACCCGGCAGATCGCCGAGGGCGCCGTCGTGAACCTGCCGGCCATCCAGTACTACTTCGGCAACAAGGAAGGCCTGTACCGGGCCATCATCCACGACATCACCGCCGACACCGACCGCCACATGAGCCCGGTGCTGGAGCGCGTGCATGCCGCCCTCGCGGCCGCCGACACGTCGCGCGAGGAGCTGATCGCGCTGCTCGGCGACATGGTCGAGACCTTCGTCGTGCTGGTGACCAGCGGCCCGCATGTCGACAGTCGCCGCCTCATCTTCGCCCGGGCCGAGGTCGAGGAGACTCCCGGCCTCGACGTGCTGCACGAAAACGGCATGCAGCAGATCGTCAATCCCTGCCTCGCCCTGGTGAGCCGCCTGCACGGCAAGCCCACGACCGATCCGGAGATGACCGTCCGCACCCTGGCGCTGATCGGCCAGGTCGTCATCTTCTGCAACACCCACAAGCGACCCGTCCTGCCCGGCACCGGCCTCGATGCCGAAAGCGTGCGCCTGATGCGCCTCGTCGTGCGTGAGCACACCGAAGCCATCTGCCGCGCCATCGCCACCTCCGCCAAGTAATTTTGCCGAAGGTTCAGTATGCGTATGCGTTCGCCTTTTCTCGTCGCCTTTACCGCGGCTCTTCTCGCCGGCTGCAGCTCCGGCCCTGACTTCGAGCGGCCGGCGAAGCCCACATCGACGAGCTACACGCCCGAAGCGCTGGCGCCGCGCACCAGCTCGGCGGGCAACGGTCCCGGCGCTGAAGCGCAGAGCTTCGTGCCCGCCATGGACATCCCCGGCGAATGGTGGACGCTGTTCCACTCGCCGCTGCTCGATACCCTGGTCAGGGAAGCCCTGAAGGCCAATCCCGACATCGATGCGGCCCAGGCCGCACTGCGTCAGGCGCGAGAGAACTACTTTGCCCAGCAGGGCTCGCTGTTCCCGACGATCACCGGCAACGGCCAGGGTCAGCAGCAGCTCGCCTCGCCGGCATCGCAGGGCCAGAGCGGCTCGGCCGTCATGTACGGCGTCACCACGGCCTCGCTCAACGTCTCCTACTCGCCCGACGTGTTCGGCGGCGTGCGCCGCCAGGTCGAATCGAAGGAGGCGCTGGCCGAGGTGCAACGCTTCCAGCTCGAGGCGACGTATCTCTCGCTGACATCGAACGTCGTGGTCTCGGCGATCAACCTCGCCTCGCTGCAGGCGCAGATCAACGCCACCCAGGACATCATCCGCATCCTCGAGAACTCGCTCGGCGTGGTGCGGCGCCAGTTCGACCTCGGCGGAGCCTCGCGCGCCGACGTGCTGGCGCAGGAAGCGACGCTGACCCAGACCAAGGCGACGCTGCCGCCGCTGCAGAAGCAGCTCGCCCAGGAGCGCAACCAGCTGATGCGCCTGGTCGGCCGCTCGCCGGACCAGGATCGCGGCGAGAGCTTCGACCTCTCCAAGCTCAAGCTGCCGCAGGATTTACCCGTCAGCCTGCCCTCGCAGCTCGTCGAGCAGCGCCCCGACGTGCGCGCCGCCGAAGCGCAGCTGCATTCGGCCAGCGCCGACATCGGCGTCGCCGTCGCCAACCAGTTGCCGCAGTTCACCATCACCGGCGCGCTGGGCTTCACCTCGGGCGGTCTCGGCTCGCTGCTCGTGCCGGGCGCCGGCGTGTGGAGCATCGGGCTCGGCATCGCCCAGACCATCATCGACGGCGCCAGGCTCGACCATCAGCGCAAGGCTGCGATCGCGGCCTACGAGCGCGCCGCCGCGCAATACAAGGGCACGGTGCTGTCGGCGTTCCAGGACGTCGCCAATGCCCTGCGCGCCTTGCAGGCCGACGCCGACGCGTTGCGCGCCCAGACCGAGGCCGAACAGACGGCGGCCGCGAGCCTCCGGTTGTCCGAGCAGCAGTACCAGCTGGGCGGCGTCAGCTACCTGATCCTGCTCAATGCCCAGCAGACCTACCAGACGGCGGTGATCAATCGCCTGAAGGCGCAGGCCGCGCGCTACGCCGATACCGCCGCGCTGTTCCAGGCGCTGGGCGGCGGCTGGTGGAACCGCACCGACGTCGATCCGAAGTCCATGGGCAAGCCCGGCTACTTCGCCCTGCCGCCCGTGCAGGACATCAAGGTTCTTCCGAGGGCGGCGCGCTAGGGCGCGCTGCCACCAAAGACAACACGCGTTCAGTCCAAGAGGCGTTCAATGATCAAGCGAATGCTCATCATGCTGGTTTTGGTCGGAGCGGTCCTGGGCGGACTCTTCGGCTTCAAGGGCTTCGTCAACGGCAAGATCAAGGAAGCCATGGCCGGCATGGCCAACACGCCGCAGACGATCTCGGCCGCCAAGGCCACGAGCAGCGACTGGCAGCCGACCATCGATGCCGTCGGCAGCCTGCGCGCCGTGCGCGGCGCCGATCTGTCGCTCGAAGTGCCGGGCGTGGTCGAGGAGATCCTGTTCAATTCGGGCGACGAGGCGCAGGCCGGCCAGGTGCTGTTGCGGCTGCGCGCCGAGGACGAGATCGCCAAGCTGCAGTCGCTCGAGGCGACGGCACAGCTCGCCCAGATCACCTACGACCGCGACGTCAAGCAGTTCAAGGCGCAGGCGATCAGCCAGGCGGTGGTCGACAACGACGAGGCCAACCTGCGCAACGCCAAGGCGCAGGTCGCCCAGCAGAAGGCGATCGTCGACAAGAAGACCCTGCGCGCGCCGTTCGCCGGCAAGCTCGGCCTGCGCCAGGTCGATCTCGGCCAGTTCCTGTCGGCCGGCACGGTGATCGCCACGCTCCAATCGCTCGATCCGATCTTCGTCGACTTCCTGCTGCCGCAGCAGGCGGTGGCCCAGCTCAGCGTCGGCGCCAAGGTCGAGGCCAAGGTCGATGCCTTCCCCGACCGCGTGTTCACCGGCACGATCACCGCCATCAACCCCAAGATCGAGACGGCGAGCCGCAACGTGCAGGTGCGCGCCACGCTGCCCAACGCCGACCAGAAGCTGCTGCCCGGCATGTTCGCCACGGTGCAGCTCGAGACCGGCAGCGCGCAGCACTTGGTGACGCTGCCGCAGACCGCGGTCAGCTACAATCCCTACGGCTCCCTGGTCTACCTGGTCGACGACAAGGGCGCCGACGGCAAGTCGCAGCTCACGGTGCGGCAGGTCCTCGTCACCACCGGCGCCACGCGCGGCGACCAGGTGGCGATCCTGAAGGGCGTAGCCGACGGCGACATGGTCGTAACGTCGGGCCAGGTCAAGTTGCGCAACGGCGTGCCGGTCCTCATCGACAACAAGGTCGTCCCGAAAAACGACCCCGCGCCGAAGATCGTCGATCATTGATGGCCTTCGTCATCGCGAGCGCCGCCGCCCGTAGGCGGCGGCGCTCGCGATGACGGGACTTTAAGGACACCCCCATGAAGTTCACTGACATCTTCATCCGCCGTCCGGTGCTGGCGTCCGTCGTCAGCCTCCTGATCCTGGTCGTCGGCCTGCGCGCCATCGGCGCGCTGCCGGTGCTGCAATATCCGCGGACCGAGAAC
This sequence comes from Reyranella sp., assembly GCA_019750135.1. GTDB lineage: Bacteria > Pseudomonadota > Alphaproteobacteria > Reyranellales > Reyranellaceae > Reyranella. Next base: position 13,600 of record JAIEOV010000069.1, on the reverse strand, counting down.
GCCGTGGTCACGGTGACGACGACCTATTACGGCGCCGATCCCGACGTCATCGCGGGGTTCATCACCACGCCGCTCGAGCAAGCGATCGCCCAGGCCAACGGCATCGACTACATGACCTCGACCAGCCAGAGCGGCGTCAGCACCATCACCGTCTACCTGCGGCTGAACTACGATTCGAGCAAGGCGCTGACCGAGATCAACACCAAGGTGAGCTCGGTGCTGAATCGCCTGCCGACCGGCACGCAGCAGCCGGTGCTGACCGTCAAGGTCGGCCAGACCATCGACGCGATGTACATCGGCTTCAACAGCAAGGAACTGGCGCCCAACCAGATCACCGACTACCTGGTGCGCGTCGTGCAGCCCAAGCTGCAGGCGGTCGAAGGCGTGCAGACCGCCGAGCTGCTGGGCGCCAAGAACTTCGCCCTGCGCGCCTGGCTCGATCCGCAGAAGCTCGCGGCCTACGGCCTCACCGCCAACGACGTGGCCCAGGCGCTGACCGCCAACGACTACATTGCCGGACTCGGCACGACCAAGGGCCAGATGGTCCAGGTCACGCTGAAAGCCTCGACGGCGCTGACCTCGCTGAAGGAGTTCCGCGACCTGGTGCTGAAGCAGCAGGACGGCGCCATCGTTCGCCTGAGCGACGTCGCCAACGTCACGCTGGGCTCGGACGACTATGAATCCGAGGTGAGCTTCGACGGCCAGAAGGCGGTCTATATCGGCATCCAGGTGGCGCCGGCCGCCAACCTGCTCGACGTCATCAAGGGCGTGCGCGACGTCTTCCCCGGCATCCAGGCGCAGTTCCCGCAGGGGCTGAACGGCCAGATCATCTACGATTCGACGGAGTTCGTGAACAGCTCGATCGAGGAGGTGATCCGCACCCTGATCGAAGCGCTGATCATCGTCACCCTGGTCGTGTTCGCCTTCCTGGGCTCGCCGCGCTCGGTGCTGATCCCCGTCATCGCCATCCCGCTGTCGTTGATCGGCACCTTCGCGATGATGGCCGCCTTCGGCTTCTCGATAAACCTGCTCACGCTCCTGGCGCTGGTGCTGGCGATCGGCCTGGTGGTCGACGACGCCATCATCGTGGTCGAGAACGTGAACCGCCATCTCGAGGAGGGGATGCAGCCGTTCCCCGCCGCCATCCAGGCGGCGCGCGAGCTCGGCGGCCCGATCATCGCCATGACGGTCGTGCTGATCGCGGTCTATGTACCGATCGGCTTCCAGCGCGGCCTGACCGGTGCGCTGTTCACCGAGTTCGCCTTCACCCTGGTGGGCGCGGTCACCATCTCGGCGATCGTGGCGCTGACGCTGTCGCCGATGATGTGCTCGCGCATGCTGAAGCCCCACATCGAGAACGACCGCGGCTGGGAGGCGCGCCTGATTCGCGCCATCGATCACGTGTTCGACTGGGTGCGCCGCCGCTACGAGCGCTGGCTCAGGGGCAGCCTGAACAACCTGCCGGTCACGGCGACCTTCGCCGTGCTGGTGCTGGGCAGCATCTACTTCCTCTACAGCGCCACCGCGAGCGAGCTGGCACCGCAGGAGGACCAGGGCGTCATCATCGGCTTCGCCACCTCGGCGCCCAACTCGACCATCGACCAGCGCCAGCTCTACTCGCGCCAGATGTACCTGATCGGCGCCAGCCATCCCGAGACCGACCACGTCTTCCAGCTCGACGTGCCCGGCCAGTCGATCACGGGCTACGTGCTGAAGCCGTGGGACAAGCGCAAGATGACCTCCAACCAGCTGCAGCCCATCATCCAGGGCGAGCTGGCCGGCATCGCCGGCGCCCAGGTCGTGGCCTTCCAGCCGCCGCCGCTGCCGGGCAGCCAGGGCCTGCCCGTGCAGTTCGTGATCAACACGACCGGCTCGTTCGAGTCCCTGAACGACGTGGCGCAGTCCTTCTTGCGCGACGCGCTGGCCACCGGCCGGTTCATCTTCCTCAACACCGATCTCAAGATCGATGCGCCGCAGGCCACGCTGGTGATCGACCGCGACAAGGCCTCGCAGCTCGGGCTGAAGATGAGCGACATCGGCGCCGCCATGGGCTCGATGCTGGGCGGCGGATACGTCAACTACTTCGCCTTGGACGGCCGCTCCTACAAGGTGATCCCGCAGGTCCAGCAGAGCTCGCGCCAGAACATCGACCAGATCCTGGACTATCACATCCGCGCCGCCGACGGCGCATCGGTGCCGCTGTCGACCGTGGCCAAGATCGTCACCAAGGCGATCCCGCAGTCGCTGAACCACTTCCAGCAGCTGAACAGCGCCACCATCCAGGGCGTGGCCTTCCCCGGCGTGTCGCAGGCCGAGGCGTTGCAGACGCTGCAGGAGCTCGCGGCGCGTACCTTGCCGCAGGGCTATTCGATCGATTACGGCGGCGCCTCGCGCCAGTACATGCAGGAGAGTGGCGGCTTCATCGTCACCTTCGCCTTCGCGCTGATCATCATCTACCTGTCGCTGGCGGCACTGTTCGAGAGCTTCCGCGATCCGCTGATCATCCTGTTCTCGGTGCCGATGTCGATCGCGGGCGCGCTGGTCTTCCTGATGGCGCTCAGCACCGTGGCCTATCCGGGCGCGACCTTGAACATCTACACCCAGGTCGGACTCGTCACCCTGATGGGCCTGATCAGCAAGCACGGCATCCTGATCGTCGAGGTCGCCAACGAGCTGCAGATGGCCGGCAAGTCCCGGCGCGAGGCGATCGAGCAGGCGGCCGCGATCCGGCTGCGGCCGATCCTGATGACCACGGCGGCGATGGTGCTGGGCGTCGTGCCGCTGATCGTCGCCACCGGCGCGGGCGCGCTGTCGCGCTTCAGCATGGGCCTGGTCATCGCGAGCGGCCTTGCGCTCGGCACGCTCTTCACCCTGTTCGTCGTACCCGCGGTCTACGTGATGCTGGCCGCCGACCATTCGAAGAAGACCGAGGCTGGCGAGGTCGCCGAGACACCGGCCGGCGATTAGGGAGCGTCATTTCCGGGAGCGCGGCACTCCAGTGCCGCTCATAGGATGTTAAAACAAGGAAGACGCGCCACTGGAGTGGCGCGCTCCCGGCAATGAGGCCCGCGGTCCCAAATGAGGTCTGCAGAGCGGCTGAGACCAGCCTGTGGCCAATCGGTGGCAATGGCGACCCCCCGCGTTTGTTCGCCTCAGATCGCGCTATCTTGGGTTGTCACCGCGCCGTGCTCTGTCCCATCCCAAGCAGGCTCGGCCCCGCAAGCCCCCATTTGCGGGTGGCGGAGGCTCCCTCCCCAATTGGCCTCCGCCAGGTGACGATTTTCTCCTTCTAGGTCTGGTGTGTCGTGGGAAAGTATCGACTCGATCTTGTGGATCGATGCCGTAAACAATTGAATCAATTGTAATTTCTTGACGGTGAGTCGGTGGATGACTCATCCTGCCCAGATGCTCGGGGAGAATCTGGATCGCGTCCTGGTGGGCGACTGCGTGGAACTCATGCAGCGCCTGCCCGAAGCCTCTGTCGACATGGTGTTTGCCGACCCACCCTACAATCTGCAGTTGGGTGGAGAACTTCTCCGTCCCGACAACAGCAAGGTCGACGCCGTCGACGACGACTGGGACAAGTTTGCCGACTTCGCCCGCTACGACGCCTTCACCCGCGCGTGGCTCGCCGCCGCGCGGCGCGTGCTGAAGCCCGAGGGCACGCTGTGGGTGATCGGCAGCTACCACAACATCTTCCGCATCGGCACGGCGCTGCAGGACCAGGGCTTCTGGATCCTGAACGACGTCGTGTGGCGCAAGTCCAACCCGATGCCGAACTTCAAGGGCAAGCGCTTCACCAACGCGCACGAGACCCTGATCTGGGCGGCGCGTGGCCAGCGCAGCCGCTACACCTTCAACTACGATTCGATGAAGGAGCTGAACGAGGGCATCCAGATGCGCTCCGACTGGCTGCTGCCGCTCTGCACCGGTGGTGAGCGCCTGAAGGGCGACGACGGCAAGAAGGCGCATCCGACGCAGAAGCCCGAGGCGCTCCTGTTCCGCTGCCTGATGGCGGCGTCCAATCCGGGCGACGTGATCCTCGATCCCTTCTTCGGCACCGGCACGACCGGCGCCGTGGCGCGGCGGCTCGGCCGGCGCTTCATCGGCCTCGAGCGCGATCCCGACTATGCCGCGATCGCCGCCAAGCGCATCGCCCAGATCGAGCCGCTGGCCGGCGAGGATGTCTCGCCCAAGCCCAGCAAGCGCGCCGAGCCGCGCATCCCGTTCGGCGTCTTGATCGAGGCGGGCCTGCTGCAGCCCGGCACCATGCTGAGCGATTCCGCCGGCCGCGTGCATGCGCGCGTGCGCGCCGACGGCACCCTGTCGGCCAGCAATTCGCTCGGCGACCATCGCGGCTCGATCCACCAGGTCGGCGCGGCCGTGCAGGGCGCGCCCGCCTGCAACGGCTGGACGTTCTGGCATTTCGAGCAGGCCGGCGCGCGCCTGCCGATCGATCATCTTCGCCAGCAGGTGCGGGCAGGGCTCTGACCGCCAGCCGCCGACGAAAGGTCGGCGAATGGGTAGCGCCTCCTTTTCGTCACGCGTGTATCGTCGTTGGCCCACCGGTTGGCAGAGTATCGTGACGTGAGTGATTCAACCCGAAGCGGAAATGTGAGCACCAAGCCGACCTTCCGGCCCGAGGCGCTGGATGCTCTCGACGATCCGGATCGGCTGGGCACGGCGCTGAGCGTGGTGCCGCTGCCGCACCGCGCCCTGCTCGGCCTCGCCATCGGCTTGGTCGTCGCCGCGATCGTCGCGGCCGCCCTCGTCCGTGTGCCCATCATCGTCGGCGGGACGGGCATCCTGGTCGGACCTTCCGGGACGCTGGGCGAGATGGTCACCGCCCAGTGGGAGGGCCGCGTCACCGAGATCCGGGTGAAGCCGGGAAGCGTGGTTGCGCCCGGCCAGGAAGTGGCCCTCCTGATCAACCCCGGACTGCAGAACGAGCGCCTGCTGGCGGGCGAGGAGCTGTCGCAGAACCAGGCCGATCTCAAGCGCATTCTCGAGCTGCAGCAGCAATCGGCCGCCGCCTTCCGCGAGCTCGACCAGCTGCGCGAAAGCGACATCCAGGAGAGCTCCAAGCTTCTCAACGAGCGCCTGAAGGTCCTGGACGCGCTCGCCGCCAACAACGACGACCTGAAGCGCAAGGGACTGCTGACCGTCGATCGCCATCTGCAGATCCAGGCCGACATCGCCAATGCCCGCGAACAGATCGCGACCCGGCGGACCACACTGCTCAACGCCCAGGTCGAATCGATCGAGCGCTCCGGCCGCTACGAACGCGAGGTCCAGCAACTGCAGTCCAAGATCGGCCAGCTGGAGAGGCGGGTGGCCGGCCTCGACGACCAGATCGCCAAGACGTCGGTCGTGCGCGCGACCGCAGCCGGCCGAGTCGCTGAGGTGACGGTGTCGGTCGGCGACCTGGTCCGCTTCGGCACGGTCGTGCTCACCTTGCAGCCCGATGGCTCCGGCGGCCGGGACGACCTGGTCGCCGAAGTGCTGATCCCGCTGAACGACGGCAAGAAGATCAAGGACGGCATGCGCGTCCTGCTGGATGTGGGCTCGGTGCGCCGCGATATCTTCGGCTCCCTCGAGGCCCGAGTCGTCGAGGTGACCGCCATGCCGAGCACGCCGGAAGGCCTCCGCCAGGTGCTGCGCAACGAGGATCTGGTGCGGCGCCTGGTGGCGAAAGGCCCAGGCTATCTCGCGACCGTCAAGCCCGAAGCCGATCCCGCGACGCCGAGCGGGCTACGTTGGACGACGTCCGACGGGCCCGGCATGCGCCTGACGCCCGGCACGCCGGTCGAGGCCGAGATCGAGGTCGAGAAGGTGCCGGTGCTCTCCCTGGTCTGGCCGGCGGTGAAGCGTCTGCTGGCCGGCAAGGAAATCCTCGGCGAGCCGTCACGATGAAAGGTTGCTGAAAGGGTGGCGCCCTTTTTTCGTCATGCGTGTATCGTTTTTGCGCGTCGTCAGCGCTGGGGGTCGGTCTGGTCACCGACGGCGCTGTTGAATGGGGTGTGTCATGTCGGTGAAGTCCAAGCAGTCGATTTCCAATTTGCCCGGTCAAGTCCGTGACGAAGATGCCGCCCGCATGGCTGGCGGTGTGAGGACAGCGGCCGAACCGGACGTGAAGGGCATCATCATTCCGGTAGATGACGGTGCCCAAGGCGGCAAGGTCGGCGGTCCACCGAAGCATGTGAACCTCGAAGCGGGCGAAGGCGGCAAGGCCGGCGCTTCGCCAGTAGTCGAGAACGGAAAGGCAGCGGACAAAGCGGACGCGCGCTCCAGCGGCAAGTCCGCATCGCATGAAAACTCCGGCTTGCCAATTCCGCGGCCCCTCGATGGCCTGGCCAAGACGATGAACCACTTGGCTGGCAAGACAGAAGGTCAAGAGCATGGAAATCCGGCGCGCGCGGACAATAAAGTTGGGTCTAGTGAAAAAGCCGGCTCGCTAGTTCCGAGGCCCCTCGATGGCCTGGCCAAGACGATGAACTACTTGGCCGGCAAAGCAGAAGTTCAAGATCATGGAAATCCGGCGCGCGCGGACAGCAAGGCTGCGTCAGGCGAAAATCACGGCGCTGGAAGGCCGCTACCTCTTGATGGGTTGGCCAAAACGATGAACCACTTGGCTGGCAAGACAGAAGTTCAAGATCATGGAAATCCGGCGCGCGCGGACAGCAAGGTTGGGTCAGGCGAAAAACCCGGCACGGCGAAGCCGCTGCCGGCGGCCTCCTTCGAGCCTGCGGCTGGCGGCGACGGGAAGAAGACGCTCTCCGGCGAGATCGGACGCGAGTTCGGTCAACTCCCCGGAGCCATGTTTCGGGAAGCGGGGAACGCCACTCTCGATTACGCCATCACAAAAGCGATCAAGGAAGCTGAAGACGCGGGAAAGGTCAGGAAGACGGGGACGTTCGAAATCTCGGACGACGACAGGCGTAAGCCCGTCAAGACCAGGCAAGGAGGCACCGAAATCTCCACCACGGAGGGCCCCTATAGCGCCGGCTTTGCGGGCGCCATGACCTATGGATATAGCGGTGACGTCAAAGTTGGCGGTGCGGTCGCGGCTGCGGGCTTCGAGAAGGGGTGGGTGTCGAAGACGGTCACCAAGCAGGATCGCTTCGGTGCACAAGTCACGGTGACGGAGCGGTGGACCGAAGGCGTTCTGACGGTCGGCGCGCGTGCCGATGCGCATGACACCAAGGGAGGCGCCAAGATCTCGGCGCAGTTCAAAGCTGAGGCCATTGGCGAAGACGGCATAAGGGTTTCCATCACCGACAAGGCGACCGGGATAACCTACTCGAAGATGGGCGTGCTGAGGGCGGAGGCCTCCGCACAGGGCGAGGGCAGGGTCAGCGTCACCTGGGAACGCATGGGCATCAAGCTCGCTGGCTCGGTTGGCGTGGAGGCTTCTGCCACTCGTGCTGCGTCGATGACCTCGGAGTCCGGGGCAGGGTTCGGAATCTCGGGCACGGGCAAATTGAAGGCGGGTGGTCTGGCCAGCCTTGACGATGGCGTGAGCTGGAATCCAATCGACGGGTACACCTTCGCCACGAAGCATCGCGCGGAACTCAATTTCGGCGCCGTCCTTGGCTTGAGCCCTTCGCTGTCCACGGCGGTGTCGACGCTCGTCGTCGGCGCCGATGCAGTCTTCGGCAAGGTCGGCGCCCATGCCGACGTCACAATGGGCGTCAAGGACGGCAAGTTCTCGTTCGGTGTCGATATCGGCGGCGCCTTGGGGATCGGGTACAACCTGAAGTTCAACACCCAGATCGACTTCGCGAAATGGAGCGACAACGTCAACCGGCATATGCAAACGCCGGGGAACTATGGCTACGCCGGTCAGGAGTTCAGGTATAGCAATCCGGGAGAAGCCGTGGCCGTCTGGCTCAAGACGATGTTCGATTCCAAGCCCGAGCCTCCGGCGGGCAAGCCCCCGCTGGCGCCGACCGCAAATGCCACGGAAGCGGCGACGTACTACCACGAGATGCTCACCAAGCTGTCCAAGGTCGAAGAGCTTCGCAAGCTGGTCCGTGACGCGGAGCATTCCACACTCCGTATTTCGGCTCAGGACCGCACCCTCGTGGGCGAGGCGGAAGGGAAAGTGCTTGGAGAGAAGATCAAGAAGCAGAACGCCTTCTTCAAGGATGATCGGAGCGCCACCGGGTACAAGGATCCGACGCTGTACGAGAGCTTCCCCTCCGTTGGGGAGATCTCGAAGGCCATGCAGCGGTGGTTCCCCGAGAACAAGCTCCCGGAAATGAAGGCAATGGAGCTGACTTTCTCGAACAAGTTGCCTGCCGGATTCGAGCAGGATTTCAAGTTCGTCAAGGACGCGAACGGAAAGTCGGTTCCCAGCACCGAGGGCGCCTTCGGCATCTTTGCCGGTCTCAGCCTGACGCAGTACCTGTCGATCAAGGAATACAACTTGGTCTCCAGGATGGAGCGGGGGGAGCTCGAACAGTATCTCGGAAAGAAGGGCGATGGCTTCGAGAAGACTGCCAGGAGCGACCATCTCACGGACGCAGCGAAGCAGAAGCTTCTGGATTCCTGGGAGTTGGCATTCGAGCGGGGGACGCTCGGCAATCCCTACGACAAGCAGGGCAGAGACGTGCCGACGCAGGCGCAGCCCAATGCCCATGGCGCGAACATCAAGGACGACAGGTTCGAAGCGAAATTCTGGGAGCTGAGCCGCAGCACCGCGGACCCGAAGTCCAAGCAGATGCAGTTCGAGGACCAGGTCCGGGAATTCAACAAGTACTATTATCAGACGACGAAAGCGGCCGCCGTGGTCGACCAGGAACAGTCCCGGCAAGCCAATGTGACGGTCATGAAGGTGATCGAGGTGCCGTCCGGTTCTGTGCCGATCAAGGACAAGACGCTTGGTCCCCAGAATTTCTGGACCAACCAGACGGCCGTCAATTTTCAGGGGGTGCCCCGAGACGCCGACAAATGGCATCTCATCGACCTGACACTGGCCAAGGAAGGCAAGATCGGCCTCAACGACCTCATCTACAAGCACACGATCGAAAGGCTGGACGCCTGCCGCAGCCCGCAAGCCGCCTACCAATTCCTGAAGGCCAGCGATTGGATCGCCGAGGACGGCATGTCCAGGGGCGAACTCGTCAGCTTATGGACGGCAAAGCACCTGCATGGAGAATGGAGCACCGCATCGGACGCCGATGCACAACGCGCGCGGGCTTGGTACGACAAACACAAGCAGGAGTTCTACGATCTCCGATGATTGCGAGGCGAACGGGGAACGGGGGCAGGGACTCACCCTGCCCCTTCGCCTGATGTGAGCTCATGACCTTCAGCCGCCGGGTCCCGGTGATCCTGCAAATGGAGAGCGCGGAGTGCGGCGTCGCCGCGCTCGCCATGGTGCTTGCCCATTTCGGTCGCCATTTGCCGCTCGAGACCCTGCGCAACCAATCCGGAGTCTCGCGAGACGGCGTGACCGTGGCCGGCCTTGCCGCCGCGGCCCGAACCAACGGTCTGGAGACCGTGATCCTGCGGCGCGACGTCGACGAGCTGGCGGAGCTGCCGATGCCTCAGGTGCTCTACTGGCAGTTCGACCACTTTCTCGTTCTCGAAAAGGTACAGGGTTCGCACTTCGTGGTCGTCGATCCGGCCCAAGGGCGCCGGCGTCTCGACCGAGAGGCTTTCTCTCGCGGCTTCACGGGCATCACGGTTGTCTTCAGCCCGCAAGCCGTCGAGCGGACGGCGCGGGCGCCGCAGGGCCTGCGGGCCATCCTGCGCCAGTCGCTGCTGTTCCGTCGCAACCTCGCGATGACGTTTCTGGCCGGGCTGGCGTTGCTGCCCATCGCCTTGATGCTGCCCGGCTTCACGCGCGTCTTCGTCGACGACATCCTGGTCCGGCGGTTCAACGACTGGGTGATCCCGCTGCTGCTCGCCATGGTCGCCGCGGCGGGGCTGCGCGCCATCCTGACCTGGGTCAGCTCGACCGGCGCGCTGCAACTGCAGACGGCGATGAACTCGTCGCTTTCGGTCGGCCTGCTGTGGCGCCTGCTGCGGCTGCCTCCGCGCTTCTTCCAGCAACGCAGCCCCGGCGAGCTGTCCGGCCGCATGCAGCATGCCGGCACCGTTGCCGGCGCCGCCAGCGGTGCGGTCGTGTCGGCCGCCGTGGACATGGCGGCGCTGCTGGTCTTCGGCGCCGCCATGTTCGCGGTCGAATGGACGATCGCCATCGCCGTCTTTGCGTTCTCCGCGCTCAGCCTTGTCGGCCTGCGTCTGCTGGCGACTCGATTGACCGAGACCGGGCTCGAAGTGCAGGCGCTTGCCGGCGCCGAGCACGGCATGGACATCCAGGCGATGGAGAATGTCGAGGAGTTGCGCGCCTCCGGTGACGAAGGCCAGCTGTTCGACAAGCTGATGGACGTGCGCCTGCGCCTGACCAACGCCGAGCAGTCGGCCGAGCGCCTCAAGATCCTGCTCGAGGCCATGACCCTCGTCTCGCGGCACGGCCTCACGCTCGTCGTCCTCGGCGTCGGCGCGGTGCAGATCGTCAGGACCGGCTTTTCCTTCGGCGACCTGATCGCTTTCCAGATGCTGGCCGAGCTCTTCGCCGGTCCCCTCGAACGGCTTACCGGAACCGGAGCCCAGCTGCGCACGGCGTCGACCGCCGTGACGAGGCTGCAGGATGTCCTGCAGCGCGATGTGCGGACGACGGGGGCATCCGCGGCGGATGCAGCGCCCCCAAGCCGGCTGCCGGGAACGGTCCATCTCGCGGGGGTGACCGTTCGGGAAGCAGGAGGGCGGACGCTGCTCGATGACGTGAGCCTGACCATCGAGCGCCCAGGCGAGATCGTCGTCGTGACCGGACCGACGGCGTCGGGCAAGACCACCCTGCTCGAGACGATCTCGGGCGTGATTGTGCCCGAGACGGGGCACGTCCTGGTCGGTGGACAGGACGTGGCCACGCTCGAACCGGCGGTCGTGCGATGGTCGATCGGCTACGCCGACCGTGCTCCCTACTTCGCGGCCGGAACTTTCGCCGACGCCATCACTGTCTGGACTCCGGACATCACCCCGGACCAGATTGCCCGCGCCGTGGCCGATGCGGAACTCACGCCGCTCCTGGAGATCCGCGGCGGTGTCGAAGGGCGCATTGCCGCCGGCGGTCTCGATCTCAGCGGCGGCGAACGGCAACGCCTGGCCATCGCCCGGGCACTTGCCGCCGAACCGTCGATCCTGATCCTCGATGACGCCACCAGCGCCCTCGACGAGGAGACCGAGGCGCGCCTGTTCGCCAATTTGAGGGCGCGCGGCGTGACCGTCATCGTCGCGACGGTGCGCGAGAGCGTGGCGAGGCTTGCCGACCGGACGGTCGCCCTCGAGGCCGGCCGCGTCGCTATGGCGGCAGACTTTGCGTGGACCGCATCGTGAGCGCCCCGGACAAGGCCATGGCGGTGAAGGATCGGTCCGGCGAGCGCCTGCGCCAGACGCTCGACGACTTCCGCGCCCTCATGACCGGCCGGTTTCGGCGAGCCAATCCGCGCGAGCTGGATTACCCGCCCATGCTGCGCGCCGCCGCAGCAATCCTGGTCCGCTTGGGCGTGCGCACCCCTGCCATGGTCAATCGCGGCGCCGACGAGTCCGACGACCGCTTGCTGTTGCGTTTCGCGGCGGTCAATCGCGCGCGCATCCGGCACGTGACCCTGGTCGACGGGCGCATTCCCCGCGGCGAGAGCTTGCTGCTGGCCTTCGCCGAGGGCGACCGCGAACCGGTGGTGCTGCTGCCCGGCGGACGAATGCTCGGGGGATTTGCCGAGGGGGTGGCCTCTCCGGGGCCGATCGCGACCGGCCGCCAGCCCGCGCTCGAGCGCAGCGCGCTCGCCTTCCATCCGATCCTGTCCGAGCGGGTGATCTCCTGGTCGGAGCTGGCGTTCTTCGGCCTGGGCAAGGGCCATGGCGAGCTCGTGCCATTGGCGGCGTGCGCGGCGATCGCTGCCCTGCTGTCGCTCGCGGTGCCGCTCATGATGACGACGCTGACCAAGGCGATCGAGCGCGCCGACCTCGACCGCGTCGGCATGCTGCTGGGCGTGCTCGCCGCCGCGCTGATCGTCCAGGCCCTCTTTACGATGGCCGAGAGGGCGGCGATGACGCGCCTCGAAGGGCGGTCGACGGTGGCGCTGCAGGCCGCCCTGGTGGATCGCGCGCTGCGGCTGCCGGCCGATGCCTTCCGCAAGTCCACGCCTGTCATCCTGGCGACCCAGCTCGAATCGCTGGCGCGCCTGCGTCAGGGCCTGCTGCGCTTCGCGATCCGGGGCGCCGTGGCGCTGCTCTATGCGTTCGCCGCGGCGATCGTGCTCCTGTCCATCTCGCCGCCGGCGGCGCTGGTCGCGCTCGCATCGTCTGTCGCCCTCGCGGTTGCGGCGGCGATCATCGGCTGGCGCCAGTTCACCGCCATCTATGAAGGCGAACGCATGGACGTGATCGTCCTCGCCTTCGTCTACGACCTGATCCAGCTCGTGCCCGTCATCCGCGCCATGCGCGTCGAGCGGTCGGCCTTCGTCCATTGGGCGCAGAACTTCCTGGCCTTCCAATCGCGCCTGACTCGGTCGGCCACGATCGGCAGTCTCTTTCCGGCGATCGTTGCAGCGTGGGAGCCCATTACGCTCGCAGTGTGCTTCGCCTTCATTGCTGCGGCCCGTCCGGCGGATGCGCTGGGGGTGGGCGCCGCGCTCGCCTTCGTCACGGCCCTGGGACGATTGACCGGGGCCGCGAGGGAGCTTGCGGGAGCGATCACCGACGGCTCAAAGCTGCTTCCCTTGGGAAAGCTGTCACACTCGTTCCTCGAACATGGCCTCGAGCGTGCGGCCGGCGGCGCGCCGCTGGCGCCGGGCGCAGGAGCGCTCGCGGCCGAGGGCGTGGGTTTTGGCTTTGCCGGCCGCCCCTTGTTCGGCGACGTGACCTTCGCCATTCCGGGCGGGAGTTTCGTCGGCATCGTCGGTCCGTCGGGCGCCGGAAAGTCGACCTTGATCCGTCTTCTGCTGGGATTGGAAGCGCCGACGCGGGGGACGGTCTTCCTGGATGGCGGAGACATCGCCAAGCTCGATCGCCACCAGATCAGCGCCGTGATCGGCCTGGTGTCGCAGGACGGCCGGCCCTTTGCCGGATCCGTGCTGAGCAACATTCGCGGCATCCGGCACCTGGCCATCGACGAGGTCTGGCAGCTCGCCGAGCTGGTGGGGCTGAATACCTTCCTGCGTTCCCTTCCCATGGGGCTGCACACCATCCTGGGTGCCGGCGGCACCGGGTTCTCGGCAGCCGAGGTCCAGCGCCTGCGCATCGCGCGCGCCTTGGCCGGCAAGCCTCGTATCCTGGTCCTGGATGAAGCCATGAACGCCATCCCGCCGATCGAGCGCGAAGCCTTGATCGAGCGCCTGCGCCGGCTCGGCATGACCATCCTCGTGGTGAGCCACGACCACACGGCCCTGGCGTCGGCCGATCACATCCTGGAAATCTCGGACGGCAAGGTTCGGATGCAGTCGCGAGCCTGACGCTCTCGCGCCGGCGCGCCTTACGTCTTCCGGACCGCGCGCTTCCAGCGCGCTCGTGAGCGCGCTGGAAGCGCGCG
>JAIEOV010000085.1 GCA_019750135.1 Reyranella sp. | reverse complement strand
GGCGGCACCTTGCCGACATGGATCTGGCCGGTGGCGCGGTCGACCACCTTGGTGGTGGCCGAGATGAACACGCCCATCGACAGCACCGCGCCGGTGCCGACGATCACGCCCTCGACGACTTCCGAGCGCGCGCCGATGAAGCAGTTGTCCTCGACGATCACCGGGTTGGCCTGCAGCGGCTCGAGCACGCCGCCGATGCCGACGCCGCCCGACAGGTGGCAGTTCTTGCCGATCTGGGCGCACGAGCCGACGGTCGCCCAGGTGTCGACCATGGTGCCGGTGTCGACATAGGCGCCGAGGTTGATGAACGAGGGCATGACCACGACCGACGGCGCCACGTAGGAGCCGCGACGGATCACCGAGCCCGGCACCGAGCGGAAGTTGGCCTTGCCGAAGCGCGCGGCGTCCCAGCCCGTGGTCTTGAGCGGCACCTTGTCGAACCAGGGGGCGGCGCCCATGCCCGGGAACGCCGCGCCGCCGTCCATCGGCACCGAATCATAGAGACGGAAGGAGAGCAGCACGGCTTTCTTGAGCCACTGGTTGACGATCCATTCGTCGCCGAACTTCTCCGCCGTGCGGAAGCTGCCGTCGTCGAGGCCGGCGATCGCGGCCTCGACGGCGTCGCGAACCTCGCCCTTGGTGGCGCTGTTGATGCCGTCGCGCTTCTCCCACGCCGCATCGATGGCGGCTTCAAGCTGCTTGCTCATCGTTCCCCTCGAAAATGCCGCCGGACCATAGCGTCGGGAGGCGGGGAGTCAACGTTTGGGCCGCTGGGGGCGCGCCGCTGGAGTGGCGCGTCATGAGGCTAGAAGACCCAGTACTACCTCACCCTGAGGAGCACCGCGGAGCGGTGCGTCTCGAAGGGTGGCCACAGCCTCGCTGTTGCCCACCCTTCGAGACGCGCCTACGGGCGCTCCTCAGGGTGAGGTGGTGGTGTTGCTCTGTTGTCTCATGACGCGCCACTGGAGTGGCGCGCCCCCAGCGGATCGGATTCAATGCCGCCATGGCCTACAAGATCCCCGAGTCGGTCCTGGTGGTCGTCCATACGCGAGACCTGGAAGTGCTGTTGCTCGAGCGGGCCAAGCAGGCGGGCATGTGGCAGTCGGTGACCGGCTCGCGCGAGTCCGACGATCGCGATCTTGAAGCGACGGCGCGGCGCGAGCTCTTGGAAGAGACCGGCTTGTCGGTCGGCACGCTCACCGACTGGGGCCACGTCAACCGCTATGAGATCTGGCCGCAGTGGCGCGCGAGGTATGCGCCGGACGTCACGCACAACACCGAGCACGTGTTCGGCTTCCTGGTCGACAGTGCGACGGTCGCCACCCTCGATCCCGCCGAGCATGTCGCCCAGCTGTGGCTGCCCTGGCAGGAGGCGATGGAAAGGACCTTTTCGCCCACAAACCGCGAGGCGATCAGCCAATTGCCGCGGCGGGTTCTCGGGCATACTGGCCCGGCATGAACGAACCCCACCGCAAGGAAGCGACGAAGCTCGGCCAGATCAGCTGGGCCCTGTTCGACTGGGCCAACCAGCCCTTCTTCACCATCATCACGACCTTCATCTTCGCGCCCTACTTCGCCAACGTCATGGTGGGCGATCCGGTGCAGGGTCAGGCCGCCTGGGCCTTCACGCAGTCGACCTCGGGTATCCTGATCGCGCTGATGAGCCCTTTCCTCGGCGCCATGGCCGACGCCGGCGGCCCACGCAAACCCTACATCCTCACCTTCCAGGTCCTGCTCGCGGTCGGCTGCTTTGCGCTGTGGTGGGCCTATCCCGGCCGGCCCGATCTCATCGCGCCGATCAGCGCGGCGGTGGTGCTCGCCACCATCGGCGCGGAGATGTCGATCGTCTTCAACAACGCGCAGCTCCCCAACATCGTGCGGCCCGAGCGCATGGGCTGGCTGAGCGGACTGGGCTGGGGCATGGGCTACACCGGCGGCCTGGTCGCGTTGTTCATGGTGCTCGTCGTCAGCATGCCGGCGATGTTCGGGCTCGCTGCCAACAACGACCAGCCGCTGTTCGGCCTCGATGCCAAGAGCCACGAGCTCGAACGGCTCATGGGACCGGCGTCGGCGCTCTGGCTCGCCGTGTTCGTGATTCCGATGTTCCTGTTCACGCCCGATTCGGCCAAGCGGCGGATCTCGCTCCTGGGCGCGGCGCTCCAGGGCGGCCGATCGCTGATCCATACGGTGCGCCGGCTCGGGCACTTCCGGAACGCGCTGCGCTATCTGATCGCCTTCATGCTCTACAATGACGGGCTCGCCGCCATCATCGCCTTTGGCGGCGTCTATGCTGCCGCGACGTTCAAGTGGAGCACCGTGACGCTCGGCATCTTCGGCATCATCCTGACGGTGTTCGCCATTCCCGGCGCTTTCCTGGGCGGCCGCTTCGACGACAAGCTGGGCAGCAAGCGCGTCGTGCAGGTCACCATTGTGGGCGTGATCGTGGCCGCCATCGGCCTCGTCAGCGTCAGTGCCGACCGGGTGCTGTTCTTCGTTCCGGCGGCCGAGCTGGTGCCGACCCGCGGCCTGTTCGGCTCGCTGCAGGAGAAGGTGTTCATGGGGTTCGCCCTGCTGCTGGGTATCTGCATGGGGCCGATGCAGGCGGCCAGCCGCACCATGATCGGCCGGCTGGCGCCGCACGGCATGACCGGCGAGTTCTTCGGCCTGTTCGCCCTCTCCGGCCGGGCGACCGCGTGGATGGCGCCGCTCGCCATCGGCATCATCACCGAGGCGGCCGATTCCAACCGCCTGGGCATCTCGTGCGTGATAATCTTCCTGGTGCTCGGCTTCGTCCTGCTGGCGGGCGTACGCGAAGAGCGGGCCTCGGCCTGACGGCACCGCGGGCGTTCATTTTTGCACTTGAAGTTCAATTTTCATTGGCCGATACAACTCAGACACAAGTGGTCGACAAGGCCGCGGTAGAGAGATGCCTTGCCCGTGTTGCAAGCGTATCGGCGAGAGGGGAATTGAAATGCCCACTTTCATGCGAGCCATCGGCGCAACGATCCTGACGGTTGTCCTTCTTCTGGTCGCGGCAAGCGCCGGCGCCCAGACGCCGGCGACGCCGCCGGCCGGCATGACGCAGGAGCAATTCAACGCCCTGGTCGATGCCATCAGCAACTCCGTCGCGGACAAGCTCAGGGCCGAAGGCGCGCATGACGCGCCGGCGGCCGCGCCTGCCGCAGCCCCAACGGCCCCCGCCGCGTCCTCCAGCTCCAAGTCCAAGGCCAAGCCGCCGCCGCCTTCCGTCATTCATACGCCATTGCCCGAGGGCCCCGGCCCCTTCGCCGTCTTCATCGGGCACGCCGGCAACCTCGTGCGCGCCCTGCCGACTCTGGGGGCCAAGCTCGGCTCGATCCCCGGCCTGCTCGACCAGAGCGCCGCGGGCGGGCGTAGCACCTCGATCTTCCTGCTGTTGCTGGGCGCCGTCGCCGTGGTCGCTCTGGTGGCCGAGGCGGTCCTGCGCGCCTTCATGACCCGGTTCCGCCATCGCCTTGCCGCCAACGCCGTTCCGGAGCAGGGCTTGCGATCCTTGGGGAACCTGACGGCGCTGGCGGTGCTCGACGGGCTCGGCGTCCTGGCCGTCTGGCTGATCTGCAATGCCGCCATCGGCGCCTGGTTCACCGGGGCGACCGGCCAGGACAAGCTCGCCGCCGCCATCCTCGACGGCATCTTCTACTGGCGCCTCTATGTGCTGCTGTTCCTGATCATCCTGCGGCCGGCGCTGCCGCAGGCCCGGTTGTGCGAGGTCACCGACCACGATGCGCGCGCCATGTATGCCCGCATCGAGCTGGTGATGCTGATGATCATCCTGGGCCGCATCCTCGGCCACGTGCTGATCGCCATCCAGACCCCGATTGCCGCCATCGGCTCCTACCAGGTGCTCGTCACGGTGATCTACGTCTCGGTCTTCATCTGGCTGGTCCGCAGCTCGCGCGATGCCGCTCGCCAGTGGCTGGGCGGCCTCGGCAAGGTCGCACCGCTGGCCGGCGTGGTCGGCCGCAACTGGGTGACGGTCGCCACCACGTTCTTCCTGATCCTGGGCCTCACCCAGGTCTACGGCGCCGTATCGGGCCTGACCCATGTTCCGACGGCCATGCTGCTCACCCTCGTCCTGGTGGTCGCCCTCCTGCTGTTCGAGACCTTCATGCAGGCCTTCGTCCGCCGGCTCGATTCGCAGCTCGTCGGCGCCACGCCAGCCAGCGATTCGGCCAAGCTGCCCGACGTCGTGGCGCGCTGCGTGCGCGTGGCCGTGCTGATCGGCGTCGCGGTCACCATCGCCGAGAGCTGGGTCGTCCAGGTCCTGGCGCTCGTCGACGAGACGCAATGGGAGCAGATCACGCGCTCGTCCCGCACCGCCGGCTTCACGCTGTTCGTGGCCTACGTCGTGTGGGAGCTCTTCAAGTTCCAGACCGATCCCTACATGGCGCACAAGAACAAGAGCGCCGCCGACGCGATTGCCGACGGAGACGCCGCGGCGCCACCGGCATCGCGCATCAGCACCATGATGCCGCTGCTGCGGGCGACCGGCGCGGTGCTGATCACCATCGTCGCGGTGATGATCGCGCTGGAGTCTTTCGGCGTGAACATCACGCCGCTGATCGCCGGCGCCTCGGTGTTCGGCATCGCCATCTCGTTCGGCAGCCAGACGCTGGTGAAGGACATCGTCTCCGGCATCTTCTACCTGTCCGACGATGCCTTCCGGGTCGGCGAGTACATCGATTGCGGCAAGGCCAAGGGCACGGTCGAGGGCTTCACCTTGCGCTCGATCAAGCTGCGCCACCAGAACGGCCAGGTGCACACGATCCCGTTCGGCCAGCTCGGCCAGATCACCAACTTCAGCCGCGACTGGATCACGGTGAAGTTCAACCTGCGCTTCGCCCGCGACACCGACATCGAGAAGCTGCGCAAGGCGGCGAAGAAGATCGGCGCCGACATGATGGAAGTGCCGGCGATCAAGGCCGACATCCTGGCGCCCTTCAAGATGCAGGGCGTGGCCGACATCGCCGACAACGCCCTGCTGGTGCGCTTCAAGTTCACCGCCAAGCCCGGCAACCCCGCCGCCATCCAGCGCGAAGCGGTGAAGCGCATGTTCAATGTCTTCCCGGCGATGGGCATCGAATTTGCCAAGGAAGGGGCGGCCGTCGTCGTGCAGGCCGCGCCCGTCTCGATGGAACGGACGCCCCCGGAGCCGGCGCCGCCTGCCGCTGCCGACACCAAGGGGACGCCGGCGCTGGCGGCGGCGAGCTGAGGCGCGTCTGGCCCCGGTCTGCGAGATATCCGGTCTAGTCGGGGATGACCCGGTAGCCGCATACGTTGGAGTAAGTGACGAAGGTGATCTCGCGCGGGCCGGCGCCGGCCGCCACCTTCACGCGCGCCCGGGCGCGGGCCGACTTCCCGTAAGCCGTCATGGTGTCGACGTCCGCCGACCCGTCGGGCTGGGTCTTCACCCCGAATATCGGACCCAGCCAGGACTGTTCGAAGAAGAAGAGCGAATCGCCGATCGTCGTCACCGATCCGCGTTCGCCGGATTTGCAGGTCTGCACGTTGCCCGACGTCTGCTGCATCGACACCTTCCACTGCTTGATGGCGCCGGGCGGGACGTTCGTCGGATTGAGGAGGAACACGCAATCGCGGGTATTCGAGCCGGTCAGTTGCAGCGCCTTGGTGGTCGCGTTGCCGGAAATGATCGAGTTGCCCGCGCCCTTCAACTGGAAGCTGGCGGACACCTGGCCTCCCGCAGCGATCGGGCTCGAAAAGGCAACGTCGCCGGCGGCGGTGGTGAGCTTGCCGGAGAACTGCTGTCCCTGCGTCGACATCTCGAAGACCAGGGGCACGTCCGGGCAATACGACGGCGAGGTCGGAGACCGCTCCATCTGGGCAAACCAGGTTTCGGCCTGCGACGGCGCGGCCAGGCCCAGCAGGAGTGCCGTCGCGACCGCGGCCAGCCTCCAGGCCCCGCCAACAACTCTCTGTACCACGCCCCTCACTCCCTACCACGCCAGTGAGGGCTTTCTAGACGATCTTGCCCTGCCGGTTGTCCCCCGTTTGGGTGACTTCGAAGGCGAGCGAGCCCGATGGAGCGCCGGTCGGCATTGGCCGCAGAGCCATCGTCATCCCGCGCGCAGCGAGGCCTCTCGCTTCGCGCGGGATGACACGGTGCCTCAAGCCCGGGCGGTCGCGGGCCCGATGATCGCCGATACCTCGGTCACGAGATCGGCGGGAAAGCCGCCTTCGCGCGCGTGGCGGCGGATGACGTCGGCGCTTTCGGCTTCGTGGACGCAGTAGATCTTGTCGCCCGCCACGTAGCTCGTGACCCACTTGTAGGGTACGCCGAG
This sequence comes from Reyranella sp., assembly GCA_019750135.1. Lineage (GTDB taxonomy): Bacteria > Pseudomonadota > Alphaproteobacteria > Reyranellales > Reyranellaceae > Reyranella. Next base: position 20,678 of record JAIEOV010000085.1, on the reverse strand, counting down.
GCCGGCAACGACATCGCAGGACTTCGCCGAGATGCCCTTCAGTTCATCCTGTGTCAGCTTGTCGGCCCCCGGGATGTTCCGCTCGATGACGAATGTTGGCATTGTCTGTCCTTTCCTTGGTCGAACGCCGATAATCTGACGGTCGGCCGTTGGACGCGTCGTTGGACGCCGCGCGCTTCGCGTCGGGCAGCGTCCCACGCTTCGTCAAACGCCGTTCGGGGAGCGTGGCGACATGCAGAGGCAAGTCCGGCTGCTGGGACCTCCGGCCATCCTTGACGACGAAGGTCGATGCCAGCTTGTGCGCGGCCATCAGGCTTGGGGGCTGCTTGCGCGCATCGTGCTCTCCCCGCGCCCCCTCGGCCGGCAGGCACTCGCCGCCGAGCTGTTCCCCGAAAGTGTCGATCCCCTGGGCGCCGTGCGCTGGGGGCTCGCCGCGCTGCGCAAGGCGTTGAACGCGTCGGATTGCCTCGTCGGCGACCCCGTCGAGCTCAGGTTTCCACCGGGCACGGAGGTCGACCTTCGGCGGCTCGAGCAGGATTCGTTCGACGTCGGCCAGGCGGGCGACCTGCTCGAAGGAATGGAGCCGCAGTGCAGCGCCGAATTTTCGGTCTGGTTGCTGGCCGAGCGCGCGCGCATCCGCTCGATCGTCGACGGGCGGATTCGGCGCGACGTCATGCGGTCGCTGGCGCTCGCCGATCACGCGAGCGCCTTGCGGCTCTCCGAGCTCGCCGTGCGCCGCGACATCTACAACGAAGGCGCCCACGTGCTTCTGGTCAGGAGCCTGGCCGCAGCGGGCAACGTCGATGCCGCGCTCGGCCATGTCGAGGCGACCGAGCGCCTGTTCAAGGACGAGCTTGGCGTCGGCCCCTCGGCGGCGCTGCGCAGCGCCGCGCGGCGCACGGTGGCTTCGGCTCCGGCCGGCGTCTCGCCGCTGGCGCACGTGAGGTCGCTGATGAGGTCGGGACTGGCGGCGTTGGCGGCCGGCGCTCCCGACGCCGGCATCGAGAACCTGCGCCACGCCGTTGCCGAAGCCGAAAAGACCTCCGACAGCCATTTGCTCGCCGTTGCGACCCTGGAGCTCGGCAAGGCGCTCGTTCATTCCGTCCGTGGCTTCGACGACGAAGGCGCGATCCTGCTGCGGCAGTGCACCGAGCTTGCCGGCGCGCGAGGCTACGACACGGTCGCTGCCGCGGGCTTCCGCGAGCTGGGCTATGTCGAGGCGCTGGCCGGTCGCCGCCCGTCAGCCGCCGACTATCTTCGCGCTGCCCTCGAGATCGCCCGCACGCCGGACGAGCTTGCCGCCATTCATGCGTTCATCGGTTTCAATCTCGTCGACTGGGGCAAGGTCGAGCACGGACTCGGGCACTACGCCATCGCGCTCGATAAGGCCCGCACGGCCGGCGACAGGCAGCGCGAGATCTGGTCGCTGGGACTGGGCGCGCGGGCCCAGCTCGTCGGCGGCGATCTCGACGTTGCCGACCGCTGGCTGCGCGACTGCCTGAGGCTGGTCGACGACCAGCAGTGGCTGGCATTTCGTCCGTGGCCGGTCGCGCTGATGGGCGAAGCGGCCATCCGCCGTCGCGAGAAGCCCGCGACGCAGCGCGCCAACCTGGAGGAGGCTTTTGCCTTGAGCTGCCAGTTGCGCGATCCGTGCTGGGAAGGCGCCGTCGCCCGCGCGCTGGCGCTGGGCTTTGCCGCCGACGGCGATCCTGCGACGGCGCTCGACTGGCTCGACGAGGCGCGCCGACGCTGCGTGCGCGAGACCGATGTCTACGCCGCGCTCGAGGTAGAGATCGTGGCCAGCAAGGTCCGCATCCTGCGCGAGCTCGGACGCACCGACGACCTGACGGTCCTTGCGCGGGAATGGCTGTCAATGGCGGCGCGAACGCACATGGATGCCCATGCCGCATCGGCGGCCGCCCTGCTGGCGGGGTAGAGCACAGGCCTCGCTTGACTCGGTGGAACGCGTGGCGGCGGAGAGGGATCTTTCGCGCAGCACGTGGAAGGCTCGCCATCTGCGCCAGGACTTTTCGTTTAAGGGCACGACCAGCATACGCTGTAACACGGCTCAGGCGTGCCGTTCGCCACTCAAGCCGTTGGAAAAGGTCGAACCGTTTTCTTGACGATAGGATCGCCGTCAAGGCGTCGTCGGCACGATGTTGTCGTCAAGCGGCGCTTCGGCACGGAAATTGTCCCAGCCGCCGCCTCCTCGCGTCGCGTAGCGACCGTCCGCGCCAGGGAAGTCCTTACATCCACTTGCGAGGAGGATGGCGATGACGCTCAGGAAACATGATCTCATCACACCCTCCCCGCTTCGAAATTCCGTTCGGCGCTTGAGCCTGGCTACGCGTCGGCAGCGCGACCTTGCCGTCCTTGAGATGCTTCTCGAGTACCGGGATGCCAGCCGCCGGCTTCGAGTTGCATTGAGCCATTGCCGCGACGGCCGTGCTGTCGATCTGACCAGCAGCGCCGATGACAAGGGTCTCGAAGAATCTCGTCATCTTCTCCTCGTAATGCAGAATCCCTCTGCAGGACTTTGATAGGCGGCCGAGCTCTCGGCCGACTTGATCAGGATCAATTCAAAGCGGGGATGGGCCAGTTGATCTGATGTAGATCAAGGTCGTCCGCGGACGACGGACTAGAAAAAAGCTGCGTCGATCGCGTCCTTCGAGAAGGGAAGATATATGCGCCGGCTGTATCTGCTGCTGCTGTTGCTGCTCGCGATGGTTTGCGTATCGCCTGCCTTCGCAAACGAGGCCGACGGCATCTCGTCGCTTGCCGTTTCGCGCTGCGCCGGCCGTATGGGCCTGGACGTCCGCGAGGCCGACGGCGCGTTCGGATCGTTTGCGCTCGATGGCATACCTTGGACCACTGCGGAGCACGTCGAAGAAACAGTCGGCGATCAGGCGATCTCTACCACCATTACAGGCACGGGCCTGTTCCGTCGGCGCAATGGCGCCGCCGTTTGGTTTCGCTACACCTGCTTCCTTGATGCGAAGGGGCAGGCTCTGATAATCCATGCCAGCCCCTTGATGCTGCATCTGGGCGACAAACTACCGCCCTCCACGACCATCTCAGGGACGGCTGGGTACCGCGGGAACTCTCCGCTGCCTCACGGCATCGAGTTGCGTCTCCAGTTGCTCGACATCGGCCAGGAGCCCGCTGAGGTCCTCGCCGAGCAGGTTGTGCGCAGCGGCTGGCAGCAACCCATTGCTTTTGCCCTGCGCTTGCCTGCGGCAACGTCTTTGCAGCATCGCAAGCTTGTGATCGTGGCGCGTCTCGTGCTTGCCCATCGAACGCTGTTCAGGCTCGTCGAACCATACGCCGTCCCCGCCGAAAACATCGGCGCGACGGTCAATCTCATCCTTGAGCCACTATCGCCATCCTCCCGATAACAGCAGACAATCATCGACAGATCAGATTGTCGTCTTGCCCTTGAACAGGCAGAGATCGTTCACCACGCACTTCGGACACTCCGGCGTGCGCGCCTTGCAGGTGTAGCGGCCGTGCAGGATCAGCCAGTGATGCGCGTGCAGCCGGTATTCCTCGGGCACGCGCTTCAATAATTTCAGCTCGACCTCGAGCGGGTTCTTGCCCGGCGCCAGCCCGGTGCGGTTGCCGACACGGAAGATGTGGGTGTCGACGGCGATGGTCGCCTCGCCGAAGGCCACGTTCATCACCACGTTGGCGGTCTTGCGGCCGACGCCGGGCAGGGCCTGCAGCTCCTCGTGCGTGTGCGGCACCTCGCCGCCGTGGCGCTCGATCAGCAACTTGCTCAATGCGATCACGTTCTTGGCCTTCGTACGGAACAGGCCGATGGTCTTGATGTAGCCGATCAGCTTCCGCTCACCCAAGGCCACCATCTCGGCCGGCGTCTTGACGATCTTGAACAGCGGCGTCGTGGCGCGATTGACGCCGGCATCGGTCGCTTGGGCGGACAGCACGACGGCGACCAGCAGGTGATAGACGTTGTCGTATTCCAGCTCGGTCTCGGGTTCCGGGATCGCCTTCTTGAGGCGGGCGAAGAATTCCGGGATGACGGCTTGCTTCATCAGGGCCATATAGGCTTCTAGCATGACTGAAACGCCAGTCCCTGCAGCCGAGGCCCCGGCGGTCCATTTCGCGACCTCGCTGGTGCCCCACCGCAGCCTGTCGCCCAGCGGCTTCCGCTGGCTGATCCGGGCCGCCATCGCCGCCAACCTGGCGATCGGCCTGCCCATGCTGATCCTGGGCGCCTGGCCGGTCATGGGCTTCATGGGCCTCGACATCTGGCTGCTGTGGTTCCTGTTCAAGCGCAGCTATCTCGATGCCCGGCGCAGCGAGACCCTGGTGCTGACCGACCGCGAGCTGATCATCGACCGCGTGGCGCCCGACGGCGAGCGCGAGCAGCACCGGCTCGATGCCTACTGGCTGCGCGTCGAGCTTTTGGGCGAGGCCGAGCGCCTGGTCCTGACCTCGCGCGGCAACCGGACGGTGATCGGCCGCTTCCTGGCGCCGGCCGAGCGCGAGCGCGTCGCCGACCAGCTGAAGGCCGCCTTGGCGGAGATGCATGCACCACGTTACGAGCACGAGTGGGACGAGTGACAGCACTGCTGGCACTGGGAGTTGCCCATACAACGAATGGCGTGATTGTCGACGGAACCCGCCAGGGTTGGGCCGCTACGGCACGAAAAAACTCCTGAAAACGAAATCTTCCGAACCACACCTAAGTTATTGACTACTGCGAACTACAGTTATATTATCGCTCCGTTGCGCTGCATCCCAGCGTTCCCGCTCTATGCATCGTTGAATCGAGATCAGAAGGTTCCGGCCGAGGTGCGCTGGGGGCGCGCCACTCCAGTGGCGCGTCCTATCGTCCGGACTGCGCGCTTCCAGTGCGCCCACGCTGTTGAGCGTGCTGGCCGGAAGACCATGACGCCCGTCGGCGCGAGCGCGCTTCGAACTGCTACCGGTAGCGGGCGGAGCAAGTGAAAGCCACTACGCGGGTAGTTCCGGAAAGGGCGGAAAGGGCGCTAACCCCCGCCGGTCTTCTAGAGTCCGAGCACGTCCTTCATGCCGTAGAGGCCGGGCTTCTTGCCGGCGAGCCATTGCGCCGCGCGGACGGCGCCGGCGGCGTAGGTCTCGCGGCTGAACGAGCGATGGCTGAGTTCCAGCCGCTCGCCGGCGGCGGCGAACATCACCGTGTGCACGCCGACCTCCTCGCCGCCGCGCAGGGTGGCGAAGCCGATCTCGCCCGACGGGCGCGCGCCGGTATGGCCGTCGCGGCTCTTGCGCCAGACCTCCTCGAGCTTGACCTGGCGGCCGGCGGCGGCGGCGCGGCCCAGCGCCAGCGCCGTGCCCGAGGGCGCATCGATCTTGTGGCGGTGGTGCATCTCGAGCACCTCGATGTCGTAGGCGGGATCGAGCATCGAGGCGGTCTTCTCGACCAGGGCGAGCAGGATGTTGACGCCCAGCGCCATGTTGGCCGCCCACATGATCGGCACCTTCGTGGCCGCCTCGTGGATCAGCGCCGTCTGCGCGGGATCGAGTCCGGTCGTGCCGATCACCATGGCGACGCCCTTGTCGGCCGCGATCCTGGCATGGGCCACGGTGGCCGCCGGTACCGTGAAGTCGATCACGGTGTCGGCGGCGCCGATGGCGGCGGCGCTGTCGCCGATGATCTTCACCCCGCAGGCTTCCAGGCCAGCGACCTCGCCGGCGTCGCGGCCGATGGCGTTGCTGTTGGGCGATTCGCTGGCGCCGGCCAGGCTCATGCCTTCGGTGGCTGCGATGCGGCGGACCAGCATCTGGCCCATGCGCCCGGCGGCGCCGACAACGGCGATCTTCATGGCGTTCCCCTGAACTTGATTGGGCTAGCCCCCCTTCGCTCCTGCGGAGCTTCGGAGGACTTGTAGTCATCCCGAGAGCTATACCACCCGAAGCTGCGTGAGCAGCGTAGGGTGATAGATTAACCCACTCATCGGGGGCCGAATATGCTGTTCATGGTTATCGAAAAGTTCAGGAATCAGAATGGAAAGGCGGTCTATCGCAAGCTGCGCGATAGCGGCCGCGGCCTGCCCGAGGGTCTGAAGTTCGTGTCGAGCTACGTGAGCGCCGATCTCGGCCGCTGCTTCCAGATCATGGAGACCGACGACATCACCCTGTTCCAGCGCTGGATCGCCGACTGGCAGGAGGTCGTCGAGTTCGAGGTCGTGCCGGTGGTCGAAGGCAAGACCACGCGCGAGGCGCTGACGCCGTTGCTTTGAGTGGGAGAGCGGGCCAGAGGCCCGCGCTCCCTTACTTCCAGGGATCCGCCGTCTTCGGCCAGAATGGCGTCTTGCGCTTGGTGTAGGGCCAGCGCGTGACGTCGGGGTCGGCGGCGCCGGGCGAGGCGACGTAGAGGATCTCCTTCGCGAGCCCGACGAAGCCGTTATAGAAATGCTGCGCCGACTTCACGACGACCACGCGATAGTCGGCCGGATCGGCGCCGACCGCCTTGAAGGCATCGGCGTGGAAGGTCTGGGTGCGCAAGGTGCAGATCGCCACGTCGACATGCTCCGATGACAAGAGCGCCATGTCGCCCAACGGCACCATCACCGGCCCATAGGGCTGGCGCACGCCGCGGGCGATCTTCTTCACCGTGACGTCGAGATCGACCGGATCGCCGCTCACCGCGCCCGACTTGCCGCCGAGGCGCATGCGGATCCTGGCGCCCTCGCCCGCCTCCTCGGCGATGCGAAAGGCCATCGGGTCCCACATGACGCCGAACAGCGCCGGGCCGATCTGCTTGTCGACCAGCGCGCGCAGCACGAAGGTCGAATCGCCCGGCGCGCCCGAGCCCGGATTGTCGGCGCGGTCGGCCAGCACCAACGGCCCCTGATTGTGCGAGGCCGCGCGCTCCATCGCTTCGGAGATCGAGAGGTACTTGGTGGCGTAGCGCTCGCGGTTGTCCCACAGCTCCTGGCCGAGTTGCCTGGCGAGCTTTTCGGCCTTCGCGGCGTCGCCGTCGGCAACGACCAGCGTGCGCGTGCCGACATCCTCGACGTCGGCGAAGGAGAAGCCGTGGCTCAGCGACACGGAGAGAATGCCGTCCTTGCCCTCGAGCGACTTCATGCGGGTGACGAACTCGCTGATCGGCGGCACCGATGTCCGGTACTGCGCGATCATACGGCAGTCGTGGCGCGCCATCACCGGCTTCACCTTGCCTTCGATCGTGTCGGCGATGATGGCGAACAGCTCGGCGGCGCGTTCCATCGTGTCGGTGTGCGGGTATTCCTTGTAGCCGATCAGCACATCGGCGCTGTCGAGCATCAGCGCGCTGAGATGGCAATGCAGGTCGAACTCCGCACCGATCGCCACCTTCGGGCCGACGATGGCGCGCACCTTCGCCAGAAGGTCGCCTTCGCAGTCGTCGTAGCCGTCGGCCACCATGGCGCCGTGCACGTTGATCAGCACGCCGTCGAGCGGCAGCGCGGCCTTGATGCCGGCCAGGATCTCGTCGCGGAAGCCTTCATAGACCGACCGCACCGTGGTGCCGGAGGGTGCGGCGAAGGTCGCCAGGCCCTCGATCACCGTCCAGTCGCGCCTCTCCGCCTCCTTGCGCCAGACATGCAGCGGCGCGGTGAAGTTGGTGGGCTCGTGCTTGGTGGCGTCGCCGCGCCACACGCCATGCTCTTCGTAGGCGCGCCGGCCGGTCGGGAAGGGAACGAACTGGTTGGTCTCGGTGCCGAGGGCGGCGATGAAAATACGCTTGGTCACGATCTCTCAATTCCGGTGGCGATGGCAGCCCACGACATGGTCGTCGACCATGCCCGATGCTTGCATGAACGCGTAGCAGATGGTGGAGCCGACGAACTTGAAGCCCTCCTTCTGCAGCGCCTTGGACATGGCGTCGCTCTCGGCCGACTGGGCCGGTACGTCCTTGAGCGTCTTGCGGACTTGCTTCAAGGGCTTGCCGCCGACGAAGCTCCACAGGAACTTCGAGAACGAGCCCTCGCGTTCGACGATGGCGAGATAGGCCTTGGCGTTGCTGACGCTCGCCTCGATCTTGCCGCGGTGCCGGATGATGCCGGGATCGGCCAGGAGCTTGGCGAGCTTGGCCGGCGTGTACTTCGCGATCTTCCTGGGATCGAAGCCGTCATAGACCTTGCGGTAATGCTCGCGCTTGCGCAGCACGGTGATCCACGACAGGCCGGCCTGGCAGCCTTCCAACGTCAGGAGCTCGAACAGCGCCTGGTCGTCCTTGAGCGGGCGCCCCCATTCGCTGTCATGGTATTTCTCGTAAAGCGGATCGGCGGACGCCCAGCCGCATCGCGGCTTGCCGTCGGTGCCTTTCACCGTGCTGGGTCTGGTGGCCATGCGCGGACCCTACCCAAGCGCATCGCCAGACGCCACACTGCCGGCCCAACGGAGGAACACCCCATGGCTCAAGTACCCGCGGACCTGAAAGTCTGCATCTTCGACGTGTTCGGCACGGTGGTCGACTGGCGCGGCAGCCTGATCGAGGACCTGCCCGGCCTCGGCAAGAAGTACGGCATGGAGACCGATTGGACGAGCTTCGCCGACGACTGGCGCGGTCTCTACCAGCCGCAGATGCACCGGGTCCGCAAGGGCGAGCTGCCGTGGACCAACATCGACGAGCTGCACAAGGAAGCCTTCGAGATGCTGCTCACGAAGCGTGGGTTGAAGCATCCCGGCGAGGAAGGGAGCTGGGAGTTCACGCGGCTCTGGCACAAGCTCAGGCCGTGGCCCGATTCGGTCGAAGGCATCGGCATGATGAAGAAGAAGTACATCGTGGCCACGCTCAGCAACGGCAACGTCGCGCTCCTGCTCAACATGGCCAAGAACGGCGGCATCCCCTGGGACCACTGCTTCTCGGGCGAAACATTTAAGCACTACAAGCCCGATCCGGAATCCTACCTCGGCGTGGTCAAGACCATGTACCTGCAGCCGCACCAGGTGATGCTGTGCGCGGCGCACAACGGCGATCTCAAGGCGGCGCAGAAGTGCGGCCTGTCGACCGGCTTCATCCATCGGCCCACGGAACACGGCCCGAACCAGAAGACCGACCTGACGGTCGACGGCGACTGGAACGCCGTGGGCGATACGGTGATCGATCTCGCGAAGAAGCTGGGTTGCTGAGCGACCCAGTCGATCATATCCCGGAAGACCGTCGCGAGCGGGCGCGCTCGGCGTTGGCGGCGACGTTCGGCCGTTCGCCGGTCACGGCACTGGAGCCGATGACGGCGGGTGCTTCGGCCTCGAGCTACCGGATCGAGGTCGGCGGGCGTACTTACCTGCTGCGTCTGGAAGGCCCGCGGCGGAACGAGGTTCGCGATCCGCACCGCAGCTACGCGTGCATGAGGGAAGCGGCCGAGGCCGGCTTGGCGCCGGCCGTGCGCCATGCCGACCCCGTGGCAGCGGTGGCGATCACCGATTTCGTCCCGCATCGCCCCATGTCCGATTTCCTGCAGGCGTCGCCTGACCTCGTGCACGACCTCGGCCGTCTGGTCGCGCGGCTGCAGGCCATCCCGGCCTTCCCGCCGGTCATCGACTATCCGACGATGGTCGGAAGGTTGTTCGACAACCTCCTCGCGGCGGGCATGTTCGCGTCAGGCCTGCTCGATCCCCACCGGGAGGGGGTCGAGCGCATTCGCGAAGTCTACTCCTGGGACAGCGGCGCGCTGGTCTCCAGCCACAACGATCTCACGTCCGTGAACATCCTGTTCGACGGCGAGCGCTTGTGGTTCATCGATTGGGAGACGGCCTATCGCAATGATCCGTTGGTCGACGTGGCGACGCTCACGCTCTTCATCGCCGTCTCGCCGGAGCTGCAGGAAGTGTTGCTGCGCTCCTGGCTCGGCCGGGAGCCGGATCGCACCGAGCGCGCTCGCCTTGTCCTGATGCGCTCGCTGGCTCGCCTCTACTATGGCTGCGCCGCCAGCCTCAACGCTGCCCACGTACTGGGGACGGTGGCGCCGGAGACCGATCTCGATGCGCCGACCGTGGCCGAGTTCATGGCCACAGTCGAGCAAAGGCGCCTGGCCCTCGGTGGCCCGGAGGCGCAGCGCCTTGTAAGCAAGATGCTTCTTGTCTCCTTCCTCAGCGGCGTGACGGCGCCGGGGTTCGAGGAGGCCCTCGCCGTCGTCCGCCAGGGCTGACGCCTTCAAACGCCGACGGTCGTCAGGTCCTGGAACCAGTGCTGCGCCTGAACGTACGATTTGATCTTGGGCGACAGCGCATGCGGGTTGGTGTCGTGCACCACCCAGATCAGCACGGCATCGTCGACCACCTTCTCATGCACCTTGGCGAGCAGCGCGTCCTGCTTGGCGGCGTCGAATGTGGTCAGCACCTCGTTGACCAGCGCGTCGACGTCTGGATTTGAATAGTAGCTCCAGTTCACGCCGACGGGCGCCGCCTGGTTCGAAGCGAAGAAGCGCGTGATGGCGTAGACCGGGTCCGACGTGACGTAGGCGATGTTGTTGGCCGTCACGTCCTTGTTCATGTCGGCCTTGGCGCCTGCGCGCCACGCCGTGTAGAGCGCCTCGAGCTCGACCACCTTGAATTCGAGGTCGATATAGACCTCCTTGAACATCTCCTGGATCGCCTCGTTCATGGGCAGCGACAGCATCTGCCCGGTGCCACCCGAGGCCACCACGAACTTGGTCTTGAGCGGCTGGCTCTTGCTGAAGCCCGCCTCGCTCATCAGCTTGCGCGCTTCGTCGGGGGCGTACTTCAGCACGAAGCTCGGCTTGCCGAACCACGGGCTGCTGGGATCGACCTGGCCCAAGGCGGGTTTGGCGAGGCCGCCTAAAAGCTTGACGATGGCGTCGCGGTCGATCGCGAGGTTGGCCGCCTTGCGCAGCCGGATATCGGTCCACGGCGAGCCCGGCAGGAGCGAAGGATGGTAGTTCCAGACGTGCGGCGTCACGTTCTGCTCGATGCGCATGCCGGCCTGCTTCAGCCGCGCCACGGCATCGGGCGGCGGCGTCTCGATCATGTCGACCGAGTTCGTCAGCAGCGCCGCCGTACGGCTGGAATCCTCGGGCGCGCACACCAGCACCAGCTTGTCGGTCTTGGCCGCACGCTTGGTGTTCCAGTAGACCTCGTTCTTCACCAGCTCGGCGCGCTCGCGCGGCACCAGGCGGGCGAGCTTGAAGGGACCGGTGCCCGACGGCTCCGACGCGACCTTCGTCCAGTCCTTGCCGAGCTTCTCCCAGTTCGCCGGGCTCGCGACCAGGAACCACAGCATCTGATAGGGGAAGAGCGCATCGACGGCCTTGGTCTTGATCTCGACCGTCATGTCGTCGAGCTTCTTGTAGCTCGCGATCGACGGCAGGCGCGGCCGCACCTGCGAGGCCTGGCGCTGGTCGAACTGCGGGGCGTCCTTGTTGAACACCTTTTCGAGGTTCCACACGACGGCATCGGCATTGAGGTCCGACCCGTCGTGGAACTTCACGTCGGGACGTAGCTTGAAGGTCCACAGCGTCTTGTCGGCGTCGTTGACCGCCCAGTCGGTGGCGAGGCCCGGGATCAGCTTGCCCGGCCGGTCGGCGACATCCATCTCCCAGGCGACCAGCGGGTCGTAGATCGTGTAGCCGGTGAACTGATAGGCGCCGGCGCCACGGTCGGGTTGGCCGCTGGTCAACGGGATGTCGGCCATCGAGATGCCGTAGCGGACGAGCTTCTCCTGCGCCGCGGCCGGCAGGGCAAGACCCGACGGCAACGCGAGCGCGCCGGCGCCGGCCAGGATCGAACGGCGCGAAAGTCGGGTCTTGCGGATCATGAAGGCTCCTCGGGCTAAAGCGTGGGGCGACGCAATCGCCACGGCGTGGCGCGTTCGTAGGCCGCCCCCGCGGCGAAGACGCTGGCCTCGTCGAACGGCCGGCCGGCGAGCTGGAAGGCCAGCGGAAAGCCGTCGCTGCCGAAGCCGCAGCACACCGTCATGGCCGGCTGGCCGGTGACGTTGAACGGCATGCTCAGCGAGGGCTTGCCGAGGAAGTGGAAGATCGGCTGCGGCTCCTCGAACTTGTCCGGCGATCCCCACTGATTGGGTGCCAGCACCAGGTCGTAGCCGCGCATGGCGGCGCGCGTATCGACTTGCAGCTTGCGGCGGAAGCGCAGCGCCGACAGGTACTGCTCGGCCGTCAGGAAGGCGCCGAGCTGGAAGCGCCGGCGCGTCGTGTAGCCGAACTTCTCCGGCGTCTCGATCACCTCTTGCCGATGGATGGCGTGCGCCTCGGCGGTGATCACGACGCGGCCGCAGATGTGATAGTCACGGATGTCGGGAAACACGACCTCCTCGACGATGGCGCCCTGGTCGCGCAGCACGCGCACCGCCTCGTCCATGCCCTTGGCCATGTCGGCAGTGAGCTGGCCTTCGTACCAGGTGCGGGCGAGTGCGATGCGCATGCCCTTGATCGAGCGATGCGTGGCGGCGCCGTAGTCGACCTTTGGCGCCTTGGCAGACGCCTGATCGTTGGGATCGTAGCCTGCCAGCACGTCGAGCATCAGCGCATTGTCCTCGACCGTCCAGGCGAGCGGTCCCGCCGTGTCGAAGCTGAAGGACAGGGGGTAGATGCCGCAGCGGCTCACCAGGCCGTAGGTCGGCTTGATGCCGGCCGTGCCGCAGAAACCGGCCGGGTTGCGGATGGAGCCGCCCGTGTCGGAGCCCATGGCGCCCATGCACAGCGCCGCCGCGACCGCCGCCCCCGAGCCGCTCGACGAGCCGCCGGGCTGGTAGTCGGTGTTCCAGGGATTGCGCGCCACCGGGTACGGCTGGTCCGGTGTCATCGCGCCGTTGGCGAACTCGTGTGTCGCGAGCTTGCCCAGGATGACGGCGCCGCCGGCCTTCAGCCGCCGCACCGTCTCGGCATCGATCGACGGCACGTAGTCGGCGCGCAGATGGGAATGGCCGGACGTCAGCACGCCCTCGGTTTCGTAGATGTCCTTGAGCGCGATCGGGATGCCGTGCAGCGGCCCGCGATTGAGGCCCTGGCTCAGTTCCATGTCGGCCTGCTTGGCCGCGATCCGTGCGCGGTCGGCCGTGACGGTGATGTAGCTCGCGATCTTGTGATCCACGGCGTCGATGCGCGCCAGGAAGGCTTCGGTGAGCGCAGTCGAGGTGATCTCGCGGCGCATCATCAGGCTGCCGGCCTCGGCGATGCTGAGCGTCGTCAGCTCGGCTGAAACGGGCTTACTCATCGGCGCGGAACACCTGAGGCGGTTCGGCGGCCCAGGCCCAATGGGTGGGAATGCGCTCCATCAATTGCAGCAATCCAACATAGCCCTTGTGTAGATGCTCGAGGTCTTCGGCCGTGAGTGGCAGGCCTGTCAGCGCGGCGCGCGCGCGGAACTCCTCGAGCGTTGGTGGTGGTGTCTTGGCATCCGTCATGTCGCTTCCTTCTGCGGAGATCATGCAAGCGACATGCCGCCTCATTCATCGTGCAAGCGCAAGCTTGGCTTGCGGCTTGCATGACTCCCCTGCAAGAGCGCCGTCGCCGGCGCCGAACAGTGGAGCATCGGATGTTCAAGCGCCTTCGCATCGCCGCCATGGGCCTGGGGCTCTTCGCTGCAACTGCAGTGCCTGCCTTCTCGCAAGGCACTCTGCGCATCGGCATGACAGCCGCCGACATTCCCCAGACCACCGGCCAGCCCGACCAGGGCTTCGAGGGCTTCCGCTTCGCCGGCTACACGATCTACGACGCGCTGATCAACTGGGACCTCTCGAAGGCGGACACCATCGCCGACATCAAGCCCGGCCTCGCGACCGAATGGTCGGCCGTCGAGGGCGAGCCGACCAAATGGATCTTCAAGCTGCGCCAGGGCGTGAAGTTCCATGACGGCACCGACTTCGATGCCGACGTCGTGGTGTGGAACCTCGAGAAGGTCCTGAACGACAAGTCGCCCCAGTTCGATCCCAAGCAGGCGGCGCAGGCCCGCGGCCGCGTGCCGACCTTGGTCGGCTGGAAGGCCGTCGACAAATACACCGTCGAGCTGACCACGCGCGTGGTGAACTCGCTGTTTCCCTACGACATGTCCTACATCTTCTATTCCAGCCCGACCAACTGGGAGAAGCAGGGCAAGGACTGGGTGAAGGTCGGCCTGCAGCCGGTCGGCACCGGGCCGTTCAAGGTCGATCGGGTCGTGCCGCGCGAGCGTCTCGAGCTGTCGCGCTTCGACGGCTACTGGGACAAAGCGCGGGTGCCGAAGCTCGACAAGGTGCTGCTGTTCCCGATGCCGGAGGCCGCGACCCGCACGGCGGCACTGCTGGCAGGCCAGGTCGACTGGATCGAGGTGCCGGCGCCCGATGCAGTACCGCGCTTGAAGCAGGGCGGCATGAACATCGTCACCAACAAGTATCCGCACAATTGGGCCTACCAGCCCAGCATGGTCGAGGGCTCGGCCTGGAACGACATCCGCGTGCGCAAGGCGGCGAACCTCGCCATCGATCGCGCCGGTCTCGCCAAGCTCCTGGGCGGGATGATGATCGAGGCCAAGGGTGCGGTTTATCCGGGGCATCCCTGGTTCGGCTCGCCCAGCTTCGACATCAAGTACGACCCGGAGGCGGCCAAGAAGCTGCTGGCCGAGGCGGGTTACGGCCCGAACAAGAAGCCCAAGATCAAGATCGCGATCTCGACCTCGGGCTCGGGCCAGATGCTGCCGCTGCCGATGAACGAGTACGTCCAGGAGAACCTGAACGCCGTGGGCTTCGACACCCAGTTCGAGGTCATGGAGTGGAATGCGCTGGTGAACTTCTCCTTCCAGCCGGTGACCGGCGAAGCGGCGACCAAGGCCCAGGTCAACGGCATCAACATCAGTCGCGCCACGGTCGATCCCTACTCGGCCTTCATGCGCCTCTACCATTCGGGCTTCGTGCCGCCGCGCGGTGCCAACTGGGGCATCCTCAAGGATGCCAAGCTGGATGAGCTGATCGACAAGGCCCACACCTCGTTCGACCGCGCCGCCCAGACCAAGGCGCTGGGCGACGTGCACACCTACATCGTCGACCAGTCCTATTGGGTCTACATCTGTCACGACCTCAACCCGCGCGCCATGAACCCGAAGGTGCAGGGCTTCGTGCAGGCCCAGAGCTGGTTCCAGGACCTCACGCCCATCACCATGAAATAGCGGCGACGCCATGCTCCTCTATGCGCTCAGGCGGCTGATCTACCTGGTGCCGGTGGCGTTCGGCGTGTCGCTGCTGGTCTTCGGGCTGGTGCATCTCGCGCCGGGCGATCCGATCTCGGCCATCGTGCCGCCGGATGCGCCCAAGGAAGTGATCGACAAGCTCAAGGAGTATTACGGCTTCGACAAGCCGTTGCCGGTGCAGTACTTCCGCTGGCTGGCGGTGACGCTCACCGGCGACTTCGGCACCTCGATCGGCACCGGCCGGTCGGTGGCGAGCGAAGTCTCCTCGGCGTTCGGCAACACCATCATCCTCGCCATCGCCGCCACGCTGCTGGCCTTCACGTTGGCCGTCATCCTCGGCACGGCGGCGGCCTATGCCAAGTCGCGCATCGTCGACCGGCTGGTCACCCTGATCTCGCTGGTCGGCGTCAGCGTGCCCCACTTCTGGTTGGCGATCGTGCTGGTCATCATCTTCGCCGTCGAATGGGGCGTGCTGCCGCCCATGGGCATGGGCCCCGAGAACTCGACGGGCTGGCGCTTCGATCGCGCCCATCTCGCCCACATGGTGCTGCCGACCATTGCCTTGTCGGTGATCCCGCTCGGCGTCGTCACCCGCACCGTGCGCTCGACGATCAAGGAGACGCTCAGCATGGAGTTCGTGACGGCGCTGCAGGCCAAGGGCCTGAGCGACCGGCAGATCCTCTATCACGTGCTGAAGAACGCGGCGCCGACCTGCCTCGCCGTCATGGGCCTGCAGGCCGGCAACCTGATCGGCGGCTCGATCCTGATCGAGACGGTGTTCGCCTGGCCGGGCACCGGCTTCCTGCTGAACAGCGCCATCTTCCGCCGCGACCTGCCGATCCTGCAGGGCACGACCCTGGTGCTGGCCGGCTTCTTCATGCTGCTCAACCTCACCGTGGACGTGATCCAGACCATGGTCGATCCGCGCATCAAGCGAGGCTGACGATGGCGATTCAGACTCCCTCGCTCGATCTCGGCGCTGGCCTGGTGCAGGCGACGACGAGCTCGGCCTCGCGCGGCTACTGGAAATCCGTCGGCCGCCGCCTGCGCCGCGATCCGGTGACGCTGATCTGCGGCGGTACGCTGATCCTGATCGTCGTCGCGTCGATCGCCGCGCCGTGGCTCGGGCTGGCCGATCCCTACAAGACGTCGATGATCCGCCGCCTGCTGCCGATCGGTTCGCCCAACTACCTGCTGGGCACCGATGAGCTCGGCCGCGACATGCTCGCCCGCCTGATCTATGGCGGCCGGCTGTCGCTGTTCATGGGGATCACTCCTGTCGTCTGCGCCCTGTTGATCGGCGGCCTTCTGGGCATCACGGCGGGCTTCGTCGGCGGCCGCACGAACATGCTGATCATGCGGGTGATGGACGTGTTCTATGCATTCCCCTCGGTGCTGCTGGCGATCTCGCTGTCGGGCGCCATGGGGGCGGGCACCGAGAACACGCTGCTGTCGCTGACCCTGGTCTTCATCCCGCCGGTCTGCCGCGTCTCGGAGAGCGTCACCACCCAGGTGCGCGGCTTCGATTTCGTCGATGCCGCGCGGGCGAGCGGCGCCGGTACGCTCACCATCGTGCGCGTGCACGTGCTGGGCAACGTGCTGGGGCCGATCCTGGTCTACGCCACGTCGCTGATCAGCGTCGCCATCATCCTGGCCGCCGGCCTCTCCTTCCTCGGTCTCGGCGTGAAGCCGCCCGAGCCGGAATGGGGCCTGATGCTGAACACGCTGCGCCAGGCGATCTACGTCAACCCGGTCCTGGCCGCTCTGCCCGGCGTCATGATCTTCATCACCTCGATCTGCTTCAACCTGATGAGCGACGGCCTGCGCGCCGCCATGGATGTGAAGGCCTGACATGGACACGGTGATCCCGGTCGATCGCGGCGGTCCCGCCCAGCCCCTGCTGCTGGCGACTGGCCTGCGCAAGCACTTCCCCGTGGGCGGCGGCCTTTTGGGCCGGGGCCGCAAGGTCGTTCGCGCCGTCGACGATCTCACTTTGTCGGTGGCCAAGGGCGAGACCCTGGGCGTGGTGGGTGAATCGGGCTGTGGCAAGTCGACGGTGGCGCGGCTCCTGATCCGCCTGATCAAGCCCGACCGCGGCAGCATGGTGCTGGATGGCGATCCGGTCGACGAGCCGCACGGCATCTCAGTGAACGAGCTGCGCCGCCAGGTGCAGATGGTGTTCCAGGACTCATACGCCTCGCTCAACCCGCGGCTCACCATCGGCGAGACGCTGGCCTTCGCGCCCAAGGCGCACGG
Organism: Reyranella sp.; assembly: GCA_019750135.1. Lineage (GTDB taxonomy): Bacteria > Pseudomonadota > Alphaproteobacteria > Reyranellales > Reyranellaceae > Reyranella. The sequence goes on along the minus strand of JAIEOV010000085.1, from coordinate 3,293 downwards.
CCTGCCGGCGGCCGAGGCGCGCGAGCGCGTGCGCGACCTTCTCTCCAAGGTCGGCCTGGATCCCAACAACTACGCCGAACGCTATCCGCACGAACTGTCGGGCGGCCAGCGCCAGCGCGTCAACATTGCCCGCGCCCTGGCGCTCCGGCCGCGGCTGGTGATCCTCGACGAGGCGGTGTCGGCGCTCGACAAGTCGGTCGAGGCGCAGGTGCTGAACATGCTGGTCGACCTCAAGAGCGAGCTCGGCCTGACCTACGTCTTCATCAGCCACGACCTCAACGTCGTGCAGTATCTCAGCGACCGCGTGCTGGTGATGTATCTCGGCAAGATCGTCGAGCTGGGACCGGTCGAGGCGATCTACGGCAACCCGCAGCATCCCTACACCCGCGCGCTGCTGTCGGCGCGGCCGTCGATGGATCCGCGCAAGCGCACCAAGGAGGCGCCGATCCAGGGCGATCCGCCCAACCCGATCGATCCGCCGTCGGGCTGCCGCTTCCGCACGCGCTGTCCCTTCGCCGAGGAGGTCTGCGCCAAGGCGGAGCCGGCGTTGTCTGACACGGGCCATCAGTCCGTCGCCTGCCACATGAGCATCGCCGGCTCCGGCCATTCCCAAGCAGCCCGAAGAGGGGCAGCGGCGGCATGAGCGACCTCCTGCAAGTCCGCGACCTGCACGTCACCTTCAAGACGCCGGATCGCACTGTCCATGCCGTGAACGGCGTCAGCTTCGACCTCAAGCGCGGCGAGACGCTGGGCATTTTAGGCGAATCGGGCTCGGGCAAGAGCGTCACCCTGCGCTCGATCCTGCGGCTTCATCCCGAGCATCGCACGCGCTGGTCGGGCAGCATCCGCATGGAAGGCGACGAGGTGCTGGAGATGGGCTCGCGGGCGCTGGCCGACCTGCGCGGGCGGCGCGTCGCCATGATCTTCCAGGAGCCGGCGACGGCCTTCGATCCGGTCTTCACCATCGGTCAGCAGATCGCCGAGACCATCCGGCGTCATACCGGCAAGAGCGAGACCGACGCCTGGAAGCGCGCCAAGGAATTGCTGGAGCTGGTCCGCATCCCCTCGCCGGCGACGCGCCTGAAGGCCTATCCGCACGAGATGTCGGGCGGCATGCGCCAGCGAGCCATGATCGCGCTGGCGTTGTCGTGCAACCCGAGCCTACTGCTGGCCGACGAGCCGACCACCGCCCTCGACGCGACTGTCCAGATTCAGGTTCTCCTCCTGATCAGGGAACTGCAGCGCGAGTTCGACCTCGGCGTGATCTTCGTGACGCACGATATCGGCGTGGCGGTGGAAGTCTCGGACCGCATCGGCGTCATGTATGCCGGCAAGATCGTCGAGCTGGCGGGCGTCGAGCAGATGGTCGATTCCCCGCAGCATCCCTACAGCCGCGGCCTGCTCGCCTCGACGGTGCACGACGGCATGCGCGGCCAGCGCCTGGAGGCGATCCCCGGTGCGCCGCCCGATCTCGCCGAGGTCCCGACCGGCTGCAGCTTCGCGCCGCGCTGCAAGTTCGTGCGGCCGGATTGCACGATGGCGCCGCCCAACCTCAAGCCCACCGGCGACAGCCATCTAGTGCGCTGCGTGCTGGCGCGGGAGGCGGCTTAGCGCAGCCGCTACGGACCCTCGTCGTCCGAGTCCGGCCCGAACTCGGCCCACCAGCTCTCGGCGGTCAATCGCTCGACCGCTTCCTTGTAGTCGTCGAGTTTGGCTGGTTGCGGAGCATCTCCTTTGAGGAGGTCGTTCAGGTGCGCCGCAAGCACGCTGCCCACGGCGTGAACAGCCTCGTGGCGGTCGAGGCCTTCGGCCATCAGTCGGTCGATCGCCCGACGCACGGGCAGCTCGTCACCGAGCATCACCTGATTCTCGACGACGACGTGGATGATCGCGTGGGCCTTGCTGTCCGGCAGCTCGATTTCCGCTCGCCGATGATAGGCTTCCGCCAGCATGAGCTGCTGCGTCTCGTCGAGCGCCTGCCAACCGGCTGGATCGGGGGGTAAGTCCGGATCATAGCGCATGCCCGTGGTGGCTTCGATCACGTCGTCAGCCTCGTCCTCGAAGCCGTCATCGACATCGACGGCTTCGTCGTCGAAGACGTCGTCGCCGTCGTCGATGTCGAACCCGTCTTCTCCGACCTTGCGGCGCATTGCGTCGATCCGCTGCCTGATGCGCGCCGGAGTATCGAGCGGGCCTGCAATCAGGAAAGGCTTGCCGTCCTTGCCGAAAGTGAAGCTCTCGGTGCAGTCGTCGGCCGAGGCGTCGCCGAACAGGAGTTCCGCCTGGGCATAGTCGGAATGAGGCGCCAATCCGATCGAGCGCGACCAAGCGACGAGATCGCGCAGCAGCTTGCGGGCGCAGGCGGCATCGATCGCGACGAAGGGCTGCACGTCACCCATCGCCGCTATGACGGACTCGATCTCACGCGACTCGCCCAGCCGGAGGATGACGTCCTTCACGCCGACGCAATAGACGTCGAGCATGAAGGCGGCTACGGCGATTCTTCCGTCCGTTCCCTTGCGGGCAACGACGAGATTGCCGTTGCCTATCTCGAACAGCGCCTGGTTGACCAGGCAGGAGTGGAGCGGCGCCGCCGCCATTCGCCGCATCCGCTCCGCTCGCGGCAACTGCTTCTCCGCCATGGCAACTTTGCGCCTCTCGGCGAGCACTTTCTTCCTGCGCGCCGCCTTGGCGGCGCGTCGCTGCGCGTGCCTGTTCGACATGGCCTGTCTCTTCGAAACCAGCGTGTGATCCTATCGTCTAACGCCGATCCTCGGTATCGGCACGACTTCTTCCCGGCTATCTCGCTGTGGATGTATTGAACGCCACGAAGACCGGCCTCGTGATAGTGTTGTGCCGCGCCCCTTTCCGACAGTTTGTCCCGACCGTGAGCCGGAGCATTGCTTTGAGAGCTGACCAAGTCTCAATCCCGAATCATCTGAAACCGTGGGTCGATGCGCGGCAGCGATGGAATTTGTCGCATATGCACATCCAAATGGCGCGCGAAATGGGGATGAATCCCAGGCAATTCGGAAAGATCGCCAACGACCGTCAGGAACGATGGAAACGGCCCTTGCCGGAATTCATCGCCCACCTCTACGTCAAGCGCTTCGGCAGAATGCCAGATGCCACAAGGACGATCGAGGAGGTTGCCGCCGCGGAAACGGCAAAACGCAAGGCCGCGAAAATGCGGAAGCTCGCGGCGGCGCAGGCTGACTAGAGCGGTATGAGATGATTCCGAATCGGAAGGGGATTCCCAAGAGGGCCGAGAAGTGATTCAAGATGCTGGCTGG
>JAIEOV010000155.1 GCA_019750135.1 Reyranella sp. | reverse complement strand
GTCGCCGACTATCGCCCGACCGACCCGCAAATCGCCTTCCACCTCGCGCGTTTCATCGAGCAGGTCCGCTCGATCCCGTCCGATGCCATCATCGTCCGCCAGAACTGGCTGCGCGCCTACGACTTCACGACCGATCGCGGCGCGATGGCGCTCAACGATTATGCGCGCTCGAACGACCCGTTCGCCAAGGTCGGCCGGCAGCAGATCGCCGTTGACGTTTCCAGCGTGATCCGCGCGTCGCCGGATAGCTTCCGCGTCGCTTGGACCGAGCGGCGCTACGAGAACGGTCAGCTCGCCGAGACGACCCGCTGGACCGCCATCCTCACCATCGTCGTGCAGGTGCCTCGCAACGCCGACCGGCTGCGAGCGAACCCGCTCGGCATCTACGTCAACGCCATCAACTGGTCACGGGAGCTTGGGCAATGAAGCCGTCTTTCCGTAAAGCCGGAAACCCGGCTTCTCGCACTTCCACACTCGCGGCTCTGCTGCTTTCAGCAACTGCGCTCGCCGGCTGCGCCACGACGCAGAAACCGCCCGAGATATCCTATGACGACGCGACGCCCGCCATGCAGACGGTCGATCCACCGGGACCAGTGCAGGTCGTGGAGCTTCCACGTCCGCTACCGCTGCCGGGACAGATGAAGCCCGTTGAAGAATCGCGCCGAACCCCAGAGCCGACCGATCCGACGGCCCGCGTCAATCAAGCCAACGCCGCCGCGCGCGTTCAGCCGGTGCGCGACGGCTTCATCAACGCCATGCAGGTCTACCCTTACACCGGCGGCGCGCTCTATCAGGTGTATACCGCCGTTGGTCAGATCACCGATATCGCCCTGCAGCCCGGCGAGCAGCTCGTGGGCTCCGGCCCGGTGGCCGCGGGCGACACGGTCCGTTGGATCATCGGCGACACGCAGAGCGGTTCGGGTGCGACTCTGCAAGTCCACATCCTGGTGAAGCCGACCCGCGCCGACCTCATGACCAACCTGGTCATCAACACCAATCTGCGGACCTATCACATGGAGCTGCGCTCGACGGAGCGCACCTATATGGCGTCGGTCTCGTGGCAGTACCCGCAGGATCAGCTCATCGCCCTGCGCCGCCAGAACGCGCAGGCCGAGGCCGCGCGTCCCGTCGCCACCGGCGTCGACCTCGCCAACATCAACTTCCGCTATGCCATCGAGGGCGATCGTGCGCCCTGGCGGCCGCTGCGGGCCTATGACGACGGACGGCAGGTCTTCATCGAGTTTCCGCGCGGCATCGGCCAGGGCGAGATGCCGCCGATCTTCGTGGTCGGCCCCGAGGGCAACACCTCCGAACTCGTAAATTACCGCGTCCGCGGCAACTACATGATCGTCGATCGCCTGTTCGCGGCCGCCGAGCTGCGCTTCGGCGCCGGTGACCACCAGAAGCGCGTTCGGATCACCCGCACCGACGGGAGGCCGGCGTCGTGAGCGAGCCTGAAGCCCGGAAAGAGGATGAGGATGCGCCGCTGACCGGGTCGACCGCCGACGCGGCCGCCCCGATGCGGCTTCGTGCGGAGGCTCCGCGCGTTACGCGGCTGTCGCGCAAGGTGCTCGCCGGCATCGGTCTCGTGGCGAGCGTGGGCCTGGGCGGAGCGCTGATCTACGCCCTTCAGACGCGCGACGGCGGCAAGTCCGCCGAAGAACTCTATTCGACCGAAAACCGATCGACCGCCGACGGCCTGGCGGGCTTGCCCCGCGACTACAGCGGTGTGCCTCAGCTTGGTCCGCCGCTTCCCGGCGACCTCGGCCGTCCTATCCTCAGCGCGCAGAATCGCGGCCAGCCCATGCCCAACCCCGGCGGAGTAGCACCCAATCCCGGTCTCAGCGCCGAGGAGCAACGCCGCCTTCAGGAAATCGAGAGCGCCCGCACCGCCAAGCTCTTCGCCGGCACGGAGAACCGGCCGACGCCACCATCAGCCTCTGGCACGGCGACGCTTGTTCCGCCACCCACGCCTGACCTCGCCAGCCTCGGGCTTGCTCCCCAGCCAGCAACGCCGTCGGCCCAGGATCGGCAACTCGCCTTCCTCAATGCCGCCGCCGATCGCCGCACCGTCTCGCCGGATCGCATCGCGGCTCCGGCGTCGCCGAACATCCTTCAGGCGGGCGCCGTGATTTCGGCCGCGCTCATCACCGGCATCCGGTCCGATCTTCCGGGCCAGGTCACCGCGCAAGTGACGGAGAACATCTATGACAGCCCGACGGGCCGCATCCTTCTTGTGCCCCAGGGCACGCGCATCATCGGCCAGTACGACAACAATGTTCAGTTCGGCCAAAGCCGCGTGCTGCTGGTCTGGAACCGGCTGATCTTCCCGAACGGCCGCTCGATCGTGCTCGAGCGCCAACCTGGCGCTGATGCCGAAGGTTATGCCGGTCTCCAGGATGGCGTCGATTATCACTGGTGGGATCTCGCCAAGGCGGCGGGCCTGTCCACGCTGCTGAGCATCGGGGCAGAGCTCGCCACCAACGACGACGACCGCCTGATCCAGGCGATCCGCAACGGCGGGCAGGACACGATCAACGATGCCGGTCAGCAGATCGTTCGCCGCCAGTTGAACATCGCCCCGACCTTGACGATCCGGCCTGGGTTCCCCGTTCGCGTCATCGTTACCCGCGACCTTGTCCTCGAACCCTACGGAGGCTGACATGGCAAAGCTTAAGCTCGGGGCCGTTGCCGACGACAAGCCGGTCAAGCTCACGATCGAATTTCCGGCGGCCGTTCATCGCGACCTGGTCGCTTACGCGGAAATCCTGGCCCGCGAGACCGGCCATCCGGTAAGCGACCCGGCCAAGCTGATCGTCCCCATGGTGGAGCGCTTCATGGCCACCGATCGCGGATTCGCGAAGGCGCGGCGGCCGCGTCAGTCGCCCGAGGGCAAGGAGGGATAGCGCTCTTGCAGCAGGTTGATGAAACCCGCCAGCGCCGGATTGTCGTTGTCGCCCTGCCAATAGGCTGCATAGTTGATCCGGCTTGGGCCATTGCCGTCCCGCGCCTCGCGGTAGACGACGCCTGTATAAGAAGCGCCGATGCAGGCTTCGCACATCAGGCTGACGCCGAATCCTGCACCCACGAGGCTCTTGATGTTCTCGCGGCTGACGTCGTGACTGATGACCTTGGGCCGCTCGCCTGGCACGGCGAGCTTCGCCAGCAAGATATCCTGGATCTCCGGCCCGGGATCACGCTGGCTGAAGAGGAAAGTCTCGTCCTTCAGATCGGTCCAATAGACGATGTTGTTGCCGGCCAATCGGTCACCTTCGGGCAGCGCGACCATGATGCGCTCGCTCCAGAGACCCATGACCTTTCCTTCGCGAGAGATCGGATCACCCGTCACGATGGCGACATCGAGCCGTCCAGCGTCGACGCCGGCGAACAGGCATGCGCGTGCGCCCTCATATGTCTGGATTTCGACCTTCGGGAACCGCGACGCATACTCGATCAGGCTGGCCCGCAGGTTCCCGGCCGACAGCGAAGTATAGAACCCGATCGTGAGGCGGCCGGCCTCGCCCCTGCTTATGTCCTTGGCGGTCGCGGCCATATGATCGACCGTTTCGACGAGATGCCGAGAGGTCCGCAATATCTCGACGCCAGCCGTAGTCAGCCGAACACCCCCGCTGGTTCGTTCGAACAACACGACGCCCAGACGCTCTTCCAATTGCGAAATGCAGCGGCTCAAGGTCGATTGCTTGACCCCAACCGCCTCAGCCGCCCGCCGAAAGCTGCGGTAGTGCGCAGCGGCGACCGCATAGCGCAGATGTCTCAGTTCGATAGGCGCTTCCAGCGATCGGAACTCCTCCTGTGATTCCGGCAACCTCCTGTCATGGCACCTCCGGAATTTACGTGCCCGGCCGAGCGGCAACCGCCTCAACCAAATATGGGCATTGCCCGTCGGAATTTTCACCTTCCGGTAGCGCAACCGACTCGGATCGGCACCACGGCCGACAGGACTGTAGTCGGCCCCACAAGATAATGCTATTGAGACGCGTTTGCATCAATTCGATCCGAAATGGATCAAAATGCCGGCTCGGCGGCGGCATGGTTCACCAGACGTCGGTCAGCGTCCACCGCCCCTCAAGCCGCCTGGCGATCGGCCGCGCGATACTGGCCATTATCCGACCTTTATGAGCAGGCCCTTCGCACATGCGGGCCAAGTAACTGACGGCCGCGAGGGGTCGCGGGTCGGGCCTCGAAGCGAAGTCTCGATCATGCTCGGCGGTTTTCCCGGCGTCCGATCGGAACACACGGTCGCGACGCGTGCTTAGCGGAACCTTCCGACGCGATCAGTGCCGGCGCGCAGCGAGCAGCCGGGATATTTTCTGCAGGATCACAGGCGCCGCGATTAGGGCAAGGGTGCCGATCGCCCAGACGATGACAATTGCCGGCTTCAACACCACGCGCAGCAAAGCGATGATCTGCCCCAAAAAGCCGCTGACGTTGAGATTGTCGAGGATGGTGCCGACCTCCTTGCCGCCGGTCGCGGCTGCAATATCCTTCCCGCCGTCAACCAAGAGGCCAGCACTGGCCGCAACCCAGCCGAGGATTGGATCGACCAGGACATAACCGACCCAGGCGAGCAGCGACCACAGCACGAGGCCCACAAGGACGACAGCCACCGGCAGTTTCCGCGGCAGGCGCGGAGGCGCGTCGTAATCGGCAGGCCCACCCGTCATCCTCGGGTCGCGACCATCTCTCCGACCGTAGCTATTGCGATACCCGCTGTCATGCCGGCCATGTTTTCCCATCTCAGTCTCCGTTGTTCGTTCGGGGGCAGGATTTCCAAGGAAACCAAGCCCCTTGTTCAAGTAAGTCCAGCCGCAGTGACATCGCCATCGCGTTCGTCCGGCCCCCTTGTCCGATCGCCTTGCCCTCCACCGCTACAGCTTCAGCTCGCCCTCGGCCTCGCGCAAGTTCTGGTCCTCGACCTGGATCGTGGCGTGTCTCAGGCCGAAGCCGGCCTTCATCGCCTCCTGGGCGCTGACAAGCGTCGCCCGGGCCTGGCTCAAATCCGCGACGACGAGATGGCAGCTCATGGCGTCGATGCCGGAGGTGATCGTCCAGACGTGTAGGTCGTGAACCGCCGTCACGCCGGAAATGGAAAGGAGCTTCCGCTCCAGCAGCGCGATATCGACTTCGGGCGGCGTGCCCTCCATGAGGATATGGATCGCCTGCTTCAGCAATATCCAGGTGCGTGGAACGATGAAGAGCCCGATTCCGGCGCCGATGATCGGATCGGCCAGGGTCCAGCCGGTGAGCATGACGAGGCCGGCGGCGACGATGACGCCGAGCGAGCCCAGCATATCGCTCAGAACCTCGAAGTATGCTCCCTTCACATTGAGGCTTTCTGACGATCCCGCCGACAGCAGCTTCATGCTGACGAGGTTGACCGCGAGGCCGACCACCGCCACGATCAGCATCGGTCCGCCAAGAATTTCCGGCGGGTTCAGGAAGCGTTGGTAGGCCTCGTAGAGGATGTAGATCGTCAATAGCAGAAGGACGACGGCATTCGTCAGCGCCGAAAGAACCTCCATGCGAACATAACCATAGGTCCTCTGCGGCGTCGCGGGGCGTTCGGCGAAACGGATAGCGATCAGCGCCAGCGCCAGGCCGCCCGCATCCGTCAGCATGTGCGCCGCGTCCGCGAGAAGCGCGAGGCTTCCCGTCCACAGGCCACCGATGACTTCGACCGCCATGAAGCTTGTGGTGAGAGCCAACGCCCCCACAAGCCTGCTCTTGTGACGCCCCGCCGCCGAACCGGACGGAGTTGCCGCCGCGTTTGAATGTCCGGCGCCCATGATCAATCTCTTGTTACCCGGCGAGCACAATGCGCCCGCGCCCGGCCTACAAATTACTTCAATCGAAGAGTTCTCCAAGGAACGATCGCCTGCGACCGCGGCCGTGGCCACTTCCATGTCCGCCGTGTCCTGAACCATGACCGCTCTCGTAGTAGCCCTGGGGCGGATAGGGCTGCCCCTGCGACGCGGGCGGCGGCGTAGAGGGTTGCGCCTGCGCACCCCGAACCTCTTCGCTCGCGCTGCGCTCGATGATCTTGTCGAGCTCGCCGCGATCCAGCCAGACGCCCCGACACTTGGGACAGTAGTCGATCTCGATGCCCTGTCGCTCGCTCATGACCAGATCGACCCTGCAGGCAGGGCAAAGGAGGCCATGACCTTTGCCTTCCGAACTCGTGTTTGCGACGTCCACCATCTTCGTCTCCTGTTGTTGATGCTTCGCAAACTAGAATGTTCGCGAGCCCGTTTCAGATATAGGGTCTCTAGCCACTAGAGATTCAAGGGCGAGGCGAAGTTTCTTGCCGGGAACACTTGCGCCATTCGCTCTTGTGCGAGCCGCGCGTTGCCATACTCCCCGCGCAAAGCTGACACCAGTTCACTAGAAACCAAGGAAGATGATGCCGACGCCGAGGAAGAGGATCAGGGCGCCGAGGATGCCGCTTTCGTAGCGCTCCAGGAATGCAAGGCGCAGGCGCTCCATTCCCGACATCGTCAACCAAGTGAAGACGACCATTCCAGCGATCGTCGCGAGGGCGAGCACAGCGCTCAGCACGACGAAACCCATCCAGCCATAGGTGATGCCGGACAGATAGACGGGCAGGAATCCTTCGCAGGGCGAGAACGTCAGAAGCGCCAACAGCCCGAGGATGACCGCCCCGTCGGATTTGACCATGCCGCCCGAGCGCCCATCGCTCTTTAGGGTCGCCGCCGGCTCAGCGGAGGCCGCGTGTTGATGTTTCTCGAACTGAACCTCATGGCGATGCGCGTGATCGCCGTGAGACAGGCCGAGGCTCGCGGTGAATTCGTGCGGCTCTGGAATTTCCTCGAGAGATTCCAGATATCCCGCATGTTCGGCGAAGGAGAAGGTCTGCCGGGAGCCGTCGGGTCGCAACGTCTCGAGCGACAGCGCCGCCGCGCGCGGCAGGGCCGCCGCGGCACTTTCGGTCCGCATCCGGAACCTGGGTTGGACGCTGTCTTCGAAGACTTCCAGCAGTAGCACGCCGTGGCCGGTGTCGATCCGCTTCGTCTCCGAAGCATGATCGTGCCCCCCTTTGTCATGGCTCCCATGGTCATGGCCATGCGCGCCATGGCTGTGGCCGGCGCCCAAATGGTGATGGCTATGTCCGCCGCCGCGCGCCTGCCGGACTAAGTAGTAGAGCCCGAAGACGATCAGCGCGCCGCCGGCGATCCAGGGGAAGACGTTGCCGGTCCACTTGCTCGTCTCGATCCCCAGCCAAACGACCAAGGCGCCGAGAACGGTCGTGAAGAGAACGTGTCCCGCGCCACACAGCGCCACCACCATAAGTGTCTTCGTCTTGCTCCAGCGCTGCCCGCGACCGGCCAGCACGAAGGGCAGCCAGTGGGTCGGAATGGCGGCATGAGCAAACGCGACGACAAACCCAGTCGCCACGATGGATAGAAAGAAAGCCTCGGTCACAAAGCGGGAATCCGTCAGAGGTATTTCGTGATCAGCTTGAACTCGTCAATCGACCGGCGCTGATCCCGCGGCAGGGGACCGACGACGTCTTCGAGGCAATGGTCGAGATGGTCCTGGATCAGTGTCTTCTTCGCCTGCCCGATCGCCTTTTCGACCGCCTGAAGCTGCTGCGCAATTTCGATGCAGGGTCGGCCTGTCTCGATCATCTCGATGATTCCCTTGAGATGGCCGTCGGCCCGCTTCAGTCGCTTGACGATCTCGGGATGAGTTTCGTGGAGGTGTAGCAGTTCGTTCATTTCCCTGATACTATGCCCCTGGAGAGGATATTGCAAGTAACCGAACTTCCGAGGCCACCGCGAAGCGGCCTCTTGCACCTTGGCTCCGACACGTCTTCTATCCAGCGAAAGGGACCGAAAGAAAGAATGACTGAGAAACTTCGCCTGGACATCCCGATCCTGCTGCCGGAGGTGACCGACACCGCCGATCGCTGTGTCGACAGGCTGATGTCGGAAATGCGCGGGCGCGAGGGCGTCGCAAACGCGCATGTTGTTCCCGCGCAGGACGGTCAGGCGGCGCAGCTCTGCATTCATTTCGACCCCGCGATCCTGCCGATGCCGCGCATCCGCGAACTGGTCACGGCCGCCGGCGCGGGCATTTCGGAGCGTTTTGGACACGCGACGTGGCAGCTCGACATTCCGCACGAGCGGCGGGCGCGGACCATCGCCGAAAAATTGCGCGCGCTGCCGGGCGTCCTTGAGGCGGAAGCCAGCGCCGCCGGAACCGTGCGCGTCGAATTCGATCGGTCCGCCGCCTCGGAAGCGTCGCTCGCCCGAGAGCTCGACAGGATGCGGATCGGCACCGCCGCAAAGCCGAGCCTGAGCGCCGAGGAGCATGCCGGGCATGCGCATCCGCCGGGGAAACATGGTGCGGGCGAGGCCGGGCACGATCATGAAGCCGGCCCGCTCGGGCCGAACGCCGAACTGATCTTCGCGCTGACCTGCGGCGGGCTGCTCGCCTTCGGCTACCTCATAGAGCGGTTCCTCGTGGCGCCGGCCTGGCTGCCATTCGCCTTGTATCTCGGCGCCTATGCCTTCGGCGGCTTCTTCACGCTGCGCGAGGCGATCGACAATCTGCGCCTGAAGCGGTTCGAGATCGATACGCTGATGCTGGTTGCCGCCGCGGGCGCTGCCGCGCTCGGCGCATGGGCGGAAGGCGCGCTCCTGCTCTTCCTGTTCAGCCTCGGCCATGCGCTCGAGCACTACGCCATGGGCCGCGCCAAGCGCGCGATCGAGGCGCTGGCGGAACTCGCGCCCCGCACGGCGCTCGTCCGGCGCGGAGGAGACTTGCGGGAAGTACCGGTCGAAGAACTCGCCATCGGCGACGTTGTCGTCGTCAAGCCCGACGCGCGGCTCCCGGCGGACGGCTTCGTGGTGGCCGGCGAGAGCAGCGTCAACCAGGCGCCGGTAACTGGCGAGAGCATCCCCGCCGATAAGCAGGCGGTCGCCGACGCGGCGGCGGCCCGGGCGAACCCGGACAAGATCGAAGCCGCCCACCGCGTCTTCGCCGGCACCATCAACGGCAGCGGCGCAATCGAGATCGAGGTCACACGCAGATCCACCGACAGCGCGCTTGCCAAGGTCGTGCGCATGGTCAGCGAAGCCGAGACGCAGAAGTCGCCGACCCAGCGCTTCACCGAGAAATTCGAGCGCCTCTTCGTCCCGAGCGTGTTGGCGCTGGCGGTACTCCTGCTTTTCGCGTGGGTGGTCATCGACGAGCCGTTCCGCGACAGCTTCTATCGCGCCATGGCCGTGCTCGTCGCCGCCAGCCCGTGCGCGCTCGCCATCGCGACTCCGAGTGCCGTGCTGTCGGGTGTGGCGCGGGCGGCGCGCGGCGGCGTGTTGGTGAAGGGTGGCGGGCCGCTCGAGAATCTCGGCTCGCTCTCGGCCATCGCCTTCGATAAGACCGGCACGCTGACGGCCGGAAAGCCTCGCATCACCGACGTCGTGCCCGCCCCTGGCGTCGGGGAGAAGGAATTGCTGACGGTGGCGGTCGCCGTCGAGAGCTTGAGCGACCATCCGCTCGCCCGCGCCATCGCGCGAGACGGCCGCGAGCGCCTCGGCGAGGCCGCGGTCCCGCACGCCAGCGATCTTGAAAGCCTGACCGGGCGCGGGGTCGCCGCGAATGTCGACGGCAACAAGGTGCTTATCGGCAAGGCCGAGATGTTCGGTTCCGAGGGCATCCCACCGCTCTCCAAGCCGATGCAGGACGCCATCGCGTCGCTGCGCGAGGGCGGGCGCACGACCATGGTCGTGCGCCAGGGCAGCCGTGACCTCGGTGCGATCGGGCTGATGGACACGCCACGCGCGGCCGCGAAGGCGGCGCTGGCGCGGCTGCATGCGCTCGGCATCCGGCGGATGATCATGATCTCCGGCGACCACCAGAAGGTCGCCGAGGCGATAGCGCGGGAAGTCGGCCTCGACGAGGCCTGGGGCGATCTGATGCCGGAGGACAAGGTCGCGGCGATCAAGAAGCTGCGCGCCGAGGCGAAGGTCGCGATGGTCGGCGACGGCGTCAACGACGCGCCGGCGATGGCCAATGCGACGGTCGGCATCGTCATGGGCGCTGCCGGATCCGATGTGGCGATGGAGACCGCCGACGTCGCCCTGATGGCCGACGATCTCGCCAACCTGCCATTCGCGGTCGGACTGAGCCGCACCACCCGCTCGGTGATCCTGCAGAACGTGTTTGTCAGCCTAGGCGTGGTGGCGCTGCTCGTCCCGGCGACTATCTTCGGTCTCGGCATCGGCCCTGCGGTCGCGGTCCATGAGGGATCGACGCTGCTCGTCGTCTTCAATGCCCTGAGGCTTCTCGCCTATCGCGACAACGGGCAGTGACGGCCAGCTGCGCCTTGTACTTTGAGCCGGGCAATCGCTGAACTCGCGAACCTTAAGTTGCTGGTGTCTATAGCCATGGCACCCTGACCGAGTGCGTGCTCGGTGGTGTCACCAGGGAAATGCTGAAGAGCACTGACATGTCTTGGTTCATGGCCCATTGAGAGTCGGTAGCGAGGAGGATTACGTGACAGTTCGCCGGGATGTGTCGCGGCTATCGTGAAATGGACCCGCTGGGGCCACCCTCGGCGATAGTCAAGTGTCGGCCAAGAATGTGTTTTGGGGGCCGCCTTATGCAGCATGGCGCTCGGCAGCACGATAGAGGCCATAGCCGACTTTTGTCAGCAGGCCCTCGTCGCACATCCGGGCCAGATAGCATCGTGGAATGCCGATGGCGGTCAGATCCCGCGTCCGAACGACACCCTGCTGCAGGGCCAACGCGACTGCACGCTCTCGGAGCGTCGGCTTTGGCCCTCCCGCTAAGCGTATAGCCTCAGCGCGATCCCGGTCGCGCTTACGGACTTTAGGCGTCCCTGGCGTAGCGCGGAGTAGCGGAATCGAGTATTCGTAGTTCGCATCTTCGCCGACCCCGGCGAGCCAGTTCTGGGCCGCTCTCGTTCTGAGGGCGGCCCTTTTTGCATTCGGAGCCGACATGCCGCCGCGCGCCCTGCCCAATGAAACGGTCGAGCTGGTCGACCATGTCGTGGCCTACCAGGGCCGCTTCCGCATCAGCCGCTACCAGTTCCGTCACGGCCTCTACCAGGGCGGCCAGAGCGCCGTCCTGAAGCGCGAGGTGTTCGAGCGCGGCACCGCCGCCGCCGTTCTGCCGTACGATCCGCGGCGCGACGAGGTCGTGCTGATCCGCCAGTTCCGCGCCGGCTCCTATGTCGCCGGCCGGCACCCGTTCACCTGGGAGATCGTCGCCGGCATCATCGAGGAGGGCGAATCGGCAGAGGAACTGGCCCGCCGCGAAGCGGTCGAGGAAGCCTCGCTCGAGATCCGCGAAACGATCCCCATCCACGACGTCATCCTCAGTCCCGGCGCCTGCTCGGAATGCTGCGTGATCCTGGTCGGCCACGTCGACGCGACCAATGCGGGCGGCGTGTTCGGCCTGGAGTCCGAAGGCGAGAACATCCTGGTGAAGGCCCTGCCCTTCGCGGAGGTGCGCACCATGATGGAGCATGGCGAGATCGACAACGCCATCGCCGTGATCGCCCTGCAGTGGCTGGCGCTGCATCGCGACGAGGTGCGCGCGCGCTGGCGTTAGCGGGAGGGCCGCGATACGGTCCGGCCAGGGAAGCGCAGGGTCAGAAGAGCGAGCACGCCATGGACGTCCGGTCGGGTTTCATCGATAGCATCGGCAACACGCCGCTGATCAAGCTGATCGCCGCGTCCGAAGCGACAGGCTGCAACATCTACGGCAAGGCGGAGTTCCTCAATCCCGGCGGATCGGTCAAGGATCGCGCGGCGCTGGCCATCATCGAGGACGCCGAGAAGCAGGGGAAGCTCAGGCCCGGCGGCGTGATCGTCGAGGGCACCGCGGGAAACACCGGCATCGGCATCGCCCTGGTCGCCAATGCACGCGGCTATCGCTCGGTGATCGTGATGCCGGAGACGCAGAGCCAGGAGAAGAAGGACATGCTGCGGCTGTGCGGCGCCGACCTGCGCCTGGTGCCGGCCCTGCCCTACGCCAATCCCGGCAACTACGTGCGCTATTCCGGCACGCTCGCCGAGGAAATGGCCAAGACCGAGCCCAACGGCGCGATCTGGGCCAATCAGTTCGACAACGTCGCCAATCGCGAGGGCCACTATCGCACCACCGGTCCGGAGATCTGGGACCAGACCGACGGCAAGATCGACGGCTTCACCTGCTCGGTCGGCAGCGGCGGCACGCTGGGCGGCGTGGCGCGCGCGCTGAAGGAGCGCAATCCCAACGTCAAGATCGCGCTCAGCGATCCGATGGGCTCAGCGCTCTACAACTGGCACACCAAGGGCGAACTGAAGGCCGAAGGCAATTCGATCACCGAGGGCATCGGCCAGGGCCGGGTCACCGCCAACCTCGACGGCACGCCGATCGACATGGCTTACCAGATCACCGACGAGGAAGCCTTCCCGGTCCTCTACGACCTGATCGAGCACGAAGGACTGGTGCTGGGCGGCTCGACCGCCATCAACATCGTCGGTGCCATGCGGCTCGCGCGCGATCTCGGCCCGGGCAAGACCGTCGTCACCATCCTGGCCGACGGCGGCCAGCGCTATCAATCCAAGCTCTTCAATCCAGCCTTCCTGCGCGAGAAGAACCTGCCCCTGCCGCCCTGGATGAAGTAGACGGCGATGTTGGCTGGCGCAGCCGAGGCCGCGGCGCTCGATCTCGCCGATCCGCTGCGCGGCAAGCGAGAGCTGTTCGAGTTGCCGGCCGGCGTGATCTATCTCGACGGCAATTCGCTGGGGCCGCCGCCCAAGGCCGCCTTTGCCGAACTCGAGCAAGCGGCGCGCCGCGAATGGGGCGAAGGCCTGATCCGCAGCTGGAACGACGCAGGCTGGTGGTCGCTCACCGACACGCTAGGCGATCGCGTCGGCCGGTTGATCGGCGCCGGTGCGGGCGAGACGGTCGTGACGGACACGACCTCCATCAACGTCTTCAAGGCGCTGCACGCAGCACTCGCCCTTCGGCCGCAGCGCACCGTCATCCTGGCCGAGCGCGACAGCTTTCCCACCGATCTCTACATCGCCGAAGGAGTCGCCGCGTCGCGCCCGGGCACGACGCTCCGGCTGGCCGCCGACAGCGCCCGCCTCGCCGCCATGATCGACGGGCAGACGGCGGTCGTGCTGATCAACCATGTCGACTATCGCACCGGCGCGCTGCGCGACATGGCGGAATTGACGAGGCGTGCGCATGAGGCCGGCGCCCTCGTCGTCTGGGACCTCTGCCACAGCGCCGGCGTCGTGCCGATCGAGCTCGATGCCCTCGGCGCCGATTTCGCGGTCGGCTGCACCTACAAGTATCTGAACGGCGGGCCTGGCGCGCCGGCCTTCATCTTCGCCAACCGGCGCCACCACGAGGGCCTCGCGCAGCCGCTGTCCGGCTGGTGGGCACACGCAGCTCCCTTCGCCATGGAGAGTGGCTATCGTCCCGCCGCCGGCATCCGCCGCCTGCTCTGCGGCACCCAGCCCATCCTGTCGCTGCGCGCCCTGAAGGCCGCACTCGATGCGTTGGACGGCATCGACATCGCAACCATTCGCGCCAAGAGCCTGGCTTTGACGAACTTCTTCATGGAACTCGTCGAGCCGGTCTGCCGCGATTTCGGCGCCCGGATCATCACGCCGCGCGACGACGGCCGCGGCAGCCAGGTGGCGATCGCACACGAACAGGCCTACCCCGTGGTCCAGGCGCTGATCGATCGCGGCATCATCGGCGACTTCCGCGCGCCCGACATCATGCGCTTCGGCTTCGCGCCGCTCTATCTCAGCTATCGCGACGTCGCGGACGCCGTCGGCGCGCTGCGCGACGTGCTGGCAAACGAAGCCTGGCGCGATCCGAAATACTCCACCAAGGCGTTGGTCACATGAGTCGCGTCGTCGTCTGCGGCAGCCTGAACATGGACGTCGTCGTGCAGAGCGCGCGGCGGCCGGCGACCGGCGAGACCCTTCTGGGCGCCACGGTGTCGTTCCTGCCCGGCGGCAAGGGCCTCAACCAGGCGGTCGCCGCCGCTCGCCTCGGCGTTCCGACGGCGATGGTCGGCGCCGTCGGCAACGATGCCTTCGCCAACAGCCTGCGTGGCTTCCTGGCCGACAGCGACATCGACAGCTCCGGCGTGCGCGAGATCGATGGACCGGCGACGGGCGTTGCGATCATCCAGGTCGCGGCCAGCGACAACGCCATCACGGTCGCCTCGGGCGCCAACCTTCGCTTCAGCCGGCACATGGTGCGTCAGGAGCCGCAGGCGGACGAGGTCTGGGTGGCGCAGTTCGAGACGCCGCTCGCCGAGACCCACGCAATCTTGCGCCGCGCCCGCGCCGCCGGCGCACGCACGGTGCTGAACCTCGCGCCCTTCCTCGCCTTCCCGGAAACTCTGTTGAAGCAGGTCGACGTCGCTGTCCTGAACGAGATCGAGCTCGCCCAGGCCACGCGCTCGACACTGCGCAACACCAGCGGCCTGCGTCAGGTCGTGGCGGCCTGCCAGAAGGTTCGTGACAAGGGCGCCCGGGCCGTGGTGGCGACGTTGGGCGCGCGCGGCGCGGTGGTCGTCACGGCGGATGGCGCCGCCACCGTTCCCGCATTCAAAGCCAAGGTCGTGGATACGACCGGCGCCGGCGACTGCTTCGTCGGCGCCCTCGCCGCCCGCATGGCCAAGGGCGTGACGCCGGTCGAGGCGGCCCGCTATGCCAGCGCGGCGGCGTCCTGCTCGGTCGAGCGGCTGGGTGCCGCACCGTCGATGCCGACGGCTCGGGAAGTCTCGGCCCGGCTGGCAAGGGGCTGACCCACACGCCTGGACGCCCGCAGCCGACGATACGCGCTGGCCTCATCGGCGACCTGCCTCCGATAGGCGGACCGATCTCCTCCCAGCAACACCTCGGCAGCGCCAATCGCGCTGCGCAAGGCGAACTCGACGCCGTCCGACGACAACGGATCGACGGCAAATGCCGCGTCGCCGACGGCGATCCAATCTTCGCCGACGGGCGGCGCGAGTTCGTGGCTGGTGCTGGTCGTCACGCGGATTTTGCCGCACGGCACGCCACTGGCGAGGTCGCGGACGTGCTCGGTCCGTGCCATCGCCCTGGTCCAACCATCCACCGTCGCGAGCCGCGACCGGGCAGCTTCCTGCGCATCGGTGAACAGACTGATGATGCGGCGTCGATGCGGCAGCGGCGATACATGCCACCAGCCGTCCGGCGCCGCCTCGATGAACGTGTCGCCGGCCGATTCGGGGCTGATATCGAACACGCGCGCGACGCACACCAACTTCTCGAACGGCACGCAATGGGCGCCGAAGGCTCTGGCGACCCGCGCCGTCCGCCCGGTCGCATCGACGACCATTTTCGCCAAGGCCGGCTTGTCGGCCTCGATCCGCAGACCAGTGCTCGACCGGCTGACCTTGCCGACGCACGCGCCGCGCAGCACCTTTGCGCCGGCCTGCTCCGCGGCCTCGACCACCATGGGGCCGAGGCGCCCGCTGTCGGCAAGAAAGCGATCCCACAAACCGAGCTTGCGCAGCAGCGGGTTGACCGATGGCGGCGGGGCCTCGTCCAGCCTGAGCGCCTCGTGTCGTGACTGTGCGTACACCGCGACATGACGGCCGGCGCGGGCCAGCAACAGAGCGGTGACCGCTCCTGCGGGGCCGCCACCGACGACCGCGACGTCGACCCTGCCCACCGCAGCCATGAACGTCCTTCCGTATCTGCGCCGACAGCCAACCATCGCACGCGCGGCCCGGGCAGAATGTGCGTTAGCCCACACATAGGCTCTGCAAACGCGCATACCGGCCGCCGCGCCGCGAATGTGGCCGGAGATCAAGCCTTGAGCCGCGCCGGCCAAGGCCCTAAATCCCTGGCATGGTCGAAGAACTCTTCCGTCAGGACGCTTACCTCAAGGACGCTGACGCCACGGTCACCGCCGTGGAGGAGCGTGGCGTGCGGCTGGACCGCACCATCTTCTATCCGACCGGCGGCGGTCAGCCCGGCGACAGCGGCGTGCTGCGCTGGGACGGCGGCGAGGCGCAGATCGTCGATTCGGTCAAGGCCGACGGCGGCGACGTGCTGCACGTGCTGGCGCCCGACGCGCCACGACCGGCGGTCGGCGCCAAGGTGCAGATGAGCCTCAACTGGGAGCGCCGCTATCGCCACATGCGGATGCACACCGCGCTGCACGTCATGTCGGCGGTGATCAAGGGCAACGTCACCGGCGGGCAGGTCAATGCCGACAAGAGCCGCCTCGACTTCAACCTGGAAGGCGACGTGCCGGCCAAGGAATGGGTGACCGAGGAGATCAACAAGATCCTCGCCGTCGACCGGCCGGTGACGCCGCAATGGGTGACCGACGAGGAGCTCACGGCGCGGCCCGAGCTGGTCAAGACCATGAGCGTGCGGCCGCCGATGGGCGCGGGCCGCGTGCGGCTGCTGGCGATCGAAGGCGTCGACCTGCAGGCCTGCGGCGGCACGCACGTGGCGCGCACCGCCGAGATCGGCCGCGTCGAATGCACCAAGATCGAGAACAAGGGGAAGATGAACCGGCGGTTCATCATCGCTCTGCCGTAGAAGGAGCAGCCAATGGAATACGCAAGACCTGACGCGCTGGTCTCGACCGACTGGCTCGCCGCGCGCCTCGATGCGCCGGACATCCGTGTCGTCGACGGCTCGTTCTACCTGCCGGCGGCCAAGCGCGATCCCAGGACCGAGTACACCAACCAGCACATCCCGGGCGCGGTCTTCTTCGACATCGACGAGATCGCCGACACGTCGAGCTCGCTTCCCCACATGCTGCCCTCGCCGGAAAAATTCTCCTCGCGCGTCCGCAAGCTCGGGCTGGGCGACGGCAGCAAGATCGTGGTCTACGACACCACGCCGATGACGGGCGCCTGCCGCGTGTGGTGGATGTTCCGCGCGATGGGGCACAAGGACGTGGCGGTGCTGGATGGCGGCCTGCCCAAGTGGATGAGCGAAGGCCGGCCGGTCACCGACGACCCGACGCCGCCGCGCGACCGGCACTTCACCGCACGCCTGAACAACACGCTGGTGCGCTCGGTCGACGACGTGTTCGGCCTGATCGACAGCAAGCGCGAGCAGATCGTCGATGCCCGCGCCGCCAACCGCTTCCGCGGCGAGGTGCCGGAGCCGCGCGCCGGCCTGCGCGTCGGCCACATGCCGGGCGCCTACAACCTTCCCTACAATGAGCTGCTCGATCCCAAGACCGGTACCATGCTGCCGGCCGACAAGCTCGCCGCACGCATCGCCGCCTCAGACATCGACCCGTCGAAGAAGGTGACGGCGAGCTGCGGCTCGGGCGTCACCGCCTGCGTCGTGGCGCTCGGCCTCTACCTGACGGGTGCGCCGGAAACGGCCGTCTATGACGGCTCGTGGACCGAATGGGGCGGCCGCGCCGACACCCCCATCGTCACCGGGCCCTGAAGAGTGTATCCTCGATGCGCCCACCACTTCCGGTAGGTATAGCAAAGAGGACTAGATGAAACATTTGACGATAGCCAGCCTTGTGGTAGCGGCGGCACTCGTGCCGGCGCACGCCGAAGAAGGAAGTCGCATGATTGACGCGATGCCGATCATGGACTTCTACATGCACATCGTGCCGCCGGACTGGAAGGCGCTCGTCGAGAATGGCGAGTTGGCCTGTGAGATGCCGGCATACGCACTGATCCGCGATCTCAGCCCGTTGCTGAGCAGCGTCGAGATCACCTGCGCCGACCACAAGACGTTCGTGGTGCGGCAGATACGTCGGTTCGAGATCGTGCCGCGTAACTGAAGCAGCAGACATTCGTAAGGTACGTGGCGGCGAGAGCCGCCTTTTTTATTGCCTCGATGGCATCCGTCGCCTGATTTCCTGATACACACAGGGCGATGCACGGATCGTCACCAGGCCCCGAACTCTTCGCCCATCAGCCGCCGCCTCGCGCCGACGGACGGCTGCCGATCACCATCACGCATCTCGAGATGGTGCGCACCGACTGGACGCAGCGTGGGCGGGCACCGGACATCGACGTGTCGATCCAGCACGTCCGGCCGGCGACAGCTGGGCTCTACCGCGAGCTCTACGATCGCGTCGGCCGGCCATGGCTGTGGTACGAGCGCCGCCTGCTGAGCGATACCGCCCTGCAAATGCTGCTCGACCAGCCTGACCACGAGCTGCATGTCGCCCGTCATGACGGCGATCTGGTCGGCTACTTCGAGCTGGGCGGCGATGAGCTGGTCTTTTTCGGCCTCACCCTTCCCTATATCGGCCGGCGCATCGGGCCCTGGCTGCTCGACCGCGCCATCGAGCGGGTCTTCGCCCGCGGCGTCACCCGGATCGATCTCAACACCAACACGCTCGACCATCCCAAGGCACTCGACACCTATCGCAAGGCAGGGTTTCGCCCGGTGCGCAGCGAAAGCAAGGAATTGCGAGATCCGCGCGTGCTGTGGCCGGAGGTCTATCGCTGGCCGCCTGTGTGAGGGCTGTGCCATAGTGAGGTTCATGACCTCCAAGAAAACTTATACCAGACCCGACACCGTTCTGGCCGTCGCCGGCCGCGATCCCGCGAACAACTTCGGCATCGTCAATCCGCCCGTCTACCACGCCTCGACGATCCTCTCCCCGACCATGGAGAAGTTCGAGAACCGGGTGCCGTTCGAGGGCTTCGGCTACGGCCGCAACGGCACGCCGACCCAGAAGGCGCTCGAGGACGCCGTCGCCGCCATCGAGGGCGCGCACCGCTCGATCGCCGTGCAGTCCGGCCTCGCCGCCGTCACCGGCGCGATCGTGGGCTTCCTGAAGACCGGCGACCACATGCTGCTGACCGACAACGCCTACGGTCCGGCGCGCCGCTTCGCCAACACCACACTCAAGAATTTCGGCGTCGAGACGACCTTCTTCGATCCCATGATCGGCAAGGACATCGAGAAGCTGATCCAGCCCAACACCAAGGTCGTCTATCTCGAGGCGCCGGGCTCGCAGACCTTCGAGGTGCAGGACGTCGACGCCATCGCCACGGTCGCCAAGAAGCACGGCGCCACGGTGATGATCGACAACACGTGGGCCACCCCGCTCTACTTCAAGCCGTTCGACCATGGCTGCGATCTGTCGATCCATGCCGGCACCAAGTACATCGTCGGCCACTCCGACGCGATGATGGGCATCATCGGCTGCGCCACGCGCCAGATGTTTGAGACCGCCAAGACGGCGTGCCAGAACTTCGGCTTCCACGCCGCGCCCGACGACTGCTACCTCGCCCTGCGCGGCCTGCGCACCATGGCCGTGCGCCTGCGCCATCACGAGAAGAGCGGCGTCGAGATCGCCCATTGGCTGAAGGGCCGGCCCGAGGTCGACAAGGTGCTGCACCCCGCCCTGCCCGACTGTCCCGGCCACGACAACTGGAAGCGCCAGTTCAAGGGCTCGTCCGGCCTGTTCTCCTTCACCCTGCGCGACGGATATAGCCGCAACGCGCTCGCCGCCATGCTCGACGGCATGGACATCTTCGGCATGGGCGCGAGCTGGGGCGGCTACGAGAGCCTGATGATCCCGGCTCATCCCGACAACTACCGCACCGCCGTGCCGTGGCCGAAGAACAAGCATATCCTGCGCGTCCATATCGGCCTGGAAGACGTCGAGGACCTCAAGACCGACCTCGCCGAAGGCTTCGACCGGCTGAACCGGGCGCACAACGCCTGAGCGCGGCATGAACGAGCCCCACGACCGCTACCGGATCTTCGGCGGTCCGGGCTCGCCCTACTCGCACAAGATGCGGGCGGTGATGCGCTATCGCCGCATCCCGCACGACTGGGTGATCATGCTGGGCGGCTGGGACGGGACCGGCCAGACCGAGAAGCTGCGGCGCTTCGGCAAGCAGATGCTGCCGATCGTGCAGTTCCCCGACGGCACGCCTTGGAACGATTCGACGCCCATCATCCATGAGCTGGAGAAGCGGCATCCGGACAGTCGCTCGGTGCTGCCGCCGACGCCTGCCATGCGTTTTTTGGCGCGGCTGATCGAGGACTTCGCCGACGAGTGGCTGCCCCTGCCGCTGCTCGCCTTCCGCTGGACGCCCGAGGAAGACATCGCCTTCTGCGCCCGCCGCCAGATGCACGGTTGGCTGGGGGCCGTCGGCGAGGACGAGCTTGCAGCCGGCATGGCGCGCTTCACCGAGCGCCAGCAGAAGCTGCGGACCATCGTCGGCGCCAGCAATCCCGCGGTCATGCCGGTGTTCCTCGACCACTATGCGGCGGTGCTCGACGTGCTGGAAGCGGGCCTGTCGCGGCAGCTCTTCCTGTTCGGCGAGCGGCCGTCGATCGCCGACTTCGGCCTCTACGGCATGCTCTCGCAGTTCGTCATCGATCCGACGCCGTCCAGGATCCTGCGCGAGCGGGCGGTGCGGCTGTTCCAGTGGACGCATTATGTCGATGATCTGTCGGGCCACGAAGGCGGCTGGTCGGTCGCCGCAGTCAACGAGACGGTGCGCGCCCTGGTCATGCTCGCCGGCCGCACGCTGCTGCCGATGATGGTGGCGGTCAGCGACGCCGTCGCCCGCAACCAGCAGCCCGCCAGCTACGAGGTCGAGGGCGTGCGCATCACCGGCTTCGCCCGGCCCGACGTCGCGCGCTGCTGGCTGTGGCTGAAGCAGATGTTTGCCGAACTGCCGTACGGCGACCGGCAGATCGTGCGTCCGCTGCTCGAGGAAGCCGGCTTCTGGAGTGCCCTCGCCTTCGCGCCCGGCGAGGCCGAGCGCGTTCCCCCGTTCGCGATGACCTGAGTTAGCGCCCTTTCCGCCCTTTCCGGAAGTGGCCGCGTAGTGGTTTTCAAGGGACCCGCCCACTATCAGTAGGAATTCGGACAGTTACGCTAGTTTCGCAACCGGAATCCCCCTCGAGATGCGCGCACCTCCGGTGGCGCGCGCCCAGCGCACCTCATCCGGAGGCAAACGGCCGGACACAGCCTTCTGGTCTCATATCAACGATGCATAGAGCGGAGCTCGCCGACAGGCGAACGCTCGGTTAATATAACTTCGGTTCCATCTTGAATCAACTCAAGTTCTATTTATTGTGTGCCACAAGGGGCCAGACGACGCAGAAAGTACCGCCCGGGTCCAAGGCCGGTGCCAGCAGTGCTGGCGATATCGCCGCCCTGATCGACTAAGCCGTCAGCCGATCCCACCAGTCGCGGGTGCGGTACCAGGCGCCCACCATGGGCAGGAACCAGGGATTGCCGCTGTAGAACGGCACCGTCGGGAAATCCTGGCCGTCGAAGGCGTTGATCGGCGCATTCGAGCCGCCGGCGATCTTCCGTGCCGTCTGGTAGCCGAGATAGGACATCATGGCGACGCCCGAGCCGTTGCAGGCCATCAAGTAGTGCATGCCCTGCTCCTGGCCCATGTGCGGCAGGAAGTCGAAGGCGAAGGCCACGTTGCCCGTCCAGGCGTGCGTGACCTTGGTGCCCTTGAGCTGCGGCCAGCGCTCCAGCATGTAGCGATGCAGCACCGGTGCGCTCACCTCGGGCGTGACCTGGGTGAAGCGCGCGCGACCACCGAAGATCACGCGCTTGTCGTCGGGCGAGCGCCGGTAGTAGCAGAGCACGCGCTTGGTATCGCTGACGACGCGTCCCTTCGGGATCAGGCTCTTGATCAGGTCTTCGGGCAGCTCCTCGGTCGCGATGATGTGGCTGGCGACCGGCACCAGCCGGCGCTTCAAGGTCGGCGTCACGTCGCCGGTATAGCCGTTGGTCGCGATCACGACCTCGCGCGCCTCGATCGGCCCCTTGTTGGTCAGCACGGTGAAGCCGCCGCTCTTGCGCTCGATCTTCTCCGCGTCGCACTGCGCGCACAGCTTGGCGCCGGCCTTGTGCGTCGCCTTCAGCAGTCCTCCGTAGTACAGCGCCGGATGCAGCTGGCCGGTGCGCTCCACGACCATGCCGCCGTAGTAGTAGTCAGACGCGATCTCCTCGCGCTGCTGCTCGCGCGGCACCATGTAGGTGCCCAGGCCGGCGTTGCTGTTGTAGGTGCCGACCTTGGCCGCCTGCTCGGCATAGTGCTTGGGCGTGAAGGCGCCGCTGAAGCGGCCGTTCATGCGCCAGTAGCACTCGATACCCTCGCGCTGGATGACGGTCTCGACCTGGCTGAGCGAATCGGCGGCGTCGCTCAGCATGCGCGACATCACCTTCTTCCATTCCTCGGGGTCGCTGCGCACGCCCTTGCCGGAGAAACCCTTGCCCAGCGTCGTGCCGCCGCTCACGCCGCCGCCGTTGCGCGTGCTGGCGCCGTCGCCGAAGGCGCCGCGCTCCAGCACTGTCACCTCGACGCCCGAGCGCGCCAGCTCCAGCGCCGTCGACAGGCCGCCATAGCCCGCGCCGACCACCACCACGTCGGACTTGCGCGGCGGGTCCTGCGACAGCTCGGTGTTAGGATGCCACCATTCCCACCACCACGGCATCGACTTGAAGTCCTTGTGGAAGACGGAATCAGCCATGCTGTACTCCTAACGCGCACTGTCCCGGAGGCCGCGGCCGAAGCGGCCGATCAGCACCATGACGATCGTGACCAGCAGGATCTGGATCACCGACACCGACGCGATGGTCGGATCGATCTCCATCAGGATGTTGTCGAACATCTTCTTGGGCAGCGTCATGTTGGCGCCGGCCAGGAACAGCGCGACGACGACCTCGTCGAACGACGAGATGAAGGCGAGCAGCCCGGCCGATACCAGGCTCGGCCGCAGCAACGGCAGGGTCACGCGGGTCAGCGTGCGCCAGCGGCTGGCGCCCAGGCCCTCGGCGGCCTGCTCGAGCGAGCGGTCGAAGTCGCGCAGTCCCGCCGTCATCACGAGGACGACGAACGGCAGCGCGAGCACGGTGTGGGCCAGCACCAGGCCGTACCAGGCGCCGATCAGCTTGAGCTTGGCGAACACGCCATAGACGGCGACCGACAGGATGATGGTCGGCACGATGATCGGCGCCAGCGCCAGGCGATCGACCAGGACGCGGCCGAAGTACCTCCCGCGCACCAGGCTGAAGGCGAGCGGGACGCCCAGCAGCAGGGCCAGCACGGCCGTGGCCCCGCCGATGTAGAGCGAGCGCCAGGTGGCGTCGATCCATTGCGGATCGTCGAGGTAGCGTTCGTACCATTGCCAGCTGAGGCCCGGCGGCGGGAACTGCAGATAGGGCGCCGAGCTCAGCGAGATCGGGAACACCACCAGGATCGGCAGCATCAGGAAGAAGTAGATCAGCGCCCCGGCGGCAATCAGCAGGCGGCGGCTGAGCGGCTTGCCCTTCATTGCCGCGCCTCCTGCTGGCTGACGCGCTGGGCCAGCGCATAGACGGCAAAGGTCGCGACCAGCAGGACCGCCGACAGGGCGGCGGCGAACGGCCAGTTCAGCGCCTCGCGCACCTGCTGCTCGATCAGCACGGCGATCATGATGACCCGGCCGCCACCCAGCAGCGCCGGCGTAATGAAGAAGCCCAGCGACAGCACGAACACCAGCACGCAGCCGGCAAAGATGCCGTTCAGCGTGAGTGGAATGTAGATGCGCCAGAAGATGCGCCAACTCGAGGCGCCCAGCCCCGCCGCCGCCGCGACCACCGAGGGGTCGACGCGCCGCACCGCGCCGTAGACCGGCAGGACCATGTAGGGCAGCAAGACATGGACCATGCCGATCAGCACGCCGGTGAAGTTGTGCAGCATCGGGATGGGATCGCTGGTGATGCCGACATCCATCAGCATGCGGTTGAACACGCCGTTGCGGCCGAGCAGCACCATCCAAGCGTAGGTGCGCACCAGCACCGAGGTCCAGAGCGGCAGCAGCACGAAGATGAAGCCCATCGTCGCCCAGGCCGGCGTCGTCGTGGCGATCAGTAAGCCCAGCGGATAGCCCAGCAGCAGGCAGAACAGCGTGACCAGGAGCGCGATCTCGAAGGTGTTCCACATCACCCTGAGGTACAGGCCTTCGCCCAGCGCCTTGGCGTACCAGTCGAGCGTGCCGCCTTCGACGCTGAAGCCCAGCATGCGCACGACCGGGAAGAGGAAGAACACCAGCAGCAGGATCAGCGCCGGCAGTGCCGGCCAGGCGACACGGCCGGTCATCGCTCAGGCTCATCGCTGGGAGCGCGCCACTCGCCGGCGGTCCGGAAGAGATCAGAAGACATGGATGGCATCCGGCTCGATGCCGGCCTCGATCCGGGCGCCGGTCGCGGGCAGCGGGCCCTTCGCCGGCTGGCGGATGAGCAGCTCCATGCCGCCCCCGCAGGCGAGACGCAGCTTGAAGGACGTGCCGAGATAGACCGCCTCCAGCACCTCTCCGGCGAAGGCATTGGCGCCGCCGGGCGAGAAGCGTTCGGGCCGCATCAGCACGCCGACCTTGCGGCCGGCTGCAAAGCTCGAGGCGACCTTGAGCGTGCGGCCGTTATCCAGCGCGACCGTGCCCGGCGCGCTCACCGTGCCGTGGAAGATGTTGCTCTCGCCCACGAAGTCGGCGACGAACTCGTTCGCCGGCCGTTCGTAGATCTCGGTCGTCGTGGCGACCTGCTGGATCGTGCCGTGGTTCATCACGGCAACGCGGTCCGAGAGGACCAGCGCCTCTTCCTGGTCGTGGGTGATGAAGATCGTGGTCAGGCCGAGCTTGCGCTGCAGGCGCCTGACCTCGAGCTGCATCGTCTCGCGCAGCTTGCGGTCGAGTGCGCCGAACGGCTCGTCGAGCAGCAGAAGCCGCGGATTGAAGACGATGGCCCGGGCCAGCGCGACACGCTGCTGCTGGCCGCCGGAGAGCTGGCGTGGCAGCCGCCGCTCGTAGCCCTTGAGCTCGACCATGGCGATGGCTTCGGCGACGCGCCGATCGATTTCTGCCCGGGCGACGTTGCGCATCTCGAGCGGGAACGCGACGTTGCCCTGCACCGTCAGGTGCGGGAACAGCGCATAGTTCTGGAACACCATGCCGATGTCGCGCTTGGCCGGCGGCAGGGCCGTGATCTCCTCCCCGCCCACCTTCACCGATCCGCCGTCGGGCGTCTCGAAGCCGGCGACGACCTTCAGGAGCGTCGTCTTTCCCGAGCCGCTGGGGCCCAGGATCGTCAGAAGCTCGCCTTGCGCCACCTGCAGCGAGACGCGGTCCAGCGCCACGACCTCGCCGAAACGCTTGCCGACCCCCTCGATCGAGAGGTCGGCCGATCCTGTGTTGCTCACGCTTTCTTCAGCATCCAGGCGTTCCACAGCTCGGCGGCCTTGGTGCCGTACTCGGCATACCATTCGTCACTGATCCAGAACTGCTTGTCGAGGTACGCGGTCGGCAGATAGGGCTTCACCTTGGCGTCGACGAAGTTCAGCGATTCGAGGTTGAGGCCGGGATAGCCGAGCTCGGAGGCATAGACCGCCTGCTGCTGCGGGATCGCGAGCTCGGCTAGCATCTTGTTGGCCCAGTACGGGTTCTTCGCCCCGCGCGGGATCGCGAAGCTGCCCTGCTTCAGGGCGCCTTCGTTCCACTCGATCTCGACCGGTGCGCCCTTCTTGATGATGTCGTAGAAGCGGCCGTTCCAGCCGGTCGCCAGCACGACTTCCTTGTCGAGCAGGAGCTGCGCCGGCTGCTGGCCGGTCGACCACCAGGCGGTGACGTGCGGCTTGATCTGGTCGAGCTTCTTGAAGGCGCGGTCGAAGTCGATCGGGTAGATCTTGTCCTTCGGCACGCCGTCGGCGATCAGCGCGAACTCGAGATTGTCGGTCGGATGGTTGCGCATCGAGCGCGCCCCGGGGAACTTCTTCACGTCCCACCAGTCCGCCCAGCTCTTGGGCTGGCTGCCGTTCTTGAAGACGTCGGTGCGGTAGCCGATGATCGTCGTGTAGACCGACGAGGCGAACACGTACGGGTTCTGCGCCGTTTCGGGATACTTCGAGCGATCGACGACCTTGGGGTCGACCTTGTCGAGCAGGTTGGCCTTGCCGGCGCGAATGGCGTCCTGGCCGCCGATCTCGGTCAGGTCCCATTCGACGTTGCCCGAGTCGACCATGGCGCGCAGCTTGCCGAAGTCGACCGGGCTCGTCTCGACGACGCGGATACCGTACTTCTTCTCGAAGCCGTTGAAGAAGGCCTTGCGCATGGCGCTGCCCATCGAGCCGCCGGAATGATTGACCACGATCTGCGCCGGCTTGGGCGGCTCGGCCTGGGCGAAGGCCCGGCCCGACGCGCCGACGGCGGCAGCGCCTCCCAGCAACGAGACGACGTGACGACGACGCAAACGGCTGATCTCCATGACAGGCTCCCTTTTATTGGCTTATTGGCTGTGCGCCTTTGCCCCGCGCGACTCTAGGAGTCGGGCTGGCGGGTCGCAATACGCTCGCCGACGGTCTCAGGGCCGCTGGTCCGTCGGCCGGAATTCCAGTCAGGCCACGTCAGCCGGGAAGATGTGATTGCCGTCTCCACCGAGAGGCAGCGGTCGCACCGACAGAACCGCCGTCAGCGGCAACGCTCCATAGAGGTGCGGGAACAGATCGCCGTCGCGCGAGGGCTCGTACTTCAGCGCATCACCGAGGCTCGCCGCGTCAGCCGCCACAAGCACGAGATTGTCCTGTCCCGCAAAGTACAGCTGCGCCGTCCGCCTCGCCTGCGCTCCCGTGGACAGATGGATGAAGCCGTCTTTCAGGTCTATGCCGGCGCCGGTGAAAACGCCGCTGCCCTCGGCTGCCTGCCACAGATCGGCGGAAATGATTTTGTAGACTGTCACCATGGGCGATACGGTCAGTTTGAATAGTTGTTCGCGGAGCATAGCGCTGGGGGCG
>JAIEOV010000140.1 GCA_019750135.1 Reyranella sp. | reverse complement strand
CACGAGGTGGTGGCCGATCCGCCGCCAGTCGAAGCGATCGGCGCAGGCGTCGTAGGCCGCGACCTGCCACGCATTCAGCCGCGGGAAGTCGTCGATGAGCTCGACGACGCCGTCCGCCAAGGCAGCATGGCTGTCGTACAGCCCGATGCTCGTCCCCTCCTCCAGCGGCATGCCCGGCAGCGCAATGCGCATGGCGAGGATCGGCAGGCGGTTGAACACATAGTCCAGCCCCTTGAGCTTGAAGCCGCCCAGAAGGTCGGGCACCAGCGCGAGCCGTGCCTGGCGCATGTAGGGCCGGACGTCATCGACCCGGCCGACGAAATCGACCGACGGGTAGCGTCGCCGCAGGCTCTCGAGATAGGCCGGTTCCGCCTCACCCACGACCTGCAGGCCGATGCCCTCGCGCGCCAGCATGGCGGTGGCGGTAGCGAGGAAGGCTTCAGCCGCCGCGCGCTTGGGCGCCCAGTCGAGGCTGCTGACCAGGATGGCCCGCCGCGGCACGCCGTCGTCGATCGCGCGGGCCTCGACCCGAGGCCCACTGAAGCCGGGCGGCAGGAAGACGATGGAGCGTCCCTTGGCATCGGCGGCGAACCGGCGGCAGTCGTCGGGCGTGTTCGACGTCACCAGGTCGGCCGCCGCGACCAGCCGGCGCTCCAGCCGCCTGACCTTGAGATAGTCGACCGCCTTCACCAGACGGCGCAGCCCGCGGGTCTCCTTGGCGATGCGCCGCCCGACCGTTCGCTCGTGATTGTGCGCGATGTAGACCACGCGCGGCGGCCACAGGCTCTGCCGGCAGTGACGCATCACGCGGCGGAGTGCCCAGCCGCTGCAGATGCTGTCGAACACGATCGTGTCCCACGGCCGCTCCGCCAGCGCCTCGTCGAGCAGCCGCCGCATGTTCGCGCCATCGCCGCGACGGGCGACGAGGGGCATGGGCGACAACAGCCGCCGCCACGCCGGCTGGACCTGTTCGTCGGCCAGCCGCCAGTCGATGGCCAGGAGCTTGGATACCGATCGCGGGTTCTCGCGCCGCGCCAGGCCGATCACCCGCAAGGTGGCACCGGCATCGCGCGCTGCCTCGATCAATCCCTTGGAATAGATGAGCTGGCCATTGGTGGCCGGGTCCGGATCGGCAAGCGTCAACCACAGGCACTGCATGGCGTCTCCTCGGCCGAAACGATGTGCAGCCGCCTTCGGCGACGCCAGTGATCAAATTGTGTCGACGCAACCCACGTTCGCATCTGCAGCGATCTTTCGACCCTCGATTTCAACTGCAGCCACAATCTGGACACTGGCAAGCCCACAGGCCGCATTCCAAGAATATGAAGAACAGCCCGTCGTGGCGGGTCAGCGAGAGGGGTGTCTCGCAAAGGGAGGCTAAATGTCTCTGGCAGCGCCGGAGGAGACGTCAGTTGAAGCCGCGTTCGTGTGCAACAAGTCAGAAAGCGTCCTGTCGGTCATCGAGAAGTGTCTCGATAACGGGTTGGGCTCATGCCTGGTCGTCGGCGACGACCATCGCCTCATCGGCCGTATCTCTCTCGACGACATCCGACGGGCACTGGCCGACGGCACGGCGATCGTCGATCCCACGCTGGGCTGGCACCCCGCGGGCAACATGATCAGCGCCAATCCTCTGCGCAACGACGTCGATCAGCAGGAGATCCTGCGGCCGGTGGTCGATTCGAGCGGCCATCTGACGGGCGTCCTGATCGATCGCTCGACGCGGCCGGTCCAGGTGGCGATGCCGCACATGACCAGCGACGACTTCCGCTCGGTGCTCGATGCGTTCATCTCCGGATGGATTTCCAGCAAGGGCCCCTACGTCAACAAGTTCGAGGAAGACTTCAGTCGCTTCATCGGCGTTCGGCACGGCGTCGCGGTCTCGAACGGCACGGTGGCGCTGCATCTCGCGCTGGTCGCGCTCGGGATCGGGCCCGGCGACGAGGTCATCGTCCCCGACCTCACTTTCGCCGCGACCATCAATGCGGTGCTCTATTGCGGCGCTACGCCGGTGATCGTCGACGTCGATCGCCAAACTTGGTGCATGAGCCGCGAGGCCGTCAAGCGCGCCTGCACGGCGCAGACCAAGGCCATCATCCCCGTCCATCTCTACGGCCGGCCGGCCGAGATCGGGCCGATCACCGAGTTCGCCCGGGGCCGCGGCATCGCCGTGGTCGAGGATTGCGCCGAGGCACATGGCGCGCGCTACCGCGGCAAGGCGGTCGGACAGTTCAGCGACATCTCCTGTTTCTCGTTCTACGCCAACAAGATCGTGACCACCGGCGAAGGCGGCATGTGCCTCACCAACTCGGCCGAGCTCGCGACCTCGCTGCGCACCCTGCGCGACCACGGCATGTCGCCGGACCGCTCCTACTGGCACGAGCGGGTCGGCTTCAATTACCGCATCACCAACCTGCAGGCGGCGATCGGCCAATCGCAGATCTGGCGCGTCCACGAGGTGCTGCAGCGCAACGCCCGCATCGCCGCACTCTACCACGAGGCGCTGAAGGGCATTCCCGACGTGCGCTTTCCGCCGACGCTGCCCGACGAGTACCGGCCCGTCGTATGGATGACCTGCGTCCAGGTGCCGGCGGAGAAGCGCCTGCCGCTGATGCGCGCGGCCCACGAGGCCAAGATCGAGACGAGGCCCTTCTTCCATCCACTCTCGGCCCTGCCGCCCTACGGCAAGTACGCTCGCGCCTGCCCCAACAGCATCGAGCTTTCCGCCACCGGTGTGAACCTGCCGACCTCGCATTCGGTCGACGAAAGCGTGGTCGAGCGCGTCGCCCGCGTATTCCACGACGTGTTCGCGTAACGGAGAGCGTCCGCCATGTTGTCATCGGTCATCATCGGCGGCGGCCCGGGCGGCCTCGGACCGGTCATCTGGGCGGCGCAGCACGGCTTGCTGCCCGAGTGGCTCGATCGCGGCATTGCCGTGGTCGACCGCCAGGCCCAGCTGGGCGGCACGCTGGGGCGGTTCGGCATCCATTCGGATTCGCTGGGCGGCTCCTATCTCGAATGCCTGGAGGCGCCAGGCCTGCCGCCTGAGCTGAAGCCTTTGCGCGACGAACCGCTGGCGCAGGAGATGGCGCGATATCGCGACAGCTTTCCGCCGCTCGTCCTGGTCGACCGCTACATGCGGCGGATCGGCATTGCCCTCGCCGGCATGCTCGCCGAGCGGTCGGCGCTGCATCTCTGCACCGAGGCCCGCGCCATCCATCTGCGACGCGACGGTTCGGTCGAGGTCGAGATCACCGACGGCGATGGCCGCGAGAGCGTTCTCGCCGCCCGCTCCGCCGTCGTCGCCCTGGGGGGCCAGCAGCGCTGGATGCAGGGCGAACTGCGACCGGGCCTGGCCTTGGCGAATTGCTCGATGCGCCATCTCATGCCGTCGGATCGCGCCCTGTCGACGGCGGGACTCAAGGAGGCTGACCAAATCCTCAGCGAAGCCGGCCAGCGGCCGATCCTGATCCTGGGCGGCTCGCACAGCGCCTACTCGGTGGCCGGTGCCTTCCTGGGATTGCCGGGCGCCGAGCGTCTGGCCAAGGGCCAGATCGTCATCCTGCAGCGGCGCGAGCCGCGCATCTTCTATCCCGACCGCGAGGTCGCGCTCGACGACCTGTACGAGGTCGCGCCGGGCGACATCTGCCCGCGCACCCAGAGGGTCAACCGCATGGGCGGGCTGCGCGGCTTCGGCCGCGAGATGTGGCGCCAGATCGCGCGGCGTCCCGGCACGCCGGCCGAGTCGCGGGTGGTCGCCATGGACATGCAGAGCCTCGGCGACGAGGCGCTTCGCGCCATGATCGGCGAAGCGGCGCTGGTCGTGCCGAGCTTCGGCTATCGCTCGGCGATGCTGCCGGTGTTCGACGCCAGCGGCCGGCGGCTCATGCTCAACGCCGAGCTGGGCGGCCATGCCGTCGGCGAGCAGAGCCGCCTGTTGCTGAGCGACGGCAACAGCCTGCCCAACCTGTTCGGCATCGGATTGGGCACCGGCTACAAACTGCCGGCCGGCATGGGCGGCGAGCCCAACTTCGACGGCCAAGCCAACAGCCTGTGGCTCTATCACAACGACATCGGCGCCATCATCTATCGCGCCATCCAGGAGCTGGAGCGCCAACCCGCAGGCCCCGTGGTCGTCGCTGCATAGGACATGCCTCACGGGGTCGTGAGCTTGTCACGGCCTAGTCACCCCGCCTGCGACGCAACCGCGGTATGGCTGTCCCAATGCTCAGGACGACCAAGCGGGGACAATAGGTGCGAGCAGGAACGGAACGCATCGCCGGCCTCGATGTGCTGCGCGGTTTCGCAGCCGGTGCGGTGATGTTGCACCACCACGGCCAGTACTACGACGTGCTCTATCCGGGACGGAGTCCGCTCTCCGTCGACCTCGGGCCTGGCCATTTCGGCGTGGAACTGTTCTTCATCATCAGCGGCTTCGTGATCCTGATGACGATCGAGCGCAAGAAGTCGGTGCGCGCGTTCGCGATCTCGCGCGCGGCGCGGCTGATGCCGGCCTTCCTGGCCGCGCTGGTGCTGGCCACCGTGATTCGTACCCTGTCGCCGGTGCCGTTGTTCGACACACCAACCCTGCCGCAGTTCCTCGCCAACCTCACCATGGCGCCGAGCCTGTTCGGCCAGAGCGCCATGGACATGCCCTATTGGACGCTGACCTACGAGTTGGTGTTCTACGTCGGCATGGGCCTTATCCTGGCGATCGGCATGCTGCGCTGGGCCGAATGGTTCGGCCTGCTGGCCGTCGCCGTGAGCTGCCTGTTCATCGCCACGCTCGACGTGCGGCTGCACCATCGCAGCTCGATCCTGCTGCTTGTCTACTACAGCAACTTCTTCCTGATCGGCATCTGCCTCTATCGCATCCACACCCGCATGGCGCGGCCGGTCACCTGGTTGGCGTTGGCGGCCGCGATCGCGGTGACGGCGCTGGGCGGCGGCGAGAAGTCCTTCAATACGCCAGGGCGCCTGTACCTGCCTCTGGCCATCGCCTTCACGGCGCTCGTGTGGTTCG
Organism: Reyranella sp.; assembly: GCA_019750135.1. Taxonomy (GTDB): domain Bacteria; phylum Pseudomonadota; class Alphaproteobacteria; order Reyranellales; family Reyranellaceae; genus Reyranella. The sequence goes on along the minus strand of JAIEOV010000140.1, from coordinate 20,974 downwards.
CCATCAGCCGGCACGGCAAATGGCTGGCCTGGCGGCCGCTCGTCTTCCTGGGACAGATTTCTTATCCGCTCTATCTCGTCCATGTCGCGCTGGGCTTCGCGGTCATCCGATGGGCCGTGTCGCAGGGTTGGAGCACGCTCGCGGGCGTGATCGCGGCCGGCCTCGTCTCGCTGATCGTGGCGAGCCTGCTGCACTATCTCGTGGAGCTGCCTGGCGGACGATGGTTGCGGAGCCTGTTGAGCCGCCGGCAGCGGCCCGCGGTGGCAGCCTAGCTGCTAACCACCGAGCCGCTTCTTCACATCCTCCGGAATCGGTACCGCTTTCAGCGAGCGCGCGTCGCCCACCTTCTTCGCCCAGATGCGCGTTTCGCTGCCCTCCGCGGCGATCTCGCCCGCCGCGTCACGGAAGACGTGGCTGATGGTGAAGGAGCTGCGGCCGAAGCGCGAGGCGTGGCTTTCCACGACAAGCTTTTCGCCGGGCTGCGAGGCGCGCTTGAAGGAGCATTCGGCGGCGACCAGCGGCGTGCCCTCCGTCCACGGACCGCTGCGCGTGTCGTTGTCGGTGATGCCGGCGGCCGCCAGCAGCCGGTGGCTCGCCTGGTCGCACCAGCGGAAGTAGGACGGATAGTAGACGATGCCGGCAGGGTCGCAGTCGCCCCATTCGACGGTCACTTCGTGACGGGAGACCAGCGCCATGGCCTAGACCTCGACCGGCTTGCCGGTGATGTAGGTGGTGCCGGTCATCGCGGCGACCAGCTTGCCGTCATCGCGCACCACGTCGATCCGGTAGTTCGACAGCCTGCTGGTGCGCGCGATCTCCACCGCCGTCGCCGTGAGGACCTCGCCCGCACGGGCCGGCAGGCTGTAGAGGATGTGCGAATCGATGCTGGGAGACAGGATGCCCTGGGAGTTGCTGGCATACCCCATGGCGGCGTCCGCCAGGGTGAAGACCAGGCCACCGTGGGCGACGCCGATGAAGTTGATGTGGCGCTCCTCCAGCCTGACCCGGCTGACCGCGCGGCCGAGCGACGCCTCGACGATCTCGATGCCCAGCGAGCGCGCAAAGGTGTCGCGTGCAGCCAATGCGAAGACATCGATCGCCGCCGGCTGCTGCTCGCCATCCTTCATCGCTCGTCTACTCCGCAGCATGCCGCAACGACGGGACCGCGGCGGCGATCGACGCCAGCGTCCGGGACAGGGTCTCCCCTTCCGGATCGGCGAGGGCCGCGACACGGGCGCTGGCGACGGCGTCGGCCGCCGCACGCGGCGTCATGCGGCGCGCCAGGGCGGGCTCGATCACCTCGGCCGTGATGCGGCGGTAGTTGGCCAGCCCGCGCTTATAGGTGTCGCCGTAGCCCTTGATCAGGCGGGCGCACTCGGCGATCTCGCGCGCCAGGTCGACGTTGGTGCGGCCTGCCGTGCGGATCTGCTCCAGCCAGCGATCGATCTCGGCCTGTTCCTCGGCGAAGCGGTAGGTGTTCGGCCGGTACGACTGCAGGCCCGCGACCAGCCGCAGGCGCAGGAAGCCGAACACCGTGGTCGAGCGCAGGTGCATGGAGAAGTAGGTCTTGCCCAGCCGGCCGGTGCGTTCGCCCCAGGCCAGCAGCTTCTTGGCCCAGGCCGGCGGCAGGACCGCGGCGATCTCCTCGATGCCGGGCTTGAAGTGCTCGGTGATCTCGATCGGCTCGCCGTCCTTGGCGCGGACCTCGGCGCGCACGCGCGCCAGGCGCTCGGGCGAGGTCTTGGCCTGGGCGACGCGGATCACGTCCTCGAACGACATGCGCACCGCCAGATGGCGCGCCGTTTCGCGCAGAAGCTCGGTCGATCCCAGCGCGTGCACCGTATCCAGGCGGTTCAGGTACCACTCGGCGTACCAGCGATGCTGATAGGCCGTGAGGCGACGCATGCCTTCCTCGATCACATCCAAGGCCGGCGCCGGATAGGAGCGCCGGGCGCGCGCCAAAAGGTCTTCCAGGCCCTGCGCGGCGGCCTGCCGCTTGCGATGCTCGCGCACGACCTGGGCGAGCTCGCCGCGGGCATGGCCGCGGCCGAAGGCGAAGGCTGCGAGGTTGGTGTCGACGGCCTTGCCGCCATGACGGATCGCGGCCTCGAAGGCGGCATCGGGAATCGGCAACCGGCCCGAGCCCGCCAGCGCCCCCAGCAGCACGGCGTTGATCACGCCGCCGGACTCTTCGGCGGCCTGGTCCATGTCGAACAGGATCTGTTGCTTGCTGCGCTCCTTCACCGCGCGCAGCAGGCGGCCGACATCGAAGCTGCCGTCGCCCATCGCCATGCGCTCGCCGATCGCCAGCACGCGGTGCGTCGAGGCGATCAGGGTGGTGCGGTCGGGCGTGACGAAGCCGTTGAAGATCATGCGGCCGGCTTCGAGGAGCTCGGTCGCCAGCGCCACGTCGACCTCGCCGATCGCCGGGTTGAGCGCCAGCACCGAGGGTTCGCCGGCCCGCGTCGGCATGACTTCGAGATAATAGGTCGTGGCGCCCGTGCGCTGGGCGACGCCGGGGATCTGCGTCGCCTGCACGGCCAGTCCCTGGCTCTGCGCCGCCGCAACGATCCAGTCGCACAGCACGCCGCCGCCATCGCCGCCCAGGGCGCCGACCAGGATGGTGATGGGCTTCATGCAAGCAGCCCTGAAGGTCCCTCGGGCTTCGCCCTCGGGATGACGGGGTGCGTTGGCCACGAACCCGCTGTCATCCCGAGCGCCGCGAGGGACCTTTCCTTCGCGCCAGCCTTCACGCCATCGCTCCGATCACCGCCGTCCGGAAGCGCCACTTCACGCGATCCCACCAGGTTGCGTTCTGGACGATGTCGGCCTTGTAGAAGGACGGGCACAGCACCGCGGCATCGGCAACCTCGCCGCACAGGCCGCAGCCGACGCAGCCGTTGTTGACGTGCGCCACCGGGTCGGAGCGCAGCGGATCGGGGCTGGGCTTGACCACCAGCGACGGGCAGCCCGACAGGCGGATGCAAGAGTGATCGCCGGTGCAGACTTCGTCGTCGACGCCGAAACGAGTACGCACCACGCGCTCGCCACGCTTGAGCTGCGCGGCAAGCTGCGGGCGGATGCGGCGCTGGCGGGCGAGCTGGCATTCGCCGTCCGCCACGATCACCTTCAGCCCTTTGTCGTCGCTGCTCATCGCCTCGCGCAAAGTCGTGAGCATCGTGCCGACATTGTAGGTGCGAATGGTGCGCAGCCATTTCACGCCCATCGCCCTCAGGGTCGAGGCGATATCCGACGTCGTCTCGCCGTCGCGCCGGTTGCCCGAGGTGTTGGGGAGGAACTGCGCGCCAGTGGCCGAGGTGTAGCCGTTCTGCATGATCACCAGCACACGATCGCCGCGATTGAACATCGCCGAGGCGACGCCGCTCAACAGCCCGTTGTGCCAGAAGCCGCCGTCGCCCATCACGGAAATAGTGCGCTTCTGCATCACCGGCGCCACCGCGCCGGAAGCGGCCAGCGACATGCCGAAGCCCAGGATCGAGTTGCCGAGATTGAACGGCGCCAACGTCCCGAACGAGTGGCAGCCGATATCGCTCGAGATGTGGACCTTGCCGACTTCGCGTTCGAGCAGCTTGATGGCTGAGAAGACCGGCCGCTCGGGGCAGCCGACGCAGAAGCCGGGCGGCCGCAGCGGCAATGGCCCGCCCAGCAGCCGCTGCGCCTCGGCGCGGCCGGCACGCGCCGCCTCGAAGCGCTCGCGCGGCTTCGACAGGTCGATGTCGTTGGCCGATTGGGCGAAGAATTTCAGCAGGCCGTCGGTGACCACTTCGGCGGTGTATTCGCCCGCCATGGGCAGCACGTCCTTGCCATAGATCTTCGTGCCGATGTCACGCTTGCGCAGGATCGCGTGGATCGCCTGCTCGATGTAGTCAGGCCCGCCTTCCTCGACGATGAGGACAGCGCGCTTGCCCGTGCAGAAATCCACGATTTGGTCAGGCACCAGCGGATGCGTGACGTTCAGCACCAGGCTCGGCACCTTGCCTTCGACCTCGAGCCGGTCGAGGCCACGCACCAGCACGTTAGTGATGCCGCCCTGCACGATGATGCCGAGGTCGGCGCGTTCGCCGGGCAGAAGCTCGTTCAGGCCGTGCTCGACGATGAAGCGCTGAGCGGCAGGCTGGCGGACCTCGACCTTGATCTTCTCCTGCACGTAGGTCGACGGCGGATGGGAGATGCGCGCGTAGTCGTGCGGCGCGGGCTCGGCGAGGCGCCGGTTGCGCGACACCGGCGGCGGCTTGTTGTCCTTGGCCAGAAACTCGCCGGTGACATGGCAGGCGCGGATGCGCAGCTCCATCATGACCGGCGTGTTGGTCGCCTCGGAAAGCTCGAACGCCTTCTCGGTGCAGCGCACGATCGACGGCAGGTTGGGCCGGGGATCCATCAGCCAGACCGACGACTTCAGCGCATAGGCATGCGCCCGCTCCTGGATGACCGAGGCGCCCTCGCCGTAGTCCTCGCCGACCACGATCAGCGCGCCGCCGATGACGCCCGGCGAGGCGAGATTGGAGAGCGCATCGGCCGCCACGTTGGTGCCGACGATCGACTTCCAGGTGACGCAGCCGCGCACCGGATAGTTGATCGAGGCGCCGAGCAGGGCCGCGGCCGAGGCTTCGTTGGTGCAGGTCTCGAGATGGACGCCGAGCTCGTCGAGCAGGTCCTGCGATTCGACCAACACGTCGACCAGATGCGAGACCGGCGCGCCCTGGTAACCGCCGACATAGGCCACGCCCGACTGCAGGATCGCCTTGGTGACCGCGAGGATGCCCTCGCCGCGGAAGACGTCGCCGTCGCCCAGCCGCAGCGCACGCACTTCCTCGGCGAAGGAGCGCTCCGGATTGGTGCGCTGGGCGACAGGAAGCTGGGCGGCCGGCTGGTCGAGCATGGGACGGACTATAGAGGCTATCGACGCGACCGACGATCCCGCTTGGAATCGCGGATTCCCGCGGCCCTCGCCCGACCGACCAGCTCGCGGAACGGCGCCAGCAGGCGCTCGCGCACGGTCGCGTCGCGTTCGAGCACCGACAGCGCCAGCGCCACGGCTTCGAGAGTCGACACGGCGTCGGGCCGCGCCTCGCGGCGGAGATCGCCGTAGAGCGACGGGCCGTCCGGCACGACGACCAGGCGACGCAATCGCGTCAGCCAGGCGTTCCGCCACCACAGCGCCTTGGCCTGCGCCCAGTTGCCGTCGAGCACCACGAGTCCCTGCAGGCCGGCGAGAGCAGAGCTCTGGTCGGCAAGCGGTTCGCTGTTGCGATCGATCGCGACCAGCGGGTCCTTGCCCGGCCGGCGCGTTTTGCCCCCAGGCTTGGCGGCGCCGAGGTAGAGCACTCCCCATTGACGCGGCTCGACAAGGCGTTGTTCATTGGCCTTCTCAAATGCATGGCCGAGGTTGCGCCATGACAGCCCCACTGAGACCCGAGCGTCAGCTAGTGAGTGCGTCAGCAATCGAGCCGTGCCCAGCACGCGGTCCTGCTCTTGTGGGTGTTGCAGGACAAGGACGGCCACCTTGTTGTCGACGACAGGCGTGGCCGGACAAACGCAGAGCGCGGGCGGTCGTCCGCATGGGCAGGGAGCTTCAGGAGCGCCTTCGGTCATGCGTGAAGATATAGACCGTTCGTCGGAAGGCTGTCGCCATGACCGTTTCCATCCTCGCCGTACCCAGCGTCACCAAGCTGCCGCAGGCCGCTGACGGCGCGGTGGTGGTGGGCGGGTCGCACGGCGCGGTCTACGCCGCCTATCTGTCGGCCAAGGCGGGGGCGCGGGCGGCAATCCACAACGATGCCGGCGTCGGCCGCGACGAAGCCGGCGTCAGCGGCCTGGCGTGGGCCCAGGCGCAAGGCATGGCGATGGCGGCGGTATTGAGCGGCAGCGCGCGCATCGGCGACGGCGCCGACATGCTGAAGCGCGGCATCATCGGCCGCGTCAATGCGCTGGCCGAAGCCTGCGGCGTCAAGGCCGGCCAGGCGGTGACCGAGGCAGCCGATCTCCTGAAGGCGGCGCCCTGGCCATATCCCAAGCCGGCGCCGCTCACCGAAGCCCGCACCATGGCCGGGCGCATCCTGTGTGTGGATTCGATCTCGCTGGCGACCCTGCGCGACCGCGGCAAGGTGGTGTCGAGCGGCAGCCACGGCGGCGTGCCGGCGGGCGAAATGGCATTGACGTTCGGACCGCGCCTGGTGCTGTTCAACGATGCCGGCTTCGGCATGGACCATGCGGGCGTCGCGGGCCTTCCCATCCTCGACCGAGCCGACATTGCGGCCGCAACCGTTTCGACCATGTCGGCACGCATCGGCGATGGCCGCTCGACCCTGCTCGACGGCTTCCTGTCGGAGGTGAACGAGGCTGCATATCGGCTCGGCGCGCGGCAGGGCCGGTCGGCGCTTGCCTTCGCCCTTGCCGTGGCCGAAAAGAACGGCTGAGCATCGCAGCGGAGATCAGCCGGGCATGGCCGTCGTCAACGTGAAGTCGGAAATCGCGGGCAATGTGTGGAAGATCCAGACCAAGCCCGGCGACAGTGTCGAAGCCGACGGCGAGATCATGATCCTGGAGTCGATGAAGATGGAGATCCCGGTGTTGTCGCCGCGCGCCGGCACCATCAAGGAGATCCGGGTCAGCGAAGGCGACGCGATCGACGAAGGCCAGCTGGTCGCCATTCTCGATGCGTAGCAGCACCGTCGCCGTCGAGATCGTCCGTCTGTGGGCGCCTGACAATCTGCGTCGGGTGGCGCCAGGCGTGGCACTGTGCGCCGTCATCGCCGCCATCGCCTTCGTGGCCGACAAGCAGAATTTCCTGCGCTTCGGCGCGGTGTGGATCCCGCCGCTGATCCTCACCCTGGTGATCGGGATGGCGCTGCAGCCTTTGTCGGATCGCGCCGTGCTGAAGCCCGGCCTCGAATTCGCCGGCCGCACGCTGCTGCGTGTCGGCGTGGCGCTCTATGGCGCGAGGCTCACCTTCGGACAGCTCGTCGACGGCGGCGCCCTGCCGGTGCTGATCGCGCTCGCCGCGGTCTCCTGCACCATCGTGTTCGGCGCCTGGGCGGCGCGCCTGTTCGGACTCAGCCGCGATTTCGGCCTGCTGACCGGCTGCGCCACCGGCGTGTGCGGCGCCGCGGCGGCGATGGCGGCCTCGGCGGTGTTGCCCAAGCACGCCAATTCGGACCGCGACCTCGCCTTCACGGTGATGGGCGTGAACTTCCTGTCGACCGTGGTGATGGTGATCTATCCCACCCTGCAGCCGGTGCTCGGCTATTCGCTGCACGAGATGGGCGTGTTTCTGGGCGGCTCCATCCATGACGTGGCGCAGGTCGCCGGCGCGGGCCAGACGATGGGGCCGCAGGTGCTCACCGAGGCCATCATCACCAAGCTGTTGCGCGTGGCCTTCCTGCTGCCCGCGATCGCCGGCATCGCGTGGTGGGTGGCGCGCGGCGGACAGGCCGCTGGCGACGCACGCCCCTCGCCGCCGATCTTCCTGTTCGGCTTCCTGGCGCTCGCCGCTCTCAACTCGGCAGGCGTCGTGCCGCCCGGCGTGAAGGCTGCCGTGGCCGATATCTCCTCGTTCCTGATCATCACTGCCATCGCGGCGCTCGGCATCAAGACCTCGCTGCTGGCCTTGGCCCGCATCGGCGTCGCGCCGGTGATGCTCTTGATCACGCAGACCGTGTTCATCGGCGTGCTGGTGGTCGGCCTGATCTACGGACTGCGCACGCTCGGGCTTTAGCGCTCCTGTTACGTCCCCGGCTTGGTGCCCGTCGCGCGCACGACCTCGCCCCAGGTGTCGATCTCTTTCTTGATGAACTCGGCGAACTGGATGGGCGAGCCGGGTGCCGGCATGCCCGCGCGGCGCTCGATCTCGCGGATCACGGCCTGGTCATGCAGCAGCGCATTCACGTCGCGATTCACCTTGGCCACGATCTCGAGCGGCGTGCGCGCGGGTGCGGCGAGGCCCGACCAGCCGGCGGCGTCGAAGCCTGGCAGGGTATCGGCGATCGGCGGAATGAAGTCGAGCGGCGCCGGCGCGCGGCGCGCCGTGGTGACTGCCAGCGCCTTGATGCGTTTGTCGGTGATCGGGCCGAGGGCGGATGCCGTGCTGTCCATCATCAGCTTGACGTGGCCGCCCAACAGATCGGCCATCGCCGGCCCGCTACCCTTGTAGGGAACGTGCAGGATGTCGACCTTGGCGCGCATCTTGAAGAGTTCCATCGACAGATGCTGCGACGTGCCCGGACCGGCCGACGCATAGGAAAGTTGTCCCGGCTCCTTGCGCGCCAGTTCGATCAGTTCGGCAAGCGTGTTGGCCTGGAAGCTCGGATGCGCCACGATCACCAGCGGCACCAGGAAGATGTTGCTGATCGGCAGGAAGTCGACCAGCGGCCGATACGGCAGGTCGGGATAGAGGCTGGGATTGACGCCGAAGGTGCCGCTCGAGACGACCATCAGCGTGTAGCCGTCGGGCGCCGCGTTCTTGCCGTATTCCGTGGCGGGAATGCCGCTGCCGCCCGCCTTGTTCTTGACCACGACCTGCTGCTTCCACACGTCGGTCAGCTTCTCGGCCATCAGGCGGGCGAAGATGTCCGCGGCCTGGCCGGGCGGGAACGGCACGACGAACTTCACCGGCTTGGTCGGCCACGGCGCCTGCGCCAGCGCAGGGGCAGCCAGCGCTGCACTGGCAACGGCCGCACTGGCAACACCCGCCAGGCGCATCGCCTGTCGGCGCGTCGGGTTACTCCGCATAGACGAACTCCTCACTGCCTTCGCCCAAACTAGCACAGGGGCGCCGGACAATGACGACGTCTCACGCCCGACACAATCACCGCCAATATAGACAACGCGGCAAGTCTCCAGAGGTCGCTGGGCTTCGTGGACATCTCGCCTCGCTACCCACGCCCTGTTCGACAGTGCCCGCATGGAGCCGGTCCGTGAGCATTCGTTACTATGAGGACTTCAAGGTCGGTGACCGTTTCACCAGCGCCGGCCTGACCATGACCGAAGCGGCGATCATCGATTTCGCCCGGCAGTGGGATCCGCAGCCTTTTCACACCGATGTCGAATTCGCCAGGAAATGGACCTTCGGCGGCCTCATCGCGTCGGGCCTGCACACCATGGCGGCGACGTTGCGGCTATGGCTGGACCAGGGCGTCTTCCGCTCCTGCAGCCTGGGATCGCCCGGCATCGGCGAGGTCCAGTTCCCGCGGCCGGTGCGGCCGGGCGACACGTTACGCGTGATCACCGACATCACCGAGCTCAGGCTCTCGGTCTCCAAGCCCGATCGCGGCATCGCCCGCATCCGGCAAGTCACGATCAACCAGCACGGCGAGGCGGTACTGGAGCAGGACACGACGGTGTTCCTGAAGCGCCGACCGGTGATGGTCGCTACCGTCAGCGCGTGTTAGCTGGGCGCGCGCTCAGCCTAACGCCAGGCAAATACCGGCTGCTCGAAATGGTCGACGCGCGTGTCGCGACCGGCGAGCGCGACTTCGCGGAACTGGTAGAGCACGGCAGCGGTCGGCGCATTGACGTTGGCGACCGGCAGCGGCAGGCGGATGATCGGCCGATCCGATTCCTCGATGGCCACGATCTCGGGCGAGCCGTCACGGAACAGCTCGCGGCAGGCGATGCGATAGGCCGCTGCGACCTCGCTGGGATTGGGCGTCACTGTGATGCCCGGCGACCACACAACCACGGGCGCAATGAGATAGCCGGAGCGCGTCGGATAGTCGTCGAGCGTGCCCAGGATATCATCGGTCGAGGCGAGCACGCCCAGCTCCTCGTGCAATTCGCGCAGCGCGGTCTGCTCGATCGTCTCGCCGGCATCGACGCGGCCGCCGGGCAGCGCCCATTGCCCGCCGTGCGTGCGCAGACGCGGCGTGCGCTTGGTGAGCAGGAACGCCGCCTCGCCCGGCGCATCGCCTTCGACGACGACGACGGCGACAGCGGCGCGCTTCAGCCCTCTGGCATCGACGCGCCGGCGCAGCTCGAAGCGGCCGAGGTGATCGGTGATTGTGCGACGCAGCGCATCGTCGAAGGCAAAAGACGTCACGCCGCGGGCCTCGTGAATGTCCAGACCACGGCGGGCGGGACGTTGCGCCAGATGCGCTTGCCGTGCGCGCCGTCGAGATGCAGGCGATCGCGCAAGGCGCGCGGGATGGGCGGCTTGGGCCCATAGGTGAACTGCACGAAGGCCGCGCCGCGCGGCAGGGTCTCGAAGGCGCCGGCGACGATACCGTTCACTACCTCGGTCGGCAGCGACAGTAGAGGCAGGCTCGAGACGACGGCGGCGATGGGCGCGATGCCGTGGTCGGCCAGCAGGCGCGGCAGGCGCGCGGCATCGCCCTCGACGATCCGCGGGCCGTCGAAGTGGCGCCGCAGGAAAGTGGCGAACTCGGGATCGCGCTCGACCAGGACGAGGCGCTCGGCCGCGATGCCGGCAGCCAGCAGCGCCTTGGTGACCCCGCCGGTGCCGGCGCCGAGCTCGATGACATGGCCCGGGCGGCCGGCAATGACGGCGCGCGTGGTCGCGGCCATCGCCTCAGCCAGCAGCCGGCCGCTCGGCACGACCGCTCCGGTGGAAAAGGGCCGACGCAGCCAGCGCTTCAAAAAGAGCGCCGTACCGGCGGGTTCAACCGAGGGCATGGGTAAACGCTAACAGACGAAAGTCGCGTGTCGACAGGGAAAAGCAGCCCGCTACTGTGCGGGCTGCATGGCAGGCCCGGCGACATGGGTCGTCGCCGGTGCCGCTTCGAACACCGCCCGGGCATGGCGCATCTGCTCCAGGGCATTGACCACAGAGACGTAGACGGCGGCGGCGTAGGGCAGCGACTGCACGACCATGAAGATCGCCCACAGGCGCGCCTCGATGTTGACGGCCCCCGCACCCAGCCAGAGCACGATCGCGCCCAGCCAGAGCAGGATGGTCAGGACGGCCTCGCCCCGCGCCATGCCCAGCGCCATGCCGAGCGTGGGGCGCTCGTCCATCTTGGGCGTGCGCATGAAGGGCAGCCGGCTGGTCATCAGCCCGTAGATCACCGCGCGGCCGACCGTGTAGGTGAGCGCCAGCCCCGCCAGCGACGCGCCGATGCTCTGGCGGAAGGTGCAGCGCACGCGGTCGAAGTAGAGGCCGAACGAGTAGAGCAGCTTGAAGACGAAGATGCCGATGGTCGGCAGGATGAACTCGGCCGGCGGCAGGCCGACCGGCTTGATGCCGAACAGCGGCGGCAGCACCACGGCGAGCAGCCAGGCGAGACCGGCCCAGGTGAAGATCAGGTTCAGCGCATCGGCGAACCACGGCATCCAGCCGGCGACGAAGTGATACTTCTGCCAGAAGGTGAGCTTGGTCGAGTTGCTCAGCATCTTGCCGGCATGCGCCTTCATGATCTGCATCGCGCCGTAGGCCCAGCGGAAGCGCTGCTTCTTGTAGCCGGCGAAGTGGTCCGGCGTCAGGCCGTGCCCGAAGCGCTCGCGGCTGTACATGGCGCCGTAGCCCTTCTCCATCAGGCGCAGGCCGAGCTCGGTGTCCTCGGTGATGCACCAGGTCGCCCAGCCGCCCAGCTCCTCCATCAGGTCGCGGCGCACCAGGGTCATGGTGCCGTGCTGGATGATGGCGTCGTACTCGTTGCGCAGGCACATGCCGATGTCGAAGAAGCCGGCATATTCCCAGTTCAGCATCTCCTTGAAGCGGTCGCCCTTCCAGTCGCGATGGTCCTGCGGCGCCTGGACGTAGGAGATCTTCTGGTCGTCGAAGTACGGCACCAGCGCCTTCAGCCAGTCCGGCCGCACCATGTAGTCGCTGTCGATGACGCCGATGATCCTGGCGTCGGGCGAAGTCTGGGTCAGCACGTAGTTCAGCGCGCCGGCCTTGAAGCCCTTCATGACGTCGAAGTGGAAGAAGCGGAAGCGCTCGCCGAGCTGGGCGCAGTAGTCCTGCACCGGACGCCACACCGCGGGGTCCTTGGTGTTGTTGTCGATGACGATGACTTCGAAGTCGGGATAGTCGAGCTTGCTGAGCGAATCGAGGGTCTGGATCACCATCGCCGGCGGCTCGTTGCAGATCGCGAGATGCAGCGACACCTTGGGCCACGGGCGGTTGGCGGGCTGGCGGGCGATCATCTCGGCCGCCGGCAGCGCCTCGCGCGTCCAGCGCCCACGCCAGATCGTCTCGGCCATCTCCAGCGCCTGCACCAGCGCCATGGCAAGGCTGATGACCAGGAAGAAGGCGAGCACGGCCCAGCCGATCATCTCGGAGGCGAGCATGTAGCTGCCGGCCGCGACCACGCCGCCATAGACCAGGGCGCTCGCCGACAGGGCGACCAGGCCGCAGAAGCCCACCTGCCCCGGCATGCCGAGCCGCGGCCAGCGCCACAGGAAAAACAGCATTACCGGCAGCGACAGCAGCAGCGACCACACCGCGCCCGCCCACCATTGCGGGAAGCGCTCGACCGGGCCGGTCCAGGCGAACTTCTGCTGGCGGTCGGCGTTCCACAGGCCCCAGTAGCCGCCCGCCTTGCCTTCGAGGTCGTACGACTTCCACGGCTGGTCGACGGCTTCGACGACGAAGTAGTCGATGTTCTGCGACTTCAACCACGCCACCATGTCGCGGATGTTCTTGGCCTGCTCGGCCGGCGAAGCGACCTTCACCGTGCCGGTGCCGGGGCTGCGCCGGGAGGCGCCGTTCGACGGCCAGCCGACCTCGGTGACGATGATGTTCTTGTTGCGGAGGTACTCGGCCTCCTTGAGCTTGGCGATGCGGCTCTTGAGATACTCCAGCGGCGTCTCGCCCGACTTCTCGTCCCAGTACGGCAGGATATGCACGGCGAGATAGTCGACCTCGCGCGCGAGCTCGGGATACTCCAGCCAGACGTGCCAGGGCTCGGCGGTGCTGACCGGCACCTTGACGTTGCGCTTGACGTTGCGGATCTCGCGGATGAGCTGGGCCGGGCTGGTGGCGTTGGGGTCGCGCAGGTTCTTCTGGCCGTCCCAACGCAGGATGTTCTCGTTGCCGACCAGCACGCGCTCGATGCTCGGGTTCTGGTTGGCCATGCGGATCAGCGCGCGAGTCTCTTCGGCGTTGACCTCGCTCGCCTCGCGGCCGAACTGCTGCTTGGCCTCGTTGGCGCTGTAGATCCAAGCGCCGGGCACCAGCTTGATGCCGCTGCGCGCTGCGGCCTCCGGCATGACGTCCCCGCCGTCGGTGGCGCGATAGGTGCGGACGTAGTTGACCTTGCCCGAGAGCATGGCGAAGTCGCGCTCGATCTGCTCCTTGCGCGGCTTGACCGGCGCCGGCGGCGCGTCGCTGATCGCCGTGCGCAGGAAGCTCAGGATGCCGCTCGACTTGGACTCAAGCGGATCCTGGTCCTTGGCCCACGGCGCATAGGTGACGCCATGCAGCGGACCGTCGACGTCAGCCGCGGCGAGCTGGCCGTCGAGCAGGCGCCATCCGACAAGGGTGGCGACGACGACTGTGAGAAGAACCAATCCCAGACGGATCATGAAGAGGCGATCGCTCCGGCGCGCCGCCGGTGGCACACGCTCTCGTCGGGATCGCGGTCACATGTCTCCTGCGGACGATTTTCATCGACGCAAGGACCGTGCCGGATCGACTCAACCGACGAGTCGACAACCACGCAGTGGGCTGACCTCTTGGAGGCTTCCTTGCGCCCGATTTCCTCGGCTGCGACCCTTCGCAGACGATGCGGCGACCGGCCGATCTATAGCAAAGCCTCTGCGAATCGGTAAAGAGAGCGCGCGCGATCTTGGCCAAAATGCCCAAATCTCCACTGGCTTCTCTGCCCCGGCTTCGCCACAACGCGGCGTGTGAGTGACGACGATCCGACAGCCGCGCCGGCCGCCGTTCCGGCCGACCTGGGCGCAACCTACCGGCCGGCCGAGCGTTACGGGTTCCTTCAAGCCAACGGCACCCGCCTGCGCTACGCCTGCTGGAGCGCCCCCGAAACCGAGCCGGGGAAGGTCAAAGGGACCGTGGTCCTGCTCGGCGGACGGGCCGAATTCATTGAAAAATACGCCACCGAAGTCGTCGGCGAGCTTTTGGGCCGCGGCTACTGCGTCCATGCCCTGGACTGGCGCGGGCAGGGCCTGTCGGACCGCGCTCTCGCCGATCGCGGCAAGGGCCACATTGACAATTTTTCAACCTACATGGCGGACCTGCAGCTATTCCTGGACAAGGTCGTGGCCCCGACGGCGCCGCGACCGATCCTCGCACTCTGCCATTCCATGGGGGCGCACATCATGATGCGCGTCCTCGCCGAGAACGGATCGGGTCCGCTCTCGGCCGGCGTGCTGTGCTCGCCCATGACCGCTCTCAAGCGCGAGGCGATGCTGCGGTCGGTGCTGATGCTGATGCCGGAAGTGGCGGCGATCGACGAGCGCTACCTGTTCGGGACCGGCCCCTTCGTGGTGTTCGCCCGCGAGTTCGGCTCCAATATCGTCACCCACGACGAGCGCCGCTACCGCTTCACCGACCAGTGGTTCGCGGCCGACGCGCGGCTCGCCCTGGGCGGGCCGACCCTGGGCTGGGGCCGCCAGGCGGCCCGCTCCATGACGGCGGCCATGGCGCCGGGATATCTCGAGCGCATCGAGCTGCCGCTGGTGCTGATCAGCGCCGGCGAGGATGCGCTGATCGATTCGCACAGCCACACCGTGGTGGCGGCTCGGCTGAGGCACGGCGACCACGTCACCATCGCCGGCGCCAAGCACGAAGTGATGATGGAGACCGACCCGCTGCGCGCCCTGTTCTGGGAGGCTTTCGACCGGCTGGCGAAAGGCATCCTGGCGCAATGACGCTGACGCAGATCCTGGTGACGGCGCTGGCGTTCCTCGTCGCCGGTGTCGCCAAGGGCGCGATCGGCATGGGCCTGCCACCGATCGTGATCGGCATCATGAGCTTCGCCGTGCCGCTCGAGAACTCGATCGCCATGATGGTGGTGCCCAGCATGGCGACCAACATCTGGCAGGCCATCTACGGCGGCAACTTCGTTCGCCTGCTGGTCCGGTTTCGCACCATGGCGGCGACGGCGGTGGTGGCGCTGATCGCGGTCGCCGTCGTCTTCGGCCAGCTCGGCTCGCCCAAGGCGGTGGCGTGGGTCGGTGTCATCCTGGTGGTCTATTCCAGCCTGGCCTTGACGGCGTGGCGGCCCGCGGTGTCGCGCGCCACCGAGCGCTGGGCCAATCCGCTGATGGGTGCGGCGAGCGGCGTCGCGGCCGGCATCACCGGCGTCGCCGCCGTGCCGTTCCTGCCCTACATGCAGTCGCTCGACATCGACCGGCACGACCTCGTGCAGGCCCTGGGCATCATGTTCATTTTCATCATGGGCGCGCTGACCGCAGCCCTGGCGATCCAGGGCGCCTTCACCGTCACCAATCTCCTGGGCGGGATCGCGGCCCTTGCGCCGGCCTTTGCAGGCGTATGGCTGGGCCAGAAGGCCCGCCGTGCGGTATCGGCCGAGACCTTTCGGCGCATCTTCCTGATCGGCCTGTTCCTGGTCGGCCTCCAAATGGCCAGAAGCCTGCTATAGACTTGCCCCGACATGCCCCTCCCCAACCATAGAGTCACGATCTGCGGCATCCCCGAGCTGTCGCAGCATTGCTCGGTCGGCGTCAGCCATGTGCTGTCGATCATTGACACTCATGAGCCGAGGCCTTCTGCCCTCGACGCCTACTCCACGATCGACCACGAGCTGATCCGATTCGACGACGTCGTGGCCGAGTATCCCGGCTTCGAGGCCTGCACACCGGCGCACATCGTCAAGGTGCTGGAATTCGGCGAGCGCGTGCACGCCCGGCCCGAAAGCCACGTGCTGGTGCATTGCCACGCCGGCATCTCGCGCTCGACGGCGGCTGCGGCGATCCTGATGTGCCAGCACGCTCCCGGCCAGGAGGAAGTGGCCTTCCTGAAGCTTTTAGGGATGCGCAAGCACGGCTGGCCCAACACGCGCATGGTCGAGTTCGCCGACACGCTGCTGAAGCGCGACGGCGCCCTTTTACACGGCTTGCTGGCCTATCGCCGCGCGCTGCTGCAGGAGAAGCCGCACCTCAGCGATGTCATCCGCAACATTGGACGCGGCCACGAGTTGCCGGTCTGACTCGCGGGACCGCGGACTTTCAGGTCCGCGGTCCCCGAAACGTCAACGATGAAATACCAGCGTCCGAACCTCGATGCTCTCGCGCGGCGGGGCGTTGGCGGACGCGGTCGGATCGAGAAAGGCGCTGTGCGGGGTGAAGCGCGCCGGCACGTCGGTCCGGGTGTCCGAGCACTTCAGCAGCAGCGCCTCGTCGACGCGCATCTGCGGGACGTAGAACCAGCGGTGTGCCGGATTGTACTTCACCGAGTAGGTCTCGCCGACGCGATGGGGATAGACCAGGTCGGACGGAACCAGGTCTGAAAGATCGATGGTCGTGGCGTCGCACACGGCCAGCGGCGAATCCTGCACCGGCCCCTTGATCGGCCGCCACAGGTTGATCACCTGCACGCGGCCCTTCAGCAATTCGTCGGCTTCGTCGGGCAGAAGATCGCGCACGCGCTGCGGGCCCGAACGCGCGGTGTGGTCGATGTGCACGCGCTGCACCGGCTGGCGCGGCGCGTCGCCGCGATCCTGCGCGCCGTCGATGCGGCGGCGCGTCGTATGGTCGAAGATGTGCACGCGATAGGCGCCGGTCGCCTGCCTAATCACACGCTCCACCTCGGGGTAGTATACGCGACGCACTTCCTCGTCATCGAAGAAGTCGCGCACGGCGCTGCGATGGTCGACCAGGGCGAAGCCGTTGGCGTCGAGCGACACGCGGTCGGCGACGGGGCGGGCATCATGGATCGACACGCGATGGGCTTCGTTGACGGTGTTGCTGCGCGGGATGCCCGGCGGCGGCTCGAAGGTATAGTTGCGCGGACGCTCGAGCATCGGCGCGAGGTAGTTCATGTCGGCCTGGACGCTGGCCAGGTTGGCGATGATGGACGACTGCAGGCTCATGATGAGGACTCCGCTGCTTGTCGCCTCAATGTTGGCGGCTCGCGGAGTGCTCGCCATGGAGAAGAGTTGCGCGCTTCCATGAGGGGACTTCATGCGAAGCGAAAATCCTGCTGCCGCGAGCGAGTGCGACAGAAAGTTCAGGTTGCCGGACGATCCTCGGCATAGGCCTCCGCCAATCGGCGATGGAAATCGTCGACCAGCGTGCCGTCGGCCGCGAGCTTTCCGCTGGCTCGATCGTGCTGCAGCGCCTCGCAGACATTCTTGATGGTGGCGGCCGCCTGCTTGCTGTCGTCGGCGACACCGCCGAACACGTGCGTGAACAGCCGCGTGCGCAGGAAGGTATGCGGCACGACCTGTTCCATGATGGTCATGGCACCGGCGCGACGCACCATCAGCAACGGCCAAGCCCAGGTGAAGTTGGCCGACGGCGTGTGCTCGGCCAGCAGGTGCTCGACGCAGACCTTCCAGTTGCAGGCGATCTCGGTCACGACCGTTCCGCTATAGGCCGGCAGCGCGCCGACATCGACCGGCGCCGGCGATCCGGCGAGGCTGAAGAAGACGATGCCCGAGGCGACGGCCGTCGGCAGCGACGCGAGATGCAGGTCAGGCGATTGCAGGTCTTTCGGCGCCATCGGCGGCGGCGCGCTGAGGAACCGCCCCTGCAGGTCGTAGGTCCAGCCATGGAAGCGGCAGCGGAAGCTTTCGCAGTTGCCGGCCGGCGTGCTCACGACCTGCATGTTCTGGTGGCGGCAAGCGTTGCGCAGCACATGCACCGCGCCCTCCTTGTCACGCACGGCGAAGACGCTCCAGCCGCCCACCGTCGCCGAGACGAAGTCGCCGGGCCTGGCGAGCTGGCCATCGGCGCAGAGTGGCAGGGCCTGCGTCGAGAAAACCGTGCGTTTCTCGGCCTGGAAGGCGTCGCCTTGGGCGTAGTCCTCGGATTTCATCATCTTTGTATACAATTTATACCTATTTAGGCCGTTGACTCATCCTTATCAGCTTGATTGTATACAATCCAGCAGCAAACGCCAGAGGAGGCTCATGATGGCCAAAAGCGCATTCCGTCAGGCTCTCGAGGAAGCGATCGAGCAGCGTCATTCGGCCGTGCATCCGTGGAGCGAGGCCTGGACCTCCGGGAAGCTGAACCGGCGCCTGCTCGGCGAATGGGTGAAGCAGCACTATCACTATGTCAGCCACTTCGCGGAGTGGGTCGCGGCGGTCTACGCCACCTGCCCGCACCAGGAAGTGCAGCACTTTCTGCTGGAGAACGTCACCGAGGAGGAAGGCTTCGTCGGCATGCATGGCGCGGCGCCGGTGCGCCATTCCGACCTGCTGCTCGAGTTCGCCGAGACCTGCGGCATGAAGCGCGAGGAAGTCCTCAACGCCCAGCTCAACGGCGAGCTGCTGCCCGAGACGCTCGGCCTGCAGAGCTGGTGCGCGGTGCAGTCGCACAAGCCGTTCGTCGAGGCGCTGTCGGGCCTGCTGATCGGTCTCGAGAGCCAGGTGCCGAAGATCTACAGCAAGACCACCCCGCCCCTGCTCGAGAAGTACGGCTTCAGCGAAGAGGAAGTGACCTTCTTCTCGATCCACATCGTCGCCGACCTCGAGCATGGCGAGAGAGGCTTCGAGATCGTCGAGAAGTACGCCACCACCGACGAGCAGCGCGAGACCTGCGTGCGCCTGGTCAAGGAAGCGACGATGATGCGCCGCCTTTATCTCGATGGCATCTATCGAAAGTTCCTTGTCGAGGCCGAGGGCAAGAAGCTCGCCGCCTGATCAGAGAGTACCGACGTGCACACCTACAAGACCCTGACGCTCGAGGAAGCGCACACCATCCTCGACGCGGCGCAAAAGAAGGCAGAGGAGATCGGCATCCCCGAGGTCCTCTGCGTCGCCGACAATGCGGGCTACCCCATCGCCCTGCGCCGGCTCGACGGCGGCAAGGTGACCAGCGTGCAGATCGCCATGAACAAGGCCTTCACCGCCGCCGGCCATCGAAAGCGCACCGACAACTACAAGAACGCCTATCCTGGCGAGGAGGCCTTCGGGATCTTCACCCAGCACGAGGGCCGCTTCACGGTGTTCGTCGGCGGCTTCCCGATCTTTGTCGACGGCCAGTGCGTCGGCTCGATCGCGGCCTCGGGCGGCAACGGCGAGCAGGACATCGCCTGCTGCGAGGCCGGGATCGCGGCCTTCATGGCCACCTTGAAGAAGTAGACTCATGGCAACCGATCGCGCCTCCTTGAGCAAGGTCGTGAGCGAGCAGATCCGCGGCCAGATCCTCGACGGCAAGCTCAGGCCCGGCGAACGCCTGGTCGAGGACAGGCTCTCGGCCGAGCTCGGCGTGTCGCGCGTGCCGGTGCGCGAGGCGTTGCGCGTGCTGTCGACCGAAGGCCTGGTGCGGCTGGAGCCCAACCGCGGCGCCAGCGTCGCCGAGGTCACGGCCGAGATGGTGGCCGAGCTCGTCGAGGTCCGCACACTGCTGGAGGCGCTGAACGCCCGGCTGGCCGCGCGCCGCCACGATCCCGAGATCGTCGCTGCCCTGCAGGACACGCTGAAGCGCGGGAACGCCGCCGCCCCGTCCGCCTCGCCCGATCAGCTCGCCCGCCTCAACGGCGAGTTTCACGAGCGCCTGGCCGAGGCCAGCCGCAACTCCGTGCTGTCCGACGTCATGCGCAGCCTGCGCGAGCGCACGTCCCTCGCCTTCTCCATCAACGGCCGCACCCGCGCACGCGACGACTGGAAGGAGCATGCAGGCATCCTGGCCGCCGTGATCGATGGCGATGAAGAGCTGGCGGCACTTCTGGCCTTCCGCCACGTGCAGAACGCGGCTGCGGCCTTCGCGAAAGCGCAGGAGGAGACCGACGAGGCGGCCGACTGAGGGAGCGCCCGGCTATCGGGCGGTACGCACGACCTGCTTCAAGAAAAGGCGCTCGAGCCACGTCAGTTCAGGGTGCCAGAAAGTGACCATCAAGGTGTAGCGCATCTGCGCTCCCGTATGTTCCACCCAATGCACGAAGCTGTCGTCAAAAACGACGACCTCGCCGTCCCGGTATTCTGCAAGCTCGCCGGCCACCCAGACGCGGGCACCCGCGCAGCCTTCCAGGCCGAGATGGGCGACCAGGCTACCGTTGATCGGGCCGGAATGGGGATGAAGGGATCCTCCGGGCTCAATGGCGGAGAAGCAGACATGAAAGCTGTTGTGCGGTAGCTGGCGCAGCAGCTCGGCCGTCCTCGGGCACGCCGCAAGGTGCTTCCGGTTGGGCCGACCCAGTAGGTAGAAATAGTATGCCGTCCAGCGCTTGGGGTTGAGGTCCGAATCATAGCGCGCCAGCACGAAGGAGCGCTGGGCCTCGGCAAGCTCCTCCTTGATGTCCGGCAAAGCTTGTCTCAGCCCTTGCGTCCACGGGTGGTCCTGAACGTCGCGCATCGGCATTGCCTTCAGGCCGGGCAAGAGCGGCAGCCAGGGAAGCTGGTGATCGTGCCTGGACGGCGCCCATCCCTCGCCGCGCACGGCCTTGGACAACAGGCGAGGTATGGCAAGCAGGCATGAAATCACGCGAAAGAGAGTCAGCCTGATCGCGCCCGTTTTCGCGCGGAAGGCCGCGTTCTCCTCACGGATCGTTGTCAGCCACCTCTCGGTCTCTTCCATGGCTCAGGCCTGGCCGCCCCCATCGAGAGCCAAGCCTACCGCAACGCCTACGCCGCCGCGAGCCGCGACAGACGCTGATTAATGATGCCCTCGGCCTCGCTCATGATGCGATCGATCAGCTCCTTGACCGTCGGCACGTCTCGGATCAGACCGGCGACCATGCCGCACGACCAGGCGCCGGCGTCCATCTCGCCCTGCTTCATGATGCGCGGATAGACGCCCGCAACCTCGGGCAGGATGTCCTCGAACTTGATCTTGGCGCCGAGCGCCTTCTCCTTCTCGAGCAGGCGATCGACGGCGGCGTTCTTCAGCACCCGCTCGGTGTTGCGCA
>JAIEOV010000151.1 GCA_019750135.1 Reyranella sp. | reverse complement strand
GCGAATGCGCCGGCCCCTTCGACAGGACGGGGCGGAACGCTGACGCGCGGGCACTAGACGCCCGATCGGTCTCTCCGGCCCTTCCTCGCGAAGGGCTTTTTCATGTCCAGACGCGACACGACGGAGAGTTCCATGAGCAAGTTCCTGATCAGCAGCGCGCTGCCGTACGTCAACGGCGTAAAGCATCTCGGCAACCTCGCCGGCTCCCTGCTGCCGGCCGACATCCATGCGCGCTTCCGCCGGCAGACCGGCCACGACGTCCTGTTCCTCTGCGGCACCGACGAGCACGGCACGCCTGTCGAGCTCGCGGCTCGCGCCGCCGGCGTGCCGGTAGCCGATTATTGCGCGCGCCAGCACGCGGTGCAGGCCGACATCTATCGGCGGTTCGGCCTGTCGTTCGACCACTTCTCGCGCACGTCCAACGCTGCCAACCGGCAACTGACCCAGGACATCTTTCGCGAGCTGGACAAGGCGGGCTTCATCGAGGAGCGCACGATCCTGCAGGCCTATTCGCCCACCGACAGGCGCTTCCTGCCCGATCGCTACGTCGTCGGAACCTGCCCTCACTGTAGCCATCCCAACGCGCGCGGCGATCAGTGCGAGAGCTGCACCACGCTGCTCGATCCCGCGGAGCTTCTCTCGCCACGGTCGGCGATATCGGGCGCGACCGACGTCGAGTTCCGCGTGAGCCGTCACCTGTTCCTGAAGCTCTCGGCCTTCGATGGCCGGCTGCGCGACTGGCTGGCGACGCGCCGAGACTGGCCACCGCTCGTGCGCTCGATCGCCTTGAAATGGCTCGACGAAGGTCTGCGTGACCGGTGCATCACACGCGACCTGGAATGGGGCGTGCCGGTGCCCAAGGCAGGCTTCGAGGACAAGGTCTTCTATGTCTGGTTCGACGCCCCCATCGGCTACATCGCGGCCGCGATCGAGTGGAGCGAGGCCGCGCCGGGGCGGGACTGGCGTGACTGGTGGCAGAGCGGCGAGAACGTCACCTACCTGCAGTTCCTCGCCAAGGACAACGTCCCGTTCCACGCGGTGAGCTTCCCCGCAACGCTGCTGGGATCGGGCCTGCCCTTCAAGCTCGTCGACACCATCAAGGGGTTCAACTGGTTGACCTTCGAAGGCGGCAAGTTCTCGACCAGCGCCGGCCACGGCATCTTCACCGACACCGCCCTCGATCTCCTGCCGGCCGATACCTGGCGCTGGTGGCTGGCAGCCAATGCGCCGGAAACGGCCGATACCGATTTCACCCTCGCCCGCTTCGTCGACGGCGTGAACAAGGACCTCGCCGACGTTTTAGGGAATCTCGTCAACCGCTGCCTGACGTTCGCAGCCGCGCGCTTCGACAGCGTCGTGCCGGGGACAGGCCAACCGGGTCCGCTCGAGCAGCGGCTTGCAGGCGCGCTCGACGAACACCTGGCCGACCTGCGCCGCCATCACGAGGGCCTGGCGCTGCGCAAGGCCGCTGACGAAGTCCGCGCGATCTGGCGGCTCGGCAACGCCTATCTCGCCGAAGCCGCCCCCTGGTCCGCCATCAAGGAAGACACCGCGCGGGCGGCGGCCATCGTCAACACGGGCGTCAACCTCGTCCGCGTGGCAGCTCTGGCCGCCTGGCCCTTCATTCCGTCGAGTGCGGAAAAGATCCTGTCCAGCCTGGGTGACGCCACCGGGCCGGTGCCTTGGCCGCAGGACGCCAAGCATGCGCTGTCGGTAATTCCCGGCGGCCGGCGCATCGCGGTGCCGCCCCTGCTGTTCCCCAAGATCGCCGTCGACGATCTAAGGACCGCTCAGCCCATCTGAGCATCCGGCGTTTCGCGTTTTACCAGCAGCTTGTCGATGCGCCGGCCGTCCATGTCGACGACCTCGAAGTGCCAACCGTCGTAGCTGAACCCGTCGCCCGTGGCAGGCAGTCGCCCGAGCTCGGCCAGGACGAAGCCGGCAATGGTATGGAAGCCCGTGTGATCGGGCCGCAGGCTGAGGCCAAGCCGGCCGAGGACGCCGTTGACCGGCGCCATGCCGTCGATCAGCAGCGAGCCGTCGTCGCGCTCGACGATGTCCGGCGTGTCGCCCTCGTCGGACGGCAGGTCTCCCGTCAGAGCCTCCAGCAGGTCCGTCTGCGTGACGATGCCTTCGAGCCCGCCATACTCGTCGACGACGACGGCCAGCCGCACCGGCGCCTGCTTGAACAATTCCAGCACCTTGAAGATCGGCACGCCCTCATGGATCAAGAGCGGTGCGCCCACCGCCGCGGCCGGATCGAGCTCCTGGCCGGCCAGCACCTGGCCCAAAAGATCCTTCTTGGCGACCACGCCCACGATCTCGTCGATGCTGCCGCGCCCGACCAGCAGCTCGCCATGCCGGCTTTCGAGCACCACCTGGCGCATCGCGTCACGATCGTCGGCAATGTCGATCCAGTCGACCTCGGTGCGCGGCGTCATGAACTCGCCGATCGCCCGGTTGCCGATGTCGAGCGTGCGCACGACGATCTCCTCCTGCGCTTCCTGCAGCAGGCCCGCATCCTGGCTCTCGGCGACGATCAGCTTGAGCTCGCTGGCCGAGTGCAGCGCGCCCTCCCCGGCGCCCGGCCGCAGCCCGAACAGGCGCAGGACGAGGTTGCCGAGACCGTTCAGCACTGTGATGGCGGGATGGAACAGCCAGCGGAAGAGCGCGAGCGGCCGCACCACCCAGAGAGCGGTCCCTTCGCTGCGCTGCAGGGCGAGGCTTTTGGGCGCGAGCTCGCCCAGCACGATGTGCAGCGCGGTGATGATGATGAAGGAGATCGCGACGGCGACGGTATAGGCGCTGATGCCGGCAAACGAGCCGGCGACACGTCCGAGCGGTGCTTCGATCAGATGCGCGATCGCCGGCTCGCCGACCCAGCCCAGGGCCAGCGACGAGATGGTGATGCCGAGCTGCGTCGCCGCGAGATTGGCGTCGAGGCTTCCGAGCGCCCGCTCCAGCGCCTCGGCATTCATCCGCTTGGCGGCCACCAGCTCCATCACCCGGCTGCGGCGAACGGCGACCAGCGAGAACTCGGCGGCGACGAAGAAGCCGTTGGCAAGGACGAGGACGAAAACGGCCAGCAGGCCGCCAAGGTCGGACATGGTCAGTTCTCCAGAGTCGTGCCGTCGTCCCGAGCGTAGCCGAGGGACCTTCTCTCCTCGGTCGAGACGACGGACTATCGTGGCTTATCGCCCGCCAGCGTGATGCGATGCATGACCCGCCGATGGCCGTGATAGTCGTTGATGGCGTTGTGCATGGCACAGCGATTGTCCCAGAAGGCGAGCGAGCCGGCCTCCCAGCGGAAGCGGCAGGTGAACTCCGGCCGGACCTGGTGCTCCCATAGGAATTCCAGCAGCGCCAGGCTCTCCCGCTCGGTCCAGCCCTTGATGTGCGACGTGTGTGCGCTCGACGTGTAGAGCGCCTTGCGGCCGGTTTCGGGGTGCGTGCGCACGATGGGATGCTCGGCCGACAGCGGCTTGGTCTCCTTGCCGGCCGCCTTCAGGCGATCCTCGCGCGTCTTGCTGACCTCGGCCTTGGTCGAGCTGCTGACCCCGATCAACCCGTCGAGCGTCGCCTTCAGGCCGTCCGACAAAGCGTCGTAGGCCATGTACTGGTTGGCAAACACCGTGTCGCCGCCATAGGGCGGAACCTCGCGCGCGAGCAGCATGCTGCCCATCGGCGGAATTTCCAGGTAGGTCGTATCGGAGTGCCAGAGTCCACCGAAGTTGTGGCGCTCGTTCTCGAGCTTGACCACGGCGGTGATGAACGGCGCTTCGGGCAGGCCGTCGAGCTGTGGGTACTTGATCAACTCGCCGAACTTGCGGGCGAACGCCACGTTCTGCTGCGGCGTCACCTTCTGGTCACGCAGGAAGATCACGAGATGATCGAGGAAGGCCTGGCGTACCTCGGCGACCACATCGTCCTCGAGATCGCGCGACATGTCGACGCCGTGCAATTCCGCGCCCAGCGCGCCGGCGATCGGCCTGACCTCGATATGGCGATAGTTGCGCATCGTCATTCCCTATTCCTGAGCCCACGGCGGCCGCGTCTTGGCCATGAAATGCCGGATGCCTTCCGCCGCCTGCGGCCGGCGCAACAGACCGACCAGTTTCCCAGCGGCGTCGTCGAGCACGGCGCGATCATCCCTCGCGGCGCAGTCCAGCACCAGACGTTTGACGACGGCAACGGCTTCGGGTTCCAGCCTCAGCACGTCATCGAGCACCGCCTTCAGGGTGCGGTTGATCTCGGCGGTATTGGCGCAGAAATGCCGGCCGATACCGAGACGATGCGCCTCCCTGGCGTCGATCACCCGGCCGGTGACCGCAAGATCGCGCGCCGCCCCTTCGCCGACGCGCCGGACCACGAAGGGAATGATCTGCGAGGGGATGAAGCCCACCTTGGGTTCGGGCATGCCGAAGGCTGCGCTCTCATGCAGGATCACCACGTCCGAGCAGCAGGCCATGCCGAAGCCGCCGCCGACGGCGGAGCCTTCGACGACCGAGATGGTGACCTGCGGCAGCTCGTTCAGGGCCAGCAACGCGTCGCCGAACTGGCGATAGGCCGCGACCAGCGGGTCGGCGGCGCCGTTCGCTGGCTTCGGCGGCATGGCCGCCATGGCATCGAGATCGCCGCCGGCGCTGAAATGTCCACCGGCGCCGCGGATCACCAGTGCGCGGCAGCGATTGTCCTGGCGCAATTGGCTGAAGGCATCCTCGAGCTCGAGCATCATGGCGTGCGTGAGCGCGTTGCGCCGCTCCGGCCGGTTCAACGTCAGCCGCGCGACGGCTCCGTCGCGTTCCAGCTTGATGTTCGCGTAGTCGGCCATGGGCAAAGTCTTAGCGGGCGAGTATCATGCCAACAAGATGACGCGTTTCGTGGTTTCGCTGATCGCGGCGATGCTCTCGACCTTCGCCGCGTCGGCGCAGGACTGGGGCCAGGTAACGACCTCTGCTCCCGGGCCGACCCAATCGATCGGCTTCTACACCGCGGGCTGCCTGCAGGGCGCGCAGGCGCTGCCGCTCGACGGGCCGGGCTACGAGGCGATCCGCATCAGCCGCAATCGCTACTGGGGCCAGCCGGTCACGCTCGACTTCATCAAGCGCTTCAGCGACCACGTGCGCGCCGCGGGCCAGGCGCCGCTCTACATCGGCGACATCGGCCAGCCGCGTGGCGGGCCCGCCCCAACGGGCCATGCCAGCCATCAGACCGGCCTTGACGTCGACATCTGGTTCGAGCGCCAGCCCGGCGCGCGCCGCGCCCCGGCCGAGCGCGAGAACCCGCGGCTGCGCTCGCTGGTGCGCGCTGCCGACGACGGCATCGACGACACCGTCTTCACCGACCAGCATGTGGCGCTGCTGCGGCTCGCGGCTACCTCGCCCGGCGTCGACCGCATCTTCGCCAACAAATGGATCAAGCAGCGGCTCTGCCAGAGCGTCACCGGCAACCGCGCCTGGCTGAACAAGATCGTCGTCTGGGCGGGCCATGACGAGCACTTCCACGTCCGCATGTACTGCCCGCCCGGCAACCCGCAGTGCCAGGCGCAGGGCGGCTACTACGCCGACGAGGGCTGCGGCGAGCAGCTCGACATCTGGTTCACCAAGCCGCCGGTGCGCCTGCCGCCGCCCGGCACGGTGCTGCCGCCGTATCGGCCGAAGCTGCCGGCAGCCTGCCAGGCAGTGCTGCACGCGCCCTAGTTATGCTCACATCCCGGCGCAGGCGTTGGCGCGCTTGCGGGCTTCGCCGTCAAGCCAGTCGAGCCCGCCCGTGGTGTTGCCGAAGCGCTTCCAGCTCACCATGGAGTTGTTGCCCACCATCTGCAGCACGACGTACGCCGACTGCGCCTGCGGCATGCCGGCGGGAATGAACACGATCCGGGCCATCCCCGCTTCCGGATAAGCCGGCGCATAGACCTGGAACGCGGGCGGCGGCGTCGTCGCAAGGCAGGCGACCATGACATCGAACGGCACGTTGTAGTTGGCGGACCAGACGTCGGGTTGCGGCTGGTTCTCCTGAGTTTGGCAAGCGGCGGCAGCCAATGCGATTGCGGCGGACACGAAGACCTTCTTGACCATCACTTACCTCCGAAACTCAGACATCCACATCGACAACCACCGGTACGTGGTCGCTCAGCTCCGCGCCGCACCAGGCCTCGAAGGCGCCGACGCTGAGATGGCTCACTTTGCCGATCCAGGCGGTCGGCAGGAAGACATAATCGATGTGATAGGTCGGCCCGTCCTTGGTGCGATCACGCCAGTACAGGGTGGGCTCGCTTTCCTGGCCGTGCGCCTCGCCGCGGATCGCGTGGTACGCGCTGACCAGGCCGAAGCTCTCCTCGAGAATCCGGACCTTGGTCGAATGATTGATGCGCCAGCCGGGCTTGTCCCAGATCGTGTTGCTGTTGAGGTCGCCCGCGATCACGGCCGGCCGCTCGCCTCAAAAGCTCTTGTAGCGCGACAGCCCGCGTCGCAGTGGCCCTAGCTGGTGTTTGCGGATAGCGCCGGCACTGGCGTTCTGCGCCCATACGGCCAACAGATTGCATTGGGTCGGACCGTCGACATGGACCGGCGCGATGTAACGCAGCGAGGGGTGATAGGCCTCAGCCAGCTGCACCGCGTAGCCATTGAAAGCGAACACCGCCAGGCCCTTGTGCGGATTGCGGCCAATCCATACCGGCTCGCTCTGCAGCCACCACGATTTCGACCGCAATCGCAGGCGCTCCGGCTCGGCGCATTCGGAGTCCATCGCGATATCGGGCGCCAGGTCGAGCATGCTTTCGACCTTGCGCTCGAGCGCCATGTTGCAGTTCCAGGCGACGATCCTCATCGCCCCGAGTGTAGCCTCGGGCGGGGCCTCTGGCCGACGCATTAGAGAAGATAGGCCATGAGGTGTGGTATCATTCAGCTCGCTCGAAAGTGTCGAGCAGGCTTGGAGACGATCATGCGGCTATGGCACTGGATCGTCGGGATGTTCCTTCCCGAAGCATCAATCGCTGCGACCAATCGGCAGCGCAAAAAGCCATCTGGATCAAGAGGTGGACATCGCCTGAGGGTAATCCTCGACGGTCGGGTACACCCGCACGCCCTGCAATAGCGGCTCGGCGGCTACTCCCCCTGGCCGAGCAACGTGCCGGCGCGGCGCGACAGGCGGTAGAACCACTGGAAGATCTGGAAGCCCACGACCAGGTAGACGGCCGAGAGTGCGAAGGCGATGCCGAGCAGGTCCCAGTGCACGATCTTCTCGTTGAGGATCGAACGCATGCCTTCGAAGACGTAGGTCGGCGGCAGGCCGAGCGAGATCACCTGCATCCAGTGAGGCAGCACCGACACCGGGTAATATACGCCGCTGAACGGCAGCAGGATGAAGACGGCAGCCCAGGCGAAGCTCTCCGCGCTTTGGCCGACGCGCATGATCATGCCGGACATCGCAAGGCCGATCGACCAGGAGAACATCTGCAGGATGGCAAAGAAGGCGATCAGCGGCAGGCCGAGCCCATAGATCGAGTAGCCGAAGAACGCCCACGCCATCAGCGACACCGGGACCAGCCCGAGCAACGTGCGCAGCAGGGCCGCGATGATGATGCCGGTCGCCATTTCCCAGGAGCGGATCGGACTCACGAATAGGTGGCCAAGATTGCGCGACCACATCTCCTCGAGGAAGGCGATGCTGAGCGAGAGATTGCCGCGAACGACCACCTCCCACAGCAGCAGCCCGGCCAGCAGCACGCCGGCCGCCTGGGCGGCGAACGAGGGCTGGGGCAACAGGTACTTCGTCATGAAGCCCCACATCACCATCTGCACGGCCGGCCAGTAGATCGAATCGATCAGCCGCATCACCGAGCTGCGCCAGATGTAGATGTGGCGCATCACCAGCGCCCAGATCCGTCGGATCGAGCCGCTCACGACGCCGCCTCCTTGCCTTTCAGGGCGTCGAGCCCGCGGCCGCGGCCGCGCGCCATGTCGAGGAACACTTCCTCCATGTCCTCGCGGCCGAAGCGCTCGATCAGCTCGCGCGGGCTGCCGCGGTCGAACACGCGGCCGACCTGCAGCAGGATGACGTCGTCGCACAGGCGCTCGACCTCGCCCATGTTGTGCGAGGCCAGCAGGATCGTGGCGTGGGTCTCGTGCTGGTAGTCCTTGAGGTAGGTGCGCACCCAGTCGGCCGTGTCGGGATCGAGCGAGGCCGTGGGCTCATCGAGCAGCAGCACGTCCGGCTTGTTTATGAGCGCCTTGGCCAGCGCCACACGTGTCTTCTGGCCGGCCGAGAGCTTGCCCGCCTGGCGGTCGAGGAACGACGCCATCTGCATGTGCTCGGCGAGTTCGTCGATGCGGCGTGCGACATGCCCCACGCCATAGAGCCGTCCGTAGAAAAGCAGGTTCTGGCGCACCGTCAGGCGATGCGGCAGGTTGACGTACGGCGAGGCGAAGTTCATGCGCGGCAGGGCAGCGTAGCGCCGCTTCTTCATGTCGATGCCCAGCACATGGATATCGCCCGCCGTCGGCTCGAGCAGGCCGAGCAGCATGGCGATGGTCGTGGTCTTGCCCGCGCCGTTGCCACCCAACAGGCCGAGCACGGCGCCGCGCGACACCGTGAAGGTCAGATCGTCGACCGCGACGATCTCGCCGTACACCTTGCGCAAATGTCGGACGTCGATGGAGGGGGTAGCGTCCACGGCTTCATCCTTGGGAGCACGGGCCGGAGACTACAATGCTTTGATCGCCGCTTCGATGCGGTCGAGGCCTTTACTCAGTCGCTCTGCACCGGAGGCAAAGCACAGCCGTACGTTGCCCTGCCCGCCCGGACCGAACGCCTCACCCGGCGCCAGGCCGACCTTGTACTCTTTCGCCAGCTTCTTGCAGAAGGCCATGGTGTCGGTGACGCCATCGACCGAGAAAAAGTTGTAGAAGGCCGCTTCCGGCCGCGCGATCTTCACCCGCGGCTGCGCCGACAGGCGCTGGAACACCAGTTCGCCGCCGGCGCGGCAGCGCTCGACCATCTCTGTCAGGAAGTCGTCGCCCTTCTCGAGCGCGGCGATCGCGCCGCGCTGGAGGAAATGCGGCACGCCCGAGGTGTTGATCTGCACCAGCTTGGCGAACTGCTCGCCCAGCGCCGCCGGATGAGTGAGCCAGCCGATGCGCCAGCCTGTCATCGCCCACGGCTTGGAAAAGGAGTTGAGCACCAGCACCGGATCGTCGGGCCCGGCGAGTTCCAGGAACGAGGGCGCCACCGGCCGCGTGTAGATCACCCGGGCATAGACCTCGTCGGCCATGATCCAGACGCCGCGCTTGCGGGCAAAGTCGAGCAGCGCCTTCTGCTCGTCCGAGGTCATCGTCCAGCCCGTGGGATTGCCGGGCGAGTTCACGAAGATGGCGCGGGTCCGCGCGTCGACGGCGTCGAACACCTTCTGGAGATCGAGGGTCCAGCCGCCATCGGGCTTGCGGTCGAGGGCGACGTAGCGCGGCTCGCCGCGGACCAGCTTGGCGGCCGAGGTGATGTTAGGCCAGATCGGCGAGACAATCACGATGTTGTCACCGGGATCGAGCAGAAGTTGGCAGCTCAGAAGGATCGCCTGCATGCCGCCGGTCGTTACCGAGATGCGGTCGGCCGGGCATTTGATGCCGTAGAGCCGCTCGGTGTAGGCCGACAGCGCCGTGCGCAGCTCGGGGATGCCGCGCTGCCACGTGTAGAAGGTCTCGCCGGCCTGCAGGCCCTTGGCCGCGGCGTCGCGCACGAAATCCGGCGTCACCAGGTCGCCCTCGCCGAACCACATCGGCACGACGTCGGGATCGCCGAACACCGTCATCGCCACTTCGGTGATGGGGGTATCGGAAAGGCCGGCGATGGGGCCGCTCAGCGAGGCGCCAAGGCCGGAGATCTGCAAACGGGAACTGTCGGACATGGTTCGGACCTACCGCATCGCCGCCAATTTCGCCAGCCGTCGACCTGCCCGACAATTGTTGGCGGCGAGGCCAAGCCTGACTTATCTCTGTCGAACAGGCACAATAGCGTCAGGAGTGGACCGATGAAGCGCCCTGCTCTCGCCCTGTTGATCGTCATGATGCTGGCCGGCTGCGCAACCGTGCCGGCGCGGAACATCGACCTCGTACAGGCTGGCATGGACCGCAATCAGGTCCGCGCGATCATGGGTCAGCCCGATACCGTTACCCATTCTCCAGGCCACGAGTGCGCCTACTACGCGCTGCTCAAGGATTTCTGGAGCCGCGTGCCATGGTCGGTCTCGGATCGCTATTACGTCTGCTACGACGAGGGCAAGGTCGCATCTTTCGGCAAGGTCGACGCGGCACCGTCCGGATGACAGCGCACGGCATGCCCGATACCCTGCCTCGAGGGAGAGCGAATGCAAGGCGACAAGGAAGGACTGATGCTGCCGGTGTGGTTTGCCGAGCGCTATGACGGCACCTACCTCGACGGCAGGCGCTTCGACGAGCTGCAATTCCTGCAGTGCAAGCTGATCCTGAAGCCTGATCGTTTCACTTCGGCCCACGTCTTCAAGGATTTCGCCCGCCTCGTCCGCCGCGCCGCGGACGCCACGGGCGTCGCCTACCATCACACGCCGAAACTCGACAAGCGGCCCGAGGTGCGCGAGGTGCTGTTCCTCGATACCGGCGACTTTCACCTCTACAACAACGCCTTCATCCTGCGCCGGCGCATCAGCTACGAGGACGGCTTTCCGGTCGGCGATCCCGAGATCGTCTTCAAGTACCGCAGCCCCGACATGATGATCGCCCAGTCGACCGACGTTCGGCCGCGCATTTCGGGCGACTACAAGATCAAGTTCAAGATCGAGCTGTTGCCGCTCAAGGAGCGTATCGGCGGCGTCCGCCGGCTGCTGGCGCACAATGTCGAGTTCGGTCTGAGCCAGGCGCCCGAGGCCGACCGGCTGGCGATGTCGTCGCTCGACAATATGAGCCTGCCCGAGCTGCAGCATCTCTTCCCGCCGCTCGAGCTCATCTCGTGCGACGGCCCATCCGACGTGGCGCTTGTCAACCAGTGCATCGTCGAGGAGCTGATGCAGGACATCTGCGAGCTCGATTTCGGCCATGGCGCCCGCGCCATGGCCAACGTCGCTCTGTGGCGCTCGCGCGGCGACCATCGCGCCTTCGTCGGCGAGTTCGCCTATCAGCTCAAGTTCAACGGCCCCACCGACATCAGCCCCAAGGCGCTGCATGCCTGCGAGCGCTTCTTCATCGAGCTGCAGCAGACGGCGTCCGACTGGCTGTCTCTCACCGCCACCAAGACCGGCGCGGTCTATCGCCTGAAGGGCAACCCACCACAGGCGCACGAATGAACGAACCCTCGTCAACGACCGCACCGGCTCCCGCCGCCCCGCCGTCGCTGGGCAGGATCTTCTGGGTCTTCCTGGTCATGGGCGCCACCAGCCTGGGCGGCGGCGTCGTCGGCTACCTGCGCACCGGCCTGGTGGAGCGCAACAACTGGCTGGACGACGTCACCTTTGTCGAGCTGCTGTCGATCAGCCAGACCCTGCCCGGCCTGAACGCCACCAACATGTCGATCCTGGTCGGCGACCGGCTGCGTGGCGCCTGGGGCGCCGTGCTGGCCACCCTGGGCATGTGCCTGCCCGGCGCCACGCTGATGACCGCGGCCGCCTATGCCTACGGCGTCGGCGGCGACGATCCCTGGTCGAAGGCCTTCCTGCACGGCATCGCCGCCGGCGCCCTGGGGCTGATCGTGGTGGTGATGGTGCAGCTGGGCTCGCGGGTGCTGAAGGAAGTGGCCGACTACGTCATCGTCCTGGCGACGGCCGCCGCCGTCGCCTTCTTCCACGTGGAAGTGCCTTACGCCCTGATCGGGGCGGGCATCATCGCCATCTGGTGGCACCGCCCGCGCACCGGGAAGGTCCACACACCGCCCAACGAGCCGGTCGGCGAGAGGCACCACGAATGAAGCAGCTCGGCGATATCGCGGGCGTCTTCGCCTATCTGTCGCTGCTCACCGTCGGCGGCGGCATGGCGGCATTCCCGGAGCTCAAGACGCTCACGGTCGACACCTATCACTGGGTGACCTTCCCGGAGATGCTGCACTTCTACAGCTTGGGCCAGCTGGCGCCCGGGCCCAACATGATGATGGTGGCCTCGATCGGCGCCGTGGTCGCGGGCCTGCCGGGCGCGGCCGTCGCCCTGATCGCGTTCTTCCTGCCGACGGGGATCCTCACCTGGGCGATCGGACGGGTCTGGACCCGTCTTGCGACCTGGCGCTGGCGGCCAGCGATCCAGACCGGGCTGGGCTCGGTCTCCGTAGGCCTCGTTCTCGCGGGCGCCATCATCATGGGGCGCGGCGCCGTCACCAACGTGCTGTGGGGAGCGATCGCCGTCGTCGTGTTCCTGCTGCTGCTGAAGACCAAGATCAATCCCGCCTACCCGATCATCGCCTCGGGCGTGGTCGGCGTGCTGGCGCACTGGCTCTCATAGTCTTCGTCTTCCGGACCGCGCTCCCGTTACCGATCCGCCACCTTTGGCGTCGATTTGGCGGCCGGGCTGCACGACGTGCGCGGCACGCCGATTGCCACCGTCTTGCCGGCGTTCTCCAGGCAGCCCTTGTTCCACTCGCCGCTCAGCACGACGTCATCCATCCGCAGTGTACCGCGGCCCTGCGGCACGTCGTTGGCGTAGCTGCCTTCGAAGCTCACCCAGCCGTTCCATCTGTAGTAGCCCGGCCCCTCGCGCTTGCCGTTGCGGTAAGTACCGACGAAGTGGTCGATCGGCCGGCCATGCTCGGTCCACTGCGCTTCGCCACGGCCCTCGGGGAGGCTGGCCCGGCAGGCGCCCTTCCACACGACCGCGTCTTCGGGCTCGGGATGCCAGTCCCACATGCGACAGCCCTTCTCGGTGTCGAACAGCCAGTCGCCATTGTCGCAAGGACCATTCCAGCTGATCTCGAGCGAATCGGGTTCCCCCGGCGGGCAGTCCGGCTTGGCCGGCGTCAGCGCCAGCTGCTGCGCGAAGGCGGGACCGGTGACGAAGAGCAGCGCGCAGAGAACGAAAACCAGTCGCATAGTGCCCCCCAACGACCACCCCCGGTCGCTTGAAAACAAACGCGGCGGCTCACGGGGTAGTTGCTATGACACGCCGAAATAGCGCCGGCGCCACGTCTCAATAGCGGCATTCATGCGGCGCGCGAATCGGTCCACAGGTGCAGGCGTGGTAGGCTATTGGTATGAGCCTCCTAATCCTTGGTTTAGTCCTCTTCCTCGGAATTCACATTCTCACGACCTTGCGCGAGCCGCGTGCGGCCCTAATCGGCCGTCTCGGAGAAGGACCCTACAAGGGGCTGTATTCGCTCGTTGCAGCCGTCGGTCTCGTCCTGATCGTCTGGGGGTTCGGCCGCTATCGTAGCGGCGGCTACATCCAGATCTGGAACCCGCCTTTCGCCATCTTCCATCCCATCGCGCTGGTACTGCTATGGTTGGCCGTGGTGGCGCTGGCCTCAACTTATGCGCCGCCCAGCCGCATCAAGTCGATCCTCCGCCATCCCATGCTGGTCGCCGTCAAGGCGTGGGCGCTGTCGCATCTGCTGGTGAACGGCGATCTCGGTTCACTGCTGCTGTTCGGCAGCCTGCTCGCGTGGGCGGTCTACGACCGTATCGCCGTCAAGCGACGCGGCGACCAAGGCGCACCGATCGTGAAGTCGTTTCGTCGCAATGATGTGATCGTCGTGGTGATCGGCACGATCGCTTACGCCGCCATCCTCTGGCTGCACGATTCGATCATCGGAGTCGCTGCTGTCTGACTCAGTCTGACTCTCCTCGACTGCAAATCCCACAAGCAGCAGGCGTGCTGCTTTTTTGCATCACGATGTCGCCGCATTCATAGGCAAATTCGCGGACGTTCATCAGCCTGAGTAACGGAGTAACCATCAAATGAATCGTCCCCTCCTCGCCTCCATCCTGGTCCTCGCCGCTGTCGCCACGCAGGCCCAGGCGGCCTCGCCGATCGGCGGCGCCACCATGCCGCGTCAGCCGGTGCAGAGCGATGCCCTCGGCCCGAAGAGCGACCCGACCCCGACCGTCGCCGAGGCCGTGGCGCGCACGCAGATCGAGAAGGGCGGTTACACCAGCGTCCGCGGCCTGCAGCGCGCCGGCGACGGCACCTGGCGTGCCGTGGCGCGCGACCCGCGCAACGCTCCCGTGGCCGTCTCCCTCGACAACCAGGGCAACGTGACGCCGGCTCGCTGAGACGCAGCGATCTCACATAGCAAACCGGCCCACTCCGTTTCGACGGGGTGGGCTTTTTGCTGCCGCTCAGGCGGTCTATCCTTCGACCCATGACAGACGATTATGAGCGCCGCAGTTACGGCGAAATTTCCGTTGGCACCGGCGAGAAGCCGGGCATCGTCGTGGTCGACTTCCAGCTCGGCTTCACCGATCCGCAGTATGCGCTGGGCGGCGCGCCGCTGGTGATGCGCGCGGTCGAGAACACGGCCAGGCTGCTCAAGGTGGCGCGGCGCGTCGGCGTTCCCGTGGCGGTGTGCAACACCGCCTACATGAACGAACGTGAGATGCCATACTGGAAGATCACGGCGGTGAAGCAGACCTTCCTGCACGACCACCCCAGCACCGTCCTCGACCCGCGCATCTACGAGCCTGGCTACGATCTCAAGGTGACCAAGAAAGGCCCGTCGATCTTCTTCGAGACCGGCGTCGCCAACTACTTCATGAAGGAACGCGTCGACACCATGATCGTGACCGGCTGCAACACCTCGGGCTGCATCCGCGGCAGTGCGCTGGATTCCTTCAGCCACCGCTTCCGCACCTTGGTGCCCGAGGATTGCGTCGGCGATATCGAGGAAGGCCCGCACCGCGACAACCTGCGCGACATTGGCCGGCGCTATGTCGACGTCACCGACTTGGCCTTCTGCGTCGATTACCTGGAGCGCTGGGGCAAGCGGAACAGCGCCTAAGGCAGGCTAGCCGCAGACATCCACCCACTGCGCTTCGACCAGCTCGGCCATGCGCAGCGGATTGATACGCAGCGCCGAATGGGTCGAGCCGGCAGCCGGCACGACCTCGTTGAAGGCCTTCAGCGATACATCGCAATAGACCGGCAACGCCGTCGCGAGGCCGAACGGGCAGACGCCGCCCACCGGATGACCGGTGATCGCCACCACTTCCTCCGCCGTCAGCATGCGCGGCTTGCCGCCGAACACCGCCTTGGCCTTCTTGTTGTCGAGCCGCGCCACGCCGCTGGTGACGACCAGCAGATCGCGCTCGCGCACGCGCAGCGACAGGGTCTTGGCGATCTGCGCCGGCTGCACGCCGTGGCCGGCCGCGGCGAGCGCCACCGTGGCGGTGCTGCCGTCGAGTTCGACGATGGCGATGTCGGGGGCGTGGCTGGCGAGGAAAGCGCGGACCGATTCGAGACTCATGCCCGTTTGATAGCAACGCATCGCGCGAATCGCACGTTCACTGACGATAGAAGCCATCGTCGGAGAAATCATGCGAACAATCTTTCTCGCCGCTGCCCTGGTCTCGGCCGCTTCGATCGCCGAAGCGCAAAGTCCGGCAGCGAAATTGCCCGGCCAGCCTGAGCCGCCGTCATCGGCCACGACGTCGCCGACGCCGAATCCGGGCAACGACGAGGTCGCCGTGCGCCGCAAGCTCGAGGATCAGGGCTACCGGGACGTCCGCGGCCTCACG
This sequence comes from Reyranella sp., assembly GCA_019750135.1. Classification (GTDB taxonomy): domain Bacteria; phylum Pseudomonadota; class Alphaproteobacteria; order Reyranellales; family Reyranellaceae; genus Reyranella. Next base: position 10,193 of record JAIEOV010000151.1, on the reverse strand, counting down.
CCGAACGGCGACGGCACCTTCTCCGGACGAGCGGTGCGCGATATGCGCCGGAGCACAAGCCCGGAGGTCCATGTCGACGTTGACGCTTCCGGCAACGTGAAGGAGCGCTGAGGCGATGGACAAAGGCGCATAACAAGGGCAGCGTCGTCGCCATGATCTATCGATTGAGCGCCGCATGTCTGGTGCTGACCTGTGGTGTTGCCTTCGCCCAGGCGCCGGTCGCCACCGTCCAGTACAGCTGCGCGCAGGGCAAGTCGCTCTCCGCCGAGTACTTCGATGGACCGACGCGCACGGCGCCCGACGGTCGGCCGCTCCCCGGCGGGCGCGTCATCCTCACCCTGGCGGACGGCAAGAAGCTCACCCTGCCGCAGACCCTGTCAGGTTCGGGCATCCGCTACGCCAACGAGGGCGAGACCTTCGTGTTCTGGAGCAAGGGCGACACCGCCTTCGTCGAGGAAGGCGCCAACCAGACGGTCACCTACAAGGATTGCGTCGGCCGCAAGAAGTAGCTGCGCTAGATCTGGAAGAGCAGGAAGCCGCCGAAACCCGCGGCGGTGAGCGCGATCCCGAGGCAGCGGAAGAAGCGGATCGACTGCTTCTCGAGCAGGTGCCTGCCGCGCATCGCCGCCCGCTCGGCACGCGACATCTCGGTCCTGGTCTTGAGTTGATGGGCAAGAAAGCCCGGCGAGACGCCAGCGCCGACCACGCCGTCCTGCTCCATGTCGACCCGGGCGGTGACGAACCAGATCATCAGGCCGATCACGCCAACGCCGAAGAAGCTCGCATAGGCGACGATCATGAAGGCGATCACGGACGCGATCAGCCAACCGCTCCAGACGAATGCCATGACGAAGGCCTTGCCGGGCATGGACGCCCTCCTGCGCGATGCCGCCTGTGATCGTGATCCTTCCCTACCCGGCACGCAATCGCGACTGGAATCGCCCGTAGACGAAGTAGATCACCAGCCCAACCGCCATCCAGAGGCCGAGCCGTACCCAGGTATAGGCACCGAGCCCGGCCAGCAGCCCGAGGCAGGCCAGGATGCCGCCGAGCGGCAGCCACGGCACCCAGGGCGTGCGAAACGGACGCGGCGTGTCGGGTTCGGCGCGCCGCAGATAGATGACGGCAACGCACACCAGGATGAAGGCGAACAAGGTGCCCGCCCCCACCAGCTCGCTCAGCGTGTCGATGGGCACGGTCGCCGCGACGATGGCCACGCCGACACCGATCATGAGCTGGCTGATCCAGGGCGTGCCGAACCGCGGATGGATGCGCGCGAACACCGGCGGCAGCAGGCCGTCATTGGCGATGGTGGCGAAGATGCGGCTCTGGCCGTAGAGCAGCACGAGGATCACCGTAGTGAGGCCGAGCAGCGCGCCGACCTCGACCAGCAGCGACAGCCACGGCAGGCCGATGGCACGTGCGCCCATGACCACGGGATCGGCGACGTTGAGCTTGGGATAGGGCACCAGGCCGGTCAGCACGGCGGCGACGGCGATGTAGAGCACGGTCGACAGCGCCAGCGACCCCAGGATGCCGATCGGCATGTCGCGCTGCGGCTGGCGCGCCTCCTGGGCGCAATTCGAGACCGCGTCGAAGCCGATATAGGCGAAGAACACGATCGAGGCGCCGCGCAGCACGCCGCTGATGCCGAACTGCCCGAACTCGCCGGTGTTGAGCGGGATGTAGGGCTGCCAGTTCGCGGTGTTCACGTAAGCCGCGCCGACCAGGACGAAGGCCAGCACGACCACCAGCTTGACCACGACCATGGCGTTGTTGAGCTTTACCGATTCGCGCGTGCCGGCGATCAGCAGCCCCGTGATGACCAGCACGATGACGGCGGCAGGCACGTCGGCGATGGCCGTCGCCGACAGCAGCTCCGGCGGCAAGCCCATGCCCATCTGCACCAGCAGGCTGTTGAAATAGGCCGACCAGCCGGAGGCGACGGCGCCCACCCCCATGGAATATTCCAGGATCAGGTCCCAGCCGATCATCCAGGCGGCAAGCTCGCCCAGGGTCGCGTAAGTATAGGTATAGGTTGAGCCCTGCACCGGAAGCAGCGTCGAGAGCTCGGCGTAGCACAGGCCGACCAATCCGCAGGCGATGGCAGCCAGCACGAAGGAGATGGTGAGCGCTGGGCCGGCATAGAGCGCCGCCGCTGTGCCGGTGAGCACGAAGATGCCGGCGCCGATGATGGCGCCCACGCCCATGGCGACGATGCTGAACGGGCCCAATACCTTCGGCAGCGCTCTGAACGCACTGCCTTCGCTGGCAATGATGTCGGCAACCGGCTTACGCGCGAAAACGCCCTTGTGGTCCATCCCTTCTCCCGGGGCCATCTTCGCCCGATTGCCATCGGCGTGCCATCGTGATTGTGGCGGCCCTGCGGCGGAGCTTCGGCTGCACGACATTTTTCACGCAACACCTTCTCGCGCATCGCGTTCACTCGGCGTCCGCAAACACACACCGAAGGAGACGACCATGATCCGCACGACCCTGGCGACGCTTGCCCTGATCGCCGCGGCCGGCGTGGCCCACGCCCAGATGCAGGCCCCGAGCACGCCGGAAGGCCGCGACCAGCGGTCGATGCCCGGCGCCACGAGCAATCCGAACACCGCCCAGCCCAAGAGCCCGATGAACCCGTCGGCCGCCGAGGCGGCGGCGAAGGCCGAGCTGGAGAAGCGCGGCTACGTCGGCGTGAAGAGCCTGACGCGTGACCCGGCCGGAAACTGGGCAGCCAAGGCGATGCGCAACAACGTCGAGGTCGCCGTGATCCTGGAGCCGAACGGCACGATCAGGGAGCAGTAGGCCGAGAGGCCTCTGCTGCCCGGCCTGGCGGGACGGTTTACTCCTCGTTTGCGTCCCGCCAGCGCTGCCGCTCTCATACTAGTGTATGGACTTGTGGGCACCTCCGGATCGACCATATCCGGATCATGCGCACGTTCCTCGTCATCGCTTTCGCGATCCCAGCCGTGGCCCTGGCCACGTCGGCCCTGGCGCAATACGCCCCGGGCTCCATCGGTAATGGCGGCCGCATGCCTGAGACCATGTCGCCCGGCGCCTTGCCGCCGCCGCCGACCATTGTCCCCTCCACGCCGGCGCCGCAGCCCTCCGCCTCCTACGGCGGCCGCTATCCCAACACCGAATCGCTGTCGCGCGATCGCATCCAGTCCGAAGGCTATCGCGTGCAGAGCATCACGCGGCAGAACGACGGCTCGTGGAATGCGAACGTCACCCGCGACCCCGTGCCGACACGGCCTAAGGGCGTGCCGAGCAAGGTCACCGTCTATCCCGACGGCCGCGTCGTCGAGGAGCGCTAGCCCTCGACTGCGATGCGGTCTAGCACCGGCGTCAGGTATCGGCGGAATTCCACCGGGCTTTCCGACATGGGGAAGTGCCCCATGCCTTTCATGACCTCGAAGTGCCGCGCGCCGGTCACGCGCGCCAATGCGGCGGTGAGCTCCGGCGTCGCCGAGAGGTCGTACTCGCCGGTCAGCAGGTACAACGGGCATTTGCCGTCGAGGCCGGCGAGTTCGGCGTTCCTGAGATCGCCGTCAGCAAAATAGTAGTGCAGGTCGCCGAGGAAGACCGACGGACCGCCCTGCATGTAGTGCCACAGCGTCTCCCACTTGTCGGCACCGGGCGATGTCGGCGCGATCAGGCAGGCCACCGTTCCGGCCGCCGCCTCCTGGCCGTGGATGTCGGGCCGGTACAGCACGCCGAGATCGCGCAGGCGCGTGTCGGCGCCGCCTTCGGCATGCGTTGCCGACTGCAGGCCGATGGCGGCGCGGAAATGCGCACCGTGGCGCAGCGCCAGGTGCAGCACGGCGCGGCCGCCGATCGAGCAGCCCATCACCACCGGCCGCTCGAGGCCGAGCGCGTGCGACACCGCCATCGCGATGTCGACATAGAGCTGGGTGGTGAGCTGGTAGGCCTCGGTCTCGAAGCCTGCGGGCGGCGAGGACTTGCCGTGCCACGGCAGATCGAAGGCGATGACGCGAAAGCGCGCGGTGATCGCGGGATCGTTCAGCAAGGCGCGATACTGCCGGCCGTCGGCGCCGGCCGTGTGCAGGCAGAGCAAGGGGATGCCCTGCCCCGCTTCCTCGAAATAGAGCCGATGCGGCCGACCGTTGAAGTCGAGCCGCAGATAGCGGCCGACAATGGGTTCGATGATCGGATCGCCGACGGCGCTGGGCTGCGGTGACGGCACGGCCGGCCGCAACGCAGCGAAGACCTGTTCCAGGAACAGCATGTGGCGGCCCCAGGCCAGGATGTCGCCTTCGACCCTGAGATGGCCGACGCGCTGCATGCCGACGAGGCTCTGGAAGCCGACAGCCGGAACCGCCTTCCCGAACTCCGCCCACGTTGCGGGCGAAGCGGTCAGGCCGAAGGCGGCATTCGCGGCCGCGCCCTTGTCGACCGTGATGCGCTCGCCGATGCGCACCGTCACCGGCTCCGCGCCGCCCAGCACGGCGAAGGAAAGCGCGGCCAGACGGGCACGCCGCTGCAGCGCCGTATTGCCGTCGAGAGCCGCAGCAAGGCGTGAGAAGTCCATGGTTCAGTTGCCCTGCTTGATGTTGGCGTCCTTGATGACCTTGGCCCATTTGGGGATGTCACCGGCGATGGCCGCGTGCGTCTCCTCGGGCGTGCTGCCGACGGTGTCGAGGCCGAGGGCGGCGAACTTCTGCTTCATCTCCGGATCGGCCAGCACCTTCAGCGATTCGGCACGTACCTTGTCGACGATCGGCTTGGGCAGGCCGGCCGGTCCCATCAGGGCGAACCACGACGTCGCCTCGAAGCCCGGGAAGCCCGATTCGTTGAAGGTCGGCAGGTCGGGTGCGTTGGGCGAGCGCTGCAGCGAGGTGATGCCGATGCCGCGCGCGCGGCCGTCGCGCACCAGCGGAAGGCTGGCGCCGGCATTCTGGATGCCGACCTGGACGACGCCGGTCATGAGATCGGACAGGTTAGCGCCGCGGTAGGGGATGTGCTCCATCTTGATGCCGGCCAGGTGGCAGAACAGCTCGCCCGCGATGTGCTGCGGCGTGCCGACGCCCGGCGTGCCGTAGGACAGCTTGCCGGGATTGGCCTTGGCATAGGCGACCAGCTCGGCGATCGACTTCACCGGCAGGTCGTTGTTCACCATCATGATCGACGGCATGCGCAGCGAGGTCGAGATCGGCGTCAGGTCCTTCAGCGGATCGAACGGCAGGGTCTGCATGCTGGGCAGGATGGTGATGGCGGCATTGCCCGCCCACATCAGCGTGTAGCCGTCGGGCGCGGCCTTGGCGACGCGGTCGGTGCCGATGGCGCCGGAATTGCCGGCGATGTTCTCGACCACCACCGGTTGCCCCCAGGCCTGCTGGAACTTGTCGGCGAACATGCGGGCGGTGACGTCGGTGGCGCTGCCGGCGGTGAAGCCGACAACCAGCTTGACCGGCTTGTCGGGCCACGTGCCCTGGGCAGCCGCCGGAAGCGCCGCCAAAGCGGCCATCAGCGCCGCCAGCGCGCGAACAAGTCTCGGCATGTTTCCTCCTCGTTTTGCCCAAAGGCTATGGCAACTCCCTGCATGCCGCCAGAGGTGATAGAGCGGATGTGATTGTGTAGCGTGCTCGCCGCATGCAGCCCGTCATCCTTTCCGCCACCCGATACGGCGCGGTCGCGGCGTGTTCGATCGCCCTGTCCGCCCTCGGATGGTCGGCGCCCGGCACGGAAGACGTGGCCGACATCTGGCTGCCATGGATGGACATCGTCGCGCGGCAGGGGCTGCTCGAGGGTTACGCCGAGATCGACGGCGACTATCCGCCGGGCGCCGCGGCCTTGCTGTTCGTGGCACGCCGGCTGATGCCCGCCGCCGCCAGCGACCTCACCGTCGTGAAGGCGCTGCTCGCCACTTCCTTCCTCGTCTCCGCGCTCTTCTTCGCCGCCTTCTGCCGACGCACGGCCTTCTGCCTGGGCTTCGTTGCCGCCGTCGCGCTCTCGGCATCCTCCCTCGGCTATCTCGACATCCTGTTCGCCGCACCGCTGATCGTCGCCTTGTTCGCCGCCCTCGACGACCGGCCGGCGCTGTCATCGACGGCGCTTGCCGTCGCCTGCCTCATCAAATGGCAACCGCTCATCCTGTTGCCGTTCCTCCTTCCGGTCTGGATCGAGCAGGCGCGGCGGCCCTCGATCCGCCACCTTGCCTTTGCCGCGAGTCCGGCCCTCGCGATCTGCGGCGCCATGGCGTTGTGGACCTGGCCGGAGATGTGGACGGCCTTCAACCGGGCCTTCTCCCACGGCAGCTGGAGCGAGAACGCCCTCAACCTGCCGTGGCTTCTGCAGCTGCTGGTCGGTCAGCCGCCGAAGCCCCTGGATGCGCCGGATCACGCCGTCTTCTCCCTGCGACTGCTCTTCGCCTTGGTCTACCTGCCGCTTCTGGTGCGCGGATGGTCGAGGCGGCGTTCGGCGGAGGCAGCGCTGACCTACGGGCTGGCAGGCTTCGTGGCGTACTTCATGCTGGCGCCGAGCGTGCACGAGAACCACCTGTTCACGGCCATGGTGCTGGCGTTCGTGCTGTGGGCGCGCGATCCGTCGATGTCGTGGCCCGCGATCGGCATCGCACTGTTTGCCAACGTCAACCTTATGGTCTTCTACGGACTCGCCGGCACGCCGCCCTTCCCTCCCAGTTCGCGTTTCGCGCTGCTGACGGGCGCGCTCTCGGCCGTCGCCACAGGCGCATTCTGTTATGCGCTCTACAAATTCAGCGTCGGCCGGCCAGCGCGCGGTTCTCCAGTCGGCTCAGGAGGCGGACCAGCGGCCACAACAGCAGAAAATAGATGATCGCCGCCAGCACGATGGGCGTGGCGTTGTAGGTCAGGCTCTGCGCCTGGCGGGCCTGGAACAGGAGTTCGGGCACCGCGACGACGCTGCCGAGCGACGTGAGCTTCACGACCTCGAGCGTGTTGGACATCAGGTCCGGCAGCACGTTGCGCACGGCCTGGGGCAGCACGATGTAGGTCATCGCCTGCAGGCGGCTGAGGCCGGTCGAGCGGCCGGCCTCGACCTGGCCGGCCGGAACGGAATCGATGCCGGCGCGCAGGATCTCGCCGTAGTAGGCGCCGGTGTTGAGGAAGAAGGCGATGGCGACGCAGGCGAAGCCGCCCAGTTCCAGGCCGGCGAAGGGCAGGCCGGCGAACAGCAGCACCAGCAGGACCAGCGGCGGGAAGGCACGGAAGAAGTCGACCCAGGCCATCAGCGGCCAGCGCACGAGGGGATGATGCACGGTGGCGAGCAGCGCCAGGATCAGGCCGCCCAGCAGGCCGAGCGGCACCACGATCAGCGACAGCAGGACGGTGTTCATCAGGCCGGCCAGCACGATCGGCCAGATCGCGGCGATGATCTCGGGATTGAAGAAGGTCTCGATCATCGCTTCCACGCGAACTTGGTCTCGATCCAGCGCGCGGCGACGACGACCGGCAGGAACAGCACGAGATAGGCCGCCGCTCCCATCATCAGCGGCGAGGGATTGTAGGAATTGGACACCGCCGAGCTCGCCTGCCCCAGGATCTCGGTGACGGCCACGACGGTGCCGAGCGCCGTGCCCTTGGTGATGGCGATGGTGCGGTTGGTGAGCGGCGGGATGGTGAGCCGCAAGGCCTGCGGCAGCACGACGTTCATCAGCGTCTGGCCGAACGACAAGCCGGTCGAGCGTGAGGCCTCCCACTGCCCTTTTGGGATGGAGGTGATGCCGGCCCAGAAGATCTCCTCGGAGAAGGCCATCAGCACGAAGGCGAGCGACAGCCAGGTCGAAACGAAGCCCGAGGGCGAGACGCCGGCCGCCGGCAGGCCGAAATAGATCAGCACGATGATGACCAGCGGCGGCAGCGAGCGGAACAGGTCGACGACGAAGATGATCAGCCAGTTGAGCGGCTGGATGGCGAGCGAACGCAGCAGCGCCAGCACGAGGCCGGCGAAGAGGCCGCTGATGATGATCAGCACGGCGAGCTCTATGGTGACGACCATGCCGGACAGGATGTCCGGCAGGTATTTCGCCATCACCTTCGCGTTGAAGAAGGTGTCCGTGAAGCGGTCCCAGGTGGACATCGTCAGTGCCGCTGGATCTGCCCGATGAAGGCGCGCGTGCGCTCCTGGGTCGGGCTCTCGAAGATCGCGGCCGGCGGGCCCTGCTCCACAATCAGGCCGTCGTCCATGAACACGACACGGTCGGCGGCGTTGCGCGCGAAGCCCATCTCGTGGCTGACGACGATCATGGTCATGCCGCTCTGGCGCAGGTCGCGCATGACCTCCAGCACCGAGCCGACCAGCTCGGGGTCGAGCGCCGAGGTCGGCTCGTCGAACAGCATCACCCGCGGCTCCAAGGCGATGGCCCGCGCAATGGCGACGCGCTGCTGCTGGCCGCCCGAGAGCTGACCCGGCGTATGGCCGGCGCGGTCGGCGAGGCCGACACGCTGCAGCGCGGCCACGCCGAGCGAATCGGCCTCGGCGCGCGACTTGCCGACCACCTTGCGCAGCGCCAGGGTGACGTTGCCCAGCGCCGTCATGTGCGGATAGAGGTTGAACGACTGGAACACCATGCCGATGCGCTGGCGGGCATGGTTGATGTCGGTCCTGGCGTCGAGCATGTCGATGCCGTCCACCACCACCGAGCCGGAGGATGGTTCCTCCAGCCGGTTGAGGCAGCGCAGCAGGGTCGACTTGCCCGAGCCCGACGGGCCGATCACGAACACCAGTTCGCGCTCGGCCACCGCAAGATCGACCCCCTTCAGGACATGAAGATGGCCGAAATGCTTGTGGATGCCGAGGGCTTCTACGATGGGTTTCATGGCTGGGGGCGCGCGACTCCAGTCGCGCGTCTTTGGCTAGTCAGAAAATGATCGCGCCACTGGAGTGGCGCGCCCCCAGCATCAGCCACACTTCAGCTCGTGCGGAGTCGGATCGTAGCCCGGCATGCCCGGCACGCCGTAGCCCGGCGTGATCACCACGGCGAGATCGTCCGGTTCAGGCTTTTTGTTGAACCACTTCTCGTAGAGCTTGGCCATGGTGCCGTCCTTCTTCATGCAGTCGAGCGCGTCCTGCAGCTCGGCACGAAGCTTGGGATTGCTCTTCGGCACGGGCGCCGCCCAATGGGCGCGCGTGTCCTTGAGCTCGAGGTCGGCAATGAATTGCGGGTTCTTGGTCGCCGCATAGACGATCGTGGTGTTGCCGCCGAGCGTGGCATAGGCCCGGCCCGACAGCACGGCTTGCGTTGCGTCCGGCTGGGTGTCGTAGACCTGCACGGTGAAGCCGTACTTCTCGGCCATCTGCTTGCTGAGCGTCTCGTAGGGCGTGCCCTTGTTGACGGCGACCGACTTGCCCTTGAGATCCTCCCAGCTCTTGATCGGCGGCGTGCCCTTCTTGATGCCGAACTGAAAGGCGGTCCACAGATAGCCCGCGGTGAACAGCATGTTCTCTGCCCGCTCCTTGGTCACCGTGGTCGGCGCGGCGATGAAGTCGTAGCGGCCGGCCTGCATGCCCGGGATCAAGGTGGAGAAGCTCACCGAATCGATGGTGATGTCGCGCTTCATGCGCTTGGCCGCCTCGGTGAAGACGTCGATCTGGAACCCTTCCGTGCCGCCGCCCAGCTTGGGCATGGCGTGCGGCGCGAAGGTGCCGTCGACGCCGGTGCGCAGCGGAGGTTGCTTGTCCTGGGCCGTTGCCGGCCCCCCTGCCGAACCCGCGCAAACGAGGGCCGCGACCGCGATCGCAGCCAGGCGCCGTGTCATCATTTTCAAAGTCTCCCTTCCAAAATCCCCAGGCGCCAACGTTAGATCAGCCATTGTTGAATAGCAATTTAAGCGCCATGGTGCGGCCATGACCGACGCCGCCGATCGCATTCTCGTCATCAATCCCAACTCCACCGAGGCCGTCACCCAGGGCATCGATGCGGCGATGGAACCGCTGCGCATCAAAGGCGGTCCGGCCATCGAATGCATCACGCTCAAGGAAGGCCCGCCCGGCATCGAGAACCAGGCGCATGTCGAACAGGTCGTGGGACCGATCGGCGAAATGGTCAAGAAGCGAGACAATGATTGCTCGGCCTTCGTCATCGCCTGCTATTCCGATCCCGGCCTGCATGCTGCGCGCGAGATCACGACCAAGCCGGTGCTCGGCATTGCGGAGTGCGGAATCCTGACGGCGCTGACGCTCGGCCAGCG
>JAIEOV010000036.1 GCA_019750135.1 Reyranella sp. | reverse complement strand
CCCGGCGACGGAGACTGCGCCTGAGCCATGACCGGCAGCGCAACCAGCGCCGCAGCAGCCATCAAAGCCTTCTTCATGAGTTCTTCCCCTCGTTTATTCAAAAACTGACGAGCGTTGGCGGGGCTGGGGTCTGTCACCAACTCCTGCGGCCGAATATACACACCACAACTTGTGACCTGCAAGGAAAGCGGCCAATACACGGCGACTCATGGGCACCCTGTGGCAGCGCGGCAACAGTAGGCTCCAAGGCCTTCCAGGCAGGCGCTTTTCAGCCGTCACGCAGGACAAAATCTGGTGGCCTATCTGGTCGCCCTGCCTGAGGCGCTGCGCTCCGCCGGAATCGGCATTCTGAAGCCCAAAACGCCACCGCCCTCCTCCTGGCGGGCGTAAATCTGCGGCCTGCCGCTCGATCCTGGGGCATCCCCGTTGGATCTTGCCAGATCAGGGTGGGGCAACGGCACGTCCGGATCGGATGCCCCGGGGTTCAATGCCTTGTTCAACAGATCGACGTTCGACGGCCCGCGCTCGGCGGCCGGCGACGGCGCCGGAACCTTGGCCTTGCCCAGATCCTTGGTTGCTTGTGCGAACCCTGGATTTGCTGAAACGGCCATTCCGATAGCCGCAAAAATCCCCAGCCCCCTGATAAGTCCTCCTGAAAAACTCATACTCCTGATGTTCCCTATTCGCCTCGGTGGTCCTCGTTTGACCGAATCCCGGTTCACTCCAGCCAAGTGGTGATTTCATGGCTCATCGGGAGAGCGGCGTTTTGTATCTCGGCCACATGCGATAAACCCTCATTCATCAACGGAGGGAGCGCCATGGGCCAGTACAGCAAGGTAGAGATCGATGGTCGGCTGATGATCGTCACCATCAATCGACCGGAAGTTTACAACGCCTGCCACCCCATGGCGAACGAGGAACTTGTCGCAGCCTTCGACGAATTCCACACGAATCCCGAGCTTTGGGTGGCCATCATCACCGGCGCGGGCGACCAGGCCTTCTGCGCCGGCAACGACCTGAAATACCACGCCGAGTTGCAAGCCAAGACCGGCAAGCGGCCGGTCCATCCGGCGAAGGGTTTCGGCGGCCTGACCAACCGGTATGACCTCGAGAAGCCGGTGATCGCCGCGGTCAACGGCTTCGCCATGGGCGGCGGCTTCGAGATCGCGCTCGCCTGCGACATCATCGTGGCGTCCGAGGAGAAGGCGACGTTCGCCCTGCCCGAGCCCCGGGTCGGCCTGGCAGCCGGCGCCGGCGGCATGCAGCGGCTGTCGCGCATGATCCCGCTCAAGAAGGCCATGGGCATGATGCTGACCGGACGTCGCGTGTCGGCCAAGGAAGGCTATGAGCTCGGGTTCGTCACCGAGGTGGTGCCACACGCCGAATTGATGGCGGCGGCGCGCCGCTGGGCCAGTTCCATCCTCGAATGCTCGCCGATGTCGGTGCGCGCGACCAAGCAGGTCGTCATGCGCGCGCTCGACGTGCCGGCGCTCGAGATGGCGAACCGCAACCTGAACTATCCGGCCTTCGTCGCCATGACCAGGAGCGAGGATACGGTCGAAGGCCCCAAGGCGTTCGCCGAGAAGCGCAAGCCCAACTGGAAGGGCCGCTGACGATCAGGCCAAGGATCAAACGGGTGGCTTGGCGTTCGGCGTCTTGCTCCGGTCGAGCGCCGGCCACTGTCCTGCAACGTCGGGCAGCACGATCTCCTTGCCGCTGACGCGCTCGATCGCGAGCCGATAGAGCACGATCTGGTCGATGCGCGGGTAGAAATCCTTCGGCCGCGGTGCGTCGGCGGTGCGGTACTTGGCCATCAACGCCGCGAAGAAGCGCTGCTTGAGCGCGAGATCATCGACCACGGCCACGCGGCCGAAAACGACGATGCTGGCATAGGACACCGTCGAATCGCATTCGAAGCGGCCGTAGTCGAAGACCTCGCCCGGCTCGTCGATGATGAAGCATGCTCGCGGCTCGTGCTCGATGTTGGCGCGCAGATGTCCCCTCCCCCGCGCCCCGTGCATGTGGATGCAGCCATCCATCCAGACATAGAGCATGGTCGTGCAGTAGGGCGCGCCATCGCCGCCGACCGTCGCCAGCCGGCCGCAGAAACCGCGCTGCAACAGCGCGTCGATGCCCGCCTCGTCCATCACCAGGTCGCGGCGGCGTAGCTCGTTGGGTGCACTCATGCCGGCGACTGTCGCCGTTGTGTGGTCCTGTCGAAAGGTCCATTCTTCGCCAATGGAGCAGACCATTTCCGACATCGCGATCGACCGTCGGACATCGACGCCGTTGTTCCGGCAGGTCTATGCCGCGCTCAGCACCGCGATCGTCGACGGCCGACTGCCGGCAGGCGCCAGGCTGCCGGCAAGCCGCGCGCTCGCCGAGCAACTCGACTTGTCGCGCACTGTCGTCGTGGCGGCCTACGAGCAGTTGTTGGCCGAGGGCTATGCCACCGGCCGCATCGGTTCGGGCACCTACGTGGCGCCGGACCTGCCCGAGCGTCCAAGCGGTCGCGCGCCGATCGCAAAGACGAGACGCACCGCGGGCTCCGGCGCCCCGCGACTCGCCGGCAAGGTCGACGTCACCCTGCACAGCGACGACCGCCCATTCAACCTCGGCCGCACGCTGATCGATCAGCGCACCGCCGATCAATGGCGACGACTGAGCGCGCGGGCCTTGCGCGCCATGCCGAAAAGCCACCTGGGCTATGGCGATCCGCGCGGCTCAGCCGAGCTGCGCGGCGCGATCGCTGCCTATCTCGCCGGCGCCCGCGGCGTGCGGTGCGATGCCGAGCAGATCATCGTCACCTCGGGCACGCAGCATGCCCTCGATCTCGTGGCGCGCGTGCTGCTGCCGGCGGGCAGCGAGGCCTGGGTCGAGGATCCGGGCTATCCCCTGACGCGCGAGGTGCTGGCCGCCGGCGGCGTCGCGACGCGGCCGGTGCGGGTCGACGCCCAGGGCATCGACGTCGCGGCCGGCATCGCCGTGGCGCCGCGTGCGCGGGCCGCCTTCATCACGCCCTCGCACCAGTTCCCGACCGGTGTCGTGCTGTCGATGGCGCGCCGGCTGGAGCTGATCGGCTGGGCGAGCGCCTCGAACGCCTGGATCGTCGAGGACGACTATGCCAGCGAGTTCCGGTACGGCGGCCGGCCACTCGCAGCGCTGCAGGGCCTCGATGCCGCCGGGCGCACGATCTATATCGGCACCCTCAACAAGGCGCTGTTTCCGGGGCTACGCGCCGGCTACGTCGTCGTGCCCGAGCAACTGCTGTCCGGCTTCGTGACCGCGCGCTACCTGATGGACCGCCAGCCACCGGCATTGCAGCAGGAGGTACTGGCCGCGTTCATCGCCCAGGGCCATCTCGCCTCGCATATCCGCCGCATGCGCGCACGCTATCGCGACCAGCGCGACCGCCTGGTCGCCACCCTGCGCCGCCGCGCCGGCGACCGGCTCGACGTCGAGCCGCCCGACCAGGGCATGCATCTCGTGGCCTATCTGCGCCCGGGCCTGTCCGACACGGCGGTCGAACGGGCGGCGCTCGCCGAGGGCGTCGTCGTCCGCGCCCTGTCACGGCTCTATATGAACGCCAGGCCTCGACAGGGCCTGCTGCTCGGCTTCAGCGGCTATCCGGCGGCGGCCATCGCCGGTGCCGCCGGGCGACTGGCGAACCTGCTTCAGCGGCCGCGCGCGTTGTCGTGATCCCAGTCGAGCGCGAAGCCGTCGCCCTTGGCCTTGATGTAGGCGGCATGCGGCGAGCCGAAGTGCGCCGGCATCAGGAGCGCGCCCTGCTCGACGCAGTCGGCGAGCAGCGTGTGGCGCGTCTTGGCCGCGAGCGCGCGATCCTCGCAGAACACGCTGTTCCACTTCCAGATCGGCACCTGCACGGGATTGTGCAGGGCATCGCCCGGGAAGATCGCCCGCTTGCCGCGTGACTCGAGATCGAGCCGGATCTGCCCCGGCGTATGGCCGGGCGCGGGCTTCAGGGTGAAGCAGCCGCACATCTCGTGCTCGCCGCCAGCCACGAACTCCGCCTTCTTCGCCTCGACGATCGGCAGCACCGAATCGTTGTAGGTGTTGACGATGAACTTCTCGGTCCCGGCCCTCTTGGCTTCGGCTGCCCAGAAGTCGTGGTCGGTGCGCGACATCACATACTTGGCATTGGGGAAGGTCGGCACCCACGTGCCGTTCTCGAGCCGGGTGTTCCAACCGACGTGATCGACGTGCAGATGGGTGCACATCACGAAGTCGATCTCCTCGGGCTGCACGCCTGCCTCGCGCAGGCGGTCGAGGTACTTGGTGTTCAACATGTCGAAGCGCGGCATGCCCGGCCTGGGCTTGTGGTTGCCCGAGCACGCGTCGATCAGGATCGTGTACTTGCCGGTGCGCACCAGCCACGAATGGATCGAGGTCATCAGCCGGCCGCTGTCGGGCTGGTAGTAGGTCGGCGCCAGCCACCTGGTCTCGGCAGCGAACGTCTCGGCGTCGAACTCGGGAAAGAAGTCCTTGGCCGGGAAGCCCGGGCCCATCTGTTCCTCGATGCGCGTGACACGGACGTCGCCGATGTGACGATCTTGCATTTCGTTTCCTCCTTCAGCAGCCGAACACGACCTCGACTCGGCGATTGGAAATCTCCGGGGTGCCTGGGCCGGTGACGACGAGCGGCTTGGAGCTGCCCAGGCTCGCAGTGACGATGCGCTGCTCCGGTACGCCGAGACCGACGAGATATTTGGCCACGGCATCGGCGCGGCGCTGGCCGATTTCCTGGTTGATGGTCTCGGGGCCCACCTTGTCGGTGTGCCCGGTGACGCAGATCCTGGCCTTCGAATTGGGCTGCAGCGCCGCCTTGATCGGCGGCGTGGGTTCCTTGACCGTGCTCGTGAGCTGGTCCTGCGCGCGCTTGTTCAGCGTCACGCTGTCGGTCGCGAAGAACACGATGGTGTAGATCGGATCGGAGGCCTGCAGCGCCTGCTGGTCGTCCAGGCAGGCGGCGAGCGCGCCGCACATTGCGATGACGATCGGCCACGCACGGCGTCGCATCCCCTACCTCCCCTTGAAGGCCGCCTTTCTCTTTTCGAGAAAGGCGTTCAGCCCCTCGAAATGATCGTCGGTCGCGGCGCAGGCGGCAAGTCCTTCGGCCTCGCGATGGGAGTGCTCGTCCCAGGAATTGTCGAACGACGTGCGGATCAGGCGCTTGGCGACGCCCAGGGCGAAGGTCGGGCCGTCGGCGAGCTTGCGCGCCATCTTCTCGGTCTCGGCGGCGAGCTGGTCCTTGGGCACGATCCAGTTGAGGATGTTGTTGGCCTTGGCTTCCTCGGCGCTGAATCTTTCGCCCAGAAGCGCGATCTCCAGGGCTTTGCGCTCGCCCACGATGCGCGGCAGGAAATAGGTGGCGCCGCCGTCAGCCGACAGGCCGATATGGCGGTAGGCCAGGGTGAAGAAGGCGTCGTCGGACGCGATGGCGAGGTCGCAGTTCAGGATCAGCGACAGGCCGAAACCGGCGGCTGCGCCCTGCACCGAGGCCAGCACCGGCTTCTGCATGCGTCGGATCTGGTAGATCGTCTGGTGCGCCTTCACCACGCGCATCTCGAAGCCGGCGAGATGGGCCGCCTTGTTCTCGGTCAGCGACTTGTGGAAGCCCTTGATGTCGCCGCCCGCCATGAAGTGCGTGCCGGCGCCGCGGATCACCACGCAGCGCACCTTGGCGTCCTTCTCGAACTCGGCAGTGTGCTTGATCAGGAGGTCGGTCATCTCGAACGACAATGCGTTCAGCGATTCCGGCCGATTGAGCGTCAGCCAGCCGATGCCATCCTTGACCTCGGCGAGAACGTGGGGTGCTGGCATGCGGCTGCTTCCTCGGGCTGGTGTTCCGGGCCAGTCTGCCCGTGCGCCCTTGAGTCGTGCAACCGCGCGTCGAGCCACGATGCGATCTCGTCCCAGCCGGCGCGCGGCATCGACTTGCGGAAGAAGCCGAAATGGCCGACCGCCTCGGCGCCGAGATCGGCCGGCGACAGATGCTGCCGCTCGACCGATGCGCCCGGGTAGTAGGGCCGCAAGGCCTCGACCGCCGCGTAGGGTGCGACCGGATCGTCGGTGAAGCTGAGCCAGCGGATCGGAAAGACGACCTCGGCATTGTGCGGACGCAACGGTCCGCCCGACGCGTCGCAAACGTAGTGGCGCGAGCGGCCCCAGCGCGCCCAGCTGCGGGCGACGTTGGCCGGCAGGTTGGCGGTGCCGATCCACGTGCCGGGGAAGCGGCCGGTCACCGCGGTCAGCCCGGGGATCAGCAGCCACCACAGCGCCAGCATGCGCAGCCTTCGCCGGCCGGCGGGCCAGTGCCGCCAGTGGCCGCTCTGGCTGGTGATCAACACAGCCGCGCGCACCGAGCCGATGTTGTCGGCCAGTCCCAGCACCTGGCCGCCGAACGAATGGCCGACGAGGCCGATCGGCACGCCCGGATGGAGCCGCGCCAGATGGTCGAGCATCGAGGGCTGGTCGATGCTGCCCCATTGATCGATCGTCGCCGCTGCCGGTTTGTCCGAGCCGCCGACGCCGCGATAATCGTAGGTCAGCACGACGAAGCCGCGGGTGGCGAGGTGCGCGGCGAAGGCGGCATAGAACTGGCGCGGGATGCCGGTGCCGCCGTTCAGCAGCAGGGCACCGCCCAGCGGTGGCGTGGCGTCGAACAGGGTGGCGGCAAGCTTCACCCCGTCGCGTGCGGGAAGCATCAGGTCCATGGGCAAGCTATCGGCGCGTCGACGCTGCGCGACAAACGCAACGCGGCAGGGCCGACGTGAATGCCATTCAGGCCGTGCCGCTCTCGGCCAGCAGCCAGCGCCTGAGCGCACGGATGGCCGGCAGGTTGCGCTCGCGCGGCCGGCAGGCCAGCCAGATCTGGCCGCGTGATGTCACGCCCGGCCCGACGCGCACCAGCGCGCCCGAGCGAATCTCGCTGTCGATCACGGGATCGAAGGCCAGCGCGACACCGAGCCCGTGCGCCGCGGCGCGCAAGGCGGCACCCATGCCGTCGACCTGCACGCCTTTGCGACGTTCGAAGCGCCGGGCGTCGAGGCCCGCAGCCGTGGCCCAATCGGTCCACGATGCACCGAACGGCGACACGCGGATCAGCGGCGCGCGGACGAGATCGGCGGAAGCGCCGAGCTTCAGGCGGCGCACCAACGCGGGTGCCGCCACCGGCACCGTCTCCAGGTCCATGATCCGCTCGGCCGAGACGCCGGGCCATTGGCCCTCGCCGTAGCGCAGCGCCACGTCGACGAGGCCCGTCTCCATGTCGGCCATGCGCGGGCTCGCCTCGACCTGCAGTTCGATCTCCGGATGGTCGGCCAAAAACCTTCCGAGCCGCGGCAGCAGCCAGTGCGAGGCGAAGATCGGCACCGCCGAGACTCGCAGGCGCCGGCTATCCGAGGACTGCCGCGCCAGCGCGCGCGCCAGATCGCCGAAGGCATGGCCGGTGGTGGCGGCGAGCGCGTTGCCCGTGGGCGAGAGCACGACGCCGCGCGGCCCGCGCTCGAACAGTTTTGCGCCCAAGGTGCGCTCGAGGCCGGCGATGCGATGGCTGACGGCCGACGCGGTGATGTGCAACGCCTCGGCCGCCGCCTTGAACGAGCCGGTGCGCGCGGCGAGTTCGAAGGCCTGCAGCGCGAGCAGGTCACGGGCGGAGAGAGTTTGATCGTCCTGCGCTGGGGGCGCGCGACTCCAGTCGCGCGTCATTGTTTGCCGCGAGGGAAGAACGCGCCACTGGAGTGGCGCGCCCCCAGCATCAGAACGCCTCGGCCGGCAGGGCCATCAGGGTGGCGGCGCCCGCCTTGATCTGATGGTTGAGGGAAGTCGTCTGCGGCAGCACGCGGGCGATGTAGAAGCGCGCGGTGTTGAGCTTGGCCTCGTAGAAGGCGTTGTCGTTGCCTGTCGCCAGACCCTTGTGGGCGGCGACGGCGATGCGGCCCCACATGAAGGTCATGGCGGTGAGCGCCATCAGGCGCAGCAGGTCGGTCGCGGCCGCCCCCGCCTCGTCGTGGTTCTTCATGGCGTGCTGCATGACGAAGAGCGCGGCGTCCTGGACGCGGCCCAGCGCCTTCTCCAGCGGCTCGACGAACTCCTTCATCTTGTCGTCGGCCTTGTGCGTGGCGACGAAGCCGCTCATCTCGCCGAGCAGCCGCTGGGCAGCCTGCCCGCCCTTCATCGGCAGCTTGCGGCCGATCAGGTCGAGCGCCTGGATGCCGTTCGTGCCTTCGTAGAGCTGGGTGATGCGGGCGTCGCGAACGAGCTGCTCGACGCCGTTCTCGCGGATGAAGCCGTGGCCGCCATAGGTCTGCACGGCGAGGTTGGCGCACTCGCTGCCCATGTCGGTGAAGTGCGCCTTGATGATCGGCGTCAGCATCTGCACCAGGTCGTCGGCCGCTTCGCGCTTGGCGGCGTCGGGATGGCTGTGCGCCTCGTCGATCAGCATGCCGACCCACAGCGACAGCGCGCGCGCCGCCTCGGTGAACGACTTCTGGATCATCAGCATGCGCCGCACGTCGGGATGCACGATGATGGGATCGGCTGGCCCATTGGGATTCTTCGGGCCGGTCAGCGAGCGGCCCTGGATGCGATCACGCGCATAGGCGACGGCGCTCTGGTACGAGGTCTCGGCGATGCCCAGCCCCTGCATGCCGACGCCCAGGCGGGCGGCGTTCATCATCACGAACATGGCCGGCATGCCCTTGTTCAGCTCGCCGACCAGCCAGCCCTTGGCGCCGTCGAGGTTCATGACGCAGGTGGCATTGGCCTTGATGCCCATCTTGTGCTCGATGGCGCCGCAGCGGATGCCGTTGCGCTCACCGACCGAGCCGTCCGCCTTGGGAATGAACTTCGGCACCAGGAACAGCGAGATGCCCTTGGTCCCGCCCGGCGCATCCGGCAGGCGCGCCAGCACCAGATGGAGGATGTTCTCGGCGAGATCGTGCTCGCCGGCCGAGATGAAGATCTTGGTGCCGGTGATCGAGTAGCTGCCGTCGGCCTGCAGCTCCGCCTTGGTGCGCAGCATGCCTAGGTCGGTGCCGCAATGGGGCTCGGTCAGGCACATCGTGCCGGTCCACGTGCCGTCGGTGAGCTTGGGCAGGTACTTGCTCTTGAGTTCCTCCGAGCCGTGGCGCGACAGCGCTTCATAGGCGCCGTGGCTCAAGCCCGGATACATCGCGAAGGCTTGGTTCGACGCCGTGAACATCTCCTGCAGCGCGAAGCCCACCGTCGCCGGCAGCCCCTGGCCGCCGTATTCCGGATCGCAGGTCACCGCGGTCCAGCCGGCCTCGCGGAACATGTCGTAGGCGTGCTTGAACCCCTTGGGAGTGCGCACGACGCCGTTCTCGTAGGTGCAGCCTTCCTCATCGCCGGTGCGGTTCAGCGGGAACAGCACGTTTTCGCAGAGCTTGGCCGCTTCCTCGAGGATTGCCTGGATGGTGTCCGGCGTGGCGTCCTGATAGCCCGGCAGCTTGGCCAGGCTTCCGACGTCCAGGACCTCGTTGAGGACGAAGTTGATGTCCTTGAGCGGCGCCTTGTAGACGGCCATCGATGTCTCCCTAATCGTTCTCCGGATCGACACCGCGCTGACGCAGCTCGGCGCTGACCTGGCTCTCCACTTCCTTGAATTCGCCGATATGGGCGTCGAGGTCGCGACGCTTCTTCTCGAGATCGGCGATGTGCAGGCGGCTGCGACGCAAGAGTTCGCGCAGCTGCTGCAGGCCGGTGCGGTCGACCTGGTAGAGATCCAGCAGTTCGCGGATCTCGGCCAAGGCGAAGCCCAGCCGCTTGCCGCGCAGGATCCAGCCCAGCCGCGTGCGGTCGCCGGCGGTGTAAAGGCGGGTCATCCCCTGGCGGCGCGGTTTGATCAGCCCCTCATCCTCGTAGAAGCGGATGGTACGCGGCGTGATCGCGAACTCGCGTGACAGTTCGGCGATGCTGTAGATGCGCTGGCTGTCGCGCGTTGACGACGGGGCTGCGGCGGACATCATGATGGAATTGTCATAGTTGACGTTTACGTAAACGTCAATGATGCTTTACGTAAACGGAAACCAAGATGCCTGGGAATGGTCTAACGTCCCCCCACGCACAACATGCTCAATATGGGAGAGAGACATGCCGACCAATGAACTGACCCCGGGCCTCAAGGCGGAGATCGTCACGACCGTCGACGACAAGCTGGTGGTCAAGCACATGGGCGGCGACGGCGTCCTGTCCACGCCCAACATGATCGGCCTGATGGAGCGCGCCGGCATCGAAGCCGTGCAGCCGCACCTCCCTCCCGGGCACACCACCGTCGGCTTCGAGGTGCACGTCAAGCACTTCGGCGCCACGCCGAAGGGCAAGAAGGTGACGGTGCGGGCGGAGCTGCTCGAGGTCGACGGCCGCAAGCTCCGCTTCAAGGTCGAGGCGCACGACGAGGACAAGAAGGTCGGCGAAGGAACCCATCGCCGCGCCATCATCGCGATTCAACGCAAGGAGTGATCGTTCCTCAGATCACCTTGGCCTGCCGCATGCCTTTCACTTCGTCGGCCGTGCAGCCCAGCCACTCGCCGTAGATCGCCTCGCAATCCGCGCCGAGGACCGGAGCGCATTTCAGCGCCACCTTGGTGTCCGACATCCGGAGCGGCCAGCCCGGGACGGTGACCGTGCCGCGGATCGGATGCTCGATCTTCTGCATCATGCCGCGCGCGTGAAGGTCGGGATCGTGCAGCAGCTCGAGCGTGGTCATGACGGCGCCGCAGGGAACGCCGGCGCCGGCGACGATCCTGGTCACCTCCTGCTTGGTGCGCTTGGACGTCCATTCGTTGATGGCCGCATCGACGAGCTCGCGGTTCTGGCCGCGAGTCGTGGGGTCGGCCATGCGCGGATCGTTCAGCAGGTCCTCGCGACCGATCGCCTTCACCAGGCGGCGCCAATGCTCCTCGTTGCCGCGCGAGGCGAAGATGTAGCAGAGGTCGTTGAGCCCTCCCGGCGCGCACGTGTAAAGGCCACCCGGCGCCGTGCCGGGCACCGTGTTACCGCCGCGCGGCAGTTGCTCAGTCATCCCGGCCTGGCGGCTCATCGGCGTGCGGCAGTAGTTCAGCATGGCATCGCGCATGGCGATCTGGATGTGCTGCCCACGGCCGGTCGTCATGCGCTGGTAGAGCGCCGCCAGGATGCCCATGGCGGTCAGCATGCCGGTGCCGGTGTCGCCGATGGTCGGACCGGGCCGGACCGGCGGCTGGTCGGGATGGCCGTTCACGCCCATCGTGCCGCCCATCGCCTGGGCGATCATGTCGAACGACAGGTAGTTGGCATGCGGGCTTTCCGGCGCGAAGCCCTTGACCTGGGCGAAGATCAGTCGCGGATTGAGGGCGTGCAGCCGCGGCCAATCAAAACCCAGCCGCGCGAAGGTGCCGGGTGCCATGTTCTCGATCAGGACGTCGGCCTTTTCGATCATCCGCCTGATCAGCGCCTTGCCCTCCTCGCTCTTGAGGTTGGCAGTGATGCTGCGCTTATTGAGGTTGTAGTAGATGAAGTAGTGCGAATCGGCGTCGGGCCGATCGCTCGAGCCCCAGCGTCCCGGCTCGCCGCGACTGGGCTCCTCGACCTTGACGACGTCGGCACCCATCCACGCCAGCGCCTCGGTGCAGGACGGTCCCGCCTCGAACTGCGTGAAGTCGAGCACCTTGATGCCCTTGAGGGCCGGCTGAGTCGTCTCTGTTGCGATCTCCTGCTGCCTTACCTGATCCTGCATGGCGATCCCTCCAAAAGGGGCCGTGCCGGTATGGGCCGGCCCTTCGTTGTGTCACTCCATCGGCTATGCCCAGTTAACTGTGCCACGCGAACTGCTGCGCCTTGCGCGCCGAGCCCTGCGAGAGCACGACATTGACCAGCGCGGGGCCCGGGAACTTCATCGCCTCGTCGAGCGCCGCGCGTATGTCCTTCGGTTCCTTGACGAACCAGCCCTTGCCGCCAAAAGCTTCCATCATCTTGTCATAGCGCGCGCCGTAGATCAGCGCGTTGGGCTTCAGGTTGAACATCGGGTTTTCCGGAATCTCCGGCATGCCCGGGCCGATACCGCCGTTGTTGAGGACGACGATCTTCACCGGCAGGTTGTAGCGGACCAGCGTCTCCATCTCCATGCCGGAGAAACCGATCGCCGAGTCGCCCGAGAGATGGACGACCGGCCGGCTGGGATCAGACACGGCGGCGGCGATGGCCTGGCCGAGGCCGACGCCCATCGTTCCGTAGGTACCGGCGTTGAGGACGGACCGGGCGTTGAAGCTCGGCAGCTGCGTCAGGCCGATATCCATGGTGCCGGCGCCCTCGGCGCTCAGGATCGCATCCTTCGGCATCCAAGCGGCGACATCGCGCAAGGCCCGGTAGTAGTTGGCCGGACCCTGGTCGTCGTCGATCTGCGGCTTGATCGTTGCCGCATTGTCGCTCGCCTTCTTGGTAAGCGCCTGCCGCCACGGCGTATCCTTGGGATGGAACCATTGGCGGTTGACCAGCGCCTTGTTGAGCTGGGTCATGATGGCCTTGCCGTCACCGACCAGCGCCACCTGTGTCGGCTTGTTGTGACCGATCTCCTCCGGCGCGATGTCGAGCTGAATGACCTTGACGTCCTTGGAGAAGCGCGGCGGCAGGCCGAAGTGGAAGATCCAGTTGAACCGCGCGCCCATCAGGAAGACGACGTCGGCCTCCTGCAACGCCAGCGTGCGCGCGGCGCCGGCGGACAGCGGATGGTCGTCGGGCAGAACGCCCTTGCCCATCGGCGACCGCACGAACGGCACCTGCGTGCGCTCGATGAACGCCCGGACCTCGTCCTCGGCGCGCGACCAGGCCATGCCCTTGCCGACGAGGACCAGCGGGCGCTGGGCCTTTTCGAGCAGGTCCAGCGCTGCCTCGACATTCTCCGCCGGCGCCACCATGCGCGGCGGCTCGGGCACGCGCTCGGCCTGGGAAATCTTGTCGAGTCCGCAGGTGCCCCGGATGATGTCGTCGGGCATATCGAGGTAGGTGGCGCCGGGGCGACCGTAGATCGCGTTCCGCGTTGCCATCTCGACGTAATAGGGAATGCGCGCCACGCTCTCGATGCCGTGCGCGAACTTGCAGAACGGGGAGGCGATCAGCACCTGGCGCTCTTCCTGGAACGCCCCCATGCCACCGCGATGGGTCTCAGAAGCGCCGCCGATCAAAATCATGGGCCAGCAATTCTGCTGGGCATTCGCGAGACCCGAGAGACCGTGGACCACGCCGGGGCCGGTGACGGTGACGCAGGCGCCGGGACGCCCAGTGAGATAGCCGTAGGCCGCCGCCGCGTAAGCCGCGCTCTGCTCATTGCGCATGCCGAGGTAGGCGACGCCTTCCTTCTGCGCGGCCGCGGCGATCGCCGTGATCGGAAACCCGACCACACCGAACAGATGATCAATGCCCTGCTGCTTGAGGCTCCTTGCGATCAGGGTAGCGCCGTCGACTTCGCTCATGTTTCCCCCTCGAGACCACTGATAATTGACCGAGAGACTATGCCTCGACGGCGGGGTTGCAAAAGGGGTCATACCGACGTGCGATATGGCTGCACCATGAGCGCCGGCCACCCTGGACCGCCCCGGCAAGACCAAGACGCGATGCCACAACTGGTGTAGTGGAGCAGTCGAAGCACAGAGGAAGTTTGCAAGAAATGGCCATCTATCAGCTCGGCGACCTCGTCCCGGTCATCCCAGCCTCCTGCTACATCGCCGCGGAGGCAACGATCATCGGCCAGGTGACCCTGGGCGAGCGCGTGACCGTCATGTCCGGCGCCGTGATCCGCGGCGACAACGAGCCGGTCGTGATCGGCGACGACACCAACGTCCAGGAGGGCTGCGTCCTGCACAACGACCCCGGGCTACCGCTCACGCTCGGCAAGGGCGTAACGGTGGGCCACCAGGTGATGCTGCATGGCTGCACGATCGGCGACGGCACCCTGATCGGCATCCAGGCCGTGGTGCTGAACAACTCGGTGGTCGGCAAGGACTGCCTGATCGGCGCCGGCGCCGTCATCACCGAGAACAAGAGCTTCCCCGACCGCTCGGTGATCTTCGGCGCGCCGGCCAAGGCGATGCGCGAGGTGAGCGAAGACAACCTGCTGCGCATGCGCTACAGCGCCAATGAGTATGTGAAGCGCGGCCGCCAGTACATGAAGGACCTCAAGCGGATTGGGTAGCGGCGCCAAAAGGGGTAGGATGGCCGCATGACCATCACCCTTCCCCGTGAGCAGCAGGAGTGGCTGGAGGCTCAGGTCAAGGCCGGCCACTACGACAGCATCGAAGACGCCGTGGCGAGCATCGTCGCTGAGCATATGCAGCTCGACATCGACGGCATGTCCTGGGCACGCGAACTCGTTGAAGAGGGACGCGCATCGCTCGAGCGCGAAGGCGGCTTGAGCTTGGACGAGCATCGAAGGCGCGTCGCTCGCAAGCTCCAAGAACTTGATCGCAAATGACGCCTGTCGTCGTCAGCCCGCGGGCCGACGCTGACGTTGATGCCATGCTGGAGCACCTGACGGACGTGGCTGGTCCGGCTGTCGCAAGCCGGTACAGCCAGGAACTCGACGCGATCGTCTACGACTACGATGGTAACACAGTGGTCATCGTCCGTGTGCTCGATGGACGTCGGGACATTACGCGTCGGCTGGTGCGGCAATGATTGAAGCGATTGATCATCTGACGCTCAGCGGCTCGGCTTCCAGCTACGAGAGCTTGCTTGGCCGTCGCGTCGTCGATGGACGGCTGCAGACAAGGAATGTCGGACTGACATTCGGCGCAGCCGGAGAGGCCTTATCGTCGATCGTGTTTGCAACAGCGTCGCTCGACAAGGCCGCGCATCTCCTCAAGCGACGCGCTGTCGGGACGACAAAAGGCTCCCTGCTGCAACTCTCGACAACCGCGAGCCACGGCGTGCCGATCGCGCTCGTCGAGCGCGACCAACCGCCGGCGCCCTCGCCGCCGATCGACGACGAGGCGTCGGCCATCTCGTCCCTCGACCACATCGTCGTGCGCACGCCCAATCCCGAGCGCGCGATCGCCTTCTATGCCGGCCGTCTCGGACTCGACCTGCGGCTCGATCGCAGCAATCCCGACTGGGGATCGCGCCTGCTGTTCTTTCGCTGCGGCGATCTCGTGGTCGAGATCGCCCACGACCTGAACAAGGGCGTGTCGGACGGGCCGGACCAGCTGTGGGGCCTGTCGTGGCGCGCGTCCGACATTGCCAAGGTCAACGCCCGGCTGAAAAGCGCGGGCGTCGACGTCTCGCCGGTCCGCACCGGCCGCCGGCCCGGCACCGAGGTGTTCTCGGTGAACAGCCACACCGAGGGCGTGCCCACCATCGTGATCGGCGGGTTGAAGCATTGGTGATGCGCGCGGCGCTCCTTCTGCTCTGTCTCCTGGCCGCAGGCTGCACCGCTGCGCCAACACCGCAGCCCGCAACACCGCCTGCCGTGAAGAACGCCGCCGATCTGCCGCCGCTCGGCCCCTGCCCCGCGTCGTCGTGGAAACCCGAGGCGCCGCCGCCGACAGCCAGCGCCAAGGTCTCGATGGTGCTGCTCGCGGTCGGCGAATGGGCGCGCTACGGCCGCCAGGTCATCGTCTATTCCGCCGACCGTCCGCCGCGCATCGAGCAACTGGGCGTCAAGGAGCGCGACGCGCCCGAGCGCATCCAAGACTATTGGACCAGCGTCGACCGTCCCGACCGCAGCGGCCTCGACAATGTGCCGTGGTCGGCCGCCTTCCTTTCCTGGGACATCGCCAGCGCCGGCGTGCCACGCGACCTGTTCTGTCCGAATTCCGTCCACACGATCTATGTCGAGCGCATGGTCGAGCGGGCGCGCAAGCCGGGCGCCGCCTTCATCGCTCATCGGCCGTCCGAGCGGGCGCCGCAGGTCGGCGATCTTATCTGCGCTTCGCGTGCGGGCAGCGGCACCACGCTCGACAATCTCAATCGCGGCGCCGGCCATTGCGACATCGTGGTCGAGGTCAAGCCCGGCTGGGTGGCGGCGATCGGCGGCAACGTGGGCGATTCGGTGAACCGCAGCGTCTTTCCACTGGACGACAATGGATTTTTGACGCCCATATCCGGCCGGCCGGTTTTCACCGTGATAGAAAACAGGCTGCCTTAACTGGGTTACGAGAATGTCCTGGCCGTACGACTACATCATCATCGGCGCCGGCTCCGCCGGCTGCGCCATCGCCAACCGCCTCGCCGAAGACATGGCGCTGCGCATCCTGATCATCGAGGCCGGGCCGCCGGACAACAATTTCAAGCTCAAGATGCCGGCGGGCTTCGCCAGCCTGGGCGAGAACTCGCCCTTCAACTGGCGCTACGAGACCGTGCCGCAGAAGCATTGCAACGACCGGCGCATGTACTGGCCGCGCGGCAAGACGCTCGGCGGGTCCTCGGCGATCAACGCCATGCTCTATGTGCGCGGCCACGCCTCCGACTACGACCACTGGCGCCAGCTCGGCAACGAAGGCTGGAGCTATCGCGAGGTGCTGCCGTTCTTCAGGAAGGCCGAGCACAACGAACGCTACAACGACGAGTATCACGGTTCGAGCGGCCCGCTGAACGTCGCCGAGCAGAAGGATCCGCTCGAGATCAACGACGGCTTCATCCGCGCCTGCGCCGGGCTCGGCATCCCGCGCAACGACGACTTCAATGGCGCCGATCAGTACGGCGTCGGCTACTACCAGGTGACGCAGCGCGACCAGCAGCGTTGGAGCACGGCCACCGCCTATCTGCACCCGGCGGTCGAGCGCAACCGCAACAACGTGCATGTGATCTCCAACGCCCTGGTCGAGCGCATCATCCTCGACAAGGACCGCGCCATGGGCGTGCGCTACGTGGTCGACGGCCGCGACGAGGTCGCGCGCTGCAGCCGCGAGATCATCCTGGCGGGCGGCGCGGTGAACTCGCCGCAACTCCTGATGCTGTCCGGCATCGGCCCGGCCGATCACCTGAACTCGCTCGGCATCCGGCCGCTGCACGACCTGCCGGGTGTCGGCGGCAACCTGCAGGATCATCTCGACGCGGCGATCCTGCAATACGCCAAGTCCGGCACGACCTACGGCCGCTCGAGCAAGCTGTGGGCGCTCTATCAGTACCTCATGAACAAGAAGGGACCAGGCACCTCGCCGATCGCCGAATCGGGCGGCTTCCTCTACACCAAGCAGGGGCTGAGCGCGCCCGACATCCAGCTGCATTTCCTGCCGGTCATGGTGGTCGATCACGGCCGCACGCAGATGCGCAAGGACGGCTACAGCCTGCACGTCTGCACCTTGCGGCCCGAAAGCCGCGGCACGATCCGCCTCAAGAGCAGCGATCCCAAGGAGCATCCGCTGATCGACGCCAACTACCTGGCCGAGCGGCGCGATATCGACACGCTGATCGACGGCGTGAAGATGGGCCGCGATATCTTCGCCCAGCACGGCTTCGATCCCTATCGTGCCGACGAGTTCCAGCCCGGCGCGGCGGTCAAGACCGACGCCGAGCTCGAGCAATGGATCCGCGCCAAGTGCGAGACGATCTATCACCCGGTCGGCACCTGCAAGATGGGGCCCAGCACCGATCCCATGGCGGTGGTCGACAATCGCTGCCGCGTCCATGGCCTGGTCGGGTTGCGCGTGGTCGACGCCTCGGTGATGCCGACGCTGGTCGGCGGCAACACCAACGCGCCCACCATCATGATCGCCGAGCGGGTCGCAGGTTTCATGCAGGAGCCGTGATGGCGCCGGCCGACCCGGCTGCCCAGGCGACGGCGTTGAGGTTCCTCGCCAAGAACATGTTGTTCGCCGGGCTGATCGTCGGCGTCGGCATGCCGGTGCTTTTCGTGGTGCTGGGCGTTCAGGTCGACATGACGTCGTGGGGCGTCGATGTCGTCTGGCTCGTCCTGTGGGCGATCATGATCTTCGACTTCATCCTAGCGTGGGTCTTCTGGCGGCGCGCGAAGGCCCTGGAACAAGGCGACCCGCGGTGAACGAGTACGGCCGCGCGCTCCGCCGATGGCGCCGCCTGCGCGGCGTCAAGCAGAGCCATGCGGCCGAGCTTTTGGGCATCACCCAGGCGACGCTGTCGCGCTGGGAGCGCGGCCAGCACCGCCTGACCGAGCAGGCCGAGCGTAAGCTGGCCGAGCTCCTGCGCGCGCCGCTCGATTCGGCGGGCGATGCCGGGCTGCGGCGGCTGGTCGAGAGCTCGAGCCAGCAGGTCCATCTGATCTGCGATGTCGGGTCCGGACCGCAATTTATGTAGCTAAAACAATTAGTTAGCCACACCGCTTAGGGTACGCATTCGCCCCACGTAAGCCCCACTACTGGCAGGCTACCGGCCAACGCCCCGATGAGCACGTGAGCGCGAGAAGACACCCCCGTAGGGCGGAAATCATGTGACCCTGGCGCGTGCCGATGGTTCATGAGGGCCGTCCCGAAAATTCGGGATTTGCGATGCTACCAAGTGTCGTTTCCAAACAGGCCAACGCGAGAACGCTTTCAACAATTGAATCAATTGTAAATTGTTGATCGTACGAGTGTTTCCCTCACATATTGATCACAGGGAGGTTCGCTCGAATGTCGGCCGCAAAACTGCATATCAATCTTACCCAAGGGCTCATCGAGGCCGAGGGCGACGAGGCCTTCGTCCGAGCCGTGTACGAAGACTTTAAGGAACGGCTCAATGCCAAACCCGCTCTGGGCAGAAACCGAGAGGAGAAGCCGGACGACGGTGATGATAGCGTAGAGCGCAGCACCACTCCGCGCCGACGTAGTGCCAACCGCAAAGCTCCGAGCAACAAGAAGGGGAATGGTGACACCGACGCGTCCGCGGCGGGTGTTTCTAAGTACAAACCGAAGCGAGATACGAGCCTCGATCTCGCAAAGCTTCGCGACTTCGTTGTCGACTACACACCAAAAAATATGGCGGAGCGGATCCTCTTATACGCGGAATTTCTAAAGACCATCGGCGCGGAGCCCTGCACGGTGGATCAAATCTATTCGTGCTTTCTGGAATTCAGAACCACAGACCGCATACCAGAGGCATTCGGTCAGAACCTCATCAACACTCGCGGCGAGATGTATGGCTATATCGACTTTACTACAATCAATGACATACGAATTACTACCACTGGAATGAACCACTTCAGTCTTAAAATGAAGAAGAAGGGTGAGAGTGCTTAGTGAGCGCGGAGCGATTCTACAACGCCATTCCCAAGGAACTACACGGCAACGACCGGAGCACGATCGCTTACTTCGTATACTATCTGGTAGAAGAGTTGGGCCAAGAGCAATCGAATCGCCTGGAGGTACGTGCGAAGTGCTGCTCCTGGTGTAGTACCATTATTGAGTGCGCCATCAAAAGCCAGTTCACGCAATCCGGCATGGACTCGGGATGAACTCATCGTCACGCTCGACTTCTACTTTGATTGCAAGGGCAATCCGCCAGCCAAGACTAGCGATGAGATTCGTGATTTGTCGCTGTTTCTCAATCACATGAGTGCGCGGACGGCGGCCGGCGCGAAGGACTTCCGGAATCCAAACGGCGTCTACATGAAGCTAATGAACTTCCGTCGCTTCGACCCGGTTTTCTCTTCCCAGGGAAAGGTTGGCTTACAAAGAGGCGGCAAGTCGGAAGAAGAAGTTTGGAACCACTACGGTTCAAGACGACGGGAGTTGAAGGATACCGCAGCTGCAATTCGCGCACTCGTTGAGTCGGGCGAGGCCCTGGCCACTAGTCCTGGCGATGAACAGGAAGGCGACGAGGCCGAGGAAGGCAACCTCCTTTCTCGAGTGCACAAATACCGCGAGCGGAATCGCAAGCTTGTGCAGAAGAAGAAGGCAAAGGTGCTCAAGGAGAAGGGTGCTTTAGCTTGCGAGGTTTGTAAGTTCGACTTCCAGGCGACCTACGGCGAGCGTGGCAGTGGATTCATCGAAGCCTATCACACAAGGCCACTCCACACGCTTAAGGCGGGCGCAACGACGAAACTGGATGATCTCGCGCTGGTTTGCGCCAACTGCCATCGTATGATTCATGCGAAAAGGCCCTGGCTGAGTTTGGTAGAGCTACAAGAAGTGCTCTGAGCTCGCAGTATGAAGTAAGCCGCACCTATCAGACCTCGGGACGGGTGCGGAGGCGGCCAAGCGCGATTAAGCCGCCTCCCACATTGGTCACTAACCTTCTCCGGCGCCGCACACTTCAGGCCTCGGTAGCGCACCGGCTGCTCAGGCCTTGGTAGCATCCCGCTGCGAGGGACCCGCCATGCATACTATTATAAGTAGAAATTCCTTGCCTTGATGCAAGCGTATACTGCACCGTGTTTGTCCACTAACGAAAACGGGTCAGTTCCTATGTCCTACGTCAACTCCAAGGTCACTCCCTCACTCCATCCCGAGAACGTCCGCCAGATCGACGGCTACGACGACGACACTGCGTCGCTGCTCGCCGGCACTGTGGCAGCCTTCGCCACCGCCTACGAAGGCGTCGGCGCAGTTTGGACTGCCAAGGATGTCGTCAATCAGAACAGCGCATGGACCGACGAGCGCAAGATCATCGAGTTGTCGAAGCATGCCCAGCGCCAGTTCGACACCATCGCCAAGAGGTTCGACTCCACGGCCTCGTTGCTGTCGAAGCAGATCGCGCATATTGAAGGCGAGCTGACGGCTCCGGTCGAATCGAAAGCTGCCCTATCGATCTCGCGCGAGATTCGGGAACACGTGAAGGGCTTGTCGAGCGACCAGCGCATGACCTTCCTCGAACGGGCGATCACGGACGGCGATGCTACCTCCCTGACCGCGCTGCTGGGCGCTCCCGCCTACCTGTCGGGGATGAACGCCGAGATGAAGGCGATCTATGTCCGCCGGTACCGCGAGCGCCTGGAGCCGGTGAAGGCGAAGCGGCTCAAGGCGCTGAACGCTGCCCGCGAACTGATCATCGAACGCGGTGCGCTGGTCTTTAAAGAGCTGGAAAAGGCTGTCGGTGCGACGCCGCAGAAGGCCGCTGCGCTGCGCAAGGCGCACCAGGCCGCCCTCGACTCGCTAGGCCTGAAGTAGATCCGGCTTTTACGATTCCCTGGTGACCTATGACCGCTCCAAACATGACCAACATTCCCCTACCCCGCCCGCGGATGATGCCGATGCTGCTAAAAGAGCGAGTTGCTGCGGGATTCGTGAAGCACGGAGGTCGCTGGGTGCACAAGGACGACTTGCCGCCCGAGCAGCAGGTCGTCACGGTCCGTGAGGGCCAAGGCGCCAGCGACACGAGATTCAAACCGGGCCATGTGGGTGGCGGTCGTCCGAAGGGCAGCAAGAACAAGCTAAGCCAGAAGCTGATCGATAACGTCGACGGCATTCTCGACGTAATGATCGGTAAGGCGATGGAAGGCGACGCTGCCGCTGCCACACTCGTAGTCAACCGAGTGCTGCCTGTCCTGCGCCCGCAGTCTGAAAAAGTGCAGTTCGTACTGAACGTAGACGAGTCGATCAGCCACCAGGTCGGTCAGGTGCTCGCCGCCATCGCTAAGGGCGAGGTTGCCGCCGACGTCGGAAAAAAGATCATGGAGAGCATCATGATGCTCCATCAGGCCCGCGCTCAGGAAGACATTGTTAAGCGCATCGAAGCGCTGGAAGCGGGGAAAGTATGAAGACCTGGAATTATGACCCTGTGATGGAGTGCCGTGCGTCTGTCACGGACGCCGACTGGGAGCGCATGAAGGCGTTCGTCACCGACGCTGAGCGGGAACAAGCAGCGGTGATAATTCTCCTTGCCTGCGCCAAGCTGATGATCGTGGACGACCCGCAGATTCGCAATGAAGCGCGCGAAATCCATGAGCAGGTGTTGCGATGGAAGTGGGACCGTGCGGCTTACGCCAGCTGGCGCGGCACCTACACCGGCGAGGTCTTGTGACCACAGAACAACGCAAGTCGTAAAGCAGAGGAGGAGTCGGACGATGCGAAACGTGAAGTATTTTTTCCCGGCCAGGGCAGGCATGCCGGAGAGGAACGCTGATGGAACCGAACGGCTGTCGAAGGAGGAGCAGCGCGAGCTGCGCGAGCAGGAGAACGCTAAGCGCGTTGCCGACATTCGCGAAGGAATCAAGCGGCGGCATCTGGTAGTGACTGCCCCGCGCTTGGCGACGAACAATGCGATTGCTGATGGCACGGCCGAGGAGAAGCTGCGCGCGCTGCTGGCGCTGTCCGCTGAGCGCAACCGGCCGAAGGTGATGTAGCCATGGCCGGCCTGAAGGGTTTAGCGGCTCGGGTGAAGAAGCTGGAGCCGAAACCCAACAACGTCCTCCGTAAGATCGGCTCCATTGAGCGGTTCGAAGCCGAGTGCGAAGCCGGGATCGCTGACGGGCGCTACGACCCTGCCGACATGCGTGACGTGATGTTGTGCATCCGCCGGTGGGTCGTGACGGTCAAGTAAGCCGGAGGCGCAGCCATCGCGCGCCGGATCACGGGAATGCCCACAGTGGGGAGTTAGATAATCGCCGCGCCAAACGCCCTGTTTTCGCTGCCGCCTGTCCATTATGTTGTCCGCCCGCAGGAAGAGGTGAGACATGGTCGGGATAGAGTGCAAGTCGTGCGGGCATCGGGCGTTGTGGACGAACGACCCGCCGAAGGCCGAATATGAAGTAGTCGCTCTGCTGACACGATCCCTGCCGAAGTGCAGCAATTGCGGCGCGAGAGAGATCCATGTTGTCTCGGGCAACCTCGTGACGGCCGAGTGGCTGAGCGATGGTCCGCCGTCGCCACCGTCGGGGCCGGGCGGCAAGCCCGGGGAGTGACGAGATCGCCGCGCCGTGCGCGTGGTGGTGTGCTGTACCGGCAGCGCGGGCAACGTGCTGTACGGGGAGAAAAACGTACCTAGCGGCGAAATAAAAAGGGGTCCCGTAGGACCCCCTTTGCTGGTTGGCGCGTAATGGCGGTGCGGCTAGCGCCCCTTGATTCCGTTGAACTTGCGCCACCGATAGAACTGCACGTTCTTGGTAGTATCGTCCAACTTGGCTAGCGCCTTGCGCAGCTCCTTGGCTTCCGGGCGCACGCCAGCGTCCTGCTGCTTGTCGCACCACTCCCAGATCTTGGCGCAAATCGTCCCCTTGCTGGGAGGCTTGATGCCGTTTACTTCCGGGCGGGTGGGCTTGGTCGGCTGGGCGGTCTTGGTTGTCTTGGTCACTGGTGGCTCCTAGCTGATTGAACTAGTCGACGTTCAATCAACCCTTAAAGCTTGGCCAGTGGTATTGGGCGGGGGCAGCGCGCATCCACGCATCCATTGGATGCAAAATGATCCTGAAAGTCGGTTTGGTGAGTGAGCGGGGAATTGTTCGGCCTCGGCCTAAGGATCGGGCATTTCCCTCCTACCGCCCCCTCCTGGGCCATGCGCCCGGGTGAGTCTCGCTGCCGACGCGTGCGTCTCTTGGAGAGACGCCGACCGCACCCAAAGCCAGCTATGGCGCCCCAACATTTTCCAGAACACCCGTTCCACGGGCTTGAGCGCACCTAGCACAACATCTGGCGTTGGACGCGCGCCGTTGCCAATGCCTCGCATTCGCCCGGGAAGCCCCCGAAGAACCGGGGCTGGGCGCAGTCACCAGTGGCCCAGCAGGCGCACGACGATAGCCACGGTAGCAGGGCTTCGACTGATACAACGATGTTGATGTGCATTGTCGCTCCGGTTCGCAAGAGGCGACACCCCTTTTAGGGAGCGGAATATGTTCCGCAACAACTAGTTTAGCACGGGGCTGGAGTTAATTCCCCAGTTCTTAGTATGGCCGCCGACAACGGTACTGGATGCAAAGTTATGCACTTGGTCCAAAACCGATTTTGCTTGCCCTTCACTCATGACGAGGCCGGGTCCACCGGGGGGGGGTGCCGTAGGCCGCTATCGTACCGGTTGATAAACGGATGTTTGGCTCTGAACAGATGCAGCACAGGTAGAGCCCGCTCATTATCTGTCCCACCGTCCCGGGATGTCCCGGGGCAGCTGGGAAGGTGTCCCCCCGCCCCTCTCCCTATAGGGGCGGGACACCGGGACAGGGGCACCATCACGTCTGGGACACTACTTCATAGCCTTTTTCAGTCTTTCTAATTCGATTGTTCTCGACGAGTCTTTTGACCAACTCCGCGACCCTGTGCTTCCCAACTTGCCCTTTCAGGCCATCACAAACCCTGTTCTGCGACGAAATAGGTCCATTCGCTCGAACGTAAGCCAAAACTTTTTCCTGGTCCGAGGGGGGGTTCTATGGTCGTGCCCGTGGCAGCCGGCTGTGCCTCGCGTGGTACCACGACCAGCGAGGACTCTTTCTTACCGCTATCGTATTCGAGGTCTACCCGTATTGTGGCGAAGGGGATGCCGACATTGGATTCGCCGTCCCTGTTCTTTGAGACGAACAATGATGGACCATCCTTTTCAATCTTGCACTGGAGCGAACACTCGAGCGCCGCCCGTAGGCCAGACCAACCCCGCTCGCGTTTCGACGAGTCCTTACCAGCATGGTGGATAGCCATGACGATGCTGTTCGGAATCCGAAAATGAAGATCTCTCAGGATGCCAACCAGCTCAGCCATGCCTATGCCATTCTCGTCGTAATCCCCGCCCATCTGCGCAAGCGTGTCGATGAGGAGCAGCTTTCGCCCGGGCACTCTATTCATCCGTTTAACCAGCGCGTCGCGGTGTACTGCACTATTGCGGAGATCAACAGGCTTCCGCCTAACGTGGAAAGGCGCGAGGGTCCTGTTCGCATCCTGCCATGCCTTAATGCGCTTCGTGATGCCGCCGTGCCCTTCAAGCGGAATGTAAAAGCACTCGCACTGCTTAATCTTGCGACCAAACCAGGTCGATTCCAACGTGAGGTCGAGTCCCCACGCTGTCACTCGCACGGCGGTATCGTGTGCGTTGTGTAGAGCCGCCATCATGTCTAACGCCACGAAAGTCTTGTATGTGCCTGACTCGCCCCAGATCAGGCCGAGTCCTGTCTCCGGAATCATGTTGTCGACCAGCCACTCCTCTGGCTCTTCCTCGGCAATGTCGTATGCCGCTTCGAATTCGAGCTCCAGCGGCTCATGAGCGGCGACCTGCGGTTCTTTCCCTAGAGCATCGAGCTTGAAATAAGAGTCGAAAGGGGATTCCCAAGGAATCGGAAGTCTGATTCAAGATGCTGGCTG
>JAIEOV010000035.1 GCA_019750135.1 Reyranella sp. | reverse complement strand
TATTTCTCGGCAAGCCCGGTGGTCGAGCCGAAGATGCCCTTAAAGTCGTCGACGCCCTGCCCCATGATGAAGACGTTGGCGTGGTCGGCCAGGGCCGCGTCCATGGTCTCGAGCAAGGCGCCGGCATAGGACAGCACGCGCGTGCCCTGGACCGGCTTTACTGCAGCGATGCTCATCAGATCACGTCCGTCAGCAGTTCGGCATGGCCGGGTGCCGGGCTCGCCTCGGCGAAGGCCACGGCCGCCTCGATCTCGCGCTCGATGTCGGGGCGCAGAGCTTCGACCAGCTGCTGATCGACGATCAGCGGATCGCGCCGCTTCCAGGCATCGACGTCGTCGCTGGTGCGATAGTTGAAGTGGAAGTCCTCACCGACGCCGACATGCTCCTTGTAGCGCGAGGTGACGATCTCGAGCACGAACGGCTCCCCTGCCCGCACCTTGGCCGCCGCCTCCAGCGTGGCCTTGCGGATCGCCAGAATGTCCCAGCCCTCCTCGAGCCGGCGGCCGGCGATGCCGAACGTGGCGGCATGCTCGGCCAGACGATAGGACTGGCGCACCGGGCGGTGGCTGTGCACGGCGAGACCGTTGTCCTCGCACACGAACAGCACCGGCACCTTCATCAGGGCCGCGAAGTTCAGGCTCTCGTGATAGACGCCTTCTTCGGTGGCGCCGTCGCCGAACACTGCCACGGCAATCTGCGAGGCGCCGCGCCGCTTGAAGCTGAGCGCCGCGCCGACGGCGTGCGGAATGGTGCTTGCCACCACGGCCGACGAGCCCATGAGGCCGACCTCGGGCGCCGCGAGGTGCATCGACCCCGCCTTCCCGCCGGAGACGCCGCCCTTGCGGCCGTACAACTCGGCGAACATGGCATCGAGCGAGCCGCCCTTGGCGACGTAGAAGCCGTGGCTGCGATAGGTCGCAAACACCAGGTCGTCGGGCTGCAGGCCATCGCAGACGCCCACCGCCACGGCCTCCTGGCCGATCGACAGATGGACCGGGCTTTGGATCTTGTCGGACGGATAGAGCTCGATGATCCGTTCCTCGACCAGCCTGATCAGCAGCGCCGTCCGGAACAGCCGGCGATAGATCGCTTCATCCTTCACAGACAGACGCTCCCGGCGTTGCTTCTGGGCAGCCGACTGCTAACGGAGGCCGCGCCATCTGGCAATTGTTCAAAAGGCGCGGCTCTGGCCGCCGTCGACCGTGATATTGGCGCCGTTGACCAGGCTCGCCTCGGTCGAACACAGGAAGGCCACCACGGCCGCCACCTCTTCCGGCGTGCCCAGCCGGCCCAGTGGATATTCCTGGTCGACCATGCGCTGGAAGCCTTCGGGATCGCGCCGCTGCTCGTCCTCGAAGCCGGTGCCGGAAATGTAGATGCCGCCCGGCGCCACCGAATTGAAGGTGATGCCGTCGCGCACCAGGTAGGCCATGGACGACAGCGACTTCATGAGGCCGGTCTCCGCCGCCTTGGCCATGGTGAACCACGGCCGGCCGATGCCTTCCTTGCCGCCATAGATCGAGGTGATGGTGACCACGCGGCCCCATTTGCCGCGCCGCATGTGCGGCAGGGCGCGCCGGGTGAAGCGCACCGCCGCCATGGCGTTCTTCTCGTAGACCTCGCCCCAGACCCGCATGTCGGTGTCTTCGACGCTTTCCTTGCCCCACCGTCCGCCACCGCCGACGTTGTTGACCAGGATCTGCACACCGCCCCATTCGCGATCGACCACGTCCATCACGCGATCGGCGGCGTCGGCTTCGAGGAGATCGGCAGCAACGGCGAGCAGCTTCACGCCATGGGCCTTGAGCTCGGCCATCGCCGCATCGAGCCGCTGCTGCGAGCGTGAGCAGATAGCGACGTTGCAGCCCTCCGATGCGAGGCGCTTGGCCGAGGCGAGCCCGATGCCGTGGCTGCCGCCGGTCACCAACGCGAACTTCGCGGAGAGGCCGAGGTCCATCTAAAACCTCCTCACGAGAGCGCGGGCCTCCGGCCCGCTCATGAATGCGGGCCGGAGGTCCGCGCTCCGTTGTCCGAGCACGACCTAGAACGGCCCCCGGAAGCGCCGCTCGTGGCTGAAGAAGTCCTCGCCGTCGAGGTTGGCCGCTTCCAACCCCAGCATGTCCTCGACCGCATGCACGATCGTCTTGGCGTTGGGATAGAACTCGTTCTCGAGCTCGCGCACCGTCGGCGCCGGCGTATGGGCAAAGCCGATGCGCTTGACCGGCACCTTCAGCTTGCCGAAGCACTTCTCATTGATGCGCGCCGACAGCTCGGCGCTGAAGCCAGAATCGACCCAGTCGCAGTCGGCGATGATGCAGCGGCCGGTGCGCTTCACCGAGTCCACGATCAGATCCTCGTCGAGCGGCGCCAGCGTGCGCGGATCGACGATCTCGACCGATACGCCGCGCTTGGCGAGGATGTCGGCGGCGAGCCGAGCCTCGACGTTCATCCACGACAGGCCGACGACGGTCACGTCCTTGCCCGGCCGCAGGATGCGTCCGACGCCGAGCGGTATCTCGTAGGGCTCCTCCGGCACGTCTTCCTCGGCCCAGTAGAGCCAGCGGTGCTCGAAGCAAATCACCGGATTGTCGTCGCGGATCGCCGCCGTCAGCATGCCCTTCATGTCCGACGGCGTGGTCGGCGCGATCACCTTCAGGCCGGGGATGTGGGTGAAGTTCGAGAACAGGCTCTTGGAGTGCTGCGCCCCTGCCCCCCAGCCGCGGCCAATCACGGCGCGCACGACCAAGGGGACCTTGAGCTTGCCGCCGGTCGAATAGGTGTAGTTCGACACCATGTTGATCAGCTGGTTGGTCGCCACGATCATGAAATCGACGCGGATATGGATGTGGATCGGCCGCAGTCCGCGGATCGCGGCGCCGAGACCGAAGCCTGTCATCGCGTCCTCCGAGATCGGCGTATCGAAGCAGCGCTCCTTGCCGAACTTCTCCGGGATCCCCTTGGTGGTGCCGAAGATCGACGACCAGGTCGGCACGCCGATGCCGTAGACGAAGACGCGGTCGTCGCGCTCCATCTCCTGCGTCATCGCCTCGCGGATGGCGCCGGCGTAATCAAGCTTTCTCATGGAACACACCTGCATGCAGCCGGTCCGGCGTGGGGATCGGCGCCTGCGACGCCCGCTTCACGCTTGCCTGGATGGCCTTGTCGATCTCGTCTTCCATCGCCGCGATGGCGCTCTCGGTCACCTGATGCTTGGCGAGCCGCGCGCGTTGCACCTTGAGCGCGTCGCGATCGATCCATTCGCGCTCGACCGTGGCCTGGTCGCGATAGCCCCAGTTCCAGTCGGTGCCGGTGCCGACATGCTCGAGATAGCGGCAGCACTTGATGTTGAGGAACGCCGGACGGCGATCGCGATGGGCCTTGGCCACCGCTTCCTTCGCCAGCGCATAGACGCTTTCGACGTCGCCGCTGTCGTCGTCGTAGGTGTCGGCGCCGAATGGCCTGACGGCGTCGGACAGCGACTTCGACACCTGGCGGGCCTCGCGCGGCGTGTCGACGGCGTAGCCGTTGTCCTCACAGACGAAGATCACCGGCAGCTTGAACAGCGCGGCTGCGTTGATGCTCTCCCAGAAGACGCCGGCATCGGCGGCGCCGTCGCCGAAGAACACCACGGCGGTGCGGCCGGTCTTCAGCTGCCGGTTGGCGAAGGCGGCGCCGACGGCGACAGGGATCTGCGTGGCGACCACACCGCTCGACAGGATGTGTCCCTGGTCGGGCGCCGCCAGATGCATCGACCCGCCCTTGCCTTCGCCGGTGCCGGACGTGCGGCCGTAGAGCTCGGAGAAGAAACGGTCGGTGTCGTGCGTCTGCGCCAGGAAGGCGGCGTGGCTGCGGTAGGAGGCGAACACGTCGGCCTTGCCCTCGAGGGCCGCGCACACCCCGACGCACACGAATTCCTGCCCCATCGACATGTGCATGGGCGTGCGCATGAGGTTTTCGGGGTAGTGCTTGACGATGTACTCTTCGGAACGTCGAGCCAGGAACAGGCTCTTGTACAATTGTATGGCCGTCGCTTTGGGCAGGGCTTCGCGGGCAAAACTCATCGTGACTATCGTTATTTCTATGGTGGTCGGACCATAGAGACCTCCGACTCGCAAGGCAACGGCAGGAGGTCCCCAGCCGGGGTGGCCTTTTGTCATTGCCTCAATTAAGTAGACCGCCACGAAAGGCAGGATAGACGGGGACGATGGCTGCTCGGCGCGCGCTTATCACAGGCATCACGGGAATGGTGGGCTCCCATCTCGCCGAGTTCCTGCTCGACAAGACCGACTGGGAGGTCATCGGCATGTGCCGCTGGCGCAGCCCGCTCGACAACCTGGTGAATATCGCCCACCGCATCAACTCGGGGGATCGCGCCTCGCTGCTCTACGGCGACCTGCGCGACACCATGTCGATCCAGAAGGTGGTGGCCGACGCCAAGCCGGACTACGTCTTCCACCTCGCCGCCCAGAGTTTTCCGCGCACCAGCTTCGATTCGCCGCTCGACACCATGGACACCAACGTCCAGGGCACGGTGCGCGTGCTCGACGCGCTGAAGCAGTATGCCCCCAAGGCGGTCATCCATGTCTGCGCCTCGTCCGAAGTGTTCGGCCGGGTGCCCAAGGAGAAGCTGCCGATCGACGAGGAGTGCACCTTCCACCCCGCCTCGCCCTACGCCATCTCCAAGGTGGGCACCGACCTGGTCGGCCGCTTCTATGCCGAGGCCTACGGCATGACGGTGATGACGACCCGCATGTTCACCCACACCGGGCCGCGCCGTGGCGACGTGTTCGCCGAATCGACCTTCGCCAAGCAGATCGCGATGATCGAGCACAATCGCATCCCGCCGGTCGTCAAGGTCGGCAACCTGCAATCGCTGCGCACCGTCGCCGACGTGCGCGACGCCGTGCGCGCCTATTACATGCTGGTCACCGTCAATCCGACCGCCGGCGCCTACTACAATATCGGCGGCGTCCACTCCTGCACGGTGAAGGACATACTCGACACGCTGATCTCCTTCTCGCCGGCCAGGGATGCCATCAAGGTCGTCGTCGATCCCGACCGCCTGCGTCCGATCGATGCCGACCTGCAGGTACCCAACACCGCGAAGTTCCACGCCCATACCGGCTGGAAGCCCGAGATCCCCTATGAGAAGACGTTGCGCGACCTGCTGGACTACTGGCGGGGCCGCGTGGCAACGGAAGGCAACCGTTTCCTGACCCGCTGAGCGGCGGCAGATCCGGCAACGCGGCAGAGAGGTAGATGATCTTCAGATGCTGATGGCAATTTCCCGCACGCCGTACCGGGTGTCGTTTTTCGGTGGCGGCACGGATTACCCACCCTGGTTCCGCCAGCATGGCGGCGCCGTGCTGTCGATGGCCATCAACAAGTACTGCTATATCGGCACCGGCTTCCTGCCGCCGTTCTTCGGCATCCGCCATCGCATCATCTGGTCGCACATCGAGGCGGTGGGCTCTGCCGCCGAGATCCAGCATCCTGCCGTGCGTGCCGGTCTGCAGGTACTGGGTTACGACGACAGCGAAGGCATAGAACTGTTCCACCAAGGCGACCTGCCGGCGCGCTCGGGCATCGGCTCCAGCTCGGCTTTCGCCGTCGGCCTGATCAACGTGCTGACCGCCATGCGCGGCAAGAGCCTGGACGCGCACGCCCTCGCTGTGAGCGCCATGGACCTCGAGCAGAACAAGCTCAAGGAAGCGGTGGGCTGCCAGGACCAGATCGCCAGCGCC
This sequence comes from Reyranella sp., assembly GCA_019750135.1. GTDB lineage: Bacteria > Pseudomonadota > Alphaproteobacteria > Reyranellales > Reyranellaceae > Reyranella. Next base: position 19,167 of record JAIEOV010000035.1, on the reverse strand, counting down.
TATGGCGGCATGAACGTCATCAAGTTCGAGCGCGACGATTCCTTCTCGGTCACGCCCCTCGGTCTCGACGACGGCCAGCGCCAGGGCTTCGAGAAGTGGCTGATGCTCTTCTATACCGGCAGCAGCCGGCTTTCGTCGGACTACGCCAAGAAGCTGATCAACAATCTCGAAGCCAACGCCAAACACATGACGCGGATGCACGAGATGGTCGCGATCGGCGCCGAGCTGCTGCATGCCGGCAAGATCGAGGATTTCGGCAAGCTGCTGCACGAGAGCTGGACGCTGAAGCGCGGCCTTGCCAACGGCACCAGCACGTCGACCGTCGACCGCATCTACGACGACGCGCAGCGCGCCGGCGCCCTCGGCGGCAAGCTTCTGGGCGCAGGCGGCACAGGATTCATGGTGTTCGTGGTGCCGCCGGAGCGGCAGGCGGCCGTCGCCAAGGCGCTGTCGCATCTCATCACGGTGCCGGTGTCGGCCGACTTCACGGGCTCGACGATCGTGTATCGCAAGGAAGAGCTGCTTGGTGGCGCACTGCCGCGCTGAGCGCATGGGGGTTGGGATGGAAGTGTTCACGACAAAGCTCGAATCGGTGCTGCTGATCAAGCCGCCGACCATCTTCGAGGATTTCCGCGGCCATTATATCGAGACCTACAATCGCAAAGCCTACTTCACGGCCGGCATTCCGATCGAATTCATCCAGGACGACATCTCGGTGTCGCATCGCCATGTGCTGCGCGGCATCCATGGCGACACCAAGACGTGGAAGCTGATCTCCTGCCTGCAGGGCAGCTTCTACATGGTGGTGGTGAACAACGACCCGAGCTCCTCGCAGTACCGCCAGTGGGAGGCGTTCACGCTGAGCGACACCAACCGCCTTCAGGTGCTGGTGCCGCCCAACTTCGGCAACGGCCACGTGGTGATGAGCGAGCGGGCGATCTTCCACTACAAGCAGAACACCGAGTACGACCGCGCCGGCCAGTTCACGCTCGCGTGGAACGATCCGGCTTTGAAGATCTGGTGGCCGATCACGAACCCGATCGTGTCGCAACGCGACCAGGGGCCGGCGTAGGCAACAAACCGTCATCTCGACCGGAGCCGAGCGTAGCGAGGGGAAGTGGAAGGACCTATTTTTGCCGATGCATCGATAAAAAAACCCCCTCGGCTACGCCGCCCTTCGGGCGGCTCCGCTCGGGATGACGAATTTGCCTAATCCGACCGCCCGACGAACCGGCTGAGCTCGTCGATCGCGCCCAGCAGGTGATAGAGCGTGCTTGCCGGCATGAAGTCGCTCACGCAGCGGCCCCGCTCGTCGAGCCTGTCGAGCCAGCCGCCGGGCGGGTCGATCGTCAGGAAGCGGTCGCGCAGCAGCACGGCCAGCGCAGCCGCCCTGCCCTCGCCCTGCGCCCGGCCGTGACGCGCCTCGATCAGGTTCGCCTTGATCGCTTCGGTGACCGGCCAGATGCGGCGCACGCCGGCGCGCGGGCTGCCGTCGGCCAGCAGCTCGCCCACGATCATCCCGGCCTCGTCGGAGCCGTAGCGGTCGGCGTGGCCGTAGAGCGCGTCGACATGGGCCTGCGCCGGTCGTCCGCTGGCCTGCTCGAAGCGCCGCAGCAGCCACACCCATTCATGGTGATGGCCAGGCTCGACGATTCGGCCGACGACGCCGTCCGCCGGCTTCAGGTCGGTGGTGTAGTATTCTCCGACGACGCCGGGATCGGCCTGAAAGAAGCGTGCGGCGAACAGCTCGAACAGCGCCGTCGCCCGCGCCAGATGGCGCTCCTGGCGAGAGCATTCCCACAGGGCCAGCAGGCCCTCGAACAGGTGCATATGAGGGTTCTGTCGGCGCACCCCGCCCTTCGTCGGCAGCTCCTCGACGAAACCGCCGCCCTCGGGCGCCGCCATGTCCCGTTCGATGAACGCCAGCGTCTCGTCGGCCAGCGCAAGCGCCTCGCGCCGACCGGTCGCCTCGACATAGGAGGCGATCGCCAGCAGCACGAACGCATGGCTGTAGAGGTCGCGACGCGCATCGACGACTGCGCCGTCGCGCCGGATGGAGAAGACCCAGCCCCCGCGATCGTCGCGGCCGCGGTAGTCGCGGACCATCGAGGCAAAGGCACGCTCGACCAGGCCGAGCGCGGCGCCATGCCAGCCGCGCCGGGCCGCCAGCGCATAGGCGTGGATCTGGCGGGCCTGGGACATCAGCCGCACGGGAGCGTCGGGCAGGGGCGCGCCGCCGAGCGTCAGGCGCTCCTCGAAACGGCCGTGCTCGGCATCGAAGCCCGCGCTCGCCCACAGCGGAAGCGCCGCATCGATCGCCCAATCGACGAGCGCCGACGCCGCCGGTTCAAGTCGTGCCAACATGGCGAAAGAGTCTCTTCGACCTTCCCTAGCGCACCGTGACGGTGTCGGCGACGCGTTCGGACGGGATAGCGACCACATTGGCGGACAGCGGATCGCCGTCGCGCGGGGTTTCCAGCAGGCCGGTCACCGGCGAGAACACGAATATCTCGTAGCCGAGCTCGCCGCGCAGGATGCCGATTAGGGAATCGGCGCAGTTGCCCTGGGCGCGCAACGCCTTGTCGTTGACCTCGAGCAGCAGGAGCGGCCGCATCGACTTCAGCACGGTGGCGGCGCCGGCAATGACCCGCGCCTCGGCCCCTTCGACGTCGATCTTCACGAAATCGACCTGGGCCAGGCCAAGGCGGGCAATCACCGCGTCGAGCGGCTCGATCGGCACGCGCTCGAGGCTGGCGCGCACCACGTCGTCATGGGCGAAGCTGCCGAGCGTGTTGTGCCCGGCGTGGACGCCATGGGCGAGGTGCAGGTCGGCGAGGCCGGCGGCGGCGCCGATGGCGGCCGGCACGACGGTGACGTTGTCGAGGCCGTTGCGCCCGAGATTGCGCTGCAGATGAGCGCGCTCGCGCGAGCTGGGCTCGGCCGCCACCACGCGGCCGGACGGCCCGACGCGGCGGGCGGCGAACAGCGTGTAGTAGCCGTCGTTGGCGCCGACATCGACGAACACCATGCCGGGCTTCAGCACCCGGTCGAGGAAGGAGAACTCGTTGGGCTCAAACGATCCACAGACATAAAGGCAGAGGCTGTTGTCGTTGCCCAGGGTGAGATCGACCGTGGTGCCGCTGTGCCAGCGCACGGTGATCGGCACGGCGAGGTCCTTCTCGCGGGCAGCTTCCCACAGGGCACCGCGCCGGCAGGCCAGCCAGCGCCGTTGATCGTAGTACTCCTCGGCGAACACCCAGCCCGGACGCGGCCGCAGGCGGGGCACGCCGGGGGCCAGGCACGCAGCATAGGACGAGCCGATCGCGGGAGCGTTCACGATCAGCCAACGACCGAGATTGTCGAGGTGATAGCCTATCCCGGAGGCGATCCGGTCCCAGGCGCTGGGCGCATTGATCGATCGTCGAGCGGTCGTCATTCCTCGGATCGTTGCCCCCGTTATGCCTTGCCCAGTGTCGTGTTCGGCTAAACCACCCGCCGCCGAGCGTCAAGCGCGCCCGTATCTTGCCATAGTCCACGACTAAGGCATTGGCCGTCCGTTGCAGCACCACTGCCGCGGAATATAATGTCGGCCCCTCTGTCAAACTGTCGGTGCAATGTCAGCGCTGTTCCTCCGCACCTTTATCGTCGTCGTCATCACTCTGCTTCCAGCCTTGGCTTCGGCCCAGGGCCTGCGCGTGCTGGCCCGTGTCAACGATGACGCCATCACCGATTTCGACCTCCAGCAACGCGTGCTGTTCGCCATCCGCACCACCGGCCTGCAGGACAGCCCGGACCTGCGCCAGCGCATGGCCGCACAGATGCTGCGCCAGATGATCGACGAGCGTCTGCAGATCCAGGACGCCAAGCGGCTCGGCCTGAAGGCGACCGATGGCGAGATGCAGCAGCGCTTCAACGACATCGAGCGTGCCGCCGGCATGTCGCGCGGTGCGTTCAAGCAGTACATCCAGAGCACCGGCGTCGCCTTCGACATCGCTGTGCAGCAGATCGAGGCGCAGATCGCCTGGAACAAGATCATCCGCCGCAAGGTACGCCCACAGGTCGACGTCTCGGAGGCCGAGATTGACGACGCGCTGAGCCGGGCACGCACGAACGTCGGCAAGACCGAATCGCGCGTGGCCGAGATCTTCGTGCCGGTCGACCGGACGGACATGGCCGACGATGCCAAGCGGTCAGCCGACCGCATCGTCGAGCAGCTGAAGCGCGGCGCCCCGTTCGGGGCCGTCGCCCAGCAGTTCTCGCAGGGTGCGACCGCCTCGGCCGGCGGCGAGCTCGGCTGGGTCCTGCCCGGCTCGCTCGACCCCAGCCTCGACGCCGCTGTCGAAAGGCTCCAGCCCCGGACGTACTCCGAGCCGATCCGCAGCACCGCCGGCTGGCACATCCTCTATGTCATCGACCGCCGCCCCTTCGCGTCGGCGCGGCCGGACGACGTGCGCCTCAACCTGACGCAGATGACCCTGCCGCTGCCCGTGAATGCCTCGGACAACGAGGTCGCCAGGGCGACCACCGATGCCCAGAAGGCGATGGCCGGCGTGCGCACCTGCAGCGACCTGCACACTCGGGCGCGCGAGCTCAAGGGCGCCACCTCCGGCGACCTGAGCGGCGTGCGTGTCGGCGACCTGCAGGCCAACCCGCAGATGTTCGAGCAGATCCCCAAGCTGAATGTCGGCGGCACCGCCGGACCGTTCCGGGTTGCCGAGGGATTGCAGGTCGTGGCGCTGTGCGGAAAGGTCGGCACCGACGGAATGCCGACGCGCGACGCGATCTCCCAGCAGATCCTGCTGCAGAAGCTCGAATCGGCGGGACGTCGCTACATGCGCGACCTGCGCCGCCAGGCCACGATCGACGTCAAGCAGCAGCCATGACCGCTCCCGCGCCGCTCGCCGTCACCATGGGCGAGCCGGCCGGAATCGGCGGTGAACTCAGTCTGAAGGCCTGGTCGATGCGCCGTCCGGGCGACCGGCCGTTCTTCGTGCTCGACGATGCCTCGCGGCTGGCGGCCCTCTCCGGCAAGCTCGGCCTTGACGTGCCGGTGCGCGAGCTCGATCGGGCCGCCGAAGCCCAGCATGTCTTCGCCACGGCGCTGCCCGTGCTGCCCGTGCGCCTGCGCGCGCCGGTGCAGGCCGGCCGGCCCGACCCTGCGAACGCGCCGGCCACCCTGGAGGCCATCGAGCGCGCCGTCGAACTGGCGCTCGCCGGCGAGATCGCCGGCATGGTGACCAATCCCATCCAGAAGAAGACGCTGCAGGACGCGGGCTTCCGCCATCCCGGCCACACCGAGTACCTTGCCGAGTTGGCGGGCGGCATCGATGTCGCCATGATGCTCGCCTGCCCGGAATTGCGCGTCGTGCCGGTCACCATCCACCTGTCGCTGGCCGAGGCGGTCCGCACTCTAGACACCGTCAAGATTGTCCATGCCGGCCGCTTGGCAGCGGCAGGATTGAAGTCCCTGTTCGGTATTGAGCACCCGCGGCTCGCCGTGGCGGCCCTGAACCCTCATGCCGGGGAGCAAGGGTCGATGGGTGACGAGGAGACCCGCATCATTGCGCCGGCAATCGAGGCGCTGAAGCGCGAGGGCATCGACGCGAGCGGCCCCGCCCCCGCCGATACCCTGTTCCATGCCGGTGCACGCGCCCGCTACGACGCAGTGCTCTGCATGTATCACGACCAGGCGCTGATCCCGATCAAGACGGTGGACTTCGCCGGCGGCGTCAACGTCACGCTCGGCCTGCCGTTCGTGCGGACCTCGCCGGACCACGGGACGGCGCTCGACATCGTCGGGACCGGCCGGGCTGATCCGACGAGCCTGATCGCCGGGCTGCGCATGGCCGACGACATGGCCCGCCGCCGCCGGTCCTGACCGGCGGGTCGCCGTGGACGGCCTCGCCGCCCTGCCGCCGTTGCGCGAGGTCATCGCGGCCCACGGCCTCGATGCGCGCAAGCGGCTGGGCCAGCATTTCCTTCTCGACCTCAATCTCACCCGGCGCATCGCCCGGGCCGCCGCCCCGCTCGATCAGGGGACGGTGGTCGAGGTCGGCCCCGGCCCCGGCGGCCTGACGCGGGCGCTGCTGCTCGAAGGCGCGGGGCGCGTCGTCGCGGTCGAGATCGATTCGCGGGCGATCAATGCCCTCAAGGAACTACAGGCGGCCGCCGACGGCCGGCTCGACCTCGTCGAGGGGGATGCGCTCAAGATCGATCTCGCGACGCTCGGACCAGCGCCTCGCCGGATCGTCGCCAACCTTCCCTACAACGTGTCGACCGCCCTGCTGGTCGGCTGGCTGCACCAGGCCGACCAGATCGCCGACATGGTGCTGATGTTCCAGAAGGAGGTCGTCGACCGGCTGGCAGCGGCGCCACGCAGCAAGGACTACGGCCGCCTCTCCGTGCTCGCCCAGCATGTCTGCACGGTGCAGCGCCTGTTCGACGTGGCGCCCTCGGCCTTCGTGCCGCCGCCCAAGGTCGTTTCCTCGGTGGCGCGGCTGCGCCCCAGGCCGGAGGGCCGGCTGGCCGATCTGCGGCCCCTGGAAAAAGTCACCGCGGCCGCCTTCGGCCAGCGCCGCAAGATGCTGCGCAGTTCCCTGGCCAGCGTTTTCAGCCATCCCGTGGAAGTCCTGGAACGGCTCGGCCTCCCACCGACCGCCCGGGCCGAGGAACTGTCCGTGACCGATTTCGTACGGCTGGCAGGGGCTCTTGACAAGTGAGCACTCACTCATTTATAGTGAAATCATGCTCCGCTCTCTCGCCTTCAACATCTTCTTCTATGCCTTCACCCTGCTGACCTCGTTGGTCGGAATCGTGCTGGTGCCGATCCCGACGCCGGTGGTGCTGCGCGGTCTGCTGCACTGGTGGGCGCGCGCCGTCGTCTGGGGCATGCGCTGGATCGGCGGCATGAAGGTCGAGATCCGCGGCCTCGCCAACCTGCCCGCGCGTGGCCCAGCCTTGCTCGCCAACAAGCATCACGCCGAGAGCGACGGCATCGTCCTCGCCGCCGTGATCCCCGACATCACATTCGTCGCGATGCAGGAGCTGTTCCGCCTGCCGGTGATCGGCGCGATCCTCTATCGCCTGCAGATGATCCGCGTCGACGCCTGTGGCGGCGGCAAGGAACGGGAGAACCTCGCCCGCTTCGCCAAGCGCGCCTACGACAGCCACCGCCACATCGCGATCTATCCCGAAGGCAACCTGATGGCGCCGGGCGAGCGCGAGCGCTATCGCTCGGGCATCTACTATCTCTATCGCGACCTCGACCTGCCGGTGACGCCGGTCGCGACCTCGCTCGGCCTGCTGTGGAACCGCCGCGACTGGCGCAAGAAGGCAGGACGCTGCGCCATCGAGTTCCTGCCGGCGATCGAGACCGGTCTGGACAAGCACACCTTCATGCGCCGCCTGGAGGAGACGATCGAGACGGCGAGCGACCACCTGATCGCCGAGTTCTCAAGGAAGCCCTACGCCCCGTCGCAGCTGGTGCTGCGCTCGCAGGGCCAGACCGGCATCGGCAAGCCGATCACCGCCCCTCGCGCAGCGCTTTGACGAACACCGAGAGGCCGACCTGACGTTCCCGCTTCAAGCGCTCGGACGTCAGGATCGCCTTCAGGTTCGACAGGCTCGTGGCAATGTCGCTGTTCACCAGCACGTAATCGTACTCGGGCCAATGACTCATCTCGTCCGCAGCCTTGGCCATGCGCTGAGCCACGATCTCCTTGGGATCCTGGGCACGCGTCAGCAGGCGCTTCTCGAGATCGCGAGTCGACGGCGGCAGGATGAAGACCGTCACCAGATCGGCGCGGCCCTTGTCGCGCAATTGCTGCGTACCCTGCCAGTCGATGTCGAACAGCACGTCGCGGCCTGTTGCGAGCGCGTCGTCGACCGGTGCCTTCGGCGTGCCGTAGTAGTTGCCGAACACCTCGGCATATTCGAGGAACTCCTTGCGCTCGATCATGCCGCGGAAGGTCGACGTGTCGACGAAGCGATAGTCGACACCGTCGCGCTCGCCGGGTCGTTTCTGGCGCGTCGTGCAGGAGACGCTGAGCTGGATCTGCTTGTCGTTGTCGAGCAGCTGGCGCGACAGCGTCGTCTTGCCGGCGCCCGAGGGCGACGACAGCACGAGCATCAGGCCACGCCGCTGGATCGCCGAGGTGCCGTCGTCATTCGACATTCTGGACCTGCTCCCGCAGGCGCTCGATGGCGCCCTTCAGATCGATGCCGATGCGCGTCAGCTCGATGTCGGCCGACTTCGAGCACAGCGTGTTGGCCTCGCGATTGAACTCCTGGCAGAGGAAATCGAACTTGCGGCCGACCGGATTGTCGGGCCGCGCCTCGCCGAGCAAGGTGCGTGCCTGGGCGATATGGGCGGCCAGCCGGTCGAGTTCCTCGCGCACATCGGCCTTGCCGACCAGCAGCGCGACCTCCTGGGCGAAACGCTCCTCGGACAGCGCCGGTGCGCGTTCCAGCAGCTCGGCGAGCTGGGTCTCGAAGCGCGCACGCACCGTGCCGATCTGCGCCGAGGCGCGATCGGCGGCGCGCTTGCATAGATCCTCGATCTCGCCGATGTGGCGGTCGATCACGGTGGCCAGCGCGCGGCCTTCGGCGGCGCGGGCGGCGACCAGCGCCTTCAGGACCTCGTCGAGCGTGCCCGACAGCGCGCGATCGAGCTTGGCCAGCGCCTCCTCGTTCTCTTCGGCTGCATCTTCCTCTTCGATGACGCCGCGCACGCGCAAAAGCCCGTCGGCGGTCGGTGCGGCCGCGCCGGTGCCCTTGCGGACCTCCTCGACCAGGCCCGCCAATTCGGCCAGCAGGGCGCGGTTGATGCGTAGCGGCTTGCCCTGCTGCTCGCTGGCGATGGTGAGGGTGAGCGAGACGTTGCCTCGCTTCATGCGGGTGCCGATGGCGGCGCGGGCGGGGTTCTCCAGCCGGTCGAAGCCCTGCGGCACGCGGCAGCGGATCTCGAGGTTGCGGCCGTTGACGCTGCGCGCCTCCCAGACCCAGCGCCGTCGTTCATCCGATCCTTGCGCCCGGGCGTATCCGGTCATGCTTGCAATCAAAAATCCACTCCACTGGCCGCGAGGCACTCTAGTATCGGCCTCGAGCGCATACAACGCGCTCCGCCCGAAGGTTATCCCATGAAACGTTTCTCAAGCATTGTCATCACCGGAGCCTCGAGCGGCATCGGCGAGGCATTGGCGCTCGACTATGCCGCGCCCGGCGTGGCGCTGGCGCTGACCGGCCGCAACGCCGAGCGACTAGCGAGCGTCGCCGCAGCCTGCCGGGCCAAGGGCGCGACGGTGGTCGCCGACACGATTGACGTCGTCGAGCGCGAGCGTATCGCCGCCTGGCTCACCGCCTTCGACGACGCCCATTCGGTCGACCTGCTGATCGCCAATGCCGGCATATCGATCGACAAGGACAATTCCTCACTCGACGACTTCTCGATCATCCGCCAGACGTTCGACGTCAATTTCGGCGGCGTGCTGAACACGGTCGAGCCCCTGCTGCCACGACTGATCGCCCGCAGGCACGGCCAGATCGGCATCGTGACCTCGCTCGCGAGCTTCATCGGCCTGCCCTACGCGGCGTCTTACAACGCCAGCAAGGCAGCGGCGCGGGTGTGGGGCGAAAGCATCCGCTATGTGCTGAAGAAGGACGGCGTCGGCGTCAGCGTGATCTGCCCCGGCTTCGTCGCCACGCCGCTGACGGCCAATGCTCCCTTTCCGATGCCGTTCCTGATGACCACCCCCAAGGCCTCGGCCGCGATCCGGCGCGGCCTCGAGCGCAATCACGCGCGCATCGCCTTCCCGCTCGGCATCAAGGCGGCGGTGTGGCTCGGCGTGACCCTGCCCGGCCGCTGGTCGGCTCGCCTGCTGGGCGCCTAGCCTAAGCCTAGCCCCGTCACTTCATCTGGTTGGTCAGCAGGGCGGCGGCGCCGCCCTGCTCCTTGCCGTATTTCAGCAGGGCCGCGCGGCCGCCGGCGGCGTAGGCCGCGACCGCGCCGAGCAGTCGCTTCAGCTGCTCCGGACTCGAGCGGTCGAACTTGCAATAGGCGCCGCGCGTCAGCTTGGCGATCTGCGGGAACAGGCGCGAAGCCACGCGGTCCTCGCCTTCCTGGAACACGAACACCGGCAAACCGAGCAGGCCGAGCTGGCCCGCCTCGTTGCCGATCTCGTCGACGTCCTCCTCGCAGCAGTCGCCGACGAACACCACGGCATCGAGCCGGCTCTCGCGCCGCTGCTCGGCGGCGTAGCGCAGCAGGCGGGCGATCTGGGTGCGCCCGGCCAGGCAGCGCACCGCGCCCATCAGGCGCGCCAGCTCGCGGCCGTCCGCCGTCCAGCGGCTGACCTTGAACTCGTCGAAGCCGCGATAGAAAGCCAGGCGGACTTCGATGCCGCCGATCTCGCTCGCGGCGACGAACATCTCGCCCTGCTGCGTCGTGGCGACGTCCCAGGTCGGCTCGCGGCTCGCCGTTGCATCCATGGCGAACAGCAGCCGGCCGCGGCCGCTGCCCGCGGTCCGGGGCGGCAGATTGGCCACTTCGCGCGTGAAGGCGTCCACCGCGGAACTCGCCGCCGTGCCCTGGGTCGGTCCAACTTCGGTCTTGCGGGCCATCGCGACATGCAAGGAAAGTTGCCCGCGCTTGTCAAATAATTGTGCGGTCGGCCGGCAATTTTGGCGCGGTGACGGGCACCGCCGGACACGCTATTAGGACCGGCACAAATCAGGCCCCCCTCGATACCTCGACCTCAGAAAATGAAAGTCGCGCTGAATCTGCTGCTGATCCTTGTTGCGTCGCTTGTGTGTCTGTTCGCTGTGGAGGGCCTGACGCGCCTCGTTCTCGACGACGGCATGCTGTACGAGCTCGAAATGTGGAAGTACGCGCGCGAGGTGAAGATGCGCGATACGCGGCCCGACCTCGGGCATCGCCACAGGCCCAATGCCCAAGCCACGCTCATGAATGTCGACGTGCGGACCGACAGCCGCGGCCTGCGCGGACCGGAGATTCCCGCCAAGGCGCCCGACGGCACCGCGCGCATCGCCTTCGTCGGCGATTCGATCACCATGGGCTGGGGCGTCGCCGAGAAGGAGACGTTCGCGCACCAGGTGATCGAGGGCCTGACCAAGGCCGGCCGCAAGGTCGACGGCTTCAATCTCGGCGTCGGCAACTACAACACGCTGCAGGAGCTGACGCTGTTCCGCGAAATCGGCGCGCCGCTCAAGCCCGACATCATCGTGCTGGCCTACTTCATCAACGATGCCGAGCCGATGCCGTCCTACACCGATTCCGACAGCGACTGGCTCACCAACCATTCGGCGGCGTGGGTGGTGGCGGGCTACCGGTTCGACAATCTGTTCCGCATGTTCGGCGAGACGCCCGACTGGAAGCGCTACTACCGCGACCTCTACGAGCCCAAGGCGGCGGGCTGGCTGCAGACGCAGAAGTCGCTCGGCGGCTTCGCCGCCGCGGCGCGCGAGCTCGGCGCCAGGATCATCGTGTTCAACATCCCCGAGCTGCGCGAGCTGAAGCCCTATCCCTTCGGCGACATCACGGCGAAGGTGAAGGCCGCGGTCGAGAAGGACGGCATGCCGTTCGTCGACCTGCTGCCCACCGTCGAGAACGAAAATCCGGCGAGCCTGTGGGTGACGGTGCCCGACCCGCATCCCAACGGCAAAGCGGAGATCATCTTCGCCAAGGGCATGATCCCGTCGCTCCTGCCGATGCTCGACGAGCTCTGCCGCACCAAGAACAAAGGCTGCTGACCGCATCATAGGGAAGCCGTGAAAGCACAACGCTTCTTCTGGCCCCTCTACATTCTGCTGCTGCTGGCGGCGGCGCTCGCCGGTAGCGAGGGGATCGCCTCGTTCATCGTGCCCTCCTGGCCGGCGCGCGACCTGCGGCCGATCGAGGTCAGGTCGGCGGGCGGGGTCACCTACAACGACTGGGGGTTGCGCGACCGGCCACGATCGTTCGAGCGGCCGTCGGGCGTGCGCTTCCGGTCGGTCCTGGTGGGCGACAGCTTCCTCGAAGGCAATTTCATTCGCGGGCCGCTGTCGGCCTTCGTCGAGGAGCGCTTCGCCGCCGCCGGCCAGACCGACATGGAGGCAATCAATTTCGGCGTCTCCGCGACGGGGCCGCGCCACTACTACTATCGCATCAAGAACGTGGCGCTGACGTTGAAGCCCGACGTCATCGTGCTGGCGGTGTATGCCGGCAACGATTTCGTCGCCACGCCCTTCGGCGGCTGGATGCGGCCGCCGATCGCCGAGCTGCCGCTGCCCTCGCTGCTCGCCGGCCCGGCACCGCGCACGACCTGGCTCGCCGTCAATCGGCTCGGCCTTTCCGAGCTCGGCCGCAACAACAAGCAGATCGATGGGGAATTCGCCAGGCTCAACGAATGGGTCAAGCTGCCGGCCGACGAACGGCTCGAGCGGGTCGTTCGGCATCTCAAGCAGAACTACTATCCGCGGACGAGCGAAGAGACGATGCGCGAGATCCTGTCGCGCGGCGATGGCCGGTTCTGGACGGCCTTCGACAAGCCGGCCCCCAACCGCGAGCTCCTCGCCGGCTGGCTGCTGTCCGGCATGATCGACTGGGAGACCGGCACCTGGAAGATGCCGCGCGATGCCGAGGACGCCGACCGCATGTACGGCACCAACATGGTCGACGAGACGCTGAGCTGGCTGGTCGCCGCCGACCGGCTGGCCAAGGAGAACGGCGTGCAGCTGGTCGTCGCCCTGATTCCGGTCGGCACGGGCGATCCGAACTACGTCGATTTCTGGCGCTTCTGGCCCAAATATTTCAGCACCTCGCTCATCGCCGATGCCCGCCTTCGCCGCCTGGCCGTGAAGCTGCGCCAGACGTCGGTGCCCTTCTTCGACCTGCGCGACGATCTCGGCGGCGTCGCGGACACGTATCGCCTGACGGACGGCCACTGGACGGAACGCGGCATGGAGATCGTGTCTGGGCGCGTCGCGCGCGAACTGATTAAGATGAGGCGCAACTAACCAGACAAAATCAAACAAGCAATAATGACCGGAAACGCCACGACTTTCGCCACGCTGTTCCTGCGGGTCTTCCTGCCGTTCGCGCTGGCCTATTTCCTTTCGTACATCTTCCGCGGCGTGAACGCGGTGATCTTCCCGTACCTCGAGCGCGACATCGGCATCACCGCCGGCGATCTCGGACTGCTCACCTCGGCCTTCTTCCTGTTCTTCGCTGGCTGCCAGCCGGTGCTGGGCGTCATGCTCGACCGCTACGGGCCGCGCCGCGTGCAGGTCGTGCTGCTGGCGATGGCCGCCGCCGGCTCGGCGCTGTTCGGGCTCAGCCTGTCGCTCGGCGAGCTGATCGTGGCGCGCGTCCTGATCGGGCTGGGCTTCGCCGGCGGACTGATGGCCGCGATCAAGGCGATCACGCTGTGGTATCCGCCGCAGCGCTGGGGCCTGATCACCGGCTTCCACATGATGGCGGGCGGTCTCGGCTCGATGGCAGCGACGCTCCCCGTCGAATGGTCGCTGTCGGTCGTGAGCTGGCAAGGCCTGTTCTTCTGGCTGGCCGGCTTCTGCCTCGCCACGTCGGCGATCCTGTTCGTCGTCGTGCCGGAACGCACGACGCGGGCGCACACCGGCACCTTGGCCGAGCAATTCCGCATCACCGGCACGGTGCTGACCGACGGCTTCTACTGGCGCATCCAGCCGCTGCTCGCCGTCCAGCAGCTCGCCTTCATCGGCTGCATCTCACTGTGGATCGGGCCGTGGCTGCGCGACGTCGGCGGCTTCGCCGACAAGGAGATGCGCGCCGACATCCAGCTCTACACCGCGGCCGCCACCACGCTTGGCTTCGCCATGAGCGGCGTGATCGCCAACGCCCTGCACCGGGTCGGCGTCAGCAACTTCGCTTCGGCCGGCCTGATGAGCATCCTGTTCGCCATCGTCTGCGGCTGGATCGCTTTCGTGCCGTCCTTTCTTCCGGCGGCGGCGTGGATCGCCTTCGGCTTCCTCGGCGCCTGCCCCATCCAGTACATGCCGCTGATGGTCGCGTCGTTCCCGGCGCACTATGCCGGCCGCGTCAGCACGAGCAGCAACCTCGTCGTCTTCTCCGTGATCTTCGCCGGTCAGTGGGCGATCGGCAAAGTCGTCGACCTGTGGCCGCGCACGGCGAGCGGCTATTCGCCCGACGGCTACGCCTGGGCGTTCGGCGCGCTCTTCATCCTGCAGCTTGCGGGTCTGGTGTGGCTGTTTCTGTCGCGGGCCCAGCCGATGGCGCGTCCGCATCTCGTCGCGGCAGATTGAGCGAGGACACGAGATCGCGCACTTCCTGGCGCGCCGCGACATGACTGAGCGTGAGTGACGGTCCCCCACCTCCCTTGGCGCCGCCACGCTTCAAATCGAGCAGCGTCAGCCCATTGAGGAACAGCTCCTTGTAGATCACGCGCTCGCTCAGGCCGGCGGCGACGCGAAAGCCGATGCGCTTGGCCAAGGCCTCGATCACGGTGCTCATGTCGCGCTTGTTGCGCGCGGCGAGCGAGGACAGGCGATTGCGCATCACCACCCAGTCGACCGGCCGGCCGCCCTGCACCGCGCGCAGCTGGCGCTGCTTCCACACCGCCTCGGCATAGATCGAGGGCCGCACGATCTTCAGCGTATCGGGATCGATGCGCGCGAGAAGATCGAGATCGATGAAGCTGTCGTTCAGCGGCGTGAGCAGCGTATCGGCCCAGGTGTGCGCCAGCCGCGAGAGATAGGTGTCGCTGCCCGGCGTGTCGATGACGACGAAGTCGACGCTGTCGATCACCTGCTCGAGCGCCGCTTCCAGGCGTGCCCGCTCGTCGGCCTGCGCTTCGCTGCGGTCGGGCAATGTCGACAGCGGCACCGCGGCGTGGATCGGCATCGGCAGGTCGACGCCCTTGCGCCTGGCATAGGCCGCGCGGTTCTCGATGTAGCGGCCGAGCGTGCCCTGCCGCGCATCGAGATCGAGCGTGGCGACCTTCAGCCCTTCGTTCAGCAGGGTCACGGCGATGTGCAGCGCCGTCGTCGACTTACCCGAGCCACCCTTCTCGTTGCCGATCACCAGGACATGGGCACGTTCGGGCGCGCGCGGCGCCTGCGCCTCGGCGATGCTGGGGTTAGGAGCGGGGTGGAAGCCTTCACTCATTCATGAGGCCTTCCTAATCCAGACGGCGGTATCGTGGAACACCGCACCGCCATTGGGCCAGCCGGGATCGGCCGAGGTCAACGCATTGATCCCCATGCCGGTCTCGAAATTCCGGTTGGGCCAGATGCCCTCGACCACGACGACGCCCCTCTGCTGCCCCGCCCGCGGCTTGCAGCGCACGATGGTCTTGCCGCGATCGTTGCCGATCTCGAGCCGCTCGCCCTCGACGAAGCCCAGCGCCGCGCACTCCTCGGGATTCATCAGCACCATTGGCTGCACCTCGCGCTTCTGGCTGCTCGGTGTCTCGGTGAAGGTCGAGTTGAGGAAAGTGCGCGCCGGCGCCGCGACCATGCGGAACGGCTTGTCCGGCGTCGGATTGTCGATGACGTCGAAATGATCGGGCAGCGCCGGCATCTCCTTGCCGCGCGGACCGTAGGCCGCCCAGTCGGGCTTGAAGCGGAACTTCTTGTCGGGCCAGGCGAAGCCGTCGAGGAAGTGCGAGGTCTCGAAGCCGAGATGGAAGTCCTGGCCGCCCTTCTTCCAGTTGGTCTCGGCGTCCCACATGCCCGACTCGCGCAGCGATTCGTCCATGATCTCCCACGGCGTCATGTCGAAGCCGCGGTGCTTCGCGCCCAAACGCCTGGCCAGCTCGGAGATCACATAGTGGTTCTCGCGGCACTCGCCCGGCGGCTCGATCACGGCCTTGGTCACCTGGAAGAAGGTGTGGCCGCTCGCCGTATAGAAATCGTCGTGCTCGAGGAACATCGTCGCCGGCAGGACGATGTCGGCGAAGGCCGCCGTCTCGGTCAGGAACTGCTCGTGCACGCAGGTGAACAGGTCCTCGCGCGCGAAGCCTTTGTGCACCAGCTCCAGCTCGGGACAGACCATCGCCGGGTTGGTGTTCTGGATCAGCATGGCCGTCACCGGCGGACCATCTTTCAGCGCCTCGCGGTCGCCGGTCAGGATCGGCCCCAGGCGCGACTGGTCGAGATCGCGGATCGAGAGATCGACCATGTCGAGCCCCTCGATCAGCGTCTTCTTGATCGGATACATCCCGGTGTGACCGTAGAGCGCGCCGCCACCCTTGTACTTCCACGCGCCCGTCACGGCCGGCAGGCAGGTCACGGCATGCATGTTGGCGGCCCCGTTGCGGCTGCGGCTGAAGCCGTGATGGCAGCGGATGAACGACGCCTTGGTCCGCCCGTAGAGCCGCGCGAACGACACGATCTCCTCGACCGAGAGCCCGGTGATCCCGGCCGCCCACTCCGGCGTGCGCGTCGCCACGTGCGCGGCCAGCTCGTCCGGCGCGTCGGTGTAGCGGCGCAGGTAGTCCCAGTCGGCGTAGCCTTCCTTGAACAGGACATGCATGACCGCGACGGCCAGCGCGCCGTCGGTGCCGGGACGCACCGCGAGATGGATGTCGGCCTGGTCGGCCGTGCCGGTACGATAGGGATCGACCACGACCAGCTTGGCGCCACGCTTCTTGGCCTTCATGGCGTGGGTCATGACGTTGACCTGGGTGTTCACCGGATTGCCGCCCCAGATCACGACCAGATCCGAATGCTCGTCGATCTCGCGCACGTCGGCGCCGCGCTTGGCGCCGACGCCGGCGATCCAGCCGGTGTCGGACAGCGTCACGCAGATGGTCGAAAAGTAGCGCGAGTATTTCATCGCGTTGCGCAGACGGTTGATGCCGTCGCGCTGCACCAGCCCCATCGTGCCGGCGTAGTAGTACGGCCACACCGTCTCGCTGCCGTGCTGGCGCGCCTTGGCGATAAACTGCTCGGCGACGATGTCGAGCGCGTCGGCCCACGAGATCTCGGCGAACTGCCTGGAACCCTTGGGCCCGACCCGGCGCAAGGGCTTCATCAAGCGGTCGGGATGGTGGATGCGCTCGGCGTAGCGCGCGACCTTCTCGCAGATCACCCCGGCGGTGTAGTCGTTGCGCATCGAGCCGCGCACCCGGCCGATGCGCTTGGCGTCCAGCCGCTCGACATCCAGCGCGCAGGTGCTGGTGCAATCGTGCGGGCACACCGAGGGCACGATGGTGATGCCGGATTCAATCTTCCTGGACCCTGCAATGGGCGCAAACGCATGATCGTCGGGGGACATTCCTAGACGCTCCGAGAAAAGTACCGCAGTGTACCGCGCGTCCGCCCATGGGAACACCCCGCCGCCATCCCCATCCTCGCCCTGCGACGAGTGCCGATAACGCCGCTATCGCCGCGCTTTCGCCCACGATTATCCCCACGCCGTCGGACGACCGCGGCGTGTTCGTGATCGACGGCGCGGCCGGCCAGCCGGTTGCCGTGATCGACCTCCGGCAGATGCGCGACCACATCCGCATCGAGCATCTCGTCGGCGACAACCGCCAGCGCCGCGCCCTGCTCGCCCACGCCGCCGCCGCGGCGCGGTCGATGAAGGTGAGCGAGCTGCGCTGGCCGGGTTTCGCCGGCGGCCGCAAGCGCATCCGCAACGGTCCCCTGCAACGGGCCGGCGATTATCTCGACAATGTCGGCGTGCCGCTGTGGTGCGACGGCACGGCCTCGCTGCCGCAGACCCTGTACTTCCGCGGCACGTGGGCCGCCGTGGCCCTGCTGCTCGGCTTCGGCAGCATCTCGGCTGCGGTGTTCGCCAGCGACGACGTCAGGCTGGCGCACATCGTCATCCCCGCGCTGCTGTGCGCCGCCGCGTCGGCGTTCGCCATCTGGCAGATCGGCCTGCTGACCGTCGCGTCGCGGCGCGTCGGCGGCCGCGCCGCGTTCGCCGCGACATCCGGTGCGGCGGCCGCGGCGATCATCGCCGTCGGCGCCTTGCTGGCCGATCGCGCCGTGCCGGCGTTGATGGAACTGTGGAACATCTATTCCGGCGACGCGGCGCTCAATCAGCTCGCCGTGCGGGTCAGCGCCGACGGCCGCACGCTCTACGTCGAGGGATCGTATGGCCTCGGCGGCGAGGAGCAGGTGCAACGGGCGCTGGACCAGAACCCCGGCGTTCGCACCGTCGTGCTGTCGGGACCCGGCGGACGCCTGTCCGTCGGCTTCGAGCTCTACGACCTGTTCCGCGAGCGCAAGCTCGCGACCCGGGTCGACGACGAATGCGCCTCGGCCTGCACCTTCGCCTTCCTGGGCGGCGTCGAGCGCAGCATTTCGCCGGGCGGTCGGCTGGGCTTCCACCGCGGGAGCTTTCCCGGCCTCAGCGACAACGACCTGTACGAGACCAACCGCGATCTGCGGCGCTTCCTGCTCTACACCGCCAGGCTCGCCGCGCCCTTCGTCGAGCGCGTGCTCGCCACGCCGGCCGACGACATCTGGGAGCCGACGCCGCAGGAATTGCTGGCGGGCCGGGTCATCAACCGCGTAAATCGCTGACATGATTCCGCGCGGCCTTTCCTACGACGACGCCATGCGCCAGTTCCGCTGGCCCAAGCCCGAACGCTTCAACATGGGCCGCGCCGTGTGCGAGCGACATCCGCGCGAGGCGCTGGCCCTCATCGTCGAGGCGGCCGACGGCAGCGTCCGCAACTGGACCTTCGGCCAGCTGCTTGCCACGAGCTCGCGGCTCGCCAACGCGCTCGCCGCCAAGGGCATCGGCAAGGGCGACCGTGTCGGCGTGTTCCTGAGCCAGGGCGCGGAGCTCACGATCAGCCACATCGCCACCTACCGCATGGGCGCCGTGGTGCTGCCGCTGTTCACCTTGTTC
This sequence comes from Reyranella sp., assembly GCA_019750135.1. Taxonomy (GTDB): domain Bacteria; phylum Pseudomonadota; class Alphaproteobacteria; order Reyranellales; family Reyranellaceae; genus Reyranella. The sequence goes on along the minus strand of JAIEOV010000035.1, from coordinate 308 downwards.
GGCGAGGACGCGCTGGAGTATCGCCTGGCCAATGCCGAAGCCTCGGCAGTGATCACCGACATGAGCCAGCTGCCCAAGGTGCTGGCCGTGCGCGATCGCCTGCCGCATCTCAAGACCGTCATCGCCATCGGCGGCGGCGCGAACGGCAGCGCCTTCCTCGACTGGGACCGCCTGCTGGGCGCGGCGTCGGACAGCTTCGCCACGGTCGACACCCTGGCCGAGGATCCCGCCCTGCTGATCTACACCTCGGGCACGACCGGCCAGCCCAAGGGCGCGCTGCATGCCCATCGCGTGCTGCTGGGCTCGAT
>JAIEOV010000059.1 GCA_019750135.1 Reyranella sp. | reverse complement strand
ACGGTCGAGCAGATGAAGCCCGCGACCTTCGCTGCCTTCCAGAAGGCCGAGCTCGCCTACTGGAAGCCGATCCTCGAAGCCGCAGGGGTCAAGGCTGAGTGACCTGGTGGCCCAGAGGTTTTGACGATTCGGAGCCGTTGAAAGCATTGCAGGCACTCTGGCCCGGCGACACAAGGAGTGGCGGTGCCACCCGGTCGACCCGCCAGACTTGGCCCTCCACGGAGCCTCAAAAGTCGCAACAAAAGAACCTGGCGCCTGTTGACTTTAGTTGTTGATCGAATTGCACTTAAGTTATATAATGCCGGCATGTTGCGCGGTGTCCCCGCGTTCCCGTTCTTTGCATCGTCGATCTGAAACCACGAAGTCTGTGCCAGACATGCGCGTGGCCCGCCCCGCTTGTCCGGGCGGGCCCGCGCTCAGGGCTCTCTCGCGGACATCTCGGGAACCTCGCAGACCTCTCTCACCGCTGACAGCAGTGCATGCGCTGCTCGGCGCAAAATTACCGTGGCGGGAATTAAACTAGTCCCTGTAGTTCGGCGGCACGGGGCACGGCGGCAACAGTTTCTCCAACGCCTTGGCCACGCTAAGCAGCTTGGCATCGCCCCAGCGCTTGCCGGTGAGCTGCAGGCCGATCGGCAGTCCTCCCTTTGAGAAGCCGCAGGGCAGCACGACCGACGGCTGGCCCGTGAGGTTGGCGAGGAAATTGTAGGACGTGCCGGCGAAGAAATAGGGATGCGGCGTGCCGTCGATCACCAGTGGCTGGCTCTGCTTCTGGCGGATGAAGGCGGCGTCCGGCATCACCGGCATCAGCCAGGCGTCGTAGTCGTCGAGAAAGGCATCGCACTGCCGCGCGATCCCGTCGCGACGGTCGAGCACGGCGAGAAACTCGGCGATGTCGAGCCGTGCCGTGCGGCCGGCCGAGCGTGCGCTCGGGTCCGACGCCGCCTCCATGCCGAAGGTGCGCTCGCGCTCGGCAAGCGGCTGCAGCGCGCGGACCTGGTACTGGAAGAGATCGCTCCAGTCGTCCCAGCCCTGCCGCCAGTCGATGTCCGGCGCGGCGCGCTTCACCTTGGCGCCTGCTCTGGTCAGCAAGCGCACGGTCTGCTGCACCACGGCCGCAGTGTCGGCCGAGACCGTCACCAGCGGATTGCTTTCGAGCACGGCGATGCGCAGTCCCTTGGGGCTCGCGGCCGGCGCCGGGCCCAGCGGCACCGGCGGTGCTTCGGCCTCGTGTCCGTCGGGGCCGGCGATGATGCGCAGCGCCGTCTCGAGATCCTCGACCGAGCGCGCCAGGGGCCCGAACACGCCCATCCAGCGGACGGTGCGCGTCTGGCCGGGCAGGCCTGGCACATGGCCGCGGCCCGGCACGCGCCACTCGGTGGGCTTCAGCGAAAAGATGCCGTTGTAGTGCGCGGGATTCCTGACCGAGCCGCCGATGTCGCTACCCAGCTCCAGTGGCGACAGGCGCGCCGCGACGGCCACGGCGCCGCCGCCGGTCGAGCCGCCGGCCGTGCGGCGGTCGTCCCAGGCGTTCTTCGACGTGCCGAACAACGGGCTATCGGTCTGAAAGTCGGCGCACAGCTCGGGCACATTGGTCTTGCCCAGGATCACCGCGCCCGCGGCGCGCAGACGGGCGACCAGGCTCGCATCCGCCGCCGCGACATTGTCCTTGAGCGGCGGGTGGCTGGACGTCGTGCGCAGGCCCGCGACGTCGAACGCTTCCTTGATGGTGATGGGCACGCCGTGCAGCGGACCGAGCTTCGCCTTCTTTGTCCGTGCACGGTCCGCCCCGCGCGCGGCCTTGAGCGCGCCGTCGCGGTCGACCACCACCAGCGCATTGATCGGCCCGTTCAGCCGGTCGATGCGCTCCACGTGCGCCTTGGTCGCCTCGACCGAGCTCAGGCGGCCGTTTCGTATGGCGCGGGCAAGTCGCGTCGCCGTTTCAAAGCACGGATTCATCCATGTCCCCCTTGCACGCCTTGAAGACTAGCCGCCCCTCCCGCGCCCGGCTATAGAGCCCGAGGTATTCTCGGGGGCGTCATGAGCCTGGCTCGTAAAACACTGTTCGTGACCGGCGCCAGCCGGGGCATCGGACTTGCCATCGCGCTCGCTGCCGCGCGCGACGGGGCCAACGTCGCCATCGCTGCCAAGACGGTGAAGCCCGATCCCAGATTGCCCGGCACCATCTTCACCGCCGCCGAGGAGGTCGAGAAGGCCGGCGGCAAGGCGCTGCCGCTGGCGTGCGACATCCGCGACGAGCAGAGCGTGGAGAAGTCGGTCGCGGAGACCGTGGCAAGGTTCGGCGGCATCGACATCCTGGTCAACAACGCCAGCGCCATCAGCCTGACCGGTACGCTGGCGACGCAGATGAAGCGCTACGACCTGATGCACCAGATCAATTCGCGCGGCACCTATATGGTCTCGCAGAAGTGCATCCCGCATCTGCTGAAGGCCGATAACCCGCACGTGCTCAACCTGTCGCCGCCGCTCGACTTCGACGTGAAGTGGTTTGCCAATCACGCGGCCTACACGCTCGCCAAGTTCGGCATGTCGGTCTACGCCTGGGCGATGGCCGAGGAGTTCCGCAGCAAGATCGCCTTCAATTGCCTGTGGCCGCGCACCGGCATCGCCACCGCGGCCATACAGAACATCCTGGGCGGCGAGGACGGCATGAAGCGTTGCCGCAAGCCCGAGATCATGGCCGATGCGGCCTATGCGATCCTCAACAAGCCGGCGAAGACCTGTACCGGCAACTTCTTCATCGACGACGAGGTCCTGGCCGCCGAGGGCGTCACCGACTTCGACAAGTACGCCGTCTCGCCCGGCACACCGCTGATGCCCGACTTCTTCGTGCCCGCCGAAGGCGCGCGCACGGTCGTCGGCCGGACCTAGATCGTGGCAACGTTCCTGCTGGTCCATGGGGCCTGCACCGGCGGCTGGTGCTGGGAAAAGGTCGCGCCGCTGCTCGAAGCCAACGGCCACAAGGTCTGCGCCCCCGACATGCCGGGCCTAGGCAAGGACGATACCCCGCCCGCCAACGTCACGCTGGCCGACAATGTCGAGAAGGTCTCGCGCCTGCTCGACAAGATGGAGGAGCAGGTCGTGCTGGTCGGCCATTCGCTGGGCGGCATCACCATCAGCGCCGTCGCCGAGGCGCGGCGGCGCAAGCTCAAGGCGCTGGTCTATCTCTGCGCCCTGCTGCCGACCTCGGGCAAGACCGGCCGGGACATGACCTCGCTCGAGCCCGACACGATGTTCCGGCTGTCGCGCCAGGTCAGTCCCGACGGCCTCACCTACACCTTCTCTCGAGACAAGCTGCCGGCGCTGTTCTACGAGGATGTCTCGCCGGAGGATCGCTACAAGGGTATGGAGCGCTTGCGGCCGCAGCCGCTGTCGATCTCGACCACGCCGGTGACCTTGACCGAAGACCGCTTCGGCTCGGTGCCGCGGTGGTACATCGAGTGCACCCACGACAATGCGGTGCGCATCAAGCTGCAACGCCAGATGGTCAAGATGACCCCGTGCAAGGTCATCTCCATGGAATGCGGCCACTCGCCCTTCTACAGCAACCCCGAGGAACTGGCCGAGCACCTCGAGGCGATCGCGCGGTCTTAGCTAATCGAAGAAGGCGAAGGTCCGGGTCTCGATGCTCTCGCGAGGCTTGGGGTTGGCGGGCGAGGTCGGGTCGTCGAAGGCCGAGTGCAGCGAGAACCGCGCGCGGCCGTCCTTCATCGAATCGTAGCACTTGATCAGGACCGCTTCGTCGCGCGTCATGCGCGGGAAGTAGTACCAGCGGTGGTCGGCGTTGTAGACGCCGATATAGATCTCGCCGGTGCGATCGGCATAGACCAGGTCGCAGATCGCGAGATCGCGCGGCGCGATGCTCTCGGAATCGACGAAGCCCAGCGGCGACATCTCGACCGGATCGTGGCTTATGTTGCGCCACACGTTGATCTCGACGAAGCGCTTCTTCAGCCGGGCCTCGGCCTCGTCCGGCGGCAGCAGGTCGCGCACGCGCTGCGGACCGGACTTTTCGGTGTAGTCGTTGTGCACGGAACGGACCGGCGCGCGATGGCCACGCTCGAGTCCACGGTCGGCGGCGCGGATCGTGTGGTCGAACACCACGACCTTCGACGCCCCGGTCTCGCGCTTGATCAGCGCCTCGACCTCGGGCTCCCACACGCGCGCGATCTCGTCCTTGTCGTAGAACGAGCGCATCGTGGTCTCGTGGTTCACCAGCACGAAAGCCTGGCGGTCGAGCGACAGGTCGCGGGCGATCGGCCGCGCATTGTGGATCTTCACCTTGAAGTCGCGGTAGTTGCCGTCGCGGCGCGGGACACCGGTCCCGATCGGCGGATTGTAGGTCACCGGCTTGATGCTGAGATCGGCCAGGTAGGGCACGCCGGCCTCGACCCACGCATCGACGGGCGGCACGGCGGCGGTCGCAACAGGCTGGACAGACGGCATGGCGGGTTCCTCCACCCGGAAACGTGGGCGCTAACTAACGCTTTTCGATGGTTCCGCCGAATGAAAAGAGTTCATGCGCTCAACGGTAAAGCTTGTCGATCAGCGCAGCCCCCGGGGCTAAAGCAGGAACGTGTTCGTCCGGTCGAGGAAGTCGTGCATGTGCACGATCATCTGGTCTTCCTCGAGCAGCACCACGCCGTAGGCCGGCGGCTCATGGCTGCCCGGGATACGGCCCTCGATCACGAAGTCCAGCGCCACCTGATGGCTGGTGGCGCGCAGGGTCGACACCGGGATGCCGCGCCAGCTTCCCGCCAGTGGCCGGTGGAGATGGCCGAAGAACAGGTGGCGGATGTTGCGGCGCCCGGCGATGGCGTCGATGAAGAAGCGCGGTTCCAGCAGCGAGATGTCGTCCATGCGCTTCAGCCGCACCTTGAAGGGCGGGTGGTGGATGAACAGGATCACCGGCTGATCGCCGGTCAGGTCGAGAGTCTCCTTCAGCCAGGCGGCGCGTGTCTCGCAGAACGTGCCCCAGGGCTTGCCCGGCTCGTTAGTGTCGAGGCAGACGCCCAGAACGCCTTCGCCCATGTCGAAGGTGAACTGCACGAAGCCGTTGGCGTCGAGCCTGGCCTGGGGGAAGGCGGCACGGAAGTTGGCGCGGTCGTCGTGATTGCCGACCAGCAGGTGATAGGGAATGACCAGCTTGTCGAGCTCGCGCTTCAAAGCGTCGTAGGCCTCGGGCTGCCCCTTGTGGGCGAGGTCGCCGGTGAGGATGGCGAAGGCGGCGTCGGGATGGTGCGTGTTCACGTCGGCAACGCAAAGCGCCAGCCGGTCGATCGGGTTCAGCCCATACAGGAGGTTGCCGGGCGGCACGAAGTGGGTGTCGGTGATGTGGATGAATTTCTGCATGTTCGACGGCCCCCGCCGGCTGTTCCTAGGCGTACTTCGCTCGCAACAGGCGGGCAGCGTCGGCCTCGGCCTTGAGCTTGAGATAGACCTCGTCGATGTCGACCTTGGCCGCCGAGCCCGGCGCGAAGCCGCAATCAGGATTGAGGGTAATGCGGCTCTTGTCGAGGCGCGACAGGGCACGCTCGACCCTGCTGGCGATGATCGGTGCAGCCTCCGGCGCACCGGGCGTGACGTCGACGACGCCCAGGCCGATCTCGAAGTCCTCGCGCAACCGGCCGAGGCTCTCGAGGTCGTCGGCGCCGGCCGCGGTGAACTCCATCGTGAGGTGCTGGACCTTCAGCCGGTTGAGCTGGGCCAGGATCGGCCCGTAGGTGCCGGCATGATGCTTCTCGCCGCGCACCCGGGCCCCTGCCCGGCGGCAGAGATGCACCGCGAACTTGATGCCGGAGAACCCTTCCACCGTCTCGTTGATCATCTCCACGGCGAAGTCGGCGGCGCGGTCGGGATCGTCGTAGCGGCGACGCACGTCGGGATCGACGAACAGGCAGAGATGCGGATCGTCGATCTGCACGATGTCGACGCCCAGGCCCTGCAGCAGGGCGATCTCCGCACGCAACGGCGCCACGCAGGCGCGCACGAAGTCGTCGCGCCGCGGGTAGGCCTGCTTGGAGCGGTCGGCGTGCCATAGCCGTTCTCCGAGCAGCGCAGGCGCCGGCAGCGTGATCTTGGTGGCAACGGTCGCGATCTTCTTCACGAAGGCCGCCTCGCCGGCGATGAAGCCCGCAGGCTTGGACGTGAGCTTCTCGGTCACGACCGTCCATGGCCGCCCGTCGGCCGGGTTCGTCTCCAGGGTGAAGCCGTGCGCCAGCTCCGCGATGACGCCGATATAGGACCGCCGCCGCCACTCGCCATCGTTGACCACGTCGAGGCCGGCCCGCTCCTGCATGGCGACTACGAAGCGGACGGCGGCATCCATGGTCGCGGTATCGGCGGCGTCCCACTGCGGCTTCTCGATCAGCTCGCGCACCACCAGCGGACGCGGAATGGAGCCCACGATGGAGGCGGGGAAAAGCGGCAGGGACTTGGTCACGTCGGGGGCTTCCACAGCGTCTGGGCGAGATCCATGTCCTGCTGGGTGTCGATCTCGCGGTAATGGCCCGGCGTGTCGGCATGGCCGAACTCGATGCCGTGCTCGATCATGTCCTGGAACATGTGGATCAGGTAGGCCTTCTGGAACAGCGCGGCTTCACGATAGGGCAGGCCCCAGAACTGCGCCTTGCGCCGGAAATAGAAGTCACGAAAGCGCTGTGCGCCCTCGGCGCCGAACTTCGCCACGCCGATGAACTCGCCGGTCGCCGCCTCGTAGGCGATGCCGCGATGGACGCAATCGACCCGCCCGTTGCGCGTGATCACCTTCTCCGCATCGTGCGGCGGATGCTGGGTGCGCGGCCGGTAGTGCTCTCGCCAGTCGGTGTCGACGCCGAGCGCGATCTCGTCCGGCGAGCGCACCAGACCCTCGACCACGCGATCGGTGAACAGGATGTCGGAATAGGCCATGACGAACGGCCGATCCATCAGGTCGTCCGCGCACATCAGCGAGACCAGGATGTTGTTGTCCTGCCAGTCGGCGTTCTCACGGAAGACGAAGTCGGGATACTCGCGCTGCACCGCCTCGATGCGGTATCCGCCGATGAAGCAGATCTCCGTACAGCCGCCGCCCTTCAGCGCCTCGACCGTCCAGTCGAGGATGCGCTTGCCCTGGATCTCGGCAAAGCACTTGGGTACGTTCTCGGTCGTCGGCATCAGCCGGCTGCCGCGACCGGCACCGATGATGATCGCCCGCATCAGAAGCGCTTTCCGGCGATGATGCGGGCGCTGAGCTCGAGCTTGGCGACCGACCGCCGGGCGTCGGCGAGTGCACAACAGGAGACCAACGTGTCGATGAGCGCGAGCTGCGCCACGCGGCTGCTCATGGCTTCGGGCCGGTAGCGCGTCTCGTTGGCGATGGTGTGCAGGACGATGTCGCAGTAGCGCGCCAGCGGCGACTTGCCCAGGCGCGTGATGCCGATGGTGCGCGCGCCGGCATCGCGTGCCAGCCGCGTCGCCAACACGGTCTCCGTCGTGCTGCCGGAATGGGAGATGGTGATCACGGCCGTGCTCGAATCGGTCATCGCCGCGCTGACCGCCTGGATGTGCGAATCGCTCACCACCTTCACGTCGCGGCCGAGCTGCAGCAGGCGATAGGCCAGGTCTTGGGCGATCGGGCCGGAGCTGCCGATGCCGTAGACCTCGATGCGGCGGGCGTTGCGGATGATCTCGACCGCCTTGGTCAGCGCCGGTGTGGCAAGCAGCTGGCGGGTCTGCTGCAGCGAGGCGATGTGGGCGGCGAAGACATGCTCGGCGACGTCGGACACCGAATCGCTTTCGTGCAGGTCCTCCTGGATCAAGCGCACCGGCTCGACCAGGTCGCGCGACAACAGGATCTTCAGCTCCTGGAAGCCGTCGATGCCGAGACGCCGGCACAGGCCGACGATGCTGCCCTCGCTCGCTTCGGCCTGTTCGGCAAGCTCCGTGATCGACATGCGGATGACGTCGTTGGCGTGCTTGTCGATGTAGGTGGCGATGCGCCGCGCCGTCGGCGGCAGCGCGCGCAGCGACTGGCGGATCAGGGTCAGGATCGAGGCCTTGTCCTCGGACGCCTCGACTGTCCTGCGCTGCCTGCCCGACATCCCTGCTCCCGTCATGCGATTGAAATAAGCTCAATCTATTGATGGCCCAAGAATGAACTCTTTTCAACCCACAGCACGCGGGCTATCGTCGCCGCCGTCCGATCGTGAGCAGAGGGGAGGACTCGCAATTGGAACTTCGCGGCGACACGCCCGAGCTGCCTTTCCGATGCAGGCCGTGAGCCCCAAGGTCGTGGGTATCGAGCGACCCGCGCCGCGTGGCGCCGTCGGCCTGGCGGGCATCGCCAAGCAGTTCGGCGCGACGTCGGTGCTGCGCAGCATCGACCTCGACATCCGGGCCGGCGAGTTCATCACCATCCTGGGCCCATCGGGCTGCGGGAAGTCGACCTTGCTGCGCATCATCGCCGGGCTGGAGCCGCAGAGCGCCGGCACGGTCACGATCGACGGCGCGTCGATGGACGGCCTGCCGCCCGACCGGCGCGACATCGCCATGGTGTTCCAGTCCTACGCGCTCTATCCGCACCTGACGGTGGCGGAGAACATCGCCGTGCCGCTGCGCATGCGGCGGATGTCGCGTCTGCAGCGCCTGCCCGGCGCCGGCGTGATGCCGGGTGTACGCCGCATCGCCGGTTCGATCGGTGAAGCCGTGCGATCCGTCGCCGCCACCCTGCGGCTGGAAAGCCTTTTGGACCGCAAGCCGGCACAGCTTTCGGGTGGCCAGAAGCAGCGCGTGGCGCTGGCGCGGGCCATGGTGCGCCAGCCCAAAGCCTTCCTGATGGACGAGCCGCTCAGCAACCTCGATGCCGAGCTGCGCGTGCACATGCGCGCCGAGATCGCCCAGCTCCATCGCCAGCTCGGCGCCACCTTCATCTACGTGACGCACGACCAGGCCGAGGCGATGACGATGTCGGACCGCGTCGCCGTCATCCTCGAAGGCGAGTTGCGCCAGATCGCCTCGCCCGGCGAGCTCTATCGCGATCCCGACCACCTGCGCGTCGCCCAGTTCGTCGGCACGCCACGCATCAACGTGCTGCCGGCGGAGGCGACCGCGACAGGCATCGACGTGCAGGGGCTGACGCTTGCCCGGCGGAGCGGGCTGCCGGCCGGCACCAAGCTGCAGGCGGCGATCAGGCCCGAGCGGCTTGCCATCGGCGCAGACAAGTCAGGCCTGCCCGGACAAGTGGTCTATCGCGAAAACCTTGGCTCCGACCTCTTCCTGCACGTCGCCCTCGAAGGCGCGCCGGCCCCGGTGATCGTGCGCTGCGATTCCTCGGCCCTCGACTCGACCGCGATCGGCGCGACGGTTCGCGTCGCTGTACCTGCGGCCCCCCTCCTCCTGTTCGATCTCGAAGGCCGGAGGATCGGCCGCGATGGCTGAGGCGAGTGCCCGCAAGGCCAGCCTGCCGACGGTGCTGCTGCTCACCGCGCCGGCGATGTTGCTGATGCTGGTCTTTCTGGTCGGGCCGCTGGTCTGCCTGTTCGTGCTCTCCTTCACCGACTACCAGCTCGGCGCCCCCTCGATCTCGCTGGTGGGCCTCGCGAACTACCAGGAAATGACCGGCGACGAAACGGTGACGATCTCCATCGCCAACACGCTGATCTACGTCGCCATCGTCGTGCCGGCTTCGGTGGCGCTGGGCCTGGGTGCAGCGCTGCTGATCGATGCCGACGGCTCGCTGCGCGGCTTCTACCGCGCCGCCTATTTCCTGCCGGTCATGGCAACCCTGATCGCCATGTCCATCGTCTGGGGCTTCATGCTCGACCCGCGCATCGGGGCGATCAACTTCGGGCTGAAGGCGCTCGGCCTGCAGCCGGTGGACTTCCTGAACGACCGCAAGATCGTGCTGTTCACGCTGTGCGGCATCGGCATCTGGCAGAGTGTCGGCTTCAACATGGTGCTGTTCATGGCGGGCCTCACCGCCATTCCGTCCGAGCTCTACGAGGCGGCGGCCGTCGACGGCGCCCGCCGCGGCGGGGCGCGCTTCCGGCTGGTCACCTGGCCGATGCTGGCGCCCGTCACCCTGTTCACGGTCGTCATCACCGCCATCCGCGCCTTCCAGGTGTTCGACACGGTGGCTGTGCTGACCGGCGGCGGCCCCAACAAGGCCTCCGAGGTGCTGCTGCACACGATCTACTCCGAGGCCTTCGGCTACTTCCGCGTGGGTTACGCGGCCGCCCTCGTCGTGGTGTTCCTGGGCTTCATCCTGGTCCTGTCGGCCATCCGAGTCTTCGTGCTCGACCGGCGGAGGGCCGTGCAATGACCGGCCATCGCCTGCCCGGCCCGCTGCGCCTGGTGCGTCATCTCGTGCTGCTGCTCGGCACGACGGTGATGCTGGCGCCGTTCGTCCTGATGGTGGCGACGTCGTTCAAGCCCAAGGACGAGATCTTCGCCACCCGCTTCCATCTCCTGCCGCAGCGGCTGGGTGTGGTCGAGAACTACCACGAGGCGCTGACCCAGGTGCCCCTGCTGCATTTCCTGCTGAACGGCGTGATCGTCACGGCGGCGATCTTCGCCCTGCAGGTCGTCGTCAACGTGCCGGCGGCCTATGCGCTGGCCAAGCTGCGCTTCCGCGGCCGCACGACGCTGTTCGGCGCGGTGCTGGTGTGCCTGCTGATCCCCTACCAGGCGACGGCGCTGCCGATCTACATCCTGTTCTACTGGTTCGGGCTTCTCAACACCTACGCCGCCCTGGTGCTGCCCTTCACCATCTCGGTGTTCGGCATCTTCCTGATGCGCCAGTTCTTCCTCGGCGTGCCGGACGACCTCATAGACGCCGCCCGCATCGACGGCATGAGCGAGTACGGCATCGTCTGGTCGGTGATGGCCCCTGCCGCCATCCCTGCCCTGGTGGCGTTCGGCATCTTCTCCGTCGTGGCGCACTGGAACGACTACTTCTGGCCATTGATCGCAGTCGGCGACCACAGCCTCTACACGCCGCCGCTCGGCATCGCCTTTCTGAAACTGAACGGCGAAGGCACGGCCTATGGGCCGCTGATGGCCGCAGCCACCATCGTCATTGCGCCCCTGGTGCTGGCCTTTCTGCTGGCTCAGCGCCGTTTCGTCGAGGGCATCACATTCACCGGCCTCAAGGGGTGATGAACGGAGGGAGGAAGACTATGAGACGTGACATCAAGGCATGGGCTGTCGGCGCCGCGGCGCTGGTCATGCTCACGGCCGGCCAGGCGCTGGCGCAGGCCAAGACAACGATCAACGTGCAGTACCCGCTGGGCTTCATCTTCGACAAGGTCTTTGTCACCTTGAAGACCGAGTTCGAGAAGCAGAACCCGGACATCGCCGTCAACTACCTGCCGGCCTACAAGGAGTACGAGGACGCGGCCCAGACGGCCCTCAGGCAGGCGATCACCAAGCAGCTTCCCGATGTGGCGCTGCAGGCGATCAACCTCCAGCGCCTGTTCGTCGACCGCAAGATCGCCGTCGACCTCACGCCCTTCATCGCCAAGGAGAAGGACTGGGCGGGCCAGGGTTTCTCGCCGGCAATGATGGCGCTCGGCACCTATGGCGATAAGCCCTACGGCCTCGCCTTCGCGGTCTCGACGCCGATCGTCTATGTGAACGACGACCTGGTGCGCAAGGCGGGCGGCGATCCCGCCAACTTCCCGACGACCTGGGACGGCATCTTCGACCTCGCCAAGAAGGTCAATGCTCTGGGCGACGACAATGTCGGGCTGTTCTATTCCTGGGCCATCACCGGCAACTGGATGTGGCAGGCCCTCGTCTTCTCGCACGGCGGTACCATGATGACCGCCGACGAGAAGGCCATCGCCTTCGACAAGGAGCCGGGCAAGAAGTCGATCGAGCTGCTCGGCCGCATGGTCAAGGATGTCGGCATGCCGAACCTGACGCCGGAAGCGAGCCGAGCGGCCTTCTTCGCCGGCAAGCTCGCCATCTGGACCGAATCGACCTCGCTGCTGCGCGTCGCCGACGATGGCGTCGCCGGCAAGTTCAAGTGGCGCACGGCGCGCTTCCCGGTGCCCGGCCCCAACGCCAAGCTGCCGACCGGAGGCGCCTCGGCGCTGATGTTCGCCACCGAGCCCGCCAAGCAAGCGGCGGCGTGGAAGTTCATGAAGTTCATCACGGGAGCCGAAGGCGCCACCATCATGGTGAAGGGCACGGGCTACATGCCGCCCAACTCCCTGCCGGCCAGCAATCCCGCGATGCTGAAGGACTTCTATGCCGAGAAGCCCAACCACCTGACGTCGCTCAGCCAGCAGCCGCTGATGACGGCGTGGTACGCCTTCCCGGGCGACAACAACCTCAAGATCATCCAGGCGATCAAGGACCGCCTGCAGACGGTCGTCGACAAGTCGGCGGCGCCCGACGCGGCGCTGTCGGCGATGGCAGCGGACGTCCAGAAACTGCTGCCGAAGTAGGCGGTCAGGCCGCCAATTCCAGGATCTCCATCACCTCGGCCGGTCGCGAGATCGGCCGAGGATTGTTGAGTACGGCACGGTCGTGCATCGACTTTTCGGCGATCTCGCGGAAGCGATCCTTGCCGACACCGACATCGGCCAACCGGCCCGGCAGGCCGAGCGACTTCACAAGGCCGGCCACCAGATCGGCCGCCGGCACGTCGGGCTTGCCGAAGGCATCGCTCACGCGGCTCTGGCGTTCGGCATTGGCCGGCAGGTTCCAGCGCAACACCGAGGGCAGCATTACGCACGAGGTGTGGCCGTGCGGCACGTGGCAGGCGGCGCCCAGCACATGGCCGATGCCGTGGCTGGCGCCGGTGCCGACGCCCGAGGTGCCGGCGCCGATCGACAGCCACATGCCGAACTGAAGGTCGAGCCGCGTCGGCATGTCGTCGGGCTTGGTCGCGTGGGCCGGCAATGCCTTGGTCAACAGCCGCAGCGCTTCGGTCGCCGTGCCCAGCACGAACGGATGGGCCTGCTGCGAGCATAGCCGCTCGACCGCATGGTCGACCGCCTTGATGCCGGTCGACAGCATCAGGTCCATCGGCGTGGCCAGCGTCGCCGCCGGATCGAGCACGATGACGCGCGGCACGATCAGGCGATGGCCGAAGCTCTCCTTGATGCCGTGCCGCGGATCGCTGATGCCGGCGAAGGGGTTGAACTCGGCCGCCGACAAGGTGGTCGGCACGGCGATCATGCGCACGGCGTTGGGCGGCGGCTTGATCGACTCGGAGGGCGGTGCGTGCCCCTCCTTCGGCCGGCCGGCGCGATAGAGATCGAGATCGTCGATCGTGGTCGCGTTCTGCCACAGCGCGACCAGCATCACCTTGGTGGCGTCGATTACCGAGCCGCCACCGACCGCGACGACCAGATCGGCATCGGCCTCGCGGGCGAGCTTGGCGCCCTCGATGACACAGGGGCGCGGTGAATGGGCAGTGATGCCGGAATAGACACCGGCATAGCGGTCGCCGAGGTCGCGGATGACGTCGGCCAGCAATGCGCTCTGCGCCACCGATTTCGAGGTCGTGACGAAGACGCGTTTCGCGCCCAGGCGTTCGGCCTCGGCGCGCAATGCCGGCCCCGCCGGCTTGCCGTAGACGACGCGTTCTATGTCCTGATGGCCGTGAATTCCGCTGAGCATGGGCTTCTCCTTTCGGAGCGCGGACCTCCAGGTCCGCTCATGATCTTCTCTTCCGGTCCGGAAGACCACGAGCGGACCTGGAGGTCCGCGCTCCGATGAGCGTATCGACGCCGTGCGCCATGGTCTATAACGCCGCCTCGCGAGCGAAGCCGAGGAGTGGAACGAGATGCCGGGGGCGTTAGAAGGCCTGAAAGTCGTCGATCTGTCGCGCGTGCTGGGCGGGCCGTACTGCGCCCAGATGCTGGCCGATCACGGCGCCGAGGTGATCAAGATCGAGCCGCCGCAGGGCGACGAGACCCGGCTGTGGGGCCCTCCGTTCGACCAGGAAGGCATCTCCGCCTACTTCGCCGGCATCAACCGCAACAAGCGCACGGTGGCGCTCGATCTCTCCAAGCCGGAAGGCCGCGAGGTCCTGATGAAGCTGCTCGAGACGGCCGACGTGCTGATCGAAAACTTCAAGACCGGCACCATGGAGAAATGGGGCATCGGCTACGACACGCTGTCCAAAAAATTCCCGCGCCTGATCCATGCCCGCGTCTCGGGCTTCGGCGCCGACGGGCCGCTGGGCGGCTTCCCAGGCTACGACGCCATGGTGCAGGCGTCGGCCGGTCTGGTCTCGGTCAACGGCGCCCCCGAGGCGGGGCCGGTGCGCATCGGCGTACCGGTGGTCGATCTCTCGACCGGCATGAATGCCTGCATGGGTATCCTGATGTCGCTGTACGAGCGCAATCGCTCCGGCAAGGGTCAGTTCATCGACGCCACGCTCTACGACAGCGCCGTGGCGCTGCATCAGCCGCATGCGCCCAACTACTTCATGGCCGGGCTGAAGCCCAAGCTCTACGGCAACAGCCACGGCAATCTCGCCCCCTACGCCAACTTCCCGACCAAGGGCCGCAACATCGTGATCGGCGCCGGCAATGACGGTCAGTTCCGCAAGCTGACGCAGATGCTGGGCAAGCCGGAGCTGGCCGACGATCCGCGCTTCAAGACCAACAAGGACCGCGTCGCCCATCGCGACGAGCTCGAGGTCGAGCTGCGCGCCCTCACCAAGGACCGCGACGGTGAGGCGTTCGCCAACGAGCTGATGCAGAACGGCGTGCCGTCGGGCGCAGTCATGGAAGTGCCCGACGTCATGGAGCATCCGCACACCAAGCACCGCGGCATGGTCTGGGAGAAGGACGGCTGGCGCAACGTCGGGAACCCGGTGAAGCTCTCGCGCACACCGGCCGCCGCGCGCAGCAAGCCCCGGACGTTCGGCGCCGACACGCGCAAGGTGCTGGGCGAAGTGGGCTACTCGCCTGCGGAGATCGACAAGCTGCTGGCCACGGGCGTGGCCTTCACCGAGATCCGGAAGTAACCCTCATCGGACCGCGGGCCTCCAGGCCCGCTCAGGGTCATGCTCATCCGGACCGCCGGCGTCCCGCCGGCCTCATGAGCCATGAGCCGGCCAAAGGCCGGCGGTCCGGAAGACTATGAGCGGGCCTCGAGGCCCGCAGTCCGAAGAAGCGTGAGGCAATAGAGGAGAGCACAATGTTCCAGCCCGACCTGCTCAAGGGCAAGCGCATCCTGGTGACCGGCGGCGGCACCGGTCTCGGCCGCTCGATGGCGCATCGCTATCTCGAGCTCGGCGCCAATGTCGTGATCTGCGGCCGGCGCGAGGACGTGCTGAAGCAGACGGCCGAGGAGCTCGCCAAGGAGACCGGCGGCGAGATCGAGACCGTGGGCTGCGACGTGCGCGTGCCCGACGCGGTCGAGGCCATGATGGACACGATCTGGGCCAAGCGTCCGCTCGACATCCTGGTGAACAATGCGGCCGGGCAGATCCTGGCGCAGACCCACAAGATGTCGACGCGCGCCATCGATGCCGTGCTGGGCATCGTGCTGCACGGCTCGGCCTACTGCACCGTGGCGGCGGGCCGGCGCTGGATCGACGAGGGACTGCGCGATCGCGTGGTGATGTCGATCCTCACCGTGTCGTCGCTGACCGGCGCGCCCTTCACCGTGCCGTCGGCCATGGCCAAAGCGGGTGTTCTCGCGATGACGAAGAGCCTCGCCGTCGAATGGGGGCCGAAGGGCATCCGCACTTGCGCCATCGTGCCCGGCCCCTTCCCCACCGAAGGCGCGTGGAGCCGCCTGATGCCCAAGGAGCGCGGCGGCAACGAGGCGCTGATCAAGACCATCCCGCTGCGCCGCGTCGGCGAGCACGAGGAGCTCGCCAACCTCGCGGCCTTCCTGGTGAGCGACGGCGCCGCCTTCATCAACGGCGACGCCGTCGTGATCGACGGCGGCAAGATGCTGCAATCGGGCGGCGGCGGCGCCAACACGCAGGCGATGATCGACTGGACCGACGAACAGTGGGAAGCGATCCGGCCAAAACGGAAGTGATGGGAGCGCGGGCCTCCGGCCCGCTCATGAATGCGGGCCGGAGGCCCGCGCTCCCGCAAGACCTATCGCTTCTCCTCGTGGGGCCCGGCGGCCATCCAGGTCTTCAGCAGGTCGTAGAACACGGCCAGCACGACCGGGCCGACGAACAGGCCGATCAGGCCACCCGCCAACGTTCCACAGATCACGCCGGCCAGGATCACCGGCATCGGCGTCTGCAGGCCGCGCGCCATCAGGATCGGCCGCAGCACATTGTCGAGCAGCAGCAGCGGCGCGGTGTAGACGGTGAAGATGGCCGCCGTCACGAGCGGCATGGTGAACCACGCCCAGATGACGACCGGGATCATGACGATGTTGGGCCCGACCTGGACGATCGCCAGCACCAGGCAGACGAAGGTGAGCGCGCCGGCGAACGGCACGCCGGCGACCAGCATGCCGAGCCCAAGAAGCGCCGCTTGCAGCAGCGCGACGCCGATCACACCCTGCGAGACGTTGCGTATGGTCGAGCCCGCGATCTCGACGAAGTGGCGGCCGCGCGCGTCGGCAATGCGCCCGGCGAGGCCGGTCACGGTGACGCTCAACCGGTCCGAATAGGCGAGCAGCACGCCGGCGATGACGATCGCCGCCGCGAACTGCAGAACTTCGAAGGCGACACCGGCGGCGATGCTGCCGACGAACCGGCCGAACGAGGTGATCTGCGCGACATGGGCGGTAAGGAAGGAGCGCGAATCGTTGGCGGTTGCCAGCCAGAAATCGTGCAGCCGTTCACCGACCAATGGCCAACTGCGCACCGACACAGGCGGCGGCGGCAGGACACGGTTGCCCTCCAGCACCATGTGACCGTAGGCCTCGAGCGTCTCGATCGCCGACGTCGACAGCAGGATGACGGGCGTCACCAGCAGCACGAGCAGCAGGATCGACAGCAGCGTCGCGGCAAGCCAAGGCGGCACACTGGCGCGGCGGCGCATCAGGCCGTAGAGCGGGAACACGGCGACCGCAAGGATCACCGACCACAACAGCAATGGCGCCACCGGCCGCAGCAGCAGCAGGCTGACATAGACGACGCCCGCGATCAGCGCGAGGCGAATCGCCATGTCGATGGTGAACCGCGACAGTTCGAGCCTGCCCTTTTCCGTGTCGATCATCGTCGTCTCCCCGCCGGCCGGGAGCTAGGTCAGGCTCCCTGTCTTGATTGTCCACCGAACAGGGCCCTAGGCTCCAGTCATTCGCAGCGGGGAAGTGAGGGGCAGATGACTCCACCCGACAGTCGCCGGTGACGCGGCACCGGAACTCCGCGACCCGACCGTCCACGGCTCGAGAGCCGACCTCCCTATCGTACGGAGGGGACCATGTCCCGAATGAACCCCGCCTGCCGCCCGTGGGCGGGGTTCTTTTCTAGCGAGAAGCCGCTGTCGGCTTGGCCAGCGTGACCACGCGCACCGGATCGCCGTCGGCGAGGCCGTCGGGCGGGCTCTCGATGACGCGATCGGCGGGCGCGAGGCCGCTCGCGACCTCGACAACCTGGCCCAGGTCGCGGGCGATGGTGATCGGCTTCAAGGTGACCCTGCTGTTGGCGTCGACGGTGGCGACGCGCAGCCCCTTCTGGTCGAAGATCAGCGCACCGGCCGGGATGCTGAGTGCCTGCAGGTTGGCCGGCAGCTCGATGCGGGTGTTGGCGAAGGCGCCCGGCATCAGCTCGCCCGAGCTGTTGTCGACCACGACCTGCATGCGCGTCGTGCCGCTTTGTGCGTCGACCGACCGCGACGATGCATCGACCACGCCGCTATAGACCTTGCCGGGATACTCCGGGACGGTGATCTGCACCTTGGTGTTGATGCGGACTGCCGGCACATAGTTCTGCGGCACGCTGACGGTGACGCGGAGCTTCGCGACATCGGAAACCACGAAAAGCGCCAGGCCGGCGCTGGAATCGGCGTTGATCAGCGCGCCGATGTCGGTATTACGCGCCGTGACGATGCCGTCGAACGGCGCCGTCAAACGCTTGAACGAATACAGCACTTCCAGGCGATCGACGGCGGCCTGGGCCGCCTTGGTCAAGGCCTGCTTCACGGTGAGGTCGGCGGTCTTCTCGTCGACCGTCTGGCGAGAGACGGTATTGGCGCCGCCGAGCTGTTGCCAGCGGCCCGCCGTCACGGTCGCCAAAGCCTCGGCCGCCTGCGCGCTGGCAAGCGCGGCCTTGGCCTGCAGCAGCTGCTGGTCGAGATCGGGTGCCTCGATCTCGGCCAGGAGCTGCCCCGCCTTCACGGGAGCGCCGATATCGACATGCCAGGCCTTCAGGAAGCCGCCGACGCGGGCATAGATCGGCGCCCGCGTGTAGGCCTCGAGCCGCCCCGGCAGGTCGAGCGTGGTCTGGTTGGCGTTCTTCGCCGGCTCAACGACGCTGACCGTCGGGGTGGCTTGGGCGTCGGTCCATTCCTTGAGCTTGGCCTCGCTGGCATTGCGGTTCCACAGGCCGCTCGCCACCACGAAGCCGCCGGCCGCCAAAGCGATGACACCTGCCACGGCAAGGCCGCCGCGGCGCGACCTGGGCGGCGGGTTGGGAGACGGTTCAGGCGACATGGGGAACTCCGGGAGCGGCCGGCACGGTCTTGCCGTGGTGCCGATGGATCACGCTGAAGACGACGGGAACGAAGATGAGCGTGGCGACCGTCGCAAGGATCAGGCCACCGATCACGGCGCGGCCGAGCGGCGCGTTCTGCTCGCCGCCCTCGCCGAAGCCCAGCGCCATGGGCGCCATGCCGATGATCATGGCGAGCGCCGTCATCAGCACCGGGCGGAAGCGGACATAGCCCGCCTCCAGGGCCGCCTGGGTCGCGTCGCCCAGCTCGGCCAGACGTTCGCGCGCGAAGCTCACCACCAGCACCGAGTTGGCCGTCGCCACGCCCATGCACATGATCGCACCGGTCAGCGCCGGCACGGACAGGGTGGTGTACGTGGCGAACAGCATCCAGACGATGCCGGCGAGGGCTGCCGGCAAGGCGGTGATGATGACGAACGGATCGCTCCACGACTGGAAGTTCACGACGATCAGCAGGTAGATCAGGACGATGGCGCCGAGCAGGCCGAACAGCAGGCCCGAAAAGGCGCTTTCCATGGTCCTGACCTGGCCCTGCATCTTGACGGCGCGGATACGCGGCGACTGCTCGGGAGCGAGCTCGGCGATGATCCGGCGCACGTCGGCCGCCACCGCGCCGAGATCGCGGCCTTGCACGCCGGCATAGATCTGCACCATGCCCTGTAGATCGTACTGCGAGACCACGGCGTTGGCGGTGTCGCGCCGCACGTCGGCGATGCCGCCCAGCACCTGCAGCTGGCTCGCCGCCGGCGCGGCGATCGGCAGGTTGGACAGCGCCGCCAGCGAATCGAGCCGGTACTGCGGCGTCTGCATGACGATGGAATAGGACACGCCGTTGGCCGGGTTCAGCCAGTAGGTCGGCGCGACCTGGCTGGAGCCCGCGAGATTGACGACCATCGAGTTGGTGACGTCGCGCGTAGTCAGCCCGACATACTGCGCCCGCGTGCGGTCGACATCGACAGCGAATACCGGCGCCGAGCGCGACTGCTGGATGCGGGCATCGACGATGCCCGGGACCTGGCGGATACGGGCCAGGAGCTTGTTGGCGTGTTCGAAGTTGGCCTTGAGGTCGGAGCCCCTCACCTGCACGTCGATCGGCGACGGCGCTCCGAAGTTCAGGATCTGGCTGATGATGTCGGCCGGCAGGAAGGAGAAGGTGAAGCCGGGGAAGCGCTCGGGAAGCTGGCGGCGCAACTCGCGCACGTAGTCGGCGGTCGGACCGTGATGCTCGGTGAGCTTGATCTGGATGTCGCCGTCCTGTGGCCCGATCGTGCCGGTATTATTGTAGGTCATGTTGATGCCGCTCACCGGCATGCCGACGTTGTCGACCATCGCAGCGATCTCCCGGGGTGGGATGATCTGGCGGATGGCCTTCTGGATCTGGGCGAACTGGTTGGCGCTCTCCTCGACGCGCGTGCCGACCGGCGCGCGGGCATGCATCAGGATCTGGCCGGAGTCGACCGCGGGGAAGAAGTTCTGGCCAAGGAAAGGTGTCAGCAGGAACGAGGCCAACACGAAGGCCATGAAGCCGGTGATGAACAGCCCGCGGCGGCCCAGCGCCATCGCCAGCAGGTCGCGGTAGAGGCTGCGGAAGCGCTCGAAGCGTGTCTCGAAGCCGCGCTGGAAGAGCACCAGCGGATTGCGCGTCGGCGGCTTGTCGTGGCCGTGCCCGACATGCGGCTTCAGGAGGTAGTTCGCCATGGTCGGCACCAGGGTGCGCGACAGGATGAACGAACAGATCATGGCGAACATAACCGCAAGCGCCATCGGCACGAACAGGAAGCGGGCGACGCCCTCGAGGAAGAACATCGGCACGAAGACGATGCAGATGCAGAGCAGCGACACGAAGGCCGGCGTCACGATCTGGTGTGCGCCGTCCATGATCGCCGTCTCGACATCCTTGCCTTGCTCGAGATGCCAGTTGATGTTCTCGATGGTGACGGTGGCGTCGTCGACCAGGATGCCGACGGCCAGCGCCAGTCCGCCCAGGGTCATGATGTTCAACGTCTCGCCGAACAGCGCCAGCAGCGCGATCGAGCCCAGGATAGCGAGCGGGATCGACGTGGCGATGATCACCGTCGAGCGCCAACTGCCCAGGAACAGCAGGATCATCAGGCTGGTCAGCACGGCGGCGATCACCGCTTCCAGCGCCACGCCGCCGATCGCGCCCTCCACGAACAGCGACTGGTCGCCCAGGATGGCGATAGACACGTTGTCGGGCAGACTCTTCCGCATCTCCTCGACGCGCTGCTTGATGCCGTCGATGATCGCGAGCGTCGAGACCGAGCCGTTCTTGAGCACCTGCAACAGCACCGAGCGGCCGCCGTCGACGTGCACGATGTTGGTCTGCGGCGGGTTGCCGTCACGCACCTGCGCCACGTCGCGCAGATAGACCATGGCGCCATTGGCGGTGAATACCGGCAGGTCGGCCAGCGCCTGGAAATCGGTCGGCGCGTTGTTGAGCTGGATGGCGTACTCGTAGCCGCCGATCTTCTGGGTGCCGACCGGCGTCAGCAGGTTCTGGGCAGCGAGCGCATTGGCGACGTCGTTGGCCGACAGCCCGCGGGCCTGCATGGCGGCAGGGTCAAGATCGATCTGGATCTGCCGCGACTTGCCGCCGAAGGGGAACGGGATGGCCGCGCCCGGCACCGTCACCAACGGCGTGCGCACCGTGTTGATGGCGATGTCGAACACCGCCTGCTCCGACATGCCCTTGCCGGCCAGCGCCAGCTGGATGATCGGCACCGTCGAGGCGTTGTAGTTCAGGATCAGGGGCGGCGTGATGTTGGGCGGCATCTGCTTCAGCACGGTCTGCGCGATCGCCGTGACCTGCGCGTTGGCGGTACGGATGTCGGTACCCGGCTGGAAGAAGACCTTCACGATGCCGATGCCGGTGTAGGACGTGCCCTCAATATGCTCGATGTCGTTGACGGTGGTGGTGAGCGCCCGCTGGAACTGCAGCATGACGCGGCCCGACATCTGATCGGGCGGCAGGCCGGTGTACTGCCAGACGACGGCGATCACCGGGATGCGGATTTCGGGAAAGATGTCGGTCGGCGTCCGCATCGCGGAAAGCGGGCCGACGATGAGAATCAGAAGCGCAAGGACAACGAACGTGTAAGGCCGCTTCAGGGCGACACGAACCAGAGCCAGCATGTGGCCTTACTTTCCCCACTCTACAGGTGCCGCCCGACTCCCCAGCACCCGGCGGCACTGTCATCCGACCACGCGGGATATCGCCTGTCGAGCCGATATTGCCCCAGCTTCATGCATGGCTCAGGGTTACGCTTGCATAGGCAATCACTGCCGCGTGAGGGGGAATTCGAGCAATGGCCGACTATGACTACATCATTGTGGGAGCGGGCTCGGCCGGCGGCGCGCTGGCGGCGCGGCTGAGCGAGAATCCGGCCACCAAGGTCTTGCTGCTCGAGGCCGGGGCGCGCAGCCATCCCTACTCCCGCATGCCCCTCTCGTTCGGGCTGCTGATCGAGCATCCGACGGCCAACTGGTGCTACCAGTCCGAGCCCGAGCCCAACACCGCCAACCGCACCATCCCGGTGCCGCGTGGAAAACTTCTGGGCGGTTCGAGCGCGATCAACGGCCTGGTCTGGGTGCGCGGCCAGCCGCTCGACTTCGACACCTGGGCGCAGATGGGCTGCCGCGGCTGGAGCTGGCACGACGTGGCGCCGCTCTTCACCCGTATCGAGAACTTCGTCGATGGCGACGGCAGCAACGGTCGCGGCACGTCGGGCCCGCTCAAGGTCTCGACCGTGCCCGACCAGAACCCGCTTTACGACGCACTGTTCGCCGCCGCCAAGGCCGCCGGCTTCAAGCACAATCCCGACTACAACAGCGAGGACCAGGAAGGCGTCGTCAAGACCCAGACCTCGATCTACAAGGGCCGGCGCATGAGCGTCGCCCATTGCTACATCGAGCCGGCGATGAAGCGCTCCTCCAACCTCCATGTCGTCACCGACGCCTTCACCTTGCGCCTGCTGCTCGAGGGCAAGCGCTGTATCGGCGTCGAGTACGAGAAGGACGGCAAGGTGGTGCAGGCGAAGGCGCGCGAGACCATCCTGTCGGCGGGTGGCGTCGCCAGCCCGCAGATCCTCGAGCTCTCGGGCATCGGCCAGCCCGAGCTGCTGAAGAAGCACGGCATCGAGGTGAAGCACGAGCTCAAGGCGGTCGGCGAGAACTTTCGCGACCACATCAACGCCCGCATCATCTGGAAGGTGAAGGATCCGCGCGTCTCGTACAACCACATGGCGCGCGGCGTCGGCGCCGTCACGCAGATGATGAAGTACCTGGCGACCGGCGGCGGTTTCATGAGCCTGCCCTCGGCGCCATTGCTCGCCTTCCTCAAGACCAGGCCCGAGCTCGCGACGCCCGACGTGCAGATGCATCTCGTGCCCTACTCGATCAAGGACCCCAAGACGCGCAAGCTGCAGGACTTCCCGTCGATGACGATCTCCTGCTACCAGCTGCGGCCCGAGAGCCTGGGCTCGATCCATATCCGCTCAGGCGATCCCAAGGTGCAGCCGGCGATCCGTTTCAACTTCCTGGCCGATCCGATCGACCAGGCGGCGATGACCGAAGGCTTCCGCATGATCCGCAGGATCGTCGGCGCGGCGCCGATGGACGCCTATCGCGGCGAGGAGTTCTCGCCCGGGCCGTCGGTGCAGACGGACGAGCAGATCCTGACCTGGATCCGCAACAACTCGCAGACCGCCTATCACCCGATCGGCACCTGCCGCATGGGCCCGGCCAGCCCGACCACGGTGGTCGACGACAAGCTCAAGGTGCACGGGTTGGACGGGCTGCGCGTGGCCGACGCCTCGATCTTCCCGACGATGCCGTCAGGCAACACCAATGCGCCGTCGATCATGGTCGGCGAAAAGATGGCGGATGTCTTGAAGGCTGCGGCTTAAGTCTCTTGCCGGACCGCGGGCCTCCAGGCCCGCTCAAGACTCATGAGCGGGCCTGGAGGCCCGCGGTCCGGCAAGAAAGTCACCGCCTGATCACGTTACACGCCATATCCCTCTTCCTACGTTCCCTCTCGACCGCGACGTGAGGGAGCATCATGAGCGTGACCGCCAGGGCTGATGGGTTGACGAGGGGTGTGCGGACCGGCGGTGGAGTCTACAGGGAGGCACGGCAGGCGTTGCGGTCGCTCTGCCCGCAGGCGCTGCTCAACTGGCGCGAGGCGCGCTTCTACGGCCGCTACGGCGAAGTCGAGCTGCACCTGCTGGAATTCCTGTGCCGGCGCGATCGCGACGCCATCGACGTTGGGGCCAACGACGGCAGCTACGTCCATTACCTGCGCCGCCATGCCCGCCGCGTGGTCGCGTTCGAGCCCATGCCGAGCCTGGCCGACGCCCTGCGCACCAAGTTCCGGACCGGCGTGGACATCCGCTCCATCGCCCTGTCCGACCATGCCGGCACCGTCGAACTCCACATGCCGGTGGTCGACGGCGTCACGGTGACGGGCTGCTCGACCGTCTCGCCGACGGCCTCCGCCACCTACCCCGACCATCGCGCCATCGAGGTGCCGATGGCGACGCTCGACAGCGTCTATGAGGGCAATGTCGGCTTCATCAAGATCGACGTCGAGGGCCACGAGCAGGCCGTGCTCGACGGCGCCATCCAGACCATCCGCCGCTACCGGCCGCGGCTCCTGGTCGAGATCGACGAACGCCTGTCGCCGGGCGGCCTTCAGCGCGCCAAGGCTTACTTCAGGGACCTCGACTATCGCGGCTACTTCGTGCAGGCCGGCCACATCGAGCCGATCGGCCTGTTCTCCGCGGCCGTGCTGCAGAACCCGGACCACTTGCCCGACCTCACGGCGCCGCTGCAACAGCGCCAGCGTTTCGGCCGCTATATCTACAATTTCATCTTCCTGCCGCGAGATGAGCCGATCGAGACGCTGCGGCAAATGTCGAAACGTCTTTCCGAGCTGTAGGAGACGAGGGCTCGACCTTGCGGATGTGCTGCACGAGGTGGTGGCCGATCCGCCGCCAGTCGAAGCGATCGGCGCAGGCGTCGTAGGCCGCGACCTGCCACGCATTCA
>JAIEOV010000142.1 GCA_019750135.1 Reyranella sp. | reverse complement strand
ACAGGCGAGGCCAGATGCCTGTCGACCTCATCGTTCTCGTCGGAAGGATCCTGCTCGGCGGCATGTTCGTCGTCGCCGGGCTGCGCCACCTGATGATCGTGCCTGTGCTGACGACGGCCGTCCAAGCGAGGGGGCTGCGGCTCCCGCGAGCCATCGTGCTTGCCGGCACCGGCTTCCAGATCGTCGCAGGCCTGGCGCTGGTGTTCGGCATATTCGTCACCTGGGCCGCGGTCGGCCTGATCCTGTTCACCGCCGTTGCCAGCGTCATGCTGGTCAATTTCTGGGACAAGGAAGGCGAAGAACGGATCGCCCTGACCAACGCCTGCCAGACCAACATTGGACTTATCGGCGGCCTGCTGCTCGCCGCTACGCTCACTCCCGCGCCGTAACCCAGATCCGGAGCGGATCGCCGATCTCGAAGCCGGCATCGAGGGCAGCGGAAAGCTCGCTGCCCGATTCGTAGCCGACCACCGGCAGGCGCGGGAACGTGCGGCTGGCGAGCAGGATCAGCGACCGCCACACGGCGACGGCGTCGGCCGCCTCGGCCACGACATTGCTGAGGCCGACGACACCGCCGGCGCGATAGAGCATGCCACCCGCCACGACGCGAAAGCCGCGCCGGCCGGTGAACATCGCGAAGTTGGCGTCGTGGTACGGCCACGCCGCCTTGCGCTCTGTCTCGCGCTGCCAATCGATGTCGGTCGCCGAACTGCCGGTCGGCATGACGTTTCGGATCCACGATGCCTCGTGCAGCATATCGAAGCCGCGGCGCCCGAGATCGAGCGCCTGAAAACTGTCCTTCACTGCCCAGCGGCCGGGCAGGTTCGACTTCTGCAGGATCTCGATGTTGCTCAGCTGCTCGCTGACCGCGGCGGCGTCGCGCGCCAGGGTCACCGCGTTGGGATAGAAGCGCGGCACCTCGCGCGCATTGACCCACATCGGCGGCAGGAACGTTCCGGGCTTCCCGTGCGCGCGGCAGACCGCATCGCACCAGTGCGCGTTGTTGAGGGCGGCGGCGGGAGTCCAGTCCTTCAGGCGCGTACTTCCTCACGCTGGAACACGACGTAGGCCACCGCGAACACCACGATCATGCCGGCGATCAGCCCGGTGAGCTGCGGCCAGATCAGGATCAGGCTCTGGTCGAGCGGCAGCGGCGCCTCGGGGATCGCCCCGCGCATCTGCACCGGCAGCATGAAGCCCAGGGTGCGCGTCTCCGGATTGAGCAGGCCCACGACTGCCTCGCTGAACAGGGTGCCGGGCGACAATCGCTGCAGGGCGAGCCCCAACTCCTGGATGGCGATGTACTGGTCGATCGAGGTTACCTGGGTTGGCGCAAAGCCGATGGTGATGGCCGAGGCGATCATCGGCCAAAGGATGAAGAAGAACAGCCACAGGCCGAGCGCGCACAACGCCGAGGTCGCGGTCGAGCGGAAGATCACCGAGAACAGCATCGCCACTGCGAGCCACACGCCGCCATAGGCGATGGCCACCACCAGGAAGCCGACGCCGCGGGCCACCTCGACACCGCGCGGCGGCAGGCCGAGAAGCAGCAGCCCCGCCCCCAGCACGATCAGCCACAGCGCCACCAGCGCCACGGCGAGCGTGGCGAGTCCGCCCAAGAACTTCCCGAGCAGCAGGGCGTCGCGATAGATCGGCTGCGACAGCACGCGCGACAGCGTGCGGCGGTTGAACTCGCTGTTGACCGAATCGAAGCCGAGCCCGATCGCCATCAACGGGATGATGAAATTGAGCGCCACGATGAAGGACAGCCCGACCCGCTCGGGCGTGACGGTGAAGATGCGCAGGAAGAGATAGGGATCGGACACCACGACAGTTCGCAGGTCCTGCAGCGCGAAGCCTACTGGCAGGGCGCCGAACACGATTACGAACAGCGTCAGCACCATCATGCGCATGCTGCTGAGGTGATCGGACAGCTCCTTCATGAACACCGGCCCCAGGCCGGTGAACGGCGAGCCGACACGCCGCACGGCACCTGTTCGCCCAGCACTAGGCGGCATGACGGGCCTCCTGGAAGTAGCGCGTATAGACCTCTTCAAGGCTGGGCTGCAGGTCGGCGAGCCGCGTCAGCGATCCGCCGGCCGAGACGATGCGCCGTGCCGCGGCCGCCCGCACGTCGCGATCAGCTATCACGCGCCATCCCCCCTCGCCTTCCGGCACGACGCTCTGCACGCCCTCTATACTGCGCAAGGCGCCGGCAATGTCGGTGCCTTGGGCTTCGACCAGGATGGGATGGCCCGCACCCAGCACCTGGTTGGCGAGCTGCACCACCGTGCCCATCAGGGCGATTTTGCCCTTGTTGAACAGCGCCACGCGATCACAAACGCTCTGCACGCGGTCGAGCAGGTGCGAGCTCAGCAGCACCGCCACGCCTGCCTTCTTCAATCCGCGGATCATCTCCAGCAGCTCGAAGGTGGCATGCGGATCGAGGCCCGAGGTCGGCTCGTCGAGGATCGCGACCTCGGCCTGCTTCATGACGATCTCGGCGATGCCCAGGCGCTGGCGCATGCCGCGCGAAAAGGTGGCGACGCGCTTGCCCGCCACATCGGCGAGCTTGACGCTCTCCAACGCCTCCATGATGCGCCGACCCGACTGCGAGCGCGGGATGTCGAGCAGCCGCGCCGTGTAGGCGAGGTTCTCGCGCGCCGTCAGGTGATCGTAGAAACCCACCGCGTCGGGCAGGTAGCCGACGCGGCGCTTGACCTCGAGCGGCTCGCGCACCGGGTTGAAGCCCAGCACGGACACCGAGCCGCCGCTGATCTCGGTCAGGCCCAGCATCATCAGGATTGTCGTGGTCTTGCCCGCGCCGTTCGGCCCCAGCAGGCCGAAGATCTCGCCGCGCCGGATGTCGAGGTCGATGGCGTCGACGGCGCGCTGGCTGCCGTAGGTCTTCAGCAGCCCGCGCGCCTCGATGACGTTGTCGTCAGCCATTGTCGCCTGTCTTAGCGCCGGCCGAAGCGCGCGACGGCGCCCAGCAGCACCAGCAGGGCGACGGCAATGATGCCCACGCCGACGATGCCCCACAGGGTCGAGGTGGTGACGGTGATGCGGAAATCGGCCGATGCCGATTCGCCTCGGCCGTTGGCGCGGAACGCCGCCACGTAGTCGCCAGCAATCGCCTTGTCGGCCGGCGTCACCACCACGGCCACGTCCTTCTTCTCGTTGGGTGCCAGGCTCGGGATGGTCTTGGGATTGAACTCGACCTTCCAGTTTGTCGGCACCGTGCCCGACAGCTCGACTTCCTCGATCGGCGCGGTGCCGTCGTTCGACAGCACCAGCGTATAGGTCGAGGGCTTGCCGACCTCGGCCTCGCCCGACAGGCGGCCATCCTTGGTCGACAGCGCCAGCCTGCCTTGCCCGCTCACCTGCAAGGTCAGACGCTGCTCGGCAGTCGCGCCTTCGGCCGCCACGCGCATCACGACGGGATAGTCGCCCGCCTTCACGTCGCGCGGCGGTGTCACCTTGACCTTGATGTCCTTGGTCTGGCCGGCCTCGATCGGGATCGAGCTGATCTCGTTGGAGCCGTAACCCTCGGTGAAGGTGGTCTGGAAATTCGCCGGGCCCTGGGCCGAAAGGGCGACGGTCAGGTCCTTGCCGCTGTCGTTGCCGACAGTGACGGTGTACTCGAAGGCCGAGCGCGGCGTGCCGCGCAGCGACGGCAGGCGCGACTTGATGCTGAGCTTGGCCGGCGCCTCGGTGCCGACAGTCAGCGTCAGCGGCAGCTCGACCGACTGCGCGATCGGCCCCTTCGCGCTGATGGAGACATTGTTCGAGCCGGGCTTGGCGTCCTTGGGTACGTCGACGCGAAGCTGCAAGGCGACGTCCTGATTGACGCCCGGCATCGCCGCGGCGACGGGCTGGCCGCCGCCCAGGATGTCGATCTTCCAGCCGGCCGGCACGTCCTTCAGCGCCAGTGCCACCGGTTCGGGCGGCAGTCCGGCGTTGGTGAGCTTCAGCCGGATGGTCGCCACCTCACCCGCCCGCACGGTCTGCGAGGGATAGTCCGTCGTCAGGAACAGGCCCTTGGGCGTGTCGCCCTGGGCAAAGCTGGTCCCGACGGCCAGGGTGGCAAGAAGGAACGCCAGCAACGCAGTCAGGCAACGCATCTTGAGAGTCTCCGCATCAGGCGGCCGCGCTGGGACGGGCCTTCATGCGGCCGTACCAGGCGGTGAGGTTCTTGCAGTCCGCCGGAATCGCCTGGCCGACAGTGCCCATGAAGTCGACCATGGTGAACAGCAGAATGTCGGCCATGGTGAGCTTGTCGCCGGCGACGAAGGGCTTGCCGCCCATCAACCCGTCGAGCCACTTGAGCTTGTCCTGTGCCGTGGCCTTCAATGCGTCGGCAGCCTCAGGAATGCAGCGGACCCGATTCTGGAACAGCTTCAGTCCTTGCGAGAAGCGGAAGCCGTTGAGCGCCGGCTCGACGATGTTGAGATCAACGCGACGTGTCCACATGCGGGTGTTGGCCCGCTCCTCGGGCGTGTCGCCGATCAGCGAAGGCGTGTCCTTCTTCTTCTCGTCGATATACTCGCAGATCGCCGTGATCTCAGCCAGCACCGTGCCGTCGTCGAGCTCCAGGGCCGGGCATTGGCCCGCCGGATTGACCTTGGTCGCGTAGGGCTCGCGCCGGTTCTCGCCAGCGAGCAGGTCGACCTCCACCTTCGGGACGTCGAGGCCTTTCTCGGCCAGGAACATGCGGACCATGCGCGGGTTGGGCCCGATCGAGTTGTAGAGCTTCATTTGATTCCTCCCTAAAGCGGCGCAAGCGCTAACAAATCGGCTGACGGCTAGCAATCCCTCCCCCGCTTCGCTGGGGCGGTGGCCCGCAGGGCCTTAGCGCCATGGTTCGACCAAAATCTTGGTGTGGCGCTCGGGGTTGGCCAGCTCCTTGAAGGCACCCTTCACCCCGTCGAGCCCGACCTTGCCGGTGATCAGTGCCTCGGCATCGACCTGGCCTTCGGCGAGCAGGCTGAGGCACCAGGCGAACTCCGCGGGCGTGTAGCCCAGCACGAACTGCAGGGCGAGTTCCTTGACGATGCCGAAGAACGGCTCGATGCGATCGGGCTCCATGCAGACGCCGGCGACGACGATGCGGGCGTCTCGCGGTGCGGCTTCAAAAATCTGCTGCAGCAGGCCGGGCACGCCGACGCACTCGAAGATCACTGCCCGGCGACCGACCGGCAGCTTGGCGTAGGGCGTCTCCTTGGCCGGATCGATCACGATGTCGGCGCCCATCTTGGCGGCGAGCTCGCGCCGCTTGGGCGAGAAGTCGGCGGCGATGATCGGCCGGGCGTTCTTCAGCCTCAGCCCGACGATGGCGGCAAGCCCAACCGGGCCGCAGCCGACCACCAGGGGAACGTCGTCGCTGGCCAGCGCCGCCTTCTCCACCGCATGGATGCCGACCGCCAAGGGCTCGGTCAGCGCCGCATGCTCAGCGGAAAGGCCGTTGGGCACTTCCAGCAGCATCGGCGCGGCCAGCACCATGCGCTCGGCGTAGCCGCCCGGATAATCGTTGGAATAGCCGATGGTCGTGCGCGTCTCGGCGCTCAAGGGCATGACCGGCATGGCAACGGCGCGCGCGCCGGGCCGCAGGCGGCACTCGGTGTCGGCACCGTAGTCCAGCACCTCGCAGCAAAATTCGTGGCCGAACACGACGTCGCGCGACAGATCCATCGCGACGCGGCCAGTTACCCGCTTGGACATGTCGACCATGCGGTGAGCGTGCTGCGCCGCATGAAGGTCCGAGCCACAGATGCCGCACGCCAAGGTCTTGACCAGCACCTGACCCGCCGTCGGCTTCGGCTCAGGCACGTCGCCGACGACGATGTCGCCGCCGCGGAAAATCACCGCCTTCATTTGATGAACTCCGTCGTCGTGGCGAGGAAATCGCGCAGCCGGTCATGATGCACCCAGTGACCCGCCTGGTCGAACTCCACGACGTCGGCATTCTTGAAATGCTTGATGCGGCCGTCCTTCTCTGGATTGGAGGCCCAGCTCTCCTTGCCGTAGATCAGCAGCGTCGGACAGGTTATCTCCGACCACAGCTCCTCGATCGCGCGGTAGCTCATGTCGTAGGGCGGCCACGCTCGGACGTAGTTGTCGAACTTCCAGCTGTACGTGCCGTCCTCGTTCTGGTTGACGCCCTGCTCCGTCAAGTGCCGCGCCTGCTCGGCCGACAGGTGCGCATTCTCATCCTGCATGCGCTTGAAAGCGTCCTCGATGGAGGGATAGCGGCGCGGCAGGCGGCCGGAGAGCTTGCGCTGCTCGGCGACCCATTCGCGCATGCGCTCGCCCATGGTCGTCTCGCGGCGCTCGGCAATCACCTTGGGCGACGGTCCCAGGCCTTCGATGGCGACCAGCTTGCGCACCTTGTCGGGGAAGATGCCCGAGTAGCGCAGGCAGATATTGCCGCCCAGCGAATGGGCGACGATAGTCACCGGCGCCAGCCCCTGTTGATGGATCAGCTGGTCGAGGTCGTAGATATAGGACGACATGGCGTAGTTGCCGTCGGGCGACCACTGGCTGTCGCCGTGCCCGCGCAGGTCGGGACAGATGATGTGCCAATCGTCGCGCAGCGCCTGAGCCACCCAGTCCCAGTTGCGGCAATGGTCACGGCCGCCATGCACCAGCAGCAGCGGCGGCGCTTCCGGGTTGCCCCAGTCGACATAGTGAAGACGCAGGCGTTGCGAATAGTAGTGGCGGGACGTCGGGCCCGGCATGCCGTTCAAGGAAGAGGTCATGACCTTCTATAGACCGGCGTCTCCGGCTGGTTAATCCCTGGTTGAAGGGGAAACCTTTCGTTCGGCGACCCGCGCTGCTTTCATCGAGAGAATATAACTCGCGTCCCTCTTCGCGTCAATCACTAGTACTACGGTTTTTATTCGGCGCGGGGGTATTATTGCGTGCCATAAAGGGGTGTTTGACGCAAAAACTCACGAGCCGGCCGATGGAATGCCAGCAGTGCTGTCAAATCACAGTGCAGGACGCGATGTCCTTGGGCGGCCCTGGCAACCGTTGCGCCCGCTGCCCGACCAGAACGACGTCGGCGCAGCGAAACCCGCCCACGCCGGGCACGTAGAGACCCGGCTCGACGGCGTAGAGCTCGCCCGCCTCGAGGGGGCGTCCATTGAACGGCACGTCTTCGGGGAAATCGTGCTGGACCACGCCGATGCCATGCCCGCTGCGGTGGAGGAGATGGGACGCGAAGCCCGACGCCTCGATCATCCGCCGTGCCGCCCGGTCGATGCCGGAAACCGGCTCGCCCGCCATGGCGGCGTCGATGGCGGCCTCCTGGGCCATCACGGCACAAGTGTGCAGGGCGTGCCGGCGCACGCCGGGCCGGCCGATCTGCCAAGTGCGCGCGACCTCCATCACCAGTCCGTTCAGTCGGGTCACCACCGTGCTGACGGCAACGCTGTCGGCCTCGACCCGCCTGCCGCAGGAAACGCCGTCGCCGTGTGGTGACGCCGATGCCGCGCCGGCGACCGTCGTCGCCTTCACGATGGAGAAGTTCGCGCCAGGGAATCGTTGCTCCGCCTCGGCGTGCAGTCGCCCGGCAATGGCGGCATCGGCCTGCTGCACCGAGCGGCCGGGCCGCAGCTCCTCGCGATAGTGCGGCATCACCGTCGCTGAAAGCTCGGCCAGGGCCGACATCACCGAGACCTCCTCGGCATGCTTCACCCAGCGCGTCGGCCGCAGCGCGGCGTTGACGTTGGCGAGCTCGATCCCGGGCAGCAGCGACAATGCCCCGGTCAACGCGCCCGTCGCGGCGTCGCAGCCGATGCGCGACCGATCGAGGCCGCGCGCCGTCAGCGTCTCGGCCACCAGCTCCCGCCATTCGGTCGCCGGCCGCACGCCCGACCGCAGCTGCGGCGTCTCGGAATAGAATACCAGGTCATCGATCCACAGTGTGCCGCGCGCCCGCTCCATCTCGAACAGATGGCGCCCCTGGTCGGCCAGGATCGCCAATGAATGGCCCGTCGGCGGCAGCAGCAGCAGAAAGGGCCGCTCCCAGGCGAGATCGGTCATGTCGTGATTGGAAGCGAAGGAGAAGAAGTCCGCTCCGGTGAACAGCAGCGCATCCAAACCCTGCGCGCGCATGACCTCTCGCAGGCGACCATGCCTGTGATCGCGAACCGCTACCGACAACGCTTGCATGCTCGTTCCCCCTCAACGCAATGCCGCTTCGATCGATGCGGCGGCAGCGCGCATCTCGGGCAGGAGCTTGGCGAGCGCCTCCTCCGGGGAGGTGCGCTGCAGGCTGGTGCTGACATTGATCGCGGCGATCGCCCGCCCCTTCGCGCGATCGCGCACCGGCACGCTGAGACCGGCGATACTGTCTTCCATGACACCGCGCAGGTAACAGTAGCCGTCGCGCGCAGCGGCTGCGATCAGGTTGCGGACATCGCCCTCCTCGACCGGCGTGCGATCGGTGTAGCGACGGCGCGGCCACTGCTTGAAGAACGCGTCGAGCTGCGCGGGTTCGAGGGACCCGAGCAGGATCAACCCCATCGAGGAGGTGTGCGCGGGAATGCGCGTGCCCGGGCCGACGCGCAGGTGCAGCGCGCGCGAGGAAAGCGCGCGCACCAGATAGACGACGTCGGGTATGTCGAGCGTTCCGATCGACACCGTCTCGTTCAACCGTTCGGCCAGTTGCTTGGCGACCGGCTCGCCGACCCCGAACAGCGGCTGCGCCGACAGCCAGGCGAAGCCGAGCTCGAGCACGCGCGGCGTCAGCGTGTAGCGCTTGCCGTCGAAGTGGGCGTAGCCCTGGTCATTCAGCGTCATCAGCAGTCGCCGCGCGGCGGCGCGCGTCAGACCGGCCGCCAATGCCGCTTCGGCGGTCGTCATCGCCGTGCGCTCGGCGCCAAAGGCACGCAGCAGCGCGAGGCCGCGCTCGAACGACTGCACGCCCGTCTTGCGGGTCTTGCGAGCATCACTCTTCATCCCGGGATGCCACGCCATAAGACGAGCGCGCGCAAGTCTCTTCAACGATACGTGCGCAAGGCGAACGCAACGGGCGCAGCGCGCGCACCACCGTTGTTGACCGGCGCACACCTTGCATCACAAGTTGTCCGAGACACTTTAGGAGCGCCTGCACAATGCAACTCACCCGTCGGTCCTGGCTGAGCGCCGGATTGAGCCTGCCTCTGCTCGGTCGCGCCGCCTTCGCCCAACCGTTCCCGCAGAACCGGTCGATCCACTGGGTGGTGCCCTTCCCGCCTGGTGGCCAGACCGATTCGACGGCGAGACTCACGGCGCAGGGGCTGGCGGCGGCGCTGCCGGCCAACATCGTTGTCGAGAACCGCGCCGGCGGTCAGGGCACCGTGGGCAGCGAGCATGTGAAACAATCACCACCCGACGGCCATACGCTCCTGTTCAGCGCCAGCATTTTCGCGCTGGGTCGCCACATCCTGAAGAGCACGCGCTATGACCCGCAGGCCGATTTCCAGCCGGTCGCCCGCGTCGGCGAAGCGCCGTTGCTGGTGCTGGCGGCCAACAGCGTGCCCGCCAACACGCTCGGCGAGCTGATCGCCTCGGCCAAGCGCGAGCCACAACGCTACTCGTTCGCCCTGTCATCGCTAGGCGCGGCAGGCCATCTCGCGACCCTCGAGTTCAATCGCCTGGCCGGTCTCGATATCAGCATGGTGCCCTATCGCGGCGCCGCCGCGGCATTGACCGACCTCGGCAGCAACAGCGTGCAGCTCTTCATAGATGCCGGCGTCGCCGCTCTCCAGCAGGTGCGTGCCGGCCGCATGAAGGTGCTGGCGATCACCACGGCCGAGCGCAGCCCGCTCGCCCCGGAAGTCCCGACCGCCGCGGAATCCGGCCTGCCGGGCTTCGTCTTCAACAGCTGGTACGGCGTCTGGGCCCCGCGCGGCCTGCCACAGCCTGTCCTCGACAAGCTCGCCGACGGGCTGCAGCGCACCGTCACGAACGAAGAGGTTCGCCGCCAGTTCACCAGTGTCGGCATCGTCCCGGCATTTGACGGCCCGACCGCCTTCACGGAGTTCATGGCCCGCGACATTGAACGCAATGTCGCACTGCTCCGGGCGGCGAAGTTCGAGCCGGAGTGATACGGCAAATTCGCAGCAGGCAAATCTTGCCAAAATTTGCCATGCTGCCTACCTTGTCGTCATGAGCACAATGAACATTTCTTTGCCGGATACCCTGAAGTCGTTCGTCGACAAGCAGGTCGCTAAACGTGGCTACGCCACGAGCAGCGAATACGTCCGCGAGTTGATCCGCGCAGATCAGGATCGCGAACGCCTGCGCGAGCTCCTGCTCGATGGCGCTGCATCGAAGGCCACGGCCGCAGTCGATGAAAGCTACTTCAGCGGTCTCAGAAGTCGGGTTCGCCAAGCTAAGAACAAGTGAGCAAGAAACCTGCCCGCCCGCGTGAAGCGGCAAGACGAGACGTCGAAGCGGCGATTGACTACTACAATAGTGAAGCGGATATCGATGTCGCCTTCGGTTTCATCGACGCGCTACAGACCACGTACCGTTCCATCGCTGATCACCCTGCACTCGGATCGCCTCGGTATGCCAACGAGCTTGGACTGTCAGGACTACGCACCCGCATCTTGAGGCGCTATCCCTATCTTGTCTTCTACGTTGAGCGTGACGATCACATCGACATCTGGCGGGTGCTTCACGCTCATCGGGACATTCCCGTGTGGATGCAAGAGCCAGAAAGCTAGCGAAGTTAGCTGCGTACTTCTGCTGGCTATTAAACTAACCGCTCCTTGAGCGCCGCCGCTTCCCCGAGTAGCCGCGGCAGATAGTCCGCCATCATCGTCTTGGCCGACACCTGCTCGGGCTGCACGCCGATGTTGAGCGCCGCCACGACCCTGCCATCGAAGCGGACCAGCGGCACGGCGATCGAGCGGATGCCCATCTCGGCCTCCTGGTCGGCCAGCGCATAACCCTTCTTGCGGACGTCGAGTATCAGGCGGCGGATCTCGGGCTTCGCCACCACAGTCTGGCGCGTGAAGCGGACCGGTTTCAGCTGCGCCAGGTAGGCGTCGAGCTCGGCATCGGGCATGGCGCTCGCCAGCACGCGGCCGAGCGCGCTGCAGAACACCGGCAGGCGGTAGCCGACGCCGAGGCCGACCGACGCCGGCCGCGCCGGCACGGCGCGCGCGATCATCACTGCCTCCTCGCCGTCGCGCACCGCGACCGAGCAGGAGGCGCCGACCTCGCGGCTCAGGCGCTCGCAAACCGGCTGCAGGATCGCCGGCACCGGATCGGACGACAGGTAGGCGATGGCGAGCTTCAGGATGCGCGGCGTCAGGCGGAACATGCGGCCGTCGGCTTCCAGGTAGCCCAGCGCCACCAAGGTCGCCAAGGAGCGCCGCACCGTGGCGCGCGGCAGGTCGACGGCGCGCGCCACGTCGCTCAGCGTCATCTGGCGGCGCTGCTCGTCGAAGGCGCCAATGACGCCAAGGCCACGCGCCAGGGCTTCGGAGAAATCGGCACCGAGGGCGCGCTGGGCGCGCTTCTCCGCATCTTGCGGGCGCAGACTGCTCATTGGCTGCTCATAGGGGCCTTGCGGGGAAAGGAGTATCGCCGAATAATCAATTATAGAACGAATGTTCGTTAATGTAACACTCTGTCTTGGCCTATAGTCGGCCGGAGGGCAGCCAGCATGATGAGCCAGCAGCAGAACGACCTGATCACCCGCGTCGGCCCCGGCACCAAGTGCGGGGCGCTGATGCGCCACTATTGGCATCCGGTGGCGCTGACCGACGAACTGCCGGACGAGCGCCCGGCCAAGGCGGTGCGCGTGCTGGGCCAGGACTTCGTGCTGTTCCGCGACGAGCGCGGCCGTCACGGCCTTCTTGACCGCGGCTGCCCGCATCGCGGCGCCGATCTCGCCTACGGCCGCCTCGAGGATGGCGGCCTGCGCTGCCTGTTCCACGGCTGGCTGTTCGACGTCGACGGCAAGTGCCTGGAGACGCCGGCCGAGCCCGACGGCAGCGTGCTCTGCCAGCGTGTGCGCCAGAAGAGCTATCCCGTCGTGGTCAAGAACGGGATCATCTTCGCCTGGCTCGGCGAAGGCGAGGCTCCCGCCTTCCCCGACTTCGACTGCTTCTTGGCGCCCGGCACGCATGCCTTCGCCTTCAAGGGCATGATCGACTGCAACTGGCTGCAGGCGCTGGAAGTGGGCATCGATCCCGCCCACGCTTCTTACCTGCACCGTTTCTACGACGACGAAGACCCGTCGGGTGACGCTTACGGCAAGCAGTTCCGCGCCAACTCCGCCGATTCGAACATTCCGATGAGCCGCATGATGCGCGAGTACGACCGGCCGACCATCGACGTCGAGGGCACCGACTACGGCCTGCGCCTGTTCACCCTGCGCAAGATCAGCGAGAAGCACACGCATGTGCGCGTGACCAACCTCGTCTTCCCCTACGCCTTTGTGATCCCCATGAGCGCGGAGATGACGATCACCCAGTGGCACGTGCCGATCGACGACGAGTCCTGCTACTGGTACGCGATCTTCACCAGCTTCGGTAAGCCGGTCGACCACCAGCAGATGCGCGAGCAACGACTGAAACTCTACGAGCTGCCCGACTACAAGCCGCGCATCGGCCGGCAGAACAACTACGGCTACGATATCGCCGAACAGAAGAACCAGACCTTCACCGGCATGGGCTTCGACATCAACGTCCACGACCAGTGGGCAATCGAGAGCCAGGGCCGGATCCAGGACCGCACGAAGGAGCATCTGGGCTACAGCGACAAGGCGATCGTGGCCTATCGCCGCCTGCTGCTGTCGGCGATCGGCCAGGTGAGCAACGGCGAGAAACCGCCGATGTGGCTCGACGCGGCTCGGGCCGCCGACATTCGCGGACCGGTGACCGTCGACGGCATGGGTCCGACCGAGGGCTGGGAGTCCTACTGGAAGGAGTTCGACCGGCATCGCCGCAAAGGGTCGACCTGGGCCGCCAACACACGCTCTCCTCTGGTAGCGTAGCCGCATGAGCCTCGTCGAACGCGCCGGCCTCTGGACGGACGAACGCAAGACAGCGACGCGCGAAGCCGAGCGCCGCATCCAGGCCGGCGAGATGTCGGTCGTGCGGCTTGCCTTCGCCGACCAGCACGGCGTGCTGCGCGGCAAGACCTTCGCCGCCAGCGAGATCGACGCCGCGCTGAAGAACGGCGTCGGCTTCTCGGCCACCATGCTGCTGAAGGATACTTCGCACCGTACGGTGTTCCCGGTCTGGCAGCCCGGTGCGGGCTTCGGGATGAAGGAGCTTGAGGGCGCGGCCGACGTGCTGATGCTGCCCGATCCCGCCACCTTCCGCGCCCTGCCCTGGGCGCCGCATTCGGGCTGGATGCTGTGTGACATCTTCTTTGCCGACGGCCGGCCGATGCCCCTCGACACGCGCCACGTCTACAAGCGCGCGCTGAAGACGCTGGCCGACCGCGGCTACGACTTCCATGCCGGCCTGGAAGTCGAGTTCCACCTATTCAAGCTGGAGCAGGCGAAGCTCGGCATCGGCGACGCCGGTCAGCCCGGCCAGCCGGGCGAGCCGCCCGACGTGTCGCTGTTGAACCAGGGCTATCAGTACCTGA
This sequence comes from Reyranella sp., assembly GCA_019750135.1. Lineage (GTDB taxonomy): Bacteria > Pseudomonadota > Alphaproteobacteria > Reyranellales > Reyranellaceae > Reyranella. The sequence continues at coordinate 10,998 of JAIEOV010000142.1, read as the reverse complement.
CCGAGCAGCGCTACGACGAGATGGATCCCATCCTGGAGATCCTGCGCACCAACATCGTCGATCTCGGCCTGCCCTTGCGTTCCATCGAGGTCGAGTTCGGGCCAAGCCAGGTCGAGTTCACCTTCCGCGCGGGTACGGGCCTGGAGCCTGCCGATGCCATGGTGCTGTTCCGCAGCGCCGCCAAGCAGATCGCCCAGCGCAACGGTTACCACCTCACCTTCATGTGCCGGCCGCGGCTCGCCAACGTCATGTCGAGCGGCTGGCACCTGCATCAGTCGCTGAAGGACCGCAGGACGCACGCCAACGCCTTCATGGACGGGCGCGAACCATTGTCGTCGCTGGGCATGCATTACATGGCGGGCCTGCTGCATCACGCCGGCGGCGCCGCCGCATTCTCGACGCCGACGCTGAACGGCTACAAGCGCTATCGGCCGTTCTCGCTGGCGCCCGACCACGCCGTGTGGGGCCACGACAATCGCGGCGTCATGGTTCGCGTGCTGGGCGGGCCGGGCGATCCCGCGACGCACCTGGAGAACCGCGTCGGCGAGCCCGCCGCCAATCCTTACCTTTATATGGCGAGCCAGATCGTCAGCGGTCTCGACGGCATCGACCGCAAGCTCGATCCCGGCCCGTCGGCCGACACGCCATACGACAGCAAGGCGGCGGCCCTGCCGCGCTCGCTGGGCGAGGCGCTGGCAGCCCTCGGCGAGGACAAGGCATTGCGGGCCGGGTTCGGCGATTCCTTCGTCGACTACTATCTCAGGCTGAAGCAGGCCGAGATCGACCGCTTCGAATCGGAGGTCAGCGACTGGGAGCAGCGGGAGTATTTCTCGCTGTTCTGATCAGTCCTCGCCGATGTCCTCCGCCCAAGTGTCGGGATGTTCCGTCTGGAAGCTCTTCATCAGCTCGACGCAGCGCAGGTCGTTCAGCACGATGACCTCGACGCCGCGCGAGCGTAAAAACTCCTCGTTGCCGCCAAATGTCTGGTTCTCACCGATCACGACCCTCGGGATCTTGAACTGCACGATCGTGCCCGCGCACATCATGCAGGGGCTGAGCGTCGTATAGAGCGTCGTTCCGCGGTAGCTGCGCCGCCGTCCGGCCTGGCGCAGGCAGTCCATTTCGCCATGGGCGATGGCGTCGCCTTCCTGGACGCGCTTGTTATGGCCGCGACCGACGATCCTGCCGCCTTCGGCGAGCACCGAGCCGATGGGGATGCCTTTGGTCGCGTATCCCTGACGCGCCTCCTCCAGCGCGGCCTCGAACACCGCCAACTCTTCCTTGCTCGCCATCGCCCTGTCCCTCGGTTTCGCGCGGCAACCTAGCTTTCACCTGGAGCAATAGCCATATGGGGGCGATGTTCGACTTACAGCCCCTCCTCGGCTCCGACGAGTTGAACCCGTCGGAACCAAGTTCCCCAACAGAAACCAGTTCGGACGACCGCCTGTTCGATGCCTATTCGCAGGCCGTCGTCGACATCGTCGACCGCGTCGGCCCTGCCGTCGTGCGAGTCGAGACGCCGCCCGACCGCGAGAAGCGTCAGCGCGGCGGTACCGGCTCGGGCGTAGTGATCTCGCCCGACGGCCTGGTGCTGACCAACAGCCACGTCGTGCAGGGAGCGTCGGCCGTGCGGCTGGCGCTGGCCGACACGCGCACCGTCAAGGCGCGCGTGCTGGGCGACGATCCGCACACGGACCTGGCGCTGCTGCGCGTGGTCGATGACGTGTCGCTGCCGGCGGCCAGGCTCGGCAACTCCAAGGGCCTGCGCCGCGGCCAGCTCGTGGTCGCGATCGGCAATCCGCTCGGCTTCGAATCGACGGTGACGGCCGGCGTCGTATCGGCGCTCGGCCGCTCGTTGCGCTCCTACAGCGGCCGGCTGATCGACGACGTCATCCAGACCGATGCCGCGCTCAATCCCGGCAATTCGGGCGGCCCGCTGGTCTCCTCGCGCGGCGAGGTCATCGGCATCAACACCGCCGTGATCGCCGGCGCCCAGGGCATCTGCTTCGCCGTCGCCAGCAACACGGCAAGCCATGTCGTGAGCGAGATCGTGCGCCATGGCCGGGTACGGCGCGCCTTCATCGGCGTCGCCGGCCAAACCGTGCCGCTGCCGCGCCGGCTGGCGCTCGCTCTGGGACTGAAGCAGGCCTTCGGCGTCGCGATCGCCAGCCTCGAACCCGACAGCCCCGCGGCCAAGGCCGGCCTTCAGACGGGCGGTATCGTCCTGGCGCTGGACGGCGAACCGGTGACGGGCGCCGACGACCTGGTGCGGCTGCTGGGCGGGACGCGCATCGGCGTCGCCACGTCCCTCACCGTCATCGCCGGCAGCGAGCTCAAGCAGATCGTCGTGCTGCCGGCCGAGCGCCTGGAAGGACAAGGCAAGTGAAGCCGATCGCCGTCGTCACGACCGTCGCCAAGCGCGAGGACGCACTTCGGCTGGCGCACACGCTGGTCGAGCGCAAGCTCGCGGGGTGTGCGCAGATTTCCGCGATCGAGAGCGTCTACAGCTGGAAGGGCGAGATCCAGCAGGAACCCGAGCTGCGCGTCCTGTTCAAGACCACCGACGAGCGTTACGCGCTGGTCGAGAGTACGATCCGGGAGCTGCATCCCTACGAGCTGCCGGCGATCCACGCGTTTGCCTTCGAGCATGTCCACCCGGCCTATGCCGAATGGATCGCGGAGAATGCCGGGGGTTGATGCTGGGGGCGCGCCACTCCAGTGGCGCGATCATGTCTTGCCTCGACGAAGACGCGCGACTGGAGTCGCGCGCCCCCAGCCCTACTCGACCTTCCCGCCCTCGAGCATCTTCGTCCAGCGCTTCTGCATCTCTTCCGGGCTGACGACTTCCTTCGTCGCGGCCAGGAACCAGCGGTAGCCGAACGGACAGGCGACCATGCCCGAGCGGTCGCCATAGAACTGGTCCTGCACTTCGCGCATCAAGGTGGCGCCCGCCTTGACGGCGCGATCGACCGCCTTGTCGGCGTCGGCCACCTGGATATGGAACGCCACAGGCGAGCCGCCGATCGCCGCCGGGCTCTTGGCGCCGAAGTCGGGATACTCGTCGTTCAGCATGAGAACGCTGTCACCGATCCTGATCTCGGCGTGCCCGACGCGGCCGGACGGCTCGGTCAGGCGGAACAGCTCGGTGCCGCCGAACGCCTTGGCATAGAACGCGATCGCCTCCTTGGCATCGTGCACCGTGATGTGGGCTCGAAGCGTCTGGTCCTTTGCGCTCATGACCTTACCTGTGTTATATTACGTTACGTATCGTAACGTTAATAGCTAATGAGTCAAGCTGCTTCTCCCGCCGGCCGTGGCCGGCCGCGCGACCCGCGCACCCGCACGGCCATCCTCACCGCCGCCCGCGCCTTGCTCGACAAGGGCGGCCTCACCGCCGTGACCATCGAGGCGATCGCGGCCAAGGCCGGCGTCAGCCGACCGACGATCTACCGCTACTGGCCGAACGCCCCGGCGGTGGCGATGGCCGCGTTCCTCGAAGCGTCAGGCGCTCCCGCCGCCGGCAAGACCTCCCGATCGCCGCTGGCGGCGCTGCGGGCGCAGTTGCACGCAGTGGCCGAAGCCTTCGCCGCACCCGGCGGGCGCAGCATCGCCGCCATGGTCGCGGCGGCACAGTCCGAGACCGAGCTCGCCAAGGCGTTCCGCAACGAGTTCATCGCCCGCAACCGCGATGCAGCCCGCCTGTTGCTCGAACGGTGTATCGCCGAGCGCCTGGTCGCCGCGCCGGCCGACATCGACCTGGCGCTCGACCTCATCTTCGGTCCGCTCTTCTATCGCCTGCTGATGGGCCACGCGCCGATCACGCGCGGCTTCGTCGACCAGCTTCTCGACGCCGTCGTTCCTGCGCTCTAGGCGCGGCGCCCGCGTGCCCAAGGCACCGAAGGACTATGACGACGACCCGCGCGACTTCGACGTTGCCGACCTCGACGGCAACATGATCTTCTTCGGCATGAAATCGCAGTAGGCTTCATAGGCGCCGGCCGCGGACCTCCTCCTCAAACCAAGGACTTCGTGTAATGGAACTCTGGCAATACGACGCGACCGACCTTGCCCGCCTCATCCGTACCGGCCAGACGTCGGCCCGCGAGGCCGTCGACTCCGTCCTGAAGCGGCTGCACGCGGTAAATCCGACGATCAACGCCGTCGTGCGCGTGCTCGAGCCGGAAGCGCGAGCCGCCGCCGAGACCGCCGATGCCGCCCGGGCGCGCGGCCATGCCCTGCCGCCGCTGCATGGCGTGCCGGTGACGACCAAGGTCAACGTCGACCAGGCAGGCCTGCCGACCGACAACGGCGTCGTCCCGCTGAAGGACTTCATCGCCAAGGAGGACAGCCCAGTCGTTGCCAATCTCAAGCATGCCGGCGCGATCATCGTCGGGCGCACCAACGCGCCGGCCTTCTCCATGCGCATCTTCACCGACAATGCGCTCCACGGCTGCACCTACAATCCGCGCGACCGCTCGGTGACGCCCGGCGGCTCGAGCGGCGGCGCCGGCGCTGCGACGGCGACCGGCATCGGCACGATCGCCCACGGCAACGACATCGGCGGCTCGGTCCGCATCCCGGCCTACTGCAACGGCGTGGTCGGCCTGCGCACCGGCTTCGCGCGCATCCCCTCCCTCAATCCCAGCGCACCGAACGGCCGCCCGATCGGCGCCGTGCTGATGGCGGTACAGGGACCGCACACCCGCACGGTGCGCGATGCCCGGCTTGCGCTGGAAGTCATGGCGCGCGGCGACCGTCGTGACTGGCGTTGGAACGACGTGCCCATGCAGGGCCCGCCGCCGGCGCGGCCCATCAAGGTCGCCATTGTCCCCGAAGTGCCGGGCGGCCCGACCCATCCCGCGCAGGCCGCCGCCGTGCGTCTCGCCGGCAAGCATCTGCAGGCCGCCGGCTACGTCGTCGAGGAGATCTCGCCGCCCGACATGGAACGCGGCGTGGAGCTCTGGCACAAGATCTGCGTCACCGACGTCTTCGGCGGGCTGTGGCCGCAGATGCAGAAGATGGGCGACCCGGACGCCATCGCTGCCATGCAGGCCTGGCTGCAGGTCCACAAAGCCGTCGATCTGCAGACCTACGTCGCGGCGCTGACCGAGCGCGAAGCCTTGATGCTGCGCTGGATGATGTTCTTCCAGCACTGGCCCTTGGTGATCCTGCCGACGCTGTGCGACCTGCCGCCCAAGCAGGGCGCAGACGTCACCGTGGAGGGGCAGCGGGACGTCCTGCAGTCGATGCGGTCTGCCCTGCTGGCCCCCCTGCTCGGTCTGCCCGGGCTCGCCGTTCCCGTCGGCAGCCACGAGAAGCTGCGCACGGGCGTGCAGATCATGAGCATGCGCAATCGCGAGGACCTCTGCCTCGACGCCGGCGAGGTGATCGAGGCGGCCGAGGGCGTGGTGACGCCGATCGATCCGGCAAAGACTTAAGCCGCAGTTCGCGATTCGTTCAGTCGCGTGACGGGCGACCATGGTCGCATATTTTTCAATACAACCCACACGAGTAGTTGATGACAAGATAGTCTGAATTGTTGTAGCCTCATGATGCGCAATTGTCGGGGGGCATCATGCGCTACTTGGGGATCGGCGCCGCGATCGTCGTTGCGGTTGTGGCCGTTATCATCATCGGTGTACCGTATTTGAACTGGGAACCGTCCTTGGTCCGCAGCGCATTGAAGCGCGTGGAGGACGATTTCCAGATCACCATCAGAGGCGGACCCGTTCGCGTCGCTTCGCTGGTGCCCGCGATCAGGCTCCAGGCCACCGACATCGTCGTCGCCAAGCAACAGGGTGGCGTCACGCACCGTCTCGCCGAAGTCAGGTCCGCCTCCATTACGCTCTCCTACGGGGACCTCGTGGACCTGTTTCGCACACGGGCGGTCCACGCAGCCAACATCACCGTCGTCGAACCAAGCATCACTCTCGAGCACGCTGCAGATGGCAGCCTCATCCTTCCGACAGTGCCCGATCGCCTGAAAGCGCCAGCCGGCACACCCGTGCAAGGCGGGCCTGCCGGCGCCAGGTTCCGGGTTGACCGCTTCAAGGTGGTCAAGGGCAGTCTCATCTATCGGCCTTCCGGGAAAGCCGCTCCCATCGCGGCCAATTTGGATATGCATGGCGCCCTGACAGATTGGCAGGGATCGGGCTCCATCGGCGGCAACGGCGTGCTCACGGTCGGGTCTGACGCCGGCCTCTCGCTGACCATCGACCGTCTCGACTGGCGCAACCACGGCAAGAAATTCACCGTGAACGGCGCGATTCGCAGTCAAACGGCCGTTCTCAAGATCGATGGCGAAGCGGCCATGCCGCTGTCCTCGGCCCAGGCGAGTGCGACGGTATCGGCGCAGGCCGACGTCGCGGCTCGCCTGTTCGAGGAGCTGTCGTCATTCACCGGCTGGCAGGACCTGTCGGGCCTGCTGCAGCATCAGTTGCCGCTCGATGGCAGCGCGACTCTTCGCTTGGCGCCGGAACTGATCACTGTCGATCCGGTCAGGCTGAAGATCGGCGGCGATTCCGCGTCCGTGATCGCGAGCTATGCCGGAGGCAGCACTCACGCGGTCGACGCCAAGATCGATGTCGAGAGCCTTGATCTCGCCAATTGGCACATCAGCCCGGGCCAATCGCAACCCCAGTCCTGCTCTGCCGCAACACCGGCCGCGCCGGCGAGCACCAGCATCGACGTCGGCAAACTGGACGTCAATGTCCGGTCCACCATCAAGAGCCTGACGTACAAGGCGGCCAAGGCCACGGCACCGGCAACGATCTCCGACGTCGAGGCCAATCTGCGCATACGTAATGGCGTCGTGACGGTTCCGAGGTTCCGTGCGCTTCTGCCCGGAAGCATGACCGTCGATGCGAGCACGGTCATGACCGATCACGACGGCGGCAAGGCGACGACCGGCAGGTTCGCCATCACAGGGCGCCGGCTCAACGAGACGCTGGCCGCCTTCGGAATCGCGGCGCCCACCTCGCCCAAGGACGCACAGGTCGACGTCGGGGGCGTGATCGAGGTCGCGCCCGACCGGGCGCAGCTCACTGACCTCAAGATCGCCGTCGATGACGTGAAAGGTTTGGGCAGCCTCAAGCTGGCCCTGGCCGAGCCGATGGTCGCCGTCGGCGCCCTCGACCTCGATTTGCTGAAGCTCGATCGCTATCTCCTGCCTGAGGGTGGTGCGTTGCGAGAGGTCAAGGCTTCGAAGGTTCATCTCGACACCGAATTGGCTTGGCCGTCGACCGGCGGCCTCGACTGCCTCAAGATTCGCAAGGTCGCGATCGAGGCGGAAACTCTCGAGGCAACACGGCGCCAGCCGCCCGCATCGGCAAACGAACCGACGCCGTTCGGTCGCGCGCTTATCGAGGCAGGCGCGGCTGCCGGTGATTTCTCCGACGATGTTCGCCGGCGGCTGGCAATCGGCGGCGCGGACCACGGTTCTCCCATTGGGGCCGCCATCTTCGATGGCCTGGAGAAGGACCTGCCCAACCTGACGCGAGCGCTCGAACGGGTCGACTCTCCCGAGCCGGTGCGCCTCTTCGCCAAGCGGATCGTCCTCCGGGACGCGCCGGCGAAGACGCCGGGCAACGGTACAGCGACCGCTAAGGCGCCGGGCAACGGCGCCGCGACCGTGGTGGACGCCAGCAATGTCCGGGCATCGATCAATGTCGCGGACATTGCGGGACGGCAAGACCACACCAAGCGGGCCGTCTTCGAACTATCCGCATCCACCGCCAACATCGGCGACTTCCGCCTGCAGACATCGGACCTGAAGACGTCCGTCGACTTCACCCTGGTCAATGGCGCGGCAAAGCTGACGGAAGGCAAGATTCATCGGCTCAGGGTCACCGGGAACGCGCCAGACTACGCGAGGCCGGAGGGCGCAACCGGTCCGGCCCAACGCCAGAACTTCGCTGTTTCGGGTCATCTCGCCCTGACGCGCACCGAGGTCAGCGGCAAGATCGAGGAACTCGACATCGGCGACCTGCTCTATGCGGAAAACGTGATCATTGCGATCGGTCATCCGGACCGCCAGCCGATCAACGTGTCCATCTCGTCGGCCAATGCGGCCGCGAAACTCACCTCAAGCCGCGCGCAAAACTGGCCCCTCGAAAGGCCGGGCCTGCAACATGCGCCTTGCGCGGTGCAGCCGGCGCCGTCGAACCGCCAGTTCGCGAAGTTCAACATCCTGATCCTCGGCCAGGCGCCGCGTCGGTCCGGCGTCGCCGGCCGGCTGGCCTCTGCCGACCTGACGGCGGCAGTCGCCCCTGCCACGCGCGGCGAACCGCTCATTCACGCCCTGTCCCTGGAAGGCACGATGGGCGATGCCGGAACGATCATCGATGATCTGAGCATTCTCTTCGGCCAGAAATCCGGCCTGTCCCTTCGCTGGTCGGCCGACGGCGAGTTCGACAACTTCGGCTCACGTAGATTCGAGACCAGTGGCTGCGTAACGGCCACGGTGGAAGGCACAGCTCGGTTACCGTCTTTCGGCGGACTTCTTAGCGACAAGGTGGGCTCCACCCTGCGCGACGGCACGCCGTGGAGCAGCGCTCGGTTGAATGTCGCGGCCAAGAACGTCGGCTTCACCAGCGCCGCCGGCACCATGGACTCGCTCTCCATTCTGTACGAAACCTTCGCCGGCGCCGGAGCGACTGCCGATGCCCGCGACCTGCACCGGCCGGTCGGATTCGAGGCCAAGAAGCTGAAGTTCGGCACGGAGCGCAATGCAACCGGCGCTGAGACGGCTACCGCGTCGATCGACGCCCTGGAGGCGACGATCGGTTCGACGCGCATCGCACTTGCCGCACCAGCCGGTGGGCGACTGCTCTCCCTCGAACATGGCGAGCGGGCAATCGCGGGATGTGGCGCGGGGCAGGCGGTCGACGCCAAGTTCGATCTTCTCACCATCCGACCCGAGGATGCACTGGCCGTCACCGACTTCAAGAAGCGGCTGATGCCGTTGCTGCCTCGTTCGGCTGCAGATGCCAAGTCGTGCCTTGCCTGGAAGCTTGTCGGCAAGATCGGCGCCGTCGAAAGGCTGGGCGCCGTCGCCTCCGCCGCCACCAAGGGCGTCGTTGCTCTCGGCACTGGCAGCGATGGCGGCCGGCTGAGCGACCTGCACCTGGAGGTATCCGGCGATCACAAGGGCGAGGTGCGCTACAAGTTGCACTCCGATTTCATCGCGCAGGGCGCGGCGGCGCCGCTAGCCTGCAAGGCGAAGACGCCGCCTTCCATACTCGGCATCCCGTCGATCGAAGCCGGTAACAAGGACAATCACGTCTCGCTCAGGGGCTCGACCGGCGATGGCAACATGGCGATTTGGGACGGCGATGTCGCGGCGACGGTGCGTTGCGTAGACCTCCGCCACCTGTGGGCGATCTACGAGACGGCGGTGGGTGAGGTTCCATTCGTCAAGCTGACCGCCGGCACCATCGACCGCCTGTCGTTCTCGAGAACGGCCGGAAGTCTCAAGAGCCTCACGGGGCATATCGACGCCGACCTTTCCGTTGCCCTGGAACTGACGGACGGAGTGCTCAGGGCAATCGCAAGAGTGTTCCGGATGGAGGACACCATCAGGGCCGGCCTGCCCTTGACAGTGCGGTTGACCAGCAAGCACGGCAAGCTGGGAGGCCACCTCTCCAGCCTCGAAAAACAGCTCGACGATCCCAAGAGTGATGCCTTCAAGCTTCCCTATCTCTTCAGACTTGAGCCCAGCCAGGAAGCGACGATTTCGAAGCCTGTCCAGGTCAACGTCTATCTGCAGTCTCCGAAGTGGCAGACCCATTCGCTCACCGGTCCCTGCACCGCGTTCACACTCCTTCCGTCATACCGCCAGTCCTTCGACGTCTGCTGGGGATGCGAGTCCGCTCGCTTGCTGGATTTGAAGGTCGGCGAATTCGTCTTGTCCAAGCGCGATCGGGAGCGCTGTCCCAACCGAGACTAGCTGCGCGACGGCAAATCAATCCTGACGTTCTGCGGCCTGTGACCGGGCGGCCGAATGGCGGCCCGCTGATGGCGACCTGACAAACATGGACAGCGGCCTGATCGCCTCGCAAACTGCGCCGCGAATCGCAACCTAGGACAGGCGCGGAGTTCACGGCTCATGAGCAGCAAGGCATCCCACGACATCGGCTGGATCGGGCTTGGCCGAATGGGCGAAGCCATGGCGGCCCGGCTGGTCAAGGCGGGACACGGGCTTTCGGTGTGGAACCGCACGGCGTCGAAGGCCGATCCGCTGGCCCAGATCGGCGCCGAAGTGGTGACCGACAAGGCAGCCATGGCGCACTGCGCCACCGTCTTCACCATGGTCTCGACCACCGACGACCTGAAGGACATCCTGTTCGGCTCGGGCGGCGTGCTGAGCGGCAACGCGCGGCCCAAGCGCGTGGTCGACATGTCGTCGATCTCCGACACGGGCTCGGCCGAGATCCGCAAGGGCCTGACCGACGTGGGCGTCGCCTACCTGAGCGCGCCGGTGTCGGGCAATGCCAAGGTCGCCAAGGCGGGCAAGCTCCTGGTCGTGGCGTCCGGTCCCAAGGCCGAATACGACGCCGTGCAGCCGCTGCTGGCGGCGCTCGGCCGTGGGGCGATGTATGTCGGCGAGGGCGAGCTCTCGCGCGTCTGGAAGATCGCCCACAACACCATGTTTGGCGTCATCATCCAATCCCTGTGCGAGATCACGCTGATGGCCGAGAAGGCCGGCATCCCGCGTCACGTCTTCCTGGAGTCGATCAACCAGAGCGTCCTGGGATCGATGTACACCCGCTACAAGACGCCGGCGCTGGTCAATCTCGACTTCACCACGACCTTCACGCCAAAGCTCCTGCTGAAGGACATGGAGCTGGGCGTCGGCGCGGCCAAGCAGTTCGGCGTGGTCATGCCGACCGCGTCGGTGACGCGCGACAGCATCGCCTCGCTGGCGCACCAATATCCCGGCGACATCGATTTCTCCGTGCTGCTGCTGGAGCTCGCCCGCTCCGCCGGCATGAAGCTCGA
>JAIEOV010000024.1 GCA_019750135.1 Reyranella sp. | reverse complement strand
GGCTGGATGCCCTGGATGATCATGGCGCCGACCATCAAGGCCATCACCGCGTTGGACGGGATGCCGAGGGTCAGCATCGGGATGAACGAGGTCTGCGCCGCGGCGTTGTTGGCCGATTCCGGCGCGGCCACTCCCTCCACGGCGCCCTTGCCGAAGCGTTGCGGCGTCTTGGAGATCTTCTTCTCGAGCGTATAGGAGGAGAAGGCGCCCAAGGTCGGACCGCCGCCCGGCAGGACGCCGAGCGCGGCGCCCAGGGCCGTACCGCGCAGCACGGCCGGCCAAGCCTGCCTCATCTCCTCGCGCGTCGGCCATAGCGAGCCGACCTTGATGGTGCCGCCGGATCTCGACAAATGTCGTTCGAGGTTGACCACGATCTCGGCGATGCCGAACAGGCCCATGGCGATGGGCGCGAAGTCGATGCCGTCGGAGAGCTCGGGGATGTCGAAGGTGAAGCGCTGGGCGCCGGTGTTGACGTCGGTGCCGATCAGGCCGAACAGCAGGCCGAGGAACACCATGGCGATCGCCTTGATGACCGAGCCGCTGGCCAGCACGACGGCGGCCACGAGGCCGAGCGCCATCAGCGAGCAGTAGTCGGCCGGGCCGAATTTCTGCGCCATGCGCGTCAGCGGCTCGGCGAACAGCACGATGATCAGCGTGCCGACGGTGCCGGCGAAGAACGAGCCGACGGCCGAGATCGACAATGCGGCGCCGGCGCGCCCGTTGCGCGCCATCTGGTAGCCGTCGAGACAGGTCACGACCGACGCCGATTCGCCCGGCAGGTTGACCAGGATCGAGGTCGTCGAGCCGCCATAGGAGGCGCCGTAGTAGATGCCGGCCAGCATGATCAGCGAGGCAGTGGGCGGCAGGTGGAAAGTGATCGGCAGCAACATGGCGATGGTCGCCACCGGGCCGATGCCCGGCAGCACGCCGATCAGCGTGCCGAGCATGCAGCCGAGCAGCGCGTAGGCCAGGTTCTGGAAGGAGACGGCAACGCTCAGGCCGAGCGCGAGATTGTGCAGAAGGTCCATGTCACCAAATCCCGCGCACGACGTAGATGTTCATTCCGAGTCCGACCTTGAAGACCACGGTGCACAGCAACGCCAGCACCACCATGTTGCCGATGACCTCGGTGAGCTTGAATTCCTCGCCGCCCAGCGAGGCGATCAGGACCAGCACCACCAGCGACGGCAATAGCCCGGCGCGCTCGAACAGCAGGGCGAACAGGACGATGCCGATCGTCACCATGGTGATCGGCTTCCACTTCGGCGCCTCGACCGGGTCGTCGGCCTCCGCGCCCGGTCTTCCGAAGATCGAGACCAGGATCATCAGGATGACGACGTCGATCACCAGGATGGCCGAGATCATGAACGGGATGGTCATGGTCTTGAAGGCCTGCTGGTTCGCCGGTCCCAGGATGTTGTTGGCGATGAAGTTCTGGCCCCACGGGATGAGCGAGAAGGCGAAAACGGCGACCGAAAGGCCGGCCACCGGGATCCAGTAGCGTTCCTTCTCCGCCCGGTCCGCCGTGCGGTAGAGCGTTGCCAGCACGATGATGCTGCCAAGGCTCAGGAGAATGAAGGAAAGCATGCGCGGCACGTAGCCCGGTCCCATGCGGACGGGCGTCCCCAGCGCCAGCTTCTGGCCGAAGTACAGCGCCGCCAGGCCGAAGACGATGAACATCAGCCCGGACAGTAGGTCCTTGCTCAGGAATCGGGTCAACGATGCCTCCCCAGCACTCTCGATCAAAAAACTGACGTGTTGTTGGGCCCAACCTGCGGCCGGTACACGCGCTAAATAAACACAATTCGGCCGCCTTCCCCAAGCGTCATTTCATACCGTGAGAAATGGACGCAGCACCGAGACTGCACAACAGAAGGAAGAGGCAGCACAAATGCGGGACAGATCGGCCAACAGGCCGCCAATGGTCGATGTTGCATGCGCTGGGAGGGGCGAGCACACTCCGGCGAAAGTGAATGATCGTTCAGGGGCTTCGGTTGGCGCGCAAAGGGGCTGAGTACGTCGGCACGATGGAGGTGCAGGAGAAGCACCGTTTCGACGAGCGGTCGCTCGCCCGGTTCATGGAGGCCCACGTCGAGGGCTTCGTGCCGCCGGTGACGGCCGAGCAGTTCAAGGGCGGCCAGTCCAACCCGACCTACCGGCTGACCGACGGGGCGGGCCGGCGCTATGTGCTGCGGCGCAAGCCGCCGGGCAAGCTCCTGCCGTCGGCCCATGCCGTCGACCGCGAATTCCGGGTGATCTCCGCCCTCAACAAGACTGACGTGCCGACGCCCAGGGCCTATGCCCTGTGCGAGGACGACAGCGTGGTCGGCACCGCCTTCTACGTGATGGAATATTGCGACGGCCGGGTGCTGTGGGATCCGCTGCTGCCCGAGCTGGCCAAGGAAAGCCGGCTCGCCATCCATCGCGCCAAGTTCGAGACCCTGGCCCGCCTGCATGCCGTCGACTACGTCGCCCTGGGCCTGGCCGACTTCGGCCGGCCGGGCAGCTACGTGGCGCGCCAGATCTCGCGCTGGGGCAAGCAGTACAAGGCCTCCGAGACCGAGAAGATCGACTCGATGGACCGGCTGCTCGACTGGCTGCCGGCGCATCTGCCGGCCAACGACGAGACCGTGCTGGTCCACGGCGACTATCGCCTGGACAACATGATCTTCCACCCGACCGAGCCCAGGGTGCTCGGCATCATCGACTGGGAGATCTCCACCCTCGGCGATCCGCTGGCCGAGCTCTCCTATCTCTGCATGCTGTGGCGCACGCCCAAGGACTGGGGCGGGCTGCAGGGCCACGATCTCGCGGCATTTGGCCTGCCGACCGAGCCGGAGATGGTGGCCTATTACTGCGCGCTCGCGAAACGTCCGCTGCCCGATCCGGCGCTCTGGGAATTCTACATGGCCTACAACCTCTTCCGCGTGTCGTGCATCCGCCAGGGCGTCTACGCCCGCGCGCTCGACGGCACCGCTTCCAACATGCGCGCCGCGGAGTCGGGCAAGCTGGTGCGGCCGGCGGCCGACCTCGCCTGGCAGATCGTCGACGGCATGGCCGGAGGCGGGCGATGAGCAAGCGCAAGCCCGTGCGCGTCGCCGAGCCGCCTGCCGACGCCATTGCCGAGCGCGACCCGCGGCCGCCGGTCGAGGCGATCCGCGCCGCCGCCTTCACCCAGTTTGCCGAGCGCGGCTATCCGGTGGTGACGGTGCGCGACATCATGAAGGCCTGCGGCCTGACGCAGGGCGCGCTCTACAATCACTTCAAGTCCAAGGACGAGCTGCTGCACGACATCATCGCCTCGACCCAGGGCGAGCTCGAGCGCATCTGCCAGCAGGCCGTGGCGGGGGCGGGCGACGATCCGCGCGCCAAGCTCGCCGCCTTCGTGCGGGTCTATGTCGTGCGCCATTGCCGGCTCAGGGTCGAGGCGCTGGTCGCCAACCGCGAGATCAGCTGGCTGGGCGCCGAGCGCGTCGCCGACATCCGTCGCAGCCGGCGCGCCATTCGCGACATTCTGGTGACCATCCTGCGCGAGGGTGTCGACCGCGGCGTGTTCGATCCGCCGCAGATCGACGGCCGGCGCGATCTCAAGTCGATGGCCATGGCCATGCTCGATCAGTGCACGCACGTCTCGATGTGGTACGGTCCCGGCGGCGCCCTCAGCGAGGAGCAGATGGCCAAGCTCTATGCCGAGATGGCCCTGCGTGCGGTGGGCGCCAAGCCTCAGTGACCTTTTCGACGGGTGTCAGATGTCCGTGCGCCTGAAAGCGCTTCTGCTCGGTGTTCTTTTCGTAGCCGCCTGTACGCCCGAGCAGGCGGCCACGGCGCCACCGACGGCGCGCACGTCTCAGCCGGTGCCGGCGCTCGTCGACGGCACGGTGCCGGCCGAGCGCTGGCGCGTAGTGCTGATCGCCGGCGACAACGACAGCCCCGCCTTCGACAACGGCGTCGAGGCCATGCGCGCCAAGCTTCTGGCGCGCGGCGTTCGTGACATCCGCGCGTTGACCTCCGATCCGGGCGCCAATCCATCGCTGCCCGTCGCCACGGCGGCGAACGTATCGAGCGCCTTGCGCACGGCCGGCGGCGAGGCCTGCCTCGCCTTCATCACCAGCCATGGCGACCAGAGCGGCTTCGTGCTGAAGCAGGCCAATGGCACGGTCGGTCCGGCGACGCTCGACAGCGCGCTCGACGCCGGCTGCGGCGCGCGGCCGACGGTCGTCGTCGTGTCGGCCTGCCACAGCGGCGTGTTCCTGAGCGCCGGCATGCGCCAGCCCAACCGCATCGTGCTGTCGGCGGCGGCGCCCGATCGGGTGAGCTTCGGCTGCGGCGCCGGCGATCAGTACACCTATTTCGACCAGTGCCTGCTGCAGCAGTTCGACAGCGCATCGACCTGGCAGCAGCTCGCGGCAACGACGAAGGCCTGCGTCGAGAACCTCGAACGCCGCATGGGCGTCCAGCGCCCGTCGCTGCCGCAGACGTTCATCGGGTCGGCAGTGACGGGCCTCAAGATCCCGGGTCGTTAAGCCCCGATCACCGCGGTGAAGTCGCAGGTCACGTGGTTGGCGGCGTTCTGCGGCAGCGCCAGCGTGTGCCGCGCCGGGCGCGACTCCGGGTCCGGGAACATCGCCGACCATTCGCCGTTCAGCGCCTTGCGGCCGGTCGCCGGGTCCTTCATCCAGAAGTTCACCTTGATGATGTCGTCGACCGTGCCGCCGGCCGCTTCGACGCAGAGCTTGATCTGCTTGAAGATGTTCGTGACCTGCGCGTCGAGCTCGGGCGGCATCTGGCTGGTCGCGGGATCGCGGCCGCTGATGATGCTCGACATCAGGATGTTACCGATGCGGCTCGCGTTGGGGATCGGGTTCTCGTGCTTGAACCCGGGATAGTTGATGCTCTTGCGCTTGGCCATTGCGGTAACTCCGTTCTCCGTTTCACTCACTGTCGGGCGCTCAAAAGCTCGCCGAACACCTCGAAGCGCTCGCCGTTGAAGCGTTGCAGCGCCATCTCTTCCATCGGCTGGTAGTCGGTCGGGCTGGTCGTCATGTTGATGCCCTTGAGCAGCATCGCCGGATGGAAGTCCTTCAGGTTCGCGGCCTGGCGCATGACGTTCTCGCGCGTGAGGGTGTCGCCGCACTGCTTCAGGACCTGCACCATGGCCTGCGCCTGGATGTAACCGACGACGTTCTGCGGATCCTCCAGGCTGCCGGCGGGATAGTACTTCTTCATCCACGCCACCCAGGCCAGGAACTCGGGATCGTCCTTGTACTGCGGGTCGGTCGGGTCCTTCACGAACGCCGCCGAGACGATGCCCTTGGAGGCCTCGATGCCGGCCGGCCGCATGACGATGCCGATCGAGGCGGCGGGATTGTCGATGAACTGCAGCGGCTTCCAGCCGAGCTCGTGCGCCTTGCGGATCGCCTGGACGGCGAACTTGGGCGTCGTGATGTTGAGGAAGACATTGGCCTTGGTCGAGGCGAGGTCGATGATCTGCGAATCGACCGTGGCGTCGGTCACCTCGTAGCTCACCTCGCGCACGATGATCGAGCTGGCCTTGTCGCCCAGCCTGTCGCGGAAGCCCTTCAGGAAATCCTTGCCGAAGTCGTCGTTCTGATAGAGCACGGCGACCTTGGGGTCCTTGACCTCCTTCAGCATGTAGGTGGCGTAGATGCGCGCCTCGGCCTGGTAGATCGGCGTCAGGGTCATCGTGTAGGGGAAGTTCTCCGGATCGTTCCAGCGGCTGGCGCCGCTCGCCAGGAACAGCTGCGGTATCTTCTTCTGGTTCAGGTACTTCTGCACCGCCGCGTTGGTCGAGGTGCCGAGCGAGCCCGAGATCGCCAGCACATGGTCCTGCTCGACCAGGCGGCGCGTCTGCTCGACCGTCTTGGGCGGGCTGAAGCCGTCATCGAGCGAGATCATGGTGATCTTGCGCCCGTTCACGCCGCCCTGGTCGTTGATCATCTGGAAGTAGGCGATCTCCGCCTTGGCCAGGGTGATGAAGCCCGACAAGGGGCCGCTGTAGGGCATGGTCTGGCCGAGCTTGATCTCGCTGTCGTTGGCCCCCGGATCGTACTTCTTCTGCGCCAGGGCGGGCGTGGCCAGCAGCGCGAGTGAAAAGAACACCGTTGCCGCCCTGCGGACGATCTGCATGTGTTTCCTCCCAATTTTGCCGGCGAGCATGGCACCATGGCCCCGAATAAGCGACAGCAAAGGGTGGAAACATGGCGCTGGTGAACTACGAGCAGGACGGTCCCGTCGTGACGATCACGCTCAATCGCCCCGAGAAGCTCAATGCCTTCTCCGACGAGCTGGTCGGCCTGCTGGGCGACGCGCTGCACCGTTTCGACGCCGACGATGAGGCGCAGATCGCCATCCTGTGCGGCAACGGCCGCGCCTTCTCGAGCGGCGCCGACGTGCAGCAGCGCCAGTTGCGCAGCCGCGAGGAGTTCCTGAAGCTCGGCGGTCCGCAGGGCCGCGGCACGCATTCCGCCGACCTCCTGACGAAGTCGGTGAACTGGAAGCCGGTGATCGCCGCCGCGCACGGCTATGTGCTGGGCCTTTCGGTCGGCATCGTGCTGGAGTGCGACCTGATCGTGGCCGAGGAGGGCACGCAGTTCCAGATCACCGAGACCTCGCGCGGCCTGGGGGCGGGCAAGTACTGGGCGCTGATGCACTATCGCGGCGGCGGCGCCTTCACCATGGAGGCGGCGCTCACCGGCCGCTTCTTCACCGCGGAGGAAGCCCACAAGGCCAACCTGATCAATCGCGTGGCACCCAAGGGCAAGTATCTCGACGTGGCGCGCGACCTCGCCGACCAGGTGCTGAAAAATCCGCCGCTCAGCGTGCGCTCGACGGTGCGCATGCGGCGCCACTACATGGATAGGCTGAGCCGCGAGGTCATGTTCATGGGCGCGCCCGAGAGGCTTTATCTCAGCGAGGATTTCCAGGAAGCTGCGCGTGCCTTCGCCGAGAAGCGCAAGCCGGGCAAGTTCAAGGGACGCTAGACATGAAGAACAGCAGCGATCGCATCCAGACCAGCCATGCCGGCAGCCTGCCGCGGCCCGACGACCTGATCGAGGCCAACGCCAAGCGCGAAGCGGGCACGGTCGACGAAGCCGCCTTCCAGAAGAAGCTGACGGAATCGGTGGCCGACGTCGTGCGCCGCCAGGTCGCCGCCGGCATCACGGTCCCGGGCGACGGCGAGTACGGCAAGTCGATGGGCCACAAGATCAACTATCGCGCCTGGTGGAGCTATTCGTTCACGCGGCTGGCCAACCTCGAGGTGAAGGGGCTCGGCCTCTACGACATGCCGGCCCGCCGTTCGTCGCCGGGCAACACCGTGCTGTCGAGCTTCGCCGACCGGCGAGACCGCCAGCGCTTCTCCACCGCCTACAACGACCCCGAGTCCGGCGTGTCGACCGGACCGCGGGCGCACGACTGGCCATTCTGCGTCGGGCCGCTGAGCTATACCGGACACAAGCAGATCGCCGCCGACATCGCCAACTTCAAGGCGGCGCTCGCGGCCAGCAACGTCAGCGAAGGATTCATGACGTCGATCGGGCCGGCGAGCTGCGCGCGCATCGGCAACGAGCACTACAAGAGCGACGACGAGTTCGTGTTCGCCTGCGCCGACGCCATGCGCGAGGAATACAAGGCGATCATCGAGGCGGGCCTGGTGCTGCAGATCGACGATCCGGCCATCGCCGAGAATTTCGACCAGATCAATCCCGAGCCGACGGCCGAGGACTATCGCAAGTTCACCATGCCCAAGATCGAGGCGTTGAACCATGCGCTGCGCGGCCTGCCGCAGGACCGCATCCGCTTCCATCTCTGCTGGGGCAGCTGGCACGGCCCGCACACCACCGACATCCCGATGCGCGAGATCGTCGAGCCCATGCTCAAGATCAACGCCGGCGCCTATTCCTTCGAGGCTGGCAACGTGCGCCACGAGCACGAATGGGCGGTGTGGAAGGACGCGAAGCTGCCCGACGACAAGCTGATCCTGCCCGGCGTGGTGAGCCACGCGACCAACGTGGTCGAGCATCCCGAGCTGGTCGCCGAGCGCATCGGCCGTTTCACCAAGCTGGTCGGCCGCGAGCGCGTCATCGCCTCGACCGACTGCGGTCTTGGCGGCCGCGTCCACCGCGATATCGCCTGGGCGAAGCTGGAGACGCTGGCGCAGGGTGCGGCGATCGCCAGCAAGCAATCATAGAAGTCGGCAGACCCAGCACCACCTCACCTGAGGAGCATCGCGCAGCGATGCGTCTCGAAGGGTGGGCGCCAATGATGGTGCTGCCCACCCTTCGAGACGCGCGCTTCGTGCGCTCCTCGCCGCGGAGTGGCGCGCTCCCAGCTATGACCCAAGAAGAGCTTCTGCCATCTCGCGCAGCTTGGTGCGCTGGATCTTGAAGCCGTTGGGCGAGGGCGTCTTGGGGAAGTCGTCGATCGGGAAGACGCGCATCGGCACCTTGTAGTTGGCGAGGCCGTGCTTGCAGTGGGCGATGGTTGCGGCCTCGTCGAGCGCCGCGCCGGGTTCCAGGATCACGAAGGCCACGGCGCGCACGCCCTCGGGTCGCGGCACGGCGACGGTCTGGCAGCCGGCGATGCCCGGCACCTTCTGGATGTGCATCTCGATCTCCAGCGGATTGACCAGGAAGCCGGAGAGCCGCAGCACGTCGCCCATGCGGCTCAGGTAGGTGAAGCCGCCGCGGCCGTCGAGCTGGCCGAGGTCGCCGGTGCGGACATAGCCGTCGGGCGTCATCGCCGCCGCCGTCGCCTGCTCGTTGCCGTAGTAGCCGACCATCAGCGACGGTCCGGCCATCTCCAGCATCCCGGGTTGGCCGGGGCCCAAAAGCTCGCCGGTCTCCGGATCGCGCACGCGCACATGGGCGAGGGGCGAGACCGGAACACCACCGCCCAACTTGCGTTTGGCGACCGGTAGTTTCAGCGGCTGCCGGGAATACAGCGCCTGCACCTCACTCATGCCGTACAGCCCGACCAGCCGCAGGCCGCGCGGCTGGGCGCGCTCGGGCAGATCCTCGAGCGACGCATTGAACGCGGCATAGCCCGCCCATTTGATCGAGCGGAACGGCCAGCGGCCCGGCATCAGCTCCATCAGCCGCTGGTACATGTCGTCGCTGCCGAACATCGTCGTCGGCTTGTGCTCGGTGATCAGCCGGGCGATCTCCTCGATCTCGTAGGACTCGACCAGCACGCTCGGCTTGCCGGCGGCGAGCGTCGCCAGCGTCTGGTTGAAGCCGAACACGCCGCACAGCGGCAGGATGGCGAGCGACAAGGTCTCGGGCGCGGTGAAGCCGAAGCTGCGCGCGACCTGCTGGGCATGGCCCGCGATCGCGCCCTGGCGATGCAGCACGAACTTGGGCGAGCTGGTCGTGCCCGAGGTCGTGAAGATGTTGCAGGGCGCGCGGGCCGAGGCGTGATTGCCGGCGAACTGCGGGCGCGACAGCAGACGATCGAACGGCACGCGCCGCCGCTGCTCGATCGCGGGCGGCACCGGCTCGGGAGTTTCTCCGATCGTGACGATGGCGGCCAACCGGTCCAGCGCATCGGGCTCGATGCCGGCGAGGATCGACAGGAAGTCGATGCGGCGGAAAGCCGGCGCGCAGGCCAGCACCTTGGCGCCCGAGCGGCCGACGATGTCGGCAACCTCGACCGCGCGATAGCGCGTGTTGACCGCGACAGCGATGGCGCCGAGCCGGGCGCAGGCAAAGTAGAGGATGGGATAGGCCGGAATATTGGGCAGCCACAGCGCCACGCGGTCGCCCGGCTCGACACCGAGATCGGCGAGGCCCTGTGCCGCGCGCGCCGCGCAATCGAGCAGTTCGGCGAAGCTCAGCCGCCGCTCGCCGTGGATGAAGGCGGGCGCGTCGGGAGTCTCATCGGCGATGTCGGCGAGCAGCGTCCAGACATCAGCAGCGGGGTGAGCGAGGGGCATGGCGCGCGGAGACTACCTGAAGCTCATGTCATCTCAAGCCAAGTCCGATGGCCACGTTCTTGACCCGGCATGGCGCTTGCTGGAGGCTCGCCGAGGGAAGGGGAACATCATGTTGCGTCGTCGAACTCTGCTTGCTGCTGCTCCGCTGGTTCTGGCTGCCGCGCCGGCCTTCGCACAGTGGGTGCCCAAGCAGCCGATAAAGATCCTCGTCGGCTACGCACCGGGCGGCACCGCCGACATCGCGGCGCGGATCGCCGCCGACACCATCTCGCGCCAGCACGGCTACACGGTGATCGTCGACAACAAGACCGGCGCCGGCGGCTTCATCGCCCTGAAACAGGTCGCCGAGGCCAAGCCCGACGGCTACACGGTCGGCATCGGTATCATGGGCCAGCTCGCGGTCGGGCCCGTCGTGCCGGGCTCGCAGATTCCGCTCGACCTCGACAAGGACCTGACGCCGATCTGCAACCTTGTCGGCGTGCCGATGGCGCTGATCGTGCGCATGGACGCGCCGTTCAAGACCATTCCCGAGCTCGTGGCCTACGCCAAGGCCAATCCCGGCAAGGTGACCTATGCCTCGACCGGCCTCGGCTCGACCAACCAGCTCGGCGCCGAGTTCCTGGCGGCGGAAGCGGGCGGGCTGAAGCTGACGCACGTGCCGTATCGCGGCGGTGCGCCGGCGATCGCCGACGTGGCGGCCGGCAACGTCGATCTGTTCTTCGCCAACGTGTCGGAGATCATGGGCATGGCGCGCGGCGGCAAGGTGCGCGTGCTGGCGCTCGCGTCTAGCCGGCCGACAGCGCTGGCGCCGGAACTGCCGTTGCTGACCAAGGACATTCCGGCCCTCGACATCAACAACTGGTTCGGCCTGGTCGGGCCGGCGGGCTTGCCGGCTGACATCAAGGAGTCACTCGCCAAGCTGTTTCTCGCTGCGATGGCTGATCCCGCGAACAAGGAAACGCTCGACAAGCAGGGCCTGATCGCGCTGGGGCAAGGGCCGGATGCGTTCGCCACGTACATAAAGCAGGATCGTGAACGCTGGGCGAAGGTGGTGAAGCAGGGCAATATCAAAGCGGAATGAGTACAGCACCGCTTTCCCTCGGCATCGACATCGGGGGCACCTTCACCGACCTCGTCATCCACGATCCGCGTGACGGCCGCGCCGTCATCTGGAAGGAGAGCACCACGCCCGACGATCCGGCGCGCGGCGCGCTTCTGGGCACGCGGCGCGTGCTGGCCAAGGCGGGCGCCAGGCCCGAGCAGGTCGGGCGCGTCGTGCATGCAACGACGCTGTTCACCAACGCACTGATCGAGCGCAAGGGCGCCAAGACCGGCCTGCTCACGACCGCGGGCTTCCGCGACGTGCTGGAGATCGGCCGCGAGCGCAAGTACGAGCTCTACGACCTCTTCATCGAGATGCCCAAGCCGCTGGTCGCGCGGCCGTGGCGGCGCGAGGCCAGGGAGCGCCTGGCGCAGGACGGCACGGTCGAGATTCCGCTCGACGTCGACGCCGCGCTGGCCGAGGTCGCCGACCTGGTGAAGCAGGGCGTCGAAAGCCTCGCGATCTGCTTCCTGCACGCCTACGCCAATCCGGCGCACGAGCGCGCCATCGGCGCCGCTGTCGCCGAGCGCTTCCAGGACCTCTCGATCTCGCTGTCGTCCGACATCGCGCCCGAGATCCGCGAATACCTGCGCGCCAGCACGACGGTGACCAACGCCTATGTGCGGCCGCTGGCCGAGGTCTATCTCGAGCGCCTGGAGCAGGCGCTGCGCAGCGAGGGCATTCCCGGCGGGCTGTTCCTCATGCTGTCCAACGGCGGCCTGACCCATGTCAGCGAAGCCAAGCGCGCGCCGGTGCAGTTGCTCGAAAGCGGCCCGGCGGCCGGTGCGCTGGCCGGCGCCTGGTTCGGGCGCAATGCCGGGCTCGAGCGCGTGCTTGCCTTCGACATGGGCGGCACGACCGCCAAGCTCGCCCTGGTCGACGACGGCGAGCCGCTGGTCGCCTACGGCTTCGAGGCGGCGCGCGAAAAGCGGTTCCTGCGCGGCTCGGGCCTGCCGATCCAGATCGCCACCGTCGAATTGATCGAGATCGGCGCCGGCGGCGGCTCGATCGCGCGCAAGTCCGATCTCGGCACGCTCAATGTCGGGCCCGAGAGCAGCGGCGCGCAGCCCGGGCCGGCCTGCTACGGCCGGGGCGGCGCCGAGGCCACCGTGACCGACGCCGACCTGACGCTGGGTTATCTCAACGCCGACTTCTTCCTGGGTGGCGCCATGAAGATCGATCGTGTGGCGACCGACGGCGCCTTCACGCGGCTGTCGGGCACGCTGGGTGTCGAGCCGGGCCGCGCCGCCTTCGGCGTGCACGACGTCGTCAACGAGAACATGGCGGGCGCCGCGCGCGTGGCCATCGCGGAGCGCGGCCGCATCCCCGCCGAGTACGCATTGCTGGCGACCGGCGGCGCGGGACCGGTCCATGCCTGGCACGTCGCGCGCAAGCTCGGCGTCAATCGCGTCGTCTGTCCGCCCGGCGCGGGTGCGGGCAGCACCATTGGCATGCTGATGGCGCCGGCGCGCGTCGATCGCGTGGCGAGCTTCAACGTGACGCTGGCCGGCGCGGACTTCGCCTCGGTGAAGCGGACGTTCGACGGCCTGGAGAAGGAGTCGTTCGACATCTTGCGCCTCACCGGCGCGGACATCGAGCGTCGCTCCGTGCGGCACTTGGCCGACATGCGCTACGTCGGGCAGGGCAGCGAGATCACGGTGGCGCTGCCCGAGCCGCTCACCGAAGCCGGCGTGAAGACCGCATTCGAGGCGGCCTACAAGGCCTTGTTCGCGCGCACGCCGCCGGGGGCGGCCATCCAGTTCGTCGCCCTGCGGCTCTCGGCCAGCGCGCCGATGCCGGGCAGCGGCGGTGCGCTGGAACTGCCGCGTCATCCCAAGGCCGGCGCCCTCAAAGGCACGCGGCCGGTGTTCTTCCCCGATGTCGGCAAGACCGTGCCAACGCAGGTGTGGGACCGCTATGCGCTGGAACCGGGCGTGACCGTCGACGGACCGGCCGTGTTCGAGGAAGACGAAAGCACCTTCATCGTCGGCCCGGGCGCCAAGGCGCGCCTGCTGACCGACGGTTCCATCCTGGCGGAGGTCGGCTGATGGCCCGCACTTTTGATCCCATCGAGCTCGAGCTCCTGTGGCGCCGGTTGATCTCCATGGTCGACGAGGCGGCGGCCGCGATGGTGCGCACCAGCTTCTCCACGCTTGTGCGTGAGAGCTACGACTTCTCCTGCGTCATCACCGATGCCGCCGGCCAGTCGCTGGTGCAGGCCTCCGAGAGCATCCCGAGCTTCATCGGCACCCTGCCGGAAACCGTAAAACATTTCCTGCGCTTCTTCCCGCCCGACCAGCTGGCGCCGGGCGACGTCCTGATCACCAACGACATCTGGCTGGGCACCGGCCATCTGCCCGACATCACGCTGGCCAAGCCGATCTTCCTGGACGGCCGGCTGGTCGCCTTCAGCGCCACGACGGCGCACGCGCCCGATATCGGCGGCAAGATCAGGAGCCCCGAGCCGCGCGAGGTGTTCGAGGAGGGGCTGCAGATCCCGCCGATGAAGATGATCGCCGCCGGCAAGACCGACGAGACGCTGGTCACCATCATCCGCAAGAACGTGCGCACGCCCGACCAGACGATGGGTGACCTGTGGGCCCAGGTCGTGGCGCTCGACCTCATGGAAGACCGCCTGCGCAGCCTGATGGAAGGCTACGGTCTCGCCGACCTCACCGATCTCGCGCGCGAGATCCAGGGCCGCTGCGAGATGGCGATGCGCGCGGCGATCCGCGAATTGCCCGACGGCACTTATCGTAGCGAGCTCAAGACCGACGGCCTGATGGAGACGCCGATCACGCTCCGCATGGAGCTGACCGTCAAGGGCGACGAGATCCTGATGGATTTCGCCGGCACCGACCGCCAGGTCGATCGCGCCATCAACTGCGCGCTTTGCTACACCAACGCCATGGCGATGTACGGGGTGAAGGTCTGCACCAGCCCCAACCTGCCCAACAACGAGGGCGCCTGGCGGCCGATCACCCTCAAGGCGCCCGAAGGCTGCATCGTCAACCCGCAGTTCCCCGCGCCGGGCGGCTCGCGCATGCTGATCGGTCACTACGTGCCGATGCTGGTGTTCGGTTGCCTCGGACAGATCGTGCCCGAACGCGTGATGGCGGCCTGCGGCTCGCCGATGTGGGGCATGAACCAGTCGGGCGTGCGGGAAGGCGGCAAGCCCTACGCCAACATGTTCTTCTACAACGGCGGCATGGGCGGCAACACGCGGGGCGACGGCGTGACCTGCCTCAGCTGGCCGTCCAACGTCAGCTCGACCTCGATCGAGATCAGCGAGCACATCGCGCCGCTCCGCTTCCATCACAAGAAGCTGCGCCCCGACTCGGGCGGCGCCGGCCGCCATCGCGGCGGCCTCGGCCAGGAGATCCTGATCGAAAGCCGCAGCGACACGCCGATCGCCGTGTCGTTCCTCGCCGAGCGGACCCTGTTTCCCGCGTTCGGCATCGAAGGCGGCAAGGACGGCGCGCCGGGCGAGCTTTTAATCAACGGCATCAAGACCGATCCCAAGAAGCAGTACGTCGTGCACAAGGGCGACACGATCTCGCTCGGCACGCCGGGCGGCGGCGGCCACGGCGATCCACGCCAGCGCGATATGGCGGCACTCGCGGCCGACATCGAGTGCGGCTATGTGACGGACCGCAGCGCC
The DNA here is from genome assembly GCA_019750135.1 of Reyranella sp. Lineage (GTDB taxonomy): Bacteria > Pseudomonadota > Alphaproteobacteria > Reyranellales > Reyranellaceae > Reyranella. Next base: position 9,794 of record JAIEOV010000024.1, on the reverse strand, counting down.
TACGGCTAGAGCGTGATGACTTTAGCTCGGTTCGTCGTCCCGACCGGAGCCGAGCCCCTCGACTTCGCTCGGGACAGGCTACGCGAGGCGCAGTGGAGGGACCTTCTCTCCACGACAAGCAGCTTATTGTCGAGAGAAGGTCCCTCCACTGCGCGCGGAGTTTATCCCGAGCGAAGTCGAGGGGCGCTCCGGTCGGGACGACGGAATCGATTTAAACTCATCATGCTCCAGCCGATGACCCACGCTCATTCACCTTGGCGAAAACGAGCCGCTCAGGGCTGGTACTTGAAGACCCTGCCGCCCTTCATCACGAACGCCATGTGGCGCAGCGCGGTCGCATCGGCAAGGTAGTCGCCGCGCATCGCCACGATGTCCGCCGTCATGCCCGGCGCGATCGTGCCGATCTCGCTGCCGAGGCCGAGGGACTCTGCCGCGAGCGACGTCGCCGAGACGAGCGCCTGCATCGCATCCTGGCCGCCGAACTTGATGCGGTACAGCAGTCCCTCGGCATTGTGGCCGTGAGCGCCCGCGACCGCATCGCTGCCATAGACGATCTTCAGACCCGGTACCTTGAGGGAGCGGATGAACTCCTCCGGCGGCTTCGGATTGGCGATCAGCTTCTCCATCATCGCGAACGCCTCCGCCGTGTAGTTGCCGACGCCCAGGTACTTGTCCTTGTTGGCAACGTAGTTCTCGGTGACCACGCCGACCGTCGGATCGAAGTAGGTGCCTTTGGCCGCCATCAGGGCCAGCGCCTCGTCCGTCATGCCGCCGGTGCCGTGCTCGATCGCCGTGCACCCCGCCTGCACCGCCATCTGCACGGCCGACGTATAGGCGTGAACGACGCTGCGCATGCCCTGGCTGTTGCATTCGCCACAGATGACGTCGAGCTGAGCTTGCGTGAGGGTGGGGCGCGATCCTTCGCGCACGCTCGTCGAGGCGAAGATCTTGATGGCGTCGGCGCCGTGCGCCTTGAGATCGCGCACCATGGCCCGCAGCTCCGCGTCCGGCTCCACCGTCTGTCCGGGCTGGTCGTAGCGGAACCATTGCAGGGAGGTCAGTAGCCGCGGCCCCGGCACCAGGTTGCGCGCCCACGCTTCGCGCAAAGGCAGATCCCACGGCGTGCCCGGTCCCAGGCTCTGCACCGTCGTGAAGCCGGCCTCGAGTATGCGCACGCCGTTCTCCACGCCGAACAGCACCGACTCAGGGACTGGCTCGTCCTGCCCGACGAGCCGGTTGTCCACGAAGCGATCGTGGCTGAAGTGGTAGGTCACGTGAACGTGGGTGTCGATCAATCCCGGCACCACGGTCATGCCGCCGAGATCGTAGACCTGGGCCCCTTCTGGGACCGGCCCGCCAATGCGTTCGATCTTGTCGCCGGAGACGACGACCACGGTGTCCCGCAGCGTCCCGCCCTTGCCGTCGAGCAGGGTGGCGACCTTGAGCGCGATCGGCCGCTTGGGCTGCGGCAGCTCCCATGTGAGCGGCGGCTTGTTCGCGACGTCCAGCAGCGCTGCCGATGGGTGCGATTGTACTGATTTCATGCGCCTCGCCTCCTCGTAGTGACGAAGGATACCGGTTTAGAGCGCGGTGAGTTCAAGTCGATTCCGTCATCCCGACCGGAGCCTCGCGGAGCGAGGCGTAGTGGAGGGACCTGTTTTGTTGACGCATCGACAAAAACAGGTCCCTCGACTGCGCCGCCCTTCGGGCGGCTCCGCTCGGGATGACGGGAAATTTAGAAAACATTCTCCGGCGCCACGCCAAGCATCACCTGACCCACCGTCTCGTAGTGCAGGATGCGCGGCCCTGGCCCTGTTGCGCGACGGTGTCGATGTCGCGCAGGCGGCGCTCGAACGCATTTTCCTCGAAGACGACCCACGAGCCGCAATGGTGAAACAGCGTATTGACGATCTCGCGTGACGACTGGATCGCCCAGGTGGAGGCGAGGCGGAGCCGGGTCCGTTGATCCATGTCCATCGCCCCGCGTTCCTCGATCGTCTCGAGCGCTTCGTCCGCGGCGGCGTGAAGGAAATAGCGAGCGGACCGCCACTTCGCCTCGCATTGCGCCACGTGGCTCTGGACGACGTTGTTCTCCACCATCGGCTTGCCCGCGCCACCGCGAATTTTGTCCCGCGGCAGGCCCAGGAACGCGTCCATCGTGCCACGGGCGATGCCGAGGGCCACGCCGCCGAACCCGATCGAATAGAGCTGGGTGCTGGTGAAGCGGTAAAGCGGGCTGTCGCTGCGGCGGTCGCGTGCATCATCACGATAGATGGCGCGCTCGTTCGGCACGAACAGGTTGTCGACGGAATACTCGTTGCTGGCCGTGCCGCGCAGGCCCAGCGTGTGCCAGATGTCGTGGAACGTGGCGCTCGGTTTGGGGTAGAGGAAGGTCTTGAGTTCCCTGGTGCCCGCCACCCGCACATGCGCGCCAAGCCAGGTCGCGTTCTGGCTGCCGCTCAGGAAGCGCCATTTTCCCGTGATGCGGTAACCGCCTTCCACCGGCGTGGCTTCGTACGGACCGGGAGGTCCCCAGGCGAGGATCCCGTCCGGCCGGCCGAAAATCTCCTGGGCGACATCGGGCTGGAGATAGGCGCTCGATGTCGAGCAGCCGTTGCTTTGACACACCACCCACCCGGTGGATCCATCCGCCGTGGCGAGCGCTTCGGTCACCTGGGCAAAGATCGAGGGTTTCAGCTCCATGCCGCCGACCGATTTCGTCTTCAGCATCGTGAAGAACCCGCCGTCGATCAGGGCTTTGACGACCGGCTTGGTGAGTTCGCGGATGTCGTCGTTCTCCTCCGCGGCCGCGGCGATCAGGGGCATGAGATCGGTTCGGCCAGTGCGCAGGCGAAGCTCTGCGACAATCCAAAGCAAATGGACGGCTTCAAGACCTGCGCCAACGTCGACAAGGCCAAGGCCGAGGGCGCCTTCGTGCTCTATTCGACCGATCCCGAGCAGGGCCAGGTGAAGCTGCTCGCCGCCTTCAACAAGATGTTCCCCGAGATCAAGACCTCCTACGTGCGCCTGCAGGCGGGCGCGCTCTACGCCAAGGTGCTGTCCGAGCGCCAGGCCAAGTCCTACCTCGTCGATGTCATCCAGATCTCCGACATGGGCATGATCCTCGACTTCCAGCGGCGCGGCGGGTTCCGCCAGTACATCTCGCCGCAGATGGAAGCGTTCAAGCCGGAATATAAGAGCAAGCCCGAGGGCTTCTGGACCTGGGGCTCGATCATCATGGCGGGCATCGCCTACAACCCCAAGAACGTCTCCGAGGCCGAGGCGCCCAAGAAGTGGGAGGATCTGCTCGATCCGAAGTGGAAGGACGCCATCAACGTCAAGGTCTCGAACTCCGGCCTGCAGCACGGCGTGTGGTACGTGCTGAAGCCGATCCTGGGGCTGGAGTACTTCAAGAAGTTCGCCGAGAACAAGCCGCGCGCCTTCGACTCCTACGTCCAGCAGTACGGCCGCCTCGTGGACGGCCAGGACAAGGTCATCATGGGCGCCCAGTACTCTGGCTACATCGAGTTCAAGGCCAAGGGCGCGCCGCTCGCTTTCGTCTTCCCCGAGACCGGCGTGCCGGCGGTGTCGGAGACCTACGGCATCGTCCAGGACGGCCCGCATCCCAATGCCGCCGAGCTGTTCATGGACTGGTTCCTGGCGCCGGTCGGCCAGCAGGCCCTCGCCGACGCGCTGCTGCTGCACTCGCCGCGCGCCGACGTGCCGGCGCCGGGCGGCAGCGTGGCGCTGAAGGACATGAAGCTCCTGTTCCCGGCCGACTGGGACGCCTTCGAGAAGGATCGTCCGGACTTCGCCAAGGAGTGGGACCGCATCGTCGGCGCCCGGCGCTGAGCCGGCCTTGACGCTCTCAGCCGCGGACGCCCTTCGCCCGCGCCGCAACTGGCAGGCGATCGTCACGGTCGCCATCCTGCTGGTGGTGGGCTTCCTCGTCATCCTGCCAATGGTGTTCCTCATCGAGGAATCGCTGAATGTCGGCGATCCGATGGCGTTCCCGCCCCAGGCGTATGGGCTCAAGAACTACGTCGCGATCTTCGACGAGGACATCAACGTCCTCTGGAACACGGTGATCATCGCGGTGATGGCCACGGTCATGGCCATCCTGATCGGCTTCACCCTGGCCTGGATCCTGACCCGCACCAACGTGCCGGGCCGCGCCATGCTCGAGCGGCTGATGGAGCTGCCGTACTACATGACGCCGCTGGTGGGCGCGCTCGCCTGGGCGATCATCGCCGGCCCCAAGAGCGGCTTCATGAACCAGCTGTGGAAGGGGATCGGCGGCAGCGGCGACGTCGCCGACATCTACACCCACTTCGGCATCGCCTGGGTGATGGCGCTGTTCGAGGGCACCGTGGCCTTCGTCATGATCTCGGCCTCGATGAAGTCCATGGACCCCGCGCTCGAGGAATCGGCGCGCGTCATGGGCGCCTCGAAGCTCCGCACCACGCTCACCGTCACCCTGCCGCTGGTCATGCCGGGCGTGCTGGGCGCCACCTTGTTCGTCTTCGCCGAGATGCTGGGCTCGTTCGCCGCCGCCCTGGTGATCGGCATTCCCGCCCGCATCTACGTCATCACCACGGCGATCTGGGATTCGACGCTGTCCTATCCGCCGGACTACGGCCGCGCCTCGGCCATGGGGTTGGCGCTGTTCGTCGTCATGTTCGGCATGCTGACCTTCTACCGCTACATGATCGTCGGCGGCAGCTTCGCCACCATCACCGGCAAGGCATTCCGGCCGCGGCCCATGGACATGGGCAAGCTCGCCTGGGTGCTGTTCGCGGTCTGCCTGCTCTACGTCTTCCTGGCGGTGGTCCTGCCCATCGGCGCCCTGCTGCTGACCTCGCTGCAGCGCTTCGCCACCGTGATCCTGAGCCAGGCCGAGTTCACCCTGGCCAACTACCAGACGGCATTCTCGCTGGGGCCGGTGCGCACCGCCATGGCCAACAGCCTGATGCTGGGCTTCGGCGTCGCCACCGTCGGCGTGGTGGTCATGGCCGTGCTGGTCTGGATCATCTACCGCTCGCAGCTCACCGGCCGCGGCGCCATCGAGTATCTCGTGATGTTCCCCGGCGCCGTGCCGCGCCTGGTCTTCGGGCTGGCGCTGTTGTGGGCCTGGCTCAACATCCCGATCTCGATCTACGGCACCTTGTGGCTGCTGGCGCTGGCCTATTTCACGGTGATGCTACCGCTCGGCGTGCGCACCCTGGCGGGCGTCGTGCTGCAGATCGACAAGAGCCTGGAGGAATGCGCCCGCGTCTGCGGCGCGGGCTGGGGCTACCAGATGCGCACCGTCACCTTGCCGCTGCTCAAACCCGGCATGCTTGCCGCCTGGCTGCTGATCTTCATGGCCTGCGTCCGCGAGCTCGGCGTCTCGGTGTTCCTGATGGGCCCCAACGCCAAGGTGATCGCGCCCTCGATCGTCAGCGCCTTTGCCTCCAGCGGCACCGAGCTGACGGCGGCGATGGCCCTCATTCAAACCTTCACCGTGATCGTGGCGCTGCTCATCCTGTTCCGCCTGACGCGCGGCGTGACCAAGGAGCTTTCGTGAGCGAAACGCGCATCGAGGTGAGGGACCTCGTCATCCGTTACGGCGACATGACGGCGGTGAACGGCGTCAGCTTCACCGTCGGGCGAGGGGAGCACGTGACCCTGCTCGGACCCTCGGGCTGCGGCAAGACCACGACCCTGCGCGCCATCGCCGGCCTCGAGCAGCCGGTCGGCGGCTCGATCCGCATCGACGGCCAGGCAATGTACGACGCCGACGCCCGCCGCAACATCCCGACCGAGCAGCGCGGCGTCAGCATGGTCTTCCAGTCCTACGCCGTGTGGCCGCACATGACGGTGTTCGACAACGTGGCCTATGGGCTCCGCGTGCGAAAGCAGAACGCCGCCGACATCAAGGCCAACGTCGAGCGCGCCCTCGACCTGGTGCAGATGCGACATCTCGCCGACCGCGGCGCCTCCAAGCTGTCGGGCGGCCAGCAGCAGCGCGTGGCGCTGGCCCGCGCCATCGCCTTTTCGCCGACCGTCGTGCTGTTCGACGAACCGCTCAGCAACCTCGACGCCAAGCTGCGCGCCGAGATGCGGGTCGAGCTGCGCGAACTGCAGCGCCGCCTCGACATCACCTCGGTCTACGTCACCCACGACCAGGAGGAGGCGCTCGCCATCTCCGACCGCGTCATCGTCATGAATGTCGGCGTCATCGAGCAGATCGGCACGCCGGAGGACATCTACAACAGGCCGCGCAGCCGCTTCGTCGCCGACTTCGTGGGCTCGGCCAACATCATCAAGGGCAAGCTTTCAGGCGACGGTCTGTTCGCGGCCGAGGGCGGCGTCACGCTGAAGGCGACTGCCGGCCACAAGCCGCACGGCAAAGAGAGCGAGGTCGCGATCCGCACCGCCTATGTCGACCTCGAGCCGCGCGCCGGCGACAACCACGTGCCGGGCAAGGTGCGCCAGCGCCTGTTCCATGGCGACTTCGTGCAGTACGTCATCGACAGCGCCATCGGTCCGCTGATCGTGCGCCGCCCGCCGGTCAACCTGCTGGCCGAGGGCGCCGACGTGACGCTGTCCTTCTCCCCCGAGCACTGCGTTCTCTTGGAAGCGTAGCGCGGACCGCGGGCGTCCCGCCCGCTCATTTCATGCCGAAGCGACGAGCGATCTCGTCCTGACCCATCCGGTCGAAGTCATCGGGCACGGTGATCTCGCCCGCAAGGAAGCCCAGCCGTCGTGACAGCGGCCTGACCCGCGGGACCAACACTGGCGACAAAAGACGGAAAGGCACGCTCCATGGAAATCCATACCCAGTTTCACAGCTCATCTCCCAAAGAGTGCCAGGTAACCCGTCAGCTTCGTCCTCCCTTCCTCTCCAATGTCCATTCCGTGGAACCCCAAGAATAGGGGTGCCTGGTGCGTCCAGCGAAGTGCCACGCCGATCGTTTTTGCTGACTTGATCCTCCTGAGCAAGTTTGGGCTCAGGTCGTAAAGGCAGTTGACCAGTCCGTTGCGAAGATAAGGGCTTTTGTTTGGAGTAATCCTGTATGGTTCGTAGTCAATGATGAGAGAGTGAGCCCCCAACTTAATCGCTTCTGCGCCGCGACCTTCGGGATCAAAGACTGCGTGCAGCGTGTTTCTATCTTTCTCCGCGACTAGAATGAACTGATTTATCCCTCTCCACGTCACGCGTTCGCCTTTGACGTATAACCCTTCGCCGAAGCTCTCGATGGTCCATATCGTTTCGTCAAGAAGGCCATTAGTAACGCCCAGCGCGCGCAAGCGATCTAACGAAAGGAGGTTGATTTCGTCGCCTCCGGCTTTTGCCATTTCCGTAAATAGGGCAGCGTCAACGCCCATTTCCTTCATGTACTCTATGATTTGTGAGGAAACAGTTTGAGCAACGTCGCTTCCAGGATCTTTGTCTGCGTAAAACCTATGAACGCCATACTGGGATTTATCATCGACCCATCGATACCTTCCACCTAGGAAGGCCACAGCGCCCGCGCTGTAACAACCACCGGGCTCAACTCGGCGGTACCTGAATCCCTCAATTCCCGCTTCGGCCCCCGCACGGCCGATGGATGTAAAAATGGCAGCAGCGCGTATCACCCTGCCCAAATTCATCCCGCCGAGGAGGCTGCCGCCGGGCGAGTTCAGGTAGATAGTGGATCGCGCATGTATCCCGTTCTGCTTGAGCAGAGTCGATAGGCGTGGCGCTGTTTCGAGATCAATAGGGCCATCGCCAAAAATCTGCCAGACGTCACCGAAGACTTCGCGCGGCTTATTCGGCGGCACCAGTAGGAATTTCATCGAATCCATACCGGCCTATTTAGAGGGCTTCGCCTGTGGGCAGCTATCGATTTTAGGTTGTACCGTTGATCCCGAAGCAATCATATCAACAGAGCTTTCGCAGTAAGTTTGTGTTTTCCTTCTTGGTGGCCGGATGATTGATCTAAAGCGACCTCTCGAAGGCATCCCTGGTTTGCTACTGATGGCCGTGTTGGTGCTATTTGGCGCAACTATTGGTGTTGTAGTCGCGCTCGCGGCTTCATGGGTCGAGCTCAAGGACTCGATCGCTAATTTCCTTGGCGGAGTCGTAGGCGCAGGGCTCGGCTCGGCGCTGGCGATTCTCGGCGCGGTGTATGTTCAGCGACGCGACGCACGGCAGCGACTAAACGCTCCGCTCAACGAGCTGTTGGAACAAGCGCAGCGCATCGCCGGAAATTTGTCGTTCCTTCAGCGGACTCTACGGAGGATAGAGCCAGAGACTGAGGATCGCCAAAATAGTTGGGCCGTGGCTAATGCTATGGTCGACAGCATTCAAAAATGGACCGAGGAACTTCCAGACGGAAGGGAGTTCCCTACGCCGATTTATGAGGAACTGAAGAATTTGAAAGAGCGAGTGAATGACGTCATGGGACTCGCCCAGGGCTATCTCCGAGCGGTGAAAGAGAAGAAGGCCAGCGCCAAGGACTACCGGCTGGCTACTGCTTATTTGGACGACCTAGTGCCTAGAGCTGCGCACCTAGTCACTGCACTCGCAAAAGTCTGAATTGTCTTGGTGGTAGGCGACATCAAAGGTTTCGAGCAATTCGGGCAGCCATACCATGCGGTCGAGGAAGCCCTGCGTCACTGGTGGGTACAACGAGCCTCGGCGAAGAGCTTTTGGATCACCGCTAGCGTCTCGTCGATGTGGCCCTCGATCCATTCTAGTGTCGCGGCGGGCTCGCCATGATAGGTGTTTTCTTGGGCACCCACAGGTCTCTGGTCGGCGCGATCTCAATCAATTCGTTCGGAAACGACCTCTGTTGGAAAGCCACAAGGTCTTCGAATGAACCGTGTAGCCACTGGTTGAACTCGTGCGGATGGAGCAGCACGGGCATCCGATGATGCAGCGGGCGTATTGCGTCATTGGAATCGGTCATGGCACCGGAATAAACCGGACCCCATTCGTCGCTCTCGCGCCACAAGCCGGCCCAGGCGGCGATGGGCTGGTCCTTGATCGTGACCCATGTCCTGGTCTTCCCGCCTTTCGGTCCTTCCGGCTCGGCGAAGCTCGTCAGGGGGATCAGGCAGCGCGACGGCGGCTTCTGCGCCAGCGGCTTCCACGGGAACTTGGCGATGTCGGCGATGTTGTTGACGGGCTTGGGCTTGGAACCGGGCTTCATGGTCGCGAAGCGCATCGGAAAGCCCCACACCATCGACTGCAGGATGCGCTCGCCGTCGGCTTCGCGGACCACCAGGCCAGGGCCGCCGGGCAGGATGTCGTCCGGCAGGTTGGGTTCGACAGGGGGGATGCGTGCTCGAAAGACTTGCGCGACTTCATCCCTGGTCTTGCGGACGGTGTAGAGGGTGCACATGTCGGTTCCTCGATGGCGGGCGATCTTGTGGTGTGGCGAGGGTCAAAGCAATGCGCGGTGTCGCGCGCGAGGTCGTTGCACCCACAGATCTTTCGTGCGCTCGATGTCCAGGCGGTCGGCCGGCAAGGGCGGCCGGAACTGGAACTCGATCACGTCGTCGATCGAGCCTTCGAGCCATTGTTCGTAGTCGTCCGCTGCGAGCATCACCGGCATGCGTGGATTGAGCGGCGCCACGGCGCTGTTGCTGTCGGTCGTCATGGCGCCGTAGACGGCGCCCCATTCCTCGCTTTTGCGGCAGAAGCCGGCCCAGGCGAACATCGACCGCTCCTTCACCCTGAACCAGGTGCGTGTCATCGACCCGCGCTTGCCGTCCGGCTGCGCAAACGCCGCCACCGGAATGAGACAGCGATAGCGCGGATC
>JAIEOV010000153.1 GCA_019750135.1 Reyranella sp. | reverse complement strand
CGCGGCACCGCGCGCCGGCATGCCCGCGGCCGTCGTGCGCTATCTCGCGGCCGTCGCCGCCTTCGATCGCAAGTTCGGGCCGGCCGGTGGCCCGCCGCGGCGCTATCCGGGCTCGCCGCGCCTGGTGCGTGCGGCGCTGCGGCCGGGAGATCGCTTCGTCGCCTGCGAGCTGCATCCCGAGGAGGCGCTGGCGCTCAAGCGCGAGTTCGCCGGTGATCGCGCCGTCGAGGTCCGCCAGGCCGACGGCTATCACGCGCTCAAGGCACTGCTGCCGCCCGTCGAGCGCCGCGGCCTGATGCTGATCGATCCGCCGTTCGAAGCGACCGACGAGTACGAACGGCTGCTGCGCGCGTTGCGCCAAGGCGTGCGGCGCTTCGCGACGGGCTGCTACGCCGTCTGGTATCCGATCAAGGACGAAGCGGCGGATGCATTCGCGGCCGAGCTCGCCGCGTTCAAGCCGCTGGTCCTGGAGTTGCGGCTCGACGGTGTTGCTCCCGGTCGTCTGGCGGCCTGCGGCGTGGCCGTCATCAATCCGCCATGGCGCTTCGAGGAAGCCATGCGCGAGGCCCTGCCGTGGATTGCAGCGCACCTGGAACCGGGCGCCAAGGCGACAATTTGCGCGCCACCCGCGTCATCGGCATCGCCCGCGACGGGCGTTACGAAGTGACGTACAATCGCCAGAGTTTCCTCCCCGTCGAAGGCCAAGAGCGTAGCTAGATGCCCTATTTTCATGAGGTGGTCGCCCAGCATCCCAAGATGCTGCGCCACCGGCCGGACCTCTCCTTCTCGCGCGGTGGTGCTCCCAGCGCCATCGCCGACAAGTGGCGGCGCGATGGAGTCGTGTTGCTGCGCGAGGTGCTTTCGCCCGACATGCTGGCCGGGTGCCGGCAGGTCTTCAGTCAATTCATTGAAACCGAGATCAAGAAGAGCGGCGACGCCCAATCACCCGACAACGCGGCTCCGCCGACCTTCGACGAAGGTCCGCGGCCCGAATGGGAGAATGGCGAGACCATCCATGGCAGCTGGCACGTTCCATGGATCATCCGCCATGGCGGTCAATCGCCGACGTCGAACGTCCTGTCGGCGCTCATCACCTCGTGGGCCTGGCCGGTCATCGAGGAGATCTGCCAGTCCAAGGATATCGTGGTGATGCTGGGCCTCTGCCTCGGCCGGCACAACATCGACCAGCCGCTGCTCGTCGGCGCGCACCAGGATGCGACGGCCGTCAATCCGGAAGTGCCGCTCTCGATCTGGATTCCGCTGCAGGAAGTGGCGCCGATGCGCGACTCGGGACTGGGCTTCGTGGTGCCGTCGCCGGACCACGTCATTCCCGCCGAGCCCAACAACGACATCGGCTCGTCTTATTTCATGGACCAGCTCGGCAAGATGTGGATACCGCACTATCAAGCCGGCGACCTGACCATCCATTCGAAGTTCTCGCCTCACTTCACGACCGGATACGGCACGATGAGCGATCGCTACAGCCTCGAAATCCGGCTGTGGGCGAGGGAAGACGCCTTCCTCAAATATTACGATCCCTCGATACGGGTCGGCCGGTTGAACGGCTTCCCGGTGATCACCGAGACGAAATGCTCACCGGGTGTGCGCGCCCACGGGTTCGTCGCGTCGACGGCGGTCCTGGCCATGCAGACCATCAGCGCCATGCCGCCGCCGCCAAAGCCTGCCGAAAGCGAAGCGCCGTCTCCGCAGGGGATCATGGCGACGCTGCGCGACGCGGCACGGCGGCTGGTGTCCAGCGCCAACCGCTGACGCTCACGCCGAGGGCTTGCGCGCTGCCAGCCAGCGCGCCGGCTCGGGCGTCAGCAAGGTGATCACGAACGACACCAGGCAGAGCGCGGCGCCGGCCAGGATGGCGCCGGCGTAGGAGCCGAAATAGTCGTAGGCATAACCCGCGGCCGGCGATCCCAGCAGGGAACCGAAGGCGACGCCGCTGTAGAGCGCACCGATGATCGAGCCCAGCGCCTTGCCGCCGAAATAGTCGGCGGCAAGGGACGGCGCGATGGCGACGAAGCCGCCATAGAAGGCGCCGAAGGCCAGGGCGAAGACGATCAGCGCCGGGGCGCTGGTCGACATCGACCACATCACCAGCATGGCGGCGGCGCCGACATACATCAGGCCGAAGGAATGCTTGCGGCCGATCAAGCCGGTGACGCTGGCGAACAGGAAACGGCCGACCGTGCTGCCGACGCCCAGGAGCACGATCAGCAGCACGCCGAAGGCCTCGCCCAGCCCGACGTCGCGCGCATAGGGAAGGAGGTGGACGAAGGGCGCGAACAGGCCGAACGACATCAGGAGCGCGCCGACATAGATCGACCAGAACGGCCCCGACCGCACGGCCTTGCCGAGCGTGAGCCCGGCCGGCATCGCGCTCACGCCCGAAGGATGCGGCGGGTCGCCGTCCGGCGTCAGGCCGTAGCGCTCGGGCGCCGGCCGGACCAGCGCCCCGGAGACGATAGCGCCCAGGACGGTGAGGCCGGCGAGCACCAGATAGGTCTGGCGCCAGCCCAACTGGGCGATCAGTTGATGCGCCAGGGGCGCGCCGATCAGCGTGCCGACGCCGATGCCCGCGACGGCGATGCCGCTGGCGGTGCCGCGGCTGCGCACGAACCAGCGCTGCACGGCGGCCACGCTCGGCACGTAGCTGAGGCCGATGCCCACGCCGACGCCCAGCCCGTATCCGGCATAGATCTGCCACAGGCTCGTCGCCTGCGCGGCGGCGACCAGGCCGACGGCGATCAGCAGCAGGCCGCCGATCACGACCGGCCTCGGGCCGGTGCGGTCGGCGATGAGGCCGGCGGGGAAGCCCAGCAGGAAATAGAGGAAGGCCGAGATCGAGAAGACCAGCGCGGTCTCGCCGCGCCGGGCGCCGAACTCGCTTTCCAGCGCACCGAAGAAGGCGGCGAAGGAGTAGGCGACGGCGTAGCCGGTCAGCATGCAGAGGAAGGCGCCGGTGACCACCCACCAGCCGGGAAAGACGCTTCGTTTGGTCTGGGTCATGCAGGGAAGCTAGGCAGCGCGGGAGCAGGGGGCCACGACTGACAGTTCGGTCGATTCCGAACCATGGGGGCGCGGGCCGGAGGCCCGCTCTCCCGTCAATGATGCTTGTTGTTCGTCTTCTTTTCGCCCGGCTTCCAGTCCCACAGCTTGCCGGCCGCTTCAACGATCTTCGGATCGAGCGGCTGCTGCAGCACATCAATGCCTTTGCCGACGATGTCGTCGACGATCTTCAGGCCCCTGAGCCGGGCGCGCATCTTGTTGTTGGAGGCGATCACGTGCCAAGGCGCGCAGTCGGTGTCGGTGCGCTCCAGCATGTCGTCGTAGGCCTCGATGTACTCCTTGCGCTTGGCGATGTTGCGGAAGTCTTCGAGGCCGATCTTGTAGTGCTTATGCGGGTCGTCGAGTCGCGCCATCATGCGCTCTTTCTGCTCTTCCGCGCTGACATGGACCATGAGCTTGACGATGCGCACGCCGTCGTCGGCGAGCTGGCGCTCGAACTCGTTGATCTCGCGATAGGCCCGCTTCCAGGTGTCCTTGCTGCAAAAACCCTCGATGCGCTCGACCAGCACGCGGCCGTACCAGGTGCGGTCGAAGATCGCCCAGTTGCCCGGCGCCGGCAGGCGGTTCCAGAAACGCCAGAGATAGTGGCGGCCCTGCTCCTCGGGCGTCGGCGCCCCGATGCGGTAGACCTGGACCGATTTCGGCTCAAGGCCGCTCACGATGCGCTCGATGAGGCCGCCCTTGCCGGCGGCATCCCAGCCATCGATGCCGATCACGACGCGGCCGCCGTTGCGCAGGCTGTGGATCTGCAGGTCGAGCAGCCGGTGCTGGAGCTCTTCGAGCTTCTCCTCGTAATCGTCCTTGTCGATCGGATCGTCGTCCATCTCCATCTTGTTGAGACTTGGCCACTTGCCCATCGGTTCCTCCGGCGGCGGATCGTGACAGCGCCCACGATGCGATGCAAATAGCCGGCAATTGACAGCGCCAAGCTGCACGACGACTAATCATCGGCGATGGCCGACGCCCAACCCACGATCCGCTACACGCAGCGCGCAGGAAAACCCGTCATCGAGGTCGCCGGCACATGGACGGTGTTCAGCCTGCGCGGCATCCGGCGCATGGCCGAGAAGGCCCTGCACGCGGCCGGCGCCGGCAAGGCAGACCGCATCGTCGACGCCAAGAAGGTCGAGCGGCTCGATACCGCGGGCGCGCTCGAGATCCTGATGCTGGCCGGCGGGCCCGATGCCCAGATCGAGACCGCCGACAAGGCCCATGCCGACCTGTTCAAGGTCGTGCAGGACAACATGTGCGAGGCGCCGCCCGAGCGCCATCCGAACTGGTTCGCCCATTGGCTGGAGGAGATCGGACGCAACACCGTCCATCTCTACGAGCAGGGCGTGAACCTTGCCGCCTTCTTCGGCGAGATCCTCGTCACCTTCGTCGAGGCCTGCCTGCACCCCAAGCGCTTCCGCCTGAACGCCGTCGTTCGCCAGATGTACGAGGTGTGGATCCGCGCCCTGGTGATCGTGGGCGTGCTCACCTTCCTGATCGGCGTCGTCATCGCCTACCAGGGTGTGCAGCAGCTCAAGCAGTTCGGTGCCGAGACCTTCACCGTCGAGGCCGTCGGCATCGGCATGTTCCGCGAGCTCGGCGTGCTGCTCACCGCCATCATCGTCGCCGGCCGCTCGGGCAGCGCCTTCACCGCCCAGATCGGCACCATGCAGGTCAACCAGGAGGTCGACGCCATGCGCACGATCGGCCTGAACCCGATCGAATGGCTGGTCATGCCGCGCATCACGGCGCTGGTCATCTCCATGCCGTTGCTCGCCTTCTGGGGCGACATGACCGGCCTTTTGGGCGGCGCCGTCGCCTGCACCGTCTATCTCGACTTCACCTTCGTCCAGTTCTTCGAGCGCCTGCGCGACACGGTCGGGCCCTGGCACTTCTATGTCGGCATGATCAAGGCGCCGGTGTTCGGCGCGGTGATCGCCATCGTCGGCTGCTTCGAGGGCCTGCAGGTCCGGGGCAGCGCCGAGAGCGTCGGCCAGCTCACGACCAAGTCGGTTGTCGAATCGATCTTCTGCGTCATCGTGCTCGACGCGATCTTCTCCATCATCTTCCTGCTGGCAGGCGTGTGATGGCCGAAACGGCAGCCCCCGCGAAGGAACAGGCCAGGAAGCCCGAGCCGCCCAAGCCGCCCAAGCTGCTCGAGGGCGGCCAGCTCGTCGATCACCGCGACGGCCGCGACACCGTCCTGAAGCTGCGCGGCGTGCGCACGCAGTTCGGCGACAACATCATCCACGACAATCTCGATTTCGACGTATTTCGTGGCGAAATTGTCGGCCTGGTCGGGGGGTCTGGGACGGGCAAGTCCGTGCTGTTGCGCACCATCATCGGCCTCAACGGGCACACAAAGGGCACCATCGAGATGCTGGGTGTCGATACCTCCACCCTGCACGGCCAGGCCGAGCGCAAGATGCAGGCGCGCACCGGCGTGCAGTTCCAGGACGGCGCGCTGTTCTCCTCCCTCAGCGTCACCGAGAACATCATCGTGCCGGTCCGCGAGCATGCCGGCCTGGAGGAGCAGACGATGCGCGACATCGCGGCACTCAAGGTCGCCATGGTCGGGCTGCCGCCGGACGCCGGCGACAAGAAGCCCTCGGAACTCTCCGGCGGCATGCGCAAGCGCGCCAGCCTCGCCCGGGCTCTGGCGCTCGACCCGGACCTGTTGTTCCTCGACGAGCCGACGGCCGGCCTCGACCCGATCGGCGCGGCGCACTACGACGAGCTGGTCAAGGAGCTGAACAAGAGCCTGGGCGTTACGATTCTCATGGTTACGCACGACCTGGACAGCCTTTATGCCGCCTGTGACCGGATTGCCGTGCTCCTCGACAAGCGCGTCGTGGTAGGTACCATAGACGAGTTGCTCGGGTTCGATCATCCCTGGGTCCAGGAGTATTTCCGTGGGCCGCGCGGGCGGGCCGCGGCCAAGCAACAGGAGTAGAGCAGCGTCAGATGGAAAGAAGATCGCCTTATGTGCTGATCGGCGCTGCGATGATCTTGTTCATTGCGGCGGTCGCGGGATTCGTCATCTGGAAGCTGCGTGCCGGCGACCGCACGGCCTACGCTTACTACGACATCCTTTTCTCGGGCGACGTGCAGGGCCTGACCACCGATTCGCCGGTGTTTTACCGCGGCCTGCGGGTCGGCCGCGTCGCCAACATCCAGCTCACCTCGCGCGTCGACACCCAGCGTTCGAGCGGTCGCGAGCGGCTCAGCGAGAAGATCGAGGTCACGGTCGCGGTCGACTGGAACATCGATATCCGCGAGCGCTCCTACGCCGTGTTCGAGAAGCCGTTCATCGCCGGCGCGCCGTTCATCCAGATCGTCGGCCGCCTCGACGTCGACCAGATCAAGCCCAAGCGGCGGGCGGGCGAAAAGCCTTACCCCGAGATCCGCGAAGGCGCGTCGTTCCTGCAGGCGACGTCGACCTCGGCGCAGGAGCTGCTGACCAAGGCCGGCGTCACGGTCGACCGGCTGAACGAGCTCCTGAGCCCGGACAATGTCGGCGCGGTCACCGATACGCTGCGCAACCTGTCGACCGTGAGCACGGCGCTCGCCAAGCAGGATGCCGCGATCCAGTCGACGCTCGCCGAGCTGCCGATCGCCATCGCCGAGTTCCGCAAGACCTTCGACAAGGTCAATACGCTGGCCGATTCGCTGAACGTGCTCGCGCTCGAGCTCGGGCCGCAGGACGCCAACACCAAGAAGGCGCTGGCCGGCAAGGAGCCGAGCGAGCTCAACAAGACCATCACCGAGGCGCGCGTGGCGCTGAAGAACATCGACAATGCCGCCGGCCAGCTCAGCAAGCTGGTCAGCGACAGCAAGGGGCCGGTGAAGAACTTCACCGAGACCGGGCTGAACGAGCTGTCGATGACCATCCGCGAGCTGCGCCAGCTCACCACCAACCTGAACGTCATCGCTACCCGGCTCGAACGGGATCCGTCCGGCTTCGTGTTCAGCGGCAAGCAAGGATACACGCCCAAATGATACTTCGCCTGGCCGCCCTCGCGGGGGCGGTCGCCCTGCTTGCCGGCTGCCAGTTCCTGAGTGCCGTCGACGCGGCCACCGAGCCGCAGGATCTCTACACGGTCACTCCCAAGAGCACCTTCGATCCCGACCTGCCGTCCGTCTACTGGCAGCTTGCGGTCGAGGCGCCGGCCGCGGCGGCCAACCTCAATACCGGCCGCATCGCCATCGCCATGACGCCGACCTCGACGGACTACTACGCCAAGGCGGCATGGACCGATCGCGCGCCGCTGATGGTGCAGACCCGGATCGTCGATTCCTTCGAGAACACGCGCAAGATCGTGGCGGTCGCCCGCGAATCGATCGGCATCCGCGCCAACTACGTGTTGCAGCCCGACCTGCGCAACTTCGAGGCGCTCTACTATTACGGCAAGCCGCCGATCGTGCGCGTGCGCATCATCGCCAAGCTCGTGCGCATGCCCGACCGGCAGATCATCGGCGTCGGCTCGTTCGAGCGCTGCGTGCGCGCGCGCGCCGATTCTGTGCCCAAGGTGGTCGATGCCTTCGACCAGGCGCTGGGCAGCGTGATCAAGCGCCTGGTCGCCTGGACGCTGCGCACGCCGCCGGCGCGCCCGGCGCCCGACGACGCGCCCTACAACATCGAGCGCTACCGTAACCCGGCCAACGCCGTGATCGACACCGAGAACTGCCCCAGGGGCAGCGACGCCTCGATGGTCCCGATGTCGGACGAGTGAGGGACCGCGGGCCTCCGGCCCGCAGTCCCTTAAGCCCGCTTCTCCACCATCTGCCACGCCATCTCGGCCATCGCCTTGGCGCGGTTGCCGTACTTGGTGGCGGTCTCCGACGAGGCGTTGCCGTCGAGGCCGCGCTTGTAGACGCCCTGCACGATGGCGGCGAGGCGGAACAGCGAGAAGGCGAGGTAGAAGTCGAAGGACGGCACTTCCTTGCGGCCGGTCCGCCGAGCATAGGCCGCGAGATACTCGGGCTCGGTCGGGATGCCGAACGCCTCGAGGTCCAGCCC
This sequence comes from Reyranella sp., assembly GCA_019750135.1. Lineage (GTDB taxonomy): Bacteria > Pseudomonadota > Alphaproteobacteria > Reyranellales > Reyranellaceae > Reyranella. Next base: position 16,042 of record JAIEOV010000153.1, on the reverse strand, counting down.
GGCGTAACCGCCCGAGGCGCCGAAACCCTCGCCGAAGTGGTACATCATGCAGTTGTAGCCGAGGTCGGCCAGCGGATGGCCGAGCGTCGAGAGTTCCCAGTCGAGCACCGCCACGACGCGCGGCTCGGTCGGATGGACGATGGTGTTGCCCAGCCGATAGTCGCCATGGTTGATGCGCGTCTCGTCGCCCGGCGGGATGTTGGCCGGCAGCCACTGCTTCAGCTGCTCCATCGCCTCGATGTGCTCGGTGCGGGCGAGGTCGTACTGGCTCGACCAGCGGCCGATCTGGCGCTGGATGTACTGGCCTTCGCGGCCGAAGTCGCCGAGGCCGACGGCGCGGTAGTCGACATTGTGGATGCGCGCCAGCACGTCGTTCATGGAATCGAAGATCTTGCCGCGGTCGGCCGGCGAAATGCCGGGCATCTTCGGATCGGCCAGCACGCGGCCGGGCGTGAATTCCATGATGTAGAAGGCAGTGCCGATCACCCCGTCGTCCTGGCAGAGGGCGTAGGGTTTGGGAACCGGCACGTCGGTATGGTCGCTGAGCGCCTTGATCACCCGGTACTCGCGATCGACCTGGTGCGCCGAGGGCAACAGCTTGCCGGGCGGTTTCTTGCGCAGCACGTACATGCGCCCGCCGCCGTCCGTTATGTGGAATGTCGGGTTGCTCTGGCCGCCCTCGAACTGGAGCACGCGCGCAGGACCGCGGTAGCCGTCGACATGGGCCGTCATGTAGTCGGCGAGTCGCGCTTCGTCGAAGACGTGGTTGGCGCGGACGGGAGTGAGGTTGTCGGGCAATTCGGACATAGGTTGGACACTGCTCGTGACATTGCTGTGGTCGTGGCGGTTTTACCGCCGAAGTGCGGCGAAGACGAGGGATGCCGCAAAACGGCGAGGCGTAGCGACTTAGGACGGTACATCCGCCGTCGCTTCATGACTCGAGGAAAAGATGTCCAAATTCCGCAGCATCCCTTACGCCGTTCTGACGGGCAGCTTGCTCGTCGGCGGCAGCGCGTACGCGCAGTCGATGTACAGCATCGACCAGCGCCAGGATTACCAACAGAACCGCATCGAGCAGGGCATCCGGAGCGGCCAGATCACCCAGAGCGAGGCCTATCGCCTCGAGCAGGGCGAGCGGGCGATCGACCGTGCCCAGGCGCGCGCCCGTGCCGACGGCGTCGTGACCCATCAGGAGCGCAACCGCATCGATCAGATGGTCGACCGCGAAGGCCGACAGATCTATCGCCAGAGCCACGACAGCCAGCAGGCCTGGGATCGCGGGCAGAACTGGGGCCGCACCGATGGCCGCTACGACAGTTGGCGCGATCGCTACGCGGGCCGCGATGGCTGGGGCAATCATGGTGGCGGCGACCGCAACTGGGGTGACAACAACGGCGGCAACCACAACTGGAGCGACCGCGGCGGTGATCCGAACCGGCACTACGGCTGGACCAACGGCCAGCACAACGGCTGGGACGGCAACCGCCCGCCGGGTGTCGAACGCCGCGATGCGTGGAATGACCGTCGAATCGAGAACGGCCGCAACGACGGCTCGCTGACGCGCGGTGAGGCCGGCCGGCTCGACCACAACCAGAACCGCATCGACCGCTATCAGGCGAATGCCCGCTCCGACGGCCGGGTGTCGCCGTACGAGCGCGGCCGCATCGACCAGATGCAGAACAACCAGAGCCAGCGCATCTACAACGCCCGCCACAACGAGCGCACGCAGCCCACGGCGCCGGCGCCGCAGCCGTCTGCCAACGGCAACAACGGTGGCTGGCGCATGCAGCAGGCCAGCATGCCGACGCAGGCGCCGCGCCAGCAGCAGACCTGGGGCGGCAACAATGGTGGCTGGCGCATGCAGCAGGCGAGCGCGCCGGCACCGCAGCCGCGCCCGCAGCAGATGAGCGCGCCCACCACGCCACGGCCGACCTATACGGCGCCGTCGGGTGGTGGGCAGCGGTCGCGCGGCCGCTAGGTCAGCTCGTAGGGCAGGACGCGCTGTGTACGTGGCGCGTCCCCAGTTCTCGCCTCAGTTCACCTGGCGCTGCTGATCGCCCCAGTAGGGCTTGCGCAGCTCGCGCTTGAGGATCTTGCCCGTCGGATTGCGCGGCAGCGCGTCGACGAAGTCGACCGACTTCGGCAGCTTGTAGCCGGCGATGCGCTCGCGTGCCCAGCCGATCAGCTCGCCCGCGCTCACGTCGGCGTCGGGCTTCCTGACGACGACGGCCTTCACCGCTTCACCCCAGCGCTCGTCGGGCACGCCGATCACCGCGACGTCGGCGACGGCAGGATGGCCGAACAGCGCGCTCTCGACTTCGGCGGGATAGATGTTCTCGCCGCCCGACACGATCATGTCCTTCACGCGGTCGTAGATGTAGAGGTAGCCCTTGTCGTCGAGGTAGCCCGCGTCGCCGGTGAAGAACCAGTCGCCCTGGATCGCGCGCTTGGTGGCGTCGGGCAGGTTCCAGTAACCGCCCATGATCTGGCGCGAGCGCACGGCAATCTCTCCGACCTGGCCAATGGCCATGTCGCGGCCGTCGTCGCCGACGATGCGCAGTTCCACGCCCTCCTGCGCATAGCCGCAGGACAGGAGCTTCTTGACGTCGGCCGGATCGTGATCGTCGGGTGGCAGCAGGGTGATGGCGCCGGTCGTCTCGGTGAGGCCGTAGACCTGCTGGAAGCCGCAGGGGAACACGCTCATCGCCTGCTTCAGCAGGTCGGCCGGGATCGGCGCCGCGCCGTAGACGATCAGACGCAGGCTCGAAAGGTCGACCTCGCGGATCTGCGGCGCCTGCACCAGGAACAGGATCATCGCCGGCACCAGCAGCATGACCTGCAGCTTCTCGCGCTCGATGGTCTGCAGGATCTCCAGCGGCACGAACTCGCGCATCACATGGTTGGTGGCGCCGGAAAAGAGACCGGCGATGCCCCAGCCGGCACCGCCGATATGGAACATCGGCAGACAGACGAGGTTGGGAACGCCTTCGGCCAGCAGCCAGGTCCTGGTCCACAGCGGCAGCATCCAGGCGAAGTTGGCGTTGGTCAGCTCCGCGCCCTTCGGCAGGCCCGTCGTGCCGCTGGTGTAGAACTGCACGGCCGTATCGGTCGGCCGGGTAGGCAGGTCGAGATCGGTGTCGCCGTGACGATCGCGCCAGGCGGCGAAGGAATCCCAGCCCGGGTTGCGTGCGCCGAAGGCCACGATCTTGCGCACCGTCTTCAGTTCGTCGCGTATCTTGTCGATGACGGGGAAGAACTCCTCGCCGACGAACAGGATCTCGGCCTTGGCGTCGTTGACGATGTGCAGCACTTCCGGCGCGGCGAGCCGCCAATTGACCGAGACCATCACGGCATTGGCCTTGGCCACGCCGAAAAGCAGTTCGAAGAAGATGTCGCTGCTCTTGTCGAGATGGGCGATGCGCGCCTGCGGCTTGATGCCTTCGGCCAGAAGGCCGTTGGCGACGCGGCTCGCGGCGCGGTCGAGGGCCGCGTAGGTCGTCGTGCAGCCGGCATGGACGAGGGCCACGGCATGGGGGCGATCGGCCGCATGGCGTCGCACGATGTCTGCCAGGCCCGTGATCTCGATGCTCATTGAAGGCTTCCCCGATTGCGGCGGCATCTTCGGGGCTTTTGGGGTGATTTCAAGGGTTTGATCGCCGAAGGCGCGTGCTAGTGTCGGCCGTGGGATCGAGCGGGGTTTCAGAGGAAACATGAGCAAGCGGATATTGGTCACGGGCGGCGCGGGCTTCCTGGGCTCGCATCTGTGCGAGCGGCTATTGGCCCAGGGCAACGACGTCCTGTGCGTCGACAACTACTTCACCGGCACCAAGCAGAACCTGGCGGCGTGCCTCGACAATCCGCGCTTCGAGCTGATGCGCCACGACGTGACCTTCCCGCTCTATGTCGAGGTCGACGAGATCTACAATCTCGCCTGTCCGGCCTCGCCCATCCACTATCAGCACGACCCGGTGCAGACGACCAAGACCTCGGTCCATGGCGCCATCAACATGCTGGGCCTGGCCAAGCGCACGCGCGCCAAGATCTTCCAGTCCTCGACCAGCGAGGTCTACGGCGATCCGACGGTGCATCCCCAGGTCGAGAGCTATCGCGGCAACGTCAATCCGCTCGGCCCGCGCGCCTGCTACGACGAGGGCAAGCGCTGTGCCGAGACGCTGTTCTTCGACTACTGGCGCCAGCACAAGCTGCGCATCAAGGTGGCGCGCATCTTCAACACCTACGGCCCGCGCATGCATCCCAACGACGGCCGGGTGGTGTCGAACTTCATCGTCCAGGCGCTCAAGGGCGAGGACATCACGCTCTACGGCGACGGCACGCAGACGCGCGCCTTCTGCTACGTCGACGACCAGATCGAGGGCTGGATGCGCCTGGTCAACGACACCCCCGACGACTTCACCGGGCCGGTCAACATCGGCAACCCGGTCGAGATCTCGATGAAGCAGCTGGCCGAGGCGGTGCTGAAGACGGTCGGCGGCAAGTCGAAGCTGGTGATCGCCCGGCCGCTGCCGATCGACGACCCGCTGCAGCGCTGCCCCGACATCACGCTGGCGCGCGACAAGCTCAAGTGGGAGCCCAAGGTGCCGCTGGAGCAGGGGTTGAAGAGGACCGTCGAGTATTTCGACGGGCTGCTGCGCAGCAACAAGGAAATCAGCCGCGTCGGGCGTTGACGGGAGCGCGGGCCTCTGGCCCGCTCATACTCTTCGGAGCGCGGACCTGGAGGTCCGCGCTCCGGCAAGAAACTACTGCGCCGCGACCGCGCGCGGCAGGGCGTTGACGACAGAGGCCTTGCCCGAGGTCATCTCGTCGTGGATCCACTTGTAGGTCTTCTCCATGCCATCCTCGAGACGGATGGAGGGAGCCCAGTTCATCAGCTTCTTGATCAGCGTGTTGTCGCTGTTGCGGCCGCGCACGCCCTTGGGCGCGTCGAGCTTGTAGGAGCGCTTCAGCTTCACGCCGGCGATCTTTTCGACGATGTCGACCAGGCGGTTGATGCTGACCAGCTCGTCGCTGCCGATGTTCAGGGGCTCGATGATGTCGCTCTGCGCCAAGCGGATCGTGCCGTCGGTGCAGTCGTCGATGTACATGAACGAGCGGGTTTGCTCGCCGTCACCCCAGATCTCGATCTCGTGCTTGCCCGAGAGCTTGGCGGCGATGACCTTGCGACAGATCGCGGCCGGCGCCTTCTCACGCCCGCCGTCGTAGGTGCCCTCGGGGCCGTAGACGTTGTGGTAGCGCGCCACGCGGGTGGCGATGCCGTAGTCCTCGCGGTAGTGGCGCGCCATGCGTTCGCTGAAAAGCTTCTCCCAGCCGTAGCCGTCTTCCGGCATGGCGGGATAGGCGTCCTCTTCCTTGAGCGCGGTGACGTCGGCGCGGGTCTGCTTGTCGCCGTTGTAGACGCAGGCCGACGACGAATAGAAGAAGCGCTCGGTGCCGGCCTCCTTGGCGGCGACCAGCATGTGGGTGCTGACCAGCACCGACAGCATGCACTCGGCCTTGTGGGTCTCGATGAAGCCCATGCCGCCCATGTCGGCAGCGAGATTGTAGATCATGCGCGCGCCCTTGGCGGCGGCCCGGCAGGGCTCGAGCAGGGCGAGGTCGCCCACCTGGTTCTCGACGCCCGGGGTCTTCTGGTACCACTCGTTGAGCGGCTTCACGTCGACGGCGCGGATCTTGGTGTGGCCACGCTGCTGCAGGACGCGGACCAGATGGCCGCCGATGAAGCCACCGGCGCCGGTGACGACCACGAGATCATTCTTGGACATTGACCAGCCTTTCACGCGAAGAGAGGGCTTTTATCCGATTTTTCAAAGACTTGCGAGATGGGCAGGACCCGCCCTGTGGACTCGCCAAGCGCGATGGGCTGCTCGTTTGCGCGCCTCGAGCGATTCCGTCAAGTCGCCCAATGACGCGGCAATAATACGGCCTTCGCGGCCGCTGCCTGCGGCGGAGCTGGGGAAAATCGGTGGTCGATGCCAAAAAACTCACTTATACCAGTAACATAGGCCCTCAATGGCCCTCTAGGCATCGTGCTGGCCGAAATCACCCCTGTCGTCCTGACCTACAATGAATCCGCCAATATCGGCCGCTCCCTCGAGCGCCTGACATGGGCGAAGGAGGTCGTGGTCGTCGACAGCAATTCGACCGACGACACGCTGGCGATTGCGAGTCGCTTCCCCAATGTCCGCGCGGTCCAGCGGGCGTTCGACACCCATGCCCAGCAGTGGCGCTTCGCGGTCGAGCAGACCGGCATCACGAGCGGCTGGATACTGCGGCTCGACGCCGACTACATGGTCGAGCCGGTGCTGCGCGACGAGATCGCGGCCCTGGCGCCGGCCGAAGGGACGGCGGCCTACGAGATCGCCTTCACTTATTGCATTGATGGTCGGCCCTTGCGCGCCTCGCTCTATCCCGCGCTGCCCGTCCTGTTCCGGCGGGGTCGCGGCCGGTTCGTCCAGGATGGCCATACCGAGAAGCTGCGCATCGACGGGCCGGTCGTGAAGCTCAACAACCGCCTGCTGCACGACGATCGTAAGAGCCTGGAGCGCTGGCTGCAGTCGCAGTCGCGCTACCAGGCGCAGGAGGCCGAGAAGCTCACGACCCGGCCGTGGTCCGAGCTGAGCTGGCCCGACCGGCTGCGCCGCACGCGCTTCCTGGGACCGATCGCGGTGGCGGTGCACTGCCTGGTCGTGAAGGGCCTGATATTCGACGGGACGGCCGGGTTTCTCTATACCGCCCAGCGTGTGACCGCCGACCTGATCCTCTCCATGCACATGCTGCGCCGCGACCTCGATCGATGACTTACATTCTCGGGCTGAACGCCTATCACGCCGACGCCGCGGCCTGCCTGGTGAAGGACGGCACCCTCGTTGCCGCCGTCGAGGAGGAACGCTTCCGCCGCATCAAGCACTGGGGCGGCTTTCCCGGCGAGGCGATCCGCTACTGCCTCGGCGAGGCCGGCATCTCGCTGGCCGACGTCGAGCATATTGCCGTCAACAGCGACAACCGCGCCAACCGCTGGCGAAAGATCGGCTATGTCCTGACCTCGGGCGTCAGCCCGTCCTACGTACTGAGCCGCCTGCGCCAGCGCGGCGCGCGCGCCGACATCGCGGGCAATCTCAAGCAGGCGTTGCCGGACCAGGAGTTCCGCGGCGCCGTGCATGCCGTCGAGCACCATCTCTGCCATCTCGCCTCGGCTTTCCTGGTGTCGCCCTACGACAAGGCTGTGGCGGTTTCGGTCGACGGCTTCGGCGATTTCTCGTCGGCCGCGTGGGGGCTGGGCGAGGGCGGCAACCTGCGGGTCGACGGACGCGTCTATTTCCCCCATTCGCTCGGCGTGTTCTACGAGGCGATGACGCAGTTCATCGGCTTCCCGCACTACGGCGACGAATACAAGGTGATGGGACTCGCGCCCTACGGCGAGCCGCGCTTCGTCGACCTGATGAAGCAGATCGTGAAGACCAGGGACGACGGCACCTTCGAGCTCGACCTGCGCTTCTTCCGCCACGCTTCGGGCGAGGGCGCCAACTACCAGGTGAAGGACGGCATTCCCTCGGGCGGGCAATTGTGGAGCGACGAGCTCGCGCGCCTGCTCGGCCCGGTGCGCGATCCGGCCGCGCCGCTGGAAGACCGCCATCGCGACATCGCGCGCTCGGCGCAGGTCACCTACGAGAACGCCTTCTTCAATCTTCTGGGGGCCGTGCACCGCCGCTACGGCGCCGACGCCGTCGTGCTGGCGGGCGGCTGCGCCTACAACTCGGTGGCCAACGGCAAGGTGCTGGAGCGTTCGCCGTTCAAGAAGCTCTACGTCCAGTCGGCCGGCGGCGATGCCGGGGGCGCGATCGGCGCGGCCTTCGCGACCTGGCACAAGCTGGGGGGTGCCGCGGCGCGCCGTCACTTCGTCATGGACCACGCCTACTGGGGTCCGTCGGCCACGCCCGATCAGATCGCCGGCGCCATCGCCCAGCGCCGCGCCGATTTCGATGCCGCGGGATGCACCATCGAGCGCATCGCCGACGAGGCGACCTTGTGCAAGCGGACGGCCGAGGCGATCTCGCTCGGCAAGGTGATCGGCTGGTTCCAGGGCCGCCTCGAATGGGGCCCGCGGGCGCTCGGCAACCGCTCGATCCTGGGCGATCCGCGGCGCGCCGACATGAAGGACATCCTCAATCTCAAGATCAAGCGGCGCGAATCCTTCCGCCCCTTCGCCCCGTCGGTCCTGCGCGAGGCGGTGCCTGAATGGTTCGAGACCGACGACGACGTGCCCTTCATGATGCAGGTCTTCAAGATCCGCGAGGCCAAGCGCAAGGAGATCCCGGCCGTCACCCATGTCGACGGCACCGGCCGGCTGCAGACCGTCACCTGGGCGGGCAATCCGCGCTATGCCCGGCTGATCCAGGCGTTCCGGGAGATCACCGGCGTTCCCATGGTCCTGAACACCAGCTTCAACGAAAACGAACCGGTTGTTTGCAGGCCCGAGGAAGCCATCGACTGTTTTCTGCGAACCAAGATGGACGTCCTCGTCCTGGGTGATACGCTCATCCGGCGATGATCTCGTTCACCGTCAACGGCCAGCCGGCTCAGGTTGATGTCGAAGCCGAGAAGCCACTGCTGTGGGTCCTGCGCGAGGACCTCAATATCACGGGACCCAAGTATGGGTGCGGTGTGGCGTCCTGCGGCGCCTGCACCGTCCACATCGACGGCGCGCCGGTGCGGTCGTGTTCGATGGCGGCGTCCGACGTCGCCGGCAAGGCGGTGATCACCATCGAAGGGCTGGCGCCGGGCACGCTGCACGCGGTGCAGAAGGCCTGGATCGAGGAGCAGGTGCCCCAGTGCGGCTACTGTCAGCCCGGCTTCATCATGTCGGCGGCGGCTCTGCTCAAGGCCAATCCCAAACCGACGGACAAGGACATCGACGAGGTCCTCTCCAACATCTGCCGCTGCGGTACCTACAGCGCCATTCGGCGCGCCGTGCATCGCGCCTCTTCATTGCTGGCGGGCGCGACATGAAGAAATGGACCCGCCGCATGGCGATCATCGGCGGCGTCGCCGGTGGCGGCCTGCTGGGGGTCGGCTTCTGGTTCGCCCGCGAGCGCGATCGGCTGGGCGATCGCACGCTGCTCAACGTCAAGCCGAACGAGGCGGGCTTGAGCGGCTGGGTCAAGATCGCGCGCGACAACGGCGTGGTCGTGGCCGTGCCGCGCGCCGAGATGGGACAGGGCGTGCAGACGGCGCTCGCCATGCTGGTGGCCGAGGAGATGGATGCGCGCTGGAATCAGGTCCGCGTCGAAGACCCGCCGGAGCACGGCGTCTACCGCAATGTCGACATCCTGATCGACAGCCTGCCCTTCTCGCCGGAGGAGACGGGCACCGTCGTCGACATCGCGCATTGGATGGCGGGCAAGGCCGGCGGCGTTCTCGGCGTGCTGGCGACCGGCGGATCGACCAGCGTGCGCGACGCCTGGCATCCCATGCGCGTTGCCGGCGCCGTGGCCCGCGACCTGCTGCTGCGCGCGGCCAGCCGCAAGGTTTCGGTGCCGGTGAGCGAGCTCGTCGTCGTCGATGGCGAGGTGCGGCGCAAGAACGGCGCGCGTGTCGCCACTTTCGGCGAGCTGGTCGACTACGTCGGCGACCTGTCGTCGATGCCGGCGCCGCCGCTCAAGAAGCCGTCGGAGTTCAAGCTCATCGGCAAGCCGCTGCCGCGGCTCGACATTCCGGCCAAGGTCCTAGCCACGGCGACCTTCGGCATCGACGTGCGCCGGCCCGGCCTGCTTTACGCCGCGGTGCTGAACGCGCCGACCTTCGGCGGCTCGGCAACCGGCTTCAAGGTGAAGGGCAGCCTGCCCAAGGGCGTGGAGACCGTGATCATCGTGCCGGGTGGCGTCGCCGCCATCGGCACCAGCTGGTGGCGCGCCAACAAGCTGCTGCAGGAGGGCATCGAGGTGCAGTGGCAGCCCGGGCCGGAGCCCAATCTCGACAGCGCCGCCTTGTGGCAGCGTTACGAGGGGCTGATGCAGGACGGCAAACCGGCGTTGGTGCGTACGCTGGGCGAGGAGAAGAAGCCCGCGACCGTGCGGTCACTCGAGGCGACCTATCGCGCGCCCTATCTCGCGCACTCCACCATGGAACCGATGAACTGCACGGCGCAGGTCATGCGTGAAGGCGACAAGGCGAAGGTCGAGGTCTGGATGCCCAACCAGTCGCCGACCTTGGTACGCCTGATCGCTTCCAAGGTGGCCGACGTGCCGCAGGAAGCGGTCGGCGTGCACACGACATTCCTCGGCGGCGGCTTCGGCCGGCGCGCCGAGGTCGACCTGGTGCGCCAGGCGGTGACCTGTGCGCTCGCCGTGCCGGACAAGCCGGTGCAGGTCCTGTGGTCGCGCGAGCAGGACATCAAGCACGACTTCTATCGCCCGATGGCGCTCGCCCGCTGGCGCGCCGAGCTCGATATGTCGGGCGGCGCGCCGAAGCTGGCAAGCGTGGCCAAGCGCCAGGTGGCGCAGTCGCCGGCCGATCAGTTCGGCGCCCGCGTCGTCGGCCTGCCGTTGCAGGGCAAGCCGGAGGGTAATGCCGTAGAGAACCCGCCTTACGCCTTTCCGTTCTACAAGCTCGAGGCCATCGTTCCGGATGGATCGGTGCCGGTCGGCTTCTGGCGATCGGTCGGCCATTCGCACACCGCCTTCTTCGACGAAAGCTTTGTCGACGAGATCGCGGTCGCCCTGAAGAAGGATCCGTTCGAGTTCCGCCGCGAGTTGCTGGCGAAGCAGCCGCGACACCTGAAAGTGCTGGAGACGGCCGCGAAGGAAGCGGGCTGGGGCACGCCGCTGCCGGCGGGCTCGGGCCGCGGCATCGCGTTGCGCGCCTCGTTCGGCTCGATCGTGGCCCAGGTCGCCGAGATCACGGTGACCGACGGCAAGACCTTGCAGGTCAAGCGCGTGACCTGCGCCATCGACTGCGGCCCGGTGGTCAATCCCGCGATCGTGCGCATGCAGATGGAGAGCGGCATCATCTACGGGCTCTCGGCCGCGCTCTACGGCGAGATCACGCTGGCGGGCGGCGCGGTCGAGCAGTCGAACTTTCCCGACTACGACGCGGTGCGCCTGGCCGATGCGCCGGCGATGGCGGTGCATCTCGTCGATACCGGTTCGTCGGCCATCGGCGGCGTCGGCGAGCCCGGCACGCCGCCGATCGCCCCTGCCGTCGCCAATGCGATCTTCGCCGCGACGGGCAGACGCCTGCACGATTTGCCGCTGCGGCTCCGGCAAGAAACCTAACGCGGCATCTTCCGTCGCCAGCGCAGCGCATCCTCGATCTGCGTCGTGAGATTGTGCGTCGGTGTCCAGCCGAGCTCGCGCTTGGACTTGGCGATTTCGCCGACGAGCTTCGGTGAATCGCCCGGTCGGCGTGCCCCGACCGAGTAGGGCACGGCGCGTCCCGTGACGCGGGCCGTCTCGTCGATCACCTGCCGTACGCTGTAGCCCGTGCCGCTGCCGAGGTTGAAGGCGTTGTGCCCGCTATTCCGGGCCAACCAGCCGATCGCGCGGACATGGGCGTCGGCGAGGTCGTTCACGTGCACGAAGTCACGCACGCAAGAGCCGTCAGGTGTCGGATAATCGGTCCCGAGCAAGGTCAAGGGAGATCCGAGGCCTAGCGCAGCATCGATTGCCAGCGGCATCAGGTGGGACTCGGGATCGTGCGCCTCGCCGATGGCGCCACTGGGATCGGCGCCGGCGGCGTTGAAGTAGCGCAACGCCGCCGAACGCAAGCCGCGCCCGGCGGCTTCGGCCAGCGCCTCCTCGACCTTGGCCTTCGACTCGGCATAGGGGCTGAGCGGGGCGATCGGGTGGGCCTCGGTCAGCAGGTCCATCTGCGGCAGCCCGTACACCGCGCAGGTGCTCGAGAAGACGAAAGCCTCGATATGGTGCCGCACCGCCGCGGCGATCAGAGCGCAAGACTTGGTGACGTTGTTGTGGAGGTAGCGTTCGGGCTGCTGGACCGATTCGCCGACTTCGATGTAGCCCGCGAGGTGGATCACCGCCCGTGGCTTGTACAGCGCAAAGACTTCGTCGAGCCGGGCCTTGTCGCCGATGTCGCCTCGCTCGAGCGGGCCCCATTGCACCGCCCACTCATGGCCTTTCTCGAGCGTGTCGTAGCAGACGGGCTTCTTGCCTGCTTCAGCCAGCGCCTTGCAGACGTGGCTGCCGATATAGCCAGCGCCGCCGGTGACCAGGACTGTGACCGTCATGTCTACGGAACCCCACCCCGTGCTCAAACGGCCCTCCTTCGCCACGGCTTCGGAGGGCATTCTGCTTCGCGCCCAGAGGGCAGGACTTGTTCTGCGAAGCGCGTTGGCGCGAAGCAGAATGGTGCCGGGTGAGGGATTTGAACCCCCGACCTTCGGTTTACAAAACCGCTGCACTACCACTGTGCTAACCCGGCGTTGCGTGCCCTTTTAGGGTTTTCTGTTGCATTGGCCAAGCCATTGCTTGCCCGTCAAGCAACCTCCGGCGGCCCGATCCCTTATCCACCTCATTATTTCACGAGGTCTTTAGGAAAGGCAGACCGCCGATGACCGTAGAAGCTGCGGCCCTCGACAAGGCCACCCTGGGTCTCCATCCGCTGGAACAATACGAGCCGCTGATCGGTCAGGCGGCCGCCCGCCGGATATTCAAGAAAGCCGACCAGGTCCGCGACGCGCATGTCATCCACGTCAATTCGACGTTCTATGGCGGTGGCGTCGCGGAGATCCTGACCCCGCTCACCCTGATGATGAACGCGCTCGGCATCGAGACCGGCTGGCGGCAGATCCAGGGCACGCCGGCCTTCTTCAGCTGCACCAAGAAGCTTCACAACACGTTGCAGGGCGAGCGGGTCGAGCTCACGGCCGCCGAGAAGGCGGTCTACGAGCAGGTCGTGTTCGAGAACGCCACCCGGCTGCACCTGGCGGGCTGTGACGCCGTTGTGATCCACGATCCGCAACCCTTGCCGCTGGTCGAGCACTTCGCCGACCGCAAGATGCCGTGGCTGTGGCAATGCCATATCGATCTTTCGACGCCCAATCCGGCCGCCTGGAATTACCTGCGTGGCTTCGTCGATTCCTACGATGCCGCAATTTTCTCACTGCCGGAGTACGCCCAGGATCTCGACATCGTTCAGCTCTTCTTCACGCCGGCGATCAACCCGTTCTCGGCCAAGAACGCGGACCTGTCCGAAAGCGAGATCGACGAATGCCTGATGCGCCACAGGATCCCGACCAATCGGCCACTGGTGACACAGATCTCGCGGTTCGACCGCTGGAAGGATCCGATGGGCGTGATCGAGGCGTTCCGCAAGGCGCGCCAGAGCGTCGACTGCACGCTGGTGCTGGTCGGCAACAGCGCGACCGACGATCCGGAGGGTGACATCATCCTCGAGACCATCAAGGCCTCGATCGACGAGCGTGTCATCGTGCTCACGGTCGACGATCCGGTCCTGGTGAACGCGCTGCAGCGCCGCGCCGCCGTCGTGCTGCAGAAGTCGACGCGCGAAGGGTTCGGGCTCACCGTCACCGAGGCGATGTGGAAGGGCGCCGCGGTGATCGGCGGCAATGTCGGTGGCATCCGCCGCCAGATCACTGACGGCGAGGACGGCTTCCTGGTCGACAGCGTTGACCAGACGGCTGAGCGCATCGTGCAGTTGTTGGAGGACCCCGGCCTGCGCCAGCGGCTCGGGACGCGGGCGAGGGAGACGGTGCGCGAGAAATTCCTGATGAGCCGCCTGCTCGAGGACTGGCTCGACCTGCTGGCCGGCTATCGGCCACCGTGACCTTGCCATGCGCATCGCTCAGATCGCGCCGTTGGCTGAAAGCGTACCGCCCAAGCTCTACGGCGGCACCGAGCGCGTCGTCGCCTGGCTGGTCGACGAGCTGGTCGAGCTCGGCCACGATGTCACCCTGTTCGCCAGCGGCAATTCGCGCACGCGCGCCAAGCTGGTGCCGGTCTGGCCCTACGCCTTCCGGCTCGGCCGGCCGCGCACCGATCCGGTCGCCGTGCAATCGGTCCTGCTCGAAACCCTGGCGACGCGCGCCAGGGAATTCGACGTCGTCCATTGCCATATCGACTGGCTGCATCTGCCGCTGCTCACGCGGGCAGGCGTGCCGTTCCTCACCACCTTCCACGGCCGCCTGGACATTGCCGGCCTGCCGGAGGTCGTCCGTCACTTTCCCGGCGCACCCTTCGTGTCGATCTCGGACAATCAGCGGCTGCCGCTTCCCGGCGCCGACTGGCTGGGCACCGTCTATCATGGCCTACCGGCCGATTCCCTGCACGCCCGCGTCGAACGGGGATCCTACCTCGCCTTTCTCGGCCGCTTGACGAAGGAGAAGGGACCCGAGGCGGCCATCCGGATCGCGCAAGCCGCCGGTATGCCGCTGCGCATCGCCGCCAAGGTGCCCAAGGGCGAGCGCGGCTACTTCAAGGAGCAGCTCGAGCCCAAGATCGACGGCCGCAACGTTCAGCTCACCGGCGAGGTCAACGACCAGACCAAGGAGAAATTCCTGGCTGACGCAGCCGCGCTGTTGTTTCCCATCGACTGGCCCGAGCCGTTCGGCCTGGTGATGATCGAGGCCATGGCGTGCGGCACGCCGGTCATCGCCTTTCGCCATGGTTCGGTGCCGGAGGTGATCGACGAGGGCGTCACAGGCTTCGTCGTCGACGACGAGGAAGGCGCCGTGCGTGCCGTCGGCCGGCTGGGCGAGATCGATCGGCGCGAGGTGCGCGCCTGCTTCGAGCGCCGCTTCACCGCCCGGCGCATGGCGAGCGAGTATGTCGCTCTCTATGAGGAGCTGGTGCGCCGCCGTGCCCATTCATAGGCGGCGACCGCCGCGGCATTGGAGACATTGAGCGCCGCCAGCCGCTGGTCGGTCGGAATTGTCACGAGCCGATCGCATTTCTCGGCGGTCAGGCGGCGCAGGCCCTCGCCCTCGGCGCCCAGCACGATGCTGGCGCGACCGCCGAGATCGAGATCGGTGATGGCAACGTCGCCGCGCTCGTCCAGGCCATAGAGCCAAAAGCCCGCTTCCTTCAGTTGCTCCAGGGTTCGTGCCAGGTTCACGGCGCGCACCAGAGGGACGATCTCCAAGGCGCCCGAGGCGGCCTTGGCCAGCACACCGGTGTCGGCCGGCGCATGGCGCTCGGTGACGATCAGGCCAGCCACGCCGAAAGCCGCGGCGCTGCGCAGGATGGCGCCGACATTGTGCGGGTCGGTGACCTGGTCGAGGGCCAGCACCAGGGCATTGTCGCCGCAGCGCGCCAGAACATCCTCGAGCTGCGGCTCTTCCAGGGGCGCCACCAGGGCGGCGAGCCCTTGATGCACGGCGCCAGCGGGCAGGCGATGACTGAGATCGTCTCGTGCGAGCAGCTCGACCTTGCTTCCCAGCTCCGCCGCGTGGCGCTCGGCGGCTTCCTTGGTGGCCAGGACGCGCTCGATCCGGCGTTCCGGATTGGCCAGGGCGGCCAGCACGGCGTGGCGGCCGAAAAGCCACACCGACTGATGCCCCCCTTTTTGCTGCCGTTCGCGGGTCGGCCGGTGGGATCGGTGCGGTCGGTTGCGCATGGGCGCCTGTATAAGGGGATTTGCTCTTGACGTAACCCATTGGATTTGCGAGCAACGCGCGCCCGTTTCACGGGCTGAACAGGCTTATCTCGCGCCGCGTTTGCCGCAGGTTCGGAGGGGTGGCCGAGCGGTCAATGGCAGCAGACTGTAAATCTGCCGACTTCGCGTCTACGAAGGTTCGAATCCTTCCCCCTCCACCAACGGCCTTTAAGTGCGGCGTGTGGTAGCCCTGTTCAGGAGTTGCGGGTGTAGCTCAATGGTAGAGCAGAAGCCTTCCAAGCTTACGACGAGGGTTCGATTCCCTTCACCCGCTCCAGTTTGTAGGCGTATGTCGACGGAATGCATCAGAGGGTCGCAACACCATGTCGAAGGCGAAGTTTGAGCGGAACAAGCCGCATTGCAACATCGGGACGATCGGCCACGTTGATCATGGCAA
>JAIEOV010000132.1 GCA_019750135.1 Reyranella sp. | reverse complement strand
GAGGACACGCCGCTCTTCTCCCTGCTCGAGCAGGTGCTGTCGACCGGCGGTGCGGTCGCCGAGAACGGCGTGACCTTGGCATCGCCGCGCATCGGCAATCGCTTCTGCGCGCTGCGCCTGTCGCCGATCGTCGACAGCGACGGGCTGGTGGCGGTCTCGCTGGTCGAGCAGACCATCGCCCGCAACATCGATCGCCAGATGTCGCATCGCAGCGCCGCCCGCTCGGTGAGTGCGCTCGCCGCCATGCTGGCGCACGAGGTGAAGAACCCGTTGTCCGGCATCCGTGGCGCAGCACAGCTGCTGGAGCAGTCGGTGCCCGACTCCGAGCGCGAGCTGACAAGTCTGATCTGCGAGGAGACCGATCGCATCGTCGCCCTGGTCGACCGCATGGAGGCCTTTGCCGACGGCCGGCCGATCGACCGCAGCCCGATCAACATCCATCAGGTGCTGAACCACGTCCTGCGGATCTCCCAGAACGGCTTCGGTAAGGGCGTCCGCTTCGTCGAGACCTACGACCCCTCGCTGCCCGACGTGCACGGCGACCGCGACCAGCTCATCCAGGTGTTCCTGAATCTGGTGAAGAACGCCTGCGAGGTGCCCGGCGACGGCGAACGCGAGATCGAGTTGTCCACAGCCTACCGCCATGGCCTGCGCCTGGCGGTCCCCGGCCAGCAGGCCAAGGTCAACCTGCCCCTGGTGGTTTCGGTCCGGGACAACGGGCGCGGGGTGTCCGACGAGATTCGCGCCCATCTTTTTGACGCCTTCGTCACCAATAAGCCCACCGGAACTGGCCTGGGTCTTGCCTTGGTAGCCAAGATCATCAACGACCACGGCGGGGCGATCGAATTCGACAGCGAGCCAGGCCGTACGACTTTTAGGGTTATGTTGCCGTTGCAGTCTCTCCAGGCCCATTCATGAGCGCCAACACCATCCTGGTCGCCGACGACGACCGGGCGATCCGTACCGTCCTGCACCAAGCGCTGGGCCGGCAAGGCCACAACGTGCGCAGCACGGGGGCTGCATCGACCCTATGGCAATGGGTGCAGGAAGGCGAGGGCCAGCTGGTCATCACCGACGTGGTGATGCCCGACGAGAACGGCCTCGACCTGGTGCCGCGCATCCGCAAGCTGCGGCCGGATCTGCGCATCATCGTCATGAGCGCGCAATCGACGCTGCTCACCGCCGTGCGCGCGACCGAGCGTGGCGCCTTCGAATACCTGCCCAAGCCGTTCGACCTCAATGAGCTGATCTCGGTGGTGAACCGAGCGCTGTCGGCGCCGGCCACGCCCATGCAGCGCAGCATCCAGGCGCCGGAGGAGGGTGAGCGCCTGCCGCTGATCGGCCGCTCGCCCGCCATGCAGGAGATCTACCGTGCGTTGGCGCGGCTGATGTCGACCGACCTCACGGTGATGGTCACCGGCGAATCGGGCGCGGGCAAGGAGCTGGTGGCGCGCGCGCTGCACGACTACGGCAAGCGCCGCAAAGGTCCGTTCGTGGCGCTCAACATGGCGGCGATCCCGCGCGAGCTGATCGAGAGCGAGCTGTTCGGCCACGAGCGTGGCGCGTTCACCGGCGCCGTGCAGCGTTCGGCCGGCAAGTTCGAGCAGGCATCCGGCGGCACGCTGTTCCTCGACGAGATCGGCGACATGCCGCCCGAGGCACAGACCCGCCTGCTGCGCGTGCTGCAGGAAGGCGAGTACACGACCGTCGGCGGCCGTACGCCGATTAAGGCCAACGTACGCATCGTCGCCGCCACCCATCGCGATCTGCGTCGCCTGATCCAGCAGGGCCTGTTCCGCGAGGACCTGTTCTATCGCCTGAACGTCGTGCCGATCCGCCTGCCGCCGCTGCGCGAGCGCTTGGACGACATCCCCGAGCTCGCCAACCACTATCTGCAGGCGGCGACCGCCGACGGCCTGCCGGCCAAGGTGCTGTCGCCCGAGGCCATGGCGCGGCTGAAGCAGCATCGCTGGCCGGGCAACGTCCGCGAGCTGGTCAACCTGGTGCGCCGCCTGTCGGCGCTCTACTCGGAAGAGGTCATTGGCGTCGAGACCATCGAGGCCGAGCTGGCCGATGCCATGTCGGCACTGGAGCCGGAGCCCGCCGCGGGCGACTCCGTCGCGCCCGACGTCTCGCTGGCTGATGCCGTCGATCGCCATCTGCAGGCATTGTTCGCGGCCCATGGCGACCGGCTTCCGCCGGACGGCATGTACGATCGTGTCATTTCCGAGGTCGAGCGTCCGCTCTTGTCCCTGGCCCTCGGGGCAACGCGCGGGAATCAGTTGCGCGCTGCCCGCCTCTTGGGGCTCAATCGCAATACGTTGCGCAAGAAGATCAAGGACCTCGACGTCCCCGTGGTACGTACGCCGCAGGTCCGCCGAGGCGGGTGACTATAGTGACAGCTGCGCTGGGCGTTTCACGCTTGGGCGATGCGACAGCGGCGGTGGCCCGCAGGCTGGGCGGCCGCGCCGCCGCCATATCGCTGGCCGTGCTCGCCATGCTCGCCGGCGCGGCGACCTATGCCTGGCTGGCAGGCTTCGTCCCCACCGCCCTGAACACGCGCGGCTGGATCAGCGGCCTGCTGGTCGCCGACCTGGTGATCGCCGTGGCCCTGGTGGCGCTGCTGGCCGTGCGGCTGACCCAGCTCTGGCTCGACCGCCGGCGCGGCGCGGCGGGGTCGCGCCTGCATATGCGGCTGGTGCTCGTGTGCAGCCTGTTCACCATCACGCCGACCCTGATCGTGACCATCATCCTGTCGCTGCTGGTTATCAACCTCACCGACTTCGTGGTGAAGCCGGCGCAAGCCTCCTACGAGGCGGCCCGCGCGATCGGCGAGCCGGTGCGGCGCGCCCGTGAAGAGGAGATCCTGCGCGATATCGGCGCCGTTGCGTCTTCCCTGCAGGAGATCGGCATCGACTCGGTGCGTGACAAGGAGGCGACGAGCAGCCTGCTGAAGCGTCTGATCGACGGCCGACCGATCATCGAGGCGATCGTCATCGATGCTGACAACGGCGTGCTGGCACGCGCCGTCGCGCCCAATGCCGAAGGCCTCAAGGACCCGGCCCCACCGGCGCAGGCGCTGTGGCGCGCCGTGCGGCAGAACGGTCCGGTCGAGATCCAGGCGCCCGACGGGGCCTACTTCGTCATGCAGCTCTTCCTCGGCGAGCCGCTGTTCCTGGTCACCGGCCATTCGGTCGACCTGCGCGTCGTCGACTACATCAAGAGCATCGAGTTCGCTGGCTCCTTCTACTCGCAGATCGAGCAGGCCATGCAGCGCAGCCAGCTCCTGATCTTCGTGATTTGCGGCGCCATTGCGCTGCTGATGCTGCTGGCCGCCGTGTGGCTCGCCATCCTGTTCGCGTCACGCCTGACCGAGCCGATCGGCGGGCTCATGGCTGCGGCCGAGCGGGTGAGGGGCGGCGACCTGACGGCGCGCGTCGAGGAGGGGCCGCTCAACGACGAGCTGGGCCAGCTCTCGCGCTCGTTCAACCGCATGGCCAGCCAGATCGAGCAGCAGCGCGGCGACCTGATCGACGCCAACAAGGAGCTCGATACCAGACGGCGACTGACCGACGCGGTGCTGGCGGGTGTGTCCGCCGGCGTCCTGAGCGTCGACAGCACGGGCATCGTCACTCGCTCCAACCGCTCGGCGCTGGAGCTGCTGTCCCTGCCGGAGGACGGCGTGGTCGAGCGCCCGCTGACCGCCGTGATGCCGGAGCTGTCGCCGCTGGTCGAGCAGGCCGCCGATCGTCCCGACCGTGTCACTCAAGGCCAAGTCGAGATCCTGCAGGGCGGCACGCGGCGCATCCTGCTGGTGCGCATCAGTGCGGCGTCGGATGCGGGCTCGGTCGTCACCTTCGATGACGTGACCGACCTCATGTCGGCGCAGCGCATGGCGGCCTGGGGCGACGTGGCGCGCCGTATCGCGCACGAGATCAAGAACCCGCTGACGCCCATCCAGCTCTCGGCCGAGCGCCTGAAGCGCCGTTACCTGAAGCAGATCAAGGAGGATCCCGAGACCTTCTCGATCTGCACCGACACCATCATCCGCCAGGTCGGCGACATCGGCCGCATGGTCGACGAGTTCTCATCGTTCGCCCGCATGCCGCGGCCGACCGTGAAGCCCGAGGACGCCAAGGAGCTCTGCCAGCAGGCGTTGTTCCTGCAGCGCCAGGGCAATTCCGACATCCGCTATATCTCGACCTTGCCCGACGGCCGGGTGCCGCTGATCTGCGATCGCCGACAGGTGTCGCAGGTTCTCACCAACATCCTCAAGAACTCGGCCGAAGCGATCGAGGGCAGGGAGGCCGCACCGGGCCAGGCCCTGCCGCCCGGCGAGATCAAGCTGACGCTGCGCGACGACGACGCCACGGTCCGCATCATCGTCGACGACAACGGCAAGGGCCTGCCCAAGGAAGGCCGCGAGCGCTTGACCGAGCCCTATATGACCACGCGCAGCAAGGGTACCGGCCTCGGCCTCGCCATCGTCAAGAAGATCATGGAAGATCATGGCGGCTATCTCGCCCTGGACGACCGCGAGGGTGGCGGCGCCCGCATCAGTCTGGTATTCCGGCGGGACGCGAAGGAAATCGCGTCGGTTCGTGCGCACGCGACGGCCGCACAATGATCCGCACATAACATCGCGGACAGTTTGAAAGTCATGGGACACGATATTCTCATCGTCGACGACGAGCGCGACATCTGCACGCTGATCGCGGGCATCCTGGAAGACGAGGGCCACACGGCCCGCCGCGCCCACAACAGCACCGAGGCCATCGACGCCGTGCGCCAGCGCCGGCCGGCGCTGGTGATCCTCGACGTCTGGCTGCAGGGCAGCGAGCTCGACGGCTTGCAGATCCTGGAAGTCATCCGGCGCGAGGATCCGCCGGTGCCGGTGGTGATGATCTCGGGCCATGGCACGATCGACACGGCCGTGTCGGCCATCAAGACCGGTGCCTACGATTTCATCGAGAAGCCGTTCAAGGCCGATCGCCTGCTGCTGGTGGTCGACCGCGCCATCGAGGCCGACCGGCTGCGGCGCGAGAACGTCGCCTTGCGCCGGCGCGCCGGCGGCGAGGTCACGTTCGTCGGCTCCTCGGGCACCGCCGCCAACGTACGCGGCCAGATCGAGCGCGTGGCGCCGACCGGCAGCCGCGTGCTGATCACCGGTCCCTCGGGCGCCGGCAAGGAGACCGTGGCGCGGCTGATCCACCAGGGTTCCAAGCGGGCCGATGGCCCGTTCGTCGTCGTGAACTGCTCGGCATTGCCGGCCGAGCGGCTCGAGATCGAACTGTTCGGCACGGACGGGGAGAGCGGGCCGGACGTGCTGCGCGTCTCCGGCGCCTTCGAGATGGCGCATGGCGGCACGCTGCTGCTGAAAGAAGTCGCCGACCTGCCGGTACCGTTGCAGAGCCGGCTGGCCCGCGTGCTGCAGGAGCAGTCCTTCACCCGCGACGGCGGCACCACCAAGGTCGAGGTCGATGTCCGCGTGCTCGCCTCGACGGCGCGCGCCCTGCAGGACGAGATCGCCTCGGGCGGCTTCCGCGAGGAGCTTTTCCACCGCCTGAACGTCGTGGCCTTGCGCGTGCCGCCGCTCAGCGAGCGGCGCGAGGACATTCCCGAAGTCGCCAGCGACCTGCTGCAGCGTGTTGCTGCTGCCACCGACCTGCCGGCACGGCCGATCGGCGAGGACACGTTGGCCGCTCTTCAGGGCCACGACTGGCCGGGCAACGTGCGCCAGCTGCGCAACGTCATCGAGCGGCTGCTGATCCTGGCGCCTGCCGGCGGCGGGCCGATCCGCGCCGATGCCCTGCCCAACGACGTGAGCGAGGACGCTCCGTCGGTGCTGCGCTGGGAGAAGGGCGGCGAGATCATGCAATTGCCGTTGCGCGATGCGCGTGAAGTATTCGAGCGCGAGTACCTGCTCGCTCAGGTGACGCGCTTCGGCGGCAACATCTCGCGCACCGCGACCTTCGTCGGCATGGAGCGCTCCGCGTTGCATCGCAAGTTGAAGTCGCTCGGCCTGCACGGTGGCGCTGCAGAAAATGGCGGCGAGGCTACGACCGAGACCCGAGGAGCGTAAGAGAATGGCGCGTTATGCGTACGTCAATGGACGCTATGTCGATCACCGTGAAGCAAGCGTACACATCGAGGATCGCGGCTATCAGCTCGCCGACGGCGTCTACGAAGTCGTGGGCGTGCGCGACGGCAAGCTCATAGACGAGAAGCTGCACATCGATCGCCTCGGCCGCTCGCTGGGCGAGCTGCGCATCGCCTGGCCGGTGGCGCGGCCGACGCTCGGCTTCATCATGCGCGAGCTGATGCGCCGCAATCGGCTGCGCGACGGGCTGATCTACATGCAGGTGACACGCGGCGTAGCACGCCGCGATCATGCCTTCCCGACCAAGCCGGTGAAGCCCGCGCTGGTGCTCACGACCAAGAACAGCAAGCGCGCCGAGGCCGATCCCGGCGCCGGCATCGCCGTGAAGAGCCATCCCGACATCCGCTGGCAACGTTGCGACATCAAGACCGTGGCCCTGCTGCCCAACGTGCTGGCCAAGCAGGCGGCGAGAGAGAGCGGCGCCTACGAGGCGTGGCTGGTCGACGGCAAGGGCAACGTGACCGAGGGCGCCTCGACCAACGCCTGGATCGTCACCAAGGGCGGCGAGCTGGTCACCCGCGCCACCGACAACGCCATCCTGGCCGGCATCACGCGCCACACCCTGAAGGTGCTGGCCGGCGACCTGCAGCTGAAGCTGGTCGAGCGGCCGTTCACCCTGGCCGAGGCCAAGGACGCCAAGGAAGCCTTCATCACCAGCGCCACCTCGTTCGTGACGCCGGTGGTCAAGATCGACGGCGACGCCGTGGGCGACGGCAAGGTCGGCCCGACGGCGCGGCGGTTGCGCGAGGAATACGTACGGTTCGCGGCCGACGGCGAGGCGGTTACGTGAGCCGACCGCAAGGTCTCAAACCGCCACGCGCCATCCTGTTCGATTGGGACAACACGCTGGTCGACACCTGGCCGACCATCGTCGAGTGCTACCACGACACCTTCACCGCGCTGGGCCGGATGCCGTGGACGGCGCAGGAGGTGAAGGATCGCGCCCACGGTTCCTTGCGCGACGCCTTTCCCGCGTTGTTCGGGGCGCGCGCCGGCGAAGCCGAGCAGGTGTTCTACGAGACCTTCCATCGCATCCATCTGGAGCGGCTGACGCCGCTGCCGGGGGCGGCCGAGCTGCTGGAGCATTGCGACCGGCTCGGCTGCTATGTCGCGGTGGTGAGCAACAAGGTCGGCGACAATCTTCGCGCCGAGCTAGCCCATCTCGGCTGGCAGCGGTGGATCAAGCGGGCGGTGGGCGCGCGCGACTGCATGCGCGACAAACCCGCACCGGACCCCATCTTCAAGGCCCTCGACGGCACGGGAATTGCCCCGGACGAGACGGTATGGATGGTCGGCGACACCCCGGCAGACCTGAGATGTGCCCATGCTGCCGGCTGCTTGCCGGTCCTGGTGGGCGGCGCAGAGGAGCTGACAGGGCTGCTGCTCGACCACCCGCCGCGGCTTAGAGCACGCAATTGTAATCACCTGGTGGCATTGCTTTGACCTGATCTCCCCCTATATTCGACTCAACTCGGTAGCGGGTATGAGACTCGCGCCTTTCCAACGGCTGCCCAAAAAGCAGTCGGACGCCCAGCAAGAGGCCAAGAACATGAGTGAAAAAGCACAGAACGTTCAGGACGTCTTCCTGAACCACCTGCGCAAGAACAAGACGCCCGTCACGATCTTCCTTGTGAACGGCGTCAAACTGCAGGGTATCGTTACCTGGTTCGACAATTTCTCGGTGCTGCTGCGCCGCGACGGCCATTCGCAGCTTGTGTACAAGCACGCGATCTCGACCATCATGCCGGTCACGCCGGTGCAGCTGTTCGACGGCGACAAGGCCGACGCAGCGGGCTGATTTGAGCGAAAACCACGAGCTGAACGGAAACGACAGGCGCAAGCGCAAGGCTGAAGAGACCGCCCGGCCACGGACGGTCGCGGCTGTGCTGTCGCCTTACGCACCCGGTGTGCATCGCGAGGAGCGCGATCGTGACGCCAAGCTCGAGGAGGCGGTCGGTTTGGCTCGTGCCATCGACCTCGATGTGCGCTTGGCCGCGACCGTGCCGCTGCGTCGCGTCACGCCTACCACGTTGATCGGCAAGGGCGTGGTCGAGCGCGTGAAGGACAATGTGAAAGAGCAGGGGATCGGCCTGGTCGTCGTCGACGACCGGCTGACGCCTGTGCAGCAGCGCAATCTCGAGAAGGCGCTGGAAGCCAAGGTCATCGACCGCACCGGTCTCATCCTGGAGATCTTCGGTGCGCGCGCCCGTACGCACGAAGGCCGCCTGCAGGTCGAACTGGCGGCGCTCGACTACCAGCGCGGCCGCCTGGTGCGGTCGTGGACCCACTTGGAACGCCAGCGCGGCGGCTTCGGCTTCCTGGGCGGCCCCGGCGAATCGCAGATCGAGATCGACCGCCGCCTGATCGGCGAGCGCATCGTGCGCATCAAGCGCGACCTCGAGGGCGTGCGCCGTACGCGTGCCGTAAATCGCGCCGGCCGGCGCAAGGCGCGCCTGCCGACGGTGGCACTGGTCGGCTACACCAACGCCGGCAAGTCGACGCTGTTCAATCGCCTCAGCGGCGCGGCCGTGATGGCCAAGGACCTGCTGTTCGCCACGCTCGATCCCACGATGCGGTCGATCAAGCTGCCCAACGGCAAGCCCTGCGTGATCTCCGATACCGTCGGCTTCGTGTCCGACCTGCCGACGCATCTGGTCGAGGCCTTCCGCGCCACCCTCGAGGAGGTGCTGGAGGCCGACCTGATCGTGCATGTCCGCGACATCGCCCATCCCGATACCGAGCAGCAGCGCGCCGACGTCGAGGCCGTGCTGCACGACCTCGGCGTGATCGAGGAAGGGGGAGGGCGACTCATCATCGAGGCGCTGAACAAGATCGATACCCTGCCGGCCGATGTCCGCCACACCCTCGAGACCCGGTCCCATACCGGCGCCGAGCGTGCCCGGCAGTACCCGGTCTCGGCCATGACCGGGGAGGGCGTCGACCAGCTCCTCGAGGCGATCGGCGGCTTCCTTGGCCGCGCGGGAGAGGCCCGCGAGGTCGAGGTCTCGCTCAGCGATGGCGCCACGATTGCCTGGCTGTACCGGCACGGCGAGGTCCGCAGCCGCCACGACGACGGCGAGATCGCGCGACTGACGGTCGCGCTCGATCCGGCCGCGTCGGCGCAATTCGAACGCAGGCTGGCGCGTTGACACTGGGCTTCCCAGGTACCTATAAGCGCCCCAGTCCAGACGAAGGAAAGACCATGAAATTCAAGCCTTTGCACGATCGGCTGCTGCTGAAGCCGATGACCGCCGAGACCAAGACCAAGGCCGGAATCATCATCCCCGACACCGCCCAGGAAAAGCCCATGCAGGGCGAGGTCGTGGCTGTCGGCAAGGGCAAGCGGCTTGAGGACGGCCGCCTGCAGGCGCTCGACGTCAAGGTCGGCGACAAGGTGATCTACGGCAAGTGGTCGGGCACCGAGGTCAAGCTCGGCGGCGTCGAGCACGTGATCCTGAAGGAAGAGGACCTGTTCGGCATCGTCGGCTGACGACATGCTGAGCTCGGCCGATGCCCAGCGGGTCGGCGAGCTGATGCGCGAGACGGCAGCCACGGAGTTGCTGCCGCGCTTTCGCTCGCTTGCCAAGGAAGACATCAGGCTCAAGGGCCCCGGCGACTACGTCACCGTGGCCGACGAAGCGTCGGAACAGCGCTTGGCAAGCGGGCTCGCCAGGATCCTGCCGGGCGTGCCGGTCGTAGGCGAGGAGGCGGTCGAGAAGGAGCCCGACCTGGTCGACCTCATCGCACGGCCGGGCGAGAGCTGCTGGATCGTCGATCCGCTCGACGGCACCGCCAACTTCGCGAGCGGCAAGGACCGGTTCGCCATCATCGTCTGCCTTGTGCGCGACACCGTGGCGATCGGCGGCTGGATCCTCGACCTGCCGACCGGGCGGATGGCGATGGCGCTGAAGGGCGAGGGGGTCACCCTCGACGGGGTGGAGGTCAGTCGGCCGAAGCCGGCCCGGCCGCCGATCGGTTTCGTCGGCTACAAGGTCAAGAAGGAGTTCGACCGACAGCTGCCGCCGGCCAAGCGTGGCACGCTGGGACGCGTCTCGACCTTGAACTGCGCCGGGGCCGAATACATCGAGGTCCTGGCCGGCCGGGCGGACTTCAACCTCTACCGCATGACCAAGCCGTGGGACCACGCCGCGGGAACGCTGATGGTAGCGGAGGCGGGCGGCGAGGCGCAGCGCTTCGACGGTAAGCCCTATGCGCCGGCCCAGGCGGTCAATGGCGGCCTGATCACGGCCATCCATCCGCAGACCCTGGCCCAAGTCCGCGAGCTGTTCGAGGCCGTCCGCATGCCGCTGCTGGCGGGGCTGCCTTAAAAGGGAGCGCGGGCCTCTGGCCCGCTCATGAATGCGGGCCAGAGGCCCGCGCTCCCGTCACGCCCGTGTCTTGGCTTCCTGCCAGAGGGCTTCCATTTCCTCCAGGCTCGCGTCGGCGGGCTTGCGGCCGGTCTCGGCCAGGCGCTTCTCGATGTGGCGGAAGCGGCGTTCGAACTTGTCGTTGGTGGCGCGCAGTGCCGCCTCGGGATCGACCCTGCAGTGGCGGGCGAGGTTGGCGACGGCAAACAGCACGTCGCCGAGCTCGTCGGTCAGACGCTCCTGGTCGACCGTGCCGGCCGCCAGCTCGGCCCTGAGCTCGCCCAGCTCCTCCTCGATCTTGTCGATGACGGGACCCGTCTTCTTCCAGTCGAAGCCCACCCGGGCCGCGCGCTTCTGGATCTTCTCGGCCCGCAACAGGGCGGGGAGGGCCCGCGCCACCCCGTCCAGGGTCCCCGCCGGCTCCTTCCCCTTGGCGGCCCGCTCTGCCGCCTTGCGCGCCTCCCAGGACACACTCTGGGCCTCGGCCGTGTCGATCCTGGCATCGCCGAAGACGTGAGGGTGCCGGTCGATCATCTTTTCGGCCACGGCCTCGGCCACCTCGGTGAAGCCGAAGGCGCCGGCCTCGCTCGCCATCTGGGAGTGGTAGACGACCTGCAGCAGCAAGTCGCCCAGCTCCTCCCTGAGCGCCGGCAGGTCGTCGCGCTCGATCGCGTCAGCGACCTCGTAGGCTTCCTCGATCGTGTACGGCGCGATCGTCCGGAAGGTCTGGTCGATGTCCCACGGGCAGCCGTGCTGACGGTCGCGCAGCCAGGCCATGACGGCGAGCAGGCGGGCCATCGGCTCGCGGGGCAGCGAGTCCGCCGTGGGACGTTCGGACGCCATGACGCTTATCCTCAACTCCGATTATCGTATAATATATATTATGACAAATTTTTACTATATCCGTAATATCAATGAACTACCAGTTAATCCGCATATTCTGCTTCAAGAGAGCCAGGAACTTCAGCCCACGGACGGCGTCGCTGGCCGGCACGCCGAGCGTCACCAGGATGCCCTCTTTCGGATTGCCCGGGTTCTGTACCACCAAGTCGAACACGGTGCGGATCTCGCCGTCGCCTTGGCCCTTGGGCACGTTCTCGTAGACGATCAGGAAGGTGCCGTCGCCAAGCTTGCGGGCCTGGGCCTGGACGGTCGGGCGACGGGCCGTGATCGAGCCGCTCTTGGTGGCGGCGTAGTGCTCGGCGTCCTTGACGCCCTCGAAGGCGAAATCGACCCGCCAGATGATCAGGCGGTAGCGCTTGTCGCCGCTGTAGGCGACACCCCGCTCCCAGTCCTCGGTCGCCTGCCAACCCAGCGGTAGCGCCATCTCGACCCGGATCGAGCCGAACTGCACCCGGGCAAGGCCTTGGGCGCTGTCGACGGCGGCGACCCGCGACGACACCTGGTTGGGTCCGCCGGCGATGATGGGATCGACACCACGGTTGAAACTGGCGCCGTTGTCGTTGACCGCGAAGTCCCGGAAGGTCAGCCCGCCGGCATCGAGATCGGCTGCCCGGGCGGGAAAACCGGCCAAAAGGGCGCCAAGACCCGCCAACAGGAACAAGCGGCGCCCGGACTCGTTTTGTCTCGCTTGATGCGTCAGCTTTGGAACGCCTTCCAATCGTCTGATAATAATGGATTATTCTCCATTAGATTTCGATGACCAGTCCGTCGTGGCAGGGCTGGACATGCGCCGGTGTCAGTCGATCGAGTTCAGCATAGTCCATATCGACGTGGAGATTGGTCAAAAAAGCCCGCTTGGGCGCGATCCGGGCGATCCATTCCAGGGCGCGGTCCAGATGGGCGTGGGTGGGGTGCGGGCGGTAGCGCATGGCGTCGACGACCAGCACATCCACCCCTGCCATCGTATCCAAAGCGGCGTCCGACAGGGTCACGCAGTCGTTGGCGTAGGCGAACGGCCCGAACCGGAACCCCAGCGAGGTGGCGATGCCGTGGTCCTGAACGAACGGCCGGACATCGAGGCCCGCGGCCACGAACGGCCCCTCGACCACGTGGTGCCGGTAGATCGGATTGTAGAAGCCGTCCTCGGCCGCGAAGCAGTAGCCGAAGCGCTGCAACAGGATCCGGTAGGTCCGCTCGTCCGACCACGCCTCGATCGGCCCCTGGCGCAGCATGTAGGGCCGCAGGTCGTCGATGCCGTGCACCTGGTCGGCGTGCTCATGGGTCCACAGCACGGCGTCGATGCGACCAACCCGGGCGTCGAGCAACTGGGCGCGCAGGTCAGGCGAGGTGTCGATCA
This sequence comes from Reyranella sp., assembly GCA_019750135.1. GTDB lineage: Bacteria > Pseudomonadota > Alphaproteobacteria > Reyranellales > Reyranellaceae > Reyranella. Next base: position 10,581 of record JAIEOV010000132.1, on the reverse strand, counting down.
GGATCGTCTTGCCCTGGTCCTGGACCAGGATGGAACAGCGTCGCCGGCGATTGCGCGGATCGTTGCGGTCGGCGGCGCCCCATTCGCCGTTGCCGCCCTCGCCCCCTACCCTTGGTACGCCACCCGACGTGCCGCAGCCCAGGATCGTCACCCGCACGAGCTGCGCTCCGCCTTGGCGAACAGCCGGAAGAAGTTGTCGGTGGTGGCGGCCTCGAGCTCGGCGACGGACACCCCCTTCAGCTCGGCCAGCTTGGCCGCGGTATGGGCGACGTAGGCGGGCTCGTTGGTCTTGCCGCGCCTCGGCACGGGCGCCAGGTAGGGCGCGTCGGTCTCGACCAGCAGCCGGTCGAGCGGAATGTCGCGTACCGTGGTGCGCAGGGCCTCGGCCGCCTTGAAGGTGACGATGCCCGAGATCGAGATGTACATGCCGAGCGCCAGCGCCCGGTGCGCCACCTCGGCGCCCGAGCTGAAGCAGTGGATCAGCCCGGGAAAGGCGCCCTTGGCGTATTCCTCCTCGAGGATGTCGCCGGTCTCGCTGTCGGCGTCGCGGGTATGGACGATCAGCGGCAGCCCGGTCTGGCGCGCCGCCGCGATGTGAGCGCGAAAGCTCTCGGCCTGCTCGGCGCGCGGGCTGTGCTCGTAATAGAAGTCCAACCCGGTCTCGCCGATGCCGATCACCTTGGGGTGCTGCGCGGCCTCGATCAGGCGATCAGGGGTGCGCTGCCCCTCCTCCTTGGCCTCGTGCGGATGCACGCCGACCGAGCACCAGACATTGCCATGGCGCTCGGCGATGGCCCGCACCTTGTCGAACTGGTCGAGCCGGGTGCCGATGGTCAGCATGCCCGCCACGCCGGCATTGCGGGCGCGCGCCAGCACGCCGCTCTCGTCGGCCTGGAGCTCCGGGAAATCGAGATGGCAGTGGCTGTCGATCAGCATCAGCTCGCCGCCGCCTTCGGCTCGACGTAACGCGGGAACACGCCCTGTGGCGCCGGCAGCGCCGTGCCCGACACCAGCTCCTTGTCGAAGCCGGCGAAGGCCCTGTCGCCCTCCGCGACCGCAAGCTGGTCGAGTATCTTGGCCGCCGAATCCGGCATGAAGGGCTGCACCAGCACGGTCACGCGCCGGATGGTCTCGGCCAGCACCCACAGCACCGTGTCGCGCCGCACCGGATCGGTCTTGGCGAGCGCCCACGGCGCCTGCGCATCGACGTAGCGGTTGGCGTCGGCGATCACTTCCCAGATCGCGATCAGCGCGCGGTGGAAGGCCTGTTCGTCGATCTCGCCGCGCACCGCGGCCAGCAGGCCCTTGGCGCGATCGAGTAGCGCGGTGTCGGCCTCGAGGATTGCGCCCTTGACCGGCACCTTGCCGCCGCCGCTCTTGGCCACAATCGACAGCACGCGCTGGCAGAGATTGCCGTAGGCGTTGGCGAGGTCGCCATTCAGGCGGCCGATCAGGGCGCGGCGCTGCAGGTCGCCGTCATTGCCGAACGGCACCTCGCGCAGCAGGAAGTAGCGCACCGGGTCGAGCCCGTAGCTCGCCACCAGCTCCACCGGATCGATGACGTTGCCCAGCGACTTGGAGATCTTCTGGCCCTCGTTGGTCCACCAGCCGTGCGCGAACACGCGCTGCGGCGGCGCCACGCCGGCCGACATCAGGAAGGCCGGCCAGAACACGCAATGGAAGCGGATGATGTCCTTGCCCACCATGTGCAGGTTGGCCGGCCAGAACTTCCACAACGGATTGTTCGTGTCGGGGTAGCCGCACTCGGTGATGTAGTTGGTGAGCGCGTCCAGCCAGACGTACATGATGTGCTTTTCGTCGCCCGGCACCGGGATGCCCCAGGAGAAGCTGGTGCGCGACACCGAGAGGTCCTGCAGGCCGCTCTTCACGAAGCTCATGACCTCGTTGCGCCGGCTCTCGGGCGCGATGAAGCGCGGGTTCTTTTCGTAGAAGTCGAGCAGCCGGTCGGTCCACGCCGACAGCTTGAAGAAGTACGACGGCTCCTCGACCCATTCGACCTCGGCGCCGGACGCCGTCGCGCGGCGCTTGCCGTCGGTGCCGACCTCGGTCTCGCCTTCGACGAAGTAGGCCTCGTCACGCACCGAGTACCAGCCGGCATACTTGCCGAGATAGATGTCGCCCGACGCCACGAGCTTCTCCCACAGCGCCTGCGAGGCCGCGTGATGGCGCGGCTCGGTCGTGCGGATGAAGTTGTCGGGGCTGTAGTTCATCGTCTTGACGAGATCGCGGAACGACTGGCTCACCTTGTCGGTGAAGGCCTGCGGCGCTAGTCCGGCAGCGGCGGCGGCCTTCTCGACCTTCTGGCCGTGCTCGTCGGTGCCCGTGAGGAAGTGCACGTCGTAGCCGTCGAGCCGCTTGAAGCGAGCCAGCACGTCGCAGGCGAGCGTCGTGTAGGCGTGCCCGATATGGGGCACGTCGTTCACGTAGTAGATTGGCGTGGTGACGTAATAGGTACCGCGGCCCGACATGATGACCGAACTCTTCAGCGCATTGCCGATTGGAGGGCGAGGAAGCTGCCCAGCACCGTTTGCTTGCGGTCGAGATTGACCCGGTCGGCGCCTGACAGCAGTTCGGCGGCCTTTTCCCATGCAACGATCCAGCGATCAAGGCTGGCCGCCGCAAGCAACCGCGCCTGCAGGCCGCGCTCGGCCGGCACGACGGGTGCAGCTTCTCCGCCCAGCGCCGACTGCCGCGCCAGGCCCTTCAGCCAGCCGTCAAACAGGTAGTTCAGCGAGCGCCAGGCGGCGTTCGCCTCCTCGCCTCGACGCGCGAAGCGCTCGGCAAAACCGTGCAGGCGCGCCATGTCGAGGTCGGGCAAGGTCGCCAGCACAGAGACCATCTCGCTGTAGAGCTCCAGGCTGCCCGCGCCGGCGAGCTCGAGCGCACGGCCGATGCTGCCCTCGGCGAGCCGCGCCAGGGCTACCCTCTCCTGCTCTTTCACGTCGGGTGCGTACTCGCCCAGCAGGCGCTCGACGATGTCGTCGGCGAGAGGCTGCAGCGAGAGCCTGCGGCAGCGCGAGCGGATGGTCGGCAGCAGTCGACCGGGCGCATGCGCCACGATCAGCAGCACGGCGTTGGGCGGCGGCTCTTCCAGGATCTTCAGCACCGCGTTGGCGCTGTTGCGATTCATCTCGTCAGCCGAGTCGACGATGGCGACGCGCCACTGCCCCATCGCCGGCGTCATGTGCATGAAGGCGCCGAGCTCGCGCACGTCGTCGACGGCGATCTCGGCGCGCATGCGACCGGTGTCGGGATTGAGCGTGCGCCGGAGATGAAACAGGTCGGGATGCGAGCGCGCATCGACCAGTGAGCGCCCCGGCGCATCGGCCGCCACGTCGAGGCTGTCAGGCGCGCCACCGCCGAACAGCCCACCCTGCTGCGTGCCGCACAGCAGGAAACGCGCGAAGCGCCAGGCGAGTGTCGCCTTGCCGATGCCGCGCGTGCCCGCCATCAGCCAGGCGTGGTGCAGCCGTCCGCTCTGGTGCGCCGCGAGCATGGTCTTCTCGGCCACCTCGTGACCGAGCAATCGCCCGGCCCGCCACGGCGGCGGCCAGTCGTAGGGCCATTCGAGCTTCTCCAGCTCGCTGGCGTCGACGCTCGCCTTGCCCCTCGCCATCCCGTCAGGCTCCCAGCCGGTCCCTCACCGCATCGGCGATCGCGCCGGCGATCGCATCGATCGTTCCTGTAGCATCGATCACGACGCAGCGCTTGGGCTCCTGTGCGGCGATTTCGAGGAACCCCCGGTACACCCGGGCATGGAAGTCGTGCGGCAGGCTTTCGTAGCGTGTTTCCGAGCCGCGCCGCTCGGCCGCCCGCCTGAGCCCGATCTCGATCGGCAGGTCGAGGATGAGTGTGAGGTCCGGCCGGAAATCACCAACCGCGACCTTGTAGAGCTGCTCGAAGATCGCGCGGTCGATGCCATGGCCATAGCCTTGGTAGGCGAGCGTCGAATCGGCGAAGCGGTCGCTCACCACCCAGTCGCCGCGCTTCAATGCCGGCCACACCGTCGAGCGCAGATGCTCGCGCCGTGCCGCGAAGTGCAGCAGCGCCTCGGTCGTGCCGTCCCAGCGTTCGACGGGACCCTCGACCAGCAACTTGCGGATCATCTCCGCCCCCGGCGAGCCGCCCGGCTCGCGCGTCGTGGCGACCCGATGACCGCGTCCCTCGAGCCAGCCCTTCAGCCGCGCGATCTGGGTCGACTTGCCCGTTCCTTCGCCACCTTCGAGAGTGATGAAACGCCCCGCGGCGTGATCCGTCACGAGAGCCAGCCGAACAGGTAGTGCCGGATCATGGTGGTGACGCGGCCGAACACGCCCTTGCGCTCCACGTCGGCCCCGGCCTCGAGCGGATATTCGACGGTGCGATTGTCGGGGAGCGTGACCACGGCGGTGCCAAGCTTGGTGCCCTTGGTGATGGGCGCTGCAATCGGGCCGTCGAAGCGGGCGACCACGCGCGGCGTCACCGTCTGCCCGCTGGGCGCAGTGATCTGCACCGGCTTGGCAACGATCAGCGGCACCTTGTCCACCGAGCCCAGCCATACCGGCGCCTCGGCCACGGTGTCGCCGGCGCGGAACACCGTGGTGTTGGTCGATTCGCGGAAGCCCCATTCCATCAGCCGCGCCGTTTCCTGAGCGCGCTCGGCCATCGAGGTGAGTCCGTTCACCACCAGGATCAGGCGCCGCCCGTCGCGGATCGACGAGGTCGCCTGGCCGTAGCCGCCCTCCTCCGTGTGCCCGGTCTTCAGGCCGTCGGTGCCCGCGACGGTCTTGAGCAACCGGTTGCGGTTGTCCTGCTTGATGTTGTTGTAGGTCCAGTTGCTCTCCGAGTAGTAGCGATAGAGCTTCGGGAAGTCGTCGATGGTGCGCCACGACAGCACCGCGAGATCGCGCGCCGTCGTCCACTGGCCGTCGGCCGGCCAGCCCGAGGCGTTCTTGAACACGGTGCCGGTCATGCCGAGCTCGCGCGCCTTGGCGGTCATGCGTTCGGCGAAGCTGTCCTCGTTGCCTGAAAGGCCTTCGGCGATGACGACGCAGGCGTCGTTGCCCGACAGCACGATCATGCCCTTGATCAAATCCTCGACCGAGACCTCGCTGCCCAGCTCGACGAACATGCGCGAGCCGCCCATATTGCGCGCCCGCTCGCTGACGCGGAAGCGCGTGTCGAGCTTCAGTCGGCCGGCGTTGATCTCCTCGAAGGCGATGTAGATCGTCATCATCTTCGCCATCGACGAGGGATGCATCGGCTTGTCGGCATCCTTGAACAGCAGCACCGTCGAGGTCTGCGGATCGACCATGAAGGCCTGCTTGGCGAGCGTACCGATGCCGACCTGGGACGGCGGCAGCGCTTCGGTCTTGGCGGCGACCGACGGTCCGGTGGTGGGCTTGGCCGGCGTGGTCGTCGTGCGCGGCTTGGCCGGCGGCTTCTGCGGCTGCTGGGTCTGCCGCTTGGGCGGCTGCTGTTCGGCCTGCGCCAGGGCGGCGAGCGGTGCGCCGGCCAGGCTGGCCGCAACGAGAAACGCCGTCAGGCGACGCAGGAGATCATTCAGACACGACACGGGCGTCTCCATAGCCAGATCGCTTCAGCCTGTCCGCGACGATGCCGGCGGCATCCGCGGTCGTATAGGGACCCAGGCGCACGCGCCAGACGTCGCGTCCGCCGGCCGACGCCTGGGAAACCTCCGAGACGCCGTAGCTGCGGACCGCGCCGCGTTGGCGCTCGGCGTTTTCCATCGTCGAGAAGGCCCCTGTCTGCACATAGAAGCCGCTGGCGGCAAGCGCCGATGTCGTCCCGCCTCCATTCGCCAGCGAGGCCACGGTCACGCCGCCTCCCCGGCCGCCATACGCCACCGGCGTCTCGACTGAAGGCGGCTGCGGCGTCGTCTGCCACGGCTGCGGCGGAGGCTGCGCCGGCACGACGACCGGCTGCGGTTGCGGCGCGATGATCACCTGCGCTGGCACCGATGCCGCCGGCGGTGGCGCGGCCGCCGTCGTCGCTGCAGGGGCCGTGCGTTGACCCGAGCCGACCTGCGCCACGGCTGCATTCTGCTCGGCCGGCCCGCCGCCGGAGATGGCGACGTCGCGCACCGCCCTGCTCTCGGCCGGGAGTTGGTCGATGCGGACCCGGGCCGTGCCGTTCCTGACGATGTCGAGCTCCTGCGCCGCTGTGCGCGACAGGTCGATGATGCGGCTGCGGGCGAACGGGCCGCGGTCGTTGATGCGCACGACCGTGGTCATGCCGTTGTCGAGGTTGGTGACGCGCACGATGGCCGGCATCTGCAGGGTGCGGTGCGCGGCTGTGCGCTCGCTCTGGTCATAGCTCTCGCCGTTGGCCGTCGACTTGCCGTGGAAGCCCGGCCCGTACCACGAGGCGACGCCTGTCTCGGTCCGGTTGAATTCTTCCTGCGGCGTGTAGGTGACGCCGTCGATCTTGTAGGGCGAGCCGATCTTGTAGCTGCCGCGTTGGGCCGTGCTGGCCCCGCCGCCACCCCCACGGCTCGAGGAGCCGCAGGCGCTCAGAAAGCCGGCCAGGCTGCCCATCAGCAGCAGCGTCCCCAGGATACGAACGGCCGACATCCGACGACTACACGGGGTGACTACTGATAGGGGCATGGCGGCCGGATCATACATCATATTGAAGGTATCGGGCAGTCACCTTGCTGCCATTGCTCATCGGGCGATCTTGTCGGACAGCAGACCGACCGCGAGCCCGAAGAAATCGGACTGGTTCCAGCGCAGGATGGCCCGGAAGTTCGCGGTCGTCAGGAAGGTCGGGCCGCCCGCGCCGGCGGGCCGCACGATGCGCTGGCCCTGCCCCGCCCCCGAGCGGGCGGGCACCTCCTGGCCCCACGACAGCCCAGGCTTCCAGCCGACACGCCGCAGGTAGTTGGTGATCGAGGCAAAGACGTCGGCCTTGTTGGTCCAGATGTCCATGCGGCCGTCGCCGTCACCGTCGGCGGCGTAGGCGAGGAAGCTCGTCGGGATGAACTGGCACTGGCCCATCGCGCCCGCCCACGAGCCCTTCATGTTGTCGAAGCTGACATGTCCCTGGGCCAGGATCTTCAGCGCCGCCATCAGCTGCTGGCGGAAGAACTGGGCGCGGAAATTGTTGTAGACCAGCGTCGCCAGCGCATCGATGACCTCGAAGTCGCCGAGCCGCGTGCCGTAATTGCTCTCGATGCCCCACAGCGCGACCACGGTCGACTCGGGAATGCCGGCGGGCCCGGCGAAACGGCTGATCAACGCGCGGTTCTCGGCCAGGCGCGCGCGCCCGTTCTTCACGCGCTCGTCCGACACCACGATCTCGAGATAACGGTCGAACGTCATCTTGAACTCGGGCTGATTGCGCGCGAGTTCCATGACGCGCGGGATCTCCTGGACCTTGGCCAGGGCCATGTCGAGCGTGCCCGCATCGACGCCCGACTTCAGCGCCTCGGCGCGGATGCCGCGCATGAAGGCGTCGAACTTGGGATCACCGCTTTGCGCCAGAGCCGTGGCCGGCGAGAGAGCCAGGGCCGTGCAGAGGAGACGTCGGCTTATCATGATGTTGGCCCACCAGTTGAGCGAGCGATTGAAGAACGATAGCGAAGTAACTGGTGACCTTGCAATATTTGTGGCGATAGAATCGGGTGAACTGCCTGGGAGAGCCGCCGTGGCGCGAGTGATTGCCCTGCTGATGCTGCTCGTTTTTCCTCTCGCGGCGCCATCGATGGCACAGGACGGCCGAGTCGACTGCGGCAACGGCTTCCATTGCCCCAAAGGCAATGCCTGCCTGCTCGGCGGATTCTGCGGGGCCGAGGTCAACGCCGTGCCGGGCAGCACGCCGTCGAAGACCATGCCCGGCTTCTTCTGTGAGCCTGGCTTCCGCGAGAGTACGGTCCAGGCCGGCAAATGCCTGCCCGACAGCTACACGGAATGCTCCAACGGCCTCACCTGTGCGACCGGCATGCAATGCGCGCCGGGCGGCGGCTGCACCGGCGGGCCGCCGGCGACCGGTCCGGTGTGCGGCGGCATGCGCTGCGCCGAGGGGCGGATCTGCTCGAGCCGCAACACCTGCCTCAATCCAGTATATTTCCACGACTGCAACAACGGCACGATCTGCAGCAAAGGCGCGGCCTGCGAAGAAGGCGGCGGCTGCGTGTTCGTGGCGCCGGAGCGGACGCGCCAACAGGCGAATTCGCGCTAAGGCCCGAGCGCGTAATCAGTAGCCCTGCTTGGCGCACGCAGCGACAACCTGGTTTGCCGCTGTTCCGTCATAGGCCCTCGTACCTATGCGCTGTCGGAACTCTTTGCACTCCTTGGCAAAGGCCCTGTCCACTCGATCGTTCCAGGCCTCAGCGTCACGATCATCCGGCAACAAGCTGACGCCAATGGCCGCGATGAGAGAGGCCAGAGCCGCCAGAGACACCCATCTTGCGGTGCGCTGCATCAGACTCTACGGGATTGGCAGAATGTATTGTCATCCATCTCACCTTTCGTTCCAAGTTCGGAAGGTGCTAAGTCCCTGATGGACAAGGAACGGATGGGTGGCCGAGTGGTTTAAGGCACCGGTCTTGAAAACCGGCGTGGGTTCACGCTCACCGTGGGTTCGAATCCCACCCCATCCGCCATTTCGGAACAGAACTGCGAACGCCGGATGTAACCGGCCCTACGCCCGGCCCCGCCGCGAGGGTCCTGAGAAGCTGGCTCTTCGAGCCCATGATGCGAACTTCCTTGTCCGCGACCTCCACGCGCTGCGCGAGCGCGCGCAGGTGATCGCGACGATACCCGCCGCCATCGATCCTGATCCGCGCCCGCGCCGTAGTGGCGAACTGCCTGACCATCTGCGGTGTGATGGTCTGCCGGCCTGAGCTTTCCGTCACGGCTTGCACCCGATCGGCATCAGCCCGGGCTTGATCACGGATAGCCTTGAGACCAGCTATGCGTTCCTTCAACGCCGGGTCCGTAAGGTCGGCTACGCCCGATTCGATGGCGTCATAGAGCCGCTTGAGCCGCAGGTCCGTCTCAGCCGCGCGCTTGTTCAACTCCGCGACATGCTCGCGGTGCCGTTCGGTGCGCTCTTGGCGACGGTCGAGGACCGTCGCGAGCACCTCCTCCAGCCGTTCGGGCTGGAGCAGCCGCTCCTCGATGTGGAAGGCAACGAGGTTGTCCAGCTTGCCCATCGGGATCGACCGGCCCTTGCAACCGGTCTCGCCCTGCCGCGCCTTGGTCGAACAAGTATAGTAGCGATAGCGTCCGCCCTTGCCGGTGCGCAGGGTCATTGCTCCGTCGCAGCCGGCGCAGAAGCAAATGCCGGTCAGGAGGGTCGGCCCGCTGACGACACGCGCGGGCGTGACCCTCGGATTGCGCGACCGCAGATGCGCCTGGACGGTATCAAAGGCAGCCTGGTCGATGATCGGTGGAACCTCGACCGTGATCATCTCGGCCTCGGCGTTGAGCTTCCGCGTCTTGCCGCGCTTGTTGAATGTATGACGGCCGACATAGGTCGGAGCCGTCAGGATCCGATAGACCTGCGCAATGCCCCAGCGCCCGCCGTCGCGGGTGAAGATGTGCCGGGAGTTGAGGTAGGAAACGACCTTCTTGACGCCGAGTGGACCGGATACGCCGTCGCCTTCCAGGGTCAGCCGATAGATCAGCCTGATCGTCTCGGCGTGCAGCGGATCGATCTCCAGCTTCTTCTTGACCTTGGTGCCGCGCTGCTCGGCCTCGACGATCCGGTAGCCGATCGGCGGCAGAGCGCCGTTCCAGAAGCCTTGGCGTGCGTTCTCCTTCATGGCGCGCAGAACGTGTTTGGCATTCTCCTTGGACTGGTACTCGTCGAACAGCGACATGATCTGACGCATCATGATATGCATCGGATCGTCGCCCATTTCCTGGGTGATGGAGAGCAGCTTGATGCCGTTCTTCGCGAGCTTGCGCACGTAGAATTCGAGCTCGAAGTGGTCGCGAAAGAAACGGCTGAAGGAATGGACGATGACCAAGTCGAAGGGAGGGGGCTTGGCTGTTCCCGCCTCGATCATCCGCTGGAACTCGGGCCGGCGGTCGTTGGTCGCCGATGCGCCCGGCTCGACATAGGTCTCGACCAGCTGATATCCGCGCGACCGGCAGTACGCCTCGCCTTGGCGCTTCTGGTCAGGTATGGAGACATCATGCTCGGCCTGCCGCGCTGTCGAGACGCGCAGGTAGAGGGCGGCGCGCAGCGGCGAAGTCATTGCAGGCATCTCCCGGTCAAATCATCGGCACGGCCCGAACAGCTCGTCCAACACGTCGCCGAACCAGGCCTCGAACACGTCCACTTCGGCATCCGTGACGGGAACACGTTCCGGCCAATCGTCGGTGACCGTCCAGGTTCCAAGATCATGCTTGGGTGGGCGGCCCTGAAACGGCCAGGGCTCACCGAGGAGCTGGTGAAGCTGGTCGGACGCCGACGGGTGACGTGGACGGGAAGCGCGAGGCATGCCGCTAAAGTCGCGGACACGCTTGGCTGGGACAATCGACCGTGTCTACGCCACAGCCCTCCCTGCCGCCCAGCGCAAGAATACAGGCGCCCGGCTGTTCCCGGATA
>JAIEOV010000143.1 GCA_019750135.1 Reyranella sp. | reverse complement strand
GTGCTGGTCGAGCCGGTGATGCAGAGCCTCGACCGCGCCGGCCCGCTGGCCGTGGTCAGCCAGGACGATCCGACCTTCCCGTCGGGCGTGCGCTCGGTGCTCTACGACGATGCGTTGGAGCGCTCGTTCCGCCTCAACATCGAGGCGGTGCCGACCTTGATCCGCTTCAAGGACGGCCGCGAGGTCGAGCGCACCGTGGGCTGGCAGCGCCAGGAATGGATACGGCTCGCCGGCGCCGCTGCCGAAGGCCAGGGCCTGCCCGATTGGCAGCCCGGCTGCGGCTCCAAGAGCGTCGAGCCCGGCGTGCACGAAGCGCTGATCGCGCGCTACGGCGATCCGGGGCTGAAGTCGCGCGAGATTTCCGTTGGCAACTGGGACGATCCGATGGAGGCCTGCTTCGAGCGCGGTTGGACCGACGGCCTGCCGGTCGTGCCGCCGACCGACGAGCGCATCCTGCGCATGCTGGGCGGCACCAGCCGCAAGCCCGACGAGGTCGTCGGGCTGATCCCGCCCAACCTCGCGCCCTGCACCGTCGAGAAGGTCGCGATCAACGCCGTGATGGCGGGCTGCAAGCCGGAGTACATGCCGGTGGTGCTGGGTGTGCTCGAGGCGGCGCTCGATCCGCTGTTCGTGATGCATGGCCTGCTCTGCACCACGCATTTCTCCGGGCCGCTGGTGATCATCAACGGACCCGCGGCCAAGGCGATCGGCATGAACAGCGGCGTCAACGCGCTGGGCCAGGGCAATCGCGCCAACGCCACCATCGGCCGCGTCCTGCAGCTCATCGTGCGCAATGTCGGCGGTGGCCTGCCGGGCGCGATCGATCGCGCGACCTTGGGCAATCCCGGCAAATACACCTTCTGCTTCGCCGAGGACGAATCCGATCCCGACTGGGAGCCGTTGTCGGTGCGCCGCGGCATCGCGCCCGGCAAGAGCGCCGTCACGCTGTTCCATGGCGAGGGCGTGCACGGCTTCATCGACCAGAAGTCGCGCACACCGGAAGAGCTGGTGCGCTCGCTGGCGATGGGCCTGTTCGGCGTCGGCCATCCCAAGCTCTGCGACGCCGGCAACGCCGTGCTGGTACTGACGCCCGAGCACTACAAGATCTTCAAGGATGGCGGCTGGAACCGCCGGCGCATCGAGGACGAGCTGTTCCAGGCGCTGAAGCGGCCGGGCCGCGACCTGGTGTGGGGCGCCCAGAACGTGGCCGAGGGCCTGCCCCCCAAGTACGCCGACCAGATCGTCGACAAGTTCCAGCCCATGCCAGACGGCGTGCTGATCGTTCGCGCGGGCGGCGAGGCTGGGCTATTCTCGGCCATCATCGGCGGCTGGCCGGGCCAACGCGTGCGCGAGGAATGTCAGTCCGTCACCAGGGAGATTCGCCCATGAATTCGCAAATGAAGCTGCGCGATCCCACGGCCGAGAGCTCGCCGGTCCGGCGCGCGCGTCTCGCACCCCCTCCGTCGCTCGACGGCAAGACCGTGGCGCTGATGGATATCGGCAAGTCGCGCGGGGCAGAGTTCATCGACCGCCTCGAAGGTCACTTCAAGAAGGCCGGCATCGCCACGAAACGCTACGCCAAGCCGACCAACACCAAGGTGGCGCCGACGGCGCTGTTGCAGCAGATCGCCGCCGAGAACCAGCTCGCGGTGATCGCCTTAAGCGATTGAGGCTCCTGCACATCGTGCAGTCTGCACGACATCCATAATCTCGACACTCGCGGCATCCCCGGCGTGAACATCGTCACCACGGGCTTCGTCGACGGCGTCGAGGCGCAAAGCGAATCGCTGGGCTTCGACCCGGCGGTGGTCTACGTCCCCCATCCCATCCAGAACCGCACCAAGTCCGAGATCGAAGCTATTGCGGACGACGCCTTCGCCAAGGTGATGGCGCTTCTTCAGTCATCCTGAGCCAGTTGGATCCTCGACTCCTCGACGTAGACAAGTCGGGTTACGCGGTACTTCTTCGCGAATTCGCTGCCCTTGCCGTTGCGGTGCTCCCAGTTAATCCTTCTCGGGCACGACAGACGGATGCACGGTCGTGTCCGTTGCCGGTTCGGGCGGCGGCGTTGGCCGCAGCGTGATCGGCTTGATGAAGGCGGCGACCGCGGCGGCTGTCGCCTTGGGGTCCTCTTCCATCGGGTTGTGGCCGAGCGCCTCGAAGATCTCGAGCTCGCTGCCCTTGATGTCGTTCTGGAAGCGGAAGGCGTCGGCGGTCGGCACCCAGCGGTCCTTGCCGCCCCACAGGATCAGCGTCGGCACGTCGAGGCGCTTCAGCGGCGCGGGGTCTAGCGGCTCCTGGGTGCGCGCCCGTTGCAGCGTGGCCTCGCGGTTGCCGGGGAAGCGCTGCAGCTCGGCGTAGCGGCGGATGCGCTCGGGCGTCACCATGGCCGGGTCGGCGTAGCTCTCGGCCAGCGCGCTGCGGACCATGCGCTCGGGTTTGAAGTAGATGCCGATGTCGCCGATGACAGGCATGCGCGCCAGGCGTGTTCGCAGCGGCACGTCGCCAGCGGCACGCGGGTAACCGGCAGAGTCGATCAGGATCAGCTGGCTGACGCGATCGGGTCGCGTCGCGGCGAAGGTCCAGGCCACCGCGCCGCCGATCGAATGACCGGCCAGCACGAAGCGGTCGAGGTTCAGCGCGTCGACCAGCACCTCGACGAAATCGGCATAGGCGTCGATCGTGTACTCATCGCGCGGCCAGGCGCCGGTCAGCCCGTGTCCCGGCAGGTCGACCGAGATCAGCCGCGCCTTGCCTGAAAGCTCGCGCACCCAGCCTTCCCACATGTGCAGCGAGCCCATCGAGCCATGGATCAGCACGATCGGTATGCCGTCGGGATCGCCCTCTTCGCGGACATGGGCGCGCACGCCGCCGACATCGATGAACTTCGAGCGGTCGTTGGCATAGCGCGCGACCAGGGTCTCGGCCGGCAGGCTGGGTGAGTAGGCCCACAGCGCCACGCCGGCCAGCACGGCCAGCCCGAACAGCACGATGAGGGGCCAGTGACGTCGGGAGCGCCGACGCGGGCCCTCGTCCCTACGACGACGCGGGGGCATGGCCGTCGCCCTTCGGCGGTGCGCCGAGATACGGCTCGATGCCGCGCAGGCGCAATTCGGGGACCGGCGTGGGATCGACGATCTTGAGCTCGATCAGCTTCGCCAGGATCGCCTTATTGAGGTCGTTGCTGACGACCAGGCGATCCTCCAGCCGCGCGACGAACACGAACAGCTCGAAGTCGAGCCCGCTGGTCGTGATCTGGATGAAGCGCACGATCGGCGCCGGCACGCGCAGCACGCGCGGATGGCCGAGCGCCGCTTCGCGCAGCAGGCCTTCCATGGCCGCGACGTCGGTGTTCAGCCCGACCGTGAGCTTGATCTCCACCCGGCTCGACGTGTCGGAATAGGTGCGGTTCACCACGGGATTCTGCAGGAACATGCTGTTGGGCACCAGCACGTGGGTGCGCTGGAAGGTCTCGACCTCGGTGGCCCGGATGTTGATGCGCCGCACGAAGCCCTCGTGCCCGCTCACCGACACCCAGTCGCCCGCCTTGATCGGCCGCTCGACCAGCAGGAAGACGCCGGAGATGACGTTGTTGGCGATGTTCTGCAGGCCCAGGCCGATGCCGACCGACAGCGCGCCCAGCACGATCGCGAGATTGGTGAAGTCGATGCCGAGCGCGCCGATGCCGATCAGGATGGCTACGATCACGCCGATATAGTTCAGGCCGGCGTCGATCGACTGGCGCAGCGGCATCGGCGCATCGACCGTCGGCAGCACGCGGTCGCGCACGATGCGGCGGATCAGGCGCGCCAGCAGGATGCAGACGACGAAGGCCAGGATCGCCATGCCGATATTGCCGAGCGAGATCGTGACGCCACCGACCTGCACGCCGCGGATCAGTTGCCCGGCGCCGGTCAGGATGGCGTCGGTGTCGACGCCCCAGGCGGCCGGGATGAGGATGGCGAGCAGCGCCAGCAGGACGATGTCGACCACCAGCATCACCAGGTGCTGGCCGCGCAGGGTCGCATCCTCGGGCAGGCCGAGGCGATGGCGCACCCAGCGGCCCGGCGGCGTGTCGGGTGCCGCCGCCTCCTCCAGAAGATCGCCGATCATGCGATGCAGCAGCAGCGCGACGGCGATCAGCAGGCAGGTGAAGTAGATGGCGTTGTGCAGCTGGGCGGCCAGCGTGGCGTAGCCGAACAGCGCGAACACGATTGATGACAGGACCGCGACGGTGAGCACCAGGCGCGCCACCGACCACCAGGTGCCGCCGATCATGGTCGAGCGTTCTTCGCCCTCGGGCTGGGTGGCGTGCCACGAGCGGTTGGCGAGGGCCGGCAGCGAGAGCAGCGAGATCACCGTGGCCAGCACCAGCGCGCCGACCGCCGACACCGCGTCGGTTTCGCTGCCGCTGTGCGTCAGGGAGACGTAGACGAAATCGACGGCGAGACCGACCGCCATCAGCCGGCGCAGGGCGTTAGACAGCGCGTGGGCGCTGGCATTGGTGAAGGGCAGGATGCGCCACGCCGGGCGATACGGCGACAATGCCGTCGCCGTCAGGCCGACCACCAGCAGGAAGGTGATCACCCTGTAGATGAGCTCCGGCACCAGGACGTTGATCGGCGAGGGCGGCGTGGTGGCCAGCAGGAGCCTGCCGATCAGCCAGACCGCCAGGATCGGCACCAGCACCAGCCCGACGCCGTCGATGGCAGCGGTGAGGGTGCGGTCGCGCTGGCCGGGCTCGGTCGCCTCGCCGCGGCCGAAGTGGCGGCGCAGGTAGCGGCCGCCGGCCCACAGCAGGACGGTGATGATGGCCCAGCCGGCAAGCCCCGCGAGATCGCGGCCTTCGAACCGCAGGCCGCCGCCCAGCCACGCGCCGGTCGCCCCCGACAGGGCCTGCACCGAGGCGCCGAGCTGGGGCCCGAGCTTGGTCCAGACATCGCGCGACAACGGCGAGGCGTCGCGGCGCAGCAGCGTGCGCAGCATGACTTCGCCGCGCAGCTTGGTCAGGCGTTCGACGAGCTGGTCGGCGCGGGCGATGATCACTTCGCATTGCTTGACGCGGCCTTCACTGACCGCGGCCTGCTCGGTCAGCCGGTCGCGTTCGGCCTTTACCGCATCCGATTCAGGGACGGCGTCGCTGGCCGGCTTGGCCTCGAGGGGCGCCAGCAGCTTGCGCGTGTCGGCGAGGTCGCCGCGGGCTAGGTTGGCCGCGGCCGCCGCGGCCGTGCGCACGTCGCCCGCCTGCTCGCGCAGGGCGTCGATCTCGACCGGCAGCAGGTTCGCCTGCTCGGCGCGGGTGGCGATGCGGTCGAGCTGGCGGGTCCACAGCTCGACCAGCTGGCCGAACGGCCGCTGCTGCGTCGACGGCGTCTGGGCCAACGCCGAGCCGGCCGTGACCAGCAGCAGGAGAAGCCACGCCAAGCGGATGGGAAAGCGCACGCAGGCCTCGTTTTTCAGTCACGGTTTACCACGGGGTCGGAGGCCCGTCTTGCCGGGCAATCTTGCCCCGCCTGGGGGCCAAATTTAGGCGGATTCCTGCGGCTTTAGCGCCTCGGTTGACAGGGCTCTGCCGACGCGGAACCTTGCGGCCCGAAAGCGAAATCCCGGAGGAGACGAAGGCAATGGCCGAGGGCAAGAGTTCAGTCGGTGAGGTCAGGATCAAGCCCGATCGGTTGCATGCGTTCACCATGGCGATCTGCCGGGCCGACGGCAGTTCGGACGAGGAGGCGCGCCTGGTCGCCGATCACCTCGTTTTGGCCAACCTGTTCGGCCACGACAGCCATGGCGTCGGCATGATCCCGCATTACATCCAGAACACCGGCACCGGCGCCTGTGTCCGTAACAATCATGCAAAGATCATCCGCGACAACGGGGCCGTGATCGTGATCGACGGTGGCGCGGGCTACGGCCAGGTCGTCGCCAAGGAAGCCATGGATATCGGCATCGAGCGGGCCAGGAAGCACGGCGTCTGCGTCGTCGGCCTCACCAACGCGCACCATATCGGCCGCATCGGCCATTGGGGCGAGCAGTGCGCGCGCGCCGGCATGGTGAGCACGCACTGGGTCAATGTGCACGGTCATAAGTCGCTGGTGGCGCCGTTCGGCGGCGCCGAGCCGCGCTTCACCACCAATCCCTACTGCACTGCCATACCGCGCAAGGGCAAGGAGCCGATCGTGCTCGACTTTGCCACCAGCCAGGTGGCGGCCGGCAAGGTGCGCGTCGCCTTCAACAAGAAGGTGGAGATGGAGGACGGCCTGCTGATCGACGCGGCGGGCAAGCCCAGCACCGATCCCGGCGTGCTCTACAATCCGCCGTACGGCGCCATCCTGCCGTTCGGCCTGCACAAGGGCGGCGGGCTCGCGGTGATCTGCGACCTGCTGGCCGGCGCGCTGACCGGCGGCCGCACCCACAGTCCGCGCACCATCAAGCCCGGCACCGACATCATCAACAACATGCTGTCGATCATCATCGATCCCGACTCGATGGGCGGCACCGCGTTCTTCGAGGACGAGGTCGAGACCTTCATCACCTGGGTGAAGTCGGCCAAGCCGCAGCCCGGCGTGCCCGAGGTGCTGACGCCCGGCGAGCCTGAGCGCGCCCGCAAGGTCGATCGCGAAAAGAACGGCGTGGCGATCGACGGCACGACCTGGCAACAGCTTCTGGATGTCGCGCGCAAGGTACGGCTGAACGATACCGAGATTCCGCAGATGGCCGCGGCCTGAACAAACCAAGGACCAACGAGGGGAGAGCGACTATGGCCAAGATGAGACTCTACTATTCGCCGTCGTCACCCTATGCCCGCAAGGTCAGGGTGCTGGCGCTCGAGACCAAGCTCGACAAGAAGATCGACATGATCAACGTGGCGCTGACGCCGGTGCAGCCCAATGCCGACGTCGACAAGCACAATCCCATCGGCAAGATCCCGGCGCTGTCGGTCAAGGGCATGGACCTCTTCGACTCGCCGGTGATCTGCGAGTACCTCGATCACCAGCACAAGGGCCGCAAGCTGCTGCCGCGCAAGGGTCGCGACCGCTGGGTGGCGCTGCGCCTGCAGGCGATGGGCGACGGCCTGCTCGATGCCGCGCTGCTGGCGCGCTACGAAGGTTTCCTGCGGCCCGAGGACCGGCGCTGGCCCGACTGGAGCAAGGGCCAGATGAAGAAGATCGACGGCGTGCTCGACGCGCTCGAGGCCGAGGCCAAGTCACTCAGGGGCAAGCCGACACTCGGCACGGTCACCGTCGGCTGCGCGCTGGGCTATCTCGACTTTCGCTTCGCCAATCACGACTGGCGTGCCAAGCGGCCCAAGCTCGCCAAGTGGTTCACGACCTTCTCCAAGCTGCCTTCGATGAAGGCCACGGTGCCGCCCGCATCGTGACTGCCGACGAGATCATCGCCCATCTCGGGATGAAGCTTCATCCCGAGGGCGGCCACTACGTCGAGACCTTCCGTGCCCCTGGTGAAGGTCGCAGCTCCGGCACGGCGATCTACTTCCTGCTGAAGGCGGGCGAGCGCTCGCACTGGCACCGGGTCGATGCCGACGAGATCTGGCATCACTACGCCGGCGCGCCGCTGGAACTGTCGATGAGCGACGACGGCAAGAGCGTGCGCCATCTGCGGCTCGGCACCGATTTCGGCGTCGGCGAGCAGCCGCAGGCCGTGGTGCCGCGCCACGTCTGGCAGGCGGCGCGCTCGCTCGGCGCCTGGACGCTGGTCGGCTGCACCGTGTCGCCGGGCTTCGAGTTCAAGGGCTTCGAGATGGCGCCGCCGGGCTGGGCGCCACGCTCTTAGTCCCTCCCGCGTGACGCGAGCACCGCGCCGACGGTGACCAGCGCGGCCGCAATCAGCAGCGCGCCGGTCGGTTCGGCGAGACCACAGACGATCAGCAGCGCCGTCGACAGGATGGGCGTCGCATAGGCGAACGCGCCGAGCGCGCGGATGTCGCCGCGCTTCACGGCGTGGTCCCAGAGATAGAACGCGGGGCCCGCGGGGCCAAGGCCGATCGCCAACAGGGCAAGCCATGCCGTCGTCGTGGCGGGCCAGGCCGTCCGCTCGAACGCAAGATGGCAGGCGAGCGACAGCAGGGCCGACGCGGCACAGAAGGCGGCGACGGCGTCGGTCGGCGTCTCGCCGAAGCGACGCGACAGCACCGAGTAGAGCGACCAGACGACGGCGCAGCCGAGCGCCAGCGCGTAGCCCAGGACATGCGCACCGGTGAAGCTCAAGCCGCGGCCGAAGGCCAAGAGGATGACGCCGGCAAAGCCGAGAACGGCGCCGAGCAGATGCGGCCAGGCCAGACGCTCGCCGGCAAGGGGCGCGGACAACAGCACGATCAGCAATGGCCACAGATAGTTCACCAGGTTGGCCTCGGCCGGCGGGACCAACTGGAGCGCGGCGAAGTAGAGCGCGTGGTAGCCAAACAATCCGCCGACGCCGAGCAGCCAGACGTGCATCGGCCAGCCCAGGAGGCCGCGCCAGCCGACGCCGCGCATGAGGGCGCGCACGATGCCGATCGACGCTCCTACCGCGAACGTCATGGCAACCATCTGGAACGGCGGGATCGGTCCGGCCGACACAGACAAGGCTGCCAGGGCGCTCCACAGCGCGATGGCGGCGAGACCCGCGGCCATCGCGCGGCGCCGGTTGGTGTCGATCGTCGGCATGGGCGGCGCATAGAGAACGAAACCGCACTTGTCGAGCCGTGCGTACCTGCGTTTTCGCGGTTACGATACGCAACGCCATGTTCGTTCGTCCGACCAATCCGGTCAGTCATCGTCTGGCACGCATGGCCTTCATCATGGCGTGCGTTGCGGCGCTCATTGTCGTGTCCGCCGGCCCGCTGCATCGCTTTGCCGGGTTCGAGATCGAGCCGGCCTTCACGATCTTCCGGTACGGCTTCTACTTTGCCGTGGCCGGCGTGGCGCTGGGGGTGGCCACCATCGTGCCGACGCGGCCCGGCGATCGCCGGCGCGGCTTCCTGGCGGCCCTGCTCGCCATCGTGATCGGCGTCGCCGCCGCCTACATGCCGCTCACCTGGTTCCTGCACGCCCAGCAGTCGCCCGAGCTCAACGACATCACGACCGACACCAACAGCCCGCCGCCGCTGGTGGTGACGCTGCAGCTACGGCGCGGCGCCTCCAATCCGGCGACCTATGCGGGCGCGAATGCAGCGGTACTGCAACGCGCCGCCTATCCCGACATCGTGCCGGTCGTCCTTCCTATTCCGCCGGCCGAGGCCTTCAAGAAGGTCGATGCGGTGGCGACGGCGATGGGCTGGGACGTCGTTGCCCGCGCCCCCGCCGACGGCCGTATCGAGGCGATCGCGACCAGCATCTGGTTCGGCTTCCGCGACGACATCGTCATCCGCATCCGGCCCGACGGCGCCGGCAGCAAGGTCGACATCCGCTCGAAGAGTCGTGATGGGGAGTCCGACCTCGGCGTCAACGCCAAGCGCATCCGCGAGTTCATCGCGAAGCTGAAGGCGTCTTGAGGGAGCGCGGGCCTCCGGCCCGCATCATGATCATGAGCGGGCCAGAGGCCCGCGCTCCCATCAAAGCGGCAGCGTGAACCGGAAGGTCGTGCCCTGCTTGCCGGTATCGGCGACCGTGATGTCGCCGCCGTGTGCGCGCACCAGGTCGCGAGCGATGGCGAGGCCGAGGCCGGCGCCGCCCGGACGGCCGCCGGTGACGAACGGGCGGAAGATGTCGTCGGTCCGCTCGTGCGTAATGCCGGGGCCGTTGTCGCAGACATCGACCAGCAGGGTGGCGCCGTCGCTGCGGGCGCGCACCGTCACCGCGGTCGCCCCGGCCTCGAAGGCGTTGCGGCCGAGATTGACGAAGACGCGATAGAGCAGGTCGCGGTCGGCCCGCGCCGGCTGGTTGTGGGCGACCTCGTTGATCCAGCCGCGCACGATGTTGGGATTGCTCTCCTCGCCCTGCTCCTGCAGCGTCACGCCGACCTCGTCGACCAGGTCGGCAAGGTCGATCGCGGCGAGCCGCGGCGTGCGCTGGTCGCGCACGTATTCGATGGCGTCGCTCGCCAGCCGCGCCGCGCGGTCGATGGTGTTGAGGATGGTCGGCGCCAGCGCGCGCGTGCGCTCGTCCTCGCTACGCGCCAGCCGGTCGGACAGCAGGCGCGCCGTCGACAGCATGTTGCGCAGGTCGTGGTTGATCTTGTTGGTCGCCGCACCCACTTCGGCCAGCCGCGACTTCTGGCGCAACGAGGCGCGCAGCTCGCGCTGCAGGTTCTGGAACTCGCGATCGACCACGCCGATCTCGTCGCGTCGCTTGGTCGGCGGCCGCTCGGTGCCGGGCTCCTCGGGCGCGCGCCGGAAGGCTACCATGTCGGCCGACAGGCCCTGCAGCGGCAGGATCACCAGCCAGCGCAGCGCGAGATAGAGCAGGAAGGCGGTGAACAGCGCGATGATGATCGACAGCACCAGGATGCGGCTGGCGTAGCCGTACATGGCGATGCGCATCGGCAACTCGTCGGCCACGATCCACACCATGGCGTTGGGCAGCCGCATCGATTGGCCGCCGACGCGGATGTAGCGCTGGCCGTCATTGGACATCGCCTGCAGCGCATCCCAGATCAGCATCAGCGCGCCTTCCTCCTTCAGGTTGAAGGTCGGCATGCTGGGCTTGGGCTCGATGTTCAGCAGCGCCCGCTTGGGTTTGTTGGGCTCGACCAGCACCACGGCGTCGACCCGGGCATGGTCGAGCAGGGTGCGCTTCACCTCCTCGGTCACCATGTTGTCGGGCGTGGCGTCGAGCGCCAGCGCCGCCAGCGTGCCGCTTTCGATCAGCTGATTGAGATAGACCGTGCGGAAGCGGGCGATCGACGGCAGGAAGATCGCGATCTCGGCCGTCATCACCGCGGCCACGACCAGGGCGAGGATCCGCCACGACAGCCCGAAGGCGAAGCTGCGCCGGCGGACGGCCTGCGCCGTTTGAGCCTGGATGGTGACGTCGGCGGCCATTGGCCCGACTCTACCGAACTCGCCACCCCCCTCCTAGGTGGCGAGTGTTCAACTCTTAGGGGGCCGTGACGACGCGGTAATAGACGCCGTTGGCGCCGTAGGCCGGCAGGAACCACAGGCCGTCGGTGCAACTGTAGTAGGCCTGCCCGCCGATCGGCTTGTAAGTGCAGCCTGCCGGCAAGCTTCCGTAGAGCGTGCCTGGCGGATTGGCCGCGACGGTGGCCGATGCCGCGCCGGCCTGGACGCCGGCGGCATAGGCCGCCTGGTTGTTGGCGCTCGAGGTTGCCGCGGCGCCGACGGCGGCGCCCGCCAGGAGTCCGGCCGCGACCGCGCCGCCGGTGTTCCAGCCGCCGCAATTGTAGCAACCCGTGCCGTAGGCATTGACCACGGTGGGCGCGTTGTAGGCGCCGTAATAGCCGCCGTGATAGTAGTCCGGCCCGCCGTAGTAGTGGTTGCCGTTGACGCCCGTTGCCGACCACGTGCCGCCACCGCCGCTCGCGGTGCCGCCACGATAGCCGGTGCCGCTCCACGAGCCGCCACCGCCCGATGCCGTGCCGCCGCGATAGCCGGTGGCGCTCCACGAACCGCCGCCGCCCGATGCGGTGCCGCCGCGCCAGCTGTGGGCCGACCACGACGAGCGATCGCCGCTCCAACCGCCGGCATGGAAGTAGGCAACAGCAGGTGCGAGCGGCGTGGCGATGGCGATTGCAGCGAGAAGAAACAGCTTCCTGTTCATCGTGCTCTCCTGAATTCCTACTTGCCCTTTTCCGTGGCGCCCGGCGGCGCGAACGGTATGCGAATGGTGTCGGCCGGGGCGTTGAAGGTGAAGGTATCGGCGGCGAGCGGCGGATCGATCTTCCAGTCCGAGAGCTGCACGGTGTGGCGATAGCGTGCCGGATCCTCCAGGAAGATGGCGCGCGCCATGCGCGGCAGCTTGTCGTCGCTGCCGATCCAGAGCTGGACGTGGGCGAATTTGCCGACCAGCACGACGATGTCGGTGGTGACGCCGCCGACCACGGTCGATTTGCCGACGACGAAGGCGACCTGCACGTTTTCGCTGATCATCTTCATCGGGTCGCTGACGACGAGATCGGTGAAGGGGAAATAGATCGCCGCCCGCTGGAAGGCCGCGCGCAGCATGGCGTCGATCGTGTCGGGCGCCTCCACCGTCGCCACCAGCTTGGCCGCCGGCTCGTAGGCGTTGACGGTCTTGCCGTCGTAGTAGAACTCGGTGCGCGGCCCGTCGCCCGGCGAGACGACCTTGAGCTTGTCGGGCCGCTGCACGGTCACTTGCGAGAGCGTCGTGTAGGCCAGGGGCAGGCCGGTGCGGTCGGGACTCTCGTAGATCGTGAACGCCGTGAAGCTCATCGACTTGGCGGCGGCGAGCTTGTCGGACATCGCCTTCACGATGGCCATGGCGGCCGGATCGACTTCGACCTTCAGGCCGAGATCGGGCGGCGATACGGGTGGCGATACGGGTGGCGATACGGGTGGCGATACGGGTGGCGATCCTGGCGCCTGCGTCGCCGGTTGCTGGGCGAGCGCCATCGACATCGACAATGCCGTCACGGCGAGGCTGGCAATGAACGTGATCTTCATTCGGCGCACTCCAAGACTGCGCCGATGATCGACATTTTCCGCGACGGACGCAATCAGTGTGAGTTTGGACCCGTGATCAGGCGGACGCCCGACTGGAAAGTTGCATAGGACCACAGCCAGTCGAACAGCACGACGAAGCGATTGCGAAAACCGATCAGGAAGGTGACGTGGATCATGCCCCACAACAGCCAGGCCAGGGTGCCGTCGACCTTCAGCCAGCCGAAATCGGCGACGGCGGCGCGCCGGCCGATCGTCGCCATGGCGCCATAGTTGCGATAGCGGAAAGGCCCGACTGCGGCGCGACCGGCGATGCGGGCCCGCAACACGCGCGCAACATAGGCGCCTTGCTGCTTGGCCACCGGCGCCAGTCCGGGCAGGGGCTGGCCGTCCGGTCCCGGCGCGTGCGCGGTGTCGCCGATCACGAAGATCTCCGGATGGCCGGCCACGGTGAGGTCGGGACCGACGACGACGCGGCCGACGCGATCCTTCTCGACGTCCAGCCATTGCGCGGCGCGCGAGGACGCGACTCCGGCCGCCCAGATGATGGTCGACGCCTCGAGGCGCTCATCGCCGATGGTGACGCCCCGCTCGTCGCACTCCGACACCGGCTTGCCCAGCCGGACCTCTACATGCAGGCGCTCGAGCGAGCGCAGCGCCGATTCGCCCAAGCTCGGCGGGAAGGCCGCCAGCACGCGCGGTCCGGCTTCGACCAGCACGATGCGGGCGTCGCGCGGATTGATGGTGCGGAAGTCGTGGCGCAGCGCCACATGGGCCAGCTCGGCGATGGCGCCCGCCATCTCCACACCCGTCGGGCCGGCGCCGATCACCACGAAGGTGAGGAAACGCCGCCGCGCTTCGGGGTCGCTGCTCTCCTCGGCATGCTCGAAGGCCGACAGGATGCGGCGGCGCAGCCCGGTGGCGTCGTCGATCGTCTTCAGGCCCGGCGCCACGTTCTCCCACTCGTCGTGGCCGAAATAGGCATGCCGCGAGCCGGTGGCCAGCACCAGCGTGTCGTAGGGCACTTCCCCGCCTTCGAGCCGGACGACACGGCGATCGCGGTCGACGCCGGTCACGCTGTCCATGATCACCCGTATGTTGGTTGCCTTGCGCAGGATCGCGCGGATGGGCTGCGCGATCTGCGCCGGCGACAGGCCGGCGGTGGCCACCTGATAGAGCAGCGGCTGGAAGAGATGATAGTTGTGCCGGTCGATCACGGTGACGTCGGCATCGGCGCCTGCAAGGTTTTGGGCGGCGCTGAGGCCGCCGAAACCGGCGCCGACGATGACAATGTGCGGGCGGGCCATTGCGGCCACTATACAGGCAAGCGCGACAGCAGGCGCACCAGCCAGCGCGTGCGCGGGCCGAACAGCGCTTCGGTGAAGTAGCTTCCGGCGGCGCGCTTGCTCGCCTCGCCCAAGGTTGGATAGGGCGGCACGAAGCTCGCCAGCGCGGAAATCTTCAGGCGCTTGGCGATCGCCAGGCACCAGGGTTGGATCAATTCGCCGGCATGCGGTGCGGCGATCGCGGCGCCGAGGATGCGGCCGCGCCGGTCGGTGATCGCCTTCACCATGCCCTCGGTCGCGCGCTCGGTCTGGGCGCGGTCGTTCTCGGCGAGCTTCCAGCGCAGGATTTTTACGGCGTCGCCATGTTTCTCGCGCGCCTCGCGTTCGCTCAAGCCGACCTGGGCGAGCTCGGGATCGGTGTAGGTCGCCCATGGCACGATCGCGGCATCGAGCCTGGCCGGCGCGCGGAACAGGGCGCCGCGGATGAATAGCGAGGCCTCGTAGCCCGCCATGTGCGTGAAGGCATAGAGTCCGTTGCAGTCGCCGATCGCCCAGACGTTGCGATTCGATGTTCGGAGCGACGCATCGACCGTGACGCCCTTGGCGGTGTGGGCGACACCGGCCTTGTCGAGATCGAGGCTGTCGACGACCGGCGCGCGGCCGGCCGCGACCAGCAGATGCGATCCTTCCAGGCGCTCGCCGCTCTCCAGGATCGCCACGACGCCCGCCGCCGAACGTTCGACGCGCGCGATCATGGTGTGATCGCGCAGCTCGACGCCTTCGCGCCGGAGGCGCGCGACGACGATGGCTGTGAGTTCGGGATCGTCCTTGGCGAGGAAGCCCGCGACTTCGAGCACGGTGACCCGCGATCCGAGGCGGCGATGGGCCTGGGCCATCTCCAGCCCGATCGGCCCGCCGCCGATGATGATCAGATGGCCGGGCAGGATGCGGTTGGCGAAGATCGTCTCGTTGGTCAGGAAGCCTGCTTCGGCCAGGCCGGGAAGTGGCGGCGCCGTCGGGCGGGAGCCGGTCGCCAGCATGATGCGTCGGCTCCTGATGCGATGCGGCCCGGCCTGCAGTTCGGTGCGGCCTATGAAGCGCGCCTCCTCCTTCAGGACGCGCACGCCGAGCGTCTCGAAGCGCTCGACCGAATCGTTGGGGGCGATGGCCGCGATCACCTCGGCCACGTGATCCATGACGCGGATGAAGTCGACCGTGGGCTCGACCGGCGCGATGCCGAAGGCGGCGCCGTCGCGCTGCGCCTGCGCCATCTTGGCGGCGGCGATCAGCGCCTTGGACGGCACGCAGCCCTGGTTGAGGCAATCGCCGCCCATCGCCGCGCGCTCGATCAACACCACGTCGAGTCCGAGCTGCGCCGCGCCGGCCGCCGCGACCAGGCCGGCCGAGCCTGCGCCGACGATGCAGACGTCAGGAGTGAGCGTTGTCATTGCGGCCGCGCAGATGCGTATAGAGCACCGGCACCAGCGCCAGCGCGGCGAGGCCGAGCAGCGGCAGCATGAAGCGCCATTCGAAGATGATGCCGAGATCCGGCGCCTCGCCGCGGTCGAACAGCAAGCCGAAGCTCGAGCCGACGCCGGCATAGACGAACACCGCCGGGATGATGCCGATCAAGGTCGCGAGCAGGTAGGGGCCGAGCCTCATGCCGAGCAGCGCGGGCACGATGTTGACCAGCCAGAACGGGAACACCGGCACCAGGCGCAGGAACAGCAGATAGCTGAAGCTGTCGCGGCGGAAGCCGTCCTCGAAGCGCGCCAGCAGCGCGCCGGCGCGGGCATGGAAGAGATCGTAGAAGGCGGTGCGCGCTACCAGGAACACCGCGACCGAGCCCAGGGTCGCGCCGATCACCGACAGGATGGCGCCCATCCAGACACCGAACAGGAAACCTCCCAGCGGCGTGATGATGATGGCGATCGGCAGGGAGAAGGCGACGGCCAGCGCGTAGGCCAGCACGAACAGGACGACGGCGACCAAGGTGTTGGCCGTCACCCAGGCGAGGAGGGCGGCATGGTGGCGGCTCAACATCTCGAAGGAGAAGTAGCGCTCGAGGCCGAACAGCAGGAACAGCGCCAGCCCCAGCAGCAGGATCGCCGCGGGCACGAGCCGGCGCCACATCGGGGAGGTCATGTCGCCCTTCGCGTGGCTTCGCCTTCGATATTGGCTCGGCGGCCCGCTACCTCAAAGCAAATGCGCTCACGCCTAGGTGACGGGATCGCGTGACGGCAAACCGGGATCGGTCGCCGTGAAGCTCGCACGCTGGCTGACTCTCGCCCACCATGCGGCAAGCCGCGGATACTTGCTGAGCGCCGCGGCGCCTTCGGGTGCGAGTGTGAAATAGGCGACCATCGCGCCGACATGCAGGTCGGCGAGCGACAGGTCGGGTCCGGTGAGGAAGGGTTCGGACGCCAGCGCCTCGAGCGCGGCCAGGACCTTGGCGGCGCCGATGAGGCCTTGCGCAGCCTCCGCCTCGTCGACCGGCCGGCCCGCGGCGGCCCGGAAGACACGATGCGAAAAGACCTGCCGGACCATCGGCCAGTATGCGTAGGAGTCGATGATGCCGATCAGCTGGTCCATGCGGGCCAGCGCCTGCGGCGAGCCGGGCTGCAGCGCCGGGCCGGCGAAGCCGCGATCGACATAGCGGGTGATGGCGCCGGTCTCGTAGAGCACGAAACCGTCATGGACCAGGGTCGGCACCCGGCCGAACGGGTGCAGCGCCAGGTATGCGGGCGACGGCTCGGCGAACGGGTTCACCTCGACCCGCTCGTAGGCGACCCCCTTCTCGGCCAGGGCCAGCCGGGCGATGCGGTTGTAGACGCTGTAGAAGTAGCCGTGCAGGACAAGGGTCATGGCTCATTGTACGGGAGCGCGGGCCTCTGGCCCGCATCATGAGCGGGCCAGAGGCCCGCGCTCCCAGCCGCGTTGACTCGGGGCCTTGCCGCGCTTATTACCCTCGCCCACAGAATTCGCCCCCGCTGTAACTGGCGGGGGTCTTGTCTTTAAAGGAGTTGCGTGATGAAACGCACCTATCAGCCCAGCAAGCTGGTTCGTAAGCGCCGGCACGGCTTCCGGTCCCGGATGGCAACGGTGGGCGGCCGCAAGGTCATCGCCAATCGCCGCGCGTCGGGCCGCAAGCGTTTGTCGGCCTAGTCGGCCTCGCCAAATTGGCCTCGGCGCGCCTTGGGCGGCTGCCGAACCGCCGCGATTTCCTGCGCGTCCAAGCCGGCCGGCGCTGCGCCATGCCGGGCTTCGTCCTGCAGGTCGCGCCTGCTCCTGCGGACCTCGTCCTCCCTACCATCCGGGTCGGTTTCACCGTCAGCCGCAAGGTCGGTAACGCCGTCGTGCGCAACCGGGTCCGCCGCCGCCTGCGCGAGGCTGCCCGCGAGGTGATTCCGGGCCGGGCCCGCGCGGACCTCGACTACGTCCTGGTCGGCCGCCAGGCCGCCATCGCCCGCGACTTTGTCGCCCTGCGCCAGGAATTGCTCGACGCGCTCAAGCGGCTGAAAGCACTGGCTGTCGCGACGCCATGACCCTTCACGGACGCCTTGCGCATGCCCCGGCAAATCGCCAGTTTCCGGGCCGCATGACCTTCAGCCTGCTGACTGGCCGCCTGATGTCCGGAGCGCTCCGCGGCGCGATCCGCACCTATCAGCTGACGCTGGCCTACTTCTTCGTCGGCGCCTGCCGCTACGAGCCGTCCTGCTCGGCCTATGCCGCCGAAGCGGTGGCGCGCCACGGCGCGCTGCGCGGCAGCTGGCTGGCGGCCCATCGGCTGTGCCGCTGCGGGCCCTGGGGTGGCGCGGGCTTCGATCCCGTGCCGCCGAAGCTTTCCTGTCACTCCGCCGAGCGCGCTTAGAAGTCTGACCCAATGGACCAGAAGAATTTCATCATCGCCATCGTGCTCTCGGTGCTGATCATCATGGGTTGGCAGTACGCCTTCCCGCCGGCGAAGCCGCCGGTCAACCAGCAGCAGACGGCATCGACCCAGAACGGCACCACCCCGCAGGCGCCGAGCGGCACCCCCGGTGCCCCGGGCGCGCCCGGCACCCAGGGCACCGTGCAGCCCGGCGCGCCGGCCAACCAGCCGGCGCAGATCGTGAGCCGCACCGAGGCGCTCGCCCGTTCGCCGCGCGTCACCTTCGACACGCCCGAGCTGGTCGGCTCGATCGCGCTCAAGGGCGCGCGCATCGACGATGTGCGCCTGGTCAAGTATCGCGAGACCGTCGATCCCAAGAGCCCGCCCGTGCCGGTGCTGTCGCCGGTCGGCGGCGAGCATCCCTACTACGCCGAGTTCGGCTGGTCGCCCGCCGATCCCTCGATCAAGGTGCCGGGCCCCGATACGGTGTGGACCGCCAGCAAGGATACGGTGGCGCCCGGCAAGCCGGTGCGGCTGACCTGGGACAACGGCCAGGGCCTGATCTTCGCCCTCGACATTTCGCTCGACGATTACTTCATGTTCGACGTCAAGCAGAGCGTCGAGAACAAGACCGACAAGCCGGTGACGGTCTATCCCTGGAGCCTGGTCGTCCGCTACGGCGAGCCCAAGGCCGAGGGCATCTACATCCTCCACGAAGGTCCCTACGGCGTCTTCAACGGCAGCCTGAAGGAATGGGGCTACTCCAACTTCAAGG
The DNA here is from genome assembly GCA_019750135.1 of Reyranella sp. GTDB lineage: Bacteria > Pseudomonadota > Alphaproteobacteria > Reyranellales > Reyranellaceae > Reyranella. The sequence continues at coordinate 4,770 of JAIEOV010000143.1, read as the reverse complement.
ACAACAAGCAGGAGAAGCTCTCCACCACCGGCGGCTGGGTCGGCATCACCGACAAGTACTGGATGGCGACGCTGATCCCCGACCAGAAGCAGAAGGTCGACGTCACCCTGAAGCAGACCGGCACCGGGCCGGACCTCAAGTATCAAATCGACTACATCGGCCCGGGCCAGGCCGTCGCTGCGGGCACGACAGCCACGACCGACGCCAAGCTGTATGCCGGCGCCAAGATCGTGCGCGTCATCTCCGACTACGAGCAGAAGTACGGCATCGAGAAGTTCGACCTCACGATCGACTGGGGCTGGTTCTGGTTCTTCACCCGGCCGCTGTTCTGGTTGCTCGAGTGGCTCTACGTCCATCTCGGCAACTTCGGCCTGGCGATCCTGGTGCTGACCGTGCTGGTCAAGGCGGTGTTCTTTCCGCTGGCCAACAAGTCCTATGCGGCGATGAGCAAGATGAAGGCGCTGCAGCCGGAGATGGAGAAGCTCAAGGAGCGCTACGGCGAGGACCGCCAGCGCATGAACCAGGAGCTGATGCAGCTCTATCGCCGCGAGAAGGTCAATCCGGCGGCGGGCTGCCTGCCCATCCTGGTGCAGATCCCGGTGTTCTTCGCGCTCTACAAGGTGCTCTACACCACCATCGAGATGCGCCATCAGCCGTTCTACGGCTGGATCAAGGACCTGAGCGCGCCCGATCCGCTCACCATCCTGACCGGCTTCGGCCTGTTCCACTGGCAGGTGCCGGAGTTCCTGCACTTCTTCAACATCGGCATCTGGCCGCTTATCATGGGCGTCACGATGTACCTGCAGCAGAAGCTGAACCCGGCGCCGACCGATCCGGTGCAGGCGCGCGTGTTCCAGTTCCTGCCGATCCTGTTCACCTTCATGCTGGCGCCGTTCGCCGCCGGCCTGGTCATCTACTGGGCGTGGAGCAACACGCTGTCGATCGCCCAGCAGTACACGATCATGCGCCGCCACGGCGCGCCGATCGGCAACAAGGGTAAGCCGGCCGTGGCCACCGCGGCGCCGGCACCGGCCTCCGCGACGGCGCCCGCCGACGGCGGCAGTGGCGGCGGCAAGAAGGGCGGCAAGGCGAAGAAGCGTTGATGCCGGATCAAGGGCCGGATCAAGGGCAAGAGGGACGCCCGCCGGAGGAGATCGAGGCGGCGCGCAAGCTCTTCGCCGGCCCTTGCGAGTTCGTGGCTGGTGCGGCCTCGCCCCAGTCGATGCTGGCGATCTCGCTGCCCGAGGTCGCCTTTGCCGGCCGCTCCAACGTCGGCAAGTCGAGCCTGGTCAATGCGCTGACCGGCCGGCGCACCTTGGCGCGTACGTCGTCCAACCCCGGCCATACACGCCAGATCAATTTCTTCGACCTCGCCGGCCGGCTCTACCTGGTCGACCTGCCGGGCTACGGCTTCGCCCAGGTCTCGCGCTCGATGAAGGAGGCGTGGCAGGACCTCGCCTCGGCCTACCTGCGCGGCCGGCCGACCTTGAAGCGGGTCTGCCTGCTGATCGATTCGCGGCACGGTGTGAAGGACACCGACCGCGAGACCATGAAGAACCTCGACAAGGCTGCGGTGTCCTATCAGCTCGTCCTGACCAAGTGCGACCAGCTCAAGGCCGCCGACGTGCCGCGCGCGGTGACGGCCGCCGAGGCCGTCGCGCGCAAGCACGGCGCGGCCCATCCCATCGTCCTGCCGACCAGCAGCGAGACGGGCTTCGGGATCCCGGAGCTCAGGGCCGAGATCGCGGCGGTAGCCTTAGGTTAAACGCTTACCGCGTCTGCTGAGGCAGGCCGGGGGCCGGGCCAGTCGGCGCCGGCGAGCGCTGCTGCGGCTGTGCCGGCTTCGGTGGTGCAGCCGGCGGCGCCGCCGCTGGCACCATCTTCTTGATCAGTTCCTGCGTCTTGGCTGCCTCGGCCTCCTGGAACTTCTTGACCTCATCCTGGTCGAGGAAGCGGTCCTTGTTGAGGTCGGTCTCCAGGAACTCCTTCAGCGCGTAAGCCGTCAGCTCGGGCCGGTCGATGATGCCGTCCTTGTTGGCGTCGATCTCGTTGAACTTGATCATGACGAGCTTCTTGCGGATGTCGAACGGCAGCAGGCCCTGGCTCTGCGCGCCGTCGGCCGGACCGGCGGCCAGGAGATATTCCTGCTGGCTGATCTTGCCGTCGTTGTTCTTGTCGAGCTTGTCGGCATCGCGCATCTGCATGTCGATCAGCTCGTTGAGCGCGACCAGGCCTTTGCGGCGCTCCGCCTCGATCTGCTGGCGCTCGGCCATCTGCCGCTGCTGCAGCCGCTGCATGATCAGTCGGATCTCGGGCTCGGTGATCTTGTTGTCGCGGTCCGTGTCGAACTGGTTGAACTCCGACTGGATCGGCGCCTCGGCCTCGGCGCGCTCGATGAAGCCGCTGCTGTTGAGATCGAGGTTCTGGAAGGCGGTGCGGATGCGGTTGCGGCGCTCCTCCAGGGTCGGTCCGCCTTGCACGTCGCTGGAATAGGGCGGCTCGGCCAGCTTGAGGAACTCCTCGAGCGACACCTTGCCGTCCTTGTTCAGGTCGAGCTCGTCGAACGACTTCATGCGGTACTTCAGGAAGTCGGCGCGCGCGACCTCGCCCTTCTTGGCAGTGTCGATCTCGACGAACCACGGCGGCAGCGGGATCGGGGCCGCGCCGCTGGATGGCGCCGTGGGCTGGGCCGCGGGTTGGCCAGCGGGTTGCCCCGCCGGCTGGCCGGTCGTCTGAGCCTGGGCAACCGCCGGCAGCGCCAGCAGGCACAGCAGAATGAACGCTCTCATCACCCTTCCCTAACTTCCCCCAGCGCATTCCTAGAAAAAGACCGAGGGCCGCGCCAGCCACCGCCAGTAGAAAATCGTCCTTCGGCTGTCCATCCGGCCGATTGTTGCAGGGAAGGACGCCGCGTAGTGTAGTTGGAAGGCATGCCGATCTATATGGAGATATCGCCGCTCCATCGTCTGGTGACGATCGTGGCGCGCGGTACCGTCAGTGGTGATGAAGTACGTGCCACCGCGCAAAAACTGGCCGACGCCCAGGTCCGCCGGTTTGCCAAGATCGTCGAGGTCGCCGGCGCCAGCTTCGACTTCCAGCCGGCCGATATCATGGTCCTCGCGCAGATGCTGCGCGCCGACGCCGACGGCCGCGGCCCGATCGCCTTCGTCGTACGCGACCTCGACCAGCCGTTTCCCCGGATGTTTGCCGACCAGACCGCCCACGAGGGGCCGGTCGACCTGTTCAAGAGCATCCATGATGCCCGTGCCTGGATCGCCAGGATCCAGCACGCCCCTCGGCTCGCTCCAGTCGCCGAGGCGTGGGCCGATCCCGACCGCCAGGGCACCGTGATCCGCGGCGCGCGTACGCGCGAGTTCACGACCCGCGAGCTGGTGAACTAAGACTAGGCCTCAAGCTGCGTCGTGAAAGATGATGCCGAGGGTGAAGCGCTCGCCCTGATGCAGGCTCGACACGCCGTGCTTCATGGCCGTGCGGTAGAAGCCGCGGCTTCCTTTCACCGGCCTTTCGTTGACGGCGAAGATCACGGCATCGCCCTGCTTCAGCGGCACGACCTCGCCGCGCGACTGCATGCGCGGGCGCTGCTCGACCAGCATGAACTCGCCGCCGCTGAAGTCCCTGTCGGGATCGCTGAGCAGCACCGTCGCCTGCAGCGGGAACACCAGCTCGCCGTAGAGGTCGCGGTGCAGGCAGTTGTAGTCGCCCGCCCGGTAGTGCAGCAGGAGCGGCGTCGGCCGCTTCTGGCCGCCGGCATGGCATTGCCTTAGCCAGCCCTGCAGGGTCGGCGGGTAGCGCTTGGCCACCCCGAGCTCGGCGTTCCAGCGGTTGGCCACCGCCGCCAACTCCGGATAGAGCGCCTGGCGCAGCGCCTCGATCCGCTCGGGCAACGGATAGGCGAAATACTGGTACTCGCCCTGGCCGAAGCCGTGGCGCTGCATGACGACATGGCTGCGGAAGCGGGGCTTTTCGGGCCACAGGCCGGCAAGGGCACGGCACTCGGCCGGGTCGATCAGGCCGGGTGCCACGACGAAGCCGCGGGTAGCCAAAGGGTCGCTGTCGATCATCTGGAAATCCTTGCGCACCCCGCCCAATTCTTCTATCCGCAGCCCGCTTGATATAAGATGCCGTCTTAGCCCTCTCCCGGCCCGGGAGGGGGCTTTTGCCAACTCGGGGTAACGCAGACATGGCCGAGCCGGTTCAGACCGACAAGGAGCAGCGGAGACTCATCCGCATGGCGGAGACCATCTCCAAGGCTCTGCCCTACATGCGCCGGCACAACGACGCCACCTTCGTCGTGAAGTACGGCGGCCACGCCATGACCGATCCCAAGCTGGGCGACCTGGTGGCGCGCGACGTCGTGCTGATGAAGCAGGTCGGCATGAACCCGATCGTGGTCCATGGCGGCGGGCCGCAGATCAACAAGATGCTGGAGCGCGTCGGCATCAAGAGCACGTTTGTCAACGGCCTGCGCGTCACCGACGCCGCGACCATGGAGATCGTCGAGATGGTGCTGGCCGGCGCCATCAACAAGGCGATCGTGGCCGACATCAACGAGTGCGGCGGCATCGCCGTCGGCATCTGCGGCAAGGACGGTAACCTGATCCTGGCGCGTAAGGTCACCGAGATGCGCGACCCCAAGACGGGCGAGCTCCTGAAGGTCGACCTCAAGCAGGTCGGCGAACCGGCCAAGATCAACGTCATGGTGCTGGAGCAGCTGCGCCGCGCCGATGTCATCCCGGTGGTGGCGCCGAT
>JAIEOV010000159.1 GCA_019750135.1 Reyranella sp. | reverse complement strand
GCGTGCATGCGCGCGTGCGCGCCGACGGCACCCTGTCGGCCAGCAATTCGCTCGGCGACCATCGCGGCTCGATCCATCAGGTCGGCGCGGCCGTGCAGGGCGCGCCCGCCTGCAACGGCTGGACGTTCTGGCACTTCGAGCAGGCCGGTGCACGCCTGCCGATCGATCACCTGCGCCAGCAGGTCAGGGCGGGACTCTAAGAACCTCTTTCGCTCTTGCGTGCGCGCGGTCCGGCAGAAAATGCAGTCACTGACTGCACTCGGTTTCTGCGCCTGCATGGCACGCAGTAATATCAGGAAATTACTCTGATTATTTAAAAAGCACCCAAGTTATTGACAGTGACGCCTGCTCGGCGTACGATGCTTTTCGTCACCCGACGCTGTCGCCGTCAGCTCCTCACCGCGTGCGCGATCACCTTGCGCATCACTGTCGGCAGGGCCCGTTCGGTCATGCGGTCGATCGTGCACCAAGTCGTGCCGGGCGCCAGCCGGGCGAGCCCGCCGGTGGTCGCGGTGGCGCGTGCGACCATGAGCTCGAGATGGAAATGCGTGAACGTGTGGCGCACCAGCCCGTCGAGGATCTGCCAGCGTGCCGGCACCGGCGCGTCGCTCATCGCCTTCTCCGGCGAGAGCTTGCCCTCGCGCCACGGGCTCGACGGCACCTCGTCCATGCCGCCCAGCAGGCCCTTGGCTGGCCGCTTGCGCAGCAGGATGGCGCCGTCCTTGCGACACAGCACGAAGGCGAGGCCGCGCCGCGTCGGCTTCTCGCGCTTGGGCGCGCGCCGCGGCAGGTCCTCGGCCAGGCCGAGCTTGCGGGCCTTGCAGTTCGCCATCAGCGGGCAGATGACGCAGCGCGGGCTACGCGGCGTGCACACCGTGGCGCCGAGATCCATCATCGCCTGGGCGTAGTCGCCGGCGCGCTCGTCCGGCACCAGGCGGGCGGCGCGGGCCTTGATCTCGGTCTTGGCGTCAGGCAGCGGCGTCTCGATGGCAAACAGTCGGGCGATCACCCGCTCGACGTTGCCGTCGACCGCCGAGGCCGGCCGGTCGAAGGCGATGGCGCGGATCGCAGCCGCCGTGTAGGCGCCGATGCCGGGCAGGGCCAGCAAGTCCTCTTCACCCTGCGGGAAGCGTCCGCCATGGGCCTCAGTCACCGTGCGGGCGCAGGCATGCAGGTTGCGGGCGCGGGCGTAGTAGCCGAGGCCGGCCCAGGCCGAGAGGACATCGTTGATCGGCGCATTCGCCAGCGCCTCGACGGTCGGCCAGCGCTCGAGGAAACGGCGGAAATAGTCGCCGACCGTCGCCACGGTGGTCTGCTGCAGCATGATCTCCGACAGCCACACGACGTAGGGATCGGCGTGCGTCCCGGCCGGCGCGCGCCAGGGCAGGGTGCGACGATGACGATCGTACCAAGCAAGCAAACGTGAGGCGTGGGTCGTGGTCATGCAGGGTAGCGTGCCCTACCATAAGGAACGGAGTTTGAAAGGGTCCATGCGGGAAAACGGCTTCCGCGCCGTCGGCGGTCTGGCCCAGCGGCTCGCGTCCGGCCTCGCGAAAGGCCGGGGCGCCTCGATCGCCCGCCTGCGCGCGGAATGGTCGGCGATCGTCGGACCCGACCTCGCGCGGATCACCCGGCCCGAGGCCCTGACGGCCAGCCGCGGGACACGCTCCGGTAAGGGCGGCGGCAAGCTTTTACGCCTGCGCGTGCCCGGCGCCGCCGCGCTGGAAGTCCAGCACATGGCCCGCCAGGTCGTGGAGCGCGTGAACGGCTACTTCGGACACAAGATGATCGACGATATCCGTCTGGTGCAGGGCGCGATTTCCGCGCCGCCGGTCGCGCCGCCGCGACCGGCACCCGACGCCAGGAGAGTGTCCGAGATGAAAGAGCGTGCTGCCAGTGTGAAGGACCCCGAGCTGCGCGCCGCGCTGGCGCGCCTTGGGGCGCAGGTCGGGATGGGCCGCCGGCAGGCGGTGCTGGGTGTGCTGGCGGGCGCCTTCGCGGTGCGCGAGGTGCGGGCCCAGGACCTGAAGCTGCTGGAGCCGCTGGAGGGTGATCATGTGCTGGGCAAGCGCGACGCGCCCAACACCCTGATCGACTACGCCTCATTCACCTGTCCGTTCTGCGCACAGTTCTACATCGCCGTGATGCCGACCCTGCGCAAGGAGTGGATCGACACCGGCAAGCTGCGCCTGATCCATCGCCACTTCCCGATGGACGTGGTCGCCACGCGGGCGAGCCAGCTCGCGGAGTGCGCCGGGCCGGAAAAATTCTTCGCGCGCGTCGACCTGCTGTTCCGCAGCCAGGTCGAATGGCTGACGGGGAGCGATCCCCTGGCTGAGATGGTGAAGGTGCTGGGCAAGGAGGGCCTGACCGACGACCAGGCCCAGGCCTGCTTCGCCAACGACAAGGCCCTCGACAAGGTGCTGGCCGACGTCCAGTCCGGCCAGACGCTCGGGGTGCGGCAGACGCCCACCTTGTTCATCAACGACCAGAACTACTTAAACCCGGGTGGCCCTGAGGCCATTGCCGCGATTTTGCGCCAAGTGGGGCGGTAATAGTTTGACTCCCCACAGGCGTGGTTCCCAAGATGTAGTGGAGAGGAAGACGGTATGCGGAATATGTTGATTGTCGCCGGCGGCGTCGTGGCGGTGGCCGCGATCGCGCTCGGCGTCTATTTCGGCACCCGGCCGCCTGCCGCGGGCCCGACGCCGGTCGCCGTGGCGGCGGCGCCGGACAAGACCGCTTTGCTCGCCGTCCTGCCGACCGACCATGTGCTGGGCGACCCCAAGGCGCCGATCACGCTGATCGAGTACGCCTCGTTCACCTGCCCGCACTGTGCGCATTTCCACACCCAGATCCTGCCCGAGATCAAGAAGAAGTGGATCGACACCGGCAAGGTGAAGCTGATCTACCGCGACTTCCCACTCGATCAGGTGGCGGCCAAGGCCGCCCAGATCGCCGAGTGCGCGCCGGGCGACCGCTATTACGGCATCGTCGACCTGATCTTCCGCGGCCAGCCGCAATGGGCCACGGCGCAGGATCCGATCGCCGAGCTCGGCAAGCCGCTGCGCATCGCGGGCATGGGCGAGAACGAGATCAAGGCGTGCCTCGCCAACACGGCAAAAGCCGACGAGGTGGTCGCCGACTATCGCGGCGGCGAGACGCTCGGGGTCAACTCGACGCCGTCTCTGTTCATCAACGGGACTCTCTATAAGGGCGCGCGCTCGGTCGAGGAACTCGACGCGGCATTCGCCAAGCTCGCAAAGTAAGTCAGTAACAGCCAGCGTGGGGTAGATGGTGCAGTTCGACAAACTCCGGCTCTCCGGTTTCAAGTCCTTCGTCGATGCGACGGAGCTCACCATCGAGCCCGGCATGACCGGCATCGTCGGCCCCAACGGCTGCGGCAAGTCCAACCTCGTCGAGGCGATGAAGTGGGTCATGGGCGAAACTTCCGCCAAGCAGATGCGCGGCAGGGAGATGGAGGACGTGATCTTCGCCGGCGCGGGCTCGCGGCCGGCGCGCAACATCGCCGAAGTGACGCTGACGCTCGACAACAAGACGCGCACCGCGCCGGCGATGGTGAACGATGCCGACCAGCTCGACATCGTGCGCCGCATCGAACGCGGCAATGGCTCGGCCTATTCGGTAAACGGCCGTGAGATCCGCGCCCGTGACGTGCAGACGCTGTTCGCCGATGCGGCGACCGGCTCGCGCTCGACGGCGATGGTCAGCCAGGGCCGCGTCGGCACCTTGATCAACGCCAAGCCGGCCGACCGGCGCATGGTCATCGACGAGGCGGCCGGCATCACCGGCCTCTATGCCCGCCGCCACGAGGCCGAGCTGCGGCTGCGCGCCGCCGAGGCCAACCTCGCCCGCGTGCAGGACGTGCTGGTGGCGCTGGAAGAGCAGCACAAGGGCCTGAAGCGCCAGGCGCGCCAGGCCAGCCGCTATCGCAACCTCTCCGACCATATCCGCCGTGCCGAAGCGGCCGTGCTGGCGCTGAAGCTGGCTGCTGCCGAGCGCGAGCTCGCCGATGCGGGCGAGCGCTTGAAGGAGGCCGAGGCCCAGGTTGCCGACCTGACGCGCCTGGTCGGCCTTGCCACCACGGCGCAGGCCGAAGCGGCGACGGCGCTGCCGCCGTTGCGCAACGACGAGGCCGCGGCGGCGGCGGCGCTGCAGCGGCTGCGGGTGGCGCACGATGCGCTGACCGCCGAGGCCGAGCGCGTCGCCCAGGCGCAGCAGGAAGCGGGCACGCGGCTTGCTCAGACCGAGACCGACCTCGAGCGCGAGAAGGGCCGCAAGTCCGATGCCGAGGCGGCCATCGCCGATCTCGACGGCCAGCGCGAGCGGCTGGAGCAGGAGCGGGTGGGCGAGGAGGATCGCGCGGCCGAAGCCGCCGCGACCCGAGACACCGCCCAGGCCGAGACGGCCGCCGCCGAGACCGAGCACGATCGGCTGACCCGCCAGATCGCGGACGACGAGGCTCTGCGCGAGAGCGTGAGCCGCGAGGTCGTCCAACTGCGCGAGCGGCTGCGTCGCCTGGCGGCGCGGCGTGACGAGGTCATGGCGCAGCAGCAGCAGGTCGAGGCCGAGCTGTCGAGCCTGCCGGCACTGCCCGAAGTGGAAGCCGCTCTCGTCCAGGCGCGCGAGGCCTTCGAGGAGGCGCGCCGCAAGGGCCAGGAATCGATCGACGCCGCCCGCGAGGCCGAGCGCTACGAATCCGACGCCGCGCGCGCGGCCGTCGCCCAGGCCGAGACCGAGCGCCTGGAGATGGAGCGCGCCCGTGCCGCCGAGCGGCAGGCCGCCGAGGCGAGCCATGCCACGGCCAGCGACACGCTGCGCAAGATCGATGCGCGTTTGACCAAGCTGCGCGCCGAGGAAGCGGGCGTCGCCGCCGCGCTGAAGTCGTCGGCCGATTCGCTGTGGCCGCCGCTGCTCGACGCCCTGACCGTCGATCCCGGCTTCGAGAAGGCGCTGGGTGCGGCGTTCGGCGAGGAGCTCGAGGCCTCGTCAGATCGCGGTGCGCCGATCCATTGGCTGCCGCTCGGCCCGATCGCCGATGCACCGGTACTACCGGAAGGCGCCACGCCGCTCGGCGCGCATGTGAAGGCGCTGCCCGAGCTCGAGCGTCGTCTGGCCTTCATCGGCGTCGTCGCCGACGAGGCGACGGGTGCGGCCCTGCAGGCCGACCTCAAGCCCGGCCAGCAGCTGGTGACGCAGGACGGCGGCGTGTGGCGCTGGGACGGCTACGTCCTGCGCGCCGGTGCGCCGTCGACGGCGGCGGTGCGGCTCAGCCAGCGCAACCGCCTGGCCGAGATCCGTCAGCAGATCGAGGGCGTGGTCGTCGAGCAGACCGACGCCCAGGCCCGCGTCGACAAGGAGACGGAGTGGCTGGCCGCCGCCCGCGACGCCGAGAAGACCTGCGTCGAGCAGGCGCGGGCGCACGAGCGCAGCGTGGCCGAGGCGGCACGGCGCAAGACCCAGGGCGCGGGCGAGGCCACGCGCACCGCCGAGCGCGAAGCGCGGCAGAGCATTGCCGTCGCCGAGCGCGCCGCCACCGAGGCGCGCGACCGCCACGTCGAGATCGCCCGCCGTACCGACCAGCTGCGCACGCGGCTGGGCGGCATCGAGCAGTCGGTTGCCGAGATCCTGGGCGACATCGCCGAGGACGAGATGCGGCGCACCTTCCGCGAGGCGCGGCTGTCGTCGATCTCCGATTCGCAGGCCGACCGCATGGTGGCGAGCACCCTGCGCGGCCGCATTGCCGAGCTGCGCGCGGCGCTGGTCGAGGCCGAAGGCAACTGCGATCGCCTGGCCCGCGAGGCGGCGATGCGCGTCGAGCGGCTGGGCCAGATCGCCCAGGACCATGGCGGCTGGAGCAAGCGGCTGGGCGACGCCGACGGCCAGATCGTCGAGCTCGACCAGCGGCGCGAGCAGATCGTGCAGTCGCTGGAGGAGCTTGCCGCCAAGCCGGCAGAGATCGAGGCCAAGCGTATGGCGCTGGGCGACGAGATCGCCAAGGCCGAGGTGAACCGCCAGGAGGCGGCTGACCGGTTGGCCGTCGGGGAGACCCGGCTGGGCGAGGCCGACAAGGCGATGCGTCAGGCCGAGGGCGAGCTGGCGACGGCGCGCGAGAGCCGCGTGCGCCGCGAAGGCCAGGTCGAGCAGGCGACCAAGGACCGCGAGGCCGTGGTCGAGCGCATCGTCGAGCGCCTGCGTTGCGAGCCCGACGGCGTGCTGGCGTTGGCCGAAGTGCAGACGCTGGAGGAGCTGCCCGAGATCGAGAAGGCCGAGCATCGCCTGGAGCGGCTGGTGCACGAGCGCGAGACCATGGGCGCGGTGAACCTGCGCGCCGAGGAGGAGGCGACCGAGCTCGAGCAGCAGATCACCGGCATGACGACCGAGCGCGACGACCTGGTCGCTGCCATCGGCCGCCTGCGCCAGGGCATCCAGAGCCTGAACCGCGAAGGTCGCGAGCGCTTCGTCGCCGCCTTCGAGCAGGTCTCCGGCCACTTCCAGCAGCTCTTCACCAAGCTGTTCGGCGGCGGCAAGGCCGAGCTTCGGCTTACCGAGTCGGAGGATCCGTTGGAGGCGGGGCTCGAGATCCATGCCAGCCCGCCGGGCAAGAAGCTGCAGGTCATGTCGCTGCTCTCGGGCGGCGAGCAGGCGCTGACGGCGATCTCGCTGCTCTTCGCGGTGTTCATGACCAACCCGGCGCCGATCTGCGTGCTGGACGAGGTGGACGCGCCGCTCGACGACCTGAACGTGGAGCGCTTCTGCGGCCTTGTTAAGGAGATCGCCGGCCGCACCGACACGCGCTTCATGGTGATCACCCATCATCGCGTCACCATGGCGCGCATGGACCGCCTCTACGGCGTCACCATGGCCGAGCAGGGCGTGTCCCAGCTCGTTTCCGTCAATTTGCAGGAGGCCGATCGCCTCGTTGCGTAAGTCATAGAAGCAAAAAGACAATCTTCCTCTCAAAACAACTGGGCGCCGGCCAAGGCCTGTCGGCGCCCTTCTCTTTTCTTTGGCAAGGCCTGCCTGTACTGTCCGCCGATGCCCGACACGCTCAGTCCCGCCGTCACCGATGTCGTCGAATTGACGCGTACGCTCGTGCGATGCGAGAGCGTGACGCCGCGCGAGGCGGGCGCGCTGCAGCATCTCGAACGCACCCTCAGCACCCTCGGCTTTCAGTGCGAGCGCATGGACTTCACCCAGGCCGGCACCGACGACGTCGCCAACCTCTATGCCCGCATCGGCCAGGACAAGTTCGGCAACGGCAAGCATTTCTGCTTCGCCGGCCACTCCGACGTGGTGCCGGTGGGCGATCTCTCGTCATGGACCATCGGTCCGTTCTCGGCGGAACTGTCGGGCGGCTATCTGTTCGGCCGCGGTGCAGCCGACATGAAAGGGGCGATCGCGGCCTTCACCGAAGCCTGCGCGCGGTTCCTCGCGAAGCGCGGCCGCGACTTCGGCGGCTCGATCAGCCTTCTGATCACCGGCGATGAAGAGGGGCCCGCGGTCAACGGCACGGTCAAGATGCTGAAAAAGCTCGCCGAGCGCGGCGAGACGATCGATGCCTGCGTCGTCGGCGAGCCGACGAGCTCGAAGCGCTTCGGCGACATGATGAAGATCGGCCGGCGCGGCAGCATGACCGTCGACCTGGTGATCCGCGGCATCCAGGGCCATGTCGGCTATCCCGAGCGGCTCGACAATCCCATCCATCGCCTGTCGGCGCTGATTGAGGCGCTGGTGCGCGAGCCGATCGACCAGGGCAGCACGCACTTCCAGCCGACCTCGCTGCAGTTCACGACCATCGATGTCGGCAACAAGGCGACCAACATCGCACCCGGCGTCGTGAAGGCGCGCTTCAACACGCGCTTCAACGATCTGTGGACCTCCAAGACGCTGCTGGCGCACCTCAAGGAACGCATGGAGCGCGCCAGCGCGGCGCTGGGCGGCAACGGCACGATCGAGTTCGCCTCGGTCGAGGTGTCGGGCGAGTCCTTCTACACGGCACCCGGACCGCTGGTCGAGCTGGTCGCCGGCGCGGTTCGCGACGTCGCCGGCATCGAGTGCGAGCTCTCGACCACCGGCGGCACGTCGGATGCGCGCTTCATCAGCCGCTACTGCCCGGTGCTGGAGTTCGGACTGGTCGGCGAGACCATGCACAAGGTCGACGAGAAGAGCGCCATCGAAGACCTCAAGGCGCTGAGCCGCGTCTACGAGACGGTGCTCGACCGCTACTTCGCGGCCTAGGATCGGGGCATGCTCAACGCCGCCGAGATCGGCCGCGGCGTGCAGGGCGCGCTGGGTTTCCTGCGCCGCGATCCGGGGGCGCCGTTCGCCTTCGACAACACGATGGAAGCCTGCCTGCGCTCGTTCCGCCTCATGGCGGTGACCGCGCCGCTCTATGTCATCTACGCGCTGATCCGCTACGCCGACCTCACCGTCGCCATCGACACGTTCGAGCTCATCGCCATCGAGACGATGAGCTACGTCATCAACTGGCTGCTCTATCCGGTGATCTTCTACGAGGTCGCGCGCCGCCGCGGCTGGCTCGACCGCTATCCGCGCTACATCGCGGCGCTCAACTGGACCAACCTGCCGGGCATCGTCATCGCCATCGCGGCGATCACCCTCAAGCTGGTCCTGCCGGCCGCCGCCGGCGGCGTCCTCGAGATCGCCCTGCAGGCGCTGTTCTTCTATTGGTTCCTGGTGATCACGCGGCTGGCGCTCGGCGTCGACTGGGCGATGTCGGTGGTGCTGCTGGCGGTCAACTGGATTCCGTCATTCTTCCTGCTGGTCATCGTCGACCGCTATGTCGGCGTGCTGGCCGGCAGCTAGTAGCGCGCCATTGGCAGGTTTGCGCCGGGTTGCCAACCAAAGTTATTGACTGGTCGGAACTTTAGTTATATTATCGCGGTGTTGCGTTGGCTTTCAGCGCTCCCGCTCTTTGCATCGTTGATCCGAGACCAGTGTGCTGGGGGCGCGCCACTCCAGTGGCGCGGTCTTCTGTGTGTTCGAGACATGACGCGTCACTGGAGTGACGCGCCCCCAGCGGAGCTCCGACGAGCGCGTTTCCAATGAGGCGGCCCTACCGATAGGGGCCCACTTCAGTGCACTCCACTACCAAAGTACCGGCGGAAAGGGCGGAAAGGGCGCAAACCCCCAGCACCGTCGACTGCGGTGCATGCACTGGTCGGCGGGGCCGATAAAATGCCGCACACGCCACCTCAAGCGAAACCCGGCTCCTCAGGATCGCTGTCCAGGGCTCCCAAGTCGTAGCGCACTGCCATGAGGCAGAGCCCCTGTGGCGGCGCGGTCGGTCCGGCGCGGGTGCGGTCGCGCGCGGCCAATGCATCCGCGACGTCGCTCTTGCTCCACTGGCCACGGCCGACGAGCTGCAAGGTGCCGACCAGGATGCGCACCTGGTTGTGCAGGAACGAGCGTGCACCGACATCGATGCGGATCAGGTCGCCGTCGCGGCCGACGTCGAGCTGGTCGAGCGTCTTCAGCGACGAGTTGGCCTGGCAGGCGGTGGAACGGAAGCTGTTGAAATCGTGGCGACCGATCAGCAGCGATGCCGCCTCGGCCATCGCAGCGGTATCGAGCCGCACGGGCACGTGCCAGACGCGGCCGCGATCGAGCGCCGGCGGCGCGCGGCGGTTCAGGATCAGGTAGCGATAGCGCCGCGCCGTCGCCGAGAAGCGGGCATGGAAGTCGTCCGGCACGATCTCGGTCTGGGTGACGACGATCGGGTTGGGCTTGAGATGGAAATTCACCGCCGCCTGCACGGTGTCGGCAGGCTTGTCGGCAACGAGATCGAGATGCGCCACCTGGCCTATGGCGTGCACGCCGGTGTCGGTGCGTCCGGCGCCATGGACCGCGACGCGCTCGGCGCAGAAGGCGAACACCGCATCCTCGAGCGCGCCCTGGATCGAGGGGCCGTTGTCCTGGCGCTGCCAGCCGACGAACGGCGCGCCGTCATATTCGATGGTGAGCTTGTAGCGCGGCACGGTTTCAGGTCGGGAGCGGGACGACGGCGGGCGGCGGCAAGACCGTGCCCGCCGCCAGCGAGAAGCCGCGCAAGAAGGCGTCGGCTGCCTGGGCCGACTTGCCGGCGCGTTGCAGCTTCAGAAGCTTCAAGCCGCCGACGCCGCAGGCCACGATGGGAAAGCCGTCGCGGCCGATGCTCACCGTGCCCGGCGCACCGGCCGCGAGCGCCAGCGCCGCGCCCAGCACCTTGATCCGTTCGCCGCCGACGTCGAACCACGTCCCAGGCCAGGGATGAAATGCGCGCACCTTGCGCTCGAGCTCGGCGGCCGGCCGCCGCCAATCGAGCGCGCCTTCCTCCTTGCCGAGCTTGTGGGCGTAGGTGACGCCGTCCTCGGGCTGCGCCACCGGATCGATGCTTTTGGCGACCAGGGCATCGAGCGTCGACACGATCAGCCGGCCGCCCAGTTCCGCCAATCGGTCGTGCACGGACTCTGCCGTGTCGGCGGCCGAGATCGGCGTGCTCTCGGCCAACAGCATCGGGCCGGTGTCGAGGCCTTCATCCATGCGCATGATGGTGACGCCGGTCTCGGCATCGCCGGCCAGGATGGCGCGATGGATGGGCGCCGCGCCGCGCCAGCGCGGCAACAGCGAGCCGTGGATGTTGATGCAGCCCAGCACGGGCGCATCGAGGAACGCCTTGGGCAGGATGTGGCCGTAGGACACCACGACAGCCGCATCGAGATCGAGCGCCTTGAACGAAGCCGCTTCCTCTTCGCTGCGCAGGCCTTTGGGCGTGCGCACGGCGAGTCCCAACGACAGGGCGAGCTCGTGCACCGGCGTGCGGCGCTCCTGCTGGCCGCGGCCGGCCGGTTTGGGCGCGCGAGTGTAGACGGCGACCACGTCGTGGCCGGCCTCGACCAGCGCCCTGAGCGCCGGCACGGCGAATTCCGAGGTACCGAGAAACGCAAGCTTCATCGCCGGACCTTATAGGCAGCCGCGCGCTCGTGAGCTAGGTATGCAGCGTCAATGGAATCGCACTTACCCCCGACCGCCGGGCCGACGACCGTCAACAAGGGCCCGGCCGCCAACCTCGCCGCCCGCCGCGCCACTGGCGAGGTCCACGCCGATCCCGTGCAGGAACGCGTCGTCCAGAAGTTGCAGACGATCTACGAGCAGCTGGTGGCGATGGCCGACCATCCCGCGCCCAAGCCCGGCTTCTTCGCGCGCCTCGGCTTCGGGCACGCCGCGCCGCCGCCGGCCGGGCCGCGCGGGCTCTACATCTGGGGACCGGTCGGTCGTGGCAAGTCGATGCTGATGGACCTCTTCTTCGCCGACGTGCCGATGCAGAAGAAGCGGCGCGTGCACTTCCACGAGTTCATGCTCGAGGTGCAGGAGCGCCTGCACCGCCGCCGCGAGGAGCTGTCGGCCAAGGGCGCACCGCCCGAGGCTGACACCATCGTGCCGATCGCCAAGCAGATCGCCAGCGAAACCCGGCTGCTCTGCTTCGACGAATTCCAGGTCACCAACATCGCCGACGCCATGATCCTGGCGCGCCTGTTCGAGGTGCTGTTCGACGAGGGCCTGACGGTGATCGCCACGTCGAATCGCAAGCCCGACGACCTCTACAAGGACGGCCTGCAGCGCGAGCGCTTCCTGCCCTTCATCGACCTGGTGAAGCAGCGGCTCGACGTGATGGAACTGGGCGGCGACACCGACTATCGCCTCGACCGCCTGCGCAACTTCGACGTCTACCTGACGCCGCTCGGCGCCTGGGCCACCGCCAAGCTCGACGAAGCCTTTCGCGCGCTGAGCGGCGGCGCCGATGGCGAGCCGCGCGTGCTGCGCACGCAAGGCCGTGACGTCGAGATCCCGCGCGCCGCCCCAGGCGTGGCCATGGCGCATTTCCTCGACTGGTGTGCCAAGCCGATGGGCGCGGCCGATTTCATCTGCATCGCCACCAACTTCCACACCGTGATCGTGGCCGACATCCCCAGGATGGGCCCCGACAGCAAGGACAAGGCGGTGCGCTTCATCACCATGATCGATGAATTCTACGAACGGAAAGTGAAGTTCGTCTGCTCTGCTGCAACGGCGCCCACCGGGCTTTACGTCGACGGTGACGGTTCCTTCGAATTCCAGCGCACCGTCTCGCGCCTGATGGAGATGCAGAGCCCCGAGTATCTGGCCCTCGAGCATATCGCCTAATTGTGATTGTGGGCGGCCCGCGCACCAGCCTAGGCTCGCGCGGCTTCAACCGCTTTGGAGGGCAAGACATGGACGGCGATCGACTGATTTATGGAGCGGAGTACGGTCTGTCGCGGCGTGCGGCGCTTGGCGGCGTGGCGCTCGGCACCACGTTCGCGCTCGCGGTTCAGCCGGTGCAGGCGCAGACCATGATCGTCACGCCGGAGGACGGGCTCACCGCCGGCGCGGTCAAGGTCAAGACCAAGGACGGCAAGGAGATGGACGCCTATCGCGCCATGCCGGCCAGCGGCCAGGGCTTCGGCACCATCCTGGTCGTGCAGGAGATCTTCGGCGTGCACGCTCACATCGCCGACATGTGCCGCCGCTTCGCCAAGGCGGGCTACTACGCCATCGCGCCCGAGCTCTATTTCCGCCAGGGCGATCCCAAGACCTACACCGAGATCCCCAAGCTGGTCGCCGAGCTCGTGAACAAGGTGCCCGACGCGCAGGTCATGGGCGATCTCGATGCGGCGGTCGACTTCGCCAAGGGCGAAGGCAAGGCCGACACCGCCAAGCTCGGCATCACCGGCTTCTGCTGGGGCGGTCGCATCGTGTGGATGTACGACGCGCACAATCCTGCGGTGAAGGCGGGAGTCGCCTGGTACGGCCCGCTGGTGCGGCCCGGCACCGAGCTGCAGCCCAAGAACCCGATCGACATCGTGAAGGAGCTGCATGGTCCGGTGCTCGGCCTCTACGGTGGCGCCGATACCGGCATCTCGCAGGAGTCGGTCGAGAAGATGCGCGATGCGCTGAAGACCGGCAGCGCTGCGGCACAGAAGTCGCAGATCGACGTCTATCCGGACACGCCGCACGCCTTCAATGCCGACTACCGTCCGAGCTACCGCAAGGACCAGGCGGAGGACGGTTGGAAGAAGGCGCTCGCCTGGTTCAAGGCGAACGGCGTAAGCTGACCGCCTGATGGCGGACAGCACCAGCATCACGACCCGGTCGGGCCTGACATTCACCGCGGATGTCGCGGGCCCGATCGATGGACCGCTAGTGCTGTTGCTGCACGGCTTTCCCGAATCACGACACAGCTGGCGCGCCGCCTTGCCGGCGCTCGCGGCTGCCGGCTATCGCGCGGTGGCGCCCGACCAGCGCGGCTACTCGCCCGGCGCGCGGCCGGATCCCAAGGACCTTTCGAACTACGCCTTCGACAAGCTGGTCAACGATGCCATCGAGATCGTGGCGGCGGCGGGCCACGAGGGACGGCGCTTCCATCAGGTCGGCCACGACTGGGGCGGGCAGGTGTCGTGGGGCGTGGCGGCGGCGCATCCCAAGCGGCTCGCCTCGCTCACCGTCATGTCGCGGCCGCATCCCAAGTCGTTCCGCCGCGCGCTCGAGAAGCCCGACGGCGAGCAGAAGAACCGGTCGAAGCATCATCGCGCTTTCCTCGATGCGGAGACCGGCAAGCTCCTGCTGGCCGACAACGCCCGCCGCCTGCGTGAGGGCCTGTTCGGCCAGGGTGTGCCCGCTTCGGCGATGGATGAGCACCTCTCGGTGCTGGGGACGCCGGACGCAATGGAAGCAGCCCTGGCCTGGTATCGCGCCAATGTCGGTTTGGCCGCCGACATCGGCATGATCGAGGTGCCGACGCTCTACATCTGGGGCGATGTCGATGCCACGGTCGGACCCGACGCCGCGGACGGCACGCGTGAGTACGTGAGCGGTCCCTTCGCCATGGAAGTGCTGCCGAACGTTGGTCATTTCGTGATGGACCAGGCGCCTGCCAAGGCGACCGACCTGCTGCTGGCGCATCTGAAGAAGCATCCGGTCTGAAGGGGATGCAGCGCACGCCTGGTGCGTAACACAGGCGATGCGATACTCCTGGATGAGTGCGCTCGCAGTGCTGGTGGCCGGCACGGCGTGGGCGCATGGCGATCACGATACCGGCCAGCCGCGAGGCGCCGAGGAAAAACAGTCGTGGTGGCTCGATCTCGTGCCGCGTGCGATGGCGGCGCAGCAGATGGAGATCGACGAGCGGCAGGGCGTGCGCTTCGTGCGCGCCGACGGTCTGCCGAATCACGCGACCGGCCAGTTCCCCAATCGCTCCAACCCCAACCGCATCTCGGCGCAGAGCTACTACTTCCGCATGCCGCTCAAGCCCGCGAAGACCGGGCGTGCCGCCTACTACCGGCCCAACCATCTGTTCGGCGTGGCAGTGAACGGCGTGGTGTTCGATCCCAATACCGCCGAGTTCTGGAATGACGACCGGCGCTCGGGCTGGATGATCGAGGCATTGTCCGGCAGCCGGCCGCTCGGCATCGACCAGAACAACGCGCATGTTCAGCCGGACGGCTCGTACCACTATCACGGCGTGCCGACGGGCCTGGTCGAGAAGCTGGGCGTGAAGGGATGGCCCGTGCTGGTCGGCTGGGCCGCCGACGGCTTCGCCATCTATGTCGACGACACCGCGCGATCGAGCTGGCGGCTGAAGGCCCAACGCGATGCCGGCGGTCCCGCTGGCCGGCCCGACGGCACCTATTCGCTGGACTATGAGTACGTCCGCAGCCTGGGCGATCTCGATGAGTGCAACGGCCGTGAAGCCGTCACTGCCGAGTTTCCGCAAGGCGCCTACCACTACGTGGTGACTGCGAAATTTCCCCACGTGCCGCGGTGTTTCATGGGCACGGCCGACGCCAGCTTCGTAAAGCAGGGCGGACCACCGCCTGGTGGTCCCGGCGGCCGCAGGCCACCGCCGCCTCGGTGACTCGGGTCTTCTTGCCGCTCCCGGCGAATCGCGCTACCACGCGCCGCCTTTAGAAATTCGGGAGTTTTTGGCATGGCTCGCAAGAAGATCGCGCTGATCGGCGCCGGACAGATTGGTGGCACCCTCGCGCTGCTCGCCGGCCAGAAGGAACTGGGCGACATCGTCCTGTTCGACATCCCCGACCTCGAAGGCGTTGCCAAGGGCAAGGCGCTCGACATCGCCCAGCTGAGCCCGGTCGAGGGCTTCGACGCCAAGTACAGCGGCACCTCCGACTACAAGGACATCGAGGGCGCCGACGTCGTCATCGTCACCGCCGGCGTGCCGCGCAAGCCCGGCATGAGTCGCGATGACCTGGTCGGCATCAACGCCAAGATCATCGATTCGGTGGGCAAGGGCATCAAGCAGCACGCGCCGGACGCCTTCGTCATCGTCATCACCAACCCGCTCGACGCCATGGTCGGCCTCATGCAGGAAGTCACCGGCTTCCCGGCCAAGCGGGTCGTCGGCATGGCGGGCGTGCTCGACAGCGCCCGCTTCCGTTCGTTCCTTGCCGAGGAATTCAATGTCTCGGTCGACGACGTCACGGCTTTCGTGCTGGGCGGCCACGGCGACACCATGGTGCCGCTGTTGCGCTACTCGACGGTCGGCGGCATTTCGCTGCACGACTTGGTCGACATGGGTTGGACCACCCGGGAGCGCCTGGACAAGATCGTGCAGCGCACGCGCGACGGCGGCGCCGAGATCGTGGCCCTGCTCAAGACCGGCTCGGCGTTCTACGCCCCCGCGGCGTCAGCGATCGCCATGGCCGAGTCCTACCTCAAGGACAAGAAGCGCATGATCCCCTGTGCCGCCATGCTGAACGGCGAGTACGGCGTGAAGGGCCTCTACATCGGCGTGCCGGTGGTGATCGGCTCCGGCGGCGTCGAGCGCATCGTCGAGGTCGAGTTCAACGCCGAAGAAAAGGCCATGTTCGACAAGTCGGTCGCCGCCGTGAAGTCGCTGATCGACGCGACCAACAAAATCGTCGGCCGCTGATCGAACGGGGGCCAAGGTCCTAGACCTTGGTCGTACGTCTTCAAACGATCATCAGTCCAGCGTTGCCAAGGGCGGGCGGCACTCATAAAGTGCCGCTGACCCCTGTCAGTTGCGATTTGCAACTGAAGCCCGAGCAACAGGTTTCCATGAATATCCACGAGTATCAGGCCAAGGCCCTGCTGGCCAAATTCGCCGTCCCGCTGCTCAAGGGCGGCGTGGCCTATACCAAGGACGAAGCCATGGACGTGGCCCGCAAGCTCGGCGGCGCCATCACCGTGGTGAAAGCGCAAATCCATGCCGGTGGCAGGGGCAAGGGCCGCTTCAAGGACGATCCCAACGGCAAGGGCGGCGTACGCATCGCGAAATCGGTCGAGGAAGTCGGCCAGCACGCCGCCGCCATGCTGGGCCATGAGCTGGTCACCAAGCAGACCGGCCCGGCCGGCAAGACCGTCAAGCGCCTCTACATCGAGGAAGGCTGCGACATCAAACGCGAGCTCTACCTCTCCATGCTGGTCGACCGCGCCATCGGCCGCGTCGCCATCGTCGCCTCGACCGAGGGCGGCATGGACATCGAGACGGTGGCCCACGAGCACCCCGAGAAGATCGTCGAGCAGGCGGTCGATCCGGCGGCCGGCTTCCAGGCCTACGAGGGCCGCAAGATCGCCTTCGCGCTGGGGCTCAGCGGCAAGCAGGTCGGCGCTTTCGTCAAGATGATGGGCGGCCTCTACAAGGCCTTCACCCAGCTCGACTGCTCGCTGATCGAGATCAACCCGCTGGTCGTCACCGGCGCGGGCGACGTGCTGGCGCTCGATGCCAAGATGAACTTCGACGACAACGCGCTCGAGCGTCACAAGGACCTGGAAGACCTGCGCGACGTCGACGAGGAGGACCCCTCCGAGACCGAGGCCGCCAAGTACGCCCTGAACTACGTCAAGCTCGACGGCCAGATCGGCTGCATGGTGAATGGCGCGGGCCTTGCTATGGCCACCATGGACATCATCAAGCTCTATGGCGCCGAGCCGGCCAACTTCCTGGACGTCGGCGGCGGCGCCACCAAGGAACGCGTGACCGCAGCCTTCAAGATCATCCTCAAGGATCCCAACGTCGAGGGCATCCTGGTCAACATTTTCGGCGGCATCATGCGTTGCGACGTGATAGCCGAAGGCGTCGTCGCGGCGGCGCGCGAGGTCAACCTGCACGTGCCCCTGGTCGTGCGGCTGGAAGGCACCAACGTCGAGCTCGGCAAGAAGATCCTGAAGGAATCGGGATTGAAGATCACGTCGGCAGAGAACCTCGCCGATGCCGCGGAGAAGATCGTCACGGCCGTCAAGGAGGCAAGCTGATGGCCGTTCTGGTCGACAAGAACACCAAGGTGATCTGCCAGGGCTTCACCGGCTCGCAGGGCACGTTCCACTCCGAGCAGGCGATCGCCTACGGCACCAAGATGGTGGGCGGCGTGACGCCGGGTAAGGGCGGCACCACCCATCTCGACCTGCCAGTGTTCGACACCGTGTCCGAAGCCGTCGCCAAGACGGGCGCCACGGCGAGCGTGATCTACGTGCCGGCGCCCTATGCCGCCGATTCCATCCTGGAGGCGGTCGACGCGGAGATCCCGCTGGTCGTCTGCATCACCGAGGGCATCCCGGTGCTCGACATGGTCCAGGTCAAGCGCGTGCTGGCCGGCTCCAAGTCGCGCCTGATCGGGCCCAACTGCCCGGGCGTCATCACGCCCGGCGAGTGCAAGATCGGCATCATGCCGGGCCACATCCACAAGCGCGGCTCGATCGGCATCATCTCGCGCTCGGGCACGCTGACCTACGAGGCGGTGGCGCAGACCACGGCCGTCGGCCTCGGCCAGACGACCTGCATCGGCATCGGCGGTGATCCGGTGAACGGCACGAACTTCGTCGAGTGCCTGGAAATGCTTTTAGGCGATCCCGAGACCAAGGGAATCGTCATGATCGGCGAGATCGGCGGCGACGCCGAGGTGAAGGGTGCCGAGTTCATCAAGGCCAGCAAGACCAGGAAGCCGGTGGTCGGCTTCATCGCCGGCCGCACCGCCCCGCCGGGCCGCCGCATGGGCCATGCCGGCGCCGTGATTTCGGGCGGTCAGGACACCGCCGAGTTCAAGGTCCACGCCATGCGTTCGGCGGGGATCAGGGTCGCCGATTCTCCCGCCGCTTTGGGCGAGGAGATGCTGAAGGCCATGAAGGCCTAACCCATATCAGCGTCCTCTCCCACCAGGGGAGAGGTGAGGTGGAGTACCGCCAATGCAAGCAGAGCAGACATCGTTCCTGTTCGGCGCCAATGCCCCGTTCATCGAGGAGCTTTACGCGCGCTATCTGGGTGATCCCAACGCCGTCGACGGCGAATGGCGCATCTTCTTCGACGCGCTGGCCGAGCAGAAAGGCGACGTGCTGGCCGAGGTGCGCGGCGCCTCCTGGGCACCCAACGGCGCACGGGTGATCGGCGCGGTCGATCCCGAGACGCTGCCGTCTCCCGCCAACCGCAACGTCAAGGGCAACGGCAAAGCCGATGGCGCTGCTGTTCCGGCCGCCATCGTCGGCAAGACCGAGGCCGACATCGTGGCCGCCGCTCACGACACCTCGCGCGCCTTCCTGCTGATCCGCTCCTACCGCATCCGTGGCCATCTCGAGGCCGACCTCGATCCGCTCGGCCTGATCAAGCGCGAGCTGCACCGCGAGCTCGACCCTGCAACCTACGGCTTCGGCGAGAACGACTGGGACCGCTCGATCCTGATCTTCGGCTCGCTGGGTCTCGGCGAATCGGCGACCCTGCGCCAGATCTGGGACCGCCTGCGCAAGACCTACTGCGGCAAGATCGGCGTCGAATACATGCACATCTCCGATCCCGACCAGAAGGCGTGGATCCAGGAGCGCATCGAGCACGTCGAGAACCACACCGAGTTCACCCTCGAAGGCCGCCGCGCCATCTTCGAGCGCGTCGTCGAAGCTGAGGGCCTGGAGCGCTATCTCGGCGTCAAGTTCGTCGGCACGAAACGCTTCGGCCTGGACGGCGGCGAATCGTTGATCCCTGGCATCGAGCAGATCCTGAAGCGCGGCGGCCAGCTCGGCATCCGCGACGTCGTGATCGGCATGCCCCATCGCGGCCGCCTCAACACCCTCGTGCACGTCCTGCACAAGAGCTACACCGCGCTGTTCTCCGAGTTCCAGGGCCGCTCCTCGCAGCCCGAGGAAATGCGCGGCTCGGGCGACGTGAAGTACCATCTCGGCGCCTCGGCCGACCGCGAGTTCGACGGCACCACCATCCACGTCTCGCTGGCGCCCAATCCCTCGCATCTCGAGGCGGTCAATCCCGTGGTGCTGGGCAAGGCCCGCGCCAAGCAGGACCAGAGGAACGACACCGACCGCAGCCAGGTCATGGCGATCCTGATGCACGGCGATGCGGCCTTCGCGGGCCAGGGCCTGGTGGCCGAGAGCCTCGATCTCTCCGACCTCGGCGGTTACCGCATCGGCGGCACCATCCATTTCGTGGTCAACAACCAGATCGGCTTCACCACGCTGCCGACCTATTCGCGTTCGGGCCCGTACTGCACGGAGGTCGCCAAGATCGTGCAGGCGCCGATCTTCCACGTGAACGGCGACGATCCCGAGGCCGTGGTCCATGTCTCGCGCATCGCCACCGAGTTCCGCCAGCACTTCAAGCGCGACATCGTCATCGACATGTTCTGCTACCGACGGCACGGCCACAACGAATCGGACGAGCCGATGTTCACCCAGCCGCTGATGTACAAGGAGATTGGCGCGCACAAGACGGTGAAGGAAGTCTATGCCGCGCGGCTCGAGGCCGAGGGCGTGGTCACTCCGGCCGAGGTGGCCCAGCTCGACGCAGCATTGCGCGAGAAGCTCGACAAGGCGCTGGAGGCGGCGAGCCAGTACAAGCCCAACAAGGCCGACTGGTTGGAAGGCCGCTGGGCCGGTCTCACCGTTGCGCCGGGCGAAGAGGATCGCAAGGGCGTGACGGCCGTCGATCTCGAGCGGCTGACCGCGGTCGGCCATGCGCTGACCGAGGCGCCGAAGGGTTTCGACCTGAACCGCAAGATCGCGCGTCAGCTCCAGGAGAAGCGCAAGACCATCGACACCGGCGAGAACATCGACTGGGCGACGGGCGAGGCGCTGGCCTGGGGCACGCTGCTCGCCGAAAGCACGCCGGTGCGGCTCAGCGGCCAGGATTCGGGCCGCGGTACCTTCTCGCAACGCCATTCGGTGCTGGTCGACCAGATCAACGAGAGCAAGTACATCCCGCTCAATCACGTGGCCGCCGAGCAGGCACGCTTCGAGGTGATCGACAGCCCGCTGAACGAGGCGGGCGTGCTGGGCTTCGAGTACGGCTACTCGTCGGCCGAGCCCAACGCGCTGGTCATGTGGGAGGCCCAGTTCGGCGACTTCGCCAACGGCGCGCAAGTCATCATCGACCAGTTCATCTGCTCGGGCGAGAGCAAGTGGCTGCGCATGAACGGCCTGGTGATGCTGCTGCCGCACGGCTACGAGGGCCAGGGACCCGAGCACAGCTCCGCGCGCCTCGAGCGCTACCTGCAGCTCTCGGCCGAGGACAACTGGCAGGTGATCGTGCCGACGACGCCCGCCAACTACTTCCACGCGCTGCGCCGCCAGATGCGCCGCTCGTTCCGCAAGCCGCTGATCGTGATGACGCCGAAGTCGCTGCTGCGCCACAAGGATTGCGTCTCGACCCTGGCCGATTTCGGCCCTGGCTCGTCGTTCCGGCGCATCCTGGCCGAGACCGACCAGCTTACCGACGGCGCCAAGGTCCGCCGCGTCGTGCTGTGCTCGGGCAAGGTCTACTTCGACCTGGTGGCCGAGCGGCGCAAGCGCAAGATCGACGACATCGCCATCATGCGCATCGAGCAGCTCTATCCCTTCCCGTTCAGCCGGCTGGGCGTGCGGCTGTCGCAGTATCCCAACGCCGAGGTGGTGTGGTGTCAGGAGGAGCCCGAGAACATGGGCGCCTGGCATTTCGTCGATCGCCGCATCGAGCGCGCGCTCGCCGGCCTCAACGTCAAGACAACGCGGCCGGTCTATATCGGCCGGCCCGAATCGGCGTCGCCGGCGACCGGCTCGGCGCGCACCCATGTCAAGGAACAGGCCGATCTGGTCGACCGCGCGCTGACGATTGCCTGAAATTGGGTGCCTAGGCGCGCGCTGAGGAGGGTTTTGTAATGGCTGTCGAGATCAAGGTCCCCGCGCTGGGCGAATCGGTCACCGAGGCGACCGTCGCCAAGTGGCTGGTGAAGGCGGGAGATGCCGTCACGATCGACCAGCCTCTGTGCGAGCTGGAGACCGACAAGGTCACCGTCGAGGTGAACGCCACGGTCGCCGGCAGCATCGTCGAACTCGCGGTCGAGGAAGGCGCCACCGTGCAGGTGGGCGGCGTGCTGTGCCACATCGAGGCTGGAGCCGCGGGCGCGGCTGCGGCCGCGCCGAAGCCGGCTGCTGCACCGGCGGCGGCGCCTGTTCCGCCGAAGCCCGCACCCGCGCCAGCTGCGGCACCCGTCGTTGCGCCGCCCGCGGCCAACGTCAACATCGCTGCTTCCGGCCCGGCGACGCGCAAGCTCGTCGAGGAGACCGGCGTTGCCGCGTCGGCGATCCAGCCGACCGGCAAGGACGGCCGCGCCACCAAGGCCGACGTGATGGCGGCCCTCTCATCGATCCCGACGCCGGCGGCACCTGCCGCGCCCAAGCCCGCGGTGCCGGCCGGCCCGCGCCCGCGCGCCGACCGCGAGGAACGGGTGCGCATGACGCGGCTCCGCCGCACCATCGCCAACCGTCTCAAGGAAGCGCAGAACACGGCGGCCATGCTCACCACCTTCAACGAGGTGGACATGACCAACGTGATGGCGCTGCGCGATCGCCTGAAGGACGACTTCGAGAAGAAGCACGGCGCGCGGCTGGGCTTCATGTCGTTCTTCGTCAAGGCCTGCATCGCCGGGCTGAAGGAGCTGCCCGCGGTCAATGCCGAGATCGAGGGCGACGACCTCGTCTACAAGAACTACTACGACATCGGCGTCGCCGTCGGCACGCCGCAGGGCCTGGTCGTGCCTGTCGTGCGCGATGCCGACACCCTGTCGTTCGCCGGGATCGAGAAGACGATCGGCGAGCTCGGTCGCAAGGCGCGCGACGGCAAGCTCTCGATCGCCGAGCTGACCGGCGGCACGTTCACGATTTCCAACGGCGGCGTCTACGGCTCGCTGATGTCGACGCCGATCCTCAATCCGCCGCAGTCGGCCATCCTCGGCATGCACAAGATCCAGCAGCGGCCCATGGTGGTGGGCGGCGAGGTCAAGGTGCGCCCGATGATGTACCTCGCCGTGTCGTACGACCATCGCATC
>JAIEOV010000123.1 GCA_019750135.1 Reyranella sp. | reverse complement strand
CGCTCATCGGCTGCTAGCGAGGGGAAGAGCGCCACGGAGTGGCGCGCTCCCAGCAAAGAGGAGAAGGAAGAAATGGGTCAGATGGACGGCAAGGTCGCGATCGTCACCGGATCGGGACGCGGCATCGGCAGGGAGATCGCGCTGCGCTTGGTGCGTGACGGGGCCAGCGTGGTGATCAACGACATCGACGAGGCGCCGGCCAAGGAGACCATCGCCGAGATCGTCAAGATGGGCGGCAAGGCGGTGGCCTGCAACGGCGACGTCGCCAAGCCCGATTTCGGCGACCGCATCGTCAAGACCGCGGTCGACGCCTTCGGCGACTGCCATGTCGTGGTCAACAACGCTGGCTACACCTGGGACTCGGTCATCCAGAAGATGAGCGACGAGCAGTGGTACGCCATCCTCGACGTCCACCTGACGGCGCCGTTCCGCGTGCTGCGCGCCTTCCAGCAGCATTTCCGCCAGCAGGTCGAGAAGGAGCGCGCCGCGGGCAAGCGCATCGTGCGCAAGGTCGTGAACATCTCCTCGACCTCGGGCGTCAACGGCAATGCCGGCCAGTCGAATTACTCGGCCGGCAAGGCGGGCATCATCGGCCTGACCAAGACGTTGGCCAAGGAGTTCGGACGCTACGACGTCACGGTGAACGCCGTGGCCTTCGGCTACATCCAGACGCGTCTCACCAAGCCCTTGAACCAGGGCGAGGAGGGCGAGATCGAGGTCCAGGGCCGCAAGGTCAAGATCGGCGTGCAGGGCGGCCGCATCGCCGCCATGAACCAGATGATCCCGCTCGGCCGCGGCGGCCTGCCCGAAGAGGCCGCCGGTTCGGTCTACCTCTTCTGCAGCCCCGACAGCGACTATGTCAGCGGCCAGTGCCTGGTGGTGAACGGCGGGCTGTAGGTAAGGGAGCGCGGGCCTCTGGCCCGCATCATGATCATGAGCGGGCCAGAGGCCCGCGCTCCCAGAAGAAGCGGCCTCGGTGCCGCTTCTTTCTTGCACCTGTTGATAACGTTGGTTATATTGACCCGGTGACCAAGTTCCTCGGCCCTCTCGATATCGCCGTGGTCGGCTGCGGCGTGGCGGGCCAGGCCGCCGCGACGCTGCTCGCCGATGCGGGTCATCGAGTCACGATCTACGAAAGGTTCGCCGAGCCGCAGCCGGTCGGCGCCGGCCTGTTGCTGCAGCCGACCGGACTCGCCGTGCTGCGCGAGCTCGGCCTCGCCGACGCCGCGATCGCAGGCGGCGCGCGCATCGCCGGGCTCGAGGCGCGCAGCCATCGCGGCCGCTCGATCCTCGACCTGCGCTATGCCGACCTGCATCCGCTCGCCTTCGGCGTCGGCATCCCGCGTGCCACCTTGTTCGACCTGCTGCACGGCCGCCTCGGGAAATCGGCGGCCAGGCTGGTTACCGGTGCGGAGATCGCCGACGTCGACAAGACCCATCTCGTCGAGGCGAACGGCGCGCGCCACGGCCCGTTCGATCTCATCGTCGCCGCCGACGGCGCGCACTCGGCGTTGCGCGCGCGCCTGCTGCCGCACGCCCGTGCACCGATCTATCCCTGGGGCTGCATCTGGACCACCGCACCCGACCTTGCCGGCATCGGCGCCGCGGGCCTGCTGCGCCAGCGCGTGCGCGGCACGACGCTGATGATGGGCCTGCTGCCGATCGGCCAGGACAGGGTGACGATCTACTGGAGCATGCCCATGCGGGCGCTGGGCCGCAGCAAGACGATCGACCTCGCCGCCTGGCGCCGCACCGCGACGGCGCTGTGGCCCGAGGCCGCGCCGATCATCGATCACGCCGCTGCGGCCGGCGACGTCGCGCGCGCGACCTATCGCCATGTCGCTCTGACCCATTGGAACGCCGGTCCCGTGCTGTTCATCGGCGACGCCGCCCACGGCACCAGCCCGCAACTCGGCCAGGGCGCCAATCTCGGCCTGATGGATGCCTGGGTGCTGGCGAAAACGCTCGCCGACGCGCCCGATCTTCTCTCGGCCTTCCTGCGCTTCGAGCGCCGCCGCGGGCCTGCCGTGCGCTATTACAGGAAGGCCAGCCATCTGCTCACGCCGTTCTTCCAGTCGCACCTGGCGCCGCTCGGCTGGCTGCGCGACGCCGTTATGGGCCCGGCCTGCCACGTTCCGGGCCTGCGCGCGATGATGGGATCGACGCTCGCCGGCACGCGCCGCGGCTGGCTGTCGGCGGTGCCGCTCGATGCGGCCGGACGCTACCCTCTCGACGGCGGGCCTGGCCTTGCGATCACTGAATGATCAGGCGTCCGTTCTTCTCCCGCAGGTCCTGGAGCTTGGCCGACGGCAGGAAGGTGGCCTTCATGTAGAGCGCCTTCAGCGCCGTCTGCGGGCAGGGCTGTGTCGGCAGCTTGGGATTGGCCTTGCCGGCACGACCCTTGCGCCACGCTCCCTGCCAGATGCGCGCGAGCGTGATCGAGCCGTCGAAGATGCAGGCGGCGGTGTCGTCGCCCAGCTTGTCCCACATCGCCTGGCCGCGTCCCCGGCCGGGATTGTCGTTGTAGGTATCGACAACCTTGGCCGGCGGCAGCCGTTTGACGGTGCGGCGCATCAGCTCGACGACGGCGGCCGCGGCGGCCTGGCCGGTACCATCGACCACGGGAACGCTGGGCCAGCCGCTCTTGGCGCTGCCGATGGCGGCCAGCAGCTCGTCGGTGAACTGGTTCAGCATCGACGTCTCGTAGGCGCTGTGCACGCCCGCTTCGGCCTTGCTGTGGCCGTGGTGCAGCTCCGACACATGCAGCGGCTGGCAGGCGTCGCCGACATAATGCGCCATCAGGCCGGCCGCGCAGACGAAGCTGACGAGGTCGCCGGCGGCGGCGAAGTCGACCATTTCGTCGTAGATCTGCCAGACCCGGAAGGGCAGGGCGCCGCGCTTGTTCTCCTCGATCGCCGAATAGAAGCGGTTCCAGTAGTCGGGGCTGACGCGCTCGGGATGTCCCTTGGTCAGTTCCAGCAGCGACCCGAGAACTCGCCGGCGTTGCCGCCGGCCTCGTGATCGATGTCGGCGAAGTGGTTGTTGTCGTCGATCTGCCGGATGTTGCGCCAGACGAAGTCCGCCACGTCGGCGAGCGGCACGAAGCTGCCCGAAGGATGCTTGAGCTTGCCGGGAACGACGAGGTCGGAATCGGTGTGGCCGATGTTGCGCTGGTTGAGCATGAACAGCTTCTTCAGCCAGCTGTCGGAGACGAGCTCGCAGGCGAGCGCGCCGACCTTGAAATGGCCGACCGGTCCCCAGGTCTCCGGATGGCCGACGTTCCAGTCGCTGATGATGTCGACGTCGAGCTCGCGGCATATGGTGCTGAGGCAGCTGGCAAGCGCGTAGTCGGCGCCGTCGCCGCCACCCGGCGAGGACAGCGTCTGGCCGCCCCACTGCAAGGCGAAGGGCCGGAAGGCCGGGGCGCGATCGACGGCGCCGTCCTCGACCTTGACCGCGATGTCGTCGAACCAGACCGTGCCGGAATCGCCCGGCCGCGTGCCGACGCCAGGACGCCCCTGCCGCGGGCCGATGAGAAAGTCGGAGACGTAGTCGACGCCGCCGACCGACTTGTAACGGAAGAACAGCGCCTGGATCTGGCCTTCGAGCGGGCCGCCGGCCGCGCCGAAGGCGCGGACGGGACAGTCGATGAGGTCGAGGCTGAAGCTGTCGACATGCAGGTCCTTGATCGGGCCGAGCTGGCCGACGCCATAGACCTGGGCGGTCCAGTGCGAGACGTCGTCCAGTCGCACGAGGCCGGCGTCGATGTTCAGCATGACCCGCGATCCGGGCCATCCCTTGTAGACCTCGGCGAAGGGCCGCTTGCCGAGTTCCCGGCCGGCGCTTTCGCCGACCGGCTGGCGCCGGCCAGCGACCACGGAATGCACCTTGCGGCCGGCCTCCCCGGCGACGTGGCGGTTGGTGAGCATGTAGGTCTGGTCGCCGTCGGTGACCAGGCAGCCCATGGAACTCATGCGCCGCTGGCCCTGGACCTCCTGCAGTGCAGGGTAGCCGCCGCCCATCAGGTCGCTCGGGAAAATCGGCGGCGGCACGTCGCTGGGCGGAGGCTCGCTGCGGCTCGCCTCCACGACGCAGGTCGGAATGACCCGGCCGTCCGGCAGGTAAAGATAGCGCGGCACCATCGTATCGGGCGCCTTGGCGAAGGCAGACCGCTTGGCCCACTGGTCGACGAAGACCAGCACGCATGGCCACGACCACTTGCGGACCACCGTGTTCTTCAGCGTCCGCGGCACGTCGCTGTGCGACCGCTTGCCCTCTGGGTTGGTCGCTTCGGCGTCGTTGCGGCGGATCAGGTAGCGCCCGATGGCCGTTGCGAAGACGTTGTCGAGGTGGGCGAGGTGGACATGATAGGCCTCGCGCGCGTCGAGAAGATCGGTGATCGAAAGGGAAGAGAAGTTTCTTTCCCGGATCCAGGCTCGGTCCATGCTGCCCCCCGACAGGAAGTTCCGCCGACTATGCGGGTGGTCCTACAAAATACAACTAGGGGTTTATGTGACTTTTATCACCCAGCCGGAAAGTTGTGCGAAAGCGCCCAGCACTGTGCCGTAGAGGGCCTGGGCCGCCAGCGTGGTGAGAGGCGTGCCGTAGCCGTAGTTCACGGCCATGAAGCCCGGCGGCTCGAGCTGCCGCTCGGCCGTGACGCCGTGATACTCCGAGGCCATGCGCGGATGGACGAACGGCAGCAGGGGGAGGGCACAGACCAGCAGGAAAAGACCGTGGACCAGGCCCGCGAATGCGCCGAACCACCAGGTGTGGATGCCAATGCTGTCGAACAGCAGGAAATAGAGGAACGCGAACAGCCAGCCGCCGATGACGTAGAGCAGATAGCCCCACACCACCGCGCGATCGCGCTGGCCGGTGAAGAAGGTGCCGACCAGCAAGGGGAGACTGAGGCGTGACCAGCCGAAGCCCTGGCTGGCGCGCAGCACCGCCGTCATGGCCACGGTGGCCAGAAGGCCCCACAGCACGGCGTAGGCGAGGCTCATGCGCGCGCCCGTTCGATGGCAACGGCGGCGTTGATCAGGCCGACATGGGTGAAAGCCTGCGGGAAGTTGCCCAGCGCGGCTCCCGAGGCGATGTCGATCTCCTCGGCGTAGAGGCCGAGATCGTTGGCGAAGGACAGCATGTGCCGGAAGCGCCGCTCGGCCGCGTCGATGTCGCCGCGCTTGGCGAGGTTGTCGATCGCCCAGAAGCCGCAGATGCCGAACGCGCCCTCGACGCCGGCGATGCCGTCGAACCGTTCGTAGCGATGGAGCAGGCCGTTGCGGCCGAGCCGCTGGTGGATGAGGTCGTAGGTCGAGCGCATGCGCGGATCGCCCGCGTCCTTGTAACCGATGCAGGCCATCAGCAGCAGCGAGGCGTCGACCTTGTCGCCGTCCAGCACGCTGACGTAGCTGCCCAGCGCCGTGTTGAAGCCGCGCCGCTCGATCGCCTGCTCGATCTCCGCGCGCTCGCGGCCGAACAAGTCGACCTTTGCGGCCGGCAGGACGAGCGCGTCGTCCTTGTGCAGCTTCAGCAGCCCGTCGAGGGCCGCCCAGCACATGACCTTGGAGAAGGTATAGTGGCGCAGCGGCCCGCGCACTTCCCAGATGCTGGAATCGGATTCGCGCCACTGGCGGCATACCACGTCGCCCAGGCCCGTCAGCATGCGCGCCGATTCGTTGTCGAGACGCCCGTTGCCGGCAAGCGCGGCGCATGCGGCGTTCACGACCTCGCCGTAGATGTCGAGCTGGCGCTGGTGATGGGCGTCGTTGCCGATGCGCACGGGGCGAGACGCAGCATAGCCTGCGAGATGCGCCAGCTCCTTCTCGTCGAGGCGCGTGCGGCCGAACACGTCGTACATGACCTGCAGCTCGGGCCAGCTGAGCCGGGTGGCATGCAGCATCCAGCCCAGGAACGACAGCGCCTCCTCGCGGTAGCCCGTCGCCAGCAGCGCCTCGGTGGTGAGGCCGGCGTCGCGCAGCCAGCAATAGCGGTAGTCCCAGTTGCGACCCTTGCCGATCGCCTCGGGCAGCGACGTCGTCGGCGCGGCCACGATGGCGCCCGACAAAGTATAGGTCAGCAGCTTCAAGGTGACGGCGCTGCGCACCACTTCTTCGCGATAAGGGCCGGTGTAGCGGCAACGGCCCGTCCAGTCGCGCCACCAGGCGATCGTGTCGGCGATGCGCTCCTCGGCGTGCCGGCCGAGCGGCGGCAGGATCGCCGGATCGCCCTTAGTGTAGGCCAGGCTGAGATAGCGCCGTTCTCCCGGGCCGAGGGTCACGGTGCCGACCAGGGCATCGCCCTCTTGCTTGAGCGCGATGTCGCTGTGCACAACCAGCACTTCATCGCCCCAGAGGTAGGTCCAGCCGAGACGGCCGCGCTTGCGGGGTCGCAGGCTGCGTCGGGCGTAATCGGGCCGCACGTCGATCCGCAGTTCGATCTCGACCGAGCCGTCCATGCCTTCGATGGCGCGCAATACCTCGCGCATCGGCCGCAGCGAGCGTCCGCCCTCGTCGATCGGCACGAGGTCGATCAAACGAGCGCTGCCGCTGTAGGTGGCGAAGTCGGTTTCGAGGACAGCCGTGCGCTCGATATAGCGTCGCTCGGCGGTGAAGAAGGGATCGCTCGGCCGGATCGAGCAGCTGCCGCCGCGCGCCGGGTCGAGCAGGCCCGCGAAGATCGAGGGACTGGAGAAATCGGGCAAGCACAGCCAGTCGATCGAGCCCGCGCGCGAGACGAGGGCCGCCGTCCGGCAGTCGCCGATCAGGGCATAGTCCGCGATCGCGTTCAGGCGGTGCGACAGGGTTCGCGGTATGTGGAGAAGGTCGTGGGATTCATGGCCGCCTCCCGTTCATCTGAACAGGAACGCCGGGCGCAGCTTGCGGTTCCCTCAGTCTTGTCGAGCCAGGGTGGCCCAGCGGCCCGGCGTCAGGCCGAACCGCGCCGAGAAGTGCCGGGTAAGGTGGCTCTGGTCGGCGAAGCCGGTCGCCGCCGCCGTATCGGACAGGGCGAGGCCTTCGGCAATCATCTTCTGCGCCCGGGCCAGCCGGCGGCCGACCTGGTAGCGGTGTGGCGAGGTGCCGGTGGCGGCGCGGAAGTGGCGGGACAGGGCGAAGCGGTCCAGCCCGGTCACCTTCTCCAGCTCCTCCGAGGCCACGGTGCGGTGCGCCTCGGCCGTCAGGAAGTCGCGGGCGTCCGCCACGGCGCGATGGGCGACGGCAGTGCGGCGGGCGCCTGGCCGGTCGTCGCTGCGCGCCGCCAGCCGGTTGGCCAGTCGCTCGATCACCGCATCGACCGCCAGCGGCTCCAGCGTGCGCGGGAAATCGGCAAAGGCCTCGCGCAGGAGGTCGGCCAGAACCGGGTCGTTGGCCACGACCTCGGCCACGAAGGGCGGATTGCCGCCGATCGCCGCCGACACCGCGGCCGGGTCGACATAGAGCATGCGATAGGCAAAGCCGGCATCCACCGTGGCGTGGCCGTCATGTGCCTCGTCGGGATGCAGCACCATGACCTGGCCGCCGCAACTGGTCCGCAGTGCCCCGCGATAATGGAAGGACTGGGCGCCCCACAGGGTCAGGCCGACGCCATAGGTCTCGTGGCGATGGGTGTCGTAGGCATGGCCGCCGAAGCGCGCCGCCAGGCGCTGCACGCCCGAGCGCGGTTCGTCGAAGCGGATGAGGTCGTTCACAATGCACAAACGTTCAAGACGTCCCCCGGCAGCATGCCCGATATGGGGTGCATGATCTACGACACCAAGACCGCGCTGATTCTGCGCACCGACCTCGCGGCCTGGCAGGTCGCCAATGTCGCGGCCTTCCTGACCGGCGGCCTGATGGCCGGTAATCCCGAGATGGCGGGCGAGCCCTACCTCGACGGCGCCGGCCGCCACTACAGCGCCCTGGTGCGCGAGCCCGTGTTCGTCTACGGCGCCTCGCTCGACGAACTGCGCCGCACCCACCAGCGCGCCCTGTCGCGGGCGCTGCGGCCCGCGATCTACATCGACGCCATGTTCAAGACCACCAACGACGCCGACAACCGCGCCGCCGTCGCGGCGGCCGACGCCGAGGCGCTGGATTTCGTCGGTATCGGCGTGCACGGGCCGCGCAAGGTGATCGACAAGGTCATCAACAAGCTCAAGTTCTTCGGCGCATGAGCACCACCACGGAGGCGGCGAGATTCAGGCCGAGGCACACCGCGAGCGGCACGCCGTAACCGCCGAAAGCATCGCGCAGGACTCCCAGCAGGCCGGGCCCGAAGGCGTAGACGACCTGCACCACCGCCGTCGACAGGGCGACGATGGCGGGGAAGTCGGCGGCGGCGAACTCGCGCTGGATGATCAGCGGCGACAGCGTGATGTTGTTGCCGACCGAGAAGCCGTAAACGGCGCAGGCGCCGTAGATCACAGCTGCGTGCTCGGCGCGCGCCAGCACGGCGATCGCAGCGACCTGGACCAGGAAGGAAAGCGCCGAGGCGCGTCGTGGCTCGAGCCGGTCGATGACGAAACCCAGCACGACACGTCCGGCCAGCGCCGTGAAGGCGTTGATGCCGACGGCGAACCCGGGATCGACGCCGCTGCGGCCCGCGATCAGCGGCACGAGGTGTGTGAGAAAGCCGACCTGGCTGGTCAGCACGAAGGCGAAGGGCGCCGAGATGCTCCAGAAGTGCCAGTGCTTGAGGGGCGCCAGCGTGCTCCGAGGTGTCGTTGCGGGCTTGGGCGACAAGGGCCCGCGCCGCACGAACAGCGCCACCGCCGTGCCGGCGATGACAATGCCGATCACCACCAGCAGTCGTTCCGCATTGGCGAAACCCAGCGCGGGAGTGATGGCGAGCAGGGTGGGCGCCACGACCAGGCCCGCGACCGTGGCGCCGCTCAGCGCGAGGTTGAGGGCGAGCCCGCGCTTCGTGTCGAACCACTGGCCAATCGTGGCCGCGATCGGCGCCAGGCTGGTGGCGTTCCAGCCCGGCGCCATCAGCGCGTAGAGCAGCGCGAGCTGCCACGGTGCGGTGACCGAGGGCAGCGCCAGGAGGGCGGCAGCGGTGACGGCGAGGCCCGACAGGAAGACCACGCGCGGGCCGAAGCGGCCGATCGCCCAGGCGATGCGCGGCAGCAGCAGGGCGCCCAGCACGTAGTGGCCGGTGACGATCGAGGAGATCAGGCCCGTCGACCAGCCGCGCGCCTTCTGCAGCTCGACCAGATAGATGCCGTGCGCGTAGAAGCCGAAGCCCCAGGCGAACACCGCCGACAGGAAACAGGCGAAGACGACCCGCCAGCCGGCGGCGTTGCTGGACACTGTTCTGGTTTACGAGCGGCTGACGTGAGCGGAGACGCAGCGCCAGCCCTCCGGCCGCAGCTGCCAGTCGTCGGTGTACCAGCCCGCACCCTCGCTGCCGTCGGGCTTCTTGTACGAGGTGCGGGCATGGATGACGGCGTAGTCGCCCAGCAGGCGGATCTTCACGTCGTGCTCGCGGATGTCCTTGACCACCGAGCCGCGGCCGATCTGCGCCAGGAAGCCGGCGCGGTCCAGCCGACTGCCGTCGGGATTGATGTTCATGAAGTCCTGCGCGAGGTGCTGGTCGAACCATTTGACGTCGGCCTGGTCGACCGAGCGCACGTAGTGGTGGTTGAGGTCGTCGAGCGTGGCGAGATGCGATGACTGGGTCATGGCTTTCCTTTCCCGAAATAGGCGGTGAGCTTGTCGAGCGAGGTCGACCAGCCGTCCTCGTGCGACCGGCAGGCGGCCACGGTGGCGAAATCTTCCTGGTGGAAACTCACTTCGGTGCCGCCCGGCCGTTCGGTGAAGCGCACGGTGACCAGTGTCGTCGGCGTCAGCGTGCCGTTGCCGCGCACCCAGGCATGAGTGAAGGACAGCCGTTCGGGCTGGCAAATCTCGCGATAGACGCCGACCTCGGTCTGGATCGCGCCGGTCTCGTCGGACTTGATGCGCATGCGCCAGGCGCCACCCTCGCGCAGGTCGAGCGCGCAGGACAGCATGGTGAAGCCGCGCGGCGCCCACCAATGCTGCATGTGCTCGGGCTCGACGAAGGCGCGGAAGACCTCCGGCCGCGGGGCGCGAAAGCGGCGTGTCAGCGTGAAGTTGCGGACCGCCTGCAGCACGTCATCGGCGTTTGCGTGCACGCTTCTTTCCTTTCTCCAGGTAGTCCTGGAGCCTATCGAGCCGCTGATCCCAAAAGTGGCGGTAGTCCGACACCCATTCCAGCACCTCGCGCAGCGGCTCGGCGGCGAGCCGGCAGGGCCGGCGCTGCGCCTCGCGGCCGCGCTCGATCAGGCCGGCGCGCTCCAGGACCTTCAGGTGCTTGGAGATCGCCGGCAGGGTCATGTCGAAGGGCTCGGCCAGCTCGCCCACCGCGCTCTCGCCCAGCGCCAGGCGCGCCAGGATGGCGCGCCGCGTCGGATCGCTCAGCGCATAGAGCGTGGTGCTCAGCCGGTCGACGTCTTTATTAACCATTCGGTGAAATAAGAGCCGCCCACCGTGAACCTGTCAAGCGAGGAAGAGACGTGCTCCCGTCGGCGTGGCCTTGGCCGCGTCGAGCGCTTCCATGGTCGTGCGGTAGCCAACCTCGATGGCGGCATCGAAGCTCGTCCAGTCGAGCAGGTCGATATGGGTCATCGGCGGCACGATCAGCAGGTCGGCGGCCTGGCGGTCCTCGGCGGCGCGCGAGGCGCTGGCGACAAGGGCCGAGCGCAGCAGGATGGCGACGATCGAGGGGATCGGCAGCGTCTCGTTGCGCTTCCAGATCAGGCGGCGGAAGAACTGCCAGGCCGACCACGGCTCCATGACGCCGGCGCCGGCCGCCAGCGCGCCGCCGGTGTCGATGTCGACGCCGATGGTGGCGCCGCGCCCGGTCCGGCGCATGGTGCGTACTGGGAAGTTGTCGATGACGCCGCCGTCGACATGGACCTCGCCCGCCTCGTTGAACGGCGGAATGACGCCCGGGATCGACACCGACGCGCGCAGCCAGCGCCACAACTTGCCGACGGTGTGGACGTCGGCGTTGGAGGTCGTGAGGTTCGCCGTGATGCAGAAGAACGGCAGGATCAGGTCCTCGATCTCCTTCTCGCCGAACGACGTGCGCAAGAGGCGCGTCACCCGCCGGCCGGCATAGAGCGAGATCAGCGGCAGCGTGTAGTCGCTCAACGGATTGCTGTCGACGAAAGCGGCGCGGAAGTGCTTGGTGATATCCTCGTCGCTCCAGCGCGACGCGATGCTCGCCGCTACGATCGCGCCCATGCTGGTGCCGCCGACCTGGTCGATCGGCACGCCCGAGGCGCGCAGTGCCTTGACGACGCCGATATGGGTGAAGGCGCGCGCGCCGCCGCCCGCCATGACCACGCCGACGGCGTGGCCGGTCAGCAGGCGCGCCAGCCGGTCGACGTCGGCATGGATGTCGAGTCGCACATGGTGATGCTGGCCGTACATGCCGCCGGCCAGCATCGGCGCCGTCGTGCCGGGCCTGGGATCATGGCCCTCGTGCAGGAGCACGAGCTCGCGGCGGCGGTGGAACACCGCGCCCGACTGCGCCGTCTCGATCTCGAAGGGCAGGCGGGTCGGCAGGTCGTCGTCGGCCGCGCGCACCACCACCAGGCAGTCGGCCTGGCGCAGGCAGAGCTCGGTCCATTCGGTGGCCGTGGGATCGGCGCGATAGAGCACGAAGGCGGACTCGGTCTCGCAGCGCGCGAACCAGTCGGGATCGCGGTCCATCGATTCGGGGCCGAGCATCTGCACCTGGTTGCCGATGCGGCCCAGCGCCGCCGTCAGCATGACGGCAAAGCGCGCGGCCGGCGTCGAGACGCCCGTCGGCAGGATGGCGAAGGTGCGCGGCTGGCGCCGGCGGCGGGTCGGCCCCATGGCGTTGCGCACGGCGACGCTGCGCATCAGGGTCGGCAGCACTTCGGGATGGCGCGAGGTCAGCTTGTCGAAGCTCGAGCGCGCCAGGCGCCAGACCTCGCTGTCGCGCAGGGCGGCGACGCTACGCGTGCGCTGGCCGTGCGACAACAGCGACATCTCGCCGACGATGTTGCCGGGCGGGATCTCAGCCATCAGCAGCGGCTCGTCGATGCTGCTTTCCTCCTCGTGGCGGAACACGCCGAGGCAGCCGCTCGCCACGACATAGACGGCATCGGCCGGCTCGCCCTGGCGGAACAGCGGCGCGCCGCCCGGCAGCACCAGCAAGGTCAGCTCATGCTCGACCGCGGCCATGCTGTGCGCCTCGAGGTCGGCGAACAAGGGCGCGCGCTGCAGTGCCTTGCGCAACCGCTGGCGTGCCGGATTGTCGCCGGGGGTGACGACGCTCATCCCCTCCTCACATCTGTTTCTTCACGCGCCCCGCATTCCCTTGAGCGCCCAGCCGATCGTCTGGTCGGCGCGCGACCACACCATCTCCCGCCATTTGTCGCCGGACGGGAAGAAGCGCTCCTTGATGTCGGCCTTGATCTCGCGGCCCTGCGCCGAGCCGATATCGCCGCGCTGATGCAGCCAGTTGTCGGCGCGCACGGCATTCAGCACCTCGGGCACCGAGTAGGTGCCGTACTCGATGGCGATCGGCGTCACCTGGGCGTCGGGCAGTTCCTGCGGGAAGGCGTCGGTCATGATGCCGACCACGATCGCCGAGGTCGACGTGCCGCCTTCTGGCGAGGTCATCTCGTCGCCGTACCACGCCTTGGCGCGCGGGAAGGACTTCGACGTCGGCGGTACGGCGCAGATCAGCTCGCCATGGCCGAACGGACCGAGGCCGGTGTGGAAGTCGATGATCGCGATCTGCCTCGCCTGCGCGAGCTCGTTGCGGGCGAGGGCGCGGACGGTGCGGTTGCTCCAGGTCGGCTTGTTGCCGCCGAAGAAGATGCCGTCGGCGTGGGTGTACTGGCCGCCGCTCAGGGCGCCTTGCAGGCCGAAGGCACCGTGCGTTTGCGCGTAGCTGGCGAACGTCCGTTCGGTGTCGGCACGGGAGGCCTCGGTCCATTCCTTGGGCAGGATGGCGTCAGCGAGCGCGAGATAGCCCTCGTTCTTCACGTAGGCCTTGTCATGATCGACGAAGTTGCGGTTGAGGTCGACGTTGTCCTCGGTGACGCGCCGCGTCCAGGCGAAGCCGTGCGGGTTGAGGGCATGGATCAGCAGCGCGCCGGTATCCTTGGGCAGCTTGTCGGGCCCGCCATTGCGCAGCCAGGCAATCTCGGCGCCCGAGCCGCAATGGCCTTCCACGCCATGCGTGCCGGCGATCAGCACCAGCATGTTTGGCGCATCGCGCGGGCCGAAGCGGGCCGTGTCGAGGTAGAGCGCCTCGCCGGTCGGTCCGCGTCCGTTGGG
Source organism: Reyranella sp. (assembly GCA_019750135.1). Taxonomy (GTDB): domain Bacteria; phylum Pseudomonadota; class Alphaproteobacteria; order Reyranellales; family Reyranellaceae; genus Reyranella. The sequence continues at coordinate 8,468 of JAIEOV010000123.1, read as the reverse complement.
ATTGAGCCACGATCGCAGCTCGCCGCTGCTGGCGGCCGCGGCGCTGCAGAACTTGGGCCGCGCCTCGGCGTAGCTCTCGGAAAAACACTCGGGTATCGAAATCATCCAGATCCTCCAGCCACCATGGTAGCATGGCGGCGATATGGGATTCTTCACGTTAGAGACGGCGCAGGCACAACTCTCGCCGGGCGGCAATTTCGGACCCTGGATCTGGGACCTGAAGCTCAGAGCCGAACACGTCTCGGCCGACAGCCTGCAGCTGCGCCTGCCTTACGACGACCGCATCGCCCGGCCCGGCGGGGTCGTGATCGGCCAGGCGATGATGGCCGTGGCCGATACCATCATGGTGCTGGCGATCAGCGAGCGGCTCGGTCGTCCCGCCACCTTGGCGACGATTTCACTGACCACCAACTTCATGCGTGCTGCAGTGCGGCAGGATGTGATCGCGATAGCACGCGTGAAGAAGCTCGGCCGCACGACGGCGTTCGGCGAGGTCGAGTTCTTCGTCGACGGCTCGCACGAACCGATCGCCCAGGCCCTGTCGACTTTCGCCGTCCTGCCGGACGGTGCCGGCTCGTTCAACCGCGCCTAGCTGTCGTATTCCAGCAGCGTCTCGACCGGCACCTTCAGCTTCTGGCGGCCGTCGAGGAAGGTGAGCTCGATGATGCAGGCGGCGGCCGGCACGACGCCGCCGACGCTCTCCAGCAAGGTCACCGCCGCGGCCATGGTGCCGCCGGTCGCCAGCAGGTCGTCGACCAGCGCCACGCGCGTACCCTTGCCGATAGCGTCCTGCTGGATCTCGATCGTGTCGGTGCCGTACTCCAGCGCATAGGTGTGGCGCACGGTGGTGCCCGGCAGCTTGCCCTGCTTGCGCAGCATCACGAAGCCCGTGCCCAGCGCCAGCGCCAGCGGCGCCGCCAGCAGGAAGCCGCGCGATTCGATGCCGGCCAGCACGTCGGGCTTGTAGGGGCGCAGCCGATCGGCCAGGCGCTCGATGGTCGCATGCCAGGCCTTGGGATGCGCCAGCAGGGTCGAGATGTCGTAGAACAGGATGCCCGGCTTGGGAAAATCCGGGATCGAGCGGATGTGCTTCTTGAGGTCGATGTCGTTGGACAAGTCCGTCTCCTGCTCTCAGCTGTAGGCCGGCGGCGGTTCGAAGCCGCGATATTCCTTCTCCAGCAGCTTGGCGAAGGCGATGGTGGAGTAGTCGCCGTACTGCGGCCCGATGATCTGCACGCCGATCGGCAGTCCTTCCTTGGTCTCGCCGACGGGCGCTGCCGTCGCCGGCAACAGCGTGATGCTGGCGTAGCCCGCCCAGAAGATCTGGTCGACGACCGGCAGCTTTTTGTTGTTCACCACGATGGTGCGCTCGTGGCGGATGGTCTTCTGGTCGTGCGGGAAGGCCGCGGTCTGCGCCACCGGCGCGATCATCAGGTCGTAGTCCTGGAAGAAGGCGTCCCACGCCAGCCGCATGCGATGGCGCTTCTCGTTGAGCTGCGTCCAGGTGCGATGCGACAGCGTGTTGCCGCGCTGCATCTGGGCGAAGTAGCTCAGATCGTCGTCGGGCAGGGCGGCGACGTCGCGCTGCGCCTCCTGGAACTCGGCGTCGCTCAGCCGTCCCGAGGTCGTGGCCCGCAGCATGCGGACATAGACGTCGCCAAGCTCGGCGGTATCGATGTTGGGCCTGGCCTTGTCGCTCACCTTGACCTTCTGCTTGCCCAGGAAGTCGGCGAGCTTCTGGATCGCCGACTGCACCGAATGGTCAACCTCGGCATTGCGGTCGCTGAGAATCACGCCGACCTTGAAGTCGCGCAGCTTCTTTTTCTTCGAGCGCGGCAGGGTGAGCGTCCAGCCGCGGCCGTCGACGGCGTCGGGGCCGGCCATCACGTCCATGGCGATCTCGAGATCCTCGGCGCCTCGCGCCAACGGCCCGCACACGCTGATGTCGGATTGCGCGACCCGGCCGTTCAGCGCATGGCCGCGCGGCGAGACCACGCCCCAGGTCGGCTTGTGGCCCCACACGCCGTTGTACGCGGCGGGATTGCGGATCGAGCCGCCGATGTCGCTGCCCGCCTCGATGCCGGTCAGTCCGGCGGCCAGCGCCGCGCCCGAGCCGCCCGACGAGCCACCCGGCGTGCGCGACAGGTCCCATGGATTGTTGGTCGAGCCGTAGACCTCGTTGTAGCTCTGCCAGTCGGCGAGGTTCAGCGGCACGTTGGTCTTGCCGAACAGGGTGACGCCGGCATCGATCATGCGCTGCACGACCACGGCGTTGTGCTTGACGATGGTGTCCTTGAAGACGGGATGGCCCCAGGTCGTCGGGAAGCCCGCGACGTCGTAGGACTCCTTGATGGTCATCGGCACGCCGTGCAGGGGGCCGAGCTTCTTGCCGGCCTTCACCGCCTTGTCGGCCGCCTTGGCCCGCTTGCGCGCACCCTCGATGTCGGTGGCGATGATGGCGTTGAGTTCGGGATTATAGGCTTCGACGCGCTTGAGATAGAGGTCGAGCAGCTCGAGGCAGCCGATCTTCTTCTTGCGGACCGCGGCGGCGAGCTGCTTGGCGGTCTGGAACGGCAGGGCAAGGGACATCGGGCGGGACTTTCGGCGCAATGGACGGCGACAAGGCCCGTACCATATTGTCCGGGGCGCCGTGAAGAAACTCCCCAGCCGCTTTCATAAATACGCCCTGCCTGTGGGCACCAGCTTCTTCATGACTTTCCTGGTCACCGGGGTCGCCACTTGGCGCGTGCTGGGTTGGGATCTGACCATGTTCAGGATGTGGTTCAGCTCCTGGATGATCGCCTGGGCGATCGCGGCACCGACAATGTTCGTCATGATGCCCGTGGTCCGCCGGGCGCTGGCGCATATCATCGAGGATAAATAGGCGCGGCTCCGCTCTTGCCGAGCGGCCGAGACCTACCGCACACTATCCGTACCCCGCCATCGCCAGGGAGAAAACAATGCCATCCGCTGCCGCCAAGACGTCCGCCAAGGCGCCGACCCAGAAGGTCGCGCATGCCCGCATCGCCGAGCCCGTGCTGGTCAAGGGCCGGCGCGAGTTCTTCACCTATCGCGACCTCGGTGTCGCCGAAGCGAGCGGCGGCAACATGCGCGCCCAGCTGATGACGGCGACCCAGGGGCTGAGCCGCCCGACCGGCTGGCACTATCACGAGTGCGACGGTCAGTTCATCTATATCCTCAAGGGCTGGGTCGAGCTGCAGTTCGAGGACGGCAAGACGATCAAGGTGGAACAGGGCGATTCGCTCTTCATCCCGGGCTACCTGCGCCACAACGAGACCCGCACCTCCGACGAGATGGAGATCCTGGAAGTCTCGGTGCCGGGCGAGCTCGGCACCAAGCCCTGCGAAGCGCCCGCCGGCTTCAAGGACTGAGGTTCGCCTGCGCTGCGGCAATCTGTTCGCGGCGCTGCCCGCGCGTCAGGCTGACGAGCAGATCGACCTTCTGGTCGACAAGGCCGGCGTGCGCATCGAACGCATCGTCTCGACCGGCCAGGCGAGCCCGCCTGGCTTCTGGTACGATCAGGCCGACGACGAGTTGGTCGTGCTGCTGAGCGGCGCTGCGCAGTTGCGCTTCGAGGAGGGTGTTACGCTCGACATGAAGCCCGGCGACTGGGTCGAGATTCCCGCGCACGTCCGCCATCGGGTCGAAGCCACACAGGCCGAGCCACCGACGGTGTGGCTCGCCGTGCATCGCAAAAGCTAACGAGGCCTCGGCCGCACCCGCGCGGTCGGCTCGGCGACCAGCGGATCGTCGGGCCAGTAGTGCCGTGGATAGCGGCCTTTCAGCTCGGCCTTCACCGCCTTGTAGCCGCTGGCCCAAAAGCTCGCGAGATCGCGCGTCACCTGCACCGGCCGGCGCGCCGGCGACAGCAGGTGGATGGTCAACGGCACCTTGCCGCCGCCGACGCGCGGCGTGTCCAGGAGCCCGAACATCTCCTGCAGGCGCACGGACAGAGTTGGTTCCGCCGGATTGCCGTAGTCGATCGGCACGCGCGAGCCGCTCGGCACCTCGACATGAGTCGGCGCCAGGCGGTCGAGCTCGCGCTGCCTGTCCCACGGCACCAGCGATTTCAGCGCCGCCGTGAGATCGATTCGCGCGAGATGGCTGCGCCGCGAGACGCCGTCGAGGAACGGCGCCAGCCAGGTGTCGAGCGACTCGAGCAACGCCTTGTCCGACAGGTCGGGCCAGGCCTCGTCCTGCGTGCGCAGGAAGGCGATGCGCTCACGCCATTTGGCGAGGTCATCCGACCATGGCAGCGCACCGAGCCCGAGCTGGCGGATGCCGTCGATCATCGCTGCCTTGAGCTTGTCGGCATCGGGATTGGCCAGCGGCTTGTCCTCGAGCAGCAGCGCGCCCAGCCGCCGCCGGCGGCGCGCCAGCACGACGCCTTCGCGCTCGCTCCATTGCAGCGCTTCCTCATCGACGATGTGCTCGGCAAAAAGCTCTTCGATCTCGTCGAGGCGGATGGGCGCGGCGAGGAAGACGCGCGAGTCCTGGGCCGAGCCGTCGAGGTCGGCGACCACAAGGAACTCCTCGTTGGCCATCGGGTCGCCGTCCGGCAACGCGGCACCGCGGCCGCCCGACAGCAGATAGCGATTGGTTCCTGGGCGCCGCCGGCCGATGCGGTCGGGATAGGCGAGGGCCAGCAAGGCCCCGGTCATGGACAGGTCCGGCGTCCCAGTCGCCCCATCGCGCGGCATCAGGCGGCGCGCCTGTTCCTGGATCAGGCGCAAGGCGCCGTCGCGCCGGCCGCTCAAGGCGATATCGACGCGATGGCGCAGGTCGGCGTCGCGCTGTCCCGGCGGCAGGCGCAGGAAATCGCGCTCGCTCAGGATGGCGGCCAGCAGCGCGGCGATCCGGCCTTGTCCCAGCTCGCGGCCCTTCAGCACGAGATGCGCGAGCCGCGGATGCTGGCCGAGCCGCGCCATCGCCCGTCCATGCGGCGTGATCGCGCCGGCGGCATCGAGCGCACCGAGATCGAGCAGCAGCGCGCGCGCCGTGGCAAGCGACGCGGCAGGCGGCGGCGTCAGCCAGGGCAGCGTGGCGTCGTTGGCGCCCCACAAGGCGAGCTCCAGCGCCAGCGGCGCGAGATCGGCGTCCAAAATCTCGGGCGGCGTGAAGGGCAGCAGGCCGCGCTGCTGCTCCTCGGGCCACAGGCGATAGCACACGCCGGGTTCCAGGCGGCCGGCGCGGCCGCGGCGCTGGTCGGCGGAGGCCTGGCTGACGCGCACGGTCTCCAGCCGCGTCATGCCCGAGCGCGGCGAGAAGCGCGGCACGCGCATCAGGCCGCAATCGATGACGAGGCGCACGCCTTCGATGGTGAGGCTGGTCTCGGCAATCGACGTCGCCAGCACGACCTTGCGCCGCCCGGCGGGCGAAGGCGCGATCGCGCGGTCCTGGTCGGCCGGCGAGAGATCGCCGTAGAGAGGAGCCACGTCGATCCCTGCGCCGAGGTTGAGGCGCTCCTCGACGCGGCGGATCTCGCCGACGCCCGGCAGGAAGACCAGCGCACTGCCGCTCTCTTCTGCCAGCGCACGGCGCACCGTCGCGGCGACGCTGTCCTCGATGCGGCCGGCGGCTTCACGGTCGAGATAGCGCGTATCGACCGGGAACATGCGGCCGGCGGACTCGACCACCGGCGCATCCCCGAGACGATCGGACACCGGGCCGGGATCGAGGGTTGCCGACATGGCGATGACGCGCAGGTCGTCGCGCAGCGCCGTCTGCGCCTCGCGCACCAGCGCGAAGGAGAGGTCGGTTTCCAGGCCGCGCTCGTGCAGCTCGTCGAAGATCACGCAGCCGATGCCGTCGAGCGACGGATCGTCCTGCAGCATCCTGAGGAACAGGCCGTCGGTCACCACTTCGATGCGCGTGCGCGGCCCCACCTTGGTGTCGAGCCGCACGCGATAGCCGACAGTCTCGCCGACCTGCTCGCCCAGAGTCGCCGCCATGCGCCGTGCCGCCGCGCGCGCCGCCAGACGCCGCGGCTCCTGCATGATGATTTTACCGTTGCCGAGCCATCGCGCGTCGAGCAACGCCAGCGGCACGCGCGTCGTCTTGCCGGCGCCGGGCGGTGCGACAAGGACGGCGGCGTTGCTTGCTTGCAGCGCTTCCTTCAGGCGCGGCAGTGCTTCGTCGACGGGAAGAGAGTGCATTGCGGCGGGCTTATAGCATGGCATGATCCATCAAAGGATCGAGGGAACGCCGTGCTGAAACTGACCTTCTGTCTGCGGCGCCTGCCGTCGCTGAGCCTGGAGGAATTCCAGGACTACTGGCTGAACAAGCATGGGCCGCTGGTCAGGACCCTGCAGCCCATCCTGGACATGACGCGCTACGTGCAGCTTCATCGGCTGTCGGGCGACCTGGCCGACGGCATGCGGCGCGTGCGCGGCGCGCCCGAACCCTATGACGGCGTGGCCGAGCTGTGGTGGCAGAGCGAGGAGACCTGGCGCGCCGCCGGCCGCAATCCTGAGGCGCGCGAGGCCAACCGCCTGCTGCTGGAGGACGAGGCGAAGTTCATCGATCTCAAGAGCTCGCCTCTCTGGCTCAATCGCGAAGAGATGATCTACGGCGAGATGAGGAGGCATGCGCCATGAAGCGCCGGCTGGTCCTCGGCCTCCCGGCCGCACTGCTGCTCGCGGGCCGCGCTGGCGCGCAGAGCTATCCCACCAAGCCCATCCGTCTGGTCGTCGGCTATTCGCCCGGCGGCGGCAACGACCTCATTGCCCGCATCGTCGCGGCCAAGCTGCAGGAGAAGCTCGGCCAGCCCATCGTGGTCGACAACAAGCCGGGCGCGGCGTCGATCGTGGCGGCGGAGCTGGTCGCCAAGGCACCACCCGACGGCTACACGCTGCTGGTGGCGCCGAGCGGGCCGATGACCATCAATCCCGCCGTCTACGCCAAGCTGCCCTACGCCCCCGAGAAGGATTTTGCGCCGATCTCGCTGCTCGCCGAGTTCCCGCTGCTGCTGGTGGTCGGCACCGACCAGCCGATCAAGTCGGTGCGCGAGCTCATAGACTACGGCCGCGCCCATCCCGACAAAGCCAACTACGCCTCGAGCGCCACGCCCTTCCAGCTCGCCTCGGAGCTCTTCAACCAGCGCACCGGCTCGAAGTTCCAGCACATTCCCTATCGCGGCAGCGGCGACGCGGCGCAGGCCGTCGCCTCGGGCCAGGTGCTGATGGCCATCGCCGACACCGGCCCGATCTCCGGCCTGCTGAGCGGCGGCAAGCTGCGCGCGCTCGCCATCACCGCCGACAAGCGCGACCCGGCCTTCCCCGAGGTGCCGACGCTCGCCGAAGCGGGCGTGCCGGGCATGGCGATCTCGCTGTGGACCGGCCTGGTGGCGCCGGCCGGCACGCCGACCGACATCGTGGCCCGCCTGAACAAGGCCGTCGTCGAGACCCTCGCCGCGGCCGACGTGCGCACGGCGCTGGAGAAGATCGCCGTCGAGCCGCGCAGCACCACGCCCGAGCAGTATCGCGTCCTGATCGCGCGCGACGCCGCGCGCTGGAAGCAGGTGGCCACCACCGCCAACATCAAGCTGGAGTGAGCCGGCGCGATGCCCGACACGGTGCCCGACACGATACTCGACAAGCTGGCGTTCCTGCGGCGCGTCTACGAGCGTTTCAACGCCCGCGACATCGACGGCGTGCTCACCGCAGTCCATGCCGACGTCCAATGGGCCAATGGCCAGGACGGCGGCTACGTCCACGGCCACGACGGCCTGCGCCAGTACTGGACCCGGCAATGGACCATGATCGATCCCCATGTCGAGCCCATGGACTTTTCGGTCGCATCCGACGGTGAGATCGTGGTCGCAATCCGCCAGACTGTGCGCGATCCTTCCGGCAAGCTCTTGGTCGACAAGAAGGTCGGCCACGTCTTCCGGCTGGAGGACGGACTGATCAAGCGCTTCGACATCCGTACGACCCCTTGAGTGAGGACGCGATGGACAGCATCAACGAGGCCCGCCATTCGGCCGCCCATTATTTCCTCGAAGGCCTGAGCGAGATCGGCTGCGACTACATCTTCTGCAACTTCGGCACCGACCACGCGCCGATCATCGAAGCGATGGCGGCGTTCAAGCGCGACGGCCGCAAGGCGCCCAAGACCGTGATCTGCCCGCACGAGATCACGGCGGCGCACATGGCGGCGGGCTACTTCCTCGCCACCGGCCGCGGCCAGGGGGTGATGGTGCATGTCGATTCCGGCACGGCCAATTCGGCGATGGCGCTGCACAACATCTGCCGCGCCCGCATCCCCGTGCTGCTGATGGCCGGCCGCGCGCCCTACACCACGCGCGGGGAGCTTCTGGGCACGCGCGACAGCTACGTGCACTTCATCCAGGAGCCGTTCGACCAGGCCGCGCTGGTGCGGCCCTACACCAAGTGGGAATACAACCTGCCCTCGGGCGTGGTCGCCAAGGAGGCGCTGCGCCGCGCCCA
>JAIEOV010000079.1 GCA_019750135.1 Reyranella sp. | reverse complement strand
CGTGCTCAACATGGCGGAGAACGCCTGCCCGCTGCTGCACAACTTCATCCCGCTGCGCGGCGCCGTGGCGCGCGATCCGCGCATCTGGGCGAAGTACATCGGCGATGCCATCGCCATGTATGCGCCGGCGACCGAGGTCATGCTCGGCCAGCACCATTGGCCGGTGTGGGGCCGCGCGGCCGTGCTCGACCATCTCGAAGCGCAGCGCGACCTTTACAAGCACATCCACGACCAGACCTTGCGCCTGATGAACAAGGGCTGGCGGCCGGCCGAGATCGCCGAGGCGATCGACCTGCCGCCGGGCCTCGCCGAGCGCTGGACGGTGCGCGGCTACTACGGCTCGGTCAGCCACAACGTGAAGGCGGTCTACCAGCGCTATCTCTCCTGGTACGACGCCAACCCCTGCAACCTCCACCCGCTGCCGCCGGCGCGCGCCGCCGCCAAGTTCGTCGAGTACATGGGCGGCGCTGCGGCGGCGATCGCACGTGCCAAGGCCGACTTCGCCAAGGGCGAGTACCGCTGGGTGGCGCAGGTCATGAAGGAGGTCGTCTACGCCGAGCCCGACAACATCGAGGCACGCGCGCTCTGTGCCGATGCGCTTGAGCAGATGGGCTACCAGGCCGAGTCGGCCACCTGGCGCAACGCCTTCCTCTACGGTGCGCAGGAGCTGCGCCATGGCGTCTTCGAGCTGCCGGTGCGCATCGCCATCGGCGCCGATACCCTTGCCGGCTTGTCGAGCGATATCTTCTTCGACCTGATGGCGATCCGGCTCGACCCGGCGAAGGCCGCCGGCCAGTCGATGGTGATCAACTGGCAGTTCACCGATCGCGACGAGAAGCTCGCCCTCACGCTCAGCCACTCGACGCTGACGCATCGCCTGGGCGAGTGGTCCGACAAAGCCACGGCGACTGTCATCACCACGCGCGATGCGCTCGATGCCATGGTCCTGGGGACGCTGAAGCCGGCCGAAGCCCTGCAGAGCGGCAAGGTCAGGATCGAAGGCGATCCGTCACGCCTGGGCGTGCTGTTCACCGTCGTCGAGTTCGCGCCCAACCCGCTGATGTTCGATATCCTGACGCCAGGCGAGGGGCGGCCCTAAGCGAGGCTGTCATCCCGAGCGCAGCCGTCACTTGACATCTTCCTGCGCGCCCCGTGTGATGCGTTGAGTAAAGAAACGCATAACAAGCGGCATTTAGGGAGGACTTGATGTCCATCGGTAGAGTCGCCCGCGCTATGGGCGGTGTCGTGGCTGCGGTCGCAGCCCTGGGCTTGTCGGTTTCCGCCTACGCCCAGGAGAAGAAGCTCAAGATCGGCGTCGTCTACGACCTGACCGGCCCCTTGGCCGGCGGCGGCTCTGAGCTGCAATACATCGGCGCCAAGATCGTGCTCGACCAGTTCACCAAGACCGGCGTCGAGGGCTACAAGATCGAGGCGATCTATGCCGACGCCCAGAGCAAGCCCGACGTCGCCATCAACGAAGCCGTCCGCCTGGTCGAGCAGGAAAAGGTCGACATGCTGCTGGGCTTCTACTCCTCGGCGCAGTGCGTGCCGGTGGCAGCGCGCGTCGAGCAGCTGAAGAAGTTCATGTGGATCACGACCTGCATCTCCTCGGCGGTGCTGGAGAACCGGAACCTCAAGTACGTGTTCCGCGCCCAGCCGAGCGGCGCGCAGTTCGGCACCATGACGATGGACTTCATCAATCAGAACGCCAAGTCGAAGCTCGGCAAGGAGCCCAAGGACCTGCGCGTCGCCATCATCCACGAAGACGGCGCCTATGGCGTCGACGTTTCCAAGGGCAACGAGGCCGGCGCCAAGAAGGCAGGCTTCAACGTCGTGCTGAAGGAAGGCTACTCAGCGACCGCACCCGACCTGTCGGCGCTGGTCACCAAGCTGAAGCGCGCCCGGCCCGACGTGGTCTTCCACACCGGCTACAACCCCGACATCACGCTGCTGCTGCGCCAGGCGCGCGAGCAGGGCCTGAAGTTCCAGGCGCTGGTCGGCCACGGCGCGGGCTACGGCGTCTATGAGAAGCTCAAGGAAGGTTTGGGCAAGGACGTCAACTACTTCTTCAACACCGACCCGATCTCGATCTGGCTGACCAACGAGAAGACGCTCGATCCCAAGCTGCCGCCCGAGATCAAGTACGTCGGCGAGGAGTTCGACAAGGTGAAGCCCGGCGTCGCCATCCGCTCGGCGCATGTCGGCATGGCGGCCTCGAACACCTACCTGTTCCTGACCGACGTGCTGCCGCGCGCCATCAAGAAGTATGGCGGCGTCGATTCGGAGGCGCTGCGCAAGGCCGCGCTCGACACCGACATTCCCGAGGGCGGCACCATGCTGGGCTTCGGCGTGAAGTTCGAGGGCGAGGGCCAGCCGATGGCCGGCCAGAACGACCGCGGCTTCCCGGTGATCATCCAGTATGTCGACGACAAGTCGTACGTGGTGTGGCCCAAGAGCCAGGCCATGCGCGAAGCCGTGCTGCCGCTGCCGGCCGGCACGACCTACAGCAACAAGTAGGCGGTCCGGAAACCGCGGCCGTGCTCGTTGTCGAGGGGTTGGTCAAGCGTTTCGGCGGTTTCACGGCCGTCAGCAACGTGTCCTTCAAGGTCGGTCAGGGCGAGATTCTCGGCCTGATCGGCCCGAACGGCTCTGGCAAGAGCACGATCTTCAACATGCTCTCGGGCACGTTCCCGCCGTCGGCGGGATCGATCAAGTTCGAGGGCGAAGAGATCGCGGGGCTCGCCCCCCATCGCATCATCAATCGCGGCATCGGTCGCACCTTCCAGATCCCGCGGCCGTTCCGGCGATTGACCATCTTCGAGAATGTCGAGCTCGCCGGTTTCTACGGTCAGGGCAGCCACAGCCGCGCCAAGGCCGACGAGGCGGCCGAGAAGGCGCTCGCCATGGTCGGCCTGCCGACCGATCGCCGCGCGCCGGTCGACGGGCTGGGCGCCGCCGGCCTGAAGAAGCTCGAGCTCGCCAAGGCGCTCGCCACCAGCCCCAAGCTGCTGCTGGCCGACGAGAGCCTGGGCGGGCTGGACGAGGCCGAGATGGACCAGGCGGCCGACATGCTGCGCAAGATCCGCGACGAGCTCGGCATCACCATCATCTGGGTCGAGCACATCATGGGCGTGCTGATGCGCGTGGTCGATCGCGTCATGGTCCTGGACCACGGCGAGAAGATCAGCGAGGGCGTGCCCAGCGCCGTGTCGAGCGATCCCAAGGTGATCGAGGTCTATCTCGGCACCGACGCGGACGCGACCCAGGCGGCCGCGGCCGAGAAGCGGCGCTGACCATGCTCGAACTGAAATCCCTCGATGCGGGCTACGGCGGCTTCCAGGCGCTGTTCGGCGTCAATCTCGACGTCAAGGCGGGCGAGGCGGTGGGCGTGATCGGCCCCAACGGCGCCGGCAAGACCACGCTGATGCGCGTCATCTCGGGCCTGATTCGTCCGACGCGCGGGACCATCGCCATGGAAGGCAACGACGTGGTGGCGACGCCGCCTCATCTCATCGTCGGGCTGGGCATCGCCCACGTGCCGGAGAATCGCCGGCTGTTCCCGCGGCTCACCGTCGAGGACAACCTCAAGATGGGCGCCTACATGCCCAAGGCGCGGGCCAAGTTCGCCGAGCGGCTGGAGTTCGTGTTCGACCTCTTCCCGCGCATGAAGGAGCGGCGCAGCCAGATGGCCGGCACCATGTCGGGCGGCGAGCAGCAGATGTGCGCCATCGGACGCGCGCTGATGAGCGATCCCAAGCTCTTGCTGCTCGACGAGCCGTCGGCCGGCCTGGCGCCGGTCGTGGTCCAGCAGGTCTTCGAGCTGGTGAAGCGCATCCGGTCGGGCGGCCTCACCGTGCTGATCGTGGAGCAGAACGTGCAGCAGGTGCTGAAGGTCGTCGACCGCGCCTACCTCCTGGAAGCCGGTACCATCCGCGCCTCCGGCACGGCGAAGGAAATGCTGGAGAGCGACACGGTCAAGCAGGCGTATCTCGGTGTGTGACGGCGAGGGGAGAAAGTGATGGAGTCATTCCTCGAGATCTTCGACATCTACCTCCTCGAGGCGGTGGTGAACGGCATCCTGCTGGGTGGCCTGCTCGCCCTGCTGGCGTTGGGGCTGAACCTGATCTTCGGCGTCATCGACGTCACCTGGATCTGCTACGCCGAGCTTGTGATGATCGGCATGTACGGCATGTACTTCCTCGTCCAGTACTACGGCGTGTCGTACTTCCTTGCCGCTCCGGTGGCGATCGTGCTGGTGGCGATCCTGGGGGCGGCGCTGCACTACCTGGTGATCGCGCCGCTGCTCTCGGCGCCGCCGATCAACCAGCTGCTCGCCACCGGCGGCGTGCTGTTCGTGCTGCAGAGCTTCGCCACCGTCGCCTTCGGCATCGACTTCCGCAATCTCGGCATCCGCCTGCCGGTGCTGGCCTTCGCCGACATGCATTTCAGCTATTCGCGCCTGCTCGCCTTCGGCGCGGCGCTGGTCGGCATGGTCGTGGTCTATCTCTTCATGACGCGCACCTACACCGGGACGGCCATCCGCGCGATCGCCCAGGATCGCCAGATCATGGCGCTGATGGGTGTCGACACGAAGAAGATCTACCTGATCACCTCGGCGGTGGGCGGCGCGCTGGCCGGGCTGGCGGCGTGCCTGCTGGTGCTGCAGTACGACGTCCATCCCTTCGTCGGCCTGTCGTTCGGGCCGATTACCTTCCTGATCTGCGTGCTGGGCGGGCTGGGCAACTTCGTCGGCGGCTTCGTGGCGGCCTTCGTGTTCGCCGAGATCATCTCGCTGGGCGGCCTCTTCTCCGACCTCGAGTGGGGCTACGTGCTGGCCTTCGGCTTCTTCATCATCATGATGTTCATCCGGCCCGGCGGGCTTCTGGCGAGGCGCTCATGAACCAGCGTTACGCCTGGTCGGTCGCCGTCGCGGCGCTGATCGCGCTGCCCTTCGTCTATCGCGATCCCTACCACCTGCACATCTTCATCCTCATCCTGATCTGGTCGTTCGCCTACACCTCGTGGTCGCTGATGGGGCGCTTCGGCCTGGTGTCGCTGGGCCATGGCGGATTCATGGGCGTCGGCGCCTACGTGACGGCGCTGCTGTGGAACCATCTCGGCCTCTCGCCCTGGATCGGCATCCCGATCGCCCTGGTCTGCGCCGGCGCGCTGGCGCTGGTCGTCGCCTATCCCTGCTTCCGCTTCCGCATCACCGGCCATTACTTCGCGCTGGTGACGCTCGCCCTGTCGGGCATCGTGCTGCAGGTCATCACGGCGACGCGCGACTGGACCGGCGGCTCGCTGGGCTACACGCCCGAGCGCACCAAGGGCAACCACATCGTGGCGCTGCAGTTCGACGACAAGACCGTTTGGTACCTGATCGCGCTCGCCGTCTGGCTCGCCGGCCTGCTGATCTGGCACTGGGTGGATCGCAGCATGTCGCGCTATGCCATGGAGGCGATCTCGGAAGACGAGGACGCGGCGGCCGCGGCCGGCGTCAACGTCACCGCCGAGAAGCTCAGGATCACGGTGATCAGCGCATTGATGACGGCGCTCGCCGGCGCGCTCTACTGCCAGTACCAGATGTTCATCTCGCCCGACACGGTGAGCGGCATCGCCGTCTCCCTGCAGATGGTGTTCGCCGTCGTGGTCGGCGGCATCTACGTGGCGCTCGGTCCCACGGTGGGCGCCGTCATCACGCTGTTGCTGGCCGAGTTCCTGCGCATCTTCTTCGGCACCAAGGCGGTCGGCTGGGACAACCTGGTCTACGGCGTGCTGCTGGTGCTGTTCATCATCTTTCTGCCCAAGGGGATCTTGGGCAGCATCCTCGAGCGCCTGAAGGGCAAGCCGGCGACGGCGGCGCCAGTCCGCAAGCCCGCCTAAGCGCGGCTGAGAGCGGCGACTCCCAGCGGCGCCGCGCGGCCGCGCACGGCCAAGGTCGGCAGCGGCTCCGTGCGCAGCTCGGCTGGCAGGGTCGCGCGCTCGAGCAGGTCGGTCGAGGCCAGCACGTCGCGCTTCACCGTCTTGGCGGACTCGAGCAGGCGGGCGGCGGCGTTCAGTGTGTCGCCGACATAGGCGATCTCGCGGCGCACGTCGCCGATTTCGCCGGCGACGATCTCGCCGCAATGCAGGGCGGCGCGGAATTCGGGCACGACGCCGAAGCGTCGCATGTAGCGCTCCTTGTTGGCGGCGATGGCGTCCCGAGCCACGAAGGGGCAGAGCAGGCAGTCACCATCGGTCACGGCGCGAACGTCGGACCAGACCAGGATCGCCTCGTCGCCGACATACTTGTGGATCTCCGCTTCGCACTCCAACGCGGCGTCGGCGATGTCGCGGAAGAACAGGTTCAGCAGCTCATGAAAGCGAAGCGCGCCAAGCTGCTCGGCGATCCCCGTCGAATTCTTCATGTCGATCAGCAGGAACGTCTTCTGCTCGCGTTTGGGCTGGACGTAGCGGCCGGTCAGGAGGTTCTTCAGAATGCCGAAGCCCAGCAGGCCGCCCATCTCGAACACGAACGGGCCGATGATGGACATTGCGATCGCAAAGGCGATCGAACCTTCGAAGATCGAATCGAACGTGAAAGCGTGGTCGACGAACGGCGCGGCCAGCACACGCACCAGCACCAGGCCGCCAATGATCACCAGGAAATAGATCAGTGCCTTGACGGCGAAATAGGCCGCCAGCGGCAGCCGCCGTAGTCGACGCAGCAGGCCGAGCCGTGCGCTTCGCAGCTCGAAGAAAGCGATCGGCGTGGCGATCATGATCGATGTGACGATGCCGATCAGCGCCGACGCGAAAGGGCTGGCATAGATGGGGCTCGCCATGAAGCCGAAGATGGCGCTGGGGACGGCGCTGATCAGGTTCACCCAGAGCAGGATTCGCCGGTCCCGGCGGTCACGGCGAGAGAGCTTCATGCGGCGTGACGGCTCAAGGCGCCCTGGAAGGTCGCGTGGTCGACATTGCCGCCCGAGCAGACGACGGCGACCGCGCGATCCTTCACCGGCAGCTTGCCGGTGAGGGCCGCGGCCAGCGCCACGGCGCCACCCGGCTCGACCACCAGCTTGAACTCGCGGAACGCCGTCTCCATCGCGTCGAGCACCTCGTCGTCGGTGACGACCAGGCCCGGGCCGAGCAGCTTCTGGGCGATCGGGAAGGTGATGTCGCCCGGCGTCGGCGCCAGCAAGGCATCGCAGATCGAGCCGGAGAGCTTGTCGTTCTTCTGCCTGGTGCCGGTGGCGAGGGAGCGGGCGAGATCGTCGAAGCCCGCGGGCTCGCCGGCGTGTACGCTGGTGGTGGGGCTGAGCCCCTTCACAGCGAGCGCGATGCCGGTCGACAGGCCGCCGCCCGAGCACGGCGCCGCGACGGCATCGAGCGTGACGCCGAGCGCCTTGGCCTGCTCGACGAGCTCCAGGCCTGCCGTGCCCTGGCCAGTCAGGATCCAGGGATGATCGTAGGGCGGCACGACGGTGGCGCCGCTCTTCTGGGCGATGCCCATGCCGATCTCCTCGCGGCTGTCCTTGACGCGGTCGTAGAGCACGACCTCGGCGCCGGAGTCCCGGGTATTCGCGACCTTGAGCGCCGGTGCATCGGCCGGCATGACGATCGTGGCCTTCATGCCCATCAGGCGCGCCGCCTCGGCGAGGCCTTGCGCGTGGTTGCCCGACGACCAGCCGACGGCGCCCTTCTTGCGGTCGGCTTCGTTCATCGAGGCGAGGAAGTTGTAGGCGCCGCGCAGCTTGAACGAGCCGGTGCGCTGCAGGCACTCGGCCTTGATGAACAGGCGCCCGCCCAGCCGCGCGTTGACGCGCGCATTCTCGAGCAGCGGTGTGCGCAGCGCGACGCCGTCGAGGCGGCGGGCGGCGGCGAGAACATCATCGAAAGAGGCGGACGCGGACATATCAGGGAACACCAAGCAGGGAAGGGAGTTGAGAGAGGTCGTTTATCTCGGTCACGGTCTTGCCGGGCAAGCCGTCGTCGGGCGCGCGGGCGCGATTGACCCACACGGTGGCGAAGCCGAAGTGGGCGGCGCCGTGCGCGTCCCAGCAATTGGAAGACAGGAAGCACACCTTGTCCGGCGTCACGCCGCAGCGCTGCTTGACCAGGCGATAGACGCGCGGATCGGGCTTGAACACCAGGGTGTCGTCGACGCTCAGCACGGCCTCGAAGCGGTCGGCCAGGCCGGAGGCCTTCACCATGGGATCGAGCATCCCGGGATTGCCGTTGGACAGGATCGCGAGCCGCTTGCCGGCGCGCTGCAGGCTGTCGAGCATGGCGGGCACTTCGGGAAACGGATCGAGCGCAAGGTAGGCGCCCATCAGCTTGTCGCGCACGCCGGCATCGGCGATGCCGTGCACGGCCAGGCAATGATCGAGCGCCTCGCCGGTCACCTGCCAGAACTCGGCATAGGCGCCCATGCTGTTGCGCAGCCAGGTGTATTGGATCTGCTTGGCGCGCCACAGGTCGGCCAGGGCGTCGGCCTTCGGACCGATCGCGGCGCGATGGCGGGCGACGGCCGAGTTGAAGTCGAACAGCGTGCCATAGGCGTCGAAAACGCAGAGTTCGGTGCCGGCGAGGGCCGCGGTCATGAATTGCTCCTGCCAGATTTGCTCCGATCTACCGATGACCGTAGGCTAGCACGCATGTTCATCGCCATCGTCCAAATTCCCATGGCCAAGCGGCCGCGTGACGCCGCGGTCGAGGCGGCCGCCAAGTCGGCGCCAACCTACACCGCGCTCGGCGCCAAGGGACTGTTGAAGAAGTACTATCTCAACGGCGAGGCCGGCGGCGGCGGAGTCTATCTCTGGGCATCGGAGGCCGCGGCCCGCGCCTGGTACACGCCGGACTGGGAAAAGCGCATGGAAGCGGCATTCGGCGCCAGGCCGACCGTGACCTATTATGACAACCACGTTGTGGTCGATAACGAGACGGGCAAGGTCCACGTCGACGGCCGGAAATAGCGGAGAGGAAACGCACATGCAGAAGCGCAGGCTGGGCCGCACGGGCCTGGAGGTTTCGCTATTGGGCTACGGCGCGGGCGCCGTCGGCGGGCTGTTCACCAAGGGCGCGGCTTCCGACCAGGAACGCGCCATCGCGCGCGCCATCGACGCCGGCATCAACTACTTCGACACCGCGGCGCTTTATGGCAACGGTGAATCGGAAAAGAATCTCGGCCGCGTCCTGAAGGCGCTGAAGGCCGACGTCGTCGTCGGCACCAAGGTGCGGCTGTCGGCCGAGCATCGCGCCGATGTCGGCAAGGCGATCGAGCAGGGCATGAACGACAGCCTCTCGCGCATGGGCCGCGACCATGTCGATCTCTTCCAGCTGCACAATCCGCTGGTCGCCAAGGATGCCGGCGACAAGCTCGCGATCGACATCGCGCTGAACGAGGTGGCGCCGGCATTGGAGAAGCTCCGGAAGGCGGGCAAGACGCGCTTCATCGGCTTCAGCGGCGTCGGCGAGACGGCGGCGCTGCACCACGCCATCGAGTCGAAGCTCTTCGACACCGTGCAGGTCGTCTACAACGCGCTGAACCCGAGCGCCGGCGGCGCCATGCCCAAGGGCGCGCCGGGCCAGGATTATGGCCGCCTGCTGGAGAAGGCCAAGGCCGCTGACATGGGCACCATCATCATCCGCGCGCTGGCGGGCGGCGCGCTGTCCGGCACCGAGCAGCGCCATCCCCTGGCCATGCAGTCGGTCGATCCGATCGGCTCGGCGCCCAATTTCTCGGGCGACGTCGCGCGCGCCAAGGCGCTCGAGCCGCTGGTGCGCGACAGCGGCTCGGCGAGCCTGACCGAGCTCGCCGAGCGCTTCGTGATCACCCATCCCGCCGTATCGACCATGCTGGTCGGTTATTCGACACTCGACCATCTCGAAGCCGCCATCGCCGCGGTGAACAAGGGTCCGCTGCCCGAGGTGGTTGCAGCGAGGATCTCTCAACGATAGCGACGCGCGGCGCACGGCACGATGAGCGCTCCTCGACGCGGTACCGTCTTCAGAAGGTTCCTCGTTCGGGTGTCAAGGCGCCCAGGCGTTTGGCGATGTCCTGGTATCGCTGGCTCGCTTGAATCAGCGGAAGCTGCTCACGTGACTTCGCGAGCAATCCACCACTCGTCCGCGTTGCCGCGATGAGCTTGCGAACGAGTTCGGGCAGATTGCAGTATGCGCCGCCCTGCTCGATCGCCTGCAGTGTCTGGGCTGCCAGCGCCGGATGATCTCCCTCTCTTCGAACGGTCTTGCTGTCAGGCGGTCCATTCCTGCGCCCGACCACCCACTTGGGCGTCGAGCTGGGCTTCAAGGTGGCCTTCAAGTCCGCCACGATCGCCTCGAGCCCGTGGTCCTCGCCATATAAGGCGACCAGCATTCGATCCCAGCGATGGCGCCCGTTGCTGAAGTCGCTGAGACTCGCGGGGATGAGGTCGACGTGTGCCGCCGGTACGGGGAGACCATAGCGATATTGTTGGGCCATGCGCGCGAGCTTGCCAGCGACGAGATCGAAGGGCATGCCGCGTTGGGCAACCTCGATGAACTCCCTCGGCGAGAAGTAGAGCGCCTCCGCTCCGCTAGGGTGGCCGCTGCTGCGGACATGAAGGGATACGAAGGCATCGTGCTTGAAGACCTGATTCCTCTCAAGAAACTGCACGGCCGTCAGGAGTTGCCAAAAGCCCGGCTGGTAGTGTCCGCTGCGATTGTCGATGGCGACAACGCGACCATCGTTCGCGACGAGCATGCCGGCGGCTGAGACCGCTTCGGTGTCGAACAGGGCGCTGTGGAACTTGAGCCCAGGATAGCAACGCATCGTCGACGGACCTTGCATCGCGTAAAGCGTGCTCCGGGTGAAGTCTTCGCTGATGGCCTGCCTGCCGGCATTGCCGACTGTATGGACGACGCGCAGGATGGGGAGGGTGAATGCGTTGTGGGACCAGACCGCGCATGTCCAGTTCCAGCTACCGAGCTTGAATACGTCCACCCCCGCCGACATGTCCACGGGGTCGCCGGTGGCAACTTTCACCTGATAAGTCCACATGCGCGGCTTACCGCTCGGAAGTTTATATGTTTCATCGCCCGGGACGTGGGTTCGTATCTGGACGTTCGCAGCCTCTCCTACGCGCGTCGTGGGATGCAACCGCACGAACGGACGCCGAGGTCTATTGCACAGGACGTCCTCAACGTAATCGCTGACTCTGCCCGTGTTCCTGTCGACCAGAAATTCGATGATGTGGTCGATGGGATCGAGATTCTTCCTGATCTGCTCCTTGGCCCAACCAAAATATTCCTCGGAATTCCAGGGACGCATCCCGACCAGCGGATCCACCACCTCCTCGAAGTGGTGCGATCGGACGCCGACGTTCCCAGCATAAGTGTTCGCTGGATGGCGAACTGCTGCTCCCTTGAGAAACTTCTTGCCTTCCGCCGTTTTGTAGAATGCCAACCGCTCGTAGTAGCGAATGGCGAGGTCGACACAGCCGAGAATATTGCCGAGGTCGACGACGCCCGTTCGGTAGGGCGCTAGCTTTACCGAGCCGAACTTGAACCTCGTCTCCAGGTCGAAGACGATCCCTCGGCACTTTCTCATCCGGAGAGCGATCTGCTCGACCGTATCGACGCGCTCTTTGAGGGCTGAGGCCTCGTTCAGTGCGCTGATTAGTTCATCCAGGCGCGCCAGCATAGGGTCGGCGGGCGCGGCGGACACTCCCCCCGGCCTTGGCGGCTGAGGAAGCGACATTCCGGCGTCGGCGGGTACGGCAGATCTCCACACCGGTTTGGCCGGTTGGGCGGGTGGGGGCGTCGCGAGCAGTTGCTGTCGGAGGGTGGCAAGTGGGGCGTGCAACGCCTCTTTCAACTGAACATTGAAGCCAGCAGCCATAAGCGTACTCCCGTGGAACCCCACACGACGCGCGTCCCCAACGACCAGTATCAAGAGCAAACGAAGGGTCGGTCGAACGTGGCTACTAGAGGTCACGGAGTATCGGGCAGGCCCATCACGCCGGCAAGGTCATTGGACGAACCGCTGGAGAAGCAGGGGTAATACGATGGCGTGACAGCGCGTGGCGCGAACGAAGGACCTCCCTGACATCAGTAGCCGATCAGCTCGCCACCGACCTAGCTTCGCCCGACCGCCGGCGGCACCGTCGTGAACGGCCCGTTCAGCCGGTCGCGATAGACGACGACGCCTTCCATGATGCGCTGCACGTAGTTGCGCGTCTCGCGGAACGGGATCATCTCGATCCAGTCGACCATGTCGATCTTGCCGTTGCGCGGATCGCCCATCGTCTCCAGCCAGCGCGCCACGCGGTTGGGGCCGGCATTGTAGGCGGCGAGCGCCAGCTCATAGGAGCCGCCGAAGCGGCCCAGCATCTCGGCGAGGTACTGGCTGCCGAGCTGGACGTTGTAGGCAGGATCGCGCGTGAGCTTGTCCTGGATGAAAGGCACGCCCAGGCGCCCGGCGACGTCGCGCGCGGTGCCCGGCAGCAGCTGCATCAGGCCGAGCGCGCCGGAGGAGGAGACCGCGGCAGCATTGAACGAGCTTTCCTGCTTCGTCACGGCGAGCGCCAGGGCGCGCTCGACCGCACCGGTCGCGCCGAGCTCGACCACGGGGAAGGCGGCGTCGAACAGCACCACGCCGCTTTCGGCACCGCGCCGCGCAACGGTCAGCGCCACGTCGGGCCGCTTCAACTCGACGGCGAGCTGACCGAGCAGCGCCGTCTCGCCGGGGGCGGTGACCATGCGCGCCAGCCTGAGCAGGAAGGGCCGCGTGCGCTCATAGTCGCCGGCCTGGCCGAGATAGCGCGCCATGGTCACCAGCTCGCGGCCGCCCAGCGACTGGCGGTCGCTGTCGGAGGCGACCGGATCGGCCGGCAGGCGCGCCGCCGTGCGCGGCAGCTTGCGGGCGGCCAACTGGCCATAAAAGGTCTGGCCGAACGCCGAGGCGCGGCTGTACCAGTCGTTGGCTTCCTTGGCGCGGCCCGCGGTCTCGTGGGTGCGGCCCAGCCAGTAGGCAGCGCGGCTCTTGGAGATGTCGGTTGTGACGCCATCATGCAGCGTCTGGAAATGCTTCTGCGCGTCAGCCGTCTTCTTGAGATGGCGCAGCGCGATCCAGCCGGCGAGGAATTCCGCCTCCGCGAACGAGACACCACGCGTCAGCCCATGCGGCACGACGATGGCGTAGGCGTCGGCGGCGCGCCCGGCGGCCAGAAGATCGCGCGCGACCTGGTTGCGCTCGTTCCACCACGCATCGTTCTGGTTGGCGACAGGGGCGGCGAGCAAGGCCCTCGCATCGTCGAGGCTGCCGGTGCGGCGCATCCATTGCGCGCGCTCGAGCTTGATCGCCGGTGCGTCGAGCTTGGCCGGCGCCACGCCGCGCAGCACGGTCACCGCATCGGGCGCTTTCGTCGCCATCGCCAGTCGCGCATTGGCGAGCGGCTGATAGTCGGGCGGCAGCTTGGCCAGAAGCTCGCGGGCGACCTGCGGCTTGCCCTCGAGCATCAGGCGGTCGAAGCGGGCGATGTGGTCCTCGCCGCTCAGCAGATGGCTGTAGCGGTTCAGGAACTCGTTCTCGTCGGCGTTGCGCAAGGTGGCGCTGCGCCAGCTGTCGCTCGCGAACTTCTTCAGGTCGTTGGGGCTCGCCGTCTGGGCCGCTTCCAGGCGGCGCATGTGGCCGGTGCTGGTGAGCGGCGGGAAGGCCGTGAAGTAGCGGAAGACCTCCTGCGGCGCGGTCTCGGGGCCGATGCGGTCCTCGGCCTGGCGGCGCAGCACCTCGGGCTCGGGCCAGTCGGGGCTCTCGCGCAGGAAGCGCCAGGTGGCGGAGAAGCCCGCCTCGGTCCGGGGCGCCGCGCGTAAAATGCTCCATTCGACGTAGCGGTCGAGCAGGGCGTTGCGGAAGTTGGCGACGGCCGCGCGGGCGTCGGCCCAGCGGCTTTCGTCGACGGCCTTGATGGCGGCGGCGAGGGCGGCGGCCTCGGCCGGGCTGAGTGGCTTGGCCGTGCCGCCCAGCGCCTGGGCGGTTTCGCTGGGCGTCGGCGGCGGGATGATGCCCGTGCCTTCGTTGATCGGCTGCGCCGCGACCGTAGGAGGGACCGCAGGCCTGGTTGACGGCGCCGGGGTCGGCGCTGCCGTCGATCCGCCGCCGTTGGGCACGCGGCGCACGCCGGTGTCGGGCGTGCCATTGGCCGGCCCGGAAGACGACGGGTCGCTGCTCGTTCCGCGCAGAATGGTGACGCCGCCCTGTTGGGCTTGGCCGGTTTGCGCCGCAGTCAACGCAGCGAGCACGAGGAGGGGGTAGAGAGGGCTTTTCACGCTAGGAATCGTAGGCAGGGAGTTGCGGCATCACAATGGCAAGTTGCTCACCTTGCCGGGACAAGGTGTGAAGCCTAGACTGATCGATCCAAGAAGAATCGGAGGGGAAAGCCATGTTCACCGGGTCGCTCGTCGCGCTGATCACCCCGTTCAAAAACGGATCGGTCGACGAGAAAGGCTTCGAGAAGTTCGTGGCCTGGCAGATCAAGGAAGGTACCGACGGGCTGGTCCCGTGCGGCACCACCGGCGAATCGCCCACGCTCTCCTATGAAGAGCACAAGCGGGTGATCGACATCTGCATCGCCACCGCCAAGGGCACCGGCGTGCCGGTCATCGCCGGCACCGGCTCGAACTCCACCGAAGAGGCGATCGATCTCACGCGCCACGCCAAGAAGGCCGGCGCCGACGCCGCCATGCTGGTCGTGCCCTACTACAACAAGCCGACGCAGGAAGGGCTGTTCCAGCACTTCAAGGCGGTGGCCGAAGCCGTCGACATCCCGATCCTGCTCTACAACGTGCCGCCGCGCACCGGCGGCGACATGCAGGTCGACACGGTCGTGCGCCTGTCGCAGGTCAAGAACATCATCGGCATCAAGGATGCGAGCTACGACATGGCGCGCCCGACCTTGACCAAGCTCAAGGCCAAGAAGGGGTTCCTGCAGCTCTCGGGCGAGGATGCGAGCGCCGTGGGCTTCCTGGCGCAGGGCGGCGACGGCTGCATCTCGGTGACCGCCAACGTGGCGCCGCGTCTGTGCGGCGACATGCACGATGCCTGGAAGAAGCGCGACCTCGACAAGGTGTTCGAGCTGCAGGACCGGCTTATGCCACTGCACAAGGCACTGTTCGTCGAGACCAGCCCGGCGCCCGTGAAGTACGCCTGCGAGCTGATCGGCCAGGCCAGCGCCAAGCTCCGCCTGCCGCTGGTCGAGTGCACCGAGCCGACCAAGAAGCAGGTGCACGACGCCCTGGTCCATGCGGGCCTGATCAACTAGCAAACAGAGTAGAGTTCACCTTGGCGAAGAAACCGGAGCTGGACCGCACCGTCGTGGCCCAGAACCGCAAGGCGCGGCACAACTATTTCATCGAGGAGGTCTTCGAGGCCGGGCTCGCGTTGACCGGCACCGAAGTGAAGTCGCTGCGCGGCGGGCGCAGCACGATCGCCGAATCCTACGTGACGGAGGAGGGCGGCGAGGCGTGGCTGGTCAATGCCAACATCCCGATCTACGCCTCGGGCAACCGCTTCAATCACGAGCCGCGCCGGCCGCGCAAGCTGCTGCTGCACCGCGCCCAGATCAACAAGCTCGTCGGCGCCATCCAGCGCGAGGGCCGCACCGTCGTGCCGCTGCAGGTCTATTTCAATCCGCGCGGCCGCGCCAAGATCGAGATCGCGCTGGTCACCGGCAAGCAGGCGCACGACAAGCGCCAGGCCATCAAGGACCGCGATTGGCAGCGCCAACGCTCGCGGCTGCTCAGTCACCGGCGCTAGCAGAGCGCGTCATGCTCCTGACCGAAGAACAGACCCTGATCCGCGATACCGCGCGCGCCTTTGCGCAGGAGAAGGTGGCGCCGCATGCGCGCGCCTGGGAAGCCGCCGGCGAGATCCCGCGTGCGCTGCTGCGCGAGATGGGTGAACTCGGCTTCATGGGCATGTGCGTCCCGGCGGAATGGGGCGGCTCCGAAGCCGGCATGGTGTCCTACGTGCTGGCGCTGGAGGAGATCGCGGCGGCCGACGGCGGGCTCTCCACCGTGATGAGCGTCAACAACTCCCCCGACTGCGCCGCGCTGCTGGCCTACGGTTCGCCCGAGCAGAAGGAGCACTGGCTGAAGCCGCTGGCCAAGGGCGAGGTGCTGGGCGCGTTCTGCCTCACCGAACCTCACGCAGGCTCCGATGCCTCCAACCTCAGGACCCGCGCCGAGCGGCGCGGCAACGGCTGGGTGCTGAACGGCGTGAAGCAGTTCATCACCTCGGGCCGCACGGCCGACATGGCGCTGGTCTTTGCCGTCACTGATCCGACCGCCCCCAAACGCGGCATCTCCTGCTTCATCGTCCCGACGAAGTCGCAGGGCTACCGCGTCGCCTCGGTCGAAAAGAAGTTGGGGCAGAAATCGTCCGACACCTGCCAGATCGCCTTCGAGGATTGCGTCGTCGGCGCCGACGCCATGCTCGGCCAGGAAGGCGAGGGCTATCGCATTGCGCTCGCCAACCTCGAAGCCGGCCGCATCGGCATCGCTGCGCAAGCCGTCGGCATGGCGCGCGCCGCCTTCGAAGCCGCGCGGGCGTACGCCAACGAACGCGAATCCTTCGGCACCAAGATCGTCAATCACCAGGCGGTGCAGTTTCGCTTGGCCGACATGGCGACCAAAGTCACGGTGGCGCGCCAGATGGTGCTGCATGCGGCAACGTTGCGCGACGCCGGCCGTCCATGCCTCACCGAAGCCGCAATGGCCAAGCTATATGCGTCGGAGATGGCCGAGGAGGTGTGCTCGGCCGCAATCCAGATCCACGGCGGGTACGGATACGTATCGGACTACCTGGTGGAGAAGATCTGGCGCGATGTTCGCGTTTGCCAGATCTATGAAGGCACCAGCGACGTGCAGCGCATCCTGATCGGCCGGGGATTGTCAGCTTTGTAGGGGCCTTGCGATCCCTTGTTCCCGGGCCTTCCCCGTGCGACTATCAGCCGGTGTGAAGGCAAGAAGACCGCAAAAAGCGGTTTTGGGGAGCTTTCAAGGGGGAGCCGGGCGACGGATGGTCGGTCGTGCGCCGTAGAATTGGAGTAGCCGTTGCCATCGCCGCAGCCCTGCTGTCGGCGACGAGCCTCGTTGTGGCCCAGGACAAGGACAAGCTGGCTGAAAAGCCCAAGGACTTGGCCGCTGCGGCGACGCGCGTTATCCACATGCAGACCGCCTTCAATCCCGCCCTTCCAGGTTCGGGCGAGGGCGTTCGGATTTTCACACGCACTGTAAAACACATGTCGGGCGGCGCGCTCGCTATCAAGATCGTCGAGCCGGGCCGGATCGCGCCGACCGCCGACATGCTGGACGCCATCATCAACGGCGACCTCGAAGCGGCCTTCACCTGGTCGGGCTATGCCGCGACCAAGGCGCCGGTGTTCGGCGTGTTCGCCACCGTGCCGTTCGGGCCGGGCCCCGAGGACATGACCTCGTGGATGCTCGAGGGCGACGGCAGCCGCATCCATCGCGAGGCCTACGAGAAGCTGGGCGTCGTCGGCATCCCCTGCGGCATCCAGGGCGCCAAGGGCGGCGGCTGGTTCCGCAGCGAGCTCAACACCGTGGCCGACTTCAAGGGCCAGCGCCTGCGCTTCGGCCGCTTTGCCGGCGAGGTCATGGCAAAGCTCGGCGCGACCAACGTGCCGCTGCCGCCGGGCGAGTTCTTCTACAAGCTACAGCAGGGCACGGTGGACGGCGGTGAGATGTCGACGCCGGCCATCGACGCCTCGCTGGGCTTCGACAAGCTCGGTCTGCCTTACTACATGCCGGGCTGGCAGCAGCCCTCGGCCGTGCTCGACTTCCTGATGCGCAAGGACAAGTGGGAGACGCTGCCGCCGATGCTGCGCATCCAGGTCGAGACCGCCTGCCGCGCCAACATCGCCTGGATGCTGAGCCGCTCGCCGCACCTGCAGGGCCAGGCGATGGAGAAGCTCAAGGCTTCGGGCGTGGTCATCAAGGAGTGGTCGCCGGAGCTCCTGAATGTGTTCCGCAAGAAGTCCGAGATTGTCCTGAAGGAACAGGCCGAGCGCGATCCTGACTTTGCCGCCGCGCTGGCCAACCAGCGCGCCTTCATCGGCCAGAGCATCGACTGGCGGAAGATGTCGCGGCTGCCGTAGCGCCGATTGTCGTGGCGCAACCCGGCGTTTAGCGCCCTTGCACCCCGCGCACGGTCCGGGCAGTTTGGCCCGGCATGACGATTCTTTCCTCCCAGGTCGACACCCGCTCCGACACATTCAAGCGCAATGCCGAGGCGATGCGCACCCTGGTCGCCGATCTCAAGGACCGTACCGACAAGGTGCGCCTGGGCGGCGGCGAGGAGTCCCGCAAGCGCCACGTCGCCCGCGGCAAGCTTCTGCCGCGTGAGCGCGTGCGGGCGCTGCTCGATCCCGGCTCGCCCTTCCTCGAGCTGTCGCCCTTGGCGGCGATGGACATGTACGACAACGAGGCGCCCGGCTCGGGCGTCATCACCGGCGTCGGCCGGGTGAGCGGCGTCGAGTGCGTGATCGTCTGCAACGACGCCACGGTGAAGGGCGGTACCTACTATCCGATGACGGTGAAGAAGCATCTCCGCGCCCAGGAAGTGGCGATGGAGAACCGTCTGCCCTGCATCTACCTGGTCGATTCCGGCGGCGCGAACCTGCCGCAGTGGCCCGAGGTGTTCCCGGACAAAACCCATTTCGGCCGGATCTTCTACAACCAGGCCAACATGTCGGCGCAGGGCATCCCGCAGATCGCCTCGGTGATGGGCTCGTGCACGGCGGGCGGCGCCTACGTGCCGGCGATGAGCGACGAGACCGTCATCGTGCGCAAGCAGGGCACGATCTTCCTGGCCGGCCCGCCGCTGGTGAAGGCCGCGATCGGCGAGATCGTCAGCGCCGAGGACCTGGGCGGCGCCGACGTCCATGCCCGCACCTCGGGTGTGGCCGACCACTACGCCCACAACGACAGCCACGCGCTTGGCATCGTCCGGCGGATCGTCGCCAACCTGAACTGGAAGAAGAACCCGTCGGCCTCGCTGATCGCGCCGCGCGAGCCGAGATACGCCGCCGAAGAGCTCTACGGCATCGTGCCGCCCGACAGCCGCACGCCCTACGACATGCGCGAGGTCATCGCGCGCCTGGTCGACGGCAGCGAGCTCGATGAGTTCAAGCACCTCTACGGCACCACCATCGTCACCGGCTTCGCCCGCATCTGGGGCCATCCGGTCGGCGTGGTCGCCAACAACGGCATCCTGTTCAACGAATCGGCGCTGAAGGCGGCGCACTTCATCGAGCTGTGCGGGCAGCGCGGCATCCCGCTGCTGTTCCTGCAGAACATCACGGGCTTCATGGTCGGCCGCAAGTACGAGGCGGGCGGCATCGCCCGCGACGGCGCCAAGATGGTGACGGCGGTGTCGACCGTGGCCGTGCCGAAATTCACGGTGATCGTCGGCGGCAGCTACGGCGCCGGCAACTACGGCATGTGCGGCCGCGCCTACAGCCCGCGCTTCCTGTGGATGTGGCCCTCCTCGCGGATCTCGGTGATGGGCGGTGAGCAGGCGGCGAGCGTGCTCGCCACCGTGCGGCGCGACAACATCGAGGCGCGCGGCGGCACTTGGCCCAAGGAGGAGGAAGAAGCCTTCAAGCAGCCGATCCGCGAGCAGTACGACCGCGAGGGCCATCCGTACTACGCCACGGCGCGCATCTGGGACGACGGCATCCTCGATCCTGTCGACACGCGCATGGCGCTGGCGCTCGGCCTGTCGGCGGCGATGAACCAGCCGATCGGCCCGACCAAGTTCGGCGTCTTCCGGATGTGACGATGAGTGCGACGGTAAAGACGGCGGTGGCGGACGGCGTGGCGCGGCTCACGCTGTGCCGGCCCGCTGAGATGAACTCGTTCGACGGCGACACGGCGCGCGCCATCATCGACGCGGTCGAGGCCTTCGCCGAGGACGACCGCGTCCGCGTGATGGTCCTGGGCAGCGAAGGCAAGGCTTTCTCAGCCGGCGGCGACTTCAACTGGGTGCTGACCTGGCCCAAGCTCGACGCCATCACCCGCCGCGTCGGCGCCGACGCCATGATGGGCGCGGTGCAGGCGGTCTACGACTTTCCCAAGCCTTCGATCGCCCGTGTCCAAGCTGCGGCGGTCGGCGGCGGCGTCGGCCTGATGCTGGCCTGCGACTTCGCCGTCGCTGCCTCGTCGGCGCGCTTTGGGCTCACGTCGGTGCGCAACGGCCTTCTGGCCGGCATCGCCATCCCCGTGCTGATCGAGGCGGTGGGACCGCGTCTGGCGCGCCAGCTCCTGATGCATGGCGGAATGTTCGATGCCGAGACGGCGCTGCGCATCGGCCTGGTCGATCAGGTCGTGGCGGCCGAGGCGCTCGACCAGACGGTGGCGACGCTGGCGCGCGAGCTCCATCTCGGCGCGCCGTCGGTGCAGCGCCTGGTCAAGGAACTGATTCCCGTGATCGACTCCCGCACGCACGACGGCGACGCCGCAGACCTGATCGGCGAGCATGTCGCCGCACAATGCACCACCGACGAAGCGCTCGAGGGCATGCGGGCGTTCCTGGACAAGCGCAAGCCAGGGTGGGCGACTTGAACGACGAAGTCATGCTCTTCCGGACCGCGCGCTTCCAGGTGCGCCACGATGGCGCGTATCACCAGTGGAGGAGGATTCCACCCGAAGAATAG
>JAIEOV010000147.1 GCA_019750135.1 Reyranella sp. | reverse complement strand
TCGTTCTGCGTGTTTCGCCGGCACGGCTCCGGCTGGCTGTGGGCGGGCGGGCAGACCTGTGTGGCAGGCCGGCCGCCCAACCCGTAGTCAGGCGAGGGTGGCCCTCACGGCTCGGGTGAAGGCCACCACCTCGTTGCGTCTGTGGTGGTCGCCCGGCGGCGCATAGGCAGGCTCGGGAAAGGCGCCCAGGGTCACCATAACGAGGCCCTCCTTGCGGAAGACGTCGATGCGCTGGCCGGCATGGCCCAGCGCCGACATCACACCGTCGCCCAGCCACCAGCTGTAGCCGTAGTGGGTGATGTCGATGACCGGCGGCGTCGGCACCTTGAAGGCTGGCGTCGCCGCCGCCTCGACCCAGCCTTCGGGCAGCACGCGCCGGTCGTCGATCACGCCATCGTTCAGCACGAACAGGCCGAAGCGGCCGAGGTCGCGCAACGCCATGCCGGCGCGGCTGCCGCCGATCTCCTGTCCGTCCTCGCTCTCCAGCGTATAGAAGCCGTCGTACTCCATGCCGGCCGGCTGCCACACCTTTTGCGACATGTAGTCGGCCAGCGGCATGCCGACGGCCTTGGTGAGGGCGGCCCCCAGCAGATACGTGTCGCCCGAGTTGTAGAGGACCGTCGTGCCCGGCGGATGGGCGCGCTCCAGCGAGGCCATGAGCTTCAGCACGCCGCCCGGCACGCGATCGGCCAGCGACTTGCTGTAGCGGTTCACGTGCGAGGTGCGGTCGGCGTAGTCCTCGACCCAGCGCGTGCCCGACGACATGGTCAGCACATGGCGCAGGCTCACGCCTTCGTAGGCCGATCCCGCGAGGGCCGGCAGGTACTGTGTCAGAGGCTCGTCGATCGACTTGATGGCGCCGTCATGGACGGCGGCGCCGACCAGCATCGCCGTCATCGACTTGACGGTCGACATGGTCGTCCAGCGGTCGTGCGCCCGCAGTCCAAGCCCATAGCGCTCCAGAACGACGTGACCGCGATGGATCACGAGCACGCCGGTGATGGCGTTGCGGTCCATGAAGGCGCCGACGTCGTACTCCCGGTCGCCGACGGTCACGCGAGGGTCGATCTCCGGCCCATAGGGCAACGGACGCGGCGCCGGGCCGCGCCGGATCACGCGATGGGCAAAGAGCTTGTCGACGATGCGGTAGGCGTAGGGCTGGGCCCAGGGCGGCAGGAACAGGAATTCCTCGCCGCGCGGTAGATGCTGGCGCGGCGCGCACAGGAGGCCGTCGGGAGCGTTCATAGCGGTTCAGGTCAGCGGCAAGCCCTCGAAGCCGCGCGGTCCTATGGGGTGATAGGCCTTGAGCTCACGCTCGCTCTCTCCGCCGCGCAGGCGGCGCAGCAGCTCGTGCGGATCGAAGTCGACGCCGATCGGATTCTCGGCGAACGCCGATGACGTGAAGAAGCGGGCCGCTTCCTCGTTCGTCGCGAAATTGTCGACCTGGAACTCGACCTGGTTGCCGTCGGGATCGGCATAGTAGATCGAGGTCGTCGGCCCGTGGTTGGTGCAGAAGACCGGCTTGATGCCCTTCTTGTCCAGCCGCTCGAATGTGCCGAGCAGGTCGCCGAGACTGCCGAAGGTGAAGGCGACGTGATGGACGCCGCTTGCGCCGGCCTGGCGTGGACCAAGTCCGGGAATGTTGAGCACGGCGATGCGATGATGCTCGTCGTCGTAGGTCAGGAAGGCGATCATTTCGTTCTCGAAGGCCGCCTCGGCACTGAGCGCCTGCTTGTACCAGGCGACGATTTCAGCGAAGCGCGCGGTCTTGAGAACGACATGCGCGAGCTTGATGGGGCGTATCGGTGCGGCTTCCGTCATCTGCGGCCTCCCAGCGAGGGTGCAAGCCTGGGCCAGAACTGTCCATATGGTCAAGTCGATTCGCGATCGAGGAAAACGATGTCGTGGATGAAGGCGATCGTGCGCAGGATCTCCTTCTCTGAGAAGATGTCGCGCCCGGTCAGCGCCCGGTACTCCATCGCGGTCGTGAAGGGGGTGCCGCCGGCGCCCAGGATGTGGAAGTAGAGCCTGGCCGGGTCGCAGTCGCGCACCGAGCCCTCCATCTGGCCGCGGCGGATCAGGTCGCGGATCGCCTCGAAGTGGTCGCGCAGGTACTTGTCGATCACCCAGCGCAGGCGCGCGGTATCCTGGTTGCTCGCCATGGTCATGATGCGATGGATCTGCGGCGTCTCGGAGGACATGCGCACGAACTGCTCGATGAACTCCTTCAACGCCTCGCCTGCCCGGCCATGGGATTGGTCGAATATGCCCTTTATTGCAGAGGCATACTGGCCGATCGCGTCGTCCATCATGCTGATCCAGAGTTGTTCCTTGGACTGGAAGTGATAGAGCACCAGGCTGTGCGAGATGCCGGCGCGCTCGGCCACCGCTCGCGTGGTCGTTCCCTCGAAGCCGAAGGCGCCGAAATATTCCAGCGCCGCCTGCAGGACCTTCTTGCGGACTTCGTCGCCGCGCTTGCCAACCTGCCCACGCGGCTTGACGGCCGGGGCCTTGGCACCGACCTGCCTGGCCGGCGCCAGGCGGACGGCCGGCCGTCCCGCGCGGGAGGTCAGTGCTTTCCGGTTCGCTCTCTTAGCCACGCCCGCTCCTGTTGGCCGCCATGATGCAGTCCCCATCATACAACTGATCCAAACTTGACCATATGGTCAAGAGATGCCAGCCTGACTGCATGAAGAACGTCACGGTCCTGGTCGGCAGCCTGCGTCGCGAGTCGATCAATCGGAAGCTCGCCAGGGCGATCATCGGCGCGGCCGGCGGCAAGCTCGCCTTCTCCTTCGCCGAGATCGGCGATCTGCCGCTTTACAACGACGACCTTTGGGCGAGTCCGCCCGCCGCCGTGACGCGCTTCAAGAGCGAGATCGCTGCCGCCGACGCGATCCTGCTGGTGACGCCGGAGTACAATCGCTCCCTGCCGGCGGTGCTCAAGAACGCCGTCGACTGGGGATCGAAGCCCAAGGGCGAGAATGTCTGGGCCGGCAAGCCCGTGGCCATCGCCGGAACGAGCGTCGGCGCAATCGGCGCCGCCGTCGCGCAGGCGCATCTGCGCAGCGTCATGATCGTGCTGGACGCCGTCGTGATGGGACAGCCCGAGGTGCAGATCGCGTGGCGGCCCGACCTCGTGTCGGCGGACGGCGCGGTCGCCGATCCCGCGGTCGCCGGCTTCCTCGGTGGCTTCGCCGACCGATTCGGACAATGGATCGATCGGGTGGGCAACGGCTGACCAGTGTGGCGGCGAGCCTCGAAACGCTTCCGCCACGCCGTGAAACGGAAGGACCGCGCCTTCGTCACCATCGCCAGGCTTACGCAAGCGATGGTGCAAAAGCGCGGTCCCCGGTCCGCCGGCGCAGCTTGGGGATGGCACCGGCGGTTCCAGTCACCGGCCAGGGAGAGAGAGGGCCGGTGCGGGAAGGTCAGAGGATCATCGGCGGTGGCACGACGCGATCCATGATCTCGCGCTGCGCCGGCGAGAGTCCTTCGTAGAGCTTCAGCAAGGGTCCGCTGATGCGCTGCAGGCTCTGGCGTCGCGCCGTGAGATGCCCGTCGGCGACCGACAGCGCCTGTGTCAGGCCGGGCTTGTCCGGCTCGGCGGGCAGGGCGGCGCAATCGCCGCGCGCCGCCGTGTTGGTCTCGTCGACGGCGGTCTCGACGTCGCGCCACAGCGACGCCTGTGCCGGCGTGAGATCGAGGCGCTGGCGCAGATAGGCGAAGTAGCCTGCGCGCAGCGCGCTCATCTCGAGACAGGCTTCCTGCGGCGACGGCATCGCGCCGCCGGTCAGGAACGGTGGTGGCATCATCGGCGGCGGAAACGGCATGCCCGGCGGCAGGGTCTGGCCCGATGATGCCGATGCGCCGACGACCAGTGCGGCGGCCGCCGCCAGCAAGGTCATGTGTCTCTTCAGCACGGTCGATCTCCTCCGCATGTGTTGCGTGTGGCATCGCTATAAGGCAATGCCGCGCCGGCTGCGGTCGAGAGTTGTTTCGTGCGATGTCTGCCGCCGGCCCAGTTACAAGCCGTTACAAGAAATTAGTTCGCCCCCAGATAGTTTGACTCCCGACCAATTCGGCCTATCGTCGCGCGATGGCGCGTCGCCCCGTCCACAAGCTCAAGATCGTGCTGCCCGAGCCGGCGCCGCGGGATATCGACTTCGGCTGGCTCGGCAGCACTGTCGGGCTCCATCTGCGGCTCGCGCAGGAAGCGGCCTTCCAGGCCTTCGCCCGCCGGGCCGACGGCGCCGATGCCAGCCCGTGGCGCTTTGCGGTTCTCTTCCTGATCGACGCCAATCCCGGCCTGACGCAGCGCGACCTCGCTGCCGCCATCCGCCGCAACACGTCGAGCCTGACGCCCGTGCTCGATGACCTCTGCCGATCGGGCTACGTGGTCCGCCAGCGCCTCGAGAGCGATCGGCGGGCCTACACGCTCACCCTGACGCCGGCCGGCCAGGCCGCCACGGCCGAGCTGATGGCGAGCGCCGTCGCGCACGAGCGCGAGATCGACCGCCTCGTCGGCCGCGCGAACCGGGCCGAGTTCATTCAGATCCTGAAGCGGATCATCGGCGGGCTCGGGAAGGACGCCCATCGATGATCAAGCCGTGGCTGTTCGAGTTCTTCCCGGAACTCGCAGAGCCGGACAATGCAGCCGACTATTTCGTGCGCTATCTCGACTTGTGGACGCGCGATGAAGCACTGGGCTTCGAAGGCATCTTCTTCAGTGAGCACCATTTCGGCGGCTCGTTCTCGGCCTCCCCGAACCTTCTGATTGCCGCCGTGGCGCAGCGCACGCGGAGGCTCAGGCTCGGCGTGATGGGCGTGGTGCTGCCTTACTATCATCCTGTCCGCGTCGTCGAGGAGATCGGCCTGCTCGACCATCTCACCGGCGGACGGCTCGAGATCGGCACGGCCGTGGGCGTGCCGCAGGAGCTGGCGCGGCTCGGCTTGACGATGGAGGAAGCGCGCGAGCGCAACGACGAGATCGTCGAGGTGATCGATGCAGCGCTCGCCCGGCAAGTCGTCTCGCATCAGGGCAAGCATTTCTTGTTTTCGGACCTAAGGATTCTGCCGCGAACACTGCAGCGACCCTCGCCGCCGCGCTGGACCGCGGTGGTCGGCGTGGAATCGGCACGCCGGGCAGCGCGCCGCGGTGTGAAAATCTCCACCGGATTCAATTCCACGAAGACGATCAGGACGATCTTCGACGCCTACCGCGCGGAAGCGAACGCAGCCGATCCGGACTGCCTTGCCTTGCGTCGTCGGGTCGCCGTCGCGGCGACGGCGAGCGAGGCGAAAGATTACGCGGCCGCGGTGTCCGAGCGCCTCAAAAGCTTCGTGGCGCAGGATTCCCGGCTGAAGCAGAGTGTTCCCGATGCTCCACCGCCCGCCGGCGCATTCACGATCAGCGACGAGGAGTTCATCACCGGGACGCCGGCCGAGGTCGCCGACCAGATCGTCGAGCAGTGCCGGGCCGTCGGGGCCGGGCATTTTCTTGCCGTCCTGCATTGGGGCGCTCCGATCGACGAAGTGACGGCAGCCCACGAGTTGTTTGGAGGGAAGGCCATCCCGATCCTGCGGACGGCTTGAAGCAAATAAGAAAACAGGAGGACGCCCATGAGGATTGCACGTTGTCTTGCAGCGTTATTGGCCCTGGTCGCGTTCGTTGCCCCTGCCGCAGCAGACGACTATCCCGCCAAGCCCATCCGCGTCATCGTGCCGACCGCGCCGGGCGGCATGGCCGACATCCTCGCCCGCTACTACGCCCAGAAGTTCGGTGAGCAGATCAAGCAGCCGGTCATCGTCGAGAACAAGACCGGCGCGGGCGGCGTGATCGCGGCGGACTTCGTCGCCAAGTCTCCGGCCGACGGCTACACGATCTATCTCGGCTTCCACGCAACGAACGCCATCCTGCCGACGCTCGATCCCAAGCTGCCCTACAACGCGGCCAAGGACTTCGCGCCGATCATCCGCCTCGCCAACCTGCCCAACGTGCTGGTGGTCAATTCCAAGGTCGAGGCGAAGTCGGTCAAGGAGCTGGTCGAGCTCGCGCGCGCGAAGCCCGGCGCCTTGAGCTATGCCTCGCAGGGCATCGGCGCCAGCGGTCACATCGCCGGCGAGCAGTTCCGCCTCCTGACCAAGACCGACATCGTGCACGTGCCGTACAAGGGCGCGGCGCCGGCGCTGCAGGATCTCATCGCCGGCCGCGTGGCGATGATGTTCGACATCGTGCCGTTCGCGCTCCAGCACATAAGGGACGGCAGCGTGCGCGGTCTGGCGGTCGCCGCGCCGGAGCGGGTCGCCGTGCTGCCGGACATCCCGACCATGGCCGAGGCCGGCTATCCGGGCGTCCAGGGCGGCGCATGGTTCGCGCTCTTCGCGCCGGCCGGCACGCCGCCCGCCATCATCGACGTCCTGAACAAGGCGGGCCGCGATGCCTTCAGCGCACCGGACGTGCGTGAAAAGCTCGAGCCGCGCGGCGTCGTTCTCGTCCTGGGAACGCCGGCCGAGCTCGGCGCCTGGGTCGCGGCCGACACCGAGCGCTGGGCCAAGGTGATCCGTGAGGCCGGCATCAAACTGGAGTAGACTGCGAGCATGGCGTTCGCGATCAAGGCCGAGATTCGCGACGTGCGGGCGAAGACGTTCACCTTCGTCGCGCAAAAGACGATGTATGGCGGCAAGCATGTCGCGCAGGGCGACATGATCTTCCTGTTCGCGAGCGAGAACCAGGGCGGACAGGGCCTGATCGCGCGCGGCGTCGTCACGGCGGCCGAGCCGGTCGCGAAAAAACGCGGCATCGCCCGGCAGACGCCGCTTGTGACCCTTTCCATCAAGCGCACCGCGCTCGCGCTGCAGCCGCTCGGACGGCGCGAGCTCAGGCCTCTCACCGACTGGAAGGACGGCAGGCCGGGAACCGAGCTCAACTTCAAGCTCTATCGTCAGGCGACCAACAAGATCATTGGTCTCTCGGATCAGGCGGCAGCGTTCCTGGCTTCGTTTTTTCGGTCGTAGCCAGTCCTGTCGCTTGCTCAGTGCACCAAGGTCCGGCGCGGGTTCTGGCCGTGCGCCATGTCGATATGGATCGAGCGCGGGGCCTTGTAGAAGCGCAGGACGATGAAGCGGGCGGCGATGAACGCCGCCAGGAACGTCGCCCCGCCGGCCAGGACGCCAAAGCCGCTCGACTGGCGACCCATCAGGCTGGAGCTCACGAAGCGGACGATGGCCAGGAGCAGCAGCAGCGCCGTCGCGCCGGCGCCGTCCCAGACCGGCGCCACGCGGATCAGCCTTTTGCCATGGTCCTGGTTCACCTTCAGGATCATTCCCGCGAACGCGCCGGCCAGGAGCCCGCCCGCGATGGCGGCAGCCCACAGTTCCAAGCGCTTGCCGGGCGACACGATCAGCAGCACCGCTGCCGCCAGCACCGCAAGCACGGCGGGCACCGTCCATTCGAGGCGGGTCATGGCCTTGCCGCTGGGTTCGAAGCGTATCGACCACAACGCGAAGGCAGCCAGCAGCACTGCGCCAAGATGCGCGACAAGAAGAATCATGAATGGACCAACCAACCCCTTTTCATTGGCGGCAGGTTAGCCGTTGCCGATGCCGGCTCAAAGCCTCGTCGTCAGGCGGCCAGCCTGGTCTTCAGCACGGCGACGGCGGAGGCTGGGCTGGTGAGGATGGGAGCACGGTTCTGGCCGCGCAGCCTGGCCGCCGCCGGCGCCATCGAGAACTGGGCGAGCATGATGGCGTCGCAGCCCGCGAGCTGAGCTGCGGCCTCGGCGACCAGCGTGTCGTGCTCCTCGCGCCGTCCGGCCAGCAGGGCCGGCATCGCTCCCGGGACCATCACGCTCTTCAGGCTCGCGGAAGCGCCGGCCCGCTTCGCCTGCTCCTCGAACTCCTCGGACATGCTGGCGATCGACGGCTCGAAGGTCGCCAGCATGCCGATCGTGCCGCCGATGGCGATGGCTTCGGCAAACATCGCCTCGTTGGGCTTGAGCACCGGCATCGCGACCGACCGCGCGACGCGCTCGATGGCCGGGCCGAAGGCCGAGCAGGTGAACAGGATCGCATCGGCGCCCAGCGATACCGCATAGCGGCCGAGCGCGTCGAAGCGCCCATAGATGCCATCGGTCAGCTCGGCGGTGAGGGCGCGGTCGCGGCTCAGCGAATCGTCCAGCAGGTTGACGAGGTCGGGCTCGGGCCAGGCCTCGGCGAAGGCCTGCCTGATGGGATCGACGGCGGCGGGGGTGGCGTGGACCAGAGCGATGCGTGTCATTGCCTTCTTCAGGCGGCCTTTGCTGATGTCCTGACCGCCTGCGCCACGATATCACCAAACGCCACGGTCCACGCGTTCCGTACTCGGATTGAGCTTTCTTGCCATGGCATGAGTTTTTGCCGGTTGAAGAGTGTCGTTTCAACACCGACTGTTGGCGACATGACAGAACACATTCAGGACGTTGCGCTGATCGTCGGCGGTGGACCCGGCATCAGCTCGAGCTGCGCGCGGCTGTTTGCGAAGGAAGGCATGCGAGTCGCTGTCGCCGCCCGAAGTCCGGACAAGCCGGTGCTGCAGGCTCTCGAGAAGGCCCACGGCGTGCGGCGGTACGCCTGCGATGCCAGCGATCCGGCTTCCGTGGAAGCCCTGTTCCAGGCGGTCGCCGGTGACTTGGGTTCGCCCACATTGGTCGTGCACAACATCGATGGACGGGTTCCCGGCATCTTCCGCAAGGCGATCACCGAGGTCGAGCCGGGCATGGCGTTCGACACCATGCGCAACGCGGCGTTCAGCGCGTTGCTGGTCGGCCAGCAGGCGGCGCGGCGCATGCGCGAGAACGAGCCGAACGCCAACGGCGCCAGGGGCACGATCATCTTCACCAACGCCAGCGCCGCGCTGAAGGGCTTCCCCTTGAGCGGCGCCTTTGCCATGGCCTGCCACGCCAAGGCCGGGCTCGCCCAGAGCATGGCGCGCGAGCTGATGCCGCAGGGCATCCACGTCGCCAATGTGCCGATCGACGCCGCGATCGGCTGGACGCAGGAAGACGGCACGCGCGCGCATCGCCTGGCCGGCACCAGCGTCGACGACAACCTCGCCCATCCGGACCACATCGCCGAGACCTACCTCCAGCTGCACCGGCAGCACCGCTCGACCTGGGCGTTCGAGGTGGTGCTGCGGCCGTGGCTCGAGAAGTGGTGAACCGCGTGCTGTGACCTTTTTCTGTTCGGCTCGGCATCGCCGCCGCGCCTCGTCACAGCAATGGCACTGGTCTCGAAAGCGGCGTCCTGCTCGTCTGAGCGTGGGTGGGGACTGGTCAACGCCGTGAGAGGCTTTTCATGCCTGCGTCGAATGGTAGGTTTCGGGCTTTGCTGGCCTTGGTCGGAGCCTGCGTGCTGCTTTGCGGGCCGGCCTGGGCATTTGATGCCGATCTCGCCGGTGCTGGAGGCGAGCTGCTCGGCAGCTCGACGGAAATCGCCATGGCGCCCGATGATCCCGTCGTTGGTCGTGAGAACGTCGTTCAAGGCTTTGTCGAGGAATCTCTCGAAGACTCGTTGGCGAGAGCCGGCCTGCCCGCGAGCCTGGGCCTCCAGCTGAAGGACGCGTTGTCATCGGCTCTCGAGCGCCGCCCGCTCGACAGCGGCGACAGGTTCCAGGTGCGCTATCAGCAGACCATGGCGGCCGACGGCCGTGAGATCGGCGCCGGCCGCATCGTGTCGGCCGAGATCATGACGAGCGCCAAGGGGAAGATCGCCCTCTATGGCTTTCGCCCGACTCGCGGCGTCGAACAGCTCTGGCTCTCCAACGGTGAATCGCTGGCCGCGCCGGCGATGCGCCTGCCACTCGATGCGATCAGCGTGACGTCGGGCTTCGGCGTCCGCGCCGATCCGTTCGAGCAGCCGAGGAACGGTCTCGGTGCGCCGAGCCGGCTGGGCACCGTGGGCGCGACCATCAACGTGGCGACAGCGCGCGGTGTGGCGCTCGGTCTGGCGCCCGGCCCCGGCCGCACAGCGCCGCGTGGCGGCGGCGCGTTCCTGATGCACAACGGCGTCGATCTGCTCGCGCCGACGGGCACGCCGGTCCTGGCGGCATCCGACGGCACGGTCGTCGGCGCCGCGCCCAATGCAGGCTACGGCAACTGGATCCGCATCGACCACGGCCACAACGTGGCGACGGTCTATGGCCACCTTTCTGCCTTTGCGCCGGGCATAGCGGCCGGGGTGAAGGTCCAGCGCGGGCAGATGATCGGCCTGGTCGGCAGCACCGGCCGGTCGACCGGCCCGCATCTTCATTTCGAGGTCATCAACAACGGCCAGGCGGTCGACCCGATGAAGTTCTCGCCGACGAAGAAGGCGAAGCTGGACGGCGCCGATCTCGAAAGCTTCCGCAAGCTCGTCCGGCAGGTCGACGCCGCACGGCACGACGAGACTCCACTGCGGCTGATCTCGACTGGAGACTGAAGCCTCGGTTCACCTCGGGGAAGAAGAAGCGTCGTCGTAGGCGCGCACCGACATCAGCGCCCGCTCGCGCACCTCGGCTTCCGTCATACCTGGGCGATAGAGGCTGCTGCCCAATCCAAACGCGCGGATGCCGGCCGCCACATAAGGCGCGAGGTTCTTGTCCGACACGCCGCCGACCGCACCCACGACGACATCCTTGGGCAGGACAGCCAGCTGGGCGGCAATGCCCGACGGTCCCAGCACGGACGCCGGGAAGAACTTCAGCGCCGAGGCGCCGCAGCGCACGGCGAGCAGGGCCTCGGTGGGCGTGAACACGCCGGGCATGGTCACCATGCCTCGCGCCTTGGCCGTCGCCAGCACGTCGGCGTCCACGTTTGGCGCGACCATCAATCGCCCGCCGGCATCGGCGACCCGCGCGCAGTCGTTGGCGCTCAGCACTGTGCCGGCGCCGACCAGGCAATCCTTGCCGAAGCGGCGGCTGAGCTGCTCGATCGAGCGGAAGGGTTCGGGCGAATTCAGCGGCACCTCGATCAGTTCGAAGCCGCTTTCGATCAGCGCGCCGACGATGGCGTCGGCCTCGTCGGGGCGAATGCCGCGCAGAATGGCGATGAGCTGGCGTTTCACCTTGGGCCATGGAGCCGTTTCCGTCATGTCGCTCCCCAGATCCTTGCAGCGGCCTTGGCGAGGCCGAGTCGCGACGCCTGCTCGGCATCGACCGTCGTCACGTCGAGACCCTGCGCCGCCAGCGCGGCTTCATAAAGCCGCCCGAGCGCGCCGGCGCCGATCAGCCGTACCGCTCTCGGCGAACCATGGCGGCGCATCGCATCGGTAAGCTCGGTTCCGATCAGGAGGCCCGACAATCGCGCCGCGCCGTCCGCACGCTGCTCGAAGCCCAGGAGCTGCGCCGCGCGCAATCGGAACAGCGAGGCGGTCAGGCCGGTGGGCATCGCTGTCGCTGCGCCGAGCCCATCGCGGAAGGCCGGGCTATCGACCGGAGCGGCCCCCGGTTCGACGGCGTGGGCGAGGATGCTGTGCTGCGCGATCACCGAGAACAATTCGCCGGTCATGTAGGTAGAGAACTCGACCAGGCGGCCGTCTTCGATCCTGACCCACTTGCTGTGCGTGCCGGGAATGCAGACGAGACCGGTATAGTCGGGTTCGGTCACGCCCAGAAGCTGGGTTTCCTCGCCGCGCATGACGTCGGGCCGGTCGGCCTCCGCCTGGGCGACGCCGGGCAGGATGCGGATGTCGCCGGATGCTTCGACCCGGATCGCGCCCTCGTGCAGGGCATCGAGTCGTGTCGGAGTCTTTATGTAGGGCGCCTCGATCCAGCCCTGCCGCGCGCCGGCCATGCCGCAGATCAGGACAGGCGCTCCCTTTGGCGCGCCGAGCCGCGCCAAGTGATCGTCCAGCACCGGTGCAAAGCCCGGACCGCCGGCGCAGTGCAGCATGCCTTCGCCGCCGCGGCTCTCCGCCAACGCCTCGCCGGCGGCCGACATCAGCCAGCCGCGGAAGCTCGTGGTACCCCAGTCGACGACGACGAAGGCGGCGCGCCCGCCGCCGGGCGAATCTGTGATCAAACCGTCACTCCCTGGGCGCCACCGTACGACAAAGCCCGGCGGCAAACACGCCTCGTCGACGTCACCTATCGGGCCGCACTCAAGACCGTCGCCGTGGCCGGCAGCGTCGTGCTGCTCTTCCTGTTCGTAGAGGCCGTGACGGACAAGCAGATCATGACCGAGCCGCTCGCGGTGCCGCGCACGCTCGAGAACGATGGATATTCCGGGGTGGTCGTCTCGCGCTTCCTGGTCGACGAGGTCCGGGCCATCCGGCAATCCGGGGACAGGCCGGGCTTCCTGTCCGGCGACCGCCTGGATTACGAACTGACCAAGGAAGCGGTCGCCGGTTTCCGCAGCGACGATGCCTTTGCGACCCTGGCGACGATACAGGTGCCGTCGTCGAGCCTGTCGCTGCGGTCAACGGTCTCCATGCTGCGGGATTTTTCTCGACATTCCGGAGTTCAAGGTCGGTGGAGCGTTGACCATCAAACGGCCGAACGGGCCGGACAAGCCGCCGGAGTACACGGTCTCCCTCTCGCTGGGGGAATCGGCGGGCATTCCCGCCGAGGCCGTGACGCATACCGACCTCGATCAGGCGATCCGCCTCTCGGCGCGGGCAATCGTCCGGGAGTACGATCCCATCGCCCTGGCGACTTACTACCTGAAGACAGGCCAGTGGGAAGAGTTGAAAGGGCTCGCCGATTCCCTGGTGAGGACGTCGAAGGCCGAACAGCGCCCACAGGGGCTGTTCATCCGCGGCCTCTATGAAAAGACGCTCGACGACAAGGTCGCGTTCTTCCGCAAAGCCATCGCGCTCGATCCCCAATTCAGCGATGTCTACAACGCCCTGGGGCATCGAGCTGTTCAAGGAGAACAAGATCGAGCAGGCGATCGCCAAGTACACGGCGGCCATCAGGGCCAATCCGAAGAACGCCTCGGCCTATCGCAATCGTGCCATCGCCTACCATGCCGGCGCCGATGCCGATATCGCAATGGCCAAGAACCAGGACGAGAAGATAAGGGACAAGATGAGGAAGGCGCGCCTCGAGCGGTAGGGCCATAGCGCTCGACCTCACCCTGACGAGCCGCGTGAAACGAGAGCCAAGGCCCGGCTCGGCCTCACATGGTGAGGTAGCGGGCCCGGATCGTCGCCTCCTCGGCGCGGAAGACCTCGGCGCTGGCGCGATAGACCATGCGCCCCTTGACCATGATGTGCAGCTCGTCGGCGACCGCCTCGGCGAGCTTCATGTTCTGCTCGACCAGCAGGATCGTGACGCCCTCGTCGCGCAGCAGCTTGATGACGCGGGCGAGCTCGCGCACGACCAGCGGCGCCAGGCCCTGGCTGGGTTCGTCGAGCAGCACGACCTTGGGATCGCTGACCAGGGCGCGGGCGATCGCCAGCATCTGCTGCTCGCCGCCCGACAGCTGCGACCCGCGATTGGCCTGGCGCTCGTCGAGCGAAGGGAAAAGCTTCAGCAGCCGGTCGATTGGCCACGCCGTGTCCGGCCGTTCGCCGACCTTGATGTTCTCGAGCACCGTGAGGTCGGGGAAGATCAGCCGACCCTCCGGCACGTAGGCGACGCCCTGGCGCGACACGCGGTGCGGCGGCCACCCGGTAATATCGGTGCCGCCTACCGTCACATGGCCGCTGCTCGGCGGCACCAGGCCCATGATGGTCTTCACCATGGTGGTCTTGCCGACGCCGTTGCGGCCCAGCACGGCGCTGATGCGGCCTTGCGGCATCTCGAGGTCGACGCCCTGCAGGATATGGCTCGCGCCGTAGTGCGTGTTGAGGCCGGCGATGGTGAGCATCACTCGAAGCCTCCAAGATAGGCTTCCTGTACCGCCTTGTCGGCCTTGACTGCGTCGGGCGCGCCGTCGGCGATCACCCCGCCGCGATGCAGCACGGTGATGCGGTGGGCCAGCCGGAACACCACCTCCATGTCGTGCTCGACCAGCAGCACGGTCATGCGTGAGGTCTTCAGGAAGCCGGCCAGCGTCTCGACCGCCTGCTGCGTCTCCTCGACCGACAGGCCCTGGGTCGGCTCGTCGAGCAGCAGCACGCGCGGCTGCTGCGCTAGCGCCATCGCGACCTCGAGCAGGCGTTGGTCGCCGTGGCTCAGCAGCCCGGCCGGCGTGTCGGCGATGCCCGACAGGCCGAGCTGCTTCAGGGCGGCGTCGGCGCGCGCGCTCGCCTCGTCGAAGATGTGCCCGCCGCCGAACGGCTGCCAGCGCCGGCCGTGGCGCGCCTGCGCCGCCAGCCGCGCGTTCTCGCGCGCCGACATTTCGGGAAAGAGGGACGTGATCTGGAAGGTGCGCGAGAGGCCGAGCCTGCAGATCTGGTGGCTCGCCAGGCCCGCGATCGCCTGGCCGGCGAAGCGGATCGATCCCGCCGTCGGCTTCACCGTGCCGGTGATGACGTTGAACAGCGTCGTCTTGCCGGCGCCGTTGGGGCCGATGACGGCGCGGACCTCGCCTTCCTCGACCGCCATGGCGACCTGGTCGAGGGCCACCAGGGCGCCGTAGCGCCGCGTCACGCCGTCGAGCTCGAGCAGCGCCACGTCTACGACGCCCGCGTCGAGTTGCGGCCGCGCTGCAGCCAGCCCGTCGCCAATCCCCAGATGCCTTGCGGCGCGAACAGCACGAAGGCGATGAAGATCAGGCCGAAGTACAGCGCCCATGCTTCGGTCCACGAGCTGAGCTGGTGCTCCATCAGCATGAAGAAGGCCGCCCCCAGGATCGGTCCGACCAAGGTCCCCGAGCCGCCGACGAGCACCATGATCAGCACCTGGCCGCTCAGCAGCCAGAACAGCAGCTCGGTGTTGGCGAAGCCCGCGAACGGGGCGTAGAGCGCGCCGGCGAGGCCGCCCAGCGCGTAGGCCACCGCCACCACGGCGATCTTGTAGAGGCGCGTGTTGTAGCCCAGCGCGATCGTCTTGGCCTCGTTCTCGCGGATCCCGCGCAGCACCGCGCCGAACGGCGAGCGCACCAGGGCGAAGCACACCAGGAAGGCGCCGACCAGGCAGGCCAGCACCAGGTAGTAGAAGCCGGTCTTGCTGGTGAGAGCGTCGAAGCCGAACGGGCCGGGCGTGCGCGGGATGCCCGCCAGGCCGTCGGAGCCACCGGTCACCGACGTCCACTTGAACGAGATGGCGTAGAGCAGCTGCGCGAAGGCCAGCGTCAGCATCGAGAAGGAGACGCCGGTCGCCAGGGTGCAGATCCAGCCGACGCCGATCGCCACGACGCCGGTCAGCAGCGCGGCGCCGAACACCACGAACAGCAGCGGGACGTCGGTATGCAGCAGCATGAAACCGCAGGCATAAGCGCCGAGCCCATAGGCGGCGGCATGGC
Organism: Reyranella sp.; assembly: GCA_019750135.1. Classification (GTDB taxonomy): domain Bacteria; phylum Pseudomonadota; class Alphaproteobacteria; order Reyranellales; family Reyranellaceae; genus Reyranella. The sequence goes on along the minus strand of JAIEOV010000147.1, from coordinate 4,663 downwards.
CGAACGAGACCAGCCGCGTGTAGCCGAACATGAGGTCGAGGCTCATGGCGAACAGGCCGAGGATCAGCGCCTCGGTGAGCAAGGTCATGGCGAAGGGCGGCAGGCCGAGCGGCGCTGCCGCCAGCACCAGCACGACCGCGACCAGGAGCGCGCGCAATCCAGCGGACACGGGCCTACGCTTCCTTGCCCAAAAGGCCGCCGGGACGCACCACGAGGATGGCCAGCATCACCAGGTACATGAAGGCGAGCGCCAGGTCGGGCAGGTAGTAGTTGCCGAACACCTGGACAAAGCCGACCAGCAGCGCGCCGATCAGCGAGCCTAGGAAGCTGCCCATGCCGCCGATGATGACGATCACAAAGGCATCGATGATGACGGTCGCCGCCATGCCGTTGGAGGCGGTGACCAGCGGCGCCGCCAGCACGCCGCCCAGGGCGGCGAGTCCGCAGCCGATGCCGAACACGGCCGAGCGCACGCGCTTCACGTCGACGCCCAGCGCGCTCGCCATGTCGGCGTTCTGTGAGGTCGCGCGGATCAGGAGCCCGAGCCGCGCCCGCTCGAGGAACTGCCAGATCGCCACGGCGACGATTGCGCCGGTGGCGACCAGGAACAGGCGATAGAGCGGGAACGGCTCGTCCAGGATGAAGGTCACGCCGGCCAGCAGCTCCGGCGGCGGGACCTGCAGCGCATCCGGCCCCCAGGTCAGGCGCACGGCCTCGCCGACCACCAGGGCGAGGCCGAAGGTCACCATGAGGAAGGCGTGGGCGTCGCGGCGATAGAGCCGGCGCAGGATGGCGAACTCGAACGCCGCCCCGAACAGCCCGACCACCACCGGCGCCACGGCGAGCGCGAGCCAGTAGTTGCCCGACCACTTGGTGAGCGAGTAGCCGACGAACGCGCCCAGCATGTAGAGCGCACCGTGGGCGAAGTTCACGATGCGCATCAGCCCGAAAATCAACGTGAGCCCGACACCGAGGAAGAACAGCAGGGCCGACTGCGACAGCGCGTTGACGACCTGGGTCAGCAGGAAAGCGAGGGTATTCATCCGGCGAGCGTATTCACCACGAATTGCGCAGTTCGCGAAGCTTCAGGAACACCGTGCGCTGGTCGGGTGTCTCGGGCAGGTCGGGAAAGGCCTGGCGCAGCCGCGCGACGACGGTCGGGCTGCTCAGGCGGAAGAACGTGTTGACCTCTTCCTCGACCTCGAGCGTCGACACGTAGGCCTTGTTGGGGTCCTGCCCCTTGAGCTTGTCGAGCATCCGGGCGGCGCTCTGGTTGTCGGGCTCGCGGTCCAAGGTGAAGCGCAGGTTGTTCTCGATGTAGTCGTGTCCGGGATAGATCAGGGTCGACGGCGGCAGCTTGGCGAGCTGCTCGTCGAACGTCTTGTACAGCTCCGCCGGATGGCCGCCATTGTGGCAATTGCCGGCGCCGGCATTGAACAGCGTGTCGCCGCAGAACAGGGCCGGCTGGTCGGTGTGCGACCTGAGGCAGATGTGGCACATCGTGTGGCCGGGCGTGTCCATCACCTCGAGCTCGACCGTCTTGCCGACCTTGACGACGTCGCCGGCGCCCAGCCCGCGGGCCATGTCGGGGATCGAATCGCGGGCATTCTTGTGCGCCAGGATCTTGGCGCCGGTCTTCGCGGCCAGGGCGTCGTTGCCGCCGGTATGGTCGCGATGCTCGTGCGTGTTCAGGATCTGGGTGATGGTCCAGCCCTCGTCCTTGGCGGCCTTCAGGCACTTCTCGTGGTCCAGCGGATCGATGGCCAGCGCCTCGCCGGTCTCCTTGCAGGCGATGAGGTAGTTGAAGTTGCGGTAGGCATTGGCGGTCCAGATCTGCTTGACGATCATGGCGTCCTCCGGATGAACGTGGATAGGGGCCGAGCATACAACGGACAGCGGCCCCTTGCCCTCAATCCTCGAAGGTCATCGTGTTGCACTTCGGCGTCGTCGCCTCGCCGGGGAAGGTCGCGATCACCTGCGGGATCGGCGTGTCGAAGCCCGCCTTCTTCACCACCTCGACCATGAAGCCCTGCTGCACGCCCTGGTGATCGCACTTGCGCATGAAGACCTTGCCCTTGACGCTCTCGATCTCGATGTCCTCGAGCGCCGGGCGCAGCTTGTCGGCCTCGATGCCGCCTGCCTTGGTGATGCCGGCGTCGAACACCTTCATGCACTGCCACTGCTCGCCCTCGAACGTGTCGGGCACCGTGTTGTGCTCCTTCTTCCACAGCTCGACGAACGCGTTGTTCAGCGGATGGTCGTATGTGAAGCTGTAGCGCGACGAGCCGATCAGGCCGAGCGAGGCGTCGCCCACGGCGCGGATGCTGGCGAGGTCGACGATCTCGGTCAGCAGCTTGACCTTCTCGGGCAGCCGGTACTGGCGCGACTGCGACAGGAAGGCGTTGTTGTCGTCACCCTGCATCACCAGGAAGACGGCGTCGGCGCCGGACTGGCGGATCTTGGTGATGTAGGTCGAGTAGTCCTTGGTGCCGGTCGGCGCGAAGACCTTGCCGATGAACTCGCGCTTGGCCTTCTTCACCTCGTTCTCGAAGACCTGCACGCTGTTGTGGCCCCAGGCATAGTCCATGCCCAGCGCATAGAATTTCTGCATCTTGCCGTCGCGCAGGTAGAGCGACACCGCGCGGGTGCCCATCGGACCCGAGATGTTGGCGCGGAAGAAATTCGGCACGAAGCTCTCGGCGGTCAGCCGGCCGTCGCCGTTGTCGGACGAAATGAAGATCGCATTCCACTCGGCGAGCTTGGGCACCACCGCCAGCGCTTCCGAGGACAGCGTGATGCCGGTGAACAGGCGGCAATTGTGGCGCTCGACCATCTCCTGCGCCTTGCGTACGCAGTTGGCCGGGTTGCCGGCGGTGTCCTCGATCAGGAGCTCGATCGGCCGGCCGAGAAGACCGCCCTGGGCGTTCTGGATCTTTGCCCAAAGCTCGGCGCCGCGCTTCTGCTGCTGCCCGACCGAGCCCAGCGCGCCGGTGAGCGCCAACGGCATGCCGATCTTGATCGGTCCGCTCTGCGCCTCGGCGGTCAGCCGCAGGATGGCAGGAGACGCAACGGTCGCGCCTGCCGCGAGGCCGACCTTGAGCATTGCCCGCCTCGACGGGCCGATCTTTCCGGACATGGATATCCTCCCTGGGGGTCTTTTCTCTTTCTTCTCACTTCGCGACTTCTCGCTCCGCGAGTTCTCACTTCCTACGCTTCATGCTCCTCTCCTCCTTGTGAGAGAGGAGCATGAGGTTTTGGTAGCAGCCGTAGCTACTCCGCAGCCTGTTGCCGCTGCGGCGCTTCAACGATCCTGGTCTTGAAGTCCGCCGGCGCCACGATCTCCAGCACCTCGAAATCCTCGGAGCAGGCGATCTCGCGATGCGCGATGCCGGGGATCTGGTTGATGCAGTCGCCCTTGCGGATCGTCTTCTGGCCCTGGCCGGCATACTCGAACGTCGCCCAGCCGTTCAGGACGTAGACCATCTGGAAGGTGCAATCGTGGACGTGCCACTGCTGGACCTCGTCCTTCACCTTCTTGCCGTTGTGACGGATCAGATGGGCGACGTAGTCGCCCTTGGTGCCGCCTTTGATGCCGAGATCGCGATATTCGAAGATCTCGCGCAAGCCCGGCGTCCACGTGGCTGCGCTCTCGAGATCGTGGCTGAACGCCCAGTCCTTGGTGTTGGACATTATTCCCTCCGTGCCCATCGCACGCAGGAATACTCATCCCGCGCCGTCGCCTTGTCGACGGCCGACTGCCGCCTGCCGAAAGGCGTCCACCCTTTCAGTCGTAACGAACGACGAGCTCGATATCGCCCAGCTTCAGCGTCGATCCCGGCGCCAGAGTCTGCGGAAGGCCGGGCGCGACCGGCGTGCCGTTGATCGCGGTGCCGTTGGTCGAACCGACATCCTCGACTTGCAGGAAATTGTTCGCGTCCACGCTCAGCCGCGCATGACGCCGCGACACCGACGTGTTCAGCAGCACGACATCGCACTGGCCCGAATCGCGGCCGACCAGGACGCTGTGCTTGCGCTTCACCAGCTCCTCCATCTCCAGCTCGAAGCCGAACTTGCGCCCGGTGTCGTCGGCGCCCTGGAAATGGAAGACGCCGCGCAGGCGCGTCTGCTGGGTCGGCACGGTGGCGCTGCTCATGCGGGCGCGCACCCGGTAGATGTGCAGCGGCCGGCTGACATGCTTGGCGCGATGCTCGCCGCCATCGACATAGGCGTAGTCGTCCCGGAGCTTGGCCACGTCGCGCACCGCGCGCGACACGGCGATGCCGCCCGGCTCGGCCAGCGATTGGATGCGTTCGGTCAGGTTCACGCCATCGCCAAACAGGTCGTGACCCGTCTGGTCGATGATGATCTCGCCGAGATGAACGCCGATGCGGAACAAGAGGCGTTGCTCCTCGGCGAAATCCTCGTTGAAGCGCGCCATGCGCTCCTGGATGTCGATGGCCACCTGGACGGCGACGGCCGGCGAGCCGAATTCCACGAGCAGGGAATCGCCGTTGCTGTGGACCAGCGAACCGCCGGCCTCTGCGATGGCGGGCTTCCAGATCTTGTCGCGCGCCGACCGCAGCCGCTCGAACGTCAGGTCTTCCTGGGCCTCCACCAGGCGTACGAAGCCGGCAAGATCGGCATGCAGGATGGCAGACAGTCG
>JAIEOV010000076.1 GCA_019750135.1 Reyranella sp. | reverse complement strand
GAGTTCGTGTCGCTGAAGCCCGATCCAGTCGAGGTCAGGAAGCTGGCGGCAGGCTTCCGCGCCAACTACGAGATCAAGCCGCTGATGCGCGCGATCCTGCTGTCGGCACAGTTCCGGGATCCCGCCAACCGCGGCGCGCTGATCAAGTCGCCGGTCGAGTTGATCGTGGGCACGGTCCATCTGCTCGGACTGCCGGTGCCGGAGAAGACCCAGCTCGTGCGCATGATGCAGGGGCTGGGCCAGATGCCGTTCGATCCGCCCAACGTCAAAGGCTGGCCGGGCGGCGAGAGTTGGATCTCGACCTACACGCTGCTGCTGCGCCAGCAGTTCCTGCGCCGCATCGTCGAGGCGACGACCGTGGCCTCGATGGAAGGGGCGATGATGTCGAGCCCGCGCAACCGGCGCATCGAGCGCCGCGAGCAGCTGCCGATGCGGTCGGACGAGGGCACCATGCAGATGGCACAGCCAGCGGCCGAGCCGCGGCCGGTCGAGGGGCGCAGCCTGCGCTATGCCGGCGACGAGGCGAAGCTCGGCCCGACGCTTGCCGGCGTCGACTCCGCGACCTTGTTGCGCACGCTGCTGCCGCGCGCGCCGATCGACACGGTCGACCCCTCGCGCACGCCGGGTGCCACCGTGGCGGCGGCGCTGGTCGACACCGCCTATCAGCTGAAGTGAGGACGCCATGGGCAAGATCCTCCTGCTGGTCGAGCTCAAGGGCGGCAATGACGGGCTGAACACCGTCATTCCCTACGCCGACCCCAAGTATCGCGAATTGCGCCCCGGCATCGGCGTGGCGCGCGACCACACGATCCAGCTCGACGAAAAGGTCGGGCTGAACAGCAAGCTCGAGCCCTTGATGGATTCGTGGAAGGCGGGCGACCTCGCGATCGTGCAGGGCGTCGGCTATCCCTATCCCAACCGCTCGCACTTCCGCTCGATCGAGATCTGGGACACCGCGTCGGGCTCGAACCAGACCCTGAGCGAGGGCTGGATCGCCCAGGCCTTCAAGGGCGCCGCGCTGCCCAAGGGCGCGGGCGTCGACAGCATCGTCGTCGACACCAATGCGCTGCCCAGCACCGGGCCGGAGCTGCGCACCATCGTCATGCAGGACGCCGAGAACTTTTTGCGTCAGGCGCATGCGCTCAAGGACACCGGCGGCATGAAGGACGGCGGCAATCCGGCGCTGCGCCATCTGCTGGCGGTGCGTCAGGAGATCAACGCGGCGGCCAAGGGTCTGGCCGACAAGCTGCGCGACGCCGCGGCGCCCAAGGAGGCCTATCCGCAGGAGGTGCTGCTCGGCCGCCAGCTCGACCTCGCCACGCGCATCGTCACGGCGCGCGTGCCGGTCGTGGCGATCAAGGCGGCGCTGGGCGGCTTTGACACCCATGCCAACCAGGTGCAGCCGCACGAGCGCCTGCTGGGCTTCCTCGCCAGCAACCTCGCGATCCTGCGCAAGAACCTGATCGCCGCCAACCTGTGGAACGACGTGGTGGTGATGACCTACTCGGAGTTCGGCCGCCGCGTCCGCCAGAACGCCAGCGCCGGCACCGACCACGGCACCGCGGCGCCCCTGTTCGTCATGGGCGGCGGCGTGAAGGGCGGCCTGCACGGCGCCTATCCGTCGCTGTCGGACCTCACCGACGGCGACCTGAAGCACACCGTCGACTTCCGCAGCGTTTTCGCCACGGTGGCGCAAGGCTGCTGGGGCCAGCAGCGCGACTTCGGCCTCAGGCAGCCGCAGAAGCTCGGCTTCTTGTCTTAAGGGAGCGCGGGCCTCTGGCCCGCATCATGAGCGGGCCGGAGGCCCGCGCTCCCAGTTAACGCGCCATCAGCTCATCCCGCACCGAGCCGCGTTCGGCTTCGATGCGGATGAACCAGATCAGCAGCGCCGCGGCGATCTTGATGGCGACCGGCAGGGCGATATAGACGAAGACCAGCGCCGTGCTGCTGTACTGGCCGCGGCTGGGGTTGAAGCCCAGCAGCGCCGCCACCGGCAGCGAGCCCGCCGCGCCGATCGCGGTCGCGAGCTTGGTCGAGAGCGCCCACAGGCCGAAGTAGGCGCCCGTGTCGCCCTGCGTGTCCTTGCCTTCCGGCGCGTTGATGATGTCGGCCAGCACCGACGGCGGCAGGCCGTAGTCGGCGCCGATGCCGAGCCCGGTGATGACGGCGATGGGCAGGAACAGCGCGAAGTCGCCGGCGCCCAGGAACACCGCGAGCGACATGGCGATCACGGTCATCACCATGGCGAAGAACCAGGCCACGGTCTTGGTGTAGCGGCGCGACAGCATCAGCCACATCGGCACGCTCAAGGCGGCGGCGCCGAAATAGACCAGCAGGATGATACCGGCCTGCGTCTTGTTCCCTTTGAGCACGTGCTCGACATAGAACAGCATCACCGACACGGCGACGCCCAGCGCCGAGCCGTTGATGATGAAGACCAGCAGCAGGCGGCGGAACAAACGGTTCTTCATCGGCGCGAAGAACGGCACCAGTGCCTTGAGCGAGGTGCTGTGCTCCATGTTGCGCGTCGGCCGCGCCAGGGACGGCGCCAAGCTGACCAGCCAGTCGCGGAAGTAGCGGACATGGATTTCCGGATTCTCGCGCACGACCGGCGGATGCACCGAGGGCGGCGACCAGAGCAGCGTCGGCAGGGCGAAGGCGAGAGCGAGCGGAATGAAGGCCAGGCCCATGAAGACGTAGCCCTGGTGGTCGCCGAACTTGGCCGTGAAGATGGTCGGCAGCACGACGGCCAGCGTCATGCCCATCAGGCCGAACACCTCGCGGCCGACGGTGATGCGCGTGCGCTCGTTGTAGTCGTCGCTGAGCTCGGCGCCGTGCGCGTGGTAGCTGATCGACACGCCGGCATAGCCGAGATGGACGATGAACAGCGCCACGAACAGCCAGACCGCCAGCAAGGTCGGCTGCACGAACAGCGCCTCGGGCGGATGGAACAGCATGTAGAAGCCGCCGATCAGCAGCGGCAGCGACAAGGCGACGAAGGTGAGCCGGCCGCGCGGGCCGCGATGGGTGAACTTGTCGCTGAGCAGGCCGATGACGGGATCCTGGATGGCGTCGATGACGCGCGCGGCGATGAAGATCAGGCCCATGATGCCGAGCGGCACCTTGAGGACCTCGCCATAGAAATGGCTGACGTTCAGCACGACCGGCAGGGCCGCCATGTTCAGCGGCAGCTGGTTGGTGGAATAGGCCACCAGGCGGCCGAATGTCAGTCGAACGGACGCGGCGGCCGATCCGGCCCGGGTCATAGGCGCATGCACGCGAAATTGCCTTCCTGTTCGCGCCGCTTTCAGCGCCTTGCTTGATGACAGTTATATATGTCGGAAGTGGGCCTGCAATACGTCGGTACGGCCGGTCGAGAAGCCGGCCGCGCAGTAGGCCAGATAGTAGCGCCACATGCGCTGGAACCGGTCGTCGAAGCCCATTTTCGCCACCTGGTCGGCGACCCGGTCGAAGCGGCCCAGCCAGGTCTCCAGGGTGCGCGCATAATCCCGCCCGAAGCTGTAGAGCTCGGCGACCTTCAGGCCGGCCAAGCGGCACTGCTCGCGCAGGCTGGTCGGCGACAGCAGCATGCCGCCCGGGAAGACGTAGGTCTGAATGAAGTCCGGATGACGGCGGTAGCTCTCGAAGAACTCGTCGGCGATGACGATCGCCTGGACCAGGATGGAGCCGCCCGGCACGACATGGCGCTTCAGGGCAGCGAAGTAGTCGGGCCAGTAGCGCTCGCCCACGGCCTCGATCATCTCGATCGACACGATATGGTCGTAGCTGCCCTCCATGTCGCGATAGTCGCAGAACCTGAGGTCGACCCGGTCGCTGAGGCCGGCGCGCTCCAGCCGCTCGCGGGCGTAGTCGAGCTGCTGCTGGGAGATCGTGACGCCGGTGACGCGCATGCCGCGCCGCGCGGCGGTCTCGGCGAAGCCGCCCCAGCCGCAGCCGATCTCCAGGATGCTGTCGCCCTGCTTGGCGCCGATCTGCTCGAGGATGCGTTCATACTTGGCGGTCTGCGCGGATTCCAGGGGCGTGCCGTCCGCGCCTTCGTACAGGGCGGACGAGTAGGTCATCGTCGGATCGAGCCACAGCCGGTAGAAGTCGTTACCGAGATCGTAGTGGGCGTGGATGTTCTTGCGCGCGCCACGGCGCGAGTTGCGGCGCTGCCAGTGCAGGACCTTCAGCATCAGGTCGTGCAGCGCATTGGTGTGGGCCATGCGGCCCAGTGACTTCTCGTTGTCCGCCAGCAGCGCGATCAGGCCGGGCAGGTCGGGCGAATCGCACAACCCTTCCATGTAGGCCTCGGCGAAACCGAGATCGCCGTCGAGCAGCACGCGGCGGAAAAAGCGCCGGTCCCTGACGTGCAGTTCGGCCTGCGGCTGGCTGTTGTCACGACCGAAACGATGGGTCGTTCCATCCGGGAGATGGAGGATGAGCCGCCCGACCGAGAGGCGTTGCAGGGCTTTCAGAACAAAGCGAGAGGCGATCGTCATGCAGTCTCAGCGCGTCACCAGCTCCGCCGGTGGAGCGGGCTTGCGGTGAAATCTCGCTCGCTTGCAGAAGAGATGCAAGGCCTGCCAGTGGATTCGGACCATGACTGCCAGGGTCATGGTCGGGTTGCCGAGGAAGCGCCGCAGCACGCCGGCGTCGGTCAGGGCTTCCCGCCGGCCCCCCACCGAGGTCGCCAGCATCAGCCCCTGGGCGTCGTGGTAATTCACATCGACATGGGCCCGTTCGCGGTCCAGGCGGAAACGAAAGCGGTAGCCGCCCTCGACCGGCAGGAAGGGCGAGACGTGGAAGACCTTGCGGCCCCCCAGCCAGGCGTCGGGTTCGATCGAGCGCCGGTCGTCGTGATGGACCAGGTAGCAGTGGCTCTCGCCGAAGGTGTTGTTGACCTCGCACAGCACGGCGCGCAGCGCGCCCGAGCGGTCGCGGCAGAACCAGAAGCTCACCGGATTGAAGACGTAGCCCAGCATGCGGGGCAGGGTCATCAGCACGACCTCGCCGTCGCAGATCCCGTCCAGCCCGTGCTCGGTCAGGATGCGCTGCAGCCAGGCCCTGAGGTCCGAGCCGTCGCGCGCGCCATGATCGGCGCGGCGGAAGGATACCACGCCGCGCCGGTCGAGGCGGAGCCAGCGTCCGGCCGCGCTCTCCAGGTCGCTGAGGCCGAGGCACAGATAGGCGACGCGGTAGCGGAAGGCGTTGTCGCGCGGCCGCAGGCGGCGATGCACCACGGTGGCATCGACGATGGTGTGGACGGGGTTCACTGCACGACCGGCACGGGGAAGGGGCCGATCGGCGCATCAGCCACCACGCGTGGCGGATCGCCGATGCGGCGATGCTCGTCGGGCTTGCGCCACGGCCGGCGCACGCCGAGCTGCTCGGCGACGTCGAGGCCGGCCGACAGCGCGTCCTCGTGGAAGCCGTAGCCGCAGTAGGCGCCGCAGAAGAAGGTGTCGCGCGCGCCCTGGATGGCATGCAGGTTGCGCTGGGCGCGGATCGCGGCGGCGTCGTACATCGGATGCTCGAAGGTGAAGCGCTGCAGCGCGGTTGCCGGCGTGCGGCCGGGATTGACCGACACGAACAGCGGCGTGCTGTCGGGCAGGGCCTGCAGGCGGTTCATCCAGTAGGTCACGCTCACCGGGCTGTCCCGGTCCTCGCTGTCGGCCACGTAGTTCCAGCTCGACCAGATCGAACGGCGGCGCGGCATCAACGTTGCGTCGGCATGCAGCCAGACCTCGTTCGAAGAATAGGCGAAGCGGCCGAGCATGTCGCGCTCGCGGGCGTCGGCGTCAGTCAGCATCGCCAGCGCCTGGTCGGCATGGCAGGCGAGGATCGCCTTGTCGAAGCGGTCCCAGTGGCCGCCGGCGTCGCGGATATGCACGCCGTCGTGGCCGCGCCGGATCGCGCTGGCCGGCGTGGCGAGTCGCGCGCGCTGGCGTAGCGGCGCTGCGATGCGCTCGACGTAGGAGCGGCTGCCGCCCTGCACCGTGCGCCAGGCGAGCTGCCGGCCGACGGCGAGCAGGCCGTGGTTGTTGAAGAAGCGCACGAAGGTCTGCGCCGGATAGTCGAGCATGCGGCCGAGCGGCGTCGACCAGATGCAGGCCGCCATCGGCACCAGGTAGCGGTCGCGGAAGGCGGCGCCGAGCCCGGCATCGTCGACGAAGTCGCCAATCGTGAAGTCGAGGTCTTCGCATTTGTCGAGCAGGCGGGGCGCCAGGCGGTTGAAGCGCAGGATGTCGTGCGTCATGCGCAGGAAGGACGGACGCACCATGTTGCGCCGCTGCGCCAGGAAGCCCGTGAAGGAGCTGCCGTACTCGAAGCGCCCGCCGTCGAGGCTGACCGCGAACGACATGTCGGACGGCTTGGTCGGCACGCCGAGATGGTCGAACAGGGCGACGAGGTTGGGATAGTTGCGCTCGTTGAAGACGATGAAGCCGACATCGACCGGCTGGCTGCGGCTGAGCCCCGACCCTGGCGCCGGCGCGTCGACCGTGCAGGCATGGCCGCCGAACCGGTTCTCGCGCTCGTAGATCACGACGTCGTGCTCGCGGCTCAGCAGCCACGCCGCGCCGAGACCCGCAACGCCGGCGCCGATGACGGCAACTTTCATCCTCACACCCCCACTACCGGATACCGCCTAGGTACGCGGGTGGAGGCGGATCGGATCATGGGACCGCGGGCCTCTGGCCCGCTCATGAGCGGACCGGAGGTCCGCGCTCCCGTCAAGACCTCGGGCAGTTGGGGACGGGCCGCATCTCCAGGCTCTGCAGATCGGCGGTCACGGTGACCAAGCCAGTCTCGACCGTCAGGCGGTCGAGCACGCCGTTGTCGAATACCAGGGCGCCGACGCTGAACAGAGGCCGCGTGTCCTGCTGGCGGCCGCGGGTGAAGGTCATGAAGACCGGCCAGGATTTGCCGGTCGGCGCCGTCGCCGGCTTGTCGACCGAACGGGAGGCGCGCAGCTGGTCGCGCGGCTGCTCGGTGACCTCCACCAGGAAGGCATCGCCCATCACCTCGGCGTCGAACATCAGGGTGGGGAAGTTGGCGGCATTGGCCTGCAACCTCTCGATCATGTGACCGACGGCGGCGACCGGCATCAGGGTGGGCGGTGGCAGCGCGAACTGGTTGGGCGGCGCGCCGGGCTGGACGATCTCGGCCTTGAGCTCGCCACCCTGGCGCTGCACCCGGCCTTTGAATTCGCGCTCGCTGCCGTTCTGAATCTGAATGGTGTTGAAGCGGAAGGCGCTGCCGCCCTTGGCCTCCTGGCCGTCGAGCTTGGAGGCGAGGCTCATCTTCCACGAGGCCGTGAGGGCGATCTCGGTCTTGATGTCGCGCTTGAGATGCCAGCCGCTGCAATCCAGCGAAAGATCGTGGATGGCCGTGCCGATGCGCGGCGCGTTGGCCGTCATGCCGAGGCGCAACGCATACTCGGCGCGATGCGGCTGGACCTGCGCGACGGCGAGGCCGGGCGCGAGCACGGCCCCTGCAAGAATGATACCCACCAGACGACGCATCGCACCACCTTGCGCACTGCACGTAGTCGGGTCAATCGTGCGCGCCATGAGTTTGCCCGACATCGTGGCGGTATTCCGGCGGTCACCCAACCAATGATGCCTTTCGAGTTCGCCTGCGCCGACGAGAAACTGCAGGCATTGCCGGCAGGCGCCCTGCACTGGCCGGCGCGGCGGCTGCTGGCGGTGGCCGACCTGCATCTGGAGAAGGGCTCGTCCTACGCCGTCAACGCGCGCAAGCTCCTGCCGCGCCACGACACGCGCCAGACACTGGCGATGCTGACCGCCCTGATCGACGTCCTGCAGCCGGCGACGGTCGTCTGCCTGGGCGATTCCTTCCACGACCGCACGGCAAGCGAACGATTGTCCGAGGTCGACCGCCGCATGATCGAGGGCATGGTGCGCCGCGCGCGATTCGTCTGGATCGCCGGCAACCACGATCCAGCGCCACCGCCCGCCGGCTGGGGCGAGGTGGCCGAGGAGATCAACGACGGGCCGCTGATCTTCCGCCATGAGGCGCGGTTCGGCCCGGCGCGCGGCGAGGTTTCCGGTCATTTCCATCCGGTGGCGGCGCTCACCGTGCGCGGCCGCGGCATGCGGCGCCGCTGTTTCCTGACCGATGGCGACCGCCTGATCCTGCCGGCTTTCGGCGCCTATGCAGGCGGACTGAACGCGCTCGATCCGGCGATCGCCCAGCTCTTCCCCGACGACTACGACGCCCTGGTGGTCGGCCGCGACGCGGTGCGGCGCCTGTCGTGGCGGCAGCTCAGGCCGGACTGGTCGCTGGCCTGGGAGCGCGACGCGGACTCGCGCTGACCCCTCGAATGATGGCATCGTCGACGACAACGCGGAAAAGCGAGGGGGGAAACTGTCGTGTACGTGATGCGCCATATCATCTGCGCCCTGTTGGCGCTCGCCATGCTGCTGCTGGCGATGCCTGCATCGGCGGCCGACCCGATCCTGTCGGTCGTCAAGAAGCGGGGCAAGCTTCTGTGCGGCGTCAACGGCCAGCTGCCGGGCTTCTCGACGCAGAACGCGCAGAAGGCGTGGAGCGGCTTCGAGATCGACTATTGCCGCGCCATCGCCGCCGCCGCCCTGGGCGATCCGGCGAAAGTCGAGTTCGTGCCGCTGACCACGACCAACCGCTTCGACGCCCTGCGCAACGGCCAGATCGACGTGCTCGTGCGCAACACGACGGTCAGCCTCGATCGAACCGTAGGCACCGGGGTGCGCCCGGCGGCGGTGATCTTCATCGACGCCCAGCGCGTTGTCGTCCCCAAGACGATGAACATCGCGTCCGTCTCCAATCTCGACAAGCAGACGGTTTGCACGCTGCGCGACACGCCCTACGAGGCGCGCCTGCAGGAATGGATGACCGACCGGACGCTCACCGTGACGGTACGCCTGTTCGACAACCAGGACGCCCTCTACCGCGCGCTGTACGACGGCCAATGCAAGGCGGTGACGCAGGACGTCTCCGCGGTGGCGCCGACCATCCTCGCCAGCGGCCGCGCCGGCGAATTCACCGTGCTGCCCGACGTCGTCGGCAAGGATCCGCTGGGGCTGCATGTACGGACCGGCGACGATCAATGGCTGGACATCGTGCGCTGGACGCACAACGCGTTGATCGAAGCGGAGGAGCAGGGCATCACCCAGGCCAATGCGCCCAGCCTGCGCGACAACGGCGTGCCGGTCGAACGACGGCTGCTTGGCGGCGTTCCGGGTTTCGGCAAGAAGCTGGGCCTGGAGGAGCGCTGGGCGTTCGACGCCATCCGTGCCGTCGGAAACTACGGCGAGATCTACGACCGCAACGTCGGCAGCCAGTCGCCGCTCAAGTTCGCGCGCGGCGTCAATGCGCTGTGGAACGCGGGCGGCGTCTTCTATCCGCTGTCGTTCTACTGAGCGGGCGCGGGCTGGAACGACAGGACGGCGACCACACGCCGTCCTGGCATGGCGCCTGGACTAGCGCGGCAGCTCGTACTTCAGCGTCACCTCGCCCAGGCCTTCGATCTTGCCGACGGCGGTGCTGCCCGGCGGCACGAACTGGCAGGCGACCATGCTGCCGGTCGAGACGATCATGCCCTTCTTCAGGGTCTTGCCGTGCTCGCCGAGCTTGTTGGCGAGCCAGGCCAGCGCATTGTAGCAATGGCCCAGCACGTCGCCCGAGTTGCCCGTGCGCACGACCTTGCCGTCGAAGGCGATCGAGCCGTCGAGGTTGCCGATGTCGAGGCTCTTCCAGTTCTTGTTGGGCTTGGCGAGCAGCGAGCCCCCGTTCCAGCCGACATCCATCACCAGCCAGGGCAGGCTGAGGCGGCTGTAGTCGGCGCCGCGATCCTCGATCAGTTCGAAGCCGGCGCGCGCCTCGCCGATGTAGGGCTCGATCGAGTCCTTGTCGTACGGCTTGCCCTTGGGCTTCGGCACGTCGGCGCCGACGGTCAGGATCACTTCGAGCTCGACACCGAGCCTTGCCCACTTGTCGGCGCGCACCGACGCCTTGTGCTCGAACACGCGCTTCTTGCGGATCGGGCCGTAGGCAGGGCCGCGTATGCCGGTCTGTTCCCAGATCTGCGGCGAGGTCAGCGCGATCTTGTAGCCGACCAGCGGTCCCTGCGTGGGCACCAGCTTCTTCAGCAGCGCGTCCTGGACCTTGTAGGCGGTGCGCTCGTCCTCGATCGTGAACTGCTCGGGCCACCAGCCCACGACGGCGCGCGAACGATGGACCTGATGCAGCCAGTTCGCGGCCTTGGCGATGCTGAACGCCATGATTTCCTCCCCTTGCGTGTGAGCCAGTGGTCCGCATAGTGCCACCATGTCGGGGAAAGCGGTGCAACATTTCGGACCGGTGCGAGCCGGCGCTCTTGTCGGTGTCGTGCTGGCGGGCGGCGAGGGGCGGCGCATGGGCCCGGGCGTGCTGAAGCCGCTGCGACCGCTGGGCGGCCGGCCGATGGTGGCGCATGTCGTCGAGCGACTGCGGCCGCAGGTCATGGATCTGGTCGTCGTCGCCAACGATCCGTTGCCCGGCGTGCGCGCTCTGAAAGTGCCGGTGATCCCCGATCCGCCCGACATCCGTCGTGCCGCGGCGCGCGAGGGTCGCAGGCTCGGGCCGCTCGCCGGCATCCTCGCCGGCATGGAATGGACGCGAAAGCATCATCCGCATGCCGGCTGGATCCTGACGGCGCCGACCGACGTGCCGTTCCTGCCGCTCGATCTCACGGTGCGTCTGTGCGGGCTGATGCATGTGCCCGAGCCCGACGTGTTGATGGTGCGCCACGGCCGTCGCCGGGAGAATACGCTGGCGGTGTGGTCGGTGAAGCTTGCAGAGGATCTGCGGCGCGCGATCCTGCAAGAGGGGATGCGCCGGGTAGAGACGTTTGCCGAGCGTCATCGCCTCGCCGAGCTCGCATGGCCGGGCGGCGGCGCGCCCTTCATGAACGTCAACACGCCGGACGAGCTCAGCGCGGCAACGCGTCGACTGGCTCCAGCTCGACCACGTTCCCGTCGATGACGAGCTTGCCGGCGTTCTCGAAGTTGACGGTGATGCGATGGCCGATCATCGACTGGACCTGGCCCAGGCCCCAGTCGGGCTGCTCGGGATGACGCACGAAGTCGCCGGGCGAGAGCAGCGCATTGCCGGGCTTGTCGAACAAGCTTTAGTGACTCCCTCGTGAGGTATATGACCCCCATCTTCACCCAAGGAGGATACCGATGACCACCACCCGCATTGCCATTGCCTCGGCCCTCGCGGCAGCCCTTGTGCTGCCGGCCGCCACGCAGGCGCAGGGCAACATGGAGAAGTGCTACGGCGTCGCCAAGGCCGGCAAGAACGACTGCCAGACCGCGAAGTCGTCCTGCGCGGGAACCTCCAAGACCGATGCCCAGACCGACGCCTGGATTTCGGTGCCGAAGGGCGTTTGCGACAAGCTGGTCGGCGGCAAGACGACCGCGGGCTGATGGCCGTGCAGCCGGTCGCGGGCATCGGACTGCGCTCGCCGCATCTCGCGGAGATCGTGCGCGACCGGCCGGCCACCGGCTTCCTGGAAATCCACGCCGAGAACTATCTCGCCGGATCGCCGGCGCTCGAGGCCGTTGAAAGCCTGCGGTCCGACTACGCGCTCTCGATTCACGCCGTCGGCCTGTCGCTGGGATCGGTCGACGGCTTCGATGCGGCGCATCTGGCGCGCGTTGCCAGCCTGGTGAAGCGTCTCGAACCGGCACTGGTGTCGGATCACCTTGCGTGGACCAGCGTCGACGGTCGCTACTTCAACGACCTCCTGCCGCTGCCCTACACCGAAGAGGCGCTGGCCGTGGTCGTAAGCAACGTGCAGCGTTTGCAAGAGACGCTTGGCCGTGCGGTCTCGGTCGAGAATCCGTCGTGCTATCTCGCCTTCGCGCAGTCGACGATGAGCGAGTCCGAATTCCTGACCGAGCTGTCGCGCCGCAGCGGCTGCGGGCTGTTGCTCGACGTCAACAACGTCGCCGTGACGGCGCACAATCTCGGCCTCGCCGCGAATGACTGGCTCGCCCTGCCCGGCGAGGCGATCACCCAGTATCACCTCGCCGGCCATGCCGTGAAGGATGCCGACGGCGCGCCGGTCCTGATCGACGATCACGGCAGTCGCGTCAGCGAGGGCGTGTGGTCGCTGTTCGCCGAGGTCGTCGGGCGCTTCGGCCGCCGGCCGACGCTGGTCGAATGGGACACCGATTTGCCGGCCTTGCCGGTGCTGCTGGAGGAAGCGGCGCGCGCTGGATTGGTTGGAGGCCGTGGTGCCGCTCGCGCTGCGTGACCTGCAGAAGGCCTTCGCCGCCCACCTCGCTGGCGACGAACAGTCCGCCCTGGCAGCGGAGATCCGTCCGGCCGCGGCGCGCCTCGGCATCCACCGCCACCATGTCCTCGACAGCCTTGCCTCGGCCCTGGCCGCGACCTTCCCGACCGTGCAGGCGGTGGTCGGCGCCGATTTCTTCCGCGGCTTGGCACGCGCCTTCATTGGCCGTTCACTCCCGCTGCAGCCGGTGCTGGCCGAATACGGTGCCGACTTCCCGGCCTTCATAGCCGGGCAGGAGTCCGACCATGGCCTGCCGTACCTGGCCGATGTCGCCCGCCTCGATTGGGCGTTGAACCTGGCCTTCCACGCCTCCACCAGTGACCGGCTTATGGCGGCGGACCTCGCCGCCCTTCCGGCCGACCGGCTGCCGGTGCTGCGGCTGGCGCTGGCGCCGGGCGCGGCCCTGGTCGGCTCGTCTTATCCCCTGGACCGCATCTGGGAGGCCTCACAACCCGGCGCGGCTGCGGACCCGGTCGATCTGACGAGCGGCGGCGTCCATCTGCTGGTGCTGCGCCGGCCGGACGATGCTGCGTTCGTCACGCTTTCAGCCGGAGAGGCGGCCTTCGCCGGCGGTATTGCCGAGGGTTTGTCCCTGGAAGAGGCGGCAGGACGAGGTGATTCCGGCTTCGACCTCAGCGCCGCCTTCGCCCGGCTGCTGGGCTTGGGTGCCTTTGCTGCGTTGCAATAAGGCTGCCACTTTGGCACCATAATTGCGCGTGGCTCGTGAGGATTTGTCGTGTGGGGTTTTGCTGCACTGCACGACAAGTGGTGGTTAGCAACAGCGAACAATGTTGCGGTGTCATCGACCATCCCTATACTCCGCGCGCCTCAAGAGCCGCCTTCCCCCAAGGCGGACGTCTAGTCGCTGCGAGTGGAGTTGCCGACGATGTCGATCACGTTGCCGCAGAATTACCGGCCGACTGAACGCGAAGCCTTCATGAACCCGATGCAGCAGGAATACTTCCGCCAGAAGCTGCTGAAGTGGAAGAACGAGCTGATCGAGGAATCCAACCAGACATTGCAGAACATGCAGGAGGAGAGCCTGGCGCAGCCTGATCTCGCCGATCGTGCCACCGCCGAGACCGATCGCTCCCTCGAGCTGCGCACGCGCGACCGCTTCCGCAAGCTGATCTCCAAGATCGACAGCGCGATGAAGTCGATCGAGGAAGGCACCTACGGCTACTGCGAGGAGACCGGCGAGCCGATCTCGCTGAAGCGCCTGGAAGCCCGCCCGATCGCCACCTTGTCGGTCGAGGCGCAGGAGCGCCACGAGCGTCTCGAGCGCACGCGCCGCGACGAAGGCGCGGACTGACTCCTACGCTCTCAACAGCGCGTCGATGTGCTGGAGAAGGTTGAGCGGCCGATAGGGTTTGCCGAGAACGGGAATGCTCTCGGCTTCCGGCGCGATGGCCGCCGTGAGCAACACCTTCGTTTCCGGATGATGCGCCTTGATCCAGCGCGCCAACTCGATGCCGCGCTTGCTGCCGCCGACATTCACGTCGAGCAGGACCAACGCGATCCGCCGGTCGGCATCCAGGGCCCGGCGGGCTTCGGCCTCGTTGAAGGCCTCCACGACGTCGTAGCCCCAGCCACGCAGGTCGGCCGACGTCTCCATGCGCAGCAGGAAGTCGTCCTGCACGATCATGATTCGGCCCGGCACGGTCGAATCGTTGGCCGCTGTCATGCGCGCTCCATCGGGGGCGTTGGAACGCTGTGCCGTCGATTTTTTGCCATGCGACATTACTACGCCTACTGATTTCCCCGTCCGATCGGATGGAACAAAGCACCCGGCCGAGCCGTTGCCGGGCCATGACACAGGCCACGAGGCTACGAACGCCGGAACCTCCCACTTTGTTGCTTGTCCACGGGGACATCCTCGTGCGCACGGCGCTCGCGGC
Organism: Reyranella sp.; assembly: GCA_019750135.1. Taxonomy (GTDB): domain Bacteria; phylum Pseudomonadota; class Alphaproteobacteria; order Reyranellales; family Reyranellaceae; genus Reyranella. The sequence continues at coordinate 5,314 of JAIEOV010000076.1, read as the reverse complement.
GTATCTGCGCGAATGCGGGTACGATGTCGTCGAGGCCGGCACGACCGAGGAAGCTTTACAGGCGCTGCGCCTGGAAATGAAATTCGACCTCGCCTTCCTCGACATTGAGGGAGATGAAGGGGCAGGCTTTCAGCTGGCCCAGACCATTCGCAAGCACCGACCCGAGGTGCGTGTCGTGCTGGCCGCCGGCGTTCCGCGTGCCGCCGCCGAAGCGGGCGATCTCTGCGAGCAGGGCCCGGCGCAACGCAAACCCTACGATCATCGGACACTGGAAAGACACATCCGCCGACTGCTCGCGCGGTGACGGGTGATCCTGTCGTCAGATGGGCGGCCTGATGCCGACGACGCCGGTCTTCGTCGGGTACTGCGTGTCGTAGTTGGATTGCGATAGGTACCAGGTGACGTAGGACTTGAAGGTCGCCTTGTCCTTGAGCGCGATGTGGAAGTAGTTCGGGTCGAAGAGGTGGTACCGGTTGTCCCTGCCGTGCCGAAGAGAGATGGCGTGCGCGCCGCCGGGGCCTTTGAGGTACACGCCGTAACACCCGTACGCCTGCGCCATGATGGACCAGAGGAAATCGGCGGTGGGCTTGGTCGCGCGCGACGCGCGCAGCCCGTCCGACAGGGTGCAATTGTAGGGCGCCATCGCGACCTTCCACCAACCCGTCCAGTCGGCGCTCTTGCTCGCGTCGGACAGGTTCTGCGCCTGTGTCGACTGCCACGGCGGGTTGTCACAGGTCTTGTCGGCGGCGATCGGAAAGTTGGCCCCCTGGTATTGCATGGACGCCCACTGCGCGCAGAGACCGATGCAATAACCGTCGAAGGCCGAGCCCCAGGGGCCCGGCTGCGTCAACACCGCGGTCTGGGCCTGGTCCACGGCGAAGACAAGATGGCCCTTCGCCTTGGCGTCGTTCTGGATAGCATCCCAGTTCATGGTCGCCTTTTCCCTGATGCGGAAGGCTCCCTAATCGCAGATGGTGCGTAGATCGTCTGTGCGGAATCCCACGGACTACTCGGCGGCGGCTCGGAGCGCCGCCGTGCGTGCCGTATCGATGCTGTGGCCGTCCTTGGCGATGGCCACGGCATAGTCGCGCTCGGCGGCCGCGGCGCTCACGACGCCGTCGCGCACGTCGCGCAGCACGCGCGCCGGATCGCGGGTGCGCGGATCGCCGAAGCCGCCACCGCCCGGCGACAGGGCGCGGTAGGTGCCGGGACCATGGCGCTGCACGCCGTATTTGGGGGCGTTGATCTTGCCGCCGTTGGCCAGGGTGAGAGTGACCTCGCCGCCCACGCCGGCGCGGCCGCCGGCGGCGCCGAAGCTCGAGGGCGCGCCGACGCCTTCGCCGCGGAAGGCATAGTCGGCCGGGGTGAAGACCTCGACCTCGTAGTCGCAGCCGGCGCCGCCGCGGAAGCGGCCGGGGCCGGCGCTGTCACAGCGCAATTCCTGGCGATGGAACCGCACCGGATAGAGCTGCTCGTAGGTTTCCAGGTTGGGCAGGGTGAGGCCCCCCAGGGTGATGAGATGGCCGATCAGATGGAAGCCGTCGCGGCCTTCGACGCCGCCGCCCGCGGGCGCGCCGGCCCACTGATACATGACGTAGCGGCTGCCGTCGTCCTTGACGCCCGCGGTGACGGCATGGACCGCCTTCGACCAGCCGGCCGAGGCGCGCTCGGGCAGCGCCTGCTCGAGCGCCTTCCACAGCGCATGGATGATCTCGTGGGCGATGAACACGGTGTTCATGGTCATCGGCGCTGGCGGCCGCGCGTTCACCATGGTGCCTTCGGGCAGGCGGATCTCGACGCTGCGGAAGGCGCCTTCGTTCTTGGGCAGGTCGGGCTCGAAGAACGACGACAGTGCCATGAACACCGCCGACGTCGAGTTGGCGATGGAGCTGTTCTTGAAGCCCTTGAGCTGCGGCGAGGTGCCGGCGAAGTCGACGATCAGGCCGTCGTCCTTCACCGTCAGCGTGACGGCGACCTTGCCGTCGATCGGCTCGAAGCAGTCGTTGTCGACCGGCTCCTCGGCGCGCCACACGCCCTTGGCCAGCCGCGCGATGCAGCCGCGGAAGCGGCGGTCGGCGTGGGCCAGGACGCCTTCGAAGAAGTCGGGCGCGCGCTCGATGCCCAGCTCCTCGACCAGGGCGGCCAGGCGCTCGGCGCCAATGCGCGTCGAGCCGATCATGGCGCGAATATCGCCGTCCTGCGCCTCGGGCAGGCGGGTATTGAGCATCAGGAGCCGCCACAGGTCTTCGCGCATGCGGCCGCGCTCGATCAGCTTCAGCACCGGCAGACGAATGCCTTCGTGGAAGATCTCGGTGGCGGCCGAGTTGTAGGTGCCCGCGGCGCCGCCGCCGATGTCGGCCTGGTGGGCGCGGTTGCAGGCGAAGGCGATCAGCTTGTCGCCCACGAACACCGGCCTCGCGATCACCCAGTCGGGCAGATGGTTGCCGCCCGCGGTGTAGGGATCGTTCAGCAGGAAGACGTCCTCCGGTTCTATCGCATCCTTGAAGTCGCGCAGGATGGCGCGCACGGCGAAGCCGCCGCCGCCGGTATGGATCGGGATGCCGTCGGCCTGGCTGATCAAGGTGCCGCGCGAATCGGCGAGGAAGCAGGAGAAGTCGTGGCTCTGGCTGAAGATCGGCGAGCGCGCGGTGCGCGTCATCACCCAGCCCATCTGGTGCGAGATGTGGTCCAGGCGGTTCTGCACCAGGGCCAAGGTGACGGGATCGAGTTCGGTGCTCATTGGAGGGCTCCGACATGAACCAGAAAGTCGTCGCGCTGGTCGACTTCCAGTCGATCGCGCGGTCCGACGAAGGCGGTGGTGGTGCGTTCCTCGATCAGCAAGGGCCCATCGAGCGTGCAGCCTGGGCGGAGCTCAATGCCGTCGTAGATCGGCACGTCGTGCCAGCCGTGCGTCGGATCGATCCAGACCTTGCGCTTTTCGCGCGGCTTGGGCGCCGCGGCCTGCGGCGAGCGCGCAATCGGCGGCGTCCAGTCGAGAAGGCCGCGGGCGATGACGCGGAGCGCGGTGATCGAAAGCCGCCCGCCGGGCTGGATGTGTCCGAACAGACGTTGATGCTCGGCCTCGAAGGTACGGCGTGCGGCGGCTCCGTCGAAAGCGGCGCCCAGCGCCACGCGCACCGGCCATTGCTGGCCGTCGTAGCGCAGGTCGACCTCGCGCGAGAGGACGGCCGCGCCGTTGGCGAAGCCTTCGCGGCCCAGCGCCTCGCGGGCGCGCGTCTCGAGCTCGGAGAAACCCGCTTCGAGCTCGGCGCGGTCGAGCGTGTCGAGGTCGGCCAGGAAGACGTGCATGTAGTCCTGGCGCACGTCGGACTGAAGCATGCCCATGGCGCAGAACGCGCCCGCCGCGCGCGGCAGCAAGGCGCGCTTGGCGCCGAGCGCGCGGGCGACGGCGGCGCCGTGCATCGGGCCGGCGCCGCCCGCGGCGACCAGGGTGAAGGTCGCGGGATTGTGGCCACGCTCGATACTGAGGCGCTCGACGGCGTGCAGCAGGTTCTGCTCCAGCAGTCGGATCACGCCGGACGCCGCGTCCTCGACCGAAAGGCCGAGCGGCTTGGCGAGCTTGGTCTCGATCGCCTGCCGCGCCAGCCTGCCGTCGAGCGTGACGCCGCCGGCCAGGGGACCGGGACGCAGGCGGCCAAGCACGAGCTGCGCATCGGTGACGGTCGGGTTCTCGCCGCCCAATCCGTAGGCGGCGGGACCGGGCCGCGCGCCGGCGCCCTGCGGGCCGACATGCAACAGCCCCGCATCGTCGACCCAGGCGATGGCGCCGCCGCCGGCGCCGACCGTGTGGATCTCCACCGAAGGCGTGGTGAGGTGATAGCCGTCGATCACCAGCTCGTCGGCCACGGGCACCTCGCCCTTGGCCATGACCATGACGTCGCAACTCGTGCCGCCGATCTCCATCGAGATCAGGTTGGCCGCTTCCCCCGGCGCCGCGCAGCCCTTCAGCGCGCCGACGCCGGCGGCCGGGCCGGACAGCACCAGCATGACGGGCCGGCTCGCCACCTGGTCGACCGAGACCGCGCCGCCGTTGCTCTGCAGCAGCAGCAGAGAGCGCGGCAGGCCGAGCTGGCGCAATTGCTGGTCGAGCGCCTTCAGATAGCTCGTGACCTTGGGCGCGATGTAGGCGTTGACCACGGCGGTCGAGCTGCGCTCGTACTCGCCCATGGTCGGCATGACCTCGCTCGACAGCGAGATCCATTGGCCGGCCCAGCTCTCGGACAGGCGGGTGCCGGCCGCGCGTTCGTGTCCGCCTTCGAGGAAGGAGTTGAACAGGCAGACGGCGACGGATTCGACGCCTTCGTCGGTGAACACCTTGGCCGCCGCGTCGACGTCCTCCGGCGCGAGCGGCGCCAGTTCGTGGCCGTCGGCGCCGATGCGTCCGCGCACCGGCAGGCGCAGGTAGCGCGGCGCCAGCACGGGCGGGAAGGGCGAGCGGTGGTCCCACTGGTTCTCGCGGATGCCGCGGCGGATCTCCAGCGAATCGCGAAAACCCGCGCTGGTGAGCAGGCCGACCTTGGCGCCCTTCTTCTCGAGGATGGTGTTGGTGGCGACGGTCGAGCCGTGCACGAACAACGCGCAATCGCGCAGCAGCGCGCTGAGCGGCAGGTCGAGCTGCTGGGCGGCCAGTCGCAGCACGCCCAGGACGCCCTCGCTGGGATCGGCCGGCACGGACGGCGACTTGAAGATGCGCACGGCGCCCGCGGCGTCGCGCAGCACCATGTCGGTGAAAGTGCCGCCGACATCGACGCCGATGCGCCACGGGGCGGTCAGGGAGGGAAGGGATGAGGTCATGGGACGGCCAAGCTTAGCGGCCCGTCCGGCAGGGCTCCTAGCGGTTTCCGTCAGCCGTTTCGCTCATACGGGAGCGCGGACCTCCGGTCCGCTCATGATGCGGACCGGAGGTCCGCCCTCCCGTTCAATGCACCGTCGGAGGCTCCAATCGCGACAGCTTCTTCCTGTCGCTGTCCGAGCCGCGGTCGTCGACCATGGCCTTGGTCCGCTTGTGCAGGCCCATGTATTCCTGCTCGAGCATCTTGCAGTCGGACACTTCGCGCTCGCTCGCGCCCGGTGCCTTGGCCGCCTTCCGCGCGCTCTGCATCCGGATGGCCTTCTCTTCGAGCTCCTTCAGCATGCTTTCGCATTCGGTCATCGCTGCCTCCGTGGCGGTCCGGCTCGGAGACAACGCGTGATGTGCAAAAGGGTTTCGCGCGGCGGCTAGAGCGGTATGAGATGATTCCGAATCGGAAGGGGATTCCCAAGAGGGCCGAGAAGTGATTCAAGATGCTGGCTG
>JAIEOV010000053.1 GCA_019750135.1 Reyranella sp. | reverse complement strand
TTGACCACACCAACTCAGCATAACGTGCACTTGGGATATTATGTGTTATGCCGAGCCCAGCATAACACATACTCGCGGGGTGTGATGTCGACCTGCACGTCGCCCCAGTCCTCGGTCGGGATGTCGGAAAGCCGCCGCTCCATCAGCGCCTCGCCGGTCGACACGATCTGGATGACGGCGGCATGTCCCGCTTCCAGATCACGCTCGATCGCCCGTACCAGAGTCGGCGTCTTCATCGAGGTGATCAGGTGCGAGAAGAAGCGCTGCTTGGCGGACTCGAATGCCGAGCGGGCCGCGGACTTGGCCTGCGAATTGAGGGTGCCACGCTCACCTATGACGTTTGCGGCCTGCAGGGCCGCATCCAGATTGTTGTGAATGACCTGGAAGGCGCCGGCATAAGCATCGTAGAGGCGGACCTGCTCCGGCGTGAGCGCGTGCTCTACCAGCTCGTACTCGACACCCTCGTAGGACAGGGATCGTGCCGCGTAGAGGCCGAGCGCCTTGAGGTCGCGGGCGAGCACCTCCATGGCCGCGACGCCCCCGGCCTCGATCGCCTGGACGAACTCGGCACGCGTGGCGAAGGGGAAGTCCTCGCCGCCCCAAAGGCCGAGCCGCTGGGCATAGGCGAGATTGTGCACGGTGGTGGCACCCGTCGCGGACACGTAAACGACGCGGGCATTGGGCAACGCATGCTGCAGCCGCAACCCTGCACGCCCCTGCTGCGAGGGCGCCTGGTCGCCCCGTTCGCCCTTGCCCCCGGCTGCATTCGCCATGGCATGGCTTTCGTCGAACACGATCACTCCGTCGAAGTCCGATCCCAGCCAATCGACGATTTGCTGGACCCGCGAAACCCGTTCCTCGCGAGCGTCGGTCCGTAGCGTGGCATAGGTGGCAAAAAGGATGCCCTGCTCCAAGCGGATCGGCGTGCCCTGGCGGAAGCGGGCAAGCGGCGTGACCAGCAGGCGCTCCATGCCGAGCGCTGACCAGTCGCGCTGGGCGTCCTCGATCAGCTTGTCGGACTTCGACACCCACACCGCACGGCGCCGGCCCTGCAACCAGTTATCGAGCAGGATGCCCGCGACTTGGCGGCCCTTGCCGGCGCCGGTGCCGTCACCCAGCATCCAGCCGCGCCGGAAGCGAACGGCGTTTTCGGTCTCGTCGGGTGCCGCCGACACGACGTCGAAGGTCTCGTCGACCACCCACGATCCGGCGAGATGACCGCCATGGGCTTCGCCCGCATAGATGACGCTCTCAAGCTGCGCGTCGGACAGCAGGCCGTTGCCGACGACATTGGCCGGCAGGCGCGGCCGATAGTTGGGCTTGGGCGGCGCGACGGACGCCATCGCTGCCGACTGCACCAGCCGCGTCGGATGCGGCTGCGCGCCGACGATCCGGATCGACTGCAGCTCGTATCCTTCATACAGCGCCTCGGTAAGGCTGCCGCCCTCGGCGGGCTCCCAGTCGACGGTCCCGTAGGCAAGCTCGGTGCCCACTCGCTCAAGCGAATCGCCGGCAATGGCGCACGGCTGCCGTGCAGGCCTGCGGCTCGACATGACCGTGACAGGAGGGATGGATACAGGAAGCTCTGACATGCCATGAACAGGCAAGCGAGGTCGAACATGCGACGACACCCATTGGAGTAACGTGGCAACATCGGGTGCCATGCCGAGTGATGCTGGAAACAACCTTGGATCATCCGCAGGTACGCGATCGATGACCGTCAGCCGTGTCTCGACCGCGGTACCGTGGCGAGCATAAACACGTCCATCGACGGCAGCGCTGAACACGACGCTGCCGCGTTCCTGGAGGCGGACGAAGGCCTCGCGCCAAGATGGATGGTCCGGCGAGAGGCTGGCGCTGGTAATCGCGACCAGGCGTCCGCCCTCGGCGAGTCGCGCAAGCGCCGACGAGACGTGGCGCAGAGCGGCATCCGCGACTGCCCCGTCGACATGCGCCGCCGCCGAGAACGGCGGATTCATCAGCACGACACTCGGGCGCACGGCCTCTTCGAGATGGTCGTGGATGTGCGCCGCGTCGTAGCGTGTCGTAGCAACACTGGGAAACAGCCGCCCGAGCAAGGCTGCGCGGGTCTCCGCCAGTTCGTTCAGGGCCAGCCCACTGCCGGCAAGCTCGGCGAGGATAGCGAGCAGGCCGGTGCCGGCCGAGGGCTCGAGCACGAGATCAGCTGGAGTAAGCGTTGCAGCGCTGGCGGCGGCAAACCCAAGCGCCAGCGGCGTCGAGAATTGCTGCAGCGCCTGGCTCTCCTCGGATCGGCGCGTATGGGTGGGAAGAAGGGCCGCGATCCTGCCGAGCATGGACAGCTCGGCAGCCGGCGTGCCGGCCCGTGCCCGAATGGCCGGGCCGAACTTGCGCATGAACAGCACGGTCGCCGCCTCGCAGGCGTCGTAGGCGGACTTCCAGTCCCAAGCGCCGGCGGCATCGGAGCCGTCGAAGGCGTGCTCCATGGCGGCGCGCAGGATGACCGCATCGATGCGGTGGCCGCGTTCAAGGTGAGGGAGAAGAAGGTTTGCGGCCGCAGCAATGCCGGCGGACGGATCCGCAGGAGCGCCGGCGAGCGAGCGTAGCGCCGCGGGCGCCGGCGCCGAGAGGAAGACGTTCGACATGGAAGAGACCTCGGGAGAGCGGGAACGGTCCGAACCGGAAGGCGCTCTCTCTGGACCCCGCCGGCTCAAACCCGTCCCGGCCGTCCTCTCCCTCTCCCTTTGGGTCTTGAACGTGCGGAACGTCTCAATGGAAAAAGCCCGGCACAGCGGCCGGGCTTATCCAATGATTGGTGAAGACATCGCGGGCGGCCTCGCCCGGCCGCGGCGTTCACGCTATTCCGCAGCGATGGGATGCGGCTCGGACTCGTCCGTCGCGGCATCCCCTTCGCCGCCGGCGAGGAAAGCGGGAAGCTTCTCGGTGTCGGTGGGTGTGCCCGACGCGTCCGTACTGTCGGAGTGTCGCAGCGGTTCGGGCAGCCACCCCGTGCCGTCGAGCAGCCGCTCGGCCTCCTTTGCCATCTCGGCCTTCTTGAGGTGGTCGATGAGCTGTGCTGCCTGGTCGCCCTTGGCCTCCCGTACGGCCTCCAAGATGCGAGGCTTGGTGACGCGGCCCAGGTAATTGTCGACGGTAGGCCGCCAGCCCGCCGCTACCATGTCGAGACCAACGGCGTGGCCAAGCCGGTCAGCCTGGGCGATACGCTGCTGCACCCCATGCGCTGAGACGCCCGGCCCGCCGTAGCGGTCACCCTTCTCGTAGAGGGCATTCACCCCGAACGACACGCAATGCGCCAGCAGCGCAGCACGACGGGCATCGTCGATGGTGGCGAGCCAGTCCCACAGCGCATCGCCGTCCTTGGGCAGCTCAGCCTTCCAGGCCTCGTGGCGTTCGGCGACCGCCTTGGCCGACGGGCTGTCCTTCAAGTCGGCCGACTGGGCAGGGAAGAACACGTGCCGCACCGAGGCCTCCAGGCAGGCGCCGGGTGCGCTGTGCTGGAAGGTGTCGCGGCAGAGCTTGTGCAGCAGCGCCGTGAGAGCGACATGCGGGTTGTTCGCCACCGCGTCCCGCAGCGCGAGGGTGCGATGAGCCGTCAGCTCGCGCACGAGCCGTTCCGGGAGCGGCTTGATCGTGTCGTCGTCACCGTCGTCCTCCGGCTGGTCGCCTCCGATGGTGATGACGGCACGCTGGGCGGGAGCGGCAGGCGCCGCCTCATCCGCCCCGCCGATCCCGCCTGCTGCCGGATCTTCGCTGCCCGCTGGTACCGGCTCGTCCTCCCGCCGGACATAGCCGCGATCGGCAGCGAGGTGTCCGTCTGCGTCGATGCCGACGAACACACCGGCACGCGCGATCTCGGCCGACTCGTAGCGAACCGGACGGCTGTCGAAGGCGGCAAGCGCTTCCTCGATCTCGCCCAGCCGCGCGTCGACCTCGTCCGGCAGCTCGTCGGCACCTTCGTACTCGCTTTCGAGCTTGGCCTGCTCGGCGGTCAGAGCGTCGAACGTCGCCTGTTCGTCGGGCGTGAGCTCGACCTCCACGCCATCGAGCCGCCGGAGATGATGGGCATGGCCGTACCGGAAATCTACGGCCACCTCGATCCACTTCCAGCCTTCGCCGGCGATCTTCTCGGCCTCGGCAGCCAGCTTCTCGGTGGCCAAGCGATCGAGCAGAGCCACGTCCTGAAGCCAGCCGCCTCCGTCGTCCTCGAACAGGTCGCGCAGGACCGTGCCACCTGTTGCCTCATAAGCATCGAGTCCGATGAACCGCGCCCGGCGGTCCGACGCGCGCACCGCGCTCTCGGTGAGCTGACGGCGGATCAGGTAAGGTTCCTTGTTGTAGGACTGCTGCAATGCCTCCCAGACCTGTTCCTGCCGCCCGTGATCCGCGGTCACGGTGAAGGCCATGAGCTGCTCCAGTGTCATGCCGTCCTCAGCATAAATGTCGAGGAGCTTCTCGGAGACGGACGCCAGGCGGAGCCGCTGCTTCACCACGGCCGGCGCGACGAAGAAGCGGGCTGCGATCTCCTCCTCGCCGGCTCCCTGGTCGTGCAGCGTCTTGAAGGCGCGGAACTGGTCCAGCGGATGCAGGGAAACGCGCTGGAGGTTCTCGGCCAGCGAATCCTCCTCCGCCGAGATCTCGGTCCTCGGATCGCGCACGATGCAGGGGACCGGCGCTGTCTTCGACAGGCGCTTCTGCTTCACCAGCCGCTCGAGAGCCCGGTAGCGGCGGCCGCCGGCCGGGATCTCGAACATGCCGGTTTCGGCGTCCTCGGCGTCGAGGACCGGCCGGACGTTGAGGCCGTGCAGGAGCCCGCGCCGGGCGATGTCCTCGGCCAGGTCCTCGATTGAGACGCCAGCCTTCAGGCGCCGGACGTTGGACTGGCTGAGCACCAGCTTGTTGAAGGGGATGTCGCGCGAGGCGCTGAGGATGATCTTCTGAACGGCCTTTGCCATGAGGAACACTCCGCGACGGACAGTCAGGAGACTCTCTCTTGACCTACAAATCCGTCATGGGGCCCGAATCGCCCTCTCACTCTCTCCGGGGCACAGGCTGATCACTCGACGGATGCCTCGGGGCCGTGGGCGCCGATCCGGTGGATGACGAGTCACCTGTCGCTCACGAGCCTCTGGGTCGCGGCGTCCACGGCTCGTCTCACCTTGCCGGCTTCTCTGGGCACTGTCCTATTCCCTCGCTGTAGTAGCCGAATAAGCCCTTCGCGATTGACTTGACCGGTCGGCCTGAAAATCCGGCCTATTTGTCGCTGCTGTATTCGCTTCCAGTTCGTCCGAATTGCACGCTACGGCGCGCTGGAGTTCGCGGAAGCGTTAGGGAACCTTTTGTTCGGCACTGTTGGCGGTGTAAACCGAGGTATCCTAGGCAATGAGGCTACGTGTCGATGGCGTCGAAACAGGATCAGCCGGAGCGCCGCCAGCTTCCCCCACGACGCCTCCTTCTCAAGCGCGCGCCAGCAGCAGGTCGCGACAAGCAAATGCCCACTCGTCCAGCGGATCTTGATCTGACCACGGCAGAAATGATCGACGCACTTGCACGAATCCTAGTTAACAATGACAACAGTAAGCAACGTCGGCTCGTCGAGTTCAAGCACGGTTGCCGCTATGGCAAATTCGGAAAGACCAAGGCTTACGAACTGATCGCCCAGCAGCGGATCAGGGCCTACAAAATGGGAGGCAAGACCATGATCGACCTCGACAGCGTGGACGAATTTCACGCCTCGCTGCCCAGGGTCGAATCAAGAGCAAGCTAGGCCGCGGACCTGCTTAGCGAGACGGTGCGCCTCCCGTCGCGCAGGCTGTCGAGCCGATCAGCCCAATGCTGCATCAAACGCACGCGCTCGGCCCAATAGGCCGCACGGTTATAGATGCCGCGAATCTTGTTTTTGTCGCCCTTGCCAAGCTGGCGCCGCACCACCTCGTCGCGTCGACGCCGCTTCTTTTCCTCCGTGTCATGGGCAAGTTGGGATTCCACGACATCGCCATCGAACGCCCCCTCCTCGTTGAGTAAGGTCGATGCGGTCGAGCGGAAGCCGTGCGCGCAGTGATCGCCTCCGGGACCGGTATCGTAGCCCATGATCCGTAGAGCCTTGTTGAGCGTGTTGTCGGACATAGGCACTTCATCATCGTATGAGAACAAGTAGCGGCATTGGCCGCTCAGCGGCCGCAGCTTCGAAAGGATAGCGAGCGCCTGGCGGGAAAGAGGCACTTCGTGATCATCACGCATCTTCATCTTCTCGGCGGGGATCAACCATACCCGGTTCGCCTCATCGAATTCGGTCCACTCGGCGAGCCGCAGCTCGCCGGGCCGCACCATGGTCAAGGCAATCAGCTTGAGCGCATGGCGGACTAATCCGCCGTTTCTCGCATCGTAAACTTCAATGCGGCGCATCAGGTCACCGACGTCGTCTGGGTCGGTCAGAGCCGGGCGAGGGTTCGCCTTGGGGGCCTTGGTAAGCGCGTGCTTCAAATCGCGGGTGGGATCGCTGCTGCAATACGACGCGCCAATACCAAATTGGAAGACCCGCGAGGCCGTCGAGCGCAGCCGACCGACCGTATAGTAGCGGCCGCGAGCTTCGACGCGTCGCATTGCCGTCAGCAAATCGGGCGGCTCGATCTCGCACAACACTAGATCGCCGACTTCGCGATTGAGCTGACCGAGATTCCAGCGTTCCCGCTTGATCGTCGCTTTGGCCTTATTTTCCTTTTCGAGCTTCTTGGTCACCCATTCTTCCCCGACCGCGTGAAAGGTGTGCTTGTGCTTCTCGTCGTCCTTTCGCTGCGCCTCACGCACGGCGGCCGGGTCCTGCCCCCGATCGAGCACCTTTTCGGCGTCGTGGCGCTTGTCGCGCGCGGCTTTCAGTCCAACGCCCGGGAAGGTGCCGAAGGACATGTTCTTGCGCTTGCCGCCGAACCGGAAACGGTACAGCCACAGCTTGGTCCCGCTGGGCCGCACCACGACGCTAAGGCCCTGGCCGTCAGCAATCGTGTATTCCTTGGGCGCCGGCCTGGCATTGCGAATCTTCGTGTCGCTCAGTTCATCCATGGGAATAGTCCCTCGCTAGCGGACCGTCAGTGTACCCGGCCCCCCGAGTGTACCCCCAGTGTACCCGGAAATGCCGGATGCGCCCGGACGGCCGCGAACCGTACCGAGCATCAATATATACTGAAATACCTGATTTTACGAGGGTTCTGAGCAATCGGCGAACGCGCGCGGACGACAAAGAACAGAGCTGAATGAAAAAATGGTGCCCCGAGACGGAATCGAACCGCCGACCCCATCATTACGAATGACGTGCTCTACCAGCTGAGCTATCGGGGCACGGCGCGGGTTCTAGGCGAAAGGCCCCAGCCGCGCAAGCGGCCAACCGGCCGCGGCGCGCAAGCGGCCATCCGGCCGCGTTTTGGGGAGCTGGACCATGACCCGCAAGGCCCATTGTTGCTGCGGTACCTGCAGCATCGAGGTGGAGGGCGAACCCCTCCTCAACGCCATCTGCCATTGCGGCAACTGCAAACGGCGGACCGGCAGCGCCTTCGGCTGGTCGGCCTATTTCGCCGACGAGGCCGTGACGGCCCGGGTCGGCGATTTCGCCCTCTACGAGATCACCGGTGCCAAGCCGCAGCAGCGCTGGTTCTGCGCCAGCTGCGGCACCACCCTGCTGTGGAAGGCGGCTGCATGGCCCGCGCGAACAGGCGTGGCCGGCGGCTGCTTCACCGAAATAGCCCTGCCCGAACCCATGGCCACGGTGTCGAACAACGGCCGCTGCACCTGGCTCGGCCTGCCCGCCGACTGGCGCACCGCGCTCTAGCCGCCGCACGAACAGCGTCCATCGCGTTCCATGACGACCCTGCTCGCCCTCGCGCCGCTGCTGCTCGTGCTCGGCCTCCTCGCCTCGGGCCGCGTCAGCGCCCTGGTCGCCGGCCTCGCCGGCCTGTCGGCGACCCTGGCTGCTTCCTTCATCATCGTCCTGCAAAGCCGCGGCAGCGCCCTCCTCGGTCCGCTCTTCCTGCGCGAGACGGCGGCCGGCGCGTGGCTCTCCTGGCATGTCATCGCGATCATCGCCGCCGGCATGTTCTTCCATCGCTGCCTGCAGGCACGCGACGGCGCTGCCGGCACGAACGGCGTGCTGGAAGCGAATCCTCGGCGTCTGTGGTCGGTGTGCTTCCTCCTGGCGCCGTTCGGCGAAGCCGTGACGGGCTTCGGCATCGGCTACATAATCGCGCTGACCGGCCTGCGCCGCATCGGCATCGGCGGCCTGCCGGCCCTGGTGCTCGGCCTCTACAGCCAATCACTTGTGCCGTGGGGTGCCCTCGCCATCGGCACGACCGTGGGCGCCACGCTCGCCGGCGAGACGCCCAACCAGCTCGGCCTGGGATCGGCGATCCTGCAGGTGCCGATCCATGCCTTCTACCTGGTGCTCTACTGGCGCTTCGCGCGCGACGCCGGTGTGACCGTGTCGTTGGCGCAGAAGGTCGACGACGCAGCGTGGACCATCTTGCTGCTCGGCCTGATCCTGCTGCTGAACTTCTACAGCGACGTCGAGATCGCCGGGGCCGCGGCCACCGCGCTGCTGCTCGCCATCCGCTTCTGGCGCGACGAGCGGCCCGACCACGCGCGGCTGGTCGCGGCGCTCAAGGCCAACGCGCCCTACGTCGCCCTCACGATCGCGCTCTGCGCCACGCGCCTGGTGCCGCCGCTGCGCGATCTGCTGAGGCCGTTGTGGGCGATGAAGCCGTTCGACAACCAGCCGGCCTTCGCGCCGTTCTACGCACCGGGCTTCTGGCTGGTCGCCATCGGCCTGGTGGTCGTGTGGCAGGCCCGCGCATCGCTTTCCCGCGTGCTGGCCGAAGCCGGCCGCGGCGCGTGGCGCGCCTGCCTCGTCACGCTGCTGTTCGTCGTGATGGCCGAGTTCTATGTCGGCTCAGGCATGGCCAACTCGATCGCCGAGGCCTTGCGCGGCGCCGCCGGCCGCAGCGCCGCGCTCAGCGTGCCGGTGTTCGCGGCGGTCGGCGGCTTCCTCACCGGCGGTGGCGCGGCCGCCAACGCCATGCTGATGCCCATGGTGACCGCCCTCGCGCGCGCCATCGAGATCGACCCGGCCTGGATCGCCGCCGTGCAGAACAGCGTCTGCACCAACCTCACCATGCTGTCGCCGATCCGAGTCTCGATGGGAGCGGCAATACTGGCGCTCGCGACTCCGGATTCGGTGCTCTATCGTCGCGCCTGGCCGCTCGCGCTGCCGCCGCTGCTCACCGGTTTCGCCGCCATCGTGATCCTGCTGATGCGCTCATGACCGTGACCCGACGCCGCTTCGCTGCCGCGGCCCTCGCGCTGGCCGCAGCGCCCCGTCCCGCCGGCGCCGTCATCGTGCTCGACAGCACGTGGCGCGCCGAGGGCGGCTTTCGCGCCCATCTCGCGCTGGCCGACCAGCCGCAATTCGCCCCGGTGATCGCGCTGTCGAGCGACGACGGCCAGGTCTGGGGCTCGGGCTCGGGCACCTGGATCGGCAATGTGCGCGGCCATGCCCGCATCCTCACCGCCGCCCACGTCTTCAATCGCGGTGGTGCCGCCGACGACTACGTCTATCGCGCGCCCGACGGCACGGTGATGCAGGGCACCGACCTCGTCTTCCATCCGCTCTACAACTGGAACAACGCCGAGCGCACCGGCTACGACTTCGCCATCGTGCAGCTCGACGGACCGATCGACGATGCCGGCCCGCGCCCCGCGCTCTATGGCGGCAGTCGCGAGAAAGGCCAGCGCATCGTCATGGTCGGCTGGGGCAGCCGCGGCATCGGCTCGGTCGGCCAGAAGCCGAAGTACTATATCGAGGTCGACAAGGCCGCGGCGACCAACAGGATCGACGACGTCATGGACGCCGTGCACCCGGTGCCCAAGAGCGGCGATGCCGGCAACTGGCTGGGCGTCACCTTGCGCCGCGAGAGCGAGGGCGCCGAGCGCCTCGACGGCATTTTAGGCTCGGGCGACAGCGGCGGCTCGGCCTGGCTCAGGACCGACGACGGCGGCTGGACGATCTGCGGCGTCAATGCCAACGGCAACGGCGACACCTACGGCTCGCAATCCTGGTTCGCCCGCGTCTCGGGCGTGCGCGACTGGCTCTCGGCGACGGTTCCCGGGCTCCGATTCGTCGCCTGAGGGGCGGCACTGGCATCGGCGCGATTTGCCACTATGATCCCGCCCTCAACGAAATCTCGCGGGAGTGGATGATGGCCAAGGTGGCATTTCTCGGTCTGGGCGTGATGGGCTTCCCGATGGCGGGCCATCTCGCCGCCAAGGGCCATGACGTGACGGTCTACAACAGGACCTCCGCCAAGGCCGAAGAGTGGACCAGGAAGCACAAGGGCAAGGCGGCCAAGACGCCCAAGGAGGCGGCGGCCGGCCAGGAGATCGTGTTCTCCTGCGTGGGGAACGACGAGCATCTGCGCGCGGTCGTGCTGGGCGACAACGGCGCCTTCGCCGGCATGGCCGGCGGCACGATCTTCGTCGACAACACCACGGCGTCGGCCGACATCGCCCGCGAGCTCCATGCCGAGGGCAAGAAGAAGGGCATCGACTTCATCGATGCGCCGGTGTCGGGCGGCCAGGCAGGCGCGGAGAACGGCCAGCTCACCGTGATGTGCGGCGGGGAACAGTCCCCGTTCGACAGGATGAAGCCGGTGGCCGACGCCTATTCCAAGGCGATCACCCTGATCGGCCCGCCGGGCTCGGGCCAGATCACCAAGATGATGAACCAGATGTGCATCGCCGGCATCGTCCAGGGCCTCGCCGAGGCGCTGAACCTGGGGCAGCGCTCGGGCCTCGACATGGAGAAGGTGATCAGCGCCATCTCCAAGGGCGCGGCGCAGAGCTGGCAGATGGACAACCGCTGGAAGGCGATGGTCGACGGCAAGTTCGAGTTCGGCTTCGCGGTGGACTGGATGCGTAAGGACCTCGGCATCGCCATGGCCGAGGGCAAGCGCGCCAAGGCGGCGATGCCGCTGGTCGCCCTGGTCGACCAGTTCTACGACCGCGTGCAGCAGCGCGGCGGCGGACGCTGGGATACCTGCAGCCTGATCCAGCCCCTGCAGAAGCCGTAAGGAGCAGCGATGGCAGGCTACAAGCTCTGGGGTCGCGCCGGCTGGGGCTCGACCATCGTGGAGGCGCAGCTCGTCTGGTACGGGCTGCCCTATACCTTCGAGCCGGTCGAGGATTTGTTCCGCACGCCCGACGCCGACGCCAAGCTGAAGAAGGTCAATCCGCTGGCCCAGGTGCCGACGCTCGAAATGCCCGACGGCAGCGTCATGAGCGAGAGCGCGGCGATCACGCTGCTGCTCGCCGACATCACGGGCAAGGACTCGCTGGTGCCGCCGGCCACTGCCAGGGAACGCGGAAAATTCCTGCGCTGGCTGGTGTTCATCGTCGCCAACATCTATCCGACCTTCACCTACGCCGACGATCCGTCGCGCTTCGTGTCGGTCAACGCCGCGCGCGATCCCTTCCGCGCCGCCACCGACGCCTATGCCCAGCGGCTATGGCGCCAGATCGAGAATGAGGCCGGCAGCCCGTGGTTTTTGGGCGAGCGGTTCTCGGCCTTGGACATCTACATCGACATCATGACGCGCTGGCGGCCCAAGCGCGGCTGGTTCGAGACCGAGACGCCACGTCTCTTCGCCATCGCGCGGCGCGCCGATCACGTGCCCGAGCTGGCCGAGGTGTGGAAGCGCAACTTCCCGACCGGTTGAGGATCACCATGCAACGCCGCAGCTTCACGGCCCTCGCGCTGAGCGCGCTCGCCGTGCCGACGCTTGTTTCTCTTGGATGGGCACAGGCCAGCTATCCCGACAAGCCCATCACCATGGTCGTGCCGGCGCCGCCGGGCGGCGGCACCGACCTCGTCGCCCGGCTCTACTCCGATCTCCTGTCGCAGGAACTCGGCCAGCAGGTGATCGTCGACAACAAGGGCGGCGGCAACGGCAATGTCGGCACCGCCATCGTCGCCCGCGCCAAGCCCGACGGCTACACGCTGCTGATGCAGTACTCGGCCTACCATTCGGCCAATCCGGCGCTGATCAAGGAGCTGAACTGGAAGCCCGACGACTTCGCGGGCGTCGCCATGGGCGCGGTCGCGCCGCATGTCATCGTCATCGCCAAAAAAGTCCCGGCCGACGACCTCAAGAGCTTCATCGCCTACGCCAAGGCCAACCCGGGCAAGCTCAACTACGCCTCGGTGGGCCAGGGCTCGGTGCCGCATCTCGGCGGCGTGCTGCTGAACAAGGCGGCGGGCATCGACCTCACCCACGTGCCCTACAAGGGCGCCGGCCCCGCCACCGCCGATCTCGTGGCGGGCCAGGTCGAGCTGATGGTGGTGACGCCGCCCTCGGTGTCGGGCCACATCCGCAGCGGCACGGTGAAGGCGCTGGCGCTGGCCAGCGACCAGCGGCATCCGGCCTTTGCCGAGATCCCGACCACGGCGGAGGCAGGCCTGCCGGGCTTCAGGCTCGACGGCTGGTTCGCCCTGTTCGCGCCGGCCGGCACGCCGCAGCCCATCATCGACAAGCTGAACGCCGCCATGCGCAAGATCGCGAAGATGGAGACCGTCAAGGAACGCGCCAACCAGCTCGGCACCGTGCTGAAGGACTGGACGCCGGCCGAGATGGACAGGTTCGCGAAAAGCGAGGTTGCCGAGTGGGGCAAGGTGATCCGCGACAACAACATCACGATGGACTGAGGCGGATCGATATGAGCTGCGTCGGGATCGTGGGCGGCCTGGGCGTCGGCGCCACGGTCGACTACTACAAACGCATCACCGCGGCCTGCAAGGCGCGCGGCGTCGTGCCCGACCTAGTGTTCGTCCATGCCGATGTCGATCGTGGCCAGGGTTACGTGCGCGACGGCAAGCTCGATGCGCTGGCCGACTATCTCGCAGGCTTCATCGAGCGGCTGGGCCGCGCCGGCGCCGAGGCGGCGGTGCTGCCGGCGGTGACACCGCACATCTGCGTCAACGAGCTGACGCCGCGTATAAAACTGCCGCTGATCAACATCGTCGATGCCATTGCCGCCGAGTTGCGCAAGCGGCAGCTCAGGCGCGTGGCGCTGTTCGGCACGACCTTCACCATGCAGGGCAGCCTGTGGGGCCAGCTCGCGGGCGTCGACATCGTGAAGCCGCAGCCCGACGAGATCGCTTTCGTCGGCCAGGCGTACCAGCGCCTGCTCGATACCCAGCGCGGCCATGACGACGACACGGCGGGCCTGCGCCGCATCGCCGCCGACCTGCAGCGGCGTGACGGCGTCGAGGCCATCCTGCTCGCCGGCACCGACCTCGCGGTGATCTTCGACGAGGAGACGGCGGGGTTTCCGAGCGTCGACTGCGCGCGCGTGCACATCGACGCCATCGTCGAACGGCTCTGCGCCTAGCGTCTTGCCGGACCGCGGGCCTCCAGGCCCGCTCATGCTCTTCCGGACCGCGCGCGTCTCGCGCGCATCATGATCATGAGCGCGCGAGGACGCGCGCGGTCCAGAAGAGCATGAGTATGAGCATGAGGCGGGCCTGGAGGCCCGCGGTCCGGCAAGATCAAAGAGCCTTGATCATATCCAGCACCGCCAAATCGCGGCCGCCGCGGCGCGCGGTGGAGCGCGCCTCGCGCATGTAGCCGTGCTTGCGGTAGAACGGGACGGCGTTCAGCGTCGATTGCAGGGACAGGGCAACAGCGCCGCTCCGTCGGACCGCGTCTTCCGCTGCCTGTAGCAATGTCCCTCCGGCGCCGCGTCCCCTCGCAGGATCGACGTAGAGACCGAACAGCACCGTCCCCTTGATCGACGCAAAGCCCGCGACCGCGCCGTCGCGCTCGGCGACCAGCATGGTCTCGCCGCCCTTCGTCATGGCGTGGCGATAGCCCGCAGGCTCGCGCTCGCGCAGCCACGCCTCGATCTCCGCCGCCGTGTAGGCGCCGAGGCAGAGGCGCCTCACCGCGTCCTTGTGCAAGGCGCACAGCGCTTCGGCATCGGCGAGCGTCGCCGGCCGGATCGTGAAGGCAGCCATGACGGCGGCCTCAAAAGGTCTGCCGGACGCCTACGATCTCGGAGAGACAGCGGCCGACATGATCGGCGGTGTCGGGCTCGAGGCCTTCGACCTCGATCTCGACCGACAGCAGGTCGGCATCGGCCTGGGCGAAGACGCGCGCCGGCACCAGGCCGCGCTTGGCCAGAAGCTCGAGCGCGCGCGGCAGCACGCCGGGCTCGGCGTCGGCTTCGAAACAATATCGGACGGTGGACGAGTTGCGCTTAAGCGCGAGGACGGCGGAGGGCACGGACGACATGGACGGACTCCCGGTAAGACGGACGAACAGCGACCTTCCGGTTTGCAGTGCAAACCGGGGTGCTAATTCGCCGACCGAGGAGGTCCATGCGGGCCATGAGGTAACTATAGCGTCGCGCCCGGCCGGCAGGCTACGCTTTCTTCAATCGAGGAAAGGGATGGAAATAAAGATGCGTTCGACGCCCATTTACGAGGTCCATGCGGTCAAATATGCCCACCTGCCGCGCAAGGCTTGGGAAGTCCAGATCACGCCCGATCCGCACGATGCCGACTTCCCCATGGACTATTTCGTCTGGGTGGCGATCCCGCTCGACGAGAGCGGCAAGCGGGCGATCGGCGGCAAGCCGGTCGTGATCGACACCGGCTTCAACGCCCAGATCGGCAAGCAGCGTGGCCGCGAGGTCAAGCGCAACCCCGCCGACCTGCTGGGCGATCTCGGCGTCGACGCCAAGACGGTCGAGGACGTCATCATCACCCACCTGCACTACGACCATGCCGGCAACTGGGACAAGTTCCCCAAGGCGCGCTTCCACCTGCAGGACAAGGAGATGCAGTTCGCTACCGGGCGGCACATGTGCCAGGACCCGTTCCGACACGCCTTCGAGGTCGAGGACGTCGTCGGCATGGTGCGCGCGGTCTACGGCAAGCGCGTTGTGTTCCACGACGGCGACGAGGAGATCCAGCCCGGCATCTCCGTGCACCTGATCGGCGGCCACACCATGGGCATCCAGTCGGTACGGGTGATGACGCGCAATGGCTGGCTGGTCCTGGCGTCGGACGCCAGCCATTACTACTGGGGCATCCGCGACAAGAAGCTGTTCTCGATCGTCTATTCGGTGGCCGACATGCTGGCGGGTTACGACAAGCTCACCAAGCTCGCCGACGGCCATGTCGACATGGTCGTGCCCGGCCACGACGCCGAGGTGATGACCAAGTACCCGGCGTCGCGCGACGACATGAAGGGGATTGCGGTCAGGCTGGACTAACCGTCATCCCGACCGGAGCCGCGCGAAGCGCGGCGTAGCGGAGGGATCTCGTCTTCGTCAGACGAGACCCTTCGACTACGCGCTTCGCGCTCCGCTCAGGGTGACCGCTTCGCGGTCACTTCTTCTCCACGTTCCACAGCGCCAGGGCCGGCGTGGGCGTGATCAGGCCGCTGAGGTTGGTGCGGATCGCCGTCGGCGTCGTGAACTGGCCGAGCGGCACGAACGTCGGATACTCCAGCAGGCGCAGCTGCACCTGCTCGGCGATCGCCTTCTGCTTGGCCGGATCGGTCTCCGCGGCGTAGGCGTCGCGCAGCTTCTCGATGGTCTCGTCGCAGCTCCAGCCGAACGTCGCCTTGTCGCACGCGGCGTTGACGAAGGCGGCCGACACCGGGTTCAGCACGTCGGGCGAGCCCCACGAGGTGAAGTAGGCGCTCCAGCCGCCCTTATCGAGCGGATCCTTCTTGGCGCGCCGGCTCACCAGGGTCTGCCAGTCCATCGGCTGCAGGTCGACCTTCAGCCCGATCTTCTCGAGCTGGGCCTTGGCCACCGTGGCGAGGTTGTTGTGGCCCGCCGTGTCGGTCTGGTGCAGCAGCACCGCCGGCGTCCCGTCATAGCCCGACGACGCCAGGATCTCCTTGGCCTTGGCGATGTTGCCCGAGAGCTTGTCTTCCCAGCCCTTGGTCGATTCCAAGGGCGAGCCACAGGGGAACACCGACTTGCATTCCTTGTAGTAGTCGGGGTTGCCCGAGTTGGCGTCGAGGAACTCCTTCTGCGACAGCGCGACGAGCACGGCCTGGCGCACCTTGGCGTTGTCGAACGGCTTGGTGGTCACGTTGAAGCGCATCGAGTACTGACGGCCCCAGGTGTTGGTCGCCAGCACCTTGATGTTCTTGTCCTTCGCGAGCAGCGGCAGCAGGTCGGGCGGCACGATCTCGACCAGGTCGACCTCTCCGTTCAGCAGGGCGTTGATCTGCGTCTGGGTGTCGGGAATCCAGATCCATTCGACACGGTCGACCTTCGCGACCTTGCCGCCGGCCATCGCCGACGCGGGCTCCGCGCGCGGCTTGTACTTCGGGTTCTTGAGGTAGACCGTCTTCTCGCCGGGCTTCGACTCGTCCTTCTTGAGCATGAACGGGCCCGAGCCGATGGACTCGGTGAGCTGGGTGTTGGGATCGACGCTCGCCTGCTCCTTGGGCATCATGAACGGCACGTTGGAGCTCGTCTTGCCGAGCGATTCCAGCACCAGCCCGTAGGGCTGCTTCAGCACCATCTTGATCGTCTTGGCGTCGGGCGCGCTGAGATCGGCCGTGACGCCCATCAGCTTCTGGCCCATCGAATCGCGGGCGGCCCAGCGCTTGATCGAGGCGACGCAGTCCTCGGCCGTCACCGGCTTGCCGTTGTGCCATTCCAGGCCGTCGCGCAGGGTGAAGGTCCAGGTGAGCTTGTCGTCCGAGACCGTCCACTTGTCGACCATCTGCGGCTTGACCTGCAGCTTGTCGTCCATGGCGAACAGCGTGTCGTAGACCATGTTGCCGTGGTGGGTGGAGATCAGCGCCGTGGTCCAGATCGGATCGATGATCTTGAGATCCGAATGCAGCGCGACCTTGAGCGTGGTTTGCGCGTAGGCGCAGGCAACGGGTGCCGCAAAGGCAGCCGCGGCGACCAGCGCGCCGGCTAGACGACGACCTAACTTCAACATGAGAACTCCCTGAATGAACCCCCCGGTCCTGCGCGGCACAATAGTGCCGTCAGCGGTCCTGCGCGACGTCCAATAACGTCTGCCAATCCGTCAATTTCACGCGAGGACGGCCCAGCGCAGCGCCAGCGGCTATCTCATGCTTGTCGATGCGATGCCAACCCGCAGCGTCGACCGCGATCGGCAGGACGTCGGGCCCGCTCTTGGGGTCGCGATCCTTCAGGAAAGCCAGCACCTGCTGGGCCACGGCATGGCTTTCCGCGCGGTTGGTGGGAATGGTGCCCGTGGGCCCGCGCCTGGCCCAGCCGACGGGAAAGACATCGTCGCGCTTGGGGAATTCCTCGCCGCCATAGCCGATGCAGGTCACGATCAAATCGGCCTTGAGCGTTCCGGTGCTCAACTCGATCTCGCCCGGCCGTATGGCCCGGGGCACGGCACCGAACAGAAAATGCACGGTCACGGGCTTTTCGCCCGCCTCATGGCCGGCAAAGCCCTTCAGGATTTCCAGGTTCTTGGTCTTGCGCAGCCGCTCGGGCGTCGGATCGGTCGCGGGCGCGGTCACCTCCAGCGCCTTGGCGTCGGTGACCGACACGGCGCGCGCCAGCCTTCCCATCTCGGCCAGCTCGTTGTTGGTGAACGAGGCATGCTCGGGTCCGCGCCGGCCGATCACGTAGATGTCCGTGAGCGGCGCCGCGGCGATCGCCGCCCCCGCCTCCGGCACGATGTCGCTTTTCGCCATTTCGTCGGTGCTCTTGGCCAGCACCCGCGCCACGTCCAGCGCCACGTTGCCGTTGCCGATCACCGCCACATTCCTGACCTCCGAAAGATCGGGGCCGTCGCGGAAATCGGGATGGCCATTCAGCCAGCCGACGAAGCGCCACGAGCCCCAGACATGGGCCAGGTCCTCGCCCGCTATGCCGAGCTTCCTGTCGATCACCATGCCGGTGGCGACGATCACCGCGTCGTAGGCCGCGTCGAATTCGTCCCAGGAAATATCGCGACCGACATCGATGTTGCCGGCGAAGCGGACGTCAGGCTGCCCCAGAAGCTTCTCGAACTGGCGGACGATCGCCTTGGTGCCCTGGTGATCGGGCGCGACACCCGCGCGCACCAGCCCGTACGGCGTGGGCAGGCGGTCGATGATGTCGATATGCAGGTCAGGCCGGGCGCGCAGCAACCCGTCGGCGGCGTAGAAACCCGACGGGCCCGCGCCCACGATGGCAACGCGGTGAGTCATGGACGCCCGCTTAGCATATGATGGTTACATGACTAAATACCCAAAGCTCAGCCAGCTCGGCCGGCCCGCCGTCCTTCCCGAATCGCCGGACAAGGCCGTGCTCGAGACGGTGCCCAATCCGCAGCCCAGGGCATTGTACCTGGTGCGCTTCACGGCCCCCGAATTCACCACGCTCTGTCCCGTCACCGGCCAGCCCGACTTCGCCCATCTGGTGATCGACTACGTCCCGCGCGCCAGGCTGGTCGAGAGCAAGTCGCTGAAGCTTTATCTCGGCAGCTTCCGCAACCATCCCGACTTTCACGAAGCCTGCACGCTTGCCATCGGCATGCGCCTGGCAAAGATACTGGCGCCGCGCTGGCTCCGCATCGGCGGCTATTGGTATCCGCGCGGCGGCATGCCGATCGACGTGTTCTGGCAGACCGGCCAGCCACCCAAGGGCCTGTGGCTGCCCGACCCGGGCGTGCAGCCCTATCGCGGCCGAGGATAGCGGAGGGCGATGAGCCGGCGGCCACCTGTCCCCAAACGCAAGCCGCAGTTTGCGACTCCGGCCGAGCTGCGTGACGCAATTCGCGACGAGGCGCTGAGGCTGGGCTTCGACGCCGTGGGCTTCGCGCCGGCCAACCTCGCGCCCGAGGCACGCGACCAGCGACTGCAGCGGCTGGGGGAATTTCTCGACGCCGGCTGGCAGGGCGACATGGGCTGGCTCGGCGAGCGCACCGAGCAGCGGGCCGATCCGCAGACCTTGTGGCAGGAGGCCAGGACGATCGTGTCGCTGGCCATCAACTACGCGCCGCCGACCGATCCGCTGGAGATCCTGCGCGTCGACGAACGCGCGGCGATCTCGGTCTACGCCCAGGGCCGCGACTATCATGAGGTGATGAAGAGCAAGCTGAAGGCGCTGGGCCGCTTCATCTGGGACACCTACCAACGCGACCTGAAAGTCTTCGTCGACACCGCGCCGCTGATGGAAAAGCCGATGGCGCAGATGGCGGGCCATGGCTGGCAGGGCAAGCACACCAACCTGGTGTCGCGCAGGTTCGGCTCGTGGCTGTTCCTGGGCGAGATCCTGCTGTCGGTCGAATTGCCGGCCGACCAGCCCGAGAGCGACCATTGCGGCCAGTGCCGTGCCTGCCTCGACATCTGCCCGACCAAGGCCTTTCCCGCGCCCTATCGCCTCGAGGCGCGGCGCTGCATCTCCTACCTCACCATCGAGCA
>JAIEOV010000112.1 GCA_019750135.1 Reyranella sp. | reverse complement strand
CGCCATCGCCACGGCATGGAAGTGACGCCGGCCGCGCGCGGCGTGCTGGTCCAGGCAGAATCGATGATGTCCAACGCCACCTCGATCGAGCGGCACCTGGCCGGCCTCGACCGCGAGATGGCGGGCATCGTGCGCATCGCCGCCACCGAGGGCATCGCCGCCCACTGGCTGGTGCCGCGCCTGGGGCAGCTCAGGACGACCCACCCCGACATCATCGTCCAGGTGATCGCGTCCGACCAGGTTCTCGACCTTGCGACCCGACAGGCCGACCTCGCCATCCGCTTCTTCCGTCCGACATCGAACCAACTGGTCGCGGCGCGCGTCGGCCAGGTGAATTTCTCGATTTTCGCTGCGCCCTCCTACATCGAGCGCTACGGCATGCCGCAGAAGCTCGACGACCTACGCGAGCACCACATCGTCGATCACACGACGCTGCACAGCCTCGCCGCCATGAAGCCGTGGAGCGAGGTGGTCGAGCGCAGCCCGTCGGTCGTGCTGCGCACCAACTCGTCCTACGCCGCGGTCGAGGCAGTGCAGGTCGGCTACGGCATCTCGGTGTTCCCGGATTACGTCACCAAGTCGTCCAACCTGGTGCCGGCGCCGATCGACCTCAAGATCGTGCGCGACATCTGGCTGGTGAGCCACGAGGAGACCAACAAGGGCGCCCGCATCCGCACGGTCATCGACTACGTGCGCGAGCAGTTCCGCCAGGACGAGCGCGAGTGGTTCTCGACCACGATCCGTTCACCGATGGCGGCGGCCTGATTGCTGCGGGCGCGCCACTCAGTGGCGCGTCTTCTTCATCCGAAGACCCAACACCACCTCACCCTGAGGAGCCGCGCAGAGCGCGGCGTCTCGAAGGGTGGGCCGAAGTCTTGATGTTGCCCACCCTTCGAGACGCGCCCTACACGCGCACCTCAGGGTGAGGTGAAGCAGGTTGATAGGCTCTCATGACGCGCCACTGGAGTGGCACGCCCCCAGCTACAGAACAGCCTTCAGCCGCTTGTAGATCGCCTCGATCTCGGCCTTGTCGCCGGGCTTGTATTCCCAGTTGAGCGCGACGCCGTCGTTGGGACGGCGCGGCATGATGTGGATGTGGAGGTGCGGCACGCTCTGGCCGGCGCCGGGACCGTTGGCCTGCAGCAGGTTCACGCCGTCGGGCTTGAGCTCGCTGATCACCGCCTTCGCGACCTTCTGCGCGGTCGCGGCGACGGCGGCCAGCACATCGGTCGGGATCACGTCGACGGTCGGCCAATGGCCCTTGGCGACGGACAGCGAATGGCCGGGGTTCACCGGGTTGATGTCCATGAAGGCGATGGTCTTGTCGTCCTCCACGAGCTTGTAGCTCGGGATCTGCCCCGCAACGATCTTGCAGAAGATGCAGTTGGCGTCGGTGGGATGGCCCATCGTTTCTCCCCCTCATTCCTTCGCAAGAATCGCACCGAGCTCGCGCAGTCGCAGGAAAGGCTGAGCGCCGGCCGGCAGGCTGAGATCGAACCCGAGACGGCCGAGCCTGGCAATGCCCTCGCGGCCGAAACGGTCGCGCAGCGACTCGGCGATCCAGCCCTCGCTCTGGCGATGGCGCGCCACGAGCAGCCGATTTTCGGCCGACAGATGCGCGCGATGCTCCTCGAGGGCAGCGACGAGTTTGTCGATGCCTTCGCCGTTGCGTGAAGAGACCGCAAGCGTCCGGACCAGCCATTCGTCGCCCGCGGTGGCCAGTGACAGGGCTCCTGCCACATCGGCGCGCGCCCGCTCGGCAGCGCCACCGAGGTCGGCCTTGGTGACGACGATCAGGTGCGGGATTTCGACGATGCCCGCCTTCATGAACTGCAGGGAATCGCCCGAGCCCGGCTGGACGCAGAACACCACGGTGTCGGCGACGCCCGCGACGTCGGTCTCCGACTGGCCGACGCCCACGGTCTCGATCAGCACGCAATCGAACAGGGCGCGCATCAGCACCATGGCGGCCAGGGTCTGGTCGGCGAGCCCGCCCAGCCGGTCGCGCGCCGCCATGGAGCGCACGAAGCTGCCCTCGTCGGCGCTGTCATGGACGATGCGCACGCGATCGCCCAGCAAGGCGCCGCCGCTCGACTTCGAGGAAGGATCGACCGCGATCACGCCCACGGTCCTGCCGGCCTTGCGCCAGGCGGCGACCAACGCTGCGCACAGCGAAGACTTGCCGACACCCGGCGGGCCGGTGACGCCGACGACATGCGCCTTTGGCTCGCGCCAGGCGGCATCGAGCAGCGCCTGCGCCTTCTCGCCTTCGGGATTGCGCTCCAGGCCGGCAAGCGCGGCCGCCAGGGCCCGCTTGCCGCCGTCACGAAGCGCCAGAAGCGTCATTCCGTCTTGAGCGGGCCGCCCAGGGCCGCCTGGGCGGCCGCCAACCGGGCGATCGGCACACGGAAGGGCGAGCACGAGACGTAGTCGAGCCCGGCCTTGTGGCAAAAGAACACCGAGGCCGGATCGCCGCCATGCTCGCCGCAGATGCCGAGCTTCAGGCTGTTGCGCACCTTGCGACCGCGCTCGCGGGCGATCTCGATCAGCTCGCCCACGCCCTCGACGTCGAGCGAGGCGAAGGGATCGTGCTCGAGGATGCCGCGCTGCTGGTACTTCTCGAGGAACGAGGCCGAATCGTCGCGGCTGAGGCCGAACGTGGTCTGCGTCAGGTCGTTGGTGCCGAAGCTGAAGAAGTCGGCCGATTCGGCGATCTCGCCGGCGCGCAGGGCGGCGCGCGGCAGCTCGATCATGGTGCCGACCAGGTAATCGAGCTTCTCGCCCGAGAGCTGGCTCACCTCGGCCGCGACCTGATCGACCACGACCTTCATGAGGTCGAGCTCCTTACGGGTGGCGACCAGCGGGATCATGATCTCCGGGATCACGGACTTGCCGTTCTTCTTCTGGACGTCGGCGACGGCCTCGAAGATGGCGCGGGCCTGCATCTCGTAGATCTCCGGATAGGAGATGCCGAGCCGCACGCCGCGATGGCCGAGCATGGGGTTGAACTCGTGCAGCTTGTTGGCCCGCGCTTCGATCTCGGCGACGTCGACGCCGAGATCCTTGGCCACGACCTCCATGTCGGCATGGGTCTTGGGCAGGAACTCGTGCAATGGCGGATCGAGCAGCCGGATGGTGACCGGCAGCCCGGCCATGATCTCGAACAGCTCGACGAAGTCCTCGCGCTGCATGGGCTGGATCTTGGCCAGCGCGGCGCGCCGGGTCTTCTCGTCGTCGGCCAGGATCATCTGGCGCACGGCGACGATACGGTCGCCCTCGAAGAACATGTGCTCGGTGCGGCAGAGCCCGATGCCCTCGGCGCCGAACTTGCGGGCCGCAGCAGCGTCGGTCGGCGTCTCGGCATTGGCGCGCACGCCGAGCTTGCGGACCTCGTCGGCCCACACCATCAGCTCGGCGAAATCGCCCGACAGCTCGGGCTGCACGGTGGGCACGACGCCCAGCATGAGCTCGCCGGTGCTGCCGTCGAGGGTGATGAACTCGCCCGCCTTCACGGTCGTGCCGCGCACCGAGAGCGTGCCGGCGCGGCCGTCGATGCGCACGTCGCCGGCGCCCGCGACGCAGGGCTTGCCCATGCCGCGCGCCACCACGGCGGCGTGGCTGGTCATGCCGCCGGTCGAGGTCAGGATGCCTTCGGCGGCGTGCATGCCGTGGATGTCCTCGGGGCTGGTCTCGCGGCGCACCAGGATCACCTTCTCGCCGGTACGCGCCTGCTTCTCGGCGTCGTCGGCGGTGAATACGACCTTGCCCGATGCGGCGCCCGGCGACGCCGGCAGCCCCTTGGCGATCACCTTGCGCTCGGCCTTGGGATCGAGCGTCGGATGCAGCAGCTGGTCGAGCGAGGACGGCACGATGCGCGCCACCGCCTCTTTCTTGTCGATCAGGCCTTCGCGCACCATGTCGACGGCGATCTTGAGCGCGGCCTTGGCGGTGCGCTTGCCGTTTCGCGTCTGCAGCATGTAGAGCTTGCCGCGCTGCACGGTGAACTCGATGTCCTGCATGTCGCAGTAGTGCGTCTCGAGCTTGCGGCGCACCGCGTCGAGCTGCTTGAAGACCTCGGGCATCACCTCTTCCATGGCCGGCGCGTCGGACTTCTGCGCCTCCTTGCCCTGCACGGTGAGATGCTGCGGCGTGCGGATGCCCGCCACCACGTCCTCGCCCTGGGCGTTCACCAGGTACTCGCCATAGAAGAGATTGGTGCCGGTCGAGGGATCGCGCGTGAAGGCGACGCCGGTGGCGCAATCCTCGCCCATGTTGCCGAATACCATGGCCTGCACGTTGACCGCGGTGCCCCAGCTTTCGGGTATCGAGTGCAGGCGGCGGTAGGTGATGGCGCGCTGGTTCATCCACGAGCCGAACACCGCGCCGATCGCACCCCACAGCTGCTCGCGCGGCTCCTGCGGGAACGGCTTGCCGGTACGCTTCTCAACGATCTTCTTGTACTCGGTCACGACCGAGCGCCAGTCGTCGGCCTTGAGGTCGGTGTCCATGTGGACGCCGAGATCCTCCTTCTTGAGCTCCAGCGCTTCCTCGAAATAGTGATGCCCGACATCGAGCACGACGTTGGAGAACATCTGGATGAAGCGGCGGTAGCTGTCCCAGGCGAAGCGCTCGTCGCCCGACGACTTGCCGAGCCCGAGCACGGTGCGGTCGTTGAGGCCGAGATTGAGCACGGTGTCCATCATGCCCGGCATCGAGGCGCGCGCGCCCGAGCGCACCGAGACCAGCAACGGGTTGTTGGGATCGCCGAACTTGGTGCCGACCACCGACTCGACGTGGGCCAGGGCCTTCTCGACCTCGTCCTTCAGCTCGCCGGGATAGGCGTTGCCGTTGGCGTAGTACCAGGTGCACACCTCGGTGGTGATGGTGAAGCCCGGCGGCACCGGCAGGCCCAAACTCGACATCTCCGCCAGGTTGGCGCCCTTGCCGCCCAGGAGATTGCGCATGTCGGCGCGGCCCTCGGCCTTGCCATCACCGAAACTGTAGACCCACTTGGCCATTCTCAGCCCTCGATCCTGGAGAAATCCGCCACCGAATCCATGGTGGCGCGTATCTGGTTGAGCAATTTCAGCCTGTTCAGCCGTAAATCGGGCTTCTCAGCGACATTGACTGTGACCTTTTCGAAGAAAGCGTCGATGGGCGTACGCAGACCCGCGAAAGCCGCCATGGCGCCGGCGAAATCCTCGCGCTGCAACGCGGGCTTCACAAGACGCTCGATGTCGGCCAAGGCAGCAGCAACGGTTTTCTCTTCGGCTTGTTCCATGAGCGCGGCGTCGGGCGCACCGGCGATTTTCGCAGCCAGTGTCTTGTCCTTCTTCTCTTCGGCACGAACGATGTTCGCGGCGCGGCCATAGGCCGTCAGCAGATTCCTGCCCGCTTCCGTGGCCAGGAACGACTGCACCGCTTCGACCCGCGCCAGCAGGCGCACCAGATCGTCCTCGCCGCCGAGCGCAAACACCGCGTCGACGACGTCGTGGCGCACGCCCTTCTCGCGCATCTGCACCTTCAGGCGATCGGCGAAGAAGGCCATCAGGTCGTCTGCGGCGAAGAACTTCTTCAGCGGCAGGCGAAGGCCGTTCTCGACGACGATGCGGATGATGCCGAGCGCAGCGCGGCGCAGGGCGAAGGGATCGCGCGAGCCCGTCGGCTTCTCGCCGATCGCCCAGAAGCTGGTGAGCGTATCGAGCTTGTCGGCCAGCGCGACCACGATGGAGACCGGCGCGCTCGGGCAACGATCGTTGGGACCAGCCGGCGCATAGTGATCGCCGATGGCGTCGGCGATGGCGGCCGGAAGCTTTTCTTCCAGCGCGTAGTAGCGGCCCATGACGCCCTGCAGCTCGGGGAACTCGCCCACCATGCCGCTGCGCAGGTCGGCCTTGCAGAGGTGCGCCGCCAGGATCGCCTGGGCAGACGTTGCGCCCGTCACGTGGGACGCGAGCTTGTCGGCCAGGATCTCGATGCGCGCGACGCGGTCGGCCTGGGTGCCGAGCTTGGCGTGGAAGACCATGTCCTTCAGCGCCGGCAGCCGCTCCTCCAGCCGGACCTTGCGATCCTGATCCCAGAAGAACTTGGCGTCGGCGAGCCGCGAGCGCAGCACGCGCTCGTTGCCGTCAACGATCGTCTTGCCGCCATCGCGCGCCACGTTGTTGCCGACGACGACGAAGCGGTTGGCGAGTGCCCCGCTCCTGTCGCTGGTGACGAAGTAGCGCTGATGCGTCCGCATCGAGACAGTCAGCACCTCGGGCGGCACATCCATGAACTGCGAATCGATGGTGCCCAGCATCGGCACCGGCCATTCGACCAGGCCCGCCACCTCTTCGAGCAGGCCATCGTCGGCCTTGAGCGCGACCTGCGCCTCGGCGCAGAGCTTCTCCGCGCCGTCCATCACGATCTTCTTGCGCTCGGCCGGATCCAGCACCACGTGCGCGGCCCGAAGCTTGGCGACATAGTCGGTGAAGCCCGCGACCTGGATCGTGCCCTTGCTGAGGAAGCGATGGCCGCGCGTGGTGTCGCCAAACCGGATCGGCGCCATCTGGCCACCCGGCGCGACCTCACCCGCCAGCACCTTGCCGTCGAACAACGCCACGATGGACTGCAGCGGGCGCACCCAGGTCATGGTGCCACTGCCCCACTTCATCGACTTGGGCCAGGGCAGCGCCTTCAAGGCGGCATCGATGATGCCGGGCAGAGCCTCGGCGGTCGGGCCGCCCTTCTTGCTGATGACGGCGAACCAGAACTCGCCCTTGCCGGTGTCGCGCTTCTCGGCCTGGTCGAGCGACGCAAGGCCGGTCGCCTTCAGGAAGCCCTGCACGGCCTGCTCGGGCGCGCCCACGCGTGGCCCACGCCGCTCCTCGCTGACGTCGGCGCGCGCGGCCGGCAGGCCATCGACCACCAGCGCTAGCCGGCGCGGCGTCGCAAAGGCACGGGCCTCCTTGAACTCGAGGCCGGCGGCCTTGAGGCCGTCGCTCACCAGCCGCTTGAGGTCGTCAGCCGCGCGCGCCTGCATGCGCGCCGGGATTTCCTCGCTCAGAAGCTCGAGAAGGAGCTCGGCCATCAGGCTGCTTCCTTCTGGGTGACGAGCCACGCTTCGCAGCACGCCTTCGCGAGGTCGCGCACGCGCAGGATGTAGCTCTGGCGCTCGGTGACGCTGATCACGCCGCGCGCGTCCAGCAGGTTGAAGCAGTGCGAGGCCTTGATGCACTGCTCGTAGGCGGGCAGCGGCAGCCTGCGCTCGATCAGCCGGCCGCATTCCTTCTCGGCGTCGGCGAAGTGGCGGAACAGCATGTCGGTGTCGGCGTGCTCGAAGTTGTAGGCTGACTGCTCGCGCTCGTTCTGGAGGAAGACGTCGCCGTAGCTCAGGGGGACTTCCGAGTCCGCGCGATTGAACGGCAGGTCGTAGATCGACTTCTTGTCGAACAGGTACATGGCCAGTCGTTCCAAGCCGTAGGTGATCTCGCCCGACACGAGGTCGACGTCGATGCCGCCGACCTGCTGGAAGTAGGTGAACTGGCTGATCTCCGAGCCGTCGCACCACACTTCCCAGCCCAGCCCCCAGGCGCCGAGCGTCGGGCTCTCCCAGTCGTCCTCGACGAAACGGATGTCGTGCAGGGAGGTGTCGATGCCGATCGCCTCCAGCGAGCCCAGGTAGCGCTCGAGGATGTCGGGCGGCGACGGCTTCAGGATCGCCTGGAACTGATAGTAGTGCTGCAGGCGCATCGGGTTGTCGCCGTAGCGCCCGTCGGTCGGCCGACGCGACGGCTGCACGTAGGCGGCGTACCAGGCCTTCGGCCCGAGCGCGCGCAAGGTCGTGGCGGTGTGGAAGGTACCGGCGCCCATTTCCATGTCGAACGGCTGCAGGATCAGGCAGCCCTGGCGGGCCCAGTAATCCTGCAGGGTCAGAATGAGTTCCTGGAAGCACGTCGGCTTGAGGCGTGCTGAGGGTTCGGACACCGGTATACCCCGAAGCTCAGAAGGCCTTTTGTTTCTACGACTTAAGGCCGTTGTTGCGGTGCGGCAAAATAGGTGCCACCCCAAGGGCGGTCAACTACGCCAGAAGGGTCAATTCCGGCTGCGGCCCTATGACTGGGGACGCGGGCTGGGACGGCCGCATTGGCCGCATTTTTCGGCACCGGCGGGATTGTAGGCCCCGCAGCCGGCGCACTGGGTGGTCTCCTGGATCGCGACCTTGCGGGTCGCCAGGGGCTCCGCGGGCGGCGGAGGGGGAGGCGGCGCGGGGCGTGCAGGTTCGTCCGGCCTGCCGACGAACTTGTCCCACAGGCCCTTCCAGCGGTGGAAGGTCTTCCAGGCTGCATAAACGGCGACGCCGAACAGGATGATCTTGAGCAAAAAGCCCATGCGGCCATTTGAGGTCCCTGCATCTTGCGGTCAAGCGCGCTATATCCTGCCGTCATGAATGGAAGTGGAGAGGCGCCGCTCGACCTGTTCGTGGTGGGCGGCGGGATCAACGGCGCGGGCATTGCCTGCGACGCGACGGGGCGGGCACTCAAGGTCGGGCTGTGCGAGATGCACGACTTCGCCAGCCACACCTCCTCGGCGTCGACCAAGCTGATCCATGGCGGCCTGCGCTACCTCGAGCATTACGAGTTCCGGCTGGTGCGCGAGGCCCTGCAGGAGCGCGAGGTGCTTCTGGCCAAGGCGCCGCACCTGTCCTTTCCCCTGCGCTTCGTGCTGCCGCACGAGCCGCATCTCAGGCCGCGCTGGATGCTGCGGCTGGGGCTGTTCCTCTACGACCATCTCGACTGGCACATGACCCTGCCCAAGTCGATCGCGGTCGACCTGCCGACCTCGAAATTCGGCGCCGGACTGAAACCCTCCTTCAAGAACGGCTTCGTCTACTCCGATGCCTGGGTCGACGATGCGCGGCTGGTGGTCGCCAACCTCAAGTCGGCGCGCGCGATGGGGGCGCGCATCTTCGCCCGCCACCGCTGCGTTTCGGCGCGGCGCAGCGACGACGGCAAGCTGTGGAACATCGAGCTCAGCGCGCCCGACGGCAGCGTGGTGAAGCTGCAGGCGCGCGGCCTGGTCAATGCCACCGGCCCGTGGGTGAAGCATTTCCTCGACGATCAGACGAACATCAAGACCAGCAAGCGCGTGCGCCTGATCAAGGGCAGCCACATCGTCGTGCCGCGGCTCTACGACGGCGATCACGCCTTCATCCTGCAGAACAAGGACGGGCGCATCGTCTTCGTCATCCCCTACGAGCGCTCTTTCTCGGTCGTCGGCACCACCGACATTCCCGTCGAATCGAGCGACAAGAAGCCGGTCTGCACCCAGGAGGAGATCGACTATCTCTGCGAGCTGGCGAGCTACTACATGGCAAAGCCGGTGCGGCCCGCGGACGTCGTGTGGACCTATTCCGGCGTGCGCCCCCTGTTCGACGACGGCGACGACAATCCCTCGGCGGTGACGCGCGACTATCACCTGGAGGTCGACGGCGCGGTCGGCACGGCGCCGATGCTGTCGGTGTTCGGCGGCAAGATCACGACCTACCGTCGGCTGGCCGAGCACGCCTTGCGCGATCTGGCGCCCTACTATCCGCGCATGGGGGCGGAATGGACGGCGGGCCGGGCGCTGGCCGGCGGCGAGCTGGCCGATGCGCCGACCTTCGAGCAGGCGTTCGACAATTTCGTGAACTCGGCGGCCGTGGTGAAGCCGGGGCTGCCGAAGGAGCTGCTGCGCGTGCTGGCGCGGCGGCATGGCGTCGCCATCGACGACCTGCTGGAAGGGGTCAAGACCGTGGCCGATCTCGGCCGGCATTTCGGCGGCCATCTCTACGAGGTCGAGGTGCGCTACCTGGTGCGCGACGAATGGGCGGTCGAGGCCGAGGACGTGCTGTGGCGGCGGACCAAGGAAGGCCTGCACATGACCCCGGCCGAGCGCGAGCAGTTCGCGCGCTGGCTTGCCGACCTTCGGCCAAACGCTGCATAACCGACGGGAGCCTCGCCGACGTTCCTCGACCCTCCAGGGAGACGGGAGCCGACCGAATGAATATCTCCACTTTGCAGATGTTGGGCCTGATGGCGGGCGGCGTGGCAATCATCGTCGGCCTTACGATTGCAACGACCAGCAAGTCCCGCCTGGTCAAGGCAGGCGGTTACGCCGCAACCGCCACATTGATCGTCGCCGTCGCCATAGCGGTGTTCATGACACCAACCGACGACCCGGAAACGGCCCGAGCCGAAACCATCGTCAGCCTCTTGCTTCTCGCCGCTGCCGGCTGGGTAAGCCTGTACGCCGTCCGCGCCTACAGACGCCAATGACAGCGCCGCTTTTTCGCCCAAACTTTACATAACTTAACACATCACCCGGGCACGCCGGGCGCGGCCGCAGCGTATCATCGCTGCAGCCCGCGTAATCCCGTGAGGTCCTACGATGTCGTTCCGCCGCCCCCTGCTTCTGGCCGCCCCTGTCGCCCTGATGGCCGGCCTCGTCCTGGCGATGCCCGCTTCGGCGGCCGTCGGCAGCATTCTAGACGATGACCTGCTCGAGCTGGCCCAGGCCACGCCGCCGGCGCCCCCCGCCGCCGGCCCCGAGCGCCGCGATCGGATGGCCAGCTTCAATCCCAAGTCGTTCTGCCTCGATCGCGTCGCCCGGCGCGCCGGCAACCGCACCTATCTCAAGATCAAGCTCGACCTGAAGGCCGACCAGATGGCCGCCTGGGATGCCTTCGCCAAGGCGTCCGACGCCGCCGACGTCAAGGACACCGCGCGCTGCAACGCGCTGCCGTCGGAGATGAAGGAGCGGCCGAACTACGTCGATCGGCTCGGCATGGAAGAGGCCTACATGAAGGCCCGCGTCGAGCGCATCGAGGCGGTGAAGCCGAGCCTGACGGCGCTCTACAACACCCTGTCGCCCGAGCAGAAGGCGTCGCTCGACCGGCCGCGCCCCATGATGGGGATGATGGGGGGCGGCATGATGGGCCACCATCGCGGCGGGCCGCGGTAAGCGCCCCAGCTAGTCTTCGAAGTCCTGGGCGCGATCGCCCAGCAGGAAGCGCGGCCCGGCCCCTGCCCGGGCCGCGCGGTCGTTCGGATTGTAGAGGTGGCACTTGTCGAGAGACAGGCAGCCGCAACCGATGCAGCCGTCAAGCAGGTCGCGCGTCTTTTCCAGCATCGCGATTCGCGCCTGCAGGGCGCCGCGGATGCGCCCACTGATCGCCTGCCAGTCCTGAGGATTGGGTGCCCGCCCCTGCGGCAGCAACGACAGCTCGGCTTCGATCTCGCTCAAGGTCAGGCCGAGCTGCTGGGCGATCAGGGCAAAGGACAGGCGCCGGATGTCCGCGCGCAGGAACCGCCGCTGGTTGCCCGAGGTGCGCACCGCCCTCACCAGGCCGCGCGATTCATAGAAGCGGATCGCCGACACCGACATGCCGGTGCGCCGGGCCAGCTCGCCGATCGTCAGGTGCGCGGTCTGGGGCAGGAAGATCTCCATCCAATACTTGACCTAAAGTTAACTTTAGGTCGTAGCCTGGGCAAGTCCAAGGAGGTCCTGTCATGTCCACGCCCCGCATCGAGCATGTGAACGTCACCGTCTCCAACCCCGAACGCGCCGCCCGGCTGATGGAGGAGCTGTTCGACTGGCAGGTGCGCTGGAAGGGGCCGGCGCGCGACGGCGGCCGCACGATCCATATCGGCTCGAAAGAGCATTACATCGCGCTCTATACCGGCCGCGACATTGCCTACACGGCGGACGACTTCGCCAAGGGCCGGCCGCTGAACCACATCGGCATCGAGGTCGACGATATCGACGCTACCGAAGCGCGCGTCGTCGCCGCCGGGCTAAAACCCTTCAACCACGACAATTACGATCCGGGCCGACGCTTCTACTTCCTGGATCCCGACGGCATCGAATACGAGATCATCAGCTACCGCTGACCCCTACCAGTCGCTGGCGCGCACGATCTTCATCAGGTCGTCGGCCATGGTAAGTGCGGTCAGCACGCCGGTCTTGGGATTGTCCGGCATGGCAAGCCCCAGCCGCTCCATCTTGAGCTCGCCCGAATCGCTCACGACCTCCAGGCGGCTGGCGTTGGTGCCGGCCGGCAGGGTCGGATCGGCCACCAGCTCAATGTCGGTGTGCTGCAGGCCCGCGCCGCACAGCGCCACCGTGACCGCGAGATTGGCGTTCTTCGGGTAGAGCCGGCCGGCATCGGCGGGCTTGCCGCGGAAGATCACGGTCGGCTCCTTGATCGCCGGCAGGTCGAACTCGGTCTCGGCCGGCGTGCCGCTCCAGGCGTGCGGCGGCTTGATCGACACGTATTTCACGCGCTTGAGCTTGCCGAGCCGCATGGCGAGCAGCCCATCGAGACCGGCGATGGCGCCCGACGGCAGGCGCAGCCTGGCGCCGCTCTTCTCGGCCGCCTTGATGTGCTTCCTGTAGAGCTTGGGATCGCCGTAGGCGCCGGTGGCGATCACCATGAAGTCGATGCCCTTCTTCAGAATGGTCTCGCCCCAGTCGCGCACCGCCTGCTGGCTCGCCGCCTCGACCACGACGTCGGGCTTGAGCTTGAGCAGTTCCTTCAGGGTCTCCACCACGGCGACCTTGCGGCCGACCTTCTTCTGCGTCTCCTTGGCGCGGCCGGCACGGACCAGCACGCCGACGATGTCGATGTCGGGCTTCTTCTCGCGAAACAGGTCGAACAGGGTCTGGCTGATGGCGCCGTAGCCGATCAAGGCGATCTTGAGCCGCTTCTTCCTCGCCATGCAGTTCCCCCGCGAATTCCCGAAAAGCGGCGCACTATAGCGAGGGCTTGCGGCCCTTGCGACCATGAGGGGGCACGGTTATAACCCCGCCTCCCGAGCGGGGTGCCTCCGTTTCTGACGGAGTGTAGCTCAGCCTGGTAGAGCACTAGCTTCGGGAGCTAGGGGCCGGAGGTTCGAATCCTCTCACTCCGACCAATCGGGACAAACGGCGCGCAGCAATGCGCGCCGTTTTGCTTTGCAGCCTAGAAAGCCGGCGCGCCGCCCGGGCGGGGAAGCGGCCGGCCAGCCGGATCGCCCGGCGTGATGACGTAGGCCGGCGTCCCCGGCGGGTTCGCGTACAGCGCCGAAGGCGGCAGGCCGCCCACGAACGGCCCCTGCGGGGCGAGCGACGCGCTGCCCTGAGGCGTGGCGTCGAAAGGCTGCGCGACGGTGGCCGTTGAAGCGGGTGCCGCCGGAGCGACCGGCGATGGACTGGGCTCTGCGCAGGCGGCGGCCAGGGCGCCGACGGCGATAACGCTGAACCAGGTCCGGGTCACATCTGCCTCCCTGCCGATCAAGTGCGGTGCGCTTGCCGCAGAATACTCAAGCCGGCCCGAAACTGCAAAACGCCCAGACGTTTGCTCGCTGTCGCACACACCCTGCGTTGACCTTCACCGGGAATGTCGGCACGCTGTTTTGCACCGCGCACCAGTAGGTTTGTCCCGTGGGCGACCGAAGTTTCAAGCGCGAGCCCGTGAGGAGGCAGCCTATCGAGTAAGCGTCTTAATCACATAGCCAACTTCGGCCCAAACAAACCGATCTGGGAGGCGGCGTCATGACCGACGAAGCGAACAAGAAGGGTCCCGAAAGTACAAGGCGTGAGTTCCTTACCGCGACGACGGCGCTTGCCGGTGCTGCGCTCGCGGGTGGTCTGCCCGGCAATGCCAGGGCCGAACGCAAGCGCAATCCAAAGCGCGGCGGCACGGTGCGTTTCGGCACCAGAGACGACTCGGTCGGTCTCGATACCCATCGCAACTTCATCTACTACGTCTCCCAGCCGCTGGCCGGCACGACCGGCGGCCTGCTCGACTTCGACGCGGGCATGAACATCGTGGCCGGCATCGCCAGGGAATGGGAGCCGTCCAAGGACCTCAAGACCTGGACCTTCAGGCTGCGGCAGGGGGCGGAGTTCCACAACGGCGAAACAATCGACGCCCAGGCCGTGAAGTGGAACCTCGAGCGCATCCTCGATCCCAAGATCGGCCATTCCTTCAACCGGTCGGCGCTGATCGACGTCGAACGCGTCACGGTCGACGACAAGTGGATCGTGCAGGTCCATCTCAAGGAGGCGAGCGCCGCCTTCGATTCCAATCTCATCTATTACCCGGTGAACCTCATCGCCCCGGGCGCCGCCGACAAGGCCGACACCGCGCCCGCGGGGTGCGGCCCGTTCAAGTTCAAGGCGTGGAAGCGCTTCGACGTCTGCGAGCTCGTGCGCTTCGAAAACTTCTGGGAGACCGATTCGGAGGGCAACACCCTGCCCTATCTCGACGGCCTGATCGGCCGGCCCAAGAAGGAGGACCGCGTGCGTCTGACGGCGCTGCGCGCGGGCGAGCTCGACCTAATCGACAACGTCGCCTATGCCGACGCACCCTCCTTCCTCAAGGACTACGGCAAGGTCTACGAGACTTACCCGGTGCCCCAGGTCGGCACCGCCATGGTCACCTTCAACCTGCGTAGCGGGCCGTTCTCCGCCAAGGACAATCCGGATGCACACATGCTGCGCACCGCGGCCGCGCACGCCATCGACCATGAAGGCATCCACGAGGCCGTGTTCAACAAGCAGGGCGAGGTCGCCAAGGGCTTCTACAGCAAGTCGAGCCCGTGGTACGGCAAGGACATCAAGCCGTGGCCGGCCTTCGACCCCGACAAGGCCAAGGCGCTGCGCAAGAAGGCCAAGGACGGCGACGCCAAGCTCCTGATCATCGCCAACGACAGCTTCCCCTACATGCAGCAGTCGGGCGAGCTGGTGCACGCCATGCTGAAGGACGCGGGCTTCAACGTGACCTTCGAGATCCATCCCACGCCGGTGGTCCAGGACAAGTACAACAAGGCGGCGTTCGACATCGATTCGACGGCCAACAGCTACCGCATCGACCCCGACGGCTGGTACTCGCGCAACATCCTGTCGACGGCGCCGGAGACCAAGCGGCGCATCGGCTACGTCAACGAGAAGGTCGACCAGCTGATCCTCGCCGCCGCCGTCGAGCGCGACAAGGACAAGCGCCGGCAGATGTATGCCGACGTCGATTCGATCGTGAACCAGGACCTGCCGCTGCTCTACACGCACTTCGTGTCGATCATGCAGGCCGGGACCAAGAAGCTGAAAGGCTACAAGCCCGCCTTCACCGGCCCGTTCCAGTATGCCAACGGCGGCATGCGGACGGCCTGGATGGAAAGCTAGCTTTCTTTCGGACCGCGCGCTGGAAGCGCGCGGTCCGGAAGACCTTGAAAGGTCTCAGCCATGCTCGCCTACATCATCCGTCGCGTCGCCTACCTGGTGCCCGTCCTGCTCGTGCTGTCGATGGTGGTCTTCACCTTCGTCGAGATGCTGCCGGGCAACATCATCGACACCCTGGTCGGCAGCGAGGGCGTCAACGACCCGGAAGTGCGCAAGGTCCTCGAGAAGGAGTACGGCCTCGACCAGCCGGTCTACGTCCGCTACGCCAAGTGGCTGATGCGCGCCGTGCAGGGCGACTTCGGCTATTCGCTGGTGACTCGCCGGCCGGTCGCCGTCGAGCTGATGTCGGGGATACCCGCCACCGTCTATCTCGCGGTTGTCGGCATCTCTCTTTCCATGCTGATCGCCGTGCCGCTGGGCACCATCGCCGCCGTCAAGCGCAACACGCCGATCGACTACACCGCGCAGGTCACCTCGCTGATCGGCATCTCGATCCCCGAGTTCTGGTTCGCCATCCTGTGCGTGCTGTTCTTCTCGCTCTATCTCGGCTGGCTGCCCTCCTCGGGCTTCGCGAACCCGTTCGTCGATCCGTGGGCCAGCCTGAAATTCCTGATCCTGCCGGCGGCGGCGATCGGCTTCCGCCAGGCCGCCTACACCACACGGCTGACGCGCTCCTCCATGCTCGACGAGATGAACAAGGAATACGTCGACACCGCCCGATCCGTCGGTCTCAGCGAAGGCAAGGTGATCTTCAAGTACACGCTGCGCAACGCCATGATCCCGACCATCACCATCAGCGGCCTGCAGCTCGCCAACCTCTTGGGCGGCACGGTGGTGCTGGAATCGATCTTCGCCTGGCCGGGCATCGGGCGCGCGATCTTCGAGGCCATCCTGCAGCGCGACTATCCGCTGGTGCAGGCGGGCGTGCTGGTGCTGGGCGTGATCGTCGTGATCATGAACCTGCTGGTCGACCTGACCTACAGGTTGCTCAATCCACGCGTGAAGTTCGGTTAGGAGCGGGCCATGACGGAAATCCAAGCCGACAAGCTCGCGGAACTCACAGCGACCCGCGCCCCGCTGCTCGGCGGGCGCCTGATGCGCTGGCGCACGGCGCTGGGCAATGCCTGGCACGAGCTGCGCAAGAGCCGCACCGCCTCGATCGGCGCGGTCATGCTGGTGCTGCTGTTCGGCGCCTGCATCGCCACGCCGTGGATCACGAGCTACGATCCGATCAAGCAGAACTATCGCGAGCGCCTGCAGCCGCCCTCCGAGAAGCATCTGCTGGGCACCGACCGCATGGGCCGCGACATCTACACCCGCCTGCTCTATGGCGGCCGGCGGCTGGTCGCCATTGCGATCCTGGCGGTGACCTTCGGCCTGTCGATCGGCATCCCCTATGGCGTGCTGTCGGGCTATTTCGGCGGCAAGGTCGACACCGTCGCGATGCGCTTCATCGACGGGCTGCTGGCCTTTCCGGGGCTGCTCTTCTACCTGCTGGTCGTCACCCTGGCCCGCGAATGGAAAATCGAGGGCTTCGCCAACGACGCGGTGCTGGTCTTCGCCCTGGGCTTTGCCTTCATGCCCGAGGTGGCGCGCCTGTCGCGCGGCACGGTGCTGGCCGAGAAGCAGAAGGAATATGTCGAGGCGTCGCGCGCCGTCGGCGACGGCAGCCTGTCGATCGCGCTGCGCCAGATCCTGCCCAACATCATCTCGCCGCTGATCGTCAACGCCACGGTGCGGCTGGGCTACGTCATCCTGATCATCGCGGCGCTGTCGTTCCTCGGGCTGGGCACGCCGCCGCCGACGCCGGACTGGGGCTCCGACCTCGCCGCCGCCCGCGACTACATGGAGACCGCGCCCCTGATCGCCGCCTTTCCCGGGCTTGCCATCTGCTACACGGTGCTGGCCTTCAACCTGTTCGGCGACGGGCTGCGCGACATCCTCGATCCACGGTTGGCGGAGCGCTGAGATGGCCGAGACAGTCCTTCAGCTCGACGATCTCACGGTCCGCTTCCACTTGAGGCGCGGCGACCTCACTGCGGTGGACGGCGTTTCCTTCGCGATCGAGCGTGGCCAGACCTTCGGCCTGGTGGGCGAATCCGGCTCGGGCAAGTCGGTGACGGCCAAGGCGATCATGCGCCTGATCCCCGACCCGCCCGGCGAGATCCCGCGCGGGCGCGTGCTGTTCGAAGGCAGCGATGTCCTCGACAAGAGCGACGCCGAGATGCGCGCCCTGCGCGGCCGGCGCATCGCCATGGTGTTCCAGGAGCCGATGAGCGCGCTGAACCCGGTGTTCACCGTGTGCGACCAGATCTCCGATGCGCTGCGCACCAATCTCGGCCTTTCCAAGCAGGAAGCGCGCGAGCGCGTCGTCGAGCTGCTGTCGCTGGTCGGCATCCCCTCGCCGCAGAAGCGGCTCGACAGCTACGTCCACGAATTCTCCGGCGGCATGCGCCAGCGCGTCATGCTGGCCATGGCGCTCAGCTGCAATCCGAGCTTCCTGATCGCCGACGAACCGACCACGGCTCTCGACGTCACCATCCAGGCCACCATCCTCGAGCTGATCACCGGCATGATCGAGCGGCTCGGCATGTCGCTGCTGTTCATCACCCACAATCTCGGTGTCGTCGCCCATGCCTGCGACCGCGTCGGCGTGATGTATGCCAGCCACATCGTCGAGCTCGGCGACAAGCGCGAGATCTTCGCCAAGCCGCAGCACCCCTATACCGTGGGATTGCTGAACTCGATCCCGCGGCTCGACGGCCAGGCCAAATACCTGACGCCGATCGCGGGCTCGGTGTGCAACATGATGGAGCCGCCCTCGGGCTGTAAATTCCATCCGCGCTGCAGCCACGCCATGGATGTCTGCCGCCGCGAGATCCCGCGGCTCAAGGAGATCGCGCCCGGCCATCTCGCCGCCTGCCACCTGCACGACCGGGGGACGTCATGACCATGGCGCAAACGGCCGACGACACGCTGCTGCGGGTCAAGGGGCTGACCAAGCACTTCACCCTGCACGGTGACATCTATTCCAAGCTCGCCGGCGAGAAGACCCAGGTGTTGAAGGCGGTCGACGGCATCGACTTCCACATCCAGCGCGGCGAGACGCTGGGCCTGGTGGGCGAGAGCGGCTGCGGCAAGTCGACGACGGCGCGGCTGGTGACTCGGCTGATCGAGCCCACCGCCGGCAAGGTCACCCTGAAGGGCGAGGACCTGCTGGGCTTCTCGCGCGGCCGCATGAAGGAGGCGCGCAAGGAGGTCCAGCTGGTGTTCCAGGATCCCTACAGCTCGCTCAATCCGCGCAAGACGATCATGCACATCCTGAGCCGGCCGATGGAGATCCACGGGCTGGCGCGCTCGTGGACCGAGAAGCGCGAGCGCGTGCTGGAGCTGCTGCGCCGCGTCGGCCTCGGCATCGAGCACATCGACCGCTATCCGCACGAATTCTCGGGCGGCCAGCGCCAGCGCATCGCCATCGCCCGCGCCTTGTCGGTCGATCCCGAGCTGGTGATCGGCGACGAGCCGGTGTCGGCGCTCGACGTGTCGATCCAGGCACAGATTCTGAACCTGTTCCGCGAGCTGCAGAAGGAGTTCGGGCTGACCTATCTGTTCATCGCCCACGACCTCAGCGTCATCCGCCACATCAGCGACCGCGTGGCGGTGATGTATGTCGGCAAGATCGTCGAGACGGGACCGGCGGCGGCATTGTTCGACAAGCCGCTCCATCCCTACACCAAGGCCCTGCTGGCGGCCGTCCCCGAGGCCGACCCGGCCAAGCCGGCGCCCAAGCTTACTCTCCAAGGAGAAGTCTCGACGCCGATCGATCCGCCGCCGGGCTGCCGGCTGTGCGGCCGCTGCCCGCGCGAGAGCGCGGTGTGCGCCGAGATCGCCCCGCCGCTGGTCGATGTGGGTGACGGCCGGCAGGTCGCCTGCCACAATCTATGATCGCACCGCGAAGAAATTTTCACGCATAGGGAACTGCAGCCGGGTTGAACGGTTTTCTGCAGACACACGACCTTCGAGGGAGGACAGAGATGTCCGTTCGCCTGATGCCGGTTGTCGCGCTCGCAACAGGGATCGCGTCAGTATTGGCCTTCACATCAGTCAACGCCCAGGTCGGCGGCGCTGCAGGCGCCGCTGCTGGCGCCGCGGGCGCAGCAGCCGGCGCTGCCGCCGGAGCGGCGGCG
>JAIEOV010000121.1 GCA_019750135.1 Reyranella sp. | reverse complement strand
GCGGGGACGGGAGACGGAGCGCCACAGCAGCGCCACCGCGCCCGTCCTCGACTCTACCGCGCTCATGATCATGAGCGCGCTGGAAGCGCGCGGTCCGGAAGATATGAGCGCCACGGAGTGGCGCGCTCCCGGCAATGAGTCGTCAGATCTTCTCGATCACTGCGGCCCTGAAGCGCTTCATCTCCGCGAGCGTCGCGGCCGTATCGGGCCGTCCGCCGAAATCGATGTCGATCGCCGTGACACCGATCTCTTTCAGCGCACGGAAGTCGGCGATGATGTCGGCCTCGCTGCCGGAGAACAGCCGTCGCTCGCCGTCCGTCGCCTTGGGCGGCACGGCCGCGCCGTAGCGCTTCACGCGGAAGCTCACGCCCACTGACTGAGGCTCTCGGCCCGCCTCGGTGACAGCCTTGCGCAAGCGG
This sequence comes from Reyranella sp., assembly GCA_019750135.1. GTDB lineage: Bacteria > Pseudomonadota > Alphaproteobacteria > Reyranellales > Reyranellaceae > Reyranella. The sequence continues at coordinate 17,693 of JAIEOV010000121.1, read as the reverse complement.
CCGATGCCGGCCTTGAGGCGGGGCAGCGTGTCGAGTAGGTGCTTGTTGTTGGAGCCGATGGGATACCAGGCGTCGCCGACGCGTGCGGTGCGGCGCAGGGAAGGGCCCGCCTCGCCGCCGACCCAGATCGGCAATGGCTTCTGGATCGGCTTGGGCTCGAGCACGATGCCGTCGAACTTGGTGTAGCGCCCGTCGAAGCGCGGCGCGGCCTCGTTCCACAGCACGCGGAAAGTGTCGATGTATTCGTCGGTCACCGCGCCGCGTTCCTCGAACGGCGTCGTCACCACGGCGTCGAACTCGGTCTTCAGCCAGCCGGCTCCGATGCCGACCACCAGGCGTCCGCCCGACAGCACGTCGAGCGTCGCCAGCATCTTGGCGGCGAGCACGGCCGGACGGTGCGGTACCACGAGCACCGCGGCGACCAGGCGGATGCGCGACGTCTTGGCCGCGATCCAGGTCATGCCGACGATCTGCTCATGCCGCTGGAGCGGCGCGTCTTCGTAGAACTGGCCGGATTCGGAGTAGGGATAGCCCGGCACCATGGTGTTGGGCAGCACGACATGGTCGGTCAGCGTCAGGTAGTCGAAGCCCATGGCCTCGCCTTCGCTGGCGATGCGCGTCATGTCGGCGACGGCCGACAAGGGGCCGGAGTTCGGCAGGTTGAACCCGATCTGCATGGCGTATGTTTCCCCCAACACGCCTGTCGGAACGCTCCGCAGGCGGCTTTTGAACAGTCGTGACTGAGGCCACTATAGTCGAGCGATATGGAGCCGAGGACACGCTTGATGCAGAACCCAGTTTCGCCAGTCGTCGCCAGCCCGCAGGAGCGAGCGCGGGCCGTGCAGGCGGTGCTGGACAAGGACGGGCCGGAGATGGACCGCCGCCGCGAGCTGACGCAGGAGGTGGTCGACGCGCTGGCCGCGCAGGACCTGCTGCGCATGCTGCTGCCCAAGAGCATGGGCGGGCAGGAGGTGCCTCTGGTCGAGTATGCCAGGGCCTGCGAGGCGCTGGCCTGGGCCGACGCCAGCACGGCTTGGTTCGTCAACCAGTCGAACGTGTCGATGGCGACGTCGGCCGCCTCGATGCCGCACGAGACCGCGGCGGCGATGTTCGCAGGGCCTCATGCCGGCCTCGCCTGGGGCGCGCGCCACGACAAGAGCAAGGCGATCCGCGTCGAGGGCGGCTATCGGCTGACCGGCACCTGGAGCTTTGCCAGCGGCGGCCGCCACACCAAGTGGCTGGGCGCGCACAGCGCCGTGCAGAACCCCGACGGCACGCCGCACATCCGCCATGGCCGGCCGGACGACCGCTCGTTCGTCTTCCTGCGAAGCCAGGCCAAGATCATCGACGACTGGCACGTGCTCGGCCTGCGCGGCACGGGCAGCGACAGCTACTCGGTCGAGGATCTGTTCGTTCCCGACGCCCAGGCACCGGCGCGCGACATCGCCGATGAGCGGCGCGAGAAGGGGCCGCTCTATCCCATCGGCTCGACGCTGCTCTATGCCACCGGCTTCTGCAGCGTCACCATCGGTGTCGCGCGCCGCATGCTCGACACCTACGTCACCATCGTGAAAGGCCGGCACAGCCGCTCTTCGCCGATGGCGATGATCAACAACCACGCCATCCAGCGCGAGATGGCGATCCTCGAAGCCCGGTTGTCGGCGGTGCGTGCTTTCCTGCACGAGGCAGCGGGCCAGCTCTATGACGCTTCAGTCAAAGGCACGCTCGACGTCGATCTGCGCGTGCGGCTCAGGCTTGCCACGACGTGGGGCATGAACGAAGCGACCGACGTCTCGATCGCCTGTTATCGCGGCGCCGGAACCATGGCGATCTCCGAGAAGGCGCCGCTTGAACGCCGCTTCCGCGACGCCATGAGCGCCAGCCAACATCTGCAGGCCATGTGGCCGCATGCAGAGATGGTGGGACGGCACCTCATCGGCGCGGATAACGTGGTGCAGTTCGTCTAGCGTCCTGCTGCAGCGGAGAGAAGAGCCATGCCGACCATCGACGTCCAGGTTCACGTCTACGAACGCAACCACCCTGGCCGGCCATGGCATGCCGTGCTGCATGGGCCGTCGGAGGTCACAGGCGATCAGATGGTGGCGGCGATGGACGAGGTCGGCGTCGACGGCGCGATCCTGGTCTCGCCCTATACGCAGTATCACTACGACGCGAGCTATGCGCTGGAGGTGCGCAGCAAGCATCCCGGCCGCTTCGCCGTGGTGAAGCCGGTCGATCCGACCGACCCCAAGGTCGGCGAGACCATCGCCGACTGGAAGAAGACGCCGGGCACGGTCGGCATCCGCATCATGATGGCGACGGGGCCGCTGGTCGCGCCGGACGATCCGGGCGTCAATCGCGTGCTGGCCGCCGCGGCGCAACACTCGCTGCCCGTCAACGTGCTGAGCTGGGGCCGCGTCGGGCAGCTCGGCCCGTTGGCCGCACGTAATCCCAACACGCGCATCGTCGTCGATCATATCGGCATGCTGCAGCCCTTCGAGCCACCCAAGCCCGCCGAGCCGTGGGCCGACCTGCCGAAGCTGCTGGCGCTGGCGCAGTACGACAATGTCGTGGTCAAGATCAGCGGCGCCGGCACGCTCGCCAAGCAGCCGTTCCCCTACAAGGACATCTGGGACCCGCTGCGGCGCATCTTCGACGCCTTCGGCATGGACCGCTGCATGTGGGGCACGGACTGGACCCGCGCCGTGGCGTTCCTGACCTACAAGGAAGGAGTCGATGCGTTCCGCGTCACCGACAAGCTGACCGACAGCGAGCGTGCCACGCTGATGGGCGGCACGCTGCAGAAGGTCTACGGTTGGTCGCCGAAGCGGTGATGCTCATTGCCGGGAGCGCGGCACTCCAGTGCCGCTCATGGGATGTGTGATCGACAAAAGACGCGCCACTGGAGTGGCGCGCTCCCGGCAATGAGGGTCGGAGTTCGCTAACCCTTCGCTTCCGCCTGCAGGTCCTGGCGCCGCAGCGCGCGGCCGGCGCGGCCGCTGCCGGACTTGCCGTCGCGCCAGACGATCTCGCCGTTGCACAGCACGACGTCGATGCCCTTGGCCGGCGAGATCGGCTTCTCGAAGGTCGCCGTGTCGATCACGGTCGCCGGATCGAACACGCAGACGTCGGCATAGAAGCCCGGCTTGATTTCACCGCGCTTGGCGAGGCCGAAACGCTGCGCCGAGTACGACGTCATGCGCCGCACGGCATCTTCCAGCGGAAAAAGCTTCAGCTCGCGTGAGTAATGGCCCAGCACGCGCGGGAACGTGCCCCACAGGCGCGGATGCGGATGGGCGTCGAAGGGGATGCCGTCCGAGCCGATCATGGCGCCGGGATGGGCCATGGCGCTCTGCACGTCCTTCTCGTCCATCATGAAGTAGATGGCGCCGGCCGGCTGGATGCGGTCGGCCGCCTCGCGCATGGAACAGCCCATCTCCTGGGCGATCTCCTTGAGGTCGCGGCCCGCCAGGCCCTGCACCTTGTCCGACCAGGTGATCAGCACCTTGTCGGCACGATCCAGCATGTCGCTGCGCAGGATCGTCGAGCCCGCGATGTACGGGTAGACGTCGAAGGCGATCTGCTGCTGCTTCATCGCCTCGGTGAATTTGGGCAGCGTCTCCTTCATGCGTCCGAAATTGGTGCGGCCCGAGCACTTGTGGTGCGACACGATGATCGAGGCGCCGGCACGACGGCCGATCTCGAAGGTCTCGTCCATCGCCGGCAGGATGTTCTCGCCCTCGTCGCGCATGTGCGCCGTGTAGACGCCGCCCCACTTGCCGAGCGGCTTGGCCACCTCGGCGACCTCGTCGGTCGAGGCGGCATTGGCCACGGCATAGAACAGGCCGCTCGACATGCCGATCGCGCCCTGTTCCAGGCTCTGGTCCAGCAGGTCGCGCATGCCGGTGATCTCGCCCGCGGTCGCGGTGCGGCTGAGATCGTCGCCCATGAAGTTCATGCGCAGGGTCGAATGGCCGATCAGGAAGGCGCCGTTGATGGCGGGCTTGGCGGCGTCGACCTTGCCGGCGAACTCCGCGAAGCTCTTGGAGATGTTCGCCCTGTTCCGGACGATCAGCGACAGGAAATGGCCGACGTCGTCGCGGATGTAGGGCGCCGCCGACGCGCCGCAGTTGCCGCACACCACGGTGGTCACGCCCTGGCTCGCCTTCATCGCCATGGCCGGATTGTCGATCAGCGCGGTGTCGTCGTGGGTGTGCACGTCGATGAAGCCCGGCGCCACGACCTTGCCCTTGGCGTCGATCTCGTTGTCGCCCTTGAGCGAGCCCGGCGCCTCGACCGCGGCGATGCGGTCGCCCTTCAGCGCCACGTCGGCGGCGAACAGTTTCTTGCCCGTGCCGTCGGCCACCTGGCCGTTGCGGATCACGACGTCATAAGCAGCCATTCCAATGAACTCCTACGCTTCGTTGCGGCCGAGCCGCATGTCGAGGTCGAACGGATAGAGCGGCCGCTTGACCCTGGTGTACTTGAAGAGCTTCAGGTCCGATGCGGTGCAGCCGTCGCCGTCGCACATGACGATGTGCTTGGCGATCGGCTCGAAGCCGGCGCGGAAATGCTGGCGCGACTTGATCAGCACGTACTTCTTGCGCCGCGGATCGATGCCGCAATGGGTGAAGACGCCGAGGTCGTAGGGCTCGGCGCGCCGTTCCGACACGACGATCTGCATCTTGCCGGTATCGAGCACGGCGGTGCGGCCCATGCGCGCCGTGGTGCCGGTCGCCATCGGCCCGGTGACGACGAACTCGCCGTCGGTGATGGCCTTGACCTTGCCCGTCACCTTGAGCGGCTTGCCCTTCAGGCCCATCGCCGGCATGTCGATCTTGCCGCCGAGCTCGAGCGTCACCTCGGCGCCCACCCCGGCCTTGATCATCTGCTCGACGCAGGCGGGATCGCAGATCGGGCCGGCGCAGGCGTCTTCCAGGCCCTGCTTCATCGCCTCCTCGATCACGCTCATGACGTCCTGCGTGCCGCCCGAGGCGGTGTTGTCGCCGTGGTCGGCCATGACGATCGGCCCGCCGTCGAGCGACTTGGCCCGCGCCACCTGCACCGACAGCGGCTCGGGATGGAACAGGAAGCCTTCGCGCTTCTCCCACGCGGTATCGAGCATCTTGTTCAGCAGGATCTCGCCCTCGGCGGTGCGCTTGTCGCAGACGATCACCGAGGAGAGGGCGAGGTGAGGGATGTCGGCCTGCGGGAATCCACCGAACACCGAGGCGTTCAGCACCTGGCCGGAATCCTCGGCCTGGTTGGCCATCCCCATCAAGGTCTTCATTGGCTCGCGCGAGGGCGTATGGACCAGCGAGCTGCTCATGATCGGCCGGTTGCCCCAGACCATCTTCGGCTCGACCTCGCCCGCCAGCATGCGCATCAAGGTGCGACCCGAGCGGCGGGCGGTGTCGGCCATGTCGATGTGGGGATAGGTGCGATAGCCCGTGATGATGCTGGCGCCCTTGATCATGGCGTCGGTCATCTGGGTGTGGAAATCGAGGGCGACCGCGATCGGCACGTCGGGCGCGATCTTGCGGAGGCGGTTCAGGAGCTCACCCTCGCCGTCATCGTAATGCTCGGCGACCATGGCGCCGTGCAGGGCGAGCAGGACGGCGTCGCAGCCTTTCTTCACCTCGTCGACGATGGCGGTCGTCATTTGCTCATAGGCCGCCTTGGTCACCAGGCCAGACGGATGGGCCGATGCCGCCATCGGCACGGTGAACTCGGCACCCGCCTTGCGCGCGACCTCGATGAACCCGCCGAGGGAGGTGTTGGTGCCTTCCGATTCCTTGATCGCGGCCGGGCCCTCCAGGGCGCCGGAGCGGGAAAACGAGTCGATGGGAGTGGGGAGCGGCGAGAACGTATTGGTCTCATGCATCATCATTGCCACGACGAACTTCTGCGCCACCTTCACCCTCCGTTACTGCCAAGTACTTGAGCAATCTACCGAATTGCCTGAAAAGCCGGCTCTTCGAGCTTTGCACCAACTGCAAGCCAGCTTCGCGAGATTCTTGTGCGTTGCAAAATGGCAACACAAAAATCGGAACACGAAATTGGCTAAATCTGTGAAACTAAGAGCTTTTTTCCCTCTTGCATTTCCTTCGCAGGTGCACCATTCTTGGGGTGCAGCAAACGTCGCGTCAGCGACCTCTTTGTTTGCTGTATGCCCGTCTTGGGCGTTTCCTCCCTAAACTCGGGCCGTGCTTGTCACGGCCCCTTTTTTTTGCGCGCTGCGTGATTGATCGGCGACAGCTACTCTGCAGCCATTACTCGGCAGCGAGTGGCCGCGGGAGTAGCACGGCGAGGGACTGGCTCGCGATGTCCTCAAGGAAGCCCGCCATGATGCGCTCGATCGCCACGGCGTTGGCGAGCTTCAAATGGCGGCCCTCGTCCATGTACAGGGACCGATTGATTTCGATTTGCAGGGCGTGCCGGTTCAGGCCCGGCCTGCCGTAGCGCTGGGTCGTGAAGCCGCCGGCGTAGGGCTGGTTGCGCTGGACTTTCAGGCCGTGGCTGGCGAACCAGCGTTCGGCAGCGTCGACGAGGTCGGGGGCACAGGATTCGCCGTGATTGTCGCCCAGCACGATATCGACGCGATGGTCGCGCTCACGCGTGCCGACGCCAGACGCCGACGACGGCATGGAATGGGCATCGATCAGGAGTGCCGTACCGAACTGCCGATGGGTCTGCTCGACCAGGGTCGAAAGCGCCGTATGATAAGGCCGCCAGCAGGTTTCCAGGCGGTGCTCGATCTCCTCGGACGGCACGCGGCCGCGATAGATCGCCTCGCCGCTGGCCGCCACGCGCGGGATCATGCCGAGCCCCGCCGCGACGCGCGTTGTGCGATGATTCAGCGGCCGGGGCAGGGGCCCCTCGAACATGCCGGGATCGAGCTCGTAGGGCTCACGATTGGCATCGACGAAGGAGCGCGGAAAGCGCGCCGCCAGGAACGGAATGCCGAGCCCGGGCGCCGCCGCAAACAGCTCGTCGACAAAGGCATCCTCGGCGCGGCGCAGCGCCGCCAGGGGCACCGCGGTCAGGGCGAGGAAACGGGCTGGGTAGACCGATCCGCTGTGCGGCGAGGCCACCACGACCGGTGCGCTCTGGCGCCGCGGCGGGCGGAAATCCAAGGCTTCGTGGTCGAACGCGGTCGGCGGGAACTCCATGAATTGCTCATAGCGCGCGGATCGGGGCGCGTCACGCACTAGGCGTGCATGGCGGCCCGGACGCGCGCTCTTGCCAATCCCCACTCTTGCCAATCCAGGGTTCGCGATGTAGACGACCGCTCCTCGGCGATGCCCTGAGAGATTGGGGGCGCGTAGCTCAGCGGTAGAGCACTGTCTTGACATGGCAGGGGTCACAGGTTCAATCCCTGTCGCGCCCACCATCGCCGACCACAATCCCTTGTCCGAATTCTTCTCCCTCTACTCACACGACTTCGTGCGCGTGGCTTGCTGCGTACCCCGCACCCGCGTCGCCGACACCAGCTATAACCTTGCCGAGACGCTGCGGCTGGCCGCTGAGGGCGACAAGGCCCGCACGGCCGTCATGGTCTTTCCCGAGCTGGGGCTGTCGTCGTACGCCATCGAAGACCTGCTGCTGCAGGACGCGCTCCTGGACGAGGTCGAGGCCTCGATCGCCAAAGTCGTCGCGGCCTCGAACAAGCTCTTTCCCGTCCTGATCGTCGGCGCCCCGCTGCGGCTGGCCGGCCGGCTGTACAACACCGCCATCGTCATCCATCGCGGCGCCATCCTGGGCGTCGTGCCGAAGACCTACCTGCCGAACTACCGCGAGTTCTACGAAAAGCGCCACTTCGTGTCGGGCGCCAACATCGTCGAGCACACGATCAAGATCGGCGGCCACGAGGCGCCGTTCGGCACCGACATGCTGTTCCGCTCGACCGGCAGCGTGCCTCTCACGTTCCACGTCGAGATCTGCGAGGACATCTGGGTGCCAGTGCCGCCGTCGAGCCATGCGGCGCTCGCCGGCGCCGAGCTGCTGGTCAACCTGTCGGCCAGCAACATCACCATCGGCAAGGCCGAGGCTCGGCGTCTGCTGTGCGGTAGCCAGTCGGCGCGCGCCATCGCCGCCTACGCCTATTCGGCGTCCGGTCCCGGCGAATCGACGACCGACCTCGCCTGGGACGGCCATGCCGCGATCTACGAGCTGGGCGATCAGCTCGCCGAGACGAGTCGCTTCGAGAGGGACTCGACCATCGTCACGGCCGATGTCGATATCGGCCGGGTCCGCCAGGAGCGCCTGCGCAACAACGGCTTCGCCGACTGCGCGATGATCGAGGGCGACAAGGTGAAGCGCTTCCGCAAGGTCGACTTCGTGCTCGACGCGCCGCGCGGCAAGGTGGCGCTTGAGCGCCCGATCGAGCGCTTCCCCTATGTGCCGTCGGATCCGGCCAAGCTGCGCGACAATTGCTACGAGGCCTACAACATCCAGATCCAGGGCCTGGCGCAGCGCCTGATGACCAGCCGCACGGAGAAGGCGATCATCGGCGTGTCGGGAGGTCTCGATTCGACGCAGGCGCTGATCGTCATCTGCCGCGCGATGGACCAGCTCAAGCTGCCGCGCAAGAACATCTATGCCTACACGCTGCCGGGCTTCGGCACCTCGGACAAGACGCACAAGAACGCCTGGCGGCTGATGGAGGCGCTAGGCGTGACGGCGGCGGAGATCGACATCAAGCCGGCGGCGCAGCAGATGCTGGCCGACATCGGCCATCCCTTTGCCCAAGGCAAGAAGGTCTACGACGTCACCTTCGAGAACGTGCAGGCGGGCCTGCGCACCGACTACCTGTTCCGCCTTGCCAACCAGCATGGCGGCATGGTCGTCGGCACCGGCGACCTCTCCGAGCTGGGGCTGGGCTGGTGCACCTACGGCGTCGGCGATCACATGTCGCACTACAACCCCAACGGCTCAGTCTCCAAGACGTTGATCCAGCACCTGATCCGCTTCGTCGCGGCGTCGGGCGATGTCAGCCAGGAGACGGCGGCGATCCTGCACGACATTCTGGACACCGAGATCTCGCCCGAGCTGATCCCGGCCGGCGCGGGCGGCGCCATCCAGTCGACCGAGCAGTCGGTCGGTCCCTATGCGCTGCAGGACTTCAATCTCTTCTACCTTACGCGGCTCGGCTTCCGGCCGTCCAAGATCGCGTTCATGGCCTGGAACGCTTGGCACGACATCGACAAGGGCGCCTGGCCTGCCAATTTGCCGGCCGGCACGCGGCGGGCCTATGAGCTCAGCGAGATCCGGCACTGGCTAAAGCTCTTCCTGCGCCGCTTCTTCACCAACCAGTTCAAGCGCTCGGCGCTGCCCAACGGCCCGAAAATCTCCTCGGGCGGCTCTTTGTCGCCGCGCGGCGACTGGCGTGCGCCGTCGGACGGCAGCCCGGACGTCTGGCTGGCCGAGGTCGAGACGGTTCCCGAAAAGGCGAAATAGAAAGGTCACAGACCGGCCCGCGAACGAACCGGCCGGTCGTGCGTTGGCACCTCCGATCCCATCTAGGGAGGGTGTGTGATGGCTGATCCAACGTTGACCATTTCATCTGAGAGCGTCTGCTTCATCATCGTCAAGGCGCGCGAGTTCGATGCCCAGGACGTCGTGACAGATCCCGATTCGGGTTCCAATGCCAGCGACGACAAGATGGCGTCGGTGCTTGAGGCCCACTCCGACGATCTGACGCAGAAGGAACTCGTGGCTTTTATCAACGCGCTGAGCGACGAGGAGCAGGCCGAGCTTGTGGCACTCCTGTGGCTGGGGCGCGGCGACGGCACGCTGGAGGACTGGTACGACCTCCGTGACGAGGCGCAGCGGCAGCACAACAAGCGCACCGCCGCCTACCTGCTGGGCGAGCCGCTGCTCTCCGATCACCTCGAGGAGGGCCTCTCGCAGTTCAACTTCACGTGCGAGGATTTCGAAATCGGTCGCCTGTGACGTCTTTCGCTGCTCGCGGTCTGTCAGTACAAATAGGCATCGGAGGACGCTCGATGCCGCTCAAGATCAAGAAAACCGTGAAGCAGATGGTCGCCGAGGCCGACAGCCAGATCGAGACCATGCCGCTCGCCGACGTGATGAAGCTGCATGGGCAGCCCGGCGTCACCTTCATCGACATCCGTGATCCGCGCGAGCTGTGGCGCGACGGCACGATCCCCGGCGCGATCAACGTGACGCGCGGCATGCTCGAGATGTGGATCGATCCGGAGAGCCCCTACGCCAAGGATTATTTCCAGACTGGCAACAAGTTCATCTTCTTCTGTGCCGGCGCCTGGCGCTCGGCCCTGGCGACCAAGACCGCGCAGGACATGGGCCTCACGCCGGTCGCCCATATCGAAGGCGGCTTCGGCGCCTGGAAGAAGGCCGGCGGCCCGGTCGAGAAGGTCGAGCCCAAGAAGTAGTCTGCCGATGAGCCCCGACACCAACCTGGTGCCGCAGCCGACGCTCGACGACTTTCCCGAGTTCGTCTCGATCCCGATCCGCATTGCCCGCAATGCCGCAGCCTGGCCCGACAAGCGGGCGGTGATGTGCGAGGACAAGAGCCGGACCTGGCGCGACTTCGACCGGCGCATCAACCGCATCGCCCGCACGCTCGCCGGCATGGGCATCGGGCGCGGCGACAAGATCGCGATCCTCGCCGCCAACTCGATCGAATACCTGGAAACCTTCATGGGCGGCCTGCGCGCCGGCGCCTGCGTGGTACCGCTGTCGACCATGGCGGCGGCCGATGCGCTCGAGAAGATGCTCGACGACTGCGACGCCAAGGTGCTGTTCCTGTCGCAGCAGTATCGCGAGCTGGTCGAGCCCTATGAGGATCGACTCGGCAAGCTGATCGCCGGCGGCCGCATCGCCTACGATTTCAGGCGCGCGGGCTGGCGCGACTTCGAGGAATGGCTGGAGCGGGCGAGCGACGCGCCGTTCGAGGTGCCGATCGGCCAGCTCGACGACTTCAACATCATCTACAGCTCGGGCACGACCGGCTTGCCCAAGGGCATCCTGCACAGCCACGCGATGCGCGACTTGCTGCCGGCGCGCTTTCCGGCGTTCGATTATGGCCCGGACACGATCTCGCTTGCCTCGACGCCGCTCTATTCCAACACGACGCTGGTGCCGACGCTTGCCACGCTGGGTCTCGGCGGCACGATGATCCTGATGCCCAGGTCAGATGTCGTGAAGTTTCTGGAGATCGCCCAGCGCGAGCGCGTCACCCACGCCATGCTGGTACCGGTCCAGTACCAGCGTGTGCTTGCCCATCCGGACTTCGACAAGTACGACCTCGGCGCCTTCAAGGCCAAGCTTTCGACCAGCGCGCCGTTGCGGGCGCATATCAAGGCCGATTGCCTGAAGCGCTGGCCAGGGCGGTTGATCGAGATCTACGGACTGACCGAAGGCGGCGGGGCCTGTACGCTCGAGGCGAACCTTCATCCCGACAAGCTCCACACGGTGGGCAAGCCGGGACTGGGCAGCGAGATCGTGGTGCTCGACGAACAGGGCAGGGTGCTGCCGCAGGGCGAGGTGGGCGAGCTTGCCGGCCGCGCCCAGGCGATGATGAAGGGTTACTACAAGCAGCCCGACAAGACGCGCGACCTGTTCTGGCACGACGACAAGGGCCAGCTCTTCTTCAAGTCGGGCGACATGGGCCGCATCGACGAGGACGGCTTCGTCGTGCTGCTCGACCGCAAGAAGGACATGATCATCTCCGGCGGCTTCAACGTCTATGCCGCCGACATCGAGGTGCTGATGCTCCGGCATCCCGACGTGATCGACGTGGCGGTGATCGGCATTCCGAGCGAGCAGTGGGGTGAATCGCCGATGGCGCTCTGCGTGCTTCGGGCCGGCGCAAAGGCGTCGGAAGACGAGATTCGCGACTGGGCCAACGGCCAGCTCGGCAAGACGCAGCGGCTCGTCGCCGTGGAATTCCGCGATTCGCTGCCGCGCAGTACCATCGGCAAGATCATGAAACGCGAGCTGCGCGAGCCCTATTGGGCCGGCCGCACGGCGAAGATTTGAGGCACCCATGTCCGAACCGACACTGCGCACGTCCCACCTGTTCACGCTGAGCCTGATCGTCGATCCCAACATGACCGACGTCGGCGAAACGCCCTACGGCCGCCGGCGCATCGGCACCGTGACCGGCGGGACGTTCGAGGGCGAGGAGCTGCGCGGCACGGTCCTGCCGTCGCCGGGCGGCGACTGGCTGCTGCTGCGGCGCGACGGCATCCTGCAGCTCGATGTCCGGATCACGCTCAAGACCGACGACGGTCATCTCGTCTACATGAGCTACCGCGGCATGCGGCATGGGCCGGCCTGGGTGATCGAGCAGCTCAACAAGGGCGAGAAGGTCGATCCCAGCCAGTACTATTTCCGCACCACGCCCTGGTTCGAGACGTCGTCGGAGAAATACCGGTTCCTGAACCGCATTGTCAGCGTCGCCACCGGCCGCCGCGACCCGACCGGCCCGGTCTACGACGTTTTCCAGGTGTTGTGAGGGAGGGCGGACCTCTGGTCCGCCTCCTGTCATCCTGAGCGAAGCGAAGGAGGTCCTTCGCTGCGCTCAGGACGACAGAGAGATCTTTTCCAACACCGGCAGGATGTACTCCCGGAACTTCGCCGGATGCTCGCTCATCGGGAAGTGGCCGACGTGGTGCATGATCTGCACCTCGACGCCCGGGATCTGCGCCGCCGTGCGCAGCGTGTCCTCCGAGGTGCAGGAGAAGTCGTACTCGCCGGTCAGCAGGTAGAGCGGACAGACCTTGGTGTCGATCGTCTTCACCTTCTCGCGCAGGTCGCCGTCGACGCGATAGAAGTAGAGGTCGCCTTTGAACACGCCGGGGCCGCCCTGCATGTACATCCACAGCGTCTCGTGTCGGCTCGCGGATGGGCTCTGCGGCGCGATCAGGCCGGAGACCAACGCCGCACAGACCTCGCCGCCATGGACGTCCGGCCGGTGCAGCCAGGCAGTATCGTACCACGGCTGCTGAAAGTCGGCGGCCTCGAGCGCGATCAGGGCGCGGAACTCCTTGGCGTGGGCGATCGCGAGATTGAGCACGATGCGCCCGCCGATCGAGCAGCCCATGACCACGGGCCGCTCGAGCTCCATGGCGGCGCAGAAGGCACGGATGGCGGCGGTGTAGGATGACGTCGTCAGCCGGTATTCGGTCTTCTCCCAGCCGTCCGGCGGCGTCGACTTGCCGTGCCAGGGCATGTCGAAGGCAAGCACGCGGAAGCGCGAGGTGATCTCGGGATCGGCCAGCAGATGTCGGTACTGGCGATTGTCGGCCCCCGCGGTATGCAGGCAAACCAGCGGGATGCCGCCTCCATCCTTGGGCCCGGCCTCCTCGAAGTAGATGCGGTGGTCCGTGCCGTCGATCTTGAGCCGCAGATAGCGGCCAACCATGGGGTCGAACTGCGGTGCCATCGTCAGCCTTCCGACGACAAGCGGCGCGGCAGGGCCAGCACGTCCTTGAAGAACTGCAGGTTCTGCAACAGGGGCCGGAAGTCGCCCTCCATCGAGGCGGCGCCGCGCTTGGTCAGGGCGAACAGGTCATGCCAGCCGGGCGCCGGCATCGCCTGCCAGTGCTGCATCCAGGCCTCTTCGTCGGCGCGGATGGTGAAGGCCGAGGAGCGCATCAGCCTCGTGCCGCGCTCGAAGGCGGCCAAGGCGCCGTTCTCGAGGCCGAGGAAGAACGGCTGTTCGCCGACATCGATGCGGCAGTCGACCGTCACCCAGCGCCCGCGGCGCTGGAGGTCGGCATCGTCGGCGAGCAGGTCGGGCAGCCGGGCGAAACGATCGGCAGGAGTCATTCCTGCAAAATGTACTCGATCGTCGATCCGTCGGAAGCCTTGAAAAGGGTTTTGACCCAGCGGCCGCGGTCGTCGAACCACTGGTCCTTGGTGACGTCACCGGAATAGCGGTAGTGGTTGGCGTCGACCCAGCCGGTGGCGGTCTTCACCTTCCCGCGTCCGAGCGGCGTGACGTTAAAATGCATCTGCGAGCCGTTCTGGGTGTTGAACAGCGTGGTCTGGCCGACCTGGCGCACGTTCCAGTGGGTCGTCGGCAGCGTCCCTGCCGGCATGACCTCGTGGCCCGACGGGCGCTGCACGTCGATGCCGTTGGCCGTCCGCTGGGCGCGCACCGTGTACTTCGTGCCGTTGTCGTCGGTCTGGGTCGAGGCCCACTGGAAGGCATCGCCGTTCCAGAGCTCCTGGCCGCGATGCGTATAGCGGTAGGCGGTGACGCCCAGGATCTTCACGGCGAAGTCGATCGCGGTCGATACGGTCAGGTCGGCGCCGCTGTGCTGGAAAGCGAGCGTGTGCCGCCCGATCGGCTCGCCGTTGCGGTAGACGGCGAAGGTCAGGGTCGGGCCGTAGGGCAATTGCTGGGCGATGGCCGGCCGTGCGGCCGACCCGACCATGATCAGGAGCAAGGCGGCGGTGAACCGGTACATGACGCTATCCCCTTGGCGGGTCATACGATGGAGCGGACCCTGCGGATCATAGGCCGCCAAGCGTCAGGGCCATTGCCCCCTCGAGCAATCGACATGATGGCACTCCCCAAGTGCAAAATCCCGCGACCACAGCCGGCGCCGCCGACTTTCCCATGTGGTCGTATCGCCGCCGGATTCTACCACCCGCCGCGGCGAAGAGCCACCGCAAGCAGGCGGTCAGACGACGCGATCGGCCCGGAGCTTGGCAATGGCGGCGGCCTCGTAGCCGAGCTCCTGGAGGATCTGGTCGGTATGCTCGCCGAGCGTGGGCGCACGGCGGCGGATGGTGAGCGGCGTGCGCGAGAGCTTCACCGGCTCCTGCAACACCGGCGCGGGCTTGGCCATGCCGGGATAGTCCATGTGATGGAAAAACTTCGCCGCCTTCACGTGCGGATCGTCGAGCGTCTGCTGCGGCGCATAGACGGCACCCGCGGGAATGCGGTTGGCCTCGAGCTCGGCCAGAGCTTCTTCGACGGTGCGTGCGTCGCACCACTTCTGCATGATTGCCGACAGCGCCTCGCCATTGTCGCCGCGCGCCAGGTCGTCCTTGAAGCGCGGATCCTTGGCCAGGCCGTCGTCGCCCATCAGCTTGCACCAGCGCACGAACAGCGGCTGGCCGATCGTCATGGCGTAGATCCAGCCGTCCTTGCACTTGAACGTATCGGAGGGCCCTGCGGTGAAGCCGCGGTTGAGCGTGGCGATACGATTGAGGTTGAGCGCCGCCTGTTCGATCAGGTGGCTGTTGGTGATGTTGATGGCGGTACGCAGCAGCGCCGTCTCGACCTTCTGGCCCTTGCCGCTGGTCGCGCGATCCATCAGCGCGGCCAGCACGCCGATGGTGCTGAGCAGCGCCGAGCTGATATCGACGAACGGCGCATTGGCGCGCGTCGGAACCTTGCCGTCGCCCGAGAGATACATGGCGCCCGACATGGCCTGGCCGATCGTGTCGAAGCCGACTCGGGTGGCGTAGGGCCCCTCCGAGCCGAAGGTCGAGTTGGTGGCGAGGATGATGCGCGGATTGATCGCCGAGATGGTCTCGTAGTCGATGCCCATGCGCTTTAGGTCTTCGTAGGGCAGGTTGGCGATGACCACGTCGGATACCGCCACCAGCTTGCGCACGATCTCCTGGCCGGCCGGCTTCATGGGATTGAGCGTGAGGCCGAGCTTGTTGCGCCCCATTTGGAGGAACATGGCGCCTTCGCCGCCGTCGGCGACCGGCGTCACCCAGCGGTCCTCGCTGCCTTCCAGCTTCTCGATGCGGATCACCTCGGCGCCGAGGTCGCCCAGCATGGTCCCGCAGAACGGCCCCGCGATGTAGCGGCCGAAATCGAGAACGCGAATTCCGTCGAGAACCCCAGCCATGGAACGCTTGCCTCCCAGAGTCGTCAGGCCGCGCGACCGCGCCTTTGCCGGAACCAATATCAGAGCCAGCGGCCCTCTAGGAACAGTACCGGCCTATTCGGAGACCGGATCCATCCCGGCCTTTTGCAGTGCGGCGGCGCGGGCCTTCGGCCGGTCCCGGCTGGGTCAATCGAAGAAGGTGTTGGGCTTCAGGAAGAAGGCCAGCATCAGGCAGCCTTCGTCGGTCCAAGCATCGTGACGGCTGCCGGCGCGGCGCCACACATAGTTGCCGGCCCGGCAGACGCCCATGTGATCGGCGAACGAGCCTTCGAGGACGAAGGTCTGCTCGATGGCAACGTGTTCGTGTTGCGGAAGCCGGGCGCCCGGCGCCCAGCGCATCAGCACGGTCGACATGCCGGTCGCCTGATTCTCCATCAGGGTCTTGGCCTCGACGCCGGGAAAGCGCGTCGGCTTCCAGGGGAGGGCAGGGATGTCGACGTATGTCGAATCGGGAATGAAGGTCTCGGCGTTCATGCGCTCGCCCTCTGCTTGGCGGCGGTCAAGGTGCCGCCCCGCATGACGTGGCCGGGCAGGGGACGGCCCACGACTTCCTCGGCGAGCCGGGCGACGTCGATCAGCCGGTCGATGTCGAGGCCGGTCTCCACGCCCATCTCCTCGCACATGAAGGCGAAGTCCTCGGTGCAGATGTTGCCGGCCGCGCCGTCGGTCGCGGCGAACGGGCAGCCGCCCAGGCCCGCGATCGAGGCGTCGAACCTGGTGACGCCCAGGCGCAGGCCGGCATAGGCGGCCGCCTGGCCGGTGCCGCGCGTGTCGTGCAGGTGCAGCCCGATCTCGAGCTCGGGCCACCTGTTGCGGATGGCGCCGATCAGCCGCTCGACCGAACGCGGCGTCGCCCAGCCCATGGCGTCGGTGAGCTTGATGCCCTTGAGCTTGAAGCCCGCCAACTCGGCCTCGTCGAGAGCCAATTGGACGCGCTGCAGGATCAGCTCGGTCGACAGCTCACCCTCGTAGTTGCAGCCGAAGGCGCCGAGGATGATGCCCCATTCGACCGGCATGCCGCGGTCCTTGAAGATCTTCAGCGACATGCGCTGTTCGACCATGGCGTCGGGCACCGACTTGCCGATGTTCTTGCGCGAGAAGGTGTCGGAGGCGGTGACGCGCACGCCGCCGTCGACGTGCAGCGGCCCGCGCAGGGCGCGCTCCAGGCCCTGCTGGTTCAGCCACAGGGCGGCGTACTCGATGCCGGGCTTCTGCCGGATCTTCAACGCGACCTCCTCGGCGTCGGCCATGGTCGGCACGCGCCTGGGGTTCACGTAGGAGACGCAGGCGATGTGCCGGAGCCCGGTGTCCGCCAGCGCCTCGATGAGACGCACCTTGTCGGCCACCGGGATCATCTTCTTCTCCGACTGGAAGCCCTCGCGAGGACCCTCCTCGGAGATCGCCACACGCTTGGGCAGGTCGGACATGGAAGAACTCCTCGGGCTGTCAGCCCTCTTCCTGGAAGGCCTCCTCGCGAGCCTTCTTGATGCTGGGCAGGGCCATCAGGATGAGCAGGAGTGCGGTGGTGATCAAGAGGCCGAGGCTGATCGGCCGCTCGATGAACACCATCGGATCGCCACGCGATAGCAGCATGGCGCGCCGGAAGTACTCCTCCATCTGCGGACCCAGCACCAGCCCCAGCAGGAACGGTGCGCCCTCGCAGCCCAGCCGGACGAACACGTAGCCCAGCACGCCGAAGATCGCGACCATCAGCACGTGGAAGGTCGAGTTCTGCAGGCTGTAGGCGCCGATGCAGCAGAACAGCAGGATGGCGGGGGCCAGGAAGCGGTA
>JAIEOV010000099.1 GCA_019750135.1 Reyranella sp. | reverse complement strand
CCCCAGCCGATGTCGGTCTTGTTGGCCTCGGCCTCCAAGCGCTCGGCCTCGCGCTTCTGCAGTTCGACCTCGTAGAGGCGCGCCTTCAGCATCTGCATGGCCTTGGCGCGATTCTGGTGCTGGGAGCGCTCCTGCTGGACGGCGACGGCGATGCCGGTCGGGAGGTGGGTGATGCGCACCGCCGAATCGGTCTTGTTGACGTGCTGGCCGCCCGCGCCCGAGGCGCGATAGGTGTCGACGCGCAGGTCCTTGTCCAGAATCTCGATCTCGATGTTATCGTCGACTTCGGGATAGACCCACACCGAGGCGAACGAAGTCTGGCGCCGCGCATTGCCGTCGAACGGCGAGATGCGCACCAGCCGGTGCACCCCCGATTCGGTCTTCAGCCAGCCATAGGCGTTGGGGCCCTCGACCTTGAAGGCGCATGACTTGATGCCGGCCTCTTCGCCCGCGCTCTCCTCCAGCCAGCTCACCTTGAAGCCGCGGCGCTCGGCCCAGCGCGTGTACATGCGGCCCAGCATCTCGGCCCAGTCCTGCGCCTCGGTGCCGCCGGCGCCGGCATTGAGCTCGACATAGGCGTTGTTGGCGTCGGCCTCGCCCGACAGCAGCGTCTCGAGACGCGCCTTCGCCGCCTCGGCACGGGCCTCGCCCAGCGCCTTCTCGGCGTCGGCGATCATGGCCTCGTCCTTCTCGGCCTCGGCCATCTCGATCAGGCCGACATTGTCGTCGACGGCGGCGCGCAGGCGCTTGATGGTGGCAATGGCGGAGTCGAGCTTGGTGCGCTCCTTCATCACCGCCTGGGCCTGCTTCTGATCGTTCCACAGCGCCGGATCCTCGGCGCGCGCGTTCAGCTCATCCAGACGTACGACAGCTCTGTCGTAGTCAAAGACGCCTCCTCAGGAGCTCAAGCGACTCCTCGATTTCGTTGACCATGGCTTGGGCTTCGGCGCGCATCGTTCATCTCATTGCTGGGAGCGCGGCACTCCAGTGCCGCTCTTCCTTCGTAATTCAACATCCCATGAGCGCCACTGGAGTGGCGCGCTCCCGGCAATGAGAGCGGCTAGTACGTCTCGCCCGTGCCCGTGAGACCCGGCCGCCGGGGGCCGCCCGCCTGCTGCGGGCCGCCGGGGTCTATACCGGAATATGGCCCCGACCCGTCAAGCATCGTCTGGTTGAAGCCTTCGCTACCGGGCTCGGTGCCGGGCTTGAAGACTTCGTCGATCGTGCCGCCCTCGTAGGAGTACTTCACCATGCGGAGGCCGGGCGGGATGCGGAACGGCGTCGGCGGCTTGTCCTTGAAGATCTGCTTGGCGATCGCCTCGTAGATCGGCACGGCGTTGCCGCCGCCAGTCTCCTGGTTGCCATGGCCGAGCGTCCTGGGCTCGTCGAAGCCGATATAGATGCCGACGGTGATGTCGGGCGTCGAGCCTAGGAACCAGTTGTCGCGCGCGTCGTTGGTCGTGCCGGTCTTGCCGGCGATCGGCCGGCCGAGCGCGGCCAGGCGGCCCGCGGTGCCGCGCGTGGTCACGCCCAGCATCATGTGCACGACCTGGTAGACCGACGCGGGATCGTGGAACGGCTTGCGCGAATCGACGATCTCGGGCGCGGCCGGCTTGCCCGCCGCCTGCTCGCCGCAGCCGCGGCAGGCGCGCGGCTCGTGGCGGTAGACGGTCTTGCCGTTGCGGTCCTGCACGCGGTCGACCAGCGAGGGCGTTATCTCGAGCGCACCGTTGGCCAGCATGGCGTAGGCCATGGTCATGCGCAGCAGCGTGGTCTCGCCGGCGCCCAGCGACATCGGCAGGTAGGCGCCCATCTGATCGACGACGCCGAACTCCTTGGCGACCTCGACCACCTTCTTCATGCCGACCTGCTGGGCCATCCGCACAGTCATGAGGTTGCGCGAGAGCTCGAGGCCGCGGCGCACCGTCGTCGGCCCGAGATAGTCGCCGCCGTAGTTCTTGGGCGTCCAGATAGGCTGGCCGTAGCCGGGATCATAGGAGAACGGCGCGTCGAGCACGACCGAGGCCGGCGTGAAGCCGTTATCCATCGCGGCGAGGTAGACGAACGGCTTGAATGACGAGCCGGGCTGGCGCGCTGCCTGGACGGCGCGGTTGAACTGGCTGCGCGCGTAGGACCAGCCGCCGGACATGGCGAGCACGCGACCGGTCTGCGTGTCCATCACCACCACGCCGCCCTCGACGTTGGGCACCTGGCGCAGCCCATAGGTCCTGGGCGGATAAGGCTTGGCGTTCTGGCCCGCGGGCTTCTCGATCTTCTCGACCACGATCACGTCGCCGACACTGACGACGTCCTTGGGGCTGCGCGGCGGCGCACCGGTGCGCTGCTCGGCCAGGGTCGGCGCGGCCCAGGTCATCTCGGCGAAGGGCACGGTGCCCTCACCATCCGGCAGGCCGACGATCTGCACGGCCTGCGCTTCGACCTTGTTGACGACGGCCAGCTGCCAGGTCGACGGACCGCCGAGCGGCCGACGCTGGACGATGCGGGCGAACTCCTCCTCCCACACGCTCATGTCGGCGATCTTGGCGTAAGGGCCGCGCCAGCCGTGGCGGCGGTCGTAGGTTATCAGGCCCTCGCGCAGGGCGTTGTCGGCCACCGCCTGGATGGCGGGATCGAGCGTGGTCGAGACGGTGAGCCCGTTTTCATAGAGGCCCTTCTCGCCATAGGCGGCCAGGAGGTTGCGACGCACTTCCTCGGCGAAGAAGTCGGCCTGCACGACCTCGGTGTTGCCGCGGCGCCGGTATTGCAGCTTCTCGGCCTTGGCCTGCTGCATCTCGGCCTGGGTGATGTAGCCGTCGTCGAGCATGCGGCCCAGCACGTAGTCGCGCCGGGCGTAGGCTTCCTTCTCGTTGCGCGCGATGTTGTAGCGATTGGGCGCTTTGGGCAGCGCCGCGAGATAGGCGATCTCCGACAGCGTCAGCTCGTCGAGCGAGCGGTCGAAGTAGTTGATGGCCGCCTGCGCCACGCCGTAGTTCCCCGAGCCGAGATAGATCTCGTTGAGATAGAGCTCGAGGATGCGCTCCTTGGAGTAGGTCTCCTCGATGCGGAATGAGAGGATGGCCTCGCGGATCTTGCGCGCCAGCGTTGCCTGGTTCGACAGCAGGAAGTTCTTTGCGACCTGCTGGGTAATGCCAGAGGCGCCCTCGGGCCGCTTGCCAGGGTTGGCGACGTTGGCGACGAGCGCGCGCATGACGCCGATGAAGTCGACGCCGGGATGCGAGAAGAAGCGCTGGTCCTCGGCCGCGACGAAGGCCTCCAGCACACGCTTGGGCATGGCGGCGACCGGCACGAACACACGCTTCTCGCGGGCGTACTCGGCCAGAAGGCGGCCGTCAGCGGCATAAAGACGTGACGAGATCGCCGGCTGGTAGTCGGCGAGCTGCTTGTGGTCCGGCAAACCGTGGCTGAAGTGCCAGAACAGGCCTGCCACGGTGCCAGTGCCAACGATGAGGGCGGCCGTTGCAAAGGCCAGCAGGATTTTGAAAAGGTTCAGCACTTTCATTTCTTGTACGCGGCCTACCCCAGGGGCAGCAACGCCGACCTTGAAAGAAAGTTACGCCTTTCTTGTGGCAATTCCGGTACCGAAGTGCGCGTCGACCGACGCCCGCAAGGCCCGCGCCAGGGCAAGCTGGTGCTGGCGCACCGTCAAAAGCTTCTCGTCCTGTGGATTGGACAGGTAGCCCAGTTCGACCAGGGCGGCCGGGATATCGGGCGAGGTCAGGACGGCAAAGCCCGCCTGGCGATGGGTGCGCGGCAAGAGACGTACGCCGCTGCCGGCGAAGGTTTTAACGATCGTATCGGCAAGGCGCCGCGAATCATTGACCGTGCCGCGCTGGCTCATGGCCACCAGGGCACGCGCGACATCGTCCGTCTCGCTGGAGAGGCGTATGCCGGAGACGACCGCATCGGCGCGATTTTCGCGCGCCGCCAGCGCCGCCGCCTCGCGGTCGGTGGCATCCTCCGACAAGGTATAGACCGAAGCGCCGCGCACGTCGGAATCGGAATGGGAGTCGGCATGGAGCGACAGGAAGAGGTCCGCCTTGGCCGCCTGGGCACGGGCCACGCGCTCGCGCAGCGGCACATAGGTATCGAACGTCCGGGTGAGCAGCACGCGGTAGCGGTTGCCGGCCAGCAACTCCTTCTGCAGTTCGCGGGCGATCGACAGCACCACGGCCTTCTCCTGGGTGCCGCGGACGCCCAGCGCACCGGGGTCCCTGCCGCCATGGCCGGGGTCGAGAAAGACCAGCTTGGGCTTGGGCAGCGGCGTCGGCTTGGCGATGGATTTCTTGGCCGGTGGATTGGCCCAGACCGCGGGTGCAGCAAGGCCAACGGCGCTCAGGCCGGCGAGCCCGGCAATGACATTTCGGCGATAGGGAGCGGCCATGGAGACAGCCAGCTTGAATAAGAGGGGATTCAATTATTGTTCTGATATGTTGAACCAAATACCGAAGAAACGCGATAATTTCAAGAAAATTCAATCATTTAACGACCAAAACTCATCTACCCCAACGTTTTGATTGTGACGGTCAACCGAACCCCGTATGTTGCGCCTCGCGAGCAGTCGCCGTCGTTCGAGGCGCCCTCCCCTAGGGATGGTGCGCTCCGACGGCAGTCTTCTAAGCCGGGCTGGCGCCCCACATGTGATGGGAGCGGCGGGCCTGCGGAGGGACTGTCAGGCAGGCGGTGGCTATAGGAAACCCGAGGTCGGCAGGACCCAGTTGTGGTCCGGCGGCGCGATGCTTCCCCGTCTTGGCCTGAAGTTGGCCGTTCGGCGGGTCGATGGCGCACCGTCCCCCTCGCCCCAAGGAGGCGGCTCGGCCGCCGGTCGCTCGCGCCGGTAGGGCCCGAACGCCTCGGAGCGAGCCATGGCACGGCGCATGCTCATCGATGCAAGCCACCCCGAAGAGACCCGGGTGGTCGTTGTCGATGGAACACGACTGGAAGAATTCGATTTCGAGACGGCGACCCGCAAGCCCCTCAAGGGCAACATCTATCTCGCCAAGGTCATCCGCATCGAGCCGTCGCTGCAGGCGGCGTTCGTCGAGTATGGCGGCAACCGGCACGGCTTCCTGGCCTTCTCGGAAATCCATCCCGACTACTACCAGATCCCCGTCGCCGACCGCGAAAGGCTCATAGCCGAGCAACAGCGTCTGCAGGCTGAAGCCGACGAAGACGAGCCGCGCCGGCGCGACAGGATCGACCGCACCGACATCGAGGAAGTGCGCGAAGACAATCGTGCCGAAATCGCGGTGCAGCCGGCCACCAGCGAGCCGCCGGCCGAAGTCGCCGTCGAGGCCATCGCCAACGCCGAGGATACGGGCGACCGCCCGGTCACGGAGCAGGCGCCTGCCGAATCCCTGCCGCCCGCGATCATCGCCGAGCCCGAGCCCGAGCCGCAAGCCCAGCCTGCCGCCATCGTCAGCGAGCGCATCGATGGACCCGCCGAGACGGCGGAAAACGTCGAGCCGCAGCCGATCGCCACGCCCGCCGAGACTCCCGACGCAGCACCGCCGGTCGAGCAGCCGGCCGCCGTGTACGCCGAAGCCGCGGCCGAGACTCCGGTCGAAGCTGCTCCCGGGGAGCCGTCGGGCGATGCGACCGCCGAAGCAGCCACGGAGCTGACCTCCGACCCGGCCGATGCGCCGCAGCCCGAGGTGACGGTCGAGACGCTGGGCGGCGACGACGTGATCGAGCAGCGCGAGACGCGCGAGCGTCGCCGTCGCAATCCGATCCGCCAGTACAAGATCCAGGAAGTCATCAAGCGCCGGCAGATCCTGCTGGTGCAGGTCGTCAAGGAAGAGCGCGGCAACAAGGGTGCCGCGCTCACCACCTACCTGTCGCTGGCCGGCCGCTATTGCGTGCTGATGCCCAACGCCGGCCGAGGCGGCGGCATTTCGCGCAAGATATCCAATCCGGCCGACCGCAAGCGCATGAAGGAGGTCCTGAGCGAGCTCGACGTGCCGCAGGGCCAGGGCGTGATCCTGCGCACCGCGGGCCTCGAGCGCAGCACCATCGATATCAAGCGCGACTACGAATACCTGTCGCGGCTATGGGATTCGATCCGCGAGATCACCATGCGCTCGACGGCGCCGGCGCTGATCTACGAGGAAGGCGACCTGATCAAGCGCTCGCTGCGCGACGTCTACGACACCGACATCGCCCAGGTGCTGGTCGAGGGCGAGGCCGGCTTCGACACCGCGGCCGCGTTCATGCGCCAGCTGGTGCCGCACCAGGCGAACAAGGTCGAGCTCTACAAGGAGCCTATCCCCCTCTTCCATCGCTATCAGGTGGAAAACCAGTTCGACGCCATGCATTCGCCGGTCGTGCAGCTGCGCTCCGGCGGCTACATCGTCATCAACCCGACCGAGGCGCTGGTCGCCATCGACGTCAACTCGGGCCGCTCGACCAAGGAGCGCAACATCGAGGAGACGGCGCTCCGGACCAACATCGAGGCGGCCGAGGAGATCGCCCGCCAGGTGCGGCTGCGCGACCTCGCCGGCCTGATCGTGATCGACTTCATCGACATGGAGGAGACCCGCCACCAGCGCCAGGTCGAGCACAAGGTCAAGGACGCGATGCGCCACGACCGCGCCCGCATCCAGATCGGCCGCATCTCGGCGTTCGGCCTGCTCGAGATGTCGCGTCAGCGGCTGCGGCCCTCGCTGCTCGAGCACTCGACCGAGATCTGCCCCCATTGCGCCGGCACCGGCCGCATCCGCTCGATCGAATCGGCGGCGCTGCATGCGCTGCGCGCCATCGAGGAAGAAGGCGTGCGCCGCCGCGCTAGCGAGATCGTGGTCAGCATCCCACCCAACGTGGCGCTCTACCTGCTGAACCAGAAGCGCCACACCCTGTCCGACATCGAGAAGCGCTACGGCTTCTCGGTGACAATCGAGGCGGACGACGAGCTGCATGCCGCCGATTGCGAGATCGAGCGCGTGCGCAGCCGACGCGACGATCGCGGCGAGCGGCCGGGCCCCGAGCTGGCGCGCGCCTCCTACGAGGAGGTCTCGGAAGAAGCACCGGCCGACGAGGCCGAGACTGCCGGCGAGGACCGTGAGGCCGGAGAGCGCATGGATGAGCGCGGCGAGCGTGAGGACGGCGACGGCAGCCGTCGCCGCCGCCGTCGCCGGCGCCGCCGCGGCCGCCGTGACGAGGACGGAGACAGCGATCGCCCGCAGGCAATGGGCTCCGAGGACCGGGCCGATGCCGATGCCGGACACGGCGCCAACGGCGCCGCCGGTGAGCAGCATGATGGGCAGCATGACGAGCCGCGCGATGAGCCGCACGGCGAGCGCGACGAAGAACCCGTGGGCGATGCGCACGCCGAGAGCGAGGGCGAGCGCGGCGAGGAACGCGCCGATGGAGGCGATCGCCGCCGCCGTCGTGGCCGCCGCGGCGGACGCCGCCGCCGTCGCGAGAACGGCGAAGGCGAGCTCAGCGATCATCAGGGCGAAGAGCACGGCGACGCGCCGGTTGCCTCGGCACCTCTGCCGATCGAAGGCAGCCCCGTCGAGCACATGCCGGAAGGCCACATGCCGGTCGAGCACGCCCCCTACGATGCTTCGCCGGCTGTCGCTCCGCCGGTGAACGTCGAAGCGGCTGCACCGCCGCCGATGGAACCGCCGGCGCCGCCGGTCGTGGTGGCCGCAGCTCCGCAGCCCGAGCCGCCGCCTCCCCCGCTGCCGCCTGCGGTCCCCGTCATCGACGCACCGCCGGAGAAGCCCAAGCGCGGCTGGTGGCGCCGGTAATTCTCTTGCGACCGCGCGCGTCCTCGCGCGCGGTCCGGAAGACTATGATCGAGAGATGAACCGTCGTCGTCTCCTTCTCGGCGCCACAGCGCTGCCCTTCGCCGGCGCCGCCCGTGCCAACAATTTCCCCAACGGCCCGTTCCGCATCATCGTGCCGTTCGGCGCCGGATCGGCCACCGATCAAGGTGCACGCAATGTCGCCGAGGGGTTGAACCGCATCTTCGGTGTGCCGGCGGTCGTCGAGAACAAGCCGGGCGCCAACGGCGCCATCGCCGCCGAGGTCGCGGCCAAGGCCAAGCCCGACGGCCAGACGATCTTCGTCTGCTCGAACACTGCGGCGGCCTCGAACGTCGCCATGATGAGGTCCCTGCCCTACGACCCGCTGAGGGACTTCGAGCCGCTGACGCTGATCGGCCGCGCGCCGGTGTTCATGATCGTCAATCCCAAGGTCGAGGCCGCGACGGCACAGGACTTCGCGGCGCTGTGCAAGAAGCAGCCGGGCAAGGTCAACTTCGGCTCGGGCAGTGCCTCGACGCGCATCTCGGGCGAGCTCCTGAAGGCCAAGGCCCAGATCGACATGGTGCACGTGCCCTACAAGAGCACGCCCGCGGCACTGCAGGACACGATGGCGGGCCATGTGCAGATGTGCTTCGCCGATCCCGTGACCTCGCTGCCGCAGGTCAAGGCGGGCACGGTGCGCTGTCTCGGCGTCGGCAGCCGCGGCCGCTACAAGCTCACGCCCGACATTCCGACCCTGATCGAGCAGGGCATTCCTGATTTCGAGCTGATGACCTGGACCGGTGTGCTGCTGCCAGCCGGCGTTCCGCCCGCCGTCTCGGCGACGCTGCGCGAGGCGATCGTGAAGACCATCACCGAGCCCGCCTATGTCGAGCGCCAGGCCCAGGGCGGCTCGGAGATCACGCCGACCACGCCCGAGGAGATGCGGCGCATCCAGGTGGCGGAGATCGAGCTTTACCGCGAGATGATGAAGATCGCCGGCATCGAGCCGGAGTGACGCGAGGGACCGTTAGGTCGTCCCCACGCGCAGGTTGTTCTGGACGTGCTTCACGCCGCCGGCATGCTCGGCGATGTCCTCGGCCCAGCGCTTGGTCTCGCGGCTTTCGACGGTGCCCGACAGCGTCACCTCGCCGTCCTTGACGGCGACCTCGATACCCGACGCGTCGATCCAGGGATCGTCCATCAGGTCGTCGCAGACCAGTTCGCGGATGCGCTCATCGGAGCGCACATAGCCCTTGGGCCCGACGCCGCGATGACGCCCCTCGCCGCCGAACCAGGCACTCGGCCGCGCCCAGGCATGCTCTTCGTCGGCCTGGTTGCGGGTGATGCGACGATCACGCTGACGATCGGCATGTTCGCCCGGCATCGGCCGCTGCGCGTAAGGCTCCTCGCGGTCGCTGTCGCGCTGGTAGCGTCGGCTGCGATACTCATGGTCGGGATCGTAATAGTCGCCACGATCCATGCCGTAGTCGCGATCGGTGTCGCGGCCGGGCTGCCAGCCGCTGCCGTACCCGCCGTGACGCCAGCGCTCCTGGCGATGACGGTCGTCGTTCGCCTCAGCGCCGCTGTAGCGGCCGTAGCGCCTGTCGTCGTAGCGGGCCATGGTCGTTCCTCCGAGGGGTTCTGCGAAGGAACGACCGGCACCTGCCCGGGTTGCTTCGGCCCTAGCGCTGCGGGTCGGTGCGATAGACCGCGAGTTCGGCGCGCGTGTCGGCGATCGAGAACCAGCGATGCTGCTCGGCGCGGAACTGCCGCCAATTCGCCAGGATCTTCTTGAACTGCTCGTTGCTCGCGGCCTCCTCGTCGAGAACCTGCTCGAGCGCGCCGCGCAGCGCCTTGATGACCTCCTCAGGCAGCACCGAGAGCTGCGTGCCCGAAGCCACCAGGCGGGCGATCGCCTGGGCGTTCTTGGCGTCGTACGACGCCAGCATCTCGGTCATGGCGTAGTTGCCGGCATAGCGCAGCGCCGCCTGGTAGCGCGGCGGCAGGCTCGCCCACGGCTGCTTGCCGACCATGATCTGGTTGACGGCCTCGAGCTCCATGACGCCCGGCGTGTAGTAGTACTTGGCGACCTTGTTGAAGCCAAGCTTCTCGTCGTCGTACGGGCCGACCCATTCGCAGGCGTCGATCGTGCCGCGCTCCATGGCCGGATAGATCTCGCCGCCGGCAATCTGCTGCGGCACCGCGCCCAACTTCTGCATGACCTTGCCGCCGAAACCGGCGGTGCGCATCTTCAGGCCCTCGAAATCCTTCGGGCTTTTGATCTCCTTGCGGAACCAGCCGAACATCTGGCCGCCGGTCTGGCCGGCCGGGAAGGCAACGACGTTGAAGCTGTCGTAGACCTCGTCCATCAGCTTGCGGCCGTCGCCGAACATCATCCAGGCATTGTGCTGGCGTGGCGTGAAGCCGAAGGGCAGCGAGCCGTCGAAGATGAAGCTCGGATTCTTGCCAATGTAGTAGCCGGTGTAGGTGTGGCCGCATTCGACGGTCCCGTTGGACACCGCGTCGAGCACCTGCAGGGCGGGCACGATCTCGCCGGCGGCGAAAGTCTGCAGCTGGAACTTGCCGTCGGTCAGCTCGCCCACGATGCGGGCGACCGTCTGAGCGGCGCCGAACAGCGTGTCGAGGCTCTTGGGGAAGCTCGTGGTGAAGCGCCACTTCACGATCTCGTTGGTCTGCTGGGCGAAGGCCGGCGATGCGGCAAGCGTGGCGAGCGCCGCGGCGGGAGCGAATTGTCGGCGGGTGATTGTCATTGGCGTGTCCTCCTTCTCGTTATCGGAAAGTCTAGGCCGGTCGATTTGGTATCGCTACCACAAATTTGCACGGCGACTGTCACGGACATCGTCAGCTGGCACTCCAACCGCCGTCGATCGGGATGGCCGAGCCGGTGATGTCCGCGCCGGAAGGTCCGCACAGCAAGGCGACCAGGGCGGCGACGCGCTCGGGCGCCACGAACTTTCCCGATGGCTGGCGTGTGGCGAGAAAGGTCCGCTCGGCGTCTTCTCTCGACTGGCCCGTCTTTGCCCTCTCCGCCTCCAGCCGCCCCTCGATGTTGGGGGTCGGGATGGTACCTGGGCAGATGGCATTGCAGGTGATGTTGGCCCGCGCCGTCTCGAGCGCGATCGCGCGCGTGAAGCCGATGAGTGCGGTCTTCGTGGTGACGTAATCGACGCGGTTCACGGCGCCCACCAGGCTGTAGATCGAGGCGACGTTGACGATGCGGCCAAACTCGCGCTTGCGCATGCCAGGCAGTGCTAGCCGCACCGTGTGGAACGCAGACGACAGGTTCACTGCCAACGCGCGGTCCCAGTCGGCCGGCTTGAACTCCTCGACCGGCGCGAAGTGGCGCACGACCGCATTGTTGATCAACACATCGACGCCGCGAAAGCTCTTCTCGGCGGTCGCAACCAGGTCGGCGATCTGCGCCGCATCGGCGACGTCGGCGCCGTGATGGATCGCGCGCACGCCGTGCTCGGCCTCAAGCTTGCGACGACGCGCCTCGATCTCGTCCTTCTCGCCGAAGCCGTTCATCACGATGTTGCAGCCCTCGGCCGCCAGTCGCTCGGCCAAGGCATAGCCCAGCCCCTGGGTGGAGCCCGTGATCAACGCACATCGGCCTTTCAGCATGTCTTCCCTCAGGTGCTCTCTCGCTGGACGATCTCGAAACCGACGTCGATCCTGACCTTCTGTCGCGAGGCGCCGCGCAGGCGGTTGACCAGCAGCTCGGCGCTACGTCGGCCGATGTCCTGGCGCGGAAGACGCAGTGTCGTCACAGTCGGCACGGTGTGGCGCAGGAGGTCGAGGTCGTCGAAGCTCGCGATGGCGATGCGCCCGGGCACCGCCCAGCCGCGCCTCTGGCATTCGAACAAGGCGCCGACGGCCAGAACGTCGCCGGCGAAGAAGCAGGCATCGATGTCGGGATGGGTCTGCACCAGGCGGACCAGCGCATCGGCGCCCTCGGCGAAACCGCCCGGCGCCTCCATCACGAGGCCGGGATCGGCCGGGAGGCCGAGCTCGTCCAGCGCAGCGAAATAACCGCGGCGGCGCTCGCGCGAACGGTCGTTGTCGCGCAACGGCAGGGTGACGAAGCCGATGCGCTTGTAGCCCAGCCGGCCGAGATGGCCGGTCATGGCGCGCGCGGCGTCGAAGTTGGAATAGCTCACCGCCATGTCGATCGGCTTGGCCGGCAGATTGCCGGTCTCGACCACCGGTATGTCGGTGCGCGCCAACAGCTCGCGCAGCCGCTTGGAATGGGCGGTGTTGTGCAGCACCAGGCCGCAGACGCGCTGCGCCAGCAGGGCGGAGACCAGCGCCTCCTCGTCTTCCAGGCGGTGCCCTGAGTTGGCGATCATGAGGTGCAGGCCGTTGGCGCGCACCACGTCGGAAATCGCCTGGACCATGGCCGCGTAGAGCGAGTTGCGGATCGACGGCACCACCAGCCCGACGACGTTCGAGCGCTTGGACGACAGGCTGCCGGCGATGCGATTGGGCAGGTAGCCGAACTGGCGCACCGCGGCGTCGACCTTGCGCCGCATCTTGTCCGACACGCTCGCCGGGTCGCTCAGCGCACGCGATACCGTCATCGGCGAGACGCCGGCGTGGCGTGCGATGTCGCTCATGGTGATCTCGCCGCTGCCGTTTCGCGCCTTGCGACCGTTGGCCTTGCCGGCCATGCCTGCCCTCCCTATAGGTTGGTAGCGATACCACAGAACGGGCGGAGGAACGACAATGGCTGATCTCCTGGGCTTCGTCGGCGTCGGACGCATGGGCGGGCCGATGGCCAGCCGCCTGCTCGATGCCGGCTATCGCCTGTGCGTCTACGACGTGTCGGACGAGGCGACCGCGCCGCTGGTGGCGCGCGGCGCCGAGCTCGCCGCCTCGCCGGCCGAGGTCGCATCGACGGCCGAGACCGTGTTCATCAGCCTGCCGACGCCGGACGTGGTGCGTGAGGTGACGCTGGGCAGTAACGGCGGCCTGATCAACGGCTCCAAGATACGCACGGTGATCGACCTGTCGACGACGGGCCCTGGCGTGGCGACCGAAGTGGCGGGCAAGCTCGCCGAGCGCAAGATCGCCCTGGTCGATTCGCCGGTGAGCGGCGGCGTCACCGGCGCCAGGGCCGGCACGCTCGCCGTCATGGTGTCCTGCCCCAAGCCGACCTATCAGAAGCTCGAGCCGGTGCTGAAAGTGTTCGGCAAGCTCTTCCATGCCGGCGAGAAGCCGGGCCTGGCCCAGACCGCCAAGCTCGCGAACAACCTGTTGGCCGCGACGGCCATGGTGGCGACGTCGGAAGCGATGGCCATGGGCGTCAAGGCCGGCCTCGACCCCAAGGTGCTGATCGACATCATCAACGCCTCGAGCGGCCGCAACAGCGCCAGCCAGGACAAGTTCCCGCGCGCCATCCTGCCCCGCACCTTCGACTTCGGCTTCGCGACCGGCCTTTCCTACAAGGACGTGCGGCTGTGCGTGGAGGAAGCCGAGGCGATGGGCGTGCCCATGGTGGTCGGTGGTGCCGTGCGCGAGATGCTGGCGGTGACCCGCGCCCGCTTCGGCGCGGCCTCCGACTTCACGCACATCGCCAAGGTCCTGGAGGAATGGGCCGGCGTGGAGATCAAGGGCTGACGGCTGTCATCCCGAGGGCGAAGCCCGGGGGACCTTTCGGCTGCAGGAAAGGTCCCTCGCTGCGCTCGGGATGACAGCGGTGCTTCAAGGCGCCTCGGCCG
This sequence comes from Reyranella sp., assembly GCA_019750135.1. Lineage (GTDB taxonomy): Bacteria > Pseudomonadota > Alphaproteobacteria > Reyranellales > Reyranellaceae > Reyranella. Next base: position 4,508 of record JAIEOV010000099.1, on the reverse strand, counting down.
CTTTCATCGTCTCGAGGTCGGCGGTGAGGATCTTGCCCTTGGTCTCGGGCCCGAGCGCCACCGCGAGGATCACGATCAGCAGGAAGACGATGGTGCTCACCATCATCGGCAGGGCGAAGCCCATGTTCCGTTCAATCGCGAAGTAGCTGATGACCGGCGCCACCAGGCCGCCCCAGATCGCGCCCTGGTGATAGACGAAGCCGGAAGCCGTCGCCCGCACCTCGGTCGGGAAGCGCTCGCTGAGATAGCTCGGGTTCTGGCCGTAGATCGAGCCGCCGAACACGCCCTGCAGGATGAAGCCGAACACGATCCACAAGGGATCGGTCGTCCACAAGTAGAGCGGCGTCACGAAGACGGCGATGACGCAGGGCACGATGATGGCGGGCCGCCTGCCCCACTTGTCGGCGACGGCGCCCCATAGGGCAGAGCCGCCAAACACCACGATGTTCGCCCAGAACAATGGTGTCGCCACCATGCCCGGCGTCCAGTTCAGCTCCTTCTGCAGGTAGGTCGAGAAGAGCGCCCAGATCGAGTAGTAGACGCAGAACGCGGCACCCATCCACAGGCAGCCGGTCAACGTGTTGTAGATGTGCTGGCGCTTGAAGATCGTGAACAGCGGCGTGTGCACTTCGGCCTTCTTCTCGGCCTGCTGCCGCTTGTTCTCGACCCACACTTCCGGCTCCTTGACGTAGAACCGGATCCACACGACCACCAGCGCCGGCAGGATGCCGATCCACAGGAGGCCGCGCCAGCCGATGTGCTCGAAGAGCAGGCCGTAGGCCAGCGCCGACAGGGCGAAGCCCAGGCCCCACGAGCCCTGCAGGATGCCGCTCATCAAGCCGCGCGACCGGGCGGGCCAGGTCTCCATCGCCAGCGCCGCACCGGCCGGCCATTCCGCCCCCATGCCGATGCCGAGCAGCGCCCGGAAGAACAGCAGGAAGTAGAAGGTCGGCGAGAAGCCGGCGATGAAGTTGCAAATCGAGTACCACAGGATGGAGATCATCAGCGGCGTCTTGCGCCCCATGCGATCGGCCATCCAGCCCGCAGCGGTGGCACCGACCAGCCTGAGCCACAAGGTCAGGGTGAAGACGATGGCGACCGCGGTGATGGGAACATCGAACTCCTTGGCGATCGGCACCATGATCAAGAGGAAGATGGTGAAGTCGAACGCATCGAGCGTCCAACCGAGCCAGGCGGCGATGTAGGCGTACCATTGGTCCTTGGTGGGTTCCTTCCACCAGGGCACGTTCGTTGAAGTGGGCGTAGTGGACGCGGACATCTGCTAAACCTCCCATGTTTGTTATGAGGTTTACGCGTAGATACTCCGACTACGTGTACTGACGCCGCGCCATGCTGCGCCGTTCGCGGCTCAGGAGCAATCGCCAGGGCTGCACACCTGATGATCCAGGCCGTGATCTTTGCTCAGGGAGGTTCTCAGCCCGCCACGGCGACGGCGGTGCGAGGCAGGCGCTTCTCGCTGCGGCCGGCAATCCACTTCCGCATCGGCGTTTCGACATGCCGGAACACGACGACCGACACCAAGACGACGAAGCCGAAGTACAGCAGGTAGTGCAGCCACGGCGCCAGGCCGAGGCCGGGCATGCCCATGATCAGCGCCTCCCAGCAATAACGCAGCGGGATATGGAGGATGTACATCGAGTAGCTGGCTTCGCCGAGCAGCAGGAAGATCGGCAGCGTGAGCAGCTTGACGGAGCTGCCCGAGCCGGCGCCGCCGATGATGACCAGCGCGAAGATCGGCACGAGCACGATGTCGCTGCGCATCCACGACGGCAACAGCCAGGCGCTGCCGAAGATGAGCACGAGCAGCCCGACGCCGATGCCGAGTATGGCGGCATGAAGCCTAGGAGACAGATGCCGACCGGAAAGAAAAAAACGGGCCAAACCCATGCCGAAGACGAACAGGGGCACATGCAGCAGCGGGAAGAGCGTCGGCATCAGCCAGTGGGCCGGTGCCCCTCCGGGCACGCCGGTGGACATGTACTCGAGACGGTACGTGCAGGTCAGCGCGATGAGGACGTAGCTTCCGGCCAGCAGGGCCACGACCGGCCAACGCCCCAGCGTGCGCGTCAGCGAAGGGAAGAGCGCATAGAAGAGGCACTCAACGGACAACGACCAGGCCGGAAAGTTCCACAAACTCAGATAGGCCGGCCACCAAGCCTGCAGGAAGACCACGACCGATGCCAAGCCGATGGCGATCTTCAACTCCGATGCATGCGACTGCGCCACGACCTGGATGACGATCGGCAAGGCGAGCAGCAGCCCCAGGTAATAGGCGGGCGCGATGCGCGCAAACCGCAACCGCCAGAATCTGGTGGCGCTCACGTTGCACTCGCCGCGCCCGTTCTCGCCGCCATGGACATAGGCCAGGATGAAGCCGGACAGCACGAAGAAGAAGACGACCGCCGGGTAGCCGCCGGACACCAGACCCGAAAGGATGCCCACGGGGGTGGTCCAGCCGGGCCGCGCCTGCGCGGCATGGAACGCCACGACCTCGGCCGCCGCAAAGAAACGCAGAGTCGTCAGGATGGGAAGTGGCGGACGATTTGCTGGCTGTCCTGCACCGATGGCATTGCGCTCCATCGGAAGGGCAAGTGAACGCGACACGGACTCGGCCTCCGCCTCAAAGCTCTCCACACCCCGAAGGCATGTTCGACGTCGAGGGTCAGGAGATCAACGCCTGCAACCGTATCAAGTGTGTCGCCCGTAACCGTGGTCCGGGCCGCCCTGCCCTATGCCGCGTATTTGCTGGCGCTGAGCGAGGGCCACAGGGCCTCCGGTCCCGCCTTGGCATAGGCGGCGCCGATCTTCTCGCCCCAGAAAGTCTCGCTGCCGAAGTCGCGCCGCCACACCCAGAGGCGGCGCGTGTAGTGGTGCAGGATGTGCTCATGAGTGAAGCCCATGGCGCCCATCGACTGGTGCGAGATGGCGGCGATTTTTTGGGCAAAATCCGAGGCCTGGCTCTTGGCGGCGGCGATGGAGAAGCGGCCGCCATCGGCCAGCCCACCTTCGTCTGCATCGCGCGCGGCGGTTTCGGCCGAGGCGATGGTGGCCGCGACATAGCTCGCGAGCTCGGCCAGCATGTGCTGGATGGCCTGGAAGGTCGAGATCGGCCGACCGAACTGCACGCGCTGCTTGGAATACTCGACGGCGGTCGCCAGCACCTTGTCGGCGGCGCCCGCCATCTGCATGGCGCGCATCACGGCCGCCAGCTCGAAGGCGCGATCGGCGCCGACCGCCGAGGCGCCGCTGAACTCGGCCGTGGCATTGTCGAAGCTCACCGTGCCGTAAGGCTCGCCGGCATGGCTCGGCGTGTCGTTGATCGTGACGTTGGCCGCCGCGACGACGGCCAGCGTGTTGCCGACGACGGTGACGAAGCGATCGGCCACCGCGGCGAAGGGCACGCGCTCGAGCCTGCCGCTGACGCGACCGCCGCTCAGCGTCAGGTTGCCCAGCGCCAGCGTCGCGGGCCCGGGCCTGGGCTCGCTGCCGGCCGCGGCGATCAGCAGGTTGGCGAGCGACGTCTCGGCGAGCGGCACGGGCACGGCATGCGAGCCGGCGAGCCGCAGCAGCGCCAGCATGTCGGCCAGCGTGCCGCCGGCGCCGTTCTTGTCCTCGGGCACGGCGATCAGCGGCAGCCCCATCTCCTCGATCTCCTTCCAGAGATCGGCGGGCCACACGCCCTTTTCCACGTCGTTGACGACGGCGCGACCGCAACGCTCGGTGAAGAAGCGGTCGGCGGTCTCGAGCAGCATGTCGCGGGTTTCGCGGTCCATCTTTCGTCTCCCTCAGCGCAGCCCGAGGCCGCGCGCGACGATGCCGCGCAGGACCTGGGTGGTGCCGCCCTGGATGGTGTAGCTCGGCGCCATCATGGTGGCGTACTGGGCGACGTCGAGGAAATCGGCGAGATCCTCCTCGGTCGTGGCGTCGGACTCGGCGATGGCACGGGCGATTTCGGGCAGGTCCTGCTGGTAGATCGTGCCGAGATCCTTCACCAGCGCCGCCTCTATCGCCGGCGACTTGCCGCCCTGCATCATGCCGGCAACGGCAACCGACATCTGGCGCAAGGTCCACAGGCGCGCGATCAGGCGACCCAGGATCGACGAGGCACGCTTCGCCGGCTGACGGCCCAGCACGCGCACCAGCTCACGCAGGATGTAGAAGTTCTGCATGAAGCGCTCGGGGCCCGAGCGTTCGAAGGCAAGCTCGCTGGTCACCTGCAGCCAGCCGTCGCCTTCGTTGCCGATGAGGCAGCTGTCGGGAATGAAGGCGTCGCTGAAGGTGACCTCGTTCCAGTCGTGGCGGCCGGCGAGGTTGATGATCGGCCGGATGGTGACGCCCGGCGTCTTGAGATCGACCAGCAGCTGGCTCAGCCCCTTGTGGCGATCGCCGTGCTGGCCCGAGGTGCGCACCAGAGCGATGCAGTAGTTGTTGCGATGGGCGCCCGAGGTCCAGACCTTGGTGCCGTTGACGCGGAAGCCGCCCGGCAC
>JAIEOV010000108.1 GCA_019750135.1 Reyranella sp. | reverse complement strand
TGCCGCCACCGCCGCCGCTGTTTCCGGTGCCGGCGCCGCCGGGCCCGCCGAAGCCGGTTGCGCCCGCACCGCCGGTGCCGGTGCTGCCGTCGCCGCCGTTACCGCCGTCCGCCCAGGCGGACGACAGCGGGGCGATGGCCGTGAGGGCCGTTGAAGACATCAATACCAGCGACAACCAGGCCGCTGCCCGCGACAGGCCAACCCGCCGCTCGGGCCCCAGCCCGGTCCCAACGCTACGCATTACTACTCGGTGACTCCCCCAAAGCTGCGCCATCTTGGAGACGACGAGAATGCGGTTCAACAACGACAGGTTGCCGCCGCGCTGCAAATGCCGCCGGCCGGGAGTCGTGACGTTAGGGGATGAAACATCGGACCTGCCTGCGCGAAGCCGAAGCGGCTTCGCTTGGCGGAGGCAGGCCGCCGGCTTCCAGCTGGCCTCATGCTCATCCGGAGCGCGGACCTATAGGTCCGCTCATGCTCTTCATCTTTGCCGGGAGCGCGCCACTCCAGTGGCGCGTCTTTTGTCGATCACACAGCTCATGAGCGCCACTGGAGTGGCGCGCTCCCGGCGGCTGCAGCACGCTCTCGGTCTCCTCGGCCGTCGCGTGATCGGCAAGCCGATCCGCACAACCCTGCCCGAACTCGCCGACCAGGGCTTCCACGAGCTGCTCGATCGCGTCTATCGGAGCGGCGAGCGCTATGTCGGCCATGTCGCGCCCGTCATGCTGCAGCGCCAGCCCGGCAGCCCGCTCGAGCAGCGGCTGCTCGATTTCATCTACCAGCCGGTGCGCAATGCGATGGGCAACGTCACCGGCATCTGGCCGCGGCCCAGCCCAGCAATTCCAGGATGCCGGCCAGCCTCAGCGATCGGCTAGCGCCGGCCACGTTGCCTCCGGCCCGTGGCGCTCTGCCGCTCGGCATGCAGCGTCGCCAGCACGCCGTCGAGCGCAGCACGCGCTCGCGGGTCTCCAAATTGACCGGAATATAAACAGTACAATTTTGTGGAAATATTAATAACCCCACTACGAACTCTTGCGCTTAATGTTCACATGACCATCTAGATGGTCAGGAGAGGTCCCATGGATGGCATCAGTCTTGCCGACGCCAAAGCCCGTCTGAGTGAACTCATCGACAGGGTCGAGGCTGGCGACACCATCGACATTACTCGCCGCGGCCGACCGGTAGCACGCCTCACGGCCGTCGCGAGGCCGCGCAAACGCATCGACCTCGCCATGCTGCAGGCGCTGACCGCCGCCATGCCGAAACAAGACGAAAGTGCGTCGGACCTCGTGCGATCAATGCGCGACGGCGAGCGCTACTGATGCTTTATCTCGACACGTCCCTGATCGTCGCGGCGATCTGCAATGAAGCCGCGACGGTCCATGCCCAGAAGTGGCTGGCGGAACAGGACCCGGCCGAGCTTGCGATCAGCGACTGGACCATCACCGAGATGTCCTCCGCCCTGTCGATCAAGCTGCGCTCGGGACAACTCACACTGGAGCAGCGCGCAGCAACGTTGTCGACGTTCAACAGGCTTACAGCGGAGAGCTTCATCGTGTTGCCGGTGACCGGCGCGCATTTCCGCGCGGCGGCCAAGTTCGTCGATCAGCACTCGATGGGATTGCGTGCCGGCGATGCGCTTCATCTCGCCACCGCGTCGGAACACGGCGCCACCGTGCACACTCTGGACCAGCGGCTCGCTCAGGTTGGTCCGATGCTCGGCGTGCCGACGCAGTTGCTGGCATGACCGCAGAGGTCACCGATGGCCGGTGACTGGACCGACGAGGAAAACGACGCGATCGTTGCAGACTATTTCGCGATGTTGGCCGACGATGTCACCGGGCGGTCCTACAACAAGGCCGAGCACAACCGCCTGCTGCAGGATACGATCGACCGGCCACGCGGGATGTTGAAGGCCGGGAGATAGCCGCGGATCCAGTCCTCGCCGAGTCCTTTCAGGACTGCACTGATCGGTCTTGCCTCCGGAGCGCGCCGCTCGGCGCGCACCATCCAGTCCGGATGGCGATCGAACCAGCGCATCACGGCGTCCTCAAGCGAAAGCAAGTCTGGATGACGACATTCTGTGGGTCGGCCCGCCACCCACACAGAGCAACGCACCGCCTCCGAAAGAACTCGCGCAGATGACGGCGATAGCGCGGAAGTGACATTGCCGGCCGCGATGCCCGCAATCGCGCCCTCGGACAGGCGGGCGAAAAGCGCGTGCTCGCGCACGAGCGCGCGAACCTGCTGGCTGCGGGGCGACCCGATCTTGCCGACCGCATCCGCTGGGTGTCGGACCAGGACGGCGATGGGACCGGCTTCGACATCGAAAGCTTCGAGCCAAACGGCGACAACCGCCTGGTCGAAGTGAAGACCACCAATGGTTGGGAGCGCACACCGTTCCACATCACGCGCAACGAGCTCGCCGTGGCCGAAGCACGCCGGGAGCACTGGCGGCTGGTGCGGCTTTGGAACTTCTCCCGCAGCCCCACTGCCTTCGAGCTGCGCCCGCCCCTCGAAGCCCATGTGAGCCTGATGGCGACGAGCTACCAGGCGGACATGCTGTAGTCGCCGATCGTCGCCGGGCCCGGAACCCGGCCGCGGTAACGCCGTTTGATGCTGTGGCACGACTAGGCACAGCGCATCGGGGGGCGCGTGGAAGACAGTACCGAGGCCGCTTCATTGGCCTTCCTGGCAGGACCGAGCGACACAGCCCGCCTGATCCGAGAGTACGACTGGTCCAAAAGCCTCGGCCCCGCCGCCGGCTGGCCGGTCAGCCTCAAGACCACGCTGGGCCTCTTGCTACACTCGCCGGTGCCGCTGGTCCTGCTGTGGGGGCCGCCCGGCATCATGCTCTACAACGACGCCTATGGCGTGTTCGCGGGCGACCGGCATCCCGGTCTTCTGGGCATGCCCGTGCTCGAGGCCTGGCCCGAGGTGGCCGACCTCAACAGCCACGTCATGGCCGTCGGCATGGCGGGCGGCACGCTGGCGTACAAGGACCACGAGCTGGTGCTCAATCGCCGCGGCACGCCCGAGCACGCCTGGATGGACCTCTTCTACTCGCCGGTGATCGCCGAGGACGGCCGGCCGGGCGGCGTGATCGCCGTGGTGGTCGAGACGACGGACCGCGTGCTGGCGCAACGCGAGACCGCGGCACAGGGCCAGCGGCTGGCGCAGATGTTCGAGGACGCGCCCTCCTTCATGGCCCAGCTCGAAGGGCCCGAGCAGGTCTTCACCGTCACCAACGCCGCCTATCGCCAGCTGATCGCCCACCGCGACGTGATCGGCAAGCCGATCCGCACGGCCCTGCCTGAGCTCGCCGTCCAGGGCTTCCACGACCTGATCGATCGGGTCTATCGCAGCGGCGAGCGCTATGTCGGCCATGCCGCGCCCGTCATGTTGCAGCGCCAGCCCGGGAGCCCGCTCGAGCAGCGGCTGCTCGATTTCATCTACCAGCCGGTGCGCAATGCGATGGGCGCCGTCACCGGCATCTTCGTCGAGGGCACCGACGTCACCGAGCGCGAGCGCGCCACCGCTTCGGTGCGCGAGAATGCGCGGCGCCTCGCCTTCCTCGATCGCCTCGGCCGCGCCACCGCCCCCGCCCATGACGCCGACGAGATCCTGAAGACGACCACGCGGCTCACCGGCGAGCATCTCGGCGTCGCGATCTGCGCCTATGCCGACATGGATGCCGACCAGGACGGCTTCACCATCCGCGGCGAGTGGTGCGCGCCGGACTCGCCCAGCATCCTCGGCCATTACAGCCTGGCCGATTTCGGGGTTAAGGCCGTGACCGAGCTGTCGGCCGGCCGGCCGCTGGTGGTGAACGACAACCTGCGGGAGCTGGCGGCGCACGAGGCGGCGACCTTCCAGGCGATCGGCATCGGCGCCACGATCTGCATGCCGCTGGTCAAGGAAGGCGTTCTGACGGCGCTGATGGCCGTGCACCACAAGGGGCCGCACGCCTGGACCGGCGAGGAGCTGTTGGCGATCCGCGAGGTCACCGAGCGTTCGTGGGCGCATATCGAGCGCGTGCGCGACGAGGCCGCGCGCAACGTCGCCGCCGATCGCCTGCACCTGGCCGCGGCCGCCGCCCGCTTCGGCACCTTCGACTTCGATCCGGTGAACGGCACGCTGAGCTGGGACGACCGCTGCCGCGAGCTGTTCGGCCTGCCGCGCGATGCGCCCGTCGACTACGGCGTGTTCCTGGCCGGCGTCCATCCCGACGACCGCAAGCGCGCCGACCTCGCCGTGCAGCACGCGCTCGACCCCGCCCATCGCGAGCCCTTCCATCTGGAATACCGCGCCGTCGACTTCAGCGACGGCACCGAGCGCTGGCTGGCAGCCGACGGGCGAACTTTGTTCGTCGGCGGAACGGCCGTGCGCTTCATCGGCACGGTGCTCGACATCTCGGCGCAGAAGCGCATCGAGGACGAGCTGCGCGCCAGCGAGGGCCTGTTCCGCACCATGGCGCAGGCCATGCCCAACCATGTCTGGACGGCGCCGGCCGACGGCCAGCTCGACTGGTTCAACGACCAGGTCTACGCCTACTCGGGTGCCGCGGCCGGCTCGCTCGACGGCGGCGGCTGGACGAGCATCGTGCATCCCGACGACCTGCCGGCCGCGACCGAGCGCTGGGAGCTGGCGCTGAAGAGCGGCCAGACCTACGAGGTCGAGATGCGGCTGCGCCGCTTCGACGGCGCCTGGCACTGGCACATCGCGCGCGCCGTGCCGGTGAAGGACGACGACGGAAAAGTGGCACGCTGGATCGGCACCAACACCGACATCCAGGAGCAGAAGGAAATCTCGGCGGCGCTGGTCGACATCAATGCCGTGCTGGAGCAGCGCGTCGAGGAGCGCACCAGCCAGCTGCAGGTCGCCGAGGAGGCGCTGCGCCAGGCACAGAAGATGGAGGCGGTCGGCCAGCTCACCGGCGGGCTGGCGCACGACTTCAACAACATCCTGCAGGGCATCACCGGCGCGCTCGACCGCGTGCAGCACCGCATCGCCATGGGCCGGCCGGCCGAGGCCGACCGCTTCCTCAAGGCCGCGCTGGATTCGGCCAACCGCGCCGCCGCCCTCACCCACCGGCTGCTCGCCTTCTCGCGCCGCCAGACGCTCGATCCCCGGCCGATCGACGCCAACCGGCTGATCGGCAGCATGGAGGAGCTGGTGCGGCGCACGGTGGGGCCCAACATCGCCGTCGAGGTGGTGGGCGCGGCCGGGCTGTGGACGGTGCGCGCCGACGGCTCGCAGCTCGAGAGCGCGCTGCTCAACCTCTGCATCAATGCGCGCGACGCCATGCCGGACGGCGGAAAGCTCACGATCGAGACGGCCAACAAGTGGCTCGACGACCGCGCCGCGCGCGACCGCGACCTGCCGCCGGGGCAGTACGTCTCGCTCTGCGTCACCGACACCGGCACCGGCATGACGCCGGACGTGATCGAGCGCGCCTTCGATCCTTTTTTCACGACCAAGCCGCTGGGGCGCGGCACCGGACTCGGCCTGTCGATGATCTACGGCTTCGTGCGCCAGTCGGGCGGCCAGGTGCGCGTCTATTCGGAGATCGGCAAGGGCACGACCATGTGCCTTTACTTCCCGCGCCATATCGGCGACGCCGACGGCGAGTCCGTCGCGGTCAGCGAACCGGTCGAGAGCGGCTTCGGCGAGACGGTGCTGGTGGTCGACGACGATACCACCGTGCGCCTGCTGATCGCCGAGGTGCTGAGGGAGAACCACTACACCCTGCTCGAAGCCGGCGATGGCGTCTCGGCGTTGAAGGTCCTGGAGAGCAAGCAGCGCATCGACCTGATGGTGACCGATGTCGGGCTGCCCGGCGGCATGAACGGCCGCCAGCTCGCCGATGCGGCGCGTCAGCTCAGGCCGGGGATCAGGATCCTGTTCATCACGGGGTATGCGGAGAATGCCGTCGTCGGCAACGGGCACCTGGAGCCGGGGATGGCGGTGCTGGCGAAGCCGTTTGCGATGTCGTCGTTTGCGAACAAGGTCAGGGAGATATTGGAGGAGCGGTAGCACCACCCCGCCACTCAGCCTCCGCAAGCGATGGCGATCCCGCCCCATGTTGATCTGCATCAATGACCCTGAGCCGTGGTCATGGCGGAGTAGGGTCGTAGTCTCCCGCCAGAGATGGGAAAGATCCATGCTTGCACGAGACGTGATGTCCCGCGACGTCGTGACGGTGGGCTTGAATGCCACGCTCCTGGAGGCGGTGAAGCTGCTGATCAACACGCGCGTCAGCGGTTTGCCGGTACTCGACGAGAGTGGCGCCTTGGTCGGGATGCTCAGCGAATTCGACGTTATCCGGCATGTTGTGGGCAGCGATGACGCGGCCCTGTCCAGATTCCGGTCGCAACTCCGCATTCGCGGCGTGTTGGCGACGGCTTATTCGCATGCTCTGTCCGGACCCGTGCGAAGCATCATGGTTGCACCTGTGATCAGCGCAGCCGACGATGCCGATCTCGAAGTCGTCGGCATGCTCATGTTGGAGCACCGTGTGAAGCGCATTCCCATCGTCACGGGCGCATCGGTCGTCGGCATTGTAAGCCAGGTGGATCTCATGAAGGCCTTGCTATCGCGACCGGCGGACGATGCGTCTGCTGCAGCCGAGGCTCCGTCGACCGAGCCAGGCCCCTTAAGCGACGATCAATTGCGCCGTCAGGTGGCCACGGCGGTTCAGCGGGCGGGCCTTGCGGTCGGCGGCGGGTTCGACGTCGTGACGCGCAACGGTGTCGCCCATCTCTGGGGACGGGTGACCGACGAAGCGTCGCATCAAGCCTGTCGCACCGCGGCAGGCAAGGTGCCGGGGGTAAGAGATGTTTTCAGCCACATGCAGGTGGTACCGTCTCACGAATCCGACTTCGATGCCCGTCAGCGCCGTGGGTTGAGCATGTCGTCCTTGTCGTAAAGAAAGACTCCTGGACAGGCGGGTGGCGGCGACTGAAGCGGCTTCAAGGTCCCTTCCGCGCCCTGCAGGACGATATCGAACCGGTCGGGATTATCGCGTGAGAAACTCACGTAGCATGCCAGGTTGAATTCGCCGGCAGCGTACCCGGTCACCAGGAACAAGGCGCCGTGCAGTTCCGGCAGCGGGATCCCGGCGCTGCGCAGATCGTTGTAGACGGCGTCGACGAGCTGATCGTCGCGTGTCGCGAGAACCGCCTTGAGCTGAGCCACCAGCGGCCCCTTCACCGAGAAGGCCTCGATGTTCCGCTGAACCTGCTCCAGCAGCTGTCGCTTGCCTTCCCGGGGCGTCACGGGTCGGGCCTGCGATGGCGATGCCGGGTTCAGTCCGGCAGTCGCATTGTTGCAGATGTTCGTGGCAGTAACCGCCGGGCTTTCCCGGATACGCCCCAGACCGATGGGACATGTCTGCAGCGTGATGAACGTCTGGGCAACGTCGACGTAGTCCCACTGCTCCGGTGAACTCCCGAGCAGGCGCGCGATGAAGGCCGTATCGATGCCCATCGTCGAGGCGTAGCGCACCAGCGCCGCCGCGCCGCCGCGGGCCAACCCAAAGCCTGCGGCCAGGCCTTCCCTGCCCGCTCTCGCTGGCGGCAGCTGGTCGCTGTTGGCATTCAGGACGAAATTGTGAAAACCAACCTGCCCGCCAATCTCGATGCCGCGGCTCGGCACGAAGGCAGGACCGGCGCGACTTCGCGTGCCGCCCAGAAAGGCGAGCGCACAGGCCGACAGGCAGATATCCTTGGCGCGGACGACCGATGCGACGCTGTACTCGCGCAGCAGATAGCCGATCTTGAGTCCTTCATAGAGGTCGCCGCCGAGGCTGCTGAGCTCAATGGTGGCGAGCGGCCCGTCGACCAGCAGCGGGGAAGCCGCCTTCAGGCGGACCAGGACGGCGCGCAGCCGGTCGGCGTCACCTTCTTCGATGGGCCCCGACAGGCGGACCGTATGGCTGACGATCGAGGATTTCGGCGTGAGGCCAGGAATGGTCTTGCTGTCGACTTTGAGCGTCGCGCCGTGCCCACTGACCACGCACAGGCTGATCAGCGAACCGCTCAGGAAATGAGATAACGACCGCAAGGACACAACCGAATGCAGTGGATGCAATAATTCGTGGACATAGTATTGCAAGAAATTTTACAGCAACATACGCTTAGATCGCAATTTATAGTGAAATGTGAATCGATAATTGCCATATCAATATCTTATTCCGCTATGTAATAGACAATTTTTGGTTGTAACTGCAATAAAATATACTATCGGAAACATGCAACAAAAGCCAAATCCGGTCGCGTCTTTGTGGTTCCACAAGACCCGTTGGCTTTTCGCTGCCCTGAGCGGGGTAGCCGTCGGATATGCCTTCGTCGGCGCGTGGCTGGTCACGTCCGGGCCTTCTGATCCCGTCGCCCATACAGCCGACTTCATCGAGTTCCTCATATCCCCGTGGATGCTCGCCACTTACGTCGTGGCAGGCGCGCTGATCGCGTTCGGCGCCTGGTATCTGCACAGCGCTCCCAAACGCACCGCCGACGCGACCGACGTGGACACCGCCATGAAACGGCAAGCCGTGCGATTGACGCTCGCCTGGCTCATCGTGGCCGCAAGCCTCGCCGCCATCGGTTATCTGTACATCCGTGACCTCGAGAGCACCTCGCGCATGGAACGATCTGCGCAGCAGCAATCGGTGGCCCGCCTGAAAGCCCAGCAGATCGGCAAGTGGCTGCTGGAGCGGATGATCGAAACCGAGCTTCTGGCAACGTCGCTTCGCGGATTCCCCCTCGAACGCCTGCGCTCGGATCGCGACATCGAGCAGGCCGTCCACCTGATGCTTGCCGAGGCGCTGGCCGGCAATTCCGAACGACTCTCCGCCTCGCTCATCGCACCCGATGGCAAGGTGTTGATCCATGTCGGCGAGGGAAGCGCGCCGGACAAGGAGACGACACAAGCCGCGATAGCCGTCGCGGGCAATCCTCAACAGCGCTCCTCCATCGTCGACGTTCACCTTGACGGGACACCGCCGCAACCACGCATGGTCCTCCTCGTGCCGGTCAAGGCACGAACGGGGAGCAGCCCGACCCTTGCCGTCCTGGCCATGGCGATCGATCCGTTCCAGGGACTTCTCCCGCAGATCGAAGCCTGGCCAACGCCCAGCCCTTCTTCCGAGGCGGTGGTGGTTCGCCGCGAAGGCGACCGCGTGGAATTCATCACCCCGCCTCCGCTGCTCAAGCCTGTCCCGAAGCCGCTGGAGTTCCGCGTTCCCCTGGCAGGCAGCAAGCTGCCGGCCGCCGAGGCCCTCGTGCAGGGCGATGGCGTGCGGACCGGTCCCGACTATCGCGGTGTAGAGGTCCTGACGGCGTCGCGCCGGGTCAGCGGCCTACCCTGGACCGTCGTTGCCAAGACCGACATGGCGGAGATCGACCAGCCCGTTCAGCAGAAGGCACTCACGCTCATCATCGTGATCGGCGCCGCCGTCGTGCTGGCCGCCATCATGTTGATGGTGCTGTGGCGTGGCGAATACGCCAACCTCGCGGCCTTTCGCGCCCAACAGAGCGAGGAACACGCGGCGCTTACCCATCACTACGAGCAGCTCGTCAGAATGGCGCGCGACATCGTGCTCCTGATCAGGCCAGACGGGCTGATCGTCGAGGCAAACGAGGCGGCGGTGGCGGCCTACGGCTATAGCGCCAGCGAACTCCGACGCCTCAATGTCCGCGACCTTCAGGCTCCGGAAGAACTCGCGCGCTTCGATGCCGTATGGGACGCCTCGGACACCGCCGACGGCATCCTGGTCGAGGGCGCAAATCGGCGCAAAGACGGCACGATCTTTCCCGTCGAAGTAAGCGGGCGCGCCATCGAGGTCGAGGGCAAGATCTATCGCCAAGGATTCATTCGCGACATCACGCGGCGCAAGGCATTGGAGGACGAGGTTGCCCGGCTGTCGCGCGTGCAGAAAGCGCTGCAGGCGGCCACGAGCGTCCTGTTGCGGGCAACGGCGGAGACCGAGCTGTTCCAGGAGATGTGCGAGATTCTCGTCCAGCTCGGTGGCTATCGCATGGCCGACGTCGCCGTGCCCAACAACGACGCCGGCAAGACCGTCAGCTTCCTGGCGATCGCCGGTGCGGATGACGGGGACCTTGCCCAGGCAGGCATCACATGGGGAGAGGGCCCCCGCTCAGTCGGCCCGACCGGAGGCGCCCTGCGGACCGGCGACGTACGGGTGAACCAGGATCTTGCAACCGACGCTCAGGCGCCGTGGCGAGAGGAGGCGTTGAAACGCGGATATCAGGCCTGCATCGGCCTGCCCATAAAGGTGCATGGCACCGTGGCCGCCGCTCTGACCCTCTACGCCGGGCAGCCGAATGCCTTCGGCAAGGACGAGATGGCTCTGCTGGTCTCCCTCGCCGACGACATCTCTTTTGCCGTCTCTCGGCTGCGTGGCGAAGAAATGATCACCCGTTCAAGCTTGTGACCACGCCATGCCGCTTCCTGGAAGCTTGCCACCCGGAACGTTCTGATCGTCGCACCGTTCAGCCACAACGGGCAGCCGCGTGCGCGGCCCGGCGATGACCCTCGAGCCCATCGGCGTCGACAAGCACTCGCGAGGCCAACCATGGAGGATGAGATGCGGAACATGCCGTCCCTGCTCGCGACGTCGATCGTGCTGCCCGCCGTGGCGGTGCTCACCACATCGGCCATCGCCAAGGACCGTCCCGTCACCGACCGAAGCTCGAAGCCGCGTTCAAGGAAGCCGGCTGCAGCGGCGGCAAGATGGAGTTCTACGACGACAAGGCGACGGCCCATCCCAACGGCAAGTTCGAGGTCGACGATGCGACCTGCCAGGACCGCAAGAAGCACGACCTGACGTTCGAACCGAACTTCAAGGTGCTGACCAAGAAGCTGGATTGACGTTGCCCTGCCGTCGGCACCTCTTGCCAGGTCGATGCAACCTGCCAAGATAACGGACAGTTGGTGCGTCGGGAGGCGAAGCGTGGGTGTCCTGCAAAGCCGTCTGTTCACGGATGCAAACGCCCTCTGCCTCGACGACGAACTGGTAGACGACACCAGCAAGAAGCTCATCCGCGACAAGAAGCTCGACGTCACCAAGCGCCTGGAGCTCGCCGCCACCGTCGATCCGCAGCATATCCTGAACCCTCAGCGTGGGGCGCATGTGCGCATGATCCACCGCGCCCTGATCAAGCTGCGCAACGCCCCGCCGATCACGGTCGATGGCTCCAACTTGCCCGAGGAGGAGGTCGAGGCCTACAACCGCATGATCTCGGATCTGCGCAAGGCACCGCAGATCAGCGAGAGCGAGCTGAAATCCACGACCTACGGGCCGACGACGGCGGCGGTGGTGAAGGCATACAAGGTGTCGCGCGACATCCGCCGTACCCCGAAGTCCGCCGTGGACAACGTCGTCGGCATCCAGACAACGAGGGCGCTCGATACCGACCTGATCATCGCCGATGGCCGACCGATCCCGCCGCGGCCCGCCCCGGCCGGCAAGCCGCAGGACATCTTCATCCGCTTCAATCCGATCGCCAACCTCGCGCAGGAGGGTCAAGAGGATCCGGTGACCTTCCAGGAGGTGAAAAAGGCGTTCGACACCGAGGAATACCGCCGGTCGCACAAGGAGCTTCGAATCATCACCTTCTTCGGCGGGCGCGGCCCGAAGGACCCGAGCGACCGGGCGGTGCAGATCGCCGAGCTGACGCGGTCCACCACGCCGGCCGGAAAAACCATCATCGTTGGCGCCAGCGCCGGCGGCTTCTCGGTGCTCAATACCGCAAGCAAGCTGACCGCGCGCGGCATCGCGATCAGTTTCGTCGGCATCGCCGACGGCGGCTTCTTTGTCGACAGCACCCCGAGCGACATCGAGAAGTTCGGCACCCCGCCGGCCTTCGCCACACCGCCGACCATCCGGCTTCCCGGCGGGATCACGGCCGACGAGACGTTGAATGTGTTCCAGACCTTCGGGCTCACGGTCCTGGGCAAGAAGTCGGCGCCGAACGACCAAGGTATTGCGCCTGGGGCAGAGTGGTACGGCGAGATGACGGGCTTCAACAACCAGCGCCTGACGCCGCAGAACAACGCGACGCTCGGCGCGCTCCAGAGGAAGTTCGCGGTCTTTCCCGGTGACGACGTCGACCGCACGCTGGTCGTGCGCAAGAAGTTTTTTTCCGACCCCGCGCATGTCGAGGCGGTGGCCGAGGGCGAAAGGCGCATCGGCACGATCGTCAAGCGCCTCCTGGCGCCCGACGAAGACGAGGAATGATCGATGCGCGGCGCCTGATCGGCGGTAGAGTCCCTCACCACGCAACCAAGCTTGCATAGCGGAAAGGGCAGATGAGCGCGCTTCTCAACGATGTCGACCTGGTCGACCGCATCCTGGCGCATGTCGACGGCAAATCGACCGACAAGGGGGCGTCGGTGTGGCGCGAGCCGACCGCGAACTATACCTCCCCCGAGCGCTTCGCCGCCGAGCTGGAGGTGCTGCGCCGCGTGCCGATGGCTTTCTGTCCCTCCGCCGCCCTGCCCGAGCCCGGCTCCTACATCGCGCGCACGACCGTCGGCACGCCGCTGCTGGTGGTGCGCGGCACGGACGGGATCGTGCGCGGCTTTCGCAATGCCTGCCGTCATCGCGGCATGAAGCTCGTCGAGGATGACGGCTGCAAGCGCGCCTTCGCCTGCCCCTATCATGCCTGGACCTACGGCCTCGACGGATCGCTGCGCCACATTCCCGGCGAAGAGGGCTTTCCCGGCCTCGACAAGCAGGCGCACGGGCTCGTGCCGGTGACGGTGCACGAGAAGGGCGGGCTGGTCTTCGTGACGCAGGATGCGCCGCTTTCCGACGGCGCCCTGCCGGACGTGCCCGACCTCCTGCCCGACGACTACGTCCTGTTCAACAAGATCGAGTTCGACGACAAGGCCAACTGGAAGCTGATCGGCGAGACGTCGATGGAGGGCTATCATATCAAGGCCCTCCACAGTCAGTCCTTCTATCCCTACGGCTACGACAACCTGAACGTGGTCGAGCTGCACGGCCGCAATTCACGCATCGTCTTTCCCTTCCGCCGCATCGAGAAGCTGCGCCAGGTGCCGCGCGAGGAATGGAACGTCCAGGGGCGCCTCACCGACGTCCACCAGCTGTTCCCCAACACGCATGTCAGCTTCCTGTCCAGCCATGCGATGCTCATCATCCTGGAACCGGTGACGCCGTCGGAAACGCACTGGGTGATTTACCAGCTGGCGCCGCGGCTCAAGAACGGCAAGCCGCTCGACATCGCCGAAGCCCGACGCGACGCCAATTTCGTGCAGGACGCCGGACTGACGGAGGACCGTCAGGCGGCCTGCGCCATCCAGGCCGGCCTCGCCTCGCGGGCCAACAGCCATTTCACCTTCGGTCACTACGAGCAGGCGATCGGCCATTTCCACCGGCACCTGACGGAGCATGTCGAGCGGCTGAAGGCCGGCGGGTCGGGGTTTTTGTGAGTGTTGCCACAGACATGGGGCCGTCGAGCCGGGGTACGATGTCACCACATTGATTCGGGCGGCCGCGCCCCTGCACGCTACTGAACGAGCTCGACTGGGGCTTCGACGACGCGTGTCGGGTCGAATCGGGGGGCCATGGAGACGGGCAGACAGATCGTGCGACGCCTGGCGGCGGTCATGAGCATCGACGTCGTGGGCTACGCGCGGCTGATGGGCAGCGACGAAGCCGGGACTCACTTCCGCTTGAAGAAATACCGTACGGAGCACATTGAGCCCGCCGTCCGGCGCCACGGCGGACGGCTGATCAAGCTCACGGGCGACGGCGCCATGATCGAGTTTGCGAGCGCCGTCGAGGCGCTCGGCGCCGCCATCGAAATCCAGCAGGCGATGGCCGACGCCAATCGCGATCAACCGGCCGACACGGCCATCGTGTTCCGCATCGGCCTCGATCTCGGCGACCTGATGGTCGACGACAACGAGCTGTACGGCGATGGGGTGAACATCGCGGTCCGCCTGGAGGGCGCGGCACCGCCCGGCGGCATCCTGATCTCGGGGAGCGTGCACGATGCCGTCGCCGGCCGGCTGAAAGCCGGCTTCGAGGATGTCGGCAGCCTCGAGCTGAAGAACATCCGGCGGCCCGTTCATGCTTGGCGCGTCGCGTGGTCGGCGGCCGACTGGTCGAAAGCACCGACAGTCCTGCCGGGGCTCGCCTCACCACCGGCCGTGCCGGACAAGCCGTCGATCGCCGTCCTGCCCTTCACCAACATGTCGGACGATGCCGAGCAGGAGTATTTCACCGACGGCATCAGCGAGGACATCATCACCGAGCTGTCGCGGTTCCACGAGCTGTTCGTGATCGCCCGCAACAGCACCTTCACCTACAAGGGACGCGCTGTCGACGTCCGGGTCGTCGCCGAAGAGCTCGGCGTGCGCTACGTGCTGGAAGGCAGCATCCGCAAGGCGGCCAATCGCGTCCGCGTCACCGGGCAGTTGATCGACGCGCTGAGCGGCAACCACATCTGGGCGGAGCGCTACGACCGGGTGCTCGAGGACATCTTCGCGGTCCAGGAGGAGCTGACACAGAGCATCGTCCGGTCCATCGCACCGCAGATCCTCGACGCCGAGGTCGAGAAGATGCATCGCCGCCGCCCGGAGGACCTCAACGCCTACGAGATCGCCGTGCGCGCCAGTTCCCGAGCCTCGGAAGCCTGGCTCAAATCGGATGCTGGCTTGCGCGACGTCGCCATCGACGATGCCATTGCCGCTCTGGCCATCGATCCCAGGAGCACGACGGCGCTCGCCGCGCTCGCCTTCGCCCAGTGGCAGCACCTTGCCTTCTCCACGGCCGTCGACCGTGCCGCCGCGTGGCGCGAGGGCATGGCTGCCGCCGAGCGGGCGATCGAGATTGATCGATCGCTCGCCTACGCCCACAGCATGAAGGGCCTCCTGCTCGCCTTCTCCGCCGGCCGCGACCGGATCGACGAGGCTCTGGACTGCGCGCGGCTCGCCTATGAGCTGAACCGCCATTCGATGACAGCGGTGAGCGCGCTGTCCTTCATCGAAATCGTCTGGGGAGAGCCGGAAAGCGTCATCGAGCATCTCCTGGAAGCGCTGCGCCTCAGTCCACGCGACCCGCAACGGCCGATCGTCCTTCTGAACCTGGCGATGGCGAGCAGCTGCGCCGGCCGCTACGCCGACGGTGTCGGCTACGCGACCCTGGGCGTGCGCGAAGCGCCCCATTTCGCGCCGCTGTACGCCCACCTCGCCGTGAACTACGTCGGCCTGGGCGAGCTCGCCAAGGCGCGGGCGGCGCTCGCCGAGTCGACGCGCATTGCGCCGGGGCAGGTCGAACAGTCGTTGGCGGGCTTCCTGTTCCGCAAGCCCGAGCACCACAAGCGCGGCACGACGTTCCTGCGCATCGCAGCCGGGCTGGAAGACCCGGCGGCCGCCGACGCCCTGCGCTGAAGCGACGACTACTTCTTGTCGATGTTCCAGAACACCACGACCGGCGAATCGATCCAGCCGGTGACGTTCTTGCGCATGCCGGCGACGCTGAAGCCCTCGCCGAGATGGACGTGGGTCACGATCTTCGCCTGGCGCTTCTGGACCTCGAGCGCGATCGCCTTGCGCGCGTCGGCGTCGGCGGCGAGGGCGAAGCGCTCGCGCAACGTCTCCATCTCGGCGTCGCACGGCCAGCCGGCTCGGCTCTTCTCGCAGTTAGCCTGGAGGAAGGGCGTCATCAGCGGGTCGAACAGGTCGGCCATCGACCAGTAGGTCAGGAACACGTTCCAGCCGCCCTCCGAGGGTGGCCCCTTCTTGGTCAGCAGGCGGTTGACCAGGGACTGCCAGTCCATAGGCTGCAGGTCGACCTTGAAGCCGATGCGCTCGAGCAACGCCTTCGCCACCGGCGACAGGTTCGACAGCGCCGCGGTGTCGCTCGCCTGCAGGACCACGACCGGCGTGCCGTCGTAGCCCGACTCCTTCAGCAGTGCGCGGGCGCGCTCGATGTTGCCCTCGATCAGACCCTCGAAGCCCACGGTCGATTCCAGCGGCGAGCCACAGGGGAACATCGACTTGCAGACCTTGTAGTAGCGCGGGTCGCCGACGATGGCGTTCAGGAAGTCCGGCTGGTTCAGGCCGACCATCACCGCCTGACGCGCCTTCTCGTTGTTGAAAGGCGGCTGCAGCCAGTTCGGGCGGAAGACGTACTGGTTGCCGGTGCTGGCCTTGACCAGCGTGATGTTGCGGTCCTTCTCGACCAGCGGCAGCAGGTCGTAGGGCACCTGCTCGATGATATCGATCTCGCCCTTCTGCAGCGCGTTGACCGCGGTCTGCGAGTCCGGAATCCAGACCCATTCGACACGGTCGACCTTGGCGACCTTGCCGCCGGCCAGGCCCGACGCCGGCTCCGGCCGGGGTTTGTATTTGGGGTTCCTGACATAGACGATCTTCTCGCCCGGCTTCCATTCGTCCTGCTTCAGGATGAACGGGCCCGAGCCGACATACTCGCCGATCTGCTTGAAGGGATCGGTCTCGGCGACGCGCTTGGGCATCATGAAGGGCGTGACGACGCTGGGCTTGGCGAGCGATTCGACGACCAGGCCGTAGGGCTGCTTCATGGCGAGCACGAAGGTCCGTGCGTCGGTCGCCTTCATGTCCTCGACGAAGGGCATCATCTTCTGGCCCATCGGGTCGCGCGCGCCCCAGCGGCGGATCGAGGCGATGCAATCGTCGGCCGTGACCGGCTTGCCGTCATGCCATTCCAGGCCATCGCGCAGGGTGAAGGTCCAGGTCTTGCGGTCGTCGCTCGTCGACCAGCTCTCGAGCATCTGCGGCTTGGGCTGGAACTTGTCATCGAGCGCGAACAGCGTGTCGTAGACGAGATAGCCGTGGTTGCGCACGATGTAGGCGCCGCTCCACACCGGATCGAGCACCTTGATGTCGGAATGCATGACGACGCGCAGTGTCCTGGGCTCCTGCGCCTGCCCGGGGAAAGACATTGCCAGCAACGCGACAGCTGCCGCGATGCGCACCATCCAGTTTCTCATCGGGAGCCCCCTCCGGTAGCCGGCCCATCCTAGGCCCGATCGGACGACGACTCCATGCAAGGAAGATGCCCGCCTTCGCTTGGCAGCTTCGGCGGGCGAGCCCGCCGAAGCGCGCGCCGGCCCGATCGACGGTCCGCAGACCTGCGCTGCGGCCATCCGTTACTGCGAACAGCGCGGCGCCCTGTTCATTGCCGACCCCAGCGTCGCCTGGAAAAGCGCCAGGCAGGCGATCGCCGGATTGGACGCGGCCTGCCCGAAGCGCAGCGCGCATGTCGCCCTGTTCTTTCCCTTCCTCCGGGACGAGACGCTGACTGTTGCGCCATGCGGCGCGGTTGCGGCGTCATGGCGCGGACCGATGTTCGACGCGGCATCTGGCGGCCGGCGGCGGGACTCGAGGCGACGCTCAAAGGTGTGTCAGGGACGGCGCTCAAGCTCAACGACAGCCAGAACGGCGCGCTCAATGCGCTGGGCATCAATTGTTTGCGCAGCTTCGCCCGCTCCGGGCCGGTGGTGTGGGGAGCGCGCACATTCGCCGGCGCGGCGGCGTCGGAATGGAAGTACATCCCCATCCGACGCCTCGCCTGCTTCATCAAGCAGAGCGTCCAGCGCGGCATGCCGCGACGACGAGCCAGAGCGACATCGATGCCGGCATTCTCAACGTGCTGATCGGCTTCGCGCCGCTGAAGCCGGCGGAATTCGTGATCATCACGATCCGCCAGCTATTCGAGAAGAAGAAGCCCTAGTCTTACTGAGTCAGAAGGCCACAGGGTAGCGATGTAGGAGCTGAGGTATCTTTGGAAGATTCATTTTCGGCG
>JAIEOV010000041.1 GCA_019750135.1 Reyranella sp. | reverse complement strand
ACCTGCACGGCAATGCGCCCGCGCAGCCCGTTCAGCACCAGGGTCTGCTGGGTCTCGGCCAGACCGATCTCCCAGGGCGAGCCGGCATGCGTCAGCGACGTCAATGGCGAGGCGCCGGTGCCGCCCTCGAAGCCGGAGATCGTCACATGGTCGGCGCGCGCCTTGCTGACGCCCGCGGCGACCGTGCCGACCCCGACCTCGGAGACGAGCTTCACCGACACGCGGGCCTTCGGATTGACGTTCTTCAGGTCGTGGATCAGCTGCGCCAGATCCTCGATCGAATAGATGTCGTGATGCGGCGGCGGCGAGATCAGGCCGACGCCGGGCGTCGAGCGCCGCACGCGGGCGATGTTCTCGTCGACCTTGTGGCCGGGAAGCTGTCCGCCCTCGCCGGGCTTGGCGCCCTGCGCCATCTTGATCTGCAGGTCGTCGGCATTGACCAGGTACTCGGCCGACACGCCGAAGCGGCCCGACGCCACCTGCTTGATGGCCGAGCGCATGGAATCGCCGTTGGGCAGCGGCTTGAAGCGATCCGCCTCCTCGCCGCCCTCGCCAGTGTTCGACTTGCCGCCGATGCGGTTCATGGCGATGGCGAGCGTGGTGTGCGCCTCGCGGCTGATCGAGCCGAAGCTCATGGCGCCGGTGGCGAAGCGGCGCACGATGTTGGCCGCGGGTTCGACCTCCTCGACGGGGATCGCCTGCTCGGCCCACTTGAACTGCATCAGGCCGCGGATGGTCAGCAGCCGCTCGCTCTGCTCGTTGATCGTGGTGGCGAAAGCCTTGTACTCGTCCGACGAGTTGCCGCGCACGGCGTGCTGCAGCCTGGCCACGCTCTCTGGCGTCCAGGCATGGTCCTCGCCGCGCAGCCGGAAGGCGTAGTCGCCGCCCGGATCGAGCATGTTGCGATAGATCGCCTTGTCGCCGTAGGCGTCGGAGTGCCGCCGCACGGTCTCCTCGGCGATCTCCTGCCAGCCCGCGCCCTCGATGGTCGTGGCGGTGCCGGTGAAGTACTTCTCGACGAAGCCGGAGTGGAGACCGACCGCGTCGAAGATCTGCGCGCCGCAATAGGACTGGTAGGTCGAGATGCCCATCTTGGACATCACCTTCAGCAGGCCCTTGCCGATCGCCTTGATGTAGTTCTTCTGCACCTCGTAGGCCTTGAGCGGCAGGCCGTTCTGCACGCGCAGCTGCTCGAGGGTCTCGAAGGCGAGATAGGGGTTCACCGCCTCGGCGCCGTAACCCGCCAGGCAGCAGAAGTGATGGACCTCGCGCACCTCGCCCGATTCGACCACTAGGCCGGTCTGGGTGCGAAGGCCGCGCCGGATCAGATAGTGGTGCACCGCCGCCGTCGCCAGCAGCGCCGGGATCGGCACGCGCTCGGCCGACACGGCGCGATCCGACAGGATCAGGATGTTGCGGTCGGCCAGCACGCAGTCGGTGGCCTCGGCACAGATGCGATCGAGCGCCTCTTCCAGCCCGGCCGCGCCCTCCGACACCGGCCAGGTGGTGTCGATGGTGGCCGTACGGAACGAGCCGTCCAGAAGGTCCTCGATCGAGCGGATCTTCTCCAGCTCGGCGTTGGTCAGGACGGGCTGCGAGACCTCCAGCCGCTTGTGCGTGCCGGCCTGGCGGCCCAGCAGGTTGGGCCGCGGGCCGATCATCGACACCAGCGACATCACCAGCTCCTCGCGGATCGGATCGATCGGCGGGTTGGTGACCTGCGCGAAGTTCTGCTTGAAGTAGTTGTAGAGCAGCTTGGGCTTCTTGGAGAGCACGGCGATCGGCGTGTCGGTGCCCATCGAGCCCACCGGGTCGTCGCCGTCGCGGCTCATCGGCTCGAGGAAGAACTGAATGTCCTCTTGCGTGTAGCCGAAGGCCTGCTGGCGATCGAGCAGCATGCTGGGATCGTTCGACGGCGCCGGCGCCGGCGCCTCGGGGATCTCCGACAGCTCTTCGAGCTTGTGCTGGGTCTCCTTCAGCCACTCCTCGTAGGGCTCGGCTTCGGCCAACGTGCGCTTCAGTTCCTCGTCCTCGACGATGCGGCCCTGCTCGAGGTCGATCAGCAGCATCTTGCCCGGCTGCAGGCGCCACTTGCGCACGATCTTCTCGTCGGGGATGGGCAGCACGCCGGCTTCCGACGCCATCACGACCTTGTCGTCGTCGGTCACGATGAAGCGCGCGGGCCGCAGGCCGTTGCGGTCGAGCGTGGCGCCGATCTGGCGGCCGTCGGTGAAGGCGATGCAGGCCGGGCCGTCCCACGGCTCCATCAGCGCAGCGTGGTACTCGTAGAAGGCCTTGCGCTTGCCATCCATCAGCGGATTGCCGGCCCACGCCTCCGGGATCAGCATCATCATGGCGTGCGACAGCGAGTAGCCGCCGACCAGCAGCAGCTCGAGCGCGTTGTCGACGCAGGCGGTGTCCGACTGGCCGTGCGGGATGATCGGCCACATCTTGTCGAGGTCGGCGCCGATCAGGTCGGATTCCATGGTGCGCCGGCGGGCATACATCCAGTTGACGTTGCCGCGCACCGTGTTGATCTCGCCGTTGTGGGCGATGAAGCGATACGGATGCGCCAGCCGCCACGACGGGAAAGTGTTGGTCGAGAAGCGCTGATGAACGAGACACAGCGCCGACTGGGTCAGCGGGTTGCGCAGGTCCTCGTAGAAGCTCTCGACCTGGGGCGCCAGCAGCAGGCCCTTGTAGACCACCGTGCGCGAGGAGAAGGACGGCATGTAGAGCTGCGACAGGCCGGGCAGCTTGTGCTTCTTCTCGAGGTCGACCAGCGGGTTCTGGGTCTGCTTGCGGATCGCCAGGATCTTGCGCTCGAAGGCGTCCTGGTCGGCGAGCTTGGGGCCACGGCCGACGATCGCCATCTTGATCACGGGCATGCGCTCGATGACGGCCTTGCCGAGCCCGGTGAGGTCCGTCGGCACGTCGCGCCAGCCCAGAAGCTTCTGCTTCTCGACCTTGACGAAGTGTTCCAGGCGCTTGATGGCGAAGGCCCTCGCCTTCTCGTCCTGCGGCAGGAAGCACATGGCCACGGCGTAGTGCCCGGGCTGCGGCAGGTCGACGCCTGCGTTCTTGGCCCAGTCGCGCAGCAGGGCGTCGGGGATCTGGATCAGGCAGCCCGCGCCGTCGCCCACCAGGGGGTCTGCGCCGACGGCGCCGCGGTGGTCGAGATTGACCAGGATGGAGAGGCCGTCGCGCACGATGGCGTGCGACTTCCGGCCCTTGATGTCGGCCACGAAGCCGACGCCGCAGGAGTCGTGCTCATTGCGCGGGTCGTAAAGCCCTTGTTTCTCAGGCAAATCCATCAAATTCAGTCCTGCACCCCCCGGCGTAGTCCCCCCGGGAACATGTCGTTATCGGGCATTATTAGCGCGGCGGCTACGCCCGACGAAAGCAATTGTTGCGACGCAAAAGCCGCTGTAATTTCAAGCCGCCTGCCTCGGGGGAGTTGCCAGAAAGATGTCGTTTCCGTTGCGTCGCCCGGCGATCTGCATTGC
This sequence comes from Reyranella sp., assembly GCA_019750135.1. Classification (GTDB taxonomy): domain Bacteria; phylum Pseudomonadota; class Alphaproteobacteria; order Reyranellales; family Reyranellaceae; genus Reyranella. The sequence continues at coordinate 14,281 of JAIEOV010000041.1, read as the reverse complement.
GGTCGTGGCCTTGGCCGGACTTTCAGCTTCCGGCTGCTCGCCGACCCCCAGCGTCGCCACGGCCTGGACCGGGCCGGGCTGGTACCTGCAGAAAAACAACATGGTCCAGCTCTCGGGCAACTCGTATTTCGGCGGCCCGTGGAGCTACGACAAGTGCGAGGAAGAGCGCATCAAGCTGCCGCCGGAAACGGCCATTCAGATGCTCTGCGTCCGCGAGAACCGCAAGCCCGACGTGTTCGGACGGTCTTAGCTGGGGGCGCGCCACTCCAGTGGCGCGTCATGAAGCAGCCAACCCAGTGCCACCTCACCCTGAGGAGCATCGCGAAGCGATGCGTCTCGAAGGGTGGGCCCCAGTCTTGATGTTGCCCACCCTTCGAGACGCGCCCTACGGGCGCTCCTCAGGGGGAGGCTGTTCGATTGCTCGGTTATTATGACGCGCCACTGGAGTGGCGCGCCCCCAGCGCTTACCCGACCGGCGGCACGTCCAGCCTGACGACGATCCCCTCCAGCGCCTTCGACGGCGCGGGGTAGCGGCTTATCACCAGCGGGTCGTGGCCCGGAATGATGTGCTGCGGCGAGGCCGCCAGCGACCGCAGCTTGTCGTAGCCCTCGACCGTGTCGCCGACATGGAAGGTCGTCGGGAAGACGCGGCCGGTCTCCATATGCTCGTAGTAGTGGCTGCAGTCGGAGGCCAGCACCAGCCAGCCGCGCGCCGTCGCCACGCGCACGCATTGCAGGCCCATCGTATGGCCGCCGATGTGATGCACGCTGATCCCCGGCGCCAGCTCGGCCGAGCCGGCATGGAAGCGCACGCGACGGCCGAACACCAGGCGCACCATGCCGACCACGTCCTCGACCTCGTAGCCGTGGCTGAACCGGCCATGGCGCATGTAGCGGCCGGTGGCGAAGTTCATCTCCAGGTCCTGCAGATGGAACTCGGCCGCGGGAAAGTCGAAGAACGTGCCGACATGGTCGTAGTGCATGTGGGTGATGACCACGTCCTTCACCGTCCTGGCGTCGACGCCCATCAGCGCCAGCCCTTCGGTCGGCGTGCGCAGGAAGGTGCGCTTGCGCTTCTCGGACATGGCCGCGGTGAAGCCGGTATCGACCACGAAGGTCCGCTCGGCGTTGCGCACCAGCCAGACGAAATAGTCCATCGGCATCGGCCCATCGTGCGGATCGCCGCCGATGAAGTGCGAGGCACGCTGGGCGTCGCGCGTGGCGTATCGGATAGCGAAGACTTCGTAGGTTTCCATGGTCCCGGTGCCAGTTCTTGCTTGAAAGCCAGTGTTCCGGCGGACATCGTCGGCAACAAGCAAAAACGCCGCGCCAGACCGCGGATCGATGGGAGGAACGACCATGCTCACGCGACGCCGGGGCCTGTTGGGGTCCCTTGCCATGACCGCTGCCTGGCCGGCCGCCGGACACGCCCAGGCCTGGCCCAATAAGCCGATCCGCATCGTCCACGGCTACGGGCCGGGATCGAACCCCGACATCATCGCCCGCGTGATCTCGCCCAGCCTGATGACCACCCTGGGGCAGAGCGTCATCGTCGAGCCCAAGCCGGGCGCGGGCGAACGCATCGCCGCGCAGTACCTGATGACGCAGCCGCCGGACGGCTACACGCTCTATCTCATCACCGGCGGCGCCAATGTGATCAGTGCGACCGATCCGCAGGCGACCTTCAGCACCCTGAAGGACTTCTCCTACATCTCGACCATCACGCTTTTCCCCTTCGCCCTGTTCGTCGCGGCGAATGCGCCCTACAAGACGCTGAAGGATTTCATCGCCGCGGCGCGCGAGCGTCCGGGCAAGCTGAACTACGGCCATGCCGGCACCGGCAACACGCTGCACCTCGCGGTCGAGCTCTTGAAGTCGCGCACCGGCATCCAGATCGAGCCTGTGGCCTACAAGGACCAGGCGCAGCTGATCAGCGACGTGATCGTGGGCCGCCTCGACGCCTCGATCAGCACCTTCACCAACTTCCACAGTGCGCTCAGCAGCGGCCAGGCGCGGGCGCTGTGCGTGACGTCGGAGCAGCGCTGGCCGCTCGAGCCCGATGTCCGGACGGTGGCCGAGGACGTGCCGGGCTACGAGGTCGTGTCGTGGCTGGGCCTCGCCGCACCGGCGGGCCTGCCGGCCGACATCGCCAACAAGCTGTCGGATGCGGTGAAGATCGCCGTCGCGATGCCCGAGCTGCAGAGCCGCCTGCGCGACATGGGCAACGAGGCCCGCGCCAGCACGCCCGAGGCGTTCCGAGCGCGCGTCGTCGCCGACTACGACAAGTGGAAGCCGCTGGCGAAGATCGTCTATCCGTAATCTTGCCGGAGCGCGGACTCCAGGTCCGCTCATTTTCTTTCGGACCGCGCGCTTCCAGCGCGCTCATGAACTCGAGCGCGCTGGAAGCGCGCGGTCCAGAAGACGAAGACATGAGCGGGCCTGGAGGCCCGCGGTCCGGCAAGAGACTACCCAGCCGTCATCAGATTGAGGTCAACGCCGCGGCGGAAGCGGGCATGCGGGCGACGGCGGAATGACGCTGCTCACCGGCGGATCCGGATAGTACTGCGTGTGCAGCTGGACCTTTTCAGCGAGCGCCCTGCCCGACAGCAGTTCGATCAGCTTCAACGCCGTGTCCAGCCCCGACGAGACTCCGCCGCCCGTCAGGCGATTGCGGTCGTGGACGAACCGCGGATTACCGAGCGCCAGCTTCACCTTGGGGAAGCGCTCCGGAAAGCAGTTCAGGAACTCCCAATGTGCCGTCGCCTCGTATCCGTCGAGCAGCCCGGCGGCCGCCAGGAGCATCGCGCCGTCGCACACGGAACACATCATGCGGGCACTGCTCGCCTGCTTGACCAGGAAGTCGAGGAAGACGCGCTTCGGATCGTCGATGATCGCGGCCAGGACGTCCGGCTCGCCACCGGGAATCCAGATCGCGTCATAGTAGCCGGCGTCGGCGAAGCCCTGGGTGACCGAATACGGAAAGCCCTTGCTGCGGAACCTCTTCATTCCTGGCTCCGCCGCCAGCAAGTCGATGTCGTAGTCCGCCCAGTCGAACATCTCGTACGCCCCACAGACGTCGAGCAGGTCGACCTTGTCGTAGACCGGTATTCCGATTTTCATGCGCTGCCTCCCCAATGGCCCACACGGCCTGATTCTAGCCGATCGTCAGCAGTCTCGCATGGTAGCGGAAGGGAGCGCGGGCCTCTGGCCCGCGCTCCCGTTAACCGATGGTCATCAGGCTGGCATTGCCGCCGGCCGCGGCGGTGTTGACGCTGAGCGAGACTTCATTGCCCAGGAACTCCAGGGGATAGGGCTCGACAAAAATTGGCACGATCGGCCCGTCGCGCGCGGCCAGGCGTTGGCTGAGCGCCAGAAGCTCGTCGTCGGTGCCGGCGAACAGCGCCGCGGCGACGGCGGCATCGGCGGGGTCTTCGGTGGCCCGATTGCCGCTCGCCTTCACGAGATCGACCTGCACGGCCCTCTTCGCCGCCTCCCGCGCCACACAGAGGATCGTGCCCTTCGGCCGCTGGCCGTAGCTGTTGCGCTCGCCGACCGGTCCCGCCAGCTCGCCGCCCGGCACCGTGACCAGGGGACGTTCGGCCAGCAGGCGATGGACATAAAGCGGGCCGCCCGCCTTGGGCCCGGTGCCCGACAAGCCATGGCCGCCGAAGGGCTGCACGCCGACCACGGCGCCGATCATGTTGCGGTTGACGTACTTGTTGCCGGCAGCGCTGGCCGCGGTGGCGCGGTCGATGGTCTCGTCGATGCGGCTGTGCACGCCGAAGGTCAGGCCGAAGCCCGTGGCGTTCACCGCGCGCACGACGGCCTCCATGTCCTCACGCCGGTAGCGCAGCACATGCAGCACCGGCCCGAACACCTCCCCCGGCAGATCCGAGATCGCATCGATCTCGATCAAGGTCGGCGGCACGAAGGTGCCGTGCTGTGTCTCGGCCGGCAGCGCCGTCTGGTGCACGTCGTGGCCGGCCGCGCGCATGCGCTCGATGTGGGCGTTGAGGCCCTTCTGCGCGCCGGCCGAGATCACCGGCCCGACATCGACCGACAGCCGGTCGGGATTGCCCAGGCCGAGCTCGGCCATCGCTCCCTTGAGCATGGGCACGACCCGGTCGGCGATGTCGTCCTGCAGGCAAAGCACGCGCAAGGCCGAGCAGCGCTGGCCCGCCGAATCGAAGGCCGAGGTCACCGCATCGAGCACGAGCTGCTCGGGCAGAGCCGACGAATCGGCGACCATGGCGTTCTGCCCGCCGGTCTCGGCGATCAGCACCGGCGGCCGGCCATCGGCATTGAGCCGCTTCGCCAACGCGCGGTTGATCGACTGCGCCACCTCGGTCGAGCCGGTGAACACCACGCCGGCGATTGCCGGGTTTGCGACCAGGCGGCCGCCGACCTTGCCGTCGCCGGTCAGGAGCTGCAGCGCACTGCGCGGCACGCCCGCCTCGTGCATGAGCGCCACGGCGAGCGAGGCGATCAGCGGCGTCTCCTCCGCCGGCTTGGCGATCACCGCATTGCCCGCCGCCAGTGCGCCGGCGACCTGGCCGGTGAAGATCGACAACGGAAAGTTCCACGGGCTGATGCAGGCGACCACGCCCAGCGGCTTGTGCGTGTCGTTCGAGAACCCCTCGATGCAACCTGCGTAGTAGCGCAGGAAGTCGACGGCTTCCCTCACCTCGCCAATGGCGTTGCCAAAAGTCTTGCCGGCCTCACGCACGATCGGCCCCAGCAGCTGTTTCAGGCGCGCCTCCATCAGGTCGGCGGCCTGCCGCAAGGTGGCCGCGCGCGCCGCCGGCGTCTCCTGCCACGGTCGCGCCTGGTGGCAGGCTTCATCGACGAACTCGGGCGAGGCCTCGACGACCGTGCCGACCACGTCGCGTCGATCGGCCGGATTGGCGATCGGCTGCGCGTCGCCGGCGCGCGGCCCGTCGGCCAGCACCGGCACCGCAGTGACGGGCTGCGCCTGCTGCAAGGTCGCCGCAAGCCCGGCCAGCACCTGCTCGTTGGCGAGGTCCAGTCCTCGCGAGTTCTTGCGCGCGCGGCCGAACAGGTCCGGCGGCAAGGCGATGCGCGGATGCGGCGCGCCGACAGGCTTCAACGTCAGCGCCTGCTCGACGGGATCGCCGAGCAGCGTGTCGATCGACACCTCGGGGTTGGCGATCTGATTGACGAACGAGGTGTTCGCGCCGTTCTCCAGCAGACGGCGCACCAGGTAGGCCAGCAGCGTCTCGTGCGTGCCGACCGGCGCATAGATGCGGCACGGCCGGTTCAGCCTTTCGCACCCGACGACCTCCTCGTACAGCGGCTCGCCCATGCCGTGCAGGCACTGGAATTCGTACTGGCCGGCATAAAAGTTCTCGCCGGCCATGGCGTGGATGGTGGCCAGCGTCAGCGCATTGTGCGTTGCAAATTGCGGGAACGCCGCATCGGGCGCGGCCAGCAGCCGGCGGGCGCAGGCGAGATACGACACGTCGGTGTGGATGCGCCGCGTGAACACAGGGTAGTCGAGAAGCCCGTCGAGCTGGGCGCGCTTGATCTCCCCGTCCCAGTAGGCGCCCTTGACCAGCCGCACCATCAACCGGCGATGCGAGCGGCGCGCCAGGTCGATCAGCCAGTCGATCGTGAACACCGCACGCTTCTGGTAGGCCTGCACGACGAAGCCGATGCCGTTCCAGCCTTCGAGCTCGGGCTCGAAGCAAAGCCTTTCGAGAAGATCGAGCGAGATCTCCAGCCGGTCGGCCTCCTCGGCATCGATGTTGAGCCCGATGTCGTAGTGGCGCGCCAGCACCGCCAGCTCCTTCAGCCGCGGATAGAGCTCGGCCTGCACGCGCTCGACCTGGGTGCGGCTGTAGCGCGGATGCAGCGCCGACAGCTTTATGGAGATGCCCGGTCCTTCGTAGATGCCCCGTCCCCGGGCGGCGCGACCGATCGCATGGATGGCCCGTTGGTAGGCCTGCATGTAGTCGAAAGCCTGCTCGGCCGTGACCGCGGCCTCGCCCAGCATGTCGTAGGAATGCCTGAAACCTCGGGCCTCGAGATCGCGGCCGTTGTCGAGCGCCTCCTCGATGGTCTGGCCGGCGACGAACTGCTCGCCCATCAGGCGCATGGCGATGTTGACGCCGGTGCGGATCAGCGGCTCGCCGCCCTTGCCGATCAGGCGCGTCAACGCCGCCGACAGGCTGCGCTCGCTGCTGGTCGCGGTCAGCCGCCCGGTCAGCATCAGGCCCCAGGTCGCGGCATTCACGAACAGCGACGGGCTGTGGCCGAGATGGGCGCGCCAATCGCCGCCGCCGATCTTGTCACGGATCAGGGCATCGCGCGTGTCGTCGTCGGGGATGCGCAGCAGTGCCTCGGCGAGGCACATCAGTGCCACGCCCTCCTGACTCGACAGGGCGTATTCGTGGATCAGCCCCTCGACGCCGCCCGAGGGTGTCTTCCTGCGCAGCGCCTCGACCAGCCGCGTCGCCAGCGTGCGGGCGCGGATGGTCCGCGCCGGCGTGAGCTTCGCCTGCTCGATCAGGGGCGGCAGGCATTCAGTTTCCGGCCGGCGCCAGGCTGCCGTGATGGCGGCCCTCAGCGGGGTTTGCGGCTGGATCGATTGTGCAAAAGCGTGGAAAGGACCGGACATGTCGTTGCCTCTCAGATGAGGTAACATCGCCCGAAAGACAAGCCACCCTGGGGAGGGTGACGCCGATGACGCTTCTGTTGCGTGCCGCCGCCGCGCTGTTGCTGATGGCTGCATCCGCCTTCGCCCAGGCACCTTATCCAAACAGACAGGTGCGCATCGTCGTGCCCTTCCCGGCCGGCGGCTCGGCCGACATCCTGTGCCGCCTGGTCGGCGAGAAGCTCGCCGCAGCCTGGGGACAGACGGTGATCATCGACAACCGCGCCGGCGCGGGCGGCAATGTCGGGGCAGAGATCGCCTATCGCGCCGAGCCCGACGGCTACACCCTGCTGTGCAGCCCGCCCGGGCCGCTGTCCATCAACCACAACCTCTACAAGACGCTGCCCTACGACTGGACGAAGTTCGTGCCGGTCGGCGTGCTGGCGCTGGTGCCCAACGTCATCACGGCGCGCATCGACCTGCCGGCGGCTTCGCTGCAGGAGTTCATCGCCTATGCCAAGGCCAATCCCGGCAAGGCGACCTATGCCTCGCAGGGCAACGGCTCGACCTCGCACCTGTCCGCCAGCAACCTCGCGACCCTGGCCGGCATCGAGCTGGTGCACGTGCCCTATAAAGGCGAAGGCCCGGCCCTGGTCGACATCGGCGCCGGGCGGGTCGACATCTTCATCGGCAACATCTCAGCGTCCCTGCGCTTCGAGAAGGAGAAGCAGGTGAAGTTCCTGGGCCTGGCCAGCCGCACCCGCAGCCCGGTGGCGCCCGACGTGCCGACCACGGCCGAGCTCGGCCTGCCCGACCTCGTCGCCAGCGCCTGGTTCGCCCTGGTGGCGCCGCCCGGCACGCCGGAGGCCATCGCCCGGAAGGTCAGCGCCGACATGGCGACGGCCCTGAAGCTGCCGGACATGCGGACACGGTTCCTCGAGCTCGGCGCCGAGCCGCAAGGCGGCACCCCGGCCGAGACCGCCGCCTTCATCAAGGACGAGGAAGCGCGCTGGCGCGCCGTCATCAAGTCGGCCAATGTAACGCTGGAGTGACAGGAGGTTCGCATGGACATCCGACACGACGAAGGTCTCAAGGAGCCCGTCTCGACCGGCATCTGGCCGGAGGAATCCCTGGCCCGCGTGCCCTACTGGGTCTACCAGGACGAGGCCAACTACAAGCGCGAGATGGAGCGCCTGTTCGAGGCCAGGACCTGGAACTTCGTCTGCCTGGAAGCGGACATCCCCGACAAGGGCGACTACCGCACCAACCACGTCGGCATCATGCCGGTGATCGTGGTGCGCGCGGCCGACGGCGGGGTCAACTGCTTCGAGAACCGCTGCTCGCATCGCGGCGCGCTGATCGCCTTCGATGACGGCGGCAATGTCGGCAACCAGTTCCGCTGCGTCTATCATTCGTGGAGCTACGACCTGGCCGGCAACCTGCGCGGCATCGCCTTCGAGCGCGGCATCAACGGTGTCGGCGGCATGCCCAAGGACTTCTGCCGCGACGATTTCAGCCCGAGGAAGCTGCGGGTCACGACGCTCGCCGGCCTGGTGTTCGCGACGCTGTCGCCCGACACGCCGCCGATCGAGGAATACATCGGCTCCGAGGTGCTGGGCCGCCTGAAGCGCGTGCTCAACCGGCCGATCCGGGTGATGGGCCGCATCGTGCAGCCGCTGCCCAACAACTGGAAGCTCTATGTCGAGAACGTGAAGGACACCTATCACGCCTCGATCCTGCACACCTTCCTCACGACCTTCCGCATCTCGCGCCTGACCCAGGGCGGCGGCGTGCTGGTGAGCCCCGATGGCGGCAACCATGCCAGCTACACCATCGCCATCCCGGAAGGCGCCAACGCCAACGCCTACAAGGAGCAGCAGATCCGTTCCGACCAGGATGGCCGCTTTGCGCTGGCCGATCCCAGCGTGCTCGATTCGGTCGAGGAGTTCGGCGACCATATCCAGCTGCAGATCCTGTCGGTGTTCCCGGGCTTCATCCTGCAGCAGATCCACAATTGCCTGGCGGTGCGCCATGTCGTGCCGCGCGGCGTCGACAAGATGGACCTGGTGTGGACCTACTTCGGTTTCGCCGACGACACGCCGGAGATGAACCGGCGGCGCCTGAAGCAGCAGAACCTGGTCGGCCCGGCCGGCTTCATTTCCATGGAGGACGGCTGCATCGGCGGCTTCGTGCAGCGCGGCACGGTCGCGGCGGCCGACGAGGTCTCGGTGATCGAGATGGGCGGCAGCACCGCCGAAAGCCAGGCCACCCGCGCCACCGAAGCCTCGGTGCGCGGCTTCTGGAAGGCGTACCGGCGGCACATGGGTTACTAGGCAACAGGAAAGGTCCCTCGCTACGCTCGGGATGACAGGAACGACGTAATGGACATCGCCCGCCTGGTCGAGCTCAACGCCCTCTACGCGCGCGTCATCGACAACGAGCAGTTCGAGGAATGGCCGAAGCTGTTCCACGATCCCTGCCTCTACAAGCTCACGACGGCGGAGAACGTGGCGCGCGGCCTGGAGGGCGGGCTGATATACGCCGACACGCGCGGCATGCTGGAGGACCGCGTCTCCTCGCTGCGCAAGGTCAACATCTACGAGCGCCAGCGCTATCGCCACATCGTCGGCCTGCCGGTCGTGCTCGGCCGGCAGGACGGCGCGGCCGAGGTCGAGACGCCGTTCCTGATCGTGCGCATCATGCGCGAGGGCGACATGGACGTCTTCGCCACCGGCTGCTACCGCGACAAGGTCAAGCCCGACGCCTCCGGCGCCCTGCGCTTCGCCGAGCGCATCGTGATCTGCGACGGCCGCCGCTTCGACACGCTGGTGGCGATCCCGTTTTGATGTCTTGCCGGACCGTGGGCCTCCAGGCCCGCGGTCCGGCAAGAGAAGGTGACTTTCCTCACAGACGTACAACCGGATTGACCGTATCGAACGCAGGATCGAGTGGGGACAGGGGGAAGCCGCCATGCCGGTAACAGTTCATTACGCCACGAACCGTGTGCTGGACGGACCGCCGGACCAGCTCGGCAGCTACAGCGAGAGCGTCGTGGCGCCGTCGAATGCCAGCGAGGTCACCTACGGCACGGCGTTCGTCAACGACGCCAACCTGGACGCCGACACGATCGGCGCCATCACCAACCTCCAGGCGATCGGCAAGGGCCAGTTCGATCAGAACGTGATCGACGATCTCAGCGATCCCGGCCGCAACCTGCTGGTCTTCATCCACGGCTTCGACAACAGCTTCGAGAACGCCATCACCCGCGCCGCCTTCAACCAGCAATGGTTCATGAAGTCAGGCCTGGCGGGGGCGGAAACCAGCGTGGTGGCCTTCAGCTGGCCCTCGGCCGGCAAGCTCATCACCCTGCCCTTCCCCAGCGCCGCCTATCGCCGCGACCAGACCAAGGCCGGCCAGTCCGGCCTGCACATCATGACCTTCTTCGCCAACCTCGAGCCGATCATCAGCAGCGCCCGCGCCAAGGGCAATCGCGTCTTCCTGCTGGCGCACAGCATGGGCAACTGGGCCCTGCAGGCCGGCGTCGAGAGCTGGTTCGCCCACGGCAACGGCGATGCCGACCTGTTCGACGAGGTGTTCCTGGCCGCCGCCGACGAGATCCACAGCAGCTTCGACTTCCTGCCGATGGGCCGCCTCAGCGCGCTCGACCGCCTCAGCCGGCGCATCTCGACCTACGCCAGCGACAAGGACGTCGTGCTCGACATCAGCATGAAGATCAACTTCGCCAAGCGCCTGGGCCAGGACGGCGCGCACGACCGCTCCAACCTGCAGCGCTTTCCGGCAGCCAAGTACCGCACGGTGATGTGCGGCGGCTTCCGCGACTACAAGATCGATATCGCCAGCTCGCACCAGTACTATCGCCGCTCGCCGGGCGTGCGCATGGACATCGCCAACACGATGGCCGGCAACGTCTGAGCGAAAGTGTCAGGCAATCGGGAGAAGGGCGTATCCGGACCCTTCTTCGACGACCCTGCCCATGCCGGGCTTGGCCATGTGCGCCCCTGCCAGCCAGGACTGCGCCTCGGACGCCTCGCGCAACAGCTTGCGCCGCGTCGCGCAGGCCGTCGTCTGATTGTCGTCGTACGCCCAGGTGAGCTCCGGCCGGGCGAACTGCGCCGCGGGCACGTGGATCAGGTCGCCGCAGAACAGGATGCGGTCCTCGCCCGAGTCGAGCACGTAGCCCATGTGGCCCGGTGCGTGCCCCGGCAGGGCAACGGCCGACAGATGATCGGCCAACCGGTCTCCGTTCCCGACCGGGACGAGCAAGGGGCGAAAACGTTCGAGGTGCGACTCGTCGGCAAAAAGCGTGACGGCATCGTGCGCGATCACGATCCTGCGCAAATTCGCAAACGCTTGCCGGCCATCGCGCGTTATCAGCCCGTTCAGATGGTCGAGATGCGTATGGGTGAGAGCGACCGTGCCGACCGAGGACGGATCGATGCCGGCCTCGGCCATCGTCCTGTCGAGGTGGCCCAGTGATGGCTCCCATCTTCCGCCTGCGCCGCAATCGATCAGCACGCCGGGGGTTCCGGGTTGCTCCAGCAGGAAGCAATTGACCGACAATCGAAGGACCGACGAGGTTCCCGGCACCGGGTATTTGCCGAGGCCCGGTCCGCGGCGAAGAAGATCGGCGGGCATGTCGACATGGCCGTCGCTCAGCGACCAGATCTTCCACGATCCCGACGTGCAGCCGAGGGCATTCGCGCTTCGCGACGTGACGATCATGCCGCCATTCTATTTATAGACGAACGCCTTGTCGTCGAGATCGATTGCCGGGAACTCGTTCTTCTCGCGCCAATAGTCCTGGGTGTGCTGCCATTCGCGCTTGTCGCCGCGCTTGGGCAGCAGGTGCATGCCGCGGGTGACGTAGCCCGGATTGAAGTTCTCGGTGTCGATCCAGGGCAGCAGCGGCATGTCCTTGTCCTCAGGGCGCAGCGCCACCTCGACGCGGCGGGCCTGCTTGTCCTTCATATGCCTGAGCAGGCGGCAGACGAAATCGGCGACCAGGTCGGAACGCAGGGTCCAGCTGGCGCGGAAATAGCCGAACACCCAGGCCATGTTGGGGATGCCGGTGAACATCATGCCGCGATAGGTCACGGTCTGCGAGAAATCGAGCGGCTTGCCGTCGATCTCGAAGGCGATATCGCCCAGCACGTTGAGATGGAAGCCCGTCGCCGTCACGATGATGTCGGCCGGCAGCTCCTTGCCGGACTTGAGCTTGATGCCCGTCGCGGTGAAGCGCTCGATCTCGTCGGTGACGACCGAAGCCTTGCCGCTCCTGATGCCGCGGAACAGGTCGCCGTCGGGCACGAAGGCGATGCGCTGGCGCCATGGCCGGTAGCTCGGCGTGAAGTGCGTGTCGATGTCGTAGTCCGGGCCGAGATAGGCACGCACGCCGCCCAGCAGTTCGGCCTTCACCTTCTCGGGCTCCTCGAAGGAGCGGCGGGTGAACTCCGACTGATCGTGCAGGATGCGCCGGCGCACGATCTCGTGGATCCACGCCTCGTCGACCTCGAGCTTGCGCAGCTGGTCGGCGAGATCGTTGGCGTTGCGCGCCGGGATGAAATAGGTCGGCGAGCGCTGCAGCATGGTCACGTGCTCGACGTCGTCGGCAATGTTGGGCACCAGGGTCGCCGCCGTGGCACCCGAGCCGATCACCACGACCTTCTTGCCCTTGACGTCGAGGTCCTTGGGCCAGGTCTGGGGATGGACGATGCGGCCCTTGAAGTCGGCCATGCCTTCCCACTCGGGCGTGTAGCCTTCGGAATGGCGGTAGTAGCCCTGGCACATCCACAGGAAGCCGGCGGTGATGCGGAACGGCTCGCCATTGTCGAGGCGCACGCCTTCGATGGTCCAGCGATTGTCCGCCCCCGACCACGACGCGCGGTCGATGCGATGGCGATAGCGGATGTGACGCGCGAGCTCGTTCTCCTCGATCACCTCGCTCATGTAGTCCAGGATCTCCCTGGCCGTGGCGATCGGCTTGCCGGTCCACGGCTTGAAGCGATAGCCGAAGGTGTAGAGGTCGCTGTCGGAGCGGATGCCGGGATAGCGATGCGTGATCCACGTCCCACCGAAGCTCTCCTGCCCTTCCAGCACGACGAAGCTCGTGCCCGGCGACTGCTTGGTCAGATGGTAGGCGCCGCCCACGCCGGAGATACCGGCGCCGACGATGAGCACGTCGAAATGTTCGACGGTCTGCGCGGACGAGGAGGTGAGCTGAGCGGCGGTATCGGGCATTGGCTGTCGTTCCTGGGGGTCTCGGAAGCTTGCCCCCAGTATCGCGGGCTCCCTTGCGCTATATCAACCTGCGGATGAACAATTCCGATATGCGGACTAGATCTTCGTCACCTTCGCATGCAGCACGGCCGCGCGACCCGAGCGTACCGCCGCGAGGCAGCGCGCGATCGCGGCGTCGACGTCCGCTGGGTCGGACAGGAACTCGCCGTGCGCGCCGGCGGCTTCGGCAATCTTGCCGAAGTCCATGTTCATGCCGAAGTTTGCGCCATAGTCATTGCCGGCCTTGGCCTCGCCCGCGGGATAGACGCGCAAGGTCGCTTCCTTCACGGCGCCCCAGCCCGAATTGTCGAGCACGACGGTGAATGTCGGCAGGCCGTAGTTCTGTGCGACCGCCAGCACCGACTGCGGATTGGAGAAGTAGAAGGTGCCGTCGCCCATGATCGGCATGACGATGCGATCGGGCATGGCAAGCTTGAGGCCGAGCGCAATGCTGGCGGAGAAGCCCAGCCCCGCGCCGGCCAGGCCGACGAGCGTGCCGGGCTCGGTGCGCGGCATCTGCGCCAGCACAGTCGGGATGTTGCGGATCGCCTCGTTGATCACCACGCCGGAGGGCCCGAGCGCCTTGACCAGCTTGGCGCAAAGATGGTGCGGGTTGATCTCGCCCGCGACGCCGGGCTCGACGGCGAGCTTCGCCGCCTGCTCGCGGCGCGCCACGCCCTCGGCCGCGATCTCCTTCACGCGCGCCGCGGCGCGCGTCTTGAAGCCGGCATCGGCCCTGGCCTTCAGCACGGCTAAAAGGTCGGCATAGAAGCGGCAGCTATCGCCCTGCAGGCGCAGGTTCGCCGGGAAAGTCCACATCGGGATCGCCCGTTTCTCCGGATCGACATCGACATGCGCCCACCAGGTCGAGGGATTCTCCGGCATGTCCTTGGGGATCCACGGCACGTCGACGTCGACCAGCAGGCCGACATCGGCGTCGGCCAGCGCCCTGGTCGGCACGAAGCCGCCGTGGCACGGCGAATCGTGCGGCAGGTTGAGATGAACGGGACTGAACTCGACGACGCGAATGCCGGCGAACTGCGCCAGTTCGTCGAGCGCGGCGACCGCAGCGGGATTGCGGCCCGAGTAGGCCGTGATCAGAAGCGGGTGCTCCGCCGTCAGCAGCCGGCTCGCGATGGCATCGACCGACTGGGCATCGACCGCGCCGACCGGCGCCGCGCGGAAACGCTCCTCGGGATAGGAGCGGATCTGGCCCTCCGACCACAGCTCGGTCAGCGTCTCGCGCGGGAAGGTCATGTAGACCGGTCCCTTGGGGTCGCTCATCATCACGGTATGGGCGCGGCGCAGCGCCTCCTTGGCGACCACGCCCGAGGGCAGGTTGTATTCCCACTTGGTGTAGGGCCGCACCAG
>JAIEOV010000044.1 GCA_019750135.1 Reyranella sp. | reverse complement strand
ACTTCTTCATCCCTGCCTCCTTGAGGAGGCCAGTCTCTCAACTAATCAATGGTCCGAAAACCCGGGAGCAGGTCAGGACGCATCCAAAATCGACAGCAGTGTTTGCTTGCGCCTGTTTAGTTGTTGCCAACGCGCATGACGTGGATCGCCCATGGCATATGCATTTCCACGCATTCCGTCCAACTCGGCACTATAGTGCTCAAGTAGAAAATTCGTCGCGGATAGGCGAGCAGATTGGCTGGCTACTTCTACTTGTGCACGTAGCGCTGCCTCCGCTTGCTCTTGAGCGTCGGCGGTCCGCTCGAGTTCGTCACGAGTAAGGCGTAGCTCTTCGCGCTGAAGTTGGAGATCCTCGCGTTGCAAGAGGATTGCATAGACAAGACCTGCAAATGCAAGCCCTGAGAAAAGCGCATTAACAACACCGAAAATGTCTCCAAACTGCCCCCTCGTCTGCCAGTCTGGAAAGCTTACGAAGACGAGTACGGCGGCAATCGCCTGGACCAACACCAGTCCGACTCCGACACCGATTGCAACCTTCACATATCGTCGATTTTCCATTCCGCTAGGTCCCTGCTTGCGATTTAAGTGGAGCCTATCACAGATGCCGAAAATCTACCGCATTGCACAACCGCTGATCAGCTTCTTGGGAAACAGATCACCGCGACAGCATCGCTGGCATCAACTTCTCTGCAATTAGTTTGCGCCCGACGGCCGCATCTGTTTCGGCCGCCCCTCGCGTGGCGCCGCTGATCGCCACCTTGTCAAGGCCGAGCGCTTGCAGTTCCTTCAGGCGCTCGACGCAGCGCTCGGGCGGGCCGACGATGGCCATGCGGTCGACGAAGTCGTCGGTGAGTGTCGTGGCCTGACGCGAGTCGCCCCGGGTGTGCGCCTTCATGTCGTAGTTGCTGTGCAGCGCCTTGAGCACCTGCTGGTCACCCACCGAGGTCGGCACCTCGGTCCTGCCGTGCATCACCGAAAAGCGCGCGAAGGTCGTGAGGCCACCGCGCACCAGGCTGCGGGCGACGTCCATGTCGGTGTGGCAGCCGAGATTGAGATAGGCGCCGAAGGTGATGCCATTGGGATCGAGCCCCGCCTCCTTGCGCGTCTTCTTCGCAAGCGCGATGCCCCACTTCAGGCGCTCGATATCGGCGCCCAGCGCGAACATCACGCGGTCGGCATGGAGGGCGGCGATGGCGATCACCTTGGGGCCGCTGGCCGCGACCTCGACCGGCACCTTGGCGCCGCCCGCGATCCAGGCGATGCGGCTCGACGGCGGCGCGTCGTGCAGGTGCAGTCCCGACATCGGCGGCGCCACGTCGGAGGGGATGTCGATGTCGTCGAAGGCGACCGCCTCGCCCTTGAGGTAGGTCTGGAGCTGCCGCAGGTATCGCTCGAACTGCGCGAGCCGCGCCGGCGCGCGGCCGAGATGGGCCAGGGCCGAATCGCCGCGGCCGATGCCCAGCACGGCGCGGCCGCTCGAGACGCGGTTGACGCTGGTGATGGAGGTCGCCGTCGCCGCGGCATGGCGCGTCACCGAGTTGGTGACGCCGGTGCCCAGGCCCAGCTTCGTCGTGGCCGTGGCGGCGAGCGCCAGGGCGACATAGGGATCACCCGAAAGGTTCTGCGAATCGACGACCAGCATGCCGTCCCAGCCGGCAGCCTCGATCTCCTGCGCCGTGCGTGCCGCGCCACGCGCCGACGCCACAGTTGTCATCCACAATTTCACGTTTCACCTCCCTGACCATTCGGCCGGACCGATGTAGCCGCATACCGGACCGCCGCCTGGTGCGGTATAATGCAACATGTCCGCTGTCGACCTCACCATAGTTCACGAATTCAAGCGGCGCGCCGAAGCGGCCCTGCCGCACAGGATTGTGCGCGTGATGTTGTATGGCTCGCGCGCGCGCGGCGATGCTCGGCCGGATTCCGATTGGGACATCGCGGTGTTCTTGAAGGGCGGACCGTCGAGCGAGGACCAGCGCATCCTGGCTGATATCGGCTTCGACCTCATGATGGAGCATGGCGACCACATCCAAGTCGTCCCCGTCGATGCAGCGCGTTCGGTCGAGCACTCTTCGTTCCTGATGAACGTTTATGAGGATGGGATAGCGGCGTGATCCTCGAAGTCGAGCAAAGGCTGGCCAAAGCCGAGCGGTTGCTGGCCCAGGCCGATGGCCTTTCTGCCGACGAGATACCAGAGACCGTTGTCCACCTCGCCTACTATGCAATGCTGCATGCTGCTGCAGCCGTTCTTCTGGTGTCCACGGGGCGTGTTCCCAAGACTCATGGCGCAACCATCGGACAGTTCTCGCAGCTAATGAAAGACCGAGGAGATACGGCAAGGTTGCTCAGCAGGGCCTTCAACTGGGCAGAAGGGCTTCGTCTGGCGTCCGACTACGCACACGGAGAAACTCCGTCCGCTGACGACGTGCGGCGGCTCCGCGCCACCGCCCGGAATTTTGTCGCCTATTGCCGCTCCCTGGTTTGATGTAAATATTGTTAACATGAGCTGGAAAAAGCGCGATCGAGAGGAGCGCGGATACCACCACGGCAATCTGCGCGAAGCGCTGATCCAGGCCGCGCGCGAGCTGATTGCCGAGAAGGGCCCGGCAGGCTTCACCTTCGCCGACGCCGCGCGCTCGGCCGGAGTCAGCGCGGCCGCGCCCTATCGCCATTTCCGCGATCGCGACGCCCTCCTGGCCGATGTCGCGCGCGAAGGCTTCCAGCGCTTCGAGGCGATGCTGTCGACGGGCTGGGCCGGCGGCAAGCCGGACCCCCTGACCGCCTTCAACAACGTCGGCAAGGCCTATCTCGCCTTCGCCCGCGCCGAGCCCGCCTACTATGCGGCGATGTTCGAGGCCGGCCTGCCGCCGGACCTGAACGCCGAACTGCGGGCGGCCGGCGACCGGGCGTTCGGCGTGTTGCGCACCGCCGCCGATGCGTTGGTCGGCCTGCTGCCGGCCGGCAAGCGGCCGCCCGCCCTGATGATGAGCCTGCATGTCTGGGCGATGGCGCACGGCATCGCCTCGCTGTTCGGTCGCGGCGACGCCGGCCGCCGCTCCCTGCCGATGACGGCCGAAGAGCTGCTGGAATCGCAAATGCTCATTTACCTGCAGGGATTGGGTTTCCCCCAAAAAGTCTGACCGGCCCTTGACTCCGCCGGTCGGGATGCCCAATGTAAATGTCGTTAACATTTACATCCGTTAACGCCGCAAACGAGGGAGCCCCGCCATGACGGGCAGCCTGATGGAAAGACTGGACGACATCCCGAAGCCCGCCTGGATCGCCCTGCTGGTCGTGAGCTTCATCCTCTTCTGGCCGATCGGCCTCGCCCTTCTCATCTACCTGAAATGGAGTGGACGCATGTTTTGCTCTCGCCGTTATGGCCACTGGTCAGGACCTGACAGCCGCGAAGCCCGTCGCGAAGCGCGCGAGGAATGGCGCGCCTGGAAGCGTCGCCATCGCTGGGGCGGCCCGAGCAGCGGCAACGTCGCCTTCGACGAGTACCGCGAGGAGACGTTGCGCAAGCTCGACGAGGAGCAGCGCGAGTTCCGCGACTTCCTCGACCGTCTGCGCGCCGCCAAGGATCGCGCCGAGTTCGACGAGTTCATGAACGAGCGCCGCAACCGGCCGCCCGCCCCGCAACCGCCGGCTCCGACTCCCTCCGCTTAAGACAGCCGGTTCTCTGCCCCTCCCGTCGCCCCCGACGGGAGGGGTTTTTCATGTCTAATGATCGAGCTTCATCGGCAAGCGCAGCTCGACCGAGCGCTCGGCCAGATCGAGCAGCACGGCGTAGGCATAGCGGGCGCTCTGCTCGAGCGGGGCATTGTCGCCCGGAGGATCGCGTCCCCAGATGGTGACGGTGTCGGCGTTCGCCTTCCAGGTCGCGGCATTGAGATCCTCGAGCTGGCGCCGCAGGGTCGCCGTCGAGCCGACGACCACGCGCCGGCCGTCGACGTCCTCGCCCTCGAAGGTGAATTCGAAAGGGTTGGGCAGCCACAGCTCGACATTGCGCACGAGGTGGGAGTAGCGCGAGCGAAAGCTCACGACGCTGCTGCGCACCAGGACGGGATCGTTGTCCCATTCTTCGGGCAGGCTGGCCGGCCGGCGCATCGCCGGATGCTCGGCGTAAGCCGCCCACAGCACCAGGGAGCCGAAGCCGTCCCATCCCGGGCGGCCCGTGTAGTAGGGCGCATCGAGATCCTCGCTCCAGTCGAGCGGATGGGCGATGCGGTCGCCGAGCGACTGGTTGAGCTCGACACGCCAGGTGAGGATGTCCTGGAGGATCTCCTGGATATCCGGCTCCGGGTCGCCGGAACCGACACGGCGTCCGATGCGGAACTGCGTGCCGCGCTCGCGAGCCGTTCTCTCCGAAACATTTTCCCACTCACCGGCATAGTAGCGCGTGAGCGACCCGACATAGACGTCGAGGGCCATGAACGAGGGGTCCTTTGCTTTGCACGGGCGGTTGTCCGCCTCTGCCACTTGCAGTTGTTCTAGGCGGAATTTGAACCCGCGCAAACCACCGAAAGCAAATACCTGACTGACAACGCGCGCATCGGCATTTCCGTTGCGCAGGACGGCGTCACCGCCGCTCGGGGAATACTATCGACAATAGTATTCCACACTGGATATTCTATGGAAGATCAAATGGCGCGAGCCTATTGCGGCTCGATGTTGAGGCTCTTCACCAGTTCGATCCAGACCGGCCCCTGCTCCGCCAGGATCTTCTCGAAGAAGACATGACCTTGCGCCGCCGTGTCGATGCCGAAGGTGTCGAGGATCTTCTGGATGCGCTCGCTCTTGCCCGCCTCGACCATCATGTCGGAGAGCTTGAGCACGATGTCCTTGGGCATCGCGGCCGGCCCGACCAGGCAGATGAAGCCCTGCACCTGGAAGGCCTTGTCGTTGACCCCCTGCTCGATGAAGGTTGCGACGTCCGGCAGCTTGCGCATGCGCGTGTTGGTCGGGACGGCGATCGCCCGGCCGTTGTTGCTTTGCAGCACGCCTGCCGCCGCGGCGTAGCTGCCGCTGCCGCCCTGCACCGCGCCGGAGCCGACGTCGATCCACATCGGCGCCTCGCCGCGATAGTGGACGGCCTCCATCTTGAGCCCGAGCGAACGGTTCAGCGCCTCGACGGCACAATGGCTGTAGGAGCCCGCACCGTAAGTGCCCAGACTGACCTTGTTGTTGCGGGCGTACTCGGCGAACTCCTTGATGTTGTTGGCCGGCACGTTCTTGTTGACGATGGTCGGCAGGTGGCCCGCGTCCATCCACGAAATCGGCACGAAGTCCTTGTCGGGATCGTAGGGCAGCTTCTTGAACAGCACCTTGTTCATGATCATCGTGGTCGAGATCGTCCACATCAGCGTATGGCCGTCGGGGGCCGCGCTCTTGACCTGCTCGGCGGCGATGGCGCCCGAGGCGCCCGCCTTGTTCTCGACCGTGACCGGCTGGCCGGTCTTCTGCGAGATCGCCTCACCGTAGGCGCGCGCGAAAGTGTCGGTGAGACCGCCGGCCGGATAGCCGCAGATGATCCTGATGGGCTTGGAAGGCCAAGCCTGGGCGACGGCCGGTGCCGGAAGAGCAGCCGCCGCGGCGGCAGCGGAACCATAGCGCAGCAACTCGCGACGCGACGCACGCACGATCATGGACATCCTCCCTGCGGCGCGTCTTGTTGATGATGACGGTCTTGGCCGTCTTTGATCGCGCCAAGAGTTCAGCATGGCTGCGAATTCGGGGGCCGTAAAGGTGGGTTCGTGGCGGTCGAAAGGCGGCCGTTTCGCTCGCCGGTTACTGCGGCTCGATGTTCAGGCTCTTGATGACCTCGATCACCACCGGCCCTTCCTCATCCAGCACCTTCCTGAAATAGGCGCGGTTTTGGGCCGCTTCGTCGATGCCGAAGGTGTCGATGATCTTCTGGATGCGCTCCGTCTTGCCGCCTTCGACCATGAGATCGGAAAGCTTGCTCACGATCTCCTCCGACGTACCGGCAGGCGCGCAGCAGCCGACCCAGCCGCGCACCTGGAAGGCCTTCTCCGGGAGGCCTTGCTCGACGAAGGTCGACACATCCGGCAGCTTTTTCATGCGCTCCAGGGTCGGCACGGCGATCGGCCGGCCCGCTCCCGACTGCAGCACGGCATTTGCCGAAGCGTAGCTGCCGCTGGCGCCCTGGACGACGCCGGAGGCCACGTCCTGCCACATCAGGGCTTCGCCGCGGTAGTGGACGGCTTCCATCTTGAGCCCGTAGTGACGATTGAGAGTCTCGGCCACGACATGCGCATAGGAGCCGATGCCGTAGGTCGCGAGCGACACCTTGCGGTCGCGCGCCCAGGCGGCGAACTCGGGAATGGTCTTGGCCGGCACGTCCTTGTTGATGATGGTCGGCAGATGGCCGGTGTTGAACCAGGCGACCAGGGCGAAGTCCTTGTCGGGGTCGTACGGCAGTTTCTTGAACAGCACCTTGTTCTGCACCATCGTCGTCGAGTTGGTGAACATCAGCGTGTAGCCGTCCGCCGGCGCGCTCTTCACCATCTCCGCGCCGATCGCGCCGGCCGCGCCAGTCTTGTTCTCGACCACGACGGCTTGGCCGATCTTCTGGCTGACGTACTCGCCATAGGCGCGCGCGAAAACGTCGGTCAGCCCGCCCGGCGGATAAGTCACGATGATCTTGATCGGTTTGCTCGGCCAGGTGTCGGCAATCGCCGGCGCCGGCAGTGCCGCCGCGGCAGCGGCGACCCCGGAGCGCAGCACCTCACGACGCGTCGGGCGGATCATTGTCTTCTCCCGGACGCCCCGCAGTGACGATCTTGTACGCTACGCTGTCTTGGTCGCGCCCGACTTCAGCATGGCGTCGATCTCGGCAGCGGTAAAGCCGGCCTCGCGCAGGATCTCGACGCTGTGCTCACCGAGCCGTGGCTGCAGGCGCGTCACCTCGGGCTTGGTCTTGCTGAAGCGCGGCGGTATGTCGGGCATGCGCAACTTGCCCTCGGTCGGATGCTCGACTTCCTTCCAGAAGCCCGTCGCCTGCAATTGCGGATCGACGAACAGGTCGTCGAGCGTGTTGACCGGGCCGTGTGGCACGTTCGAGGTCTTCAGCAACTCGACCCATTCGGCATTGGTGCGTTCGGCGCAAAGCCCCGCCAGGGTTGCGTAGTACTGCTCGACATTCTTCAGCCGGTTGGCGAGCGTGGTGAAGCGCGCGTCGGCCGCGAGGTCGGGCCGCCCGACAAGGGTGCAGAACTCCTTCCAGTGGCCGTCGGTGTAGGGCAGCAGTGCGAAGAAGCCGTCCTTCGACGGATAGGGCCGCCGCTCCTTGTTGAGCACGCGCTTGTATCCAGCGGTATCGAGTGCCGGCCTGAAGCTTTCGCCGTAGAGATGCTCAACCATCACGAACGAGACCAGAGTCTCGTACATCGGCACCTCGACCGCCTGGCCCTTACCCGTGCGCTCGCGCGCGAACAGCGCCGCCAGCAAAGCGGACACCACGCCGTTGGAGCTGGTCTTGTCGGCGACGATGGTCGGCAGGAAGCGCGGCTGACCCGCGACGACCGTCTGCAGCGCGGCGAGGCCCGAGCCCGCCTGGATGATGTCGTCGTACGCCGCCTTCCGCCCCATCGGGCCGGCCGAGCGATAGCCGTAGGTCGCGAGATAAACCAGGCGCGGATTGATCTTCTCGAAGGCCTCGTATTCCACACCCAGCCGCTTGGCGGGCTCGGGCCGGTAGTTGTGCATCAGCACGTCGGCGGTCTCGGCGAGCTTGAACAGCGCGTTGCGGCCGGCCTCCTGCTTGAGGTCGAGCACGATCGAGCGCTTGGAGCGATTGCAGCCGAGATAGAAGGCCGCCATGCCGGGATTGCGCGCCGGTCCGAGCTGGCGCGTCGTGTCGCCTTCGGGCGGCTCGATTTTCACCACATCGGCTCCGAGATCGCCCAATTGCTGCGCTGCCCACGGTCCCAGCACGACCGTCGTGCAATCGAGAATCCGAACGCCGGCCAATGGACCCGCCATGTACGCTTCCTCTCTTCTTCCAGTGTTTCCATCGGACTAGCACACCATCCCGGGACCGGCCACAGATCGGTCACCGGCTGCAGAATGGATGCTGTCAGGGACGCCCACGTACTCCTTTGCATCGGGAGGCGCGCAACGTCACCCCCGACCAAACAGGAGGCTGTAATGCGTGGAGTAGTGATGAAGACCATCCTGGCCGCGGCGATCGCGGGCTCCAGCCTGCTGGTCACCACCGTCCAGGCCAGCGCTCACGATTACGACCGGTGGGATCGCTGGGAGCACAAGCATCACTGGAAGCACTCCCGCGGCTACGGTCCGCCGACGCGCGTTGTCGAGCGACCGGTCGTCGTCGAGCGCCCGGTGTACGTGGCTCCGCGTCCGGTCTACGTCGCCCCGGTGGCGCCGGCCTATGGCTATGGCGGCGGCGGCTACCCCCAGGATCCCAGCGTGAACTTCAACTTCAGCTTCCCGATGCGGTAGCCCTCCACCTCCGCACCGGCCTTCCTCCCCCCTTCGCAGCCCCCGCGAAGGGGGGGGGGTCGGGACGGTTGACTCCTGCCGTTTGCGCCCTATTGTGGCGCCCATGCTGCGACTGACGACGCTTCGACTTATTGGCTGATCCGCCGCCCACCTGGGCTTTGCGGATCGCTTGTCGTTTCGTCTCAATCAATCCAACCAGTCGCCGCCACCCTCTCCGTTTGCATTTCGCAGTGTTCGCCCCAGAAGGGGTTTGCCAATAGCCGTTTTGGCCGTGCGCGGCGCGAGGAGTCTATCGATGTCACCCCAGAAACCCATGATGCCGACCGCGGGCGAGAAGTACGTACCCTTCAAGCCCATCGACCTGCCCAACCGACAATGGCCGTCCAAGGTCATCACCAAGGCGCCGATCTGGTGCGCCGTGGACCTCCGGGACGGCAACCAGGCGCTGATCGAGCCGATGGATTCCGATCGCAAGACGCGGATGTTCAAGTTGCTCTGCCAGATGGGCTTCAAGGAGATCGAGGTCGGCTTCCCGGCGGCGTCGGAGACCGATTTCGACTTCGTGCGCGAGCTGATCGAGCAGAAGATGATCCCCGACGACGTCACCATCC
The DNA here is from genome assembly GCA_019750135.1 of Reyranella sp. Taxonomy (GTDB): domain Bacteria; phylum Pseudomonadota; class Alphaproteobacteria; order Reyranellales; family Reyranellaceae; genus Reyranella. The sequence goes on along the minus strand of JAIEOV010000044.1, from coordinate 8,371 downwards.
AGGTGCTGACGCAGAGCCGGCCCGAGCTGATCGAGCGCACCTTCGAGGCCTGCCGCGGCGCCAAGCGCGTGATCGTCCATCTCTACAACTCGACCTCGACCCTGCAGCGCCGCGTCGTGTTCGGCATGGACTACAGCGGCATCATCGACATCGCCGTGTCGGGCGCCAAGCTGGTCAAGCAGCTGGCCGACGCCGACCCCAAGACCGAATGGGTCTACGAGTACTCGCCCGAGAGCTTCACCGGCACCGAGCTCGAGTTCGCGCGCGACATCTGCGCGGCGGTCTGCGACGTCTACCGGCCGACGCCCGAGAAGAAGATCATCATCAACCTGCCGGCGACGGTCGAGATGGCCTCGGCCAACATCTATGCCGACCAGATCGAATGGTGCCATCGCAACTTCAAGTACCGCGATGCGATGATCCTGAGCCTCCATCCGCACAACGACCGCGGCACCGGCGTGGCGGCGGCCGAGCTCGGCTACATGGCCGGCGCCGACCGCATCGAGGGCTGCCTGTTCGGCAACGGCGAGCGCACCGGCAACGTCGACCTGGTGACCCTGGGCCTCAACATGTTCACCCAAGGCGTCGATCCCGAGGTCGACTTCTCGAACATCAACGAGATCCGCCAGACGGTCGAGTACTGCAACCAGTTGCCCGTCCATCCGCGCCATCCCTACGGCGGCGACCTGGTGTTCACGGCCTTCTCGGGCTCGCACCAGGACGCCATCAACAAGGGCTTCAAGGCGCTGGAAGCCTCGAACAGCAAGGTCTGGGAGGTGCCCTACCTGCCGATCGACCCGGCCGATCTCGGCCGCAGCTACGAGGCGATCATCCGCATCAACAGCCAGTCAGGCAAAGGCGGCATCGCCTACATCCTGAAGACCGACTACGGCATCGACATGCCGCGCCTTCTCCAGGTCGAGTTCTCCAAGGTGATCCAGCAGATCGCCGACGAGACCGGCAAGGAGATCCAGCCGGCGCTGATCTGGGACACCTTCCGCAAGGAGTATCTCGAGAACAAGACGCCGGTCGACTTCGTCAGCCACACCACCGTGCCAGAGCCTGGCCATCCCGACGTGCGTCTTCTCGATGCCCAGGTGAAGTTCAACGGCACGGAGCAGAAGATCAGCGGCCGCGGCAACGGTCCGATCGCGGGCTATGTCGATGCCCTGGGCAAGAACTGCGGCGTCGGCATCCGGGTGCGCGACTATCACCAGCACGCCACCGGCGCCGGCTCCGACGCCCAAGCGGTCAGCTTCATCGAAGCTGAAACAAGCGACGGCCGCGTACTCTGGGGCGTCGGCATGGATTCCAACATTGTTACGGCTTCGTTGAAGGCCGTGACGTCGGCAGCCAACCGCTCGGTTGCCGCCAAATAGCGATACCGAACCGACGCAGCACGCCTTACGATTGGAGTGGGCGGGAACTTCCCGCCCGCTCTTCGTTCATCTGGAGGTTTGAATGCATCGTTTCGCTCCCGCCGTTTATCTTCTGACCGGCGTCGTCATCGGTGGCTTGGCCGTGGCCTGCACCGCGGGAGCCAATCAGCCCAACATGCAGGCAGCGTTGGGCTCCCTGCAGGCGGCGAGGTCGGAGTTGATCCAGGCGCGGCCCAACAAGGGCGGCCATCGCGAGCGCGCCATCAACTTCGTCAACGCTGCCATCTCCGAGACCGAGGCCGGCATCGCCTACGCCGGCGATTGACTTCGGCTTCATCGAGGCTGAACGCATACGTCGTTCGCCAAATAGCCAAATAGCCATATCGGCGCTGCGTGACCGGCTTTAGAATCGTGAGCGGGCAGGTACTCCCCGCCCGCTCCACGTTTTGAAGGACCATGCCATGCTTCGCTTCATGACCAAGTCTCCCGCCGCAATTCTGCTCACCGGCCTGACCGTCGGCGCAATCGCCGGTGCCTGCGTCGCCATGGCGGCCCAGCCGAACATGCAGGAGGCGTTGGGCCAGTTGCAGGCAGCGCGCGCGAGCCTGGTCAGGGCCGAGGCCAACAAGGGCGGCCATCGCGACCGCGCCATCGGCTTCGTCGATTCGGCGATCGCCGAAACCAGGGCTGGCATCGCCTACGCCCGGTGATAGAAGGGCGGTCATGGCCAAAGCGAAAAAGACCGCCCCCCGCAAGAAGCGCCCGGCGAGCAAGCGTCCTGCGAGCGCGCCGGACGCCAACCTCCTCGCCGACCTGATGAAATGGGCGAAGGCCGCCGGCGCCGATTCCGCCGACGCGCTCTACGTCAACGGCGAGTCCATTTCCGTTGCCCAGCGCATGGGCGAGCGCGAGAAGCTCGAGAGCAGCGAGGGCCGTGACCTCGGCCTGCGCGTGTTCGTGGGCCGGCGCCAGGCCTTCGTCTCGTCGACCGACTTCGCTCCCGCCGCCCTGCGCGCGCTGGCCGGCCGCGCGGTCGACATGGCGCGCGCTGTCCCTGAGGACCCGGTCTGCGGCATCGCACCGGAAGAATTGCTGGCCACGAGCTGGCCGGATCTCGACCTCAACGACAAGAAGCGGCCGTCGGCCAAGGCGCTGCTGGCGATGGCCGCGGAAGCCGAGGATGCCGCGCGCGCCGTCAAGGGCGTGACCAACTCGGAAGGCGCCGAGGCAAGCTGGGGCCGCACCTCCGTGATGCTGGCAGCCAGCAACGGCTTCTCCGGCGGCTATCGCCGCAGCGGCTATTCGCTGTCCTGCGCGGTGCTGGGCGGCCAGGGCACCGGCATGGAGCGCGACTACGAATGGTCGAGCGCCGTGCACCTCGAAGACCTCATGGCGCCGAGCACGGTCGGCCGCAATGCCGGCAAGTTCGTCGTGCGCCGGCTCAATCCGCGCAAGGCCAAGAGCGCGCGCGTGCCGGTGATCTATGACCGGCGCATCTCGGGCGGACTGATCGGCCATCTGGCGGGCGCCATCAACGGCCGCGCCGTGGCGCGCGGCACGTCGTTCCTGAAAGACAAGATGGGCGAGAAGATCTTCGCCGACGGCATCCGCATCCTCGACAACCCGCATCGCAAGCGCGGGCTGGGCAGCCGCCCGTTCGACGCCGAGGGCCTGCCGACCAAGCGCTACGCCGTGATCGACGACGGCCGGCTCACGACCTGGCTGCTCGACCTCGCCGCCGCCCGCCAGCTCAATCTCAAGCCCACGGGCCATGCCGCGCGCGGCACGTCGGGGCCTCCCTCACCCACCACCTCGAACTTCTACCTCGAGAAGGGCAAGCTCTCGTTCGACGAGCTTCTGGCCGACATCAAGAGCGGTCTCTACATCACCGACCTGATCGGCTTCGGCGTCAACGGCGTGACCGGCGACTACAGCCGCGGCGCCTCGGGTTTCTGGATCGAGAACGGCAAGCTTGCGTGGCCGGTGAGCGGCATCACCGTGGCCGGGAACCTGAAGGACATGTTCCTGAACATGACTCCGGCCAGCGACCTGCAGTTCAAGAGCTCGACCAATGCGCCGACGGTGCGAATCGAGGGCCTGACCATCGCCGGGTCGTGATAGTGTCGAGGGCATGAAACCCCTCCTCAAGACAACGATCCTCGCCGCAACGACGGCGTTCCTTGCCGCAGCAGGAACAGGGCCGGCGCTGGCGCAAAGCGACTTCCAGTCCTGCCTGCAGACCATCAGGTCGGACGCCCTGCGCCAGGGCGTGTCGGCGGCCATCATCGACGGTGCCTTCCGCAACCTGACGCCCGACCAGAAGGTCGTCGATCTCGATGGCAAGCAGCCCGAATTCTCGCTGACCTATTCCAAGTATGTCGGCAGCGCGGTGTCGAACGATCGCATCGTCAAGGGCCAGCAACGCATGGCCCAGCATCGCGCCCTGCTCGACCAGCTGCAGGCCGAGTACGGCGTGCCGCCGCAATACATCATGGCATTCTGGGGCATCGAGACGAACTACGGCGGCTTCATGGGCGACTTCCAGGTCGTCCGCTCGGTGGCGACGTTGGCCTGCATGACCAAGCGCCGCGACTTCTTCAGCAACGAGACCGTGCAGGCGCTGCGCATCCTCGCCATGAACCACATGACGCGCGAGCAGATGCGCGGCTCGTGGGCCGGCGCCATGGGCAACATGCAGTTCATGCCTTCGACCTTCATGAAGTGGGGCGTCGACCGCACCGGCGACGGCCGCATCGATCTGTGGACCAGCCTGCCCGACGCTTTCGCCTCGGCCGCGAATTTTTTGCGCGGCATCGGCTGGAAGCCGCCGCTGCCGGCGGCCGAAGAGGTGTTCCTGCCGCAGAACTTCCCGCTGGACCAGGCCGACACGACGGTCGAGAAGCCCGTACGCACCTGGGCGCAGATGGGCGTGCGCAAGGCGGGCAATGCGGCGTTGCCCAGTTCCGACGAGCCATCGTCGATCATCCTGCCCGCGGGCTTCCGCGGCCCCGCCTTCATCCTCTATCCCAACTTCAAGGCGGTGATGAACTGGAACCGCTCGACGCTCTACGCGCTGTCGGTCGCCATCCTGGCGCAGCAGATCGCGGGGGGCCCGCCGGTCATGCAGGGTGCGCCGGCCGACGACGAGCCGCTCTCACGCAACACCATCGTCGACATGCAGAACCGCCTGGCCCGCCTCACCCTCTACACCGACGAGGTCGACGGCCTCCTGGGCCCGAAGACACGCTCGGCGGTACGGCTCTACCAGAAGCAGATCGGCATGCCTGCCGACGGCCATCCGACGCCGGAGTTCGTCCGCCGCCTTCAGCAGGCGCGTTAGGCTGAGCGCGCGCCACTCCAGTGGCACGCACCCAGCGCTAACCCGGCTGGAGCAACCGCACGGCACCGGCGCTGAGGCCGATCGACACGGGCAAGGTAAGCGCGTTGTCGCCGTCGATCTGGACCGGCTGGGCGCCGCGCTCGCCGGCATCGTTCAGCACCGACACCTTCACCCTGCGGCCGGCGACGACGCGGTAGCCGCCGCTTTTCGGCAAGCGCCCCAGCAGCAGCGCCAGGCCATAGCGGAAGGTCTGCGAGCGGCCCCAGCGCTCGAACAGGCAGACATGCAACAGGGGCTCGCCGAGCGCGGCGTCGGGCGCCACGACGTAGGGGCCGGCATAGTGCCGGCTGCGCGTCACGATCACCGACGACGCCTCGTGGCATTTGCCATCGATCTCGACCCGGTAGCGCACCGGCCGGTAGCGCCTTGCCTCTACCAGAGAGCGCCAGACATAGGCGGCGCGGCCCAACCGGCGTTTCAAGGAGACGCTGACGCCCGCGACCACCTTGGCATCGAAGCCCGCGCCCGCCATCAGGGAGAAGCAGCGCGCCCCTGCGCCGTTGATCGCCTCGCCCGGCTGCACCAGCAACGGCTGCCCGGCGACCATCGTCTGCGCGACGTCCGCGGCCGAGAAGCCGAGCCCCAGCTCGTGCGCCAGCACGTTGGCCGTGCCCAGCGGCACGATGCCGACGGCGGGCGTCTCGTCGCGGCGGCCGGCCAATCCGTTGACGACCTCGTTGATCGTGCCGTCGCCGCCGGCGACTGCGATCACGCCGTAGCGGTGCGCATCGCAGGTCTCCGCCAGCCGCCGCGCATCGCCGGCCGCCTGAGTCTCCACGACGTCGACCGACCAGCCGGCCGCGCGCACGCGGGCGGCAACGGCCTCGACCAACCCGCGCCGGCGCCGTCCGGCGGTCGGATTGACGATCAACAACACGGCCTTGGGGACAACGAGCTTCATCGAACCGTCACAATCGATTAACAGCCACGCAATCGCCGACATACACAATCCGCTGCGTCCCGCGCAATCGCGCCCAACATATTTTGTGCCGGTCGAGTCTTATCCACATGACCGTGATCGAGCGTCACCAACCTGCCCGCCATCGCGCGATCTTCCTGTCCGATATCCATCTCGGTACGCGTGGTTGCCAAGCCGAATTGCTCCTCGACTTCCTGAAAAGGAACGAGAGCGAGACGCTGTACCTCGTCGGCGACATCGTCGATGGCTGGCGCCTGAAGCGCTGGTGGTACTGGCCCCAGGCGCACAACGACGTGGTGCAGAAGATCATGCGCAAGGCGCGCAAGGGCACCAACGTGATCTACATCCCCGGCAATCACGACGAAGCGGCGCGGCAGTACTGCCAGCTCACCTTCGGCGACGTGAAGGTCGAGGAAGAAGCCATCCATGTGCAGCCGGACGGCCGCAAGCTCTTGATCATCCACGGCGATCAGTTCGACGGCATCGTGCGCTACGCGCGCTGGCTCGCCATCCTGGGCGACTGGGCCTACAGCGTCGCGTTGCGCATCAACACGACGTTCAACTGGGCGCGCCGCAAGCTCGGCCTGCCCTACTGGTCGCTGTCGGCCTATCTCAAGCATCGTGTCAAGAACGCGGTCCAGTTCATCGACAACTACGAGCACGCGGTGGCGAGCGAGGCGCGCCGCCGCGGCGTCGACGGCGTGGTGTGCGGCCACATCCATCACGCCGAGATCCGCTCCATCGACGGCATCCTCTACTGCAACGACGGCGATTGGGTCGAAAGCTGCACCGCCCTGGTCGAGGACTTCGACGGCCGCCTGCGCATCGTGCGCTGGGCCGAGGAGGTCGCGCGCCGCGACGCCATGCTGCCGCAGCTGGCGCCCGTGCGCCTGGCGGCGGAGTAGCCGGATTGCGCATCGCCATCGTCTCCGACGCCTGGCGGCCGCAGATCAACGGCGTCGTGCGCACCATCGAGACCGTCTCCCAGCTCCTGCGCACCGACGGCCACGAGGTGGAGGTGTTCGGGCCCGACCGCTTCCGCACCCTGCCCTGCCCGAGCTATCCCGAGATCAGGCTGTCGCTGTTCCCCAGCGCGCGGCTGGCGCACATGCTGAAGGTCTACGCGCCGGACGCCATCCATCTGGTGACTGAGGGGCCGCTCGGCTGGGCGACGCGCAATTTCTGCCTGGCCCGCGGCATTCCCTTCACCACGGCCTATCACACGCGCTTTCCCGAATACGTGCAGGCCCGCATCCGCCTGCCGCTGTCGTGGAGCTACGCCTTCATGCGCCGCTTCCATGCGCCCTCGTCCGGCGTGCTGGTCGTGGCCCAGTCGATTCGCGACGACCTCACGCAACGCGGCTTCAAGAACCTGGTGCCGTGGTCGCGCGGCGTCGACATCGCGGCCTTCCATCCGCGCGAGCGTACCCAGACCGGCGACGCCCGGCCGATCTGGCTCTATGCCGGTCGGGTCGCCATCGAGAAGAACATCAAGGCCTTCCTCGATCTCGACCTGCCCGGCACCAAGTGGGTGGTGGGCAGCGGTCCTCAGCTTCAGGAGCTGAAGCGCCGCTACAAGGAGGCGCGCTTCTTCGGCTCGGTCGATACCGACGAGCTGTCGTTGCGCTACGCCGAGTCCGACTGCTTCGTCTTCCCCAGCCGCACCGACACGTTCGGCCTGGTCATGGTGGAGGCGCTGGCCTCGGGCGTACCGGTTGCGGGCTATCCCGTACCGGGTCCGGTCGACGTGGTCACCGATCCGAAAGCCGGAGCGCTCGACGAGGATTTGCGGACGGCCTGCCTGGCGGCGATCGACCGCGATCCGGCCGACTGCCGGCGTCACGCCGAGAGCTTCACCTGGGAACGCTGCGCCGCACAATTCCTGGCCAACCTGCAGCCGATCCCGTTCGGCGCTTGGCAGCCCCTGAAACGCCGAGCCGTGCCCGACGCCGCCGCCTCCTGAAAGCCGTTGAACTCCGCTGCGGCCGAACCAATGTTTCAGGCCAGCAACGGAGCGCATCATGGCAGCCCTCAACCACATCATCATCCCGGCCAAGGACAAGGATGCATCGGCTGAGTTCCTCGCCGGCATTCTGGGCGTCAAGCCCGCGGCGCAATGGGGTCCCTTCCGGCCGGTGCAGACCAGCAACGGCGTCACTCTCGACTTCGTCGATTCCAAGGATGTACGCACCCAGCACTACGCCTTCCTGGTGAGCGACGAGGAGTTCGATGCCTCGTTCGCGCGCCTGAAGAAGGCGGGCGTCGCCTACTTCGCCGACCACGACAAGAGCGGCCCCGGCGAGATCAACCACCACTGGGGCGGCCGCGGCTTCTATTTCGAGGACCCCAACGGCCACCTACTGGAGCTGATCACCAAGCCGTACGGCAACGCGTCGGAGATCCATCCGTAGCGCTTCTGATCACCTCGTTCGCGGGATCGAAGAAGTACACGCCGCCATGCCGGCCGGCGGCGGATTGAACTGCTTGCCCGCCGCGTCCTGGCCCGTCGGCGCCAGGGAGACAGGCGGCGGCCCGCTGCATCCCACGACCAGCTGCATCGCTGGCCCAACGATGCGTGGCGCATGGTCTCCCCGCTCCTCACCCGTTCGGCGGTTCGCCCGCCTTGATCCAGGCCTGATAGAGCTTCTTGGTGTCGTCGTTGGGCGGATAGGT
>JAIEOV010000110.1 GCA_019750135.1 Reyranella sp. | reverse complement strand
ACGAAGGTCTCGCCGCGGATCGGCGATTCGTGGTTGAACAGGATGCCGTTGGAGGCGTGCATGCCGTAGGCTTCGCGGTAGTTCACCGTGATCCAGTAGGCATAGAGCTTGGCCACCGCATAGGGGCTGCGCGGATAGAACGGCGTCAGCTCGCGCTGCGGCGTCTCCTGCACCTTGCCGAACAGCTCCGATGTCGAGGCCTGGTAGAAGCGCACGTCGTCGTGCATGCGCAGGATGCGGATCGCCTCGAGCAGCCGGAGCGTGCCCAAGGCATCGGTGTTGGCGGTGTATTCCGGCGTCTCGAAGCTCACCTTCACGTGGCTCTGGGCCGCGAGATTGTAGACTTCGTGCGGCTTCACCTCGCCCAGCAGGCGCAGCAGGTTGGTCGAATCCGTCATGTCGCCATAGTGCAGGAAAAGCCGCGCCGCGGCGTCGTGACGGTCGCGATAGAGGTAGTCGATGCGCTCGGTATTGAGCAGCGACGACCGGCGTTTGATGCCGTGGACGATGTATCCGCGGCCCAGCAGGAAGTCGGCGAGATAGGCGCCGTCCTGCCCGGTGATGCCGGTGATTAGCGCGACTTTTGCTGACATGTTTGCCGACCTCTCAGGGGTTACGCGACGCTTCAGGAGGAGTAGGCGATCCGTTCGGCCACGCGGCCCCACGAGTAGTTCTGCAGTACATGACGCTGAGCCGTAGCCGCCATGCGTTCGAGCCGCCCCGGATCGGAGACGGCGCTGACAATGGCCTCGGCGAGCGCGGACGGATCGGCGCGATCGACGAGGAACCCGTGCCGGCCACCATCGACCAGCTCGGGCAGACCATTGCGATTGAGGCCCATGACCGCCGTGCGCGACACCATGGCCTCGAGATAGACCTGGCCCCACGGGTCGTTCAGCATGGGCTGAACCAGCAGCGTGGAGTCACGAAAGAGCTGCTGCAGCTTCTCCCACGGCAGATGAGCCTGCAGGGTGACGCCGGGTCTCTCACCGACGAAGGCGCGGCTGCGCTCGTCTCCGACGATGGTCAGGCGGAGATCCGGGCGCCGGCGATGGGCGAGATCGAAGGCCTCAAGCAGCAGCAGGCCGCCCTTGGCCTTGAACAGGTGCTTGGCGACGAAGAGCAGCGCCGGCTTGTCGTAGCTCTTCGGCCCGTCATAGGGCGCGATCGCGCCCATGCCCGAGCCGACGGCCGTCACCTTCTCCGGCGGCAGGCCATAATGGGCGATCAGGTTGTCGCGCACATAGGCGCCGAAGGTGAAGACGTGCGACAGCCCGGCGAGCGCCTCGCGCTCGGCCTGGTCGAACGCCGAGAGCGCGCGATGGTTGTAGCGCGGCACGTCGATGTGATGAGCGCGCGTCAGCGCCCAGCTGTGGTCACAGTAGAGATAATGCTTCACGCCGCTGTCGAGATCGGCAGCCGGCAGGTCGAAGGTCCCGGTATGCAGCACGTGGCGTGCGCCGATGCGGCTCGCCTGCTCGGCGACCTGGGCGGCCATCCGGCGCCGCGCGCGCAGGCCGCGCAATACCTGCTCGGTGCTGACCGGCCGTCCGAGGCCCGCCATCATGTCGCAGGCGGCGACGCCGATCTTTTCAAGGCGACCCATGCTTGGGCGAATGCTGTCGACGGTCACACCAATGCGCTCGAGCTCCTTGGTGAGATTCGCAGGCGCGCCCGACCACGACTTGAGATCGCGCGGATCACCGAACACACAGGTGATGGCCACGCGGTCGAAGCGGCGTGCGCCGGCGTGAGTGTCGCCAGCGTGGGTGTCGAGTGGAGCGTTCATGTCGGGCCATGAAACATCCCACCCCATGGCCTCGCTAGTGATCAACTGGTGACACGGATTTTGCGCGGACTCGACGCCACAGATTGATCACGTAATGACGTCGTCACGCTCCGCGATACTGCTCATGTTACCGCGATCGGGAGACGCCGTCGGATGCACGGATCAATCGAAGTCAGGGACGCGACCGAGATCGGCGTCGTCGCCGGCGACATGCCACGCGACGACGGCGCTCAGTCGGTGCGTGACATGCGCAATGCTCCGCTGTCTTTCTTCTGTCCCGACGTGACCGACGCCAGCACGCTGAAGCGCGTCCAGCAGTTCATGGATTTCGGCTACAGCGTTACGGTCTTCGGCTTTCGCCGCGAGCGCTACAACACCGATTATCAACCGTCGTGGCCGAACGTGCCGCTGGGCTTCACCACCGACGCCCGCTACTGGCATCGGCTGAGTGCGCTGTTGCACGCCATCCCCGCGCTGTTCGCCAACCGCCGCACCTTGGCGCGCGCGTCGATCTTCTATGCCCGCAACATCGACCAGCTCCTGCTGGCGCTGCTCGGACGGATGATCGCCTTCTCGCGCGCGCCGATCGCCTACGAGGTGCTCGACATCCCGCCGATCCTGATGCGCCGCGGCGTGGTGCCGAGCTTCCTGCGCGCGATCGAGCGGCTGTGCCTGCGACGCGTCTGCCTGCTGGTCCTGTCCTCGCCCGGCTTCCATCGCAACTACTTCTCGGCGGTGCAGAAGTACGCCGGCGACTGGTTCCTGCTGGAGAACAAGCTCTACCCCTCGCCGTCCCGCTCCCGACCGGCAGCGCACAAGCCGGGCGCCGGCCGGCGGCCATGGGTGGTCGGCTACTTCGGCCTGATCCGCGGCGAGGCGACGGTCGACCTGATCGCGCGGCTGGCGCGTCGTCTGCAGGATCGCGTCGTCTTCAAGTTCGCCGGCGTGTTCACCACGGTCGAGCAGGCCAAATTCGAGACCGTGCTGCGTCGTTGTCCCAACGTCGATTACAGCGGGCCCTACCTGCCGCAGCAGGATCTCGAGCGGCTCTATCGCGAGGTCGACTTCGCGTGGGCGCTCGACCTCGAGAACACCGACCACAATTCGCGCTGGCTGATGCCCTGCCGCTTCTACGAAGCCGGCTATTACGGCGTCCCCTGCCTGGCCGTCCATCGCTTCGAGGTCGGCAACGTCATCGAGAAGCATCACATCGGCTGGACGTTCGCCGAGCCGCTCGAGGACTCGCTGGTCCGCTTCTTCGAGCGCCTGACGGAGGACGATTACGAGATGATCCGCACGCGGCTCGCGACCGTGCCGTCGAGCATGTTCGTCGCCGGCGAGGACGTCGCCCAGCTGTGCGAGAAGCTCGCCCGGCGCTAGACGTGTATAGCGGCTCGATTGATCATGACGCAGTCGAACTCGACCAGCCGCAGCGACTTGTCGCGGCTGATCGGATAAAGCCCGGTGATGTCGAAGCCGCGCTCGTCGAGATAGTGGATGATCTCGGTGTAGCCCGGCATGCCCTTGTAGATGCCGCGCACCGACGCCTCGGTCTGCAGCGCCTTCATCGCCGGCAGGCTTCTGGCCGCGCCGCGCAGCACCTCGATGTCGAAGCCCTGGGTGTCGATCTTGAGGTAGGGCCGCTTGAAGCCGAGGCGCTCCTGCAGGGCCGGCAGCACGTCGTCGAGGGTGCGCACTGCCACAGTCTCGGTGTGGTCGGCGACGTTCAGGCCGGCATAGTCGCCAACCCGGTCGTGGTCGGGCTCGAGGAACGAGCTGAACTGGTCGGAGACCATGACGTTGATCTGCAGCGAGCCTTCCTTGCTGCCGAGCGCATAGCCCTCGACGTGCCAGTTGCGGTCGCCGCGGCTGCGCTCGCGCAGGGCCTCGACATGGCGACTGATCGGCTCGAAGGAGACGATGGTACCCGCGTACTGCACGCGCTCGCGCAGGAAGTCGTGGTACTGGCCGGCATTCGCGCCGACATCGAGCACGCAGTCGATCTCCAGGCGGGCCAGAAGCTCGCTGAGATGCAACGCGAAGTCGCGCTCCTTCATCTCCCGCAACGGCACGATGTCGTAGCCGAACGAGCGGCTCACCTTGAGCACGGAATCCTTCACGATCTTGAGCATGACATCTCCACTCCGACACGGCCGCGGCGATACTGGCCCGCCTGATGTCGGTAGCTCTCGTGATCAAGGTGTGATCGGGCGTCGCAACGATTGAGTGATGTTGTCACATCGACCAACTTCGGCCCTCCAACCGGAGGGAATGATAATTGTTCGCGTCCACCGTTCGCGGGCCGGTGCTGGTCACCGGCGGCGCCGGCTACATCGGCAGCCATGTCTGCAAGGCGCTGGCCGAGGCCGGAGCCCGGCCGATCTGCCTCGACACGCTCGAGAAGGGTCATGAGTGGGCCGTGCGCTGGGGCGAGCTGGCGCGCGGCGACGTCGGCGACGGACGTCTGGTGGAGGAGATCTTCCAGCGCCACAAGCCGCAGGTCGTCATCCATCTCGCGGGCTACATCGAGGTCGGCGAATCGATCGTCAATCCCGAACGCTATCTGGTGAACAACTCGGCCAAGAGCCGCGTGCTGATCGGCGCCGCCATCCGGCACAAGGTCGAGGCCTTCGTGTTCTCCAGCACCTGCGCCGTCTACGGCCTGCCGCAGTCGGAGCTGCTGCAGGAGGCGCACAAGATCGCGCCGATCAATCCCTACGCCGTCTCCAAGGCGAGCGTGGAGAGCGCCCTGCAGGCGGCGACCTGGCGCGGCCTGCGCTCGGTGTCGCTGCGCTACTTCAACGCCGCGGGCGCCGATCCGGGCGGCGAGATCGGCGAGGCGCATCAGCCGGAGACCCATCTGCTACCGCTCGCCGTCGACGCGGCGCTCGGGCTGCGCGGCGCGCTGGTGGTGAACGGCGAGGACTACGCGACGCAGGACGGTTCGTGCGTGCGCGACTTCGTGCACGTGTCGGACCTCGCCGACGCCCATCTCAAGGCGGTCGAATGGCTGATGCGCCAAAAGCCCGGCCGCGGCCGCCACGACGTGTTCAACCTCGGTTCCGGGGCGGGCTACAGCGTCAAGCAGGTGGTGCAGGAGATTGGCCGTGCCGTCGGCCGGCCGGTGCCGCACGTATTCGGCGCGCGCCGCCCGGGCGATTCGCCCCAGCTGGTGGGATGCATCGCCAAGGCGCAGCGCGACCTGGGCTGGACGCCGGTGCGCGGCCTGGAGATGCAGATCGAGGACACGGTCCGCTGGCGCCGCGCGATGGTACGCTAAGGAACGCCAACGCGCCCGCCCGCGTTTTTCCAACGGTCCGGCGCCGGTTTCCGGCCAGGACGGACCCCAGGAGGCACTTCGTGGCGGACGATACCCACGGCCCCGGCAATGGGCTGCTTTACGCGCTTCTCGGCGCGCTGTGCGTCGTCGTGGCCGGCGGCGGTTACTACATCTACCGCAACAATCAGGATCTGCCCTCGGTGCCGCAGGCCGTGCAGCTCCCGTCCCCTGCGCCAGAGCATGCCGCGCCGGCCGGGCGCTCGGCAGACCAGCTCGCCCAGGCGCGCTCGGCGATCACCGATGCCCGGCGCCTGGCGGCGCGCGGCGATTTCAGTGGTGCTGAAACGGCGCTGCAGGGCGCCGACCGCATCGTGCCCGGCTTTGCCGAGACCGCCACGGCACGGCGTGAGATCGCCGACTTGAGGACGACGCGCGGCGATGCGCGGCGCGACCGCGCCGACCAGCGACGCGACGCCACGCATGTCGCGACCCTGGTCGATGCGGCGCGAAAGGCCATCGCCCGTCGCGACTACGCCGCTGCCGACCGCGCGCTCGACGAAGCCGAGCGCATCGATGCCCATGATCCCGCGGTGGTCCGCACGCGCAACGAGCTCCTGGAGGCGGCGGCGCGCCCCGGCCCCCGCGACCAGCGCTGAGGACAAACGAAAAAGCCCACCCGATCACTGTCGGGTGGGCCCAGTCGACGGGCCTGACGCGGGGAAGAACGCCAGGCGCGGGAGAGTCGGACTAACGCGTGTAGACGGTCGTCGTCTTGGGCGACGTGTCGGTGTAGACGACGGCCGAAGGCGCCGGGGCCACGACAGCGGCAGTGGTGGGCGCCGGCTGCACGACACGCTCCTCGCGCACCATGCAGGCCGAGACCGCGAGCGCGACGCAGGTCAGGGTAAGAAGCGTCTTCATGGCGTTCCTCCCTTAGCGCGTGTAAACGGTAGTGGTCGCCGTCGCCGGCGCCGGATCGGTGTAGACCACGGTGTTCGATGCCGGGACCGGCGTGGCGACAACGGTCGCTGCCGGAGCGGCCGGCCGCTCTACGGTCTCATGGCGATAGGTGCAAGCGCTGACCAGGCCGAGAACGACGATGGCGAAGATGGGCAAAGAAGACTTCATCGCTGATACTCCCTGTGTGGCACGACAACGGGTCACGTGTTTGCAGGTTGCGTCTCAAAACAGACCGTCGACCGATGGGAACCTCCTTGGATAGCGCGGGCATTCTTCTCTACAAACGCGCAGGACGCAGGCTGCTGGTGCTGCTGGTCCATCCCGGCGGTCCGTTCTGGCGCAACAAGGATGACGGCGCCTGGACGATCCCGAAGGGGGAGCGCGGCCCCGGCGAAGATGCCGAGACGACGGCGCGCCGCGAATTCGCCGAGGAGCTCGGCACCGCGGCGACGGGTGCATTGATTCCGCTCGGCCGCATTCGCCAGCGCGCCGGCAAGCAGGTCGATGGCTTTGCCCTCGAGGGCGATCTCGACGTCGAACGGATCTCGGGCAACAGCTTCGAGATCGAATGGCCGCCGCGCAGCGGCCGGCGGCAATCCTTTCCCGAAGTCGATCGCGCGGCGTGGTTCACGCCGGACGAAGCGCGGCAGAAGATCAACGCTGCCCAAAAGGCTTTCATCGATCACCTCGAAGAGCTGTGCACCAAGTCATGAAAAAAGGCGGCCTTTGCGGGCCGCCTTTTCCTCGAGCAGTCGATCGATATCAGCTCGGTCCGATCGGCCGGCCGGGCCAGCGATAGCCGGGCGCCGGCAGCGGGATGTTGTTGGCGATCAGCGAGTTTTCGAGCGTCGGGATGCCGGCCTGATAGTCGCCCGCCTCGCACTTGGCGATCGCCGCCGCCTCAGGCGTGTCGATCTGCGAGGTGCGGTACTGGCGCCACTTGTCGCTCAGCGCCTTGCAGTAGCTGCGCGGATCCTGGAAGATGGTCATGGTCGACACCTGGGCGCCGTCCATCACGATCTCGACGCGCCGATTCTGCGGCTCGCGTACGCCGTCGCCAGTGGGCACCAGCGGATTGGACTCGCCCTTGCCGACCACGGCGATGGCGTCGGCCGGCACGCCCTGGCGGACCAGCTCGTTCTTCACCGCATTGGCGCGACGCAGCGACAGCGCCATGTTGTAGCTCTCCGGTCCCGACGTATCGGTATGGCCGGTCGCCGTGATGCGCGCGCTGCCGCGCGACTTGAAGGCGGCGGCGGCCTGACCGATGGTCTGGACGGCCTGCTGCGACAGGTTCGAACGATCCCAATCGAAGAAGACCATGAACGACTGCGGTGCCGCGACGGGCGGAGGAGGAGGCGGCGGAGGAGGCGGTGGCTCCGAAGAGCAGGCAGCCATAAGCATCGTCGTCGCAAGGACAACCAGCAGTTTTCTGAGCATGATTTGTTCCCCTCAAAGCGGAAGCTTCGAAGGGGTGAAGATCCCCCTCCGGACCGCGCCAGCGCGCGCGTTCGGAGGAAAACGCCACAATCTTGCCCCGGTTCCGCGGGGCGTGCAGAAAGTCCAATGCCCGGCCGATTTCGGCAGCCCCGGTTCAGGCAGCGAGCCTGTACAGCTCCGCCACGTTGTCCCGCAGGATGCGCTTCTTGAGCTCGGGGCTGAGATGCGACGTCTGCTCGGCGATCACGTCCTGGCTGCGCGGCCAGGTGGAATCACTGTGCGGGAAGTCGCTCGCCCACATGAGCTGGTGCGGATCGAGCTGCTCGGCGAACTGGAAGGCCGTCCAGTCGTCCTGGAAGGTGAGCGCGATGTGCTTGCGGAAATACTCCGAAGGCAGGCGCTGCAGCTCCTTGCCCTTCATCCAGTAGCGATGGCGCTTGTAGGCATGGTCCATGCGATACATGAAGTGCGGCGCCCAGCCGGCATCGGCTTCGACGCAGACCACGCGCAGCCCGGGATGGCGCTCGAACACGCCGGAATAGACCAGCATGCCCATGATGTCCTGGCAGCCGCGGATGATCGACAGGAAGCTGTTTATCTTGGGCCCGCGCGGCTTGATCATGGTGTTGTCGCCGCTCGAGGTCAGGATGTGGAAGCTGAGCGGCAGATCCAGCGCCACGGCCGCTTCCCAGAACGGGTCGTACGCCGGATCGTCGTAGTCCTTCTCACCGGGGTTGCCCGGCATCATGACGCCGCGGAAACCCATCGCCTTGATGCGCTCGAGGTCCTCGATGCCTTCCTTGATCGTGCGGATGCAGGTCTGGCCGCAGCCGATCAGGCGCTCCGGGTCGTGCGATACATAGGTCTGTAGCCAGCGGTTGTAGGCGTCGAAGCAGGCCTTCTTGTAGTCGAGGTCGGGATGATTGCAGAGCAGCATGCCGACGCTGGGATAGATCACCTCGGCGGCGACGCCGTCCTTGTCCTGGTCGGCCAGCCGCCCGGTCGGATCCCAGCCGCTGCGGTGCAGGTCCTCGAACTTGGCGCCACCGATGCGGAGGTCCTTGGGGTCGACGCCGGCCGCGGCGATCAGGCCCATCGGCACCGGCGTCTTCATGCCCTCGACGACATAGATGTCGCCCATGCCTTCCTTGTAGACGACATGCGGCGCCTTATCCCGCCAGGCGGGATCGATGTGGTCGACATAGCAATTGGGGGGCTCGGTGATGTGCGAATCGGCCGAAATCGGACGCCAGTCCATTGTTGTTTCCTCCTGCCTGCGCGGCCGAATCGTAGGCAGACGCGGCGTCCCGCCGCAAGCCGGCGCGGAACGCCCGTTTCGGCCGGCGGCAACGGTTGAACCGGTTCCGGCCCTATGGCATACCCCGCCCCTCCGAGGCTTCAGGCCTGCGGGCGCTGCCGTAGCTCAGTGGTAGAGCACTCCCTTGGTAAGGGAGAGGTCGACAGTTCAATCCTGTCCGGCAGCACCATCACTCCCTGCGAAAATCGGCTCTCGGTCGCGCGGGATAGGTCATCGGCGGCGCGGCCAGCGCCAGGTCGGCATCGCCGACGAATGCCACGATGATCTCCAGGCGCCGGTCGAGGTCGACGTGGTCGGGGACCTGCGACAGCAGCGGTGGCTCCAGGGGAAGCCGCAGCCGGCCGCGCTCCGCCTTGATGTCGAACGTCTGCCGGTGCGTGCGTTCCTCGCCGCCGGTCTCAGTTCCCGGCCCCCACGTCCGGACGTAGGCCTGCACGTGCAGGACGCCGTTGGCCGGTCGCACGAGATCGAGCTCGATGCCTTCGATCCGACCGCCCTCGGCCCTGACCGTGCCGGAGCTGCGCGGCGCGGCGCCGACCAGGTAGGTCGCCGGCGCCTGCAGGACGTAGTTCTTCGTCTCCGGGAACGACGCGACCGGCTCGTCGAGCGGCGCCGCCGGATCCATCAATCGCACGACGTCGGCGACGTCGATCCAGTCGGGATTGTTCGCGAGAAAGTCCTTGGTGGCGAAGCGCGGGCCGATCTGCTCGATGTTGTCGAGCACGATCAAGCCGCCGGGCCGCATCAGGCGCGCCGTGAAGGCGAGATCGAAGGCGACGAATTCGAGCTCATGCTGCCCGTCGATCAGCACGAAGTCGTAGGACCGTCCCCATTCGACGGCGGCATTGAAATGCATGGCCGACGACACCGGCTCGAAGGTGATGCGCTGGCGCAGCTCGGCCGGAAACGCCCCGATCAGCGCCGGGCAGCGCTCGGCGCCGAAAGGATCGATGGTCTCGACGTGACCGCGCCCGGCTTCCCAGACCGCACGCGCGAGGACCTCGGTCGTGCCGGCGAACATCGTGCCGATCTCGAGCACCCGCTCGGGCCGCTGCATGACGATGAGATGGTGGAGCAGAGCGCGACCGGCTTCATTGAACAGCGATCGCGGAGGATAGTGACTGTAGAAGTCGACGACCCGCCGGTAGCAAGCCGACTGCCGCCAGGCCTCCAGCCCCTGTGCCGAGATCTCGAAACGGTCGTCAGGCCCATAGAGCCGCGTCAGCGGCTTGATAACGTCGACATCCATGCCGGATACGTCGCACGTCCCGGCAATCGGCGCTATCCCGTCGCGCCAACGATTTTGCGCTGCCTGAACTCGTAGGCGATCACGCCGGCCAGGATCACCAGGCCGAGCGCGCGGGCCGCGACCATGCCGCCTACCCAATCGTCGACGATGTCGGGGAAGGTGAGCGAGATGCCGGCGATCGCGCAGGCGATGCGCTGCGCCAGGCCCAGCGGTCGCCACAGATGGCCCTGGGCCGCAATGGCGAGCGCCAGGATGCCGCCCGCGGCGCCCAGCGTCACCCACGGCACCCAGCCCCAGCTCATGCCTTTGGGCACCTCGAGCAACAGCCCTGGGCCGATCGGATCGAGCACGAAGATGAACGGCACCAGAAAGGCCGGCAGGGCGTATTTCCAGCTCTGCAGAGTGGTGACGTAGGGGTCGGCACGGGTCAGCGTCGCGGCGGCGAAGGGCGACAGCGCCGTCGGCGGCGACACTTCCGAGAGCACCGCGTAGTAGAAGATGAACATGTGCGCGGCATAGTCCGGCACGCCGAGCTTGATCAGCGCCGGCGCCGCAATCACCGCGCACATGATGTAGGACGCCGTCACCGGCACCGCGAGCCCGACCACCCAGACGATCAGCGCCGTGTAGAGCGCCGTCCAGAACATCGAGCCGCCGGCCATGTCGATGACGATCGACGAGAATTTCAGCGCCAGGCCGGTCTTGGTGATGATGCCGACGATGATGCCGGCGCAGGCGCAGGTCGCCGCCACGCCCAGCGCCTGGATCGAGCCGTCGGCGAGGGCGCGGAACAGGCGGCGCGGCCACAGCGCGGTGTCGGCGCGGATGTAGCTCACCAGGATGGCGAGCAGGATCGACCAGAACACGGCGTAGGTCGCCGAGTAGCCCCACACCATCAGCACGACGACGGAGATCAGCGAGGTGAAGTGGAAGCCGTAGCGCGTGATGAGCTGGCGCATGCCGATGTCGACCTTGGGATCGACGGCGCGCAGATGGTACTTGCGCGAATCGATCTCGGTCATGACCAGCAGGCCGAAGTAGTAGAGGAACGTCGGCACGATCGCCATGCGCACGATGTCGAGGTACGACATCTTGAGGTATTCGGCGATCAGGAAGGCCGCGGCGCCCAGCACCGGCGGCGACAGGATGGCGCCGAGGCCGGCCGCGGCCAGCAGGCCGCCGGCCGCGCTCTTGCCGTAGCCCGCCTCGCGCATGATCGGCCAGGCCACGGTGCCGATGGTGACGGTGGTGGCTACGCCCGAGCCCGACGGCCCGCCCAGCAGGAACGACGACAGCACCACTGCACGGCCCGCGGCATTGGGCTGGCCCTTCATGGCGAGCAGGGAGAAGTCGATGAAGAAGCGGCCGGCGCCCGAGGCCTGCAGGATGGCGCCGAAGATGGTGAACAGGATGATCAGCGTCGCCGACACGTCGATCGCCGAGCCGAAGATGCCGTTCAGGGTCATGTAGAGCTCGGCGATCAGGTCGACGATCGGATAGCCCTTGTGCGTCCACGGCGCCGGCAGGTAGTTGCCCCACAGGCCGTAGGCGAAGAACATCATCGACAGCACCGGCATGATCCAGCCGGTGGCGCGCCGCGTCGCCTCGAGCACCAGCAGGATCAGGATGGCGCCGACGGCGACGTCCATGCCGGTCGGCGAGACATAGCGGTCGAGGAAGTCGTCGGAGGCTTCCAGGCTCGTCCAGGTGCCGCCCGTCATCATGTACCAGATGACGCCGAGCGACAGGCCGGCGGCGACGATATCCCAGGGTGCCACGCGGTTGCGCCAGCTCTTCACCATGGGAAACAAGAGGAAGACCAGCGACAGCGCGAAGGCGACATGGATCTCGCGAAGCGACTGCTGGTCGACGGTGCTGGCCGCGGCATAGAGATGGAACAGCGTCATGGCCACGGCGATCGACATGAGGATGGTGCCCCACCATCCGGCGAAGCGATGGACGCCGCCCTCTTCCTGCTCGACCAGTTCCTCGATCTTGCGATGCTCCTCATCACTCAGGAGCTCGTTCTGCACCGTCATCGACTTCCATCCCGAAAGCAAAGGGGCTCCCTTCGCGGGAGCCCCCAACGCGTACCCTGATCGTTACGACAGCTTGATGCCCTTCTCGGCGAAGAACTTCAGAGCACCCGGATGGAAGGGCACCGACGAGTTGGCCTCCTTCTGGTTCTCCGGCGTCATGTCGACCGTCGCCTTGTGGGTCGCCACCAGGTCGGCCTGGTTGTCCCACAAGGTCTTGATGATGGTGTAGGCCTGGTCGTCCTTCATCGAGGCCGGCACCACGAGGATGTTCCAGATGGCGATCACCGGCACCGCAGCGTCCTGGTTGGGATAGGCCTTGGCCTTGACCTCGCTCTTGGCGAACACCGGGCCGTACTTCTTGTTGAGGTCGGGCACCAGGTCGGCCGTCGGGATCAGCTTCATCTTGATGCCCTGCGTGGCGGCAAGGTCGGTGATGGCCGCGACCGGCGGGCCGCCGTTGAAGAAGTAGCCGTCGAGCTTGCCGTCCTTCATGGCGTTGGTGCTCTCGGCCGGCGCCAGGCGCTCGCGCTTGATGTCGCTCACCTTGAGCCCGAGCTCATCGAGGATGCGCAGCGCCATCACCTCGGAGCCGCTGACCGGCGCACTGGTCGAGATGCGCTTGCCCTTGATGTCGGACAGCTTGTTGATGCCGGTGCCGTCCATGGTCACGAAGTGCACCAGGTTGGGATAGATCACGCAAAGCGTGCGCGACTCGACCGGCTTGTCCTTGAACTTGTCGAGGCCCTTGATGGCGTCGTAGGCGGTGTCGCACTGCGTCAGCGCCATCTGCGCCTTGCCGTCCCGGATCATGTGCATGTTGGCGACCGAGCCCGCGGTCGCCTCGGCGGTCACTGCCCAGCCCGGGACCTTCTTGCTCAGGATGTTGGCCATCGCGCCGCCCACCGGATAGTAGACGGCGCCGGTCGTGCCGGTGGCGATCGAGAACTGGGCCTGCGCCGAGGCCGTGCCGGCAAGGCCGAAGGCCCCCGCCGCGCTGCCGGCGGCGATGAATTGGCGTCGATTAATCAAAGCTTCCTCCACTAAGCTACTACGCTCAAGCTCCCCTTAAGGGGGCGGAACAAACCACTTCCCTGCGGAGGAAACAATGCGCCTTTTGATCGACGGGGCGATGGTGTGGGACGGCAGCGGCGCTGCGCCTTTTGCGGGCAAGGTGCTCATAGACGGCGCGCGAATAGCGGCCGTCGCTCCGCAAGCCGAAAATGTTTCATCGGACGGTGCCGAGCGCCTCGATGCTGCCGGCAAATTCCTCATGCCGGGGATGGTCGAGGGCCACGCCCATCTCTCCTTCGTCGATACGCCGCGCGGCACGGCGCTGGGCGAGCTGCCGCCCGAGGACCATGCCCTGCTCACCATGGACGCTGCGCGAAAGCTTTTTGGCGCGGGTTTCACCAGCGCCTGCTCGGCAGCGGCGGCCAAGATCCGCCTCGACGTCGCGGTGCGCGACGCCATCGACCGCGGCATGGTCGACGGACCGCGCCTGCTGGCCGCCAGCCCCGAGCTCACCGTCACCGGCGGCCTGGGCGATGGCCGCAAGCTGCACCTGCACCAGGACAGCTTCGGCGTCGCCGTCGACGGGCCCGACGAGGTACGGCGCATGGCGCGGCTCTGCCTGCGCGAGGGCGTCGACATGATCAAGCTCAACATCTCGGGCGAGCTCGGCACCGACTCCGCTCCCGCTATTGCCGCAGTGATGACCGACGCCGAGGTGGCAGCCGGCGTCGAGGCCGCCCACACGGCCGGCCGCCGCGCCGCCGCCCACGCGCGCGCCTCGGACTCGGTGAAGCGTGCGCTCCATCACGGCGTCGACGTGATCTATCACTGCGACTATGCCGACGAGGAAGCGCTGGACGGCCTGGAGGCGGCCAAGGACCGCATCTTCACCGGCCCCGCCATCGGCCTCACCGTCTCGCGTCTCGAGAGCCTGCGCGGCGACAACACCGCGGAAGGCAGGCGCTGGCTCGAGCGCATGACGCCGCAATTCGAGGCGACCTGCCGCGTCCACCACGAGATGCGCAAGCGCGGCATCCGCGTCGTGGTCGGCGGCGACTACGGTTTCGCGGCCAACCCGCAAGGCACCAATGCCCGTGACCTCGAGCACTTCGTGACGCATTTCGGCTTCAGCCCCAGCGAGGCGCTGCAGGCTGCGACGCGCACCGGCGGCGAGATCATGAGGCGCGGCCACGAGCTCGGCCTGGTCAAGCCGGGCTATCTCGCCGACCTGCTGCTGGTCGATGGCGATCCGCTGAAGGACGTGCGCGTCCTGCAGGACAAGAAGCGCTTCGCCTTCATCATGAAGGGCGGCGTGCGCTTCGTGCCATGCGAAGGCGCGCCGCACGTCCGGCGGCTGCATTAAGGCGTCGGACGGCGCAGCGTGATGATGGTGGCTTCGCCGCGCGTGTTGAAGCGCAACGGCAGGTCTGACACGCCGAGCCCGCAACTGGTGTAGCCGGTCATGGCGCCCTGCCGCCACAGGCCGCTCGCGGCGTGCTGGCAGCGCCTGAGCTGGGTGACCAGCGGCCGCCCGCCCGGCAGGCAGATCTGCCCGCCGTGCGTGTGGCCGCAGAGATAGAGCGCGTAGCCTGCCGCATCGGCATCGTCGGCGACTTCGGCCGAATGCACCAGGGCGATGCGGAATCCGCCGTCGTGGCTGTCGAGCGCCGCCAGCGCCGCCTCGGTGTAGAAGCTGTGGACGTCGTCGAGGCCCGTGACGCACAGGCTCTCATCGCCCTGCCGCACCACGATCGATCGGTTCACCAGCACGTCGAAACCGGCGCGCTCGAGCACGCCCACCATCGCCGCCGGATCGTGATTGCCCAGCACGGCAAGGCGCGGTCCGCGCACGCGAACGCCGGCCAGCGCCTCCATCAGCAGCCCGGCCGAGTAGTCGATGGTCGAGCGCGAGTGGCCGTGCACGTCGCCGGTCACCGCGAGCATGTCGACCTCGACGTCGTGCAAGAGGCTCCGGGCGGCCTCGGCGAGCGCCGGGAAGTGGTCGAGATGGGTGTCGCTCAGCTGCAGGATACGATAGCCGTCGAACGACGAGGGCAGCCCCGGCAGGGCAAGCTCGAGCTCGACCATGCGCAGATCGAGCGCGTTGCGCTGGCCGCGGCCATAGACCGGCGTGAAGCGCAGCGTCGCATCAAGCGCCGTCACCACGAACCGGAAGACGTGCTTGCGCCAGCGGCTGTACGGGCCGGCGCGATTGATCAGCTTTCGGCTGTCCTCGATGGCGCGCCGCCGGGTGGTCCAATCCTGCATGGCACCGCCAGACCTAACACAGGCAGGAAGTCATGAAAAAGGCGGCCCCTTTCGAGGCCGCCTTCTTCAAACAGTTGGCAAGATCAGGTGCGCGGCGGCAGCGGGATCTTGGCGTCGGTCAGGATCTGCTCGAGCGTCGGGATGCCGCCGGCATAGTCGCCGGCGTCGCACTTGGCGATCGCCTGCGGGCCGGGGCCCTGGGCGGTCGTGCGGTCATAGTTGCGCCACAGCCGGGCGAGCTGCGCGCAGTACGCCTGATCGTTCATCGGCGGAGCCGATGCCATCTGCGGGATGGTGATCTCGACGCGGCGGTTCTGCGGCTCGCGCACGCCGTCGCCGGTCTGCACCAGCAGGCCCTGCTCGCCGCGGCCGACGGTGGTGATGGCCGCAGCCGGCACACCGAGCTTGACCAGCGCGTCCTTGACGGCGTTGGCGCGGCGCAGCGACAGCGCCATGTTGTAGGCTTCGGTGCCGGTCGTGTCGGTATGGCCGGTGGCCGTGACACGAGCGCCCTGCTTCGCCTTGAAGGCGTCGCGCGCCTGCGAGAGCACGTTCATCGAGGCATCGGACAGCTTGGTGCTATCCCAGTCGAAGAACACCATGAAAGCCTGCGGCGGCGGCGGAGGCGGCGGCGGAGGCGGTGGCGGTGGCGGCTCGGACGCGCACGCGCCCAACAGGTACGCGGCCGCGACGAGGCCCAACAACTTCTTCAGCATAGATTTTCCCCCTCAAGTGGCGTTGCGCGACCATCGAAACAAAATGGAGCCGAAGCCGCGCCGCGCCATCTTGCCGCCACACGCAACCCTAGGCAATGAAAACGCCGTGATGTGTGTTTCGCGTCGGCAATTGCCCGCGGCGTGTCACCCGCCGGTCACACTGCAAATATCACGGCTTTGCGAACATCTGTTCTCGTCATGTCTAGGAACGGATGGGCGACAGAGTCCGTTGTTTGCAAAACACGGAGGCTCCCATGGCCAGCGAATTCGCTACCGAGACCGAGCGTCTGTGCGCGCCCGGCACGCTCGAGAAGTTCCATCTCGGCTTGGCCGCTGACGGCATGACCTGCGCTCTGGTCTTCGTCGATGAACGCCATCGGTCGATTGCCTGCATTGCAAGCTTCGCCGATTTGAACGGCTTCATCGTCTCCCTGACACAGGCGGCAACGGAGATGGCGAAGCGCCGGGCCCTGCACGACGATGCGCCGCCGGCGGACGAACAGTCCCTGGCGTTCAACATCGCCTCGTCGAATTTCCATCTCTGCGCCGACGACGGCTGCATCATCGGCGCGCTCGTCGGCGACGGCGGCCAGGTCGTGCCTGTCCGCATGACGCCGGATGTCGCCAACGAGATGACGCGCAACATGTTGAAGACGGCCCAGGTGGCCAGCAGCTGCTAGAGCGGGTCGGAGGCCCCCAAAAGGAAACGGCCGGGCAGAGCCCGGCCGTCCCTGAAGACTTACGCTTCGGATCGCTTACTGGATGACGATCTCGA
>JAIEOV010000093.1 GCA_019750135.1 Reyranella sp. | reverse complement strand
ACTAGAGCATGATGGGTCCAGCTGGACCCATCATGCCTCCTGCAACACGCATCGTCGGTGCGCGCGAATGGGATGAGATGGAACCGCATGCGGTTCCATCTCATCCCATTCCGCTCTAACGCGGGTCACGCGCTCTTTGGCATGGCGCTCGCAGCTTCCAGCGCATGCTGCGCCGCGAGCCGGCAGATCGCGCCGATATCGCCGACCAGCATCTGCTGAGCCGAGGCGCTGCCGACGCCCGGCGGCAGCGCCACCGCCGCCGCGACCTCGTAGTCGATGACGGCATGGCGAGCGCGGCCGCCGCCGGCGCGCAGCTTGCGCAGATTGTAGCGTCGCACGGCGTCGGACGGATGCGAGGCATAGCAGATCAGCGGCAGGGCGACGGTGTTGCCGGCCGCACCGGCCGCGTCGGCGCGCCGGCTTTCCTCGGCAGCAAAGCCGCTCCGGCGTAGCGCGAAGGCGATCACCGCCGCGGCGGCATCGTCGATCTCGCCGCGTCCACCGATGCAGTTGAAGCCCGGCCCTTCGATCTTCGGCGTCGTCGCCGTGTCGGCATCGGCCTCGGCGGCGAGGAACTCGAGCACCTGGTCGGTGCCATCGACGACGGCACCGGTCTGCTCGGCGCTGAGGCGGCCGAGCGCGCGGTCGTCCTCGGCCAGCACGACCATGCGGCCGAGCGAATCGTCGAGGCCGCGTTCCGGCCCCTTTTTCTCGATTTCCTCCAGCGCCACGGCCGAGGCCTCGGCCACGGCCTTGCGTATCAGCCGGCGGTAGATCTGCTGGTACGACAACAGCGCCGGCTCGTCGCCCAGCAGCACGCGCAGGAACTGCAGGTGCGGCACGTGCGTGCCCAGCACCAGCAGGCAGATGGTGAGCGGCGTGGACAGCAGCAGGCCGACCGGTCCCCACAGCATGCCCCAGAAGATCGCCGACAGGATCAGCGCCAGCGGCGTCACGCCGGTCTGCTCGCCGAACAGCAGCGGCTCGACGACCTGGCCGGTCAGGATGTCGAGGGCGACGATGACGGCCAGCACCAGCAGCGGCTGCAGCCAGCCGGGCATGATCGCGAGCGCGATCAGCGTCGGCAGCAGCGCGCTCAGGATGGCGCCGACATAGGGCACGAAGCGGAACGTGCCGGCCAGCAGGCCCCACAACAGGGCATTGGGCATGCCCAGCGCGAACAGGCTCGCGCCGACCACCACCGCGAAGCCGAAATTGGTCAGAAGCTGCAGCGACAGCACCCGCGCAATACGCACCGCGGCGTCGCCCACCGCTTCCGAGGTCGCATGCACATCGGCGCCCAGCAGGCGCACGAACTTGTCGCTGAGGTGGTCGCGGTCGAGCAGGATGAACAATGCCAGGACGATGATGATGCCGATCGACAGCAACGGGTGCAGCAGCGGCGCCACGAATGTGGCGATGGAGGTGAGACTCGAATCGCTGGTCTGCACGCGCAGCGGCGGCGCAGCCGCGCCGGCCTCCGGCGAGAAATCCTGCGCCAGTGTCGCCGTCATGGAGATGAAACGACTGAGCGGCCCGCCGCCTTCCGACAGATGGCGCACGTCCTGGATCTTCTGGTGCAGGTTGGTCTGGTAGCCGGCCAGGCTGCCGGCAACCTCGGCGAGCTGGGTCATCACCAGCACGGCCAGCACGCCGATGAATGCCAGCGCGCCCAGCATGGCGACCGTCACGGCGAGCGGCAGCTTCAGCAACCGATGCAGCCATGTCACCACGGGATTGAGGATGAAGGCGAACAGGACGGCGACCGCGGTCGGGATCAGCACATCGCGCCCGAAATAGAGCGCCAGGATCGCGATCGCCGCCAGGAACACGAAGGCGACGGCGCGGAGGAGACGCGTGTCGCCGGCTCCGGTCAGGGTCGACAGCTTCACGACGGTTCCACCGGATGCACGAGAGCATGTACGAAGGCGAGCTTCTCCAGCGCCGGCGTCGACAGCACGAAAGGATAGAGATCGGGCTGGCCCATCGAACGATTCAGGCTGTTGAGGGCGACAGTGAGCGGCAGCCAGCTCTCGGTCAACTGTTCCATCGTCCGCGCGCGATAGGGGTCGAAGTCGACGGACGCATCCAGTTCGTCACCCTGCGTGACCTTCGGTCGGGTCGACAGCCCGAACGCACCGGCGGTCTCCAGGGTGTCGACGATGTGCAGGTAGTGCGCCCAGGTCTCGGCGAAGTCCTCCCACGGATGCATCGTGGCGTAGGCCGTGACGAAGTGCGATTGCCAGTCGGCCGGCGCGCCCTGCTGGTAATGGCGTTGCAGTGCCTGGCCGTAGTCGGCGCTCTCGTCGCCGAACAGCGCGCGAAAGGACTCGGTCCTGTTTCCATCGCGCACCAGCCGATCCCAGAAATAGTGCCCGATCTCGTGCCGGAAATGACCGACCAGCGTGCGGTAGGGTTCGCGCATGGCGACACGAATCTTCTCGCGCTCGGCGTCGTCGGCCTCGCTGAGCGCGATGGTGATGAGCCCGTTGTCGTGGCCCGTCATCACCTTCGGCCCGTGTGGCTGCGGCGAATCGGCCAGGACATCGAAGGCGAGGCCGGTCTCCTGGTTCTCGATCTGCGTCACCAGCGGCAAGCCTAGCCTCAGCAGAGAGTAGAACAGTCGATGCTTGGCCCGCTCGATCCGGCGCCATGCCGCCACATTCGCGTCCTGCGTGACATCGGGGATGGTCCGGTTGTGCCGGCAGCACAGGCAGAGGGTTTCCGGCGACGACGCCTCGATCAGCCAGTTGCAGGCGTCATACTGGGCGTTGATGCAGAAGCGGTACGGCGTTCCGGCCGAGGCCAGCGCCGTCCAGGCGTCGCCATCGGCCTCGACGGCCGACAGGGTCGCTGTCGCCGGCAGATAGCCCAGACGATGCGAGCACTTTTCGCAAAGCGTGTTGTCGAAATGCAGGGTCTGCCGGCAAGCCTGACACGTGAACAGTCGCATAGGGGTCCTCTCTCACGCCGCCGTCAGGCGGCCGACGCATCCAGCTCGTCCAGCCTCACCTTCGCCAGCGGCGCGAAGGCGCCCTCCGGGTACTGCTTGAGGTAGGCCCGGAACATCTCGGGGTTGTCGCTATCCTTCACAGTGTCCCAGTAGGCGAGCTCGACGGCGTCGGCTTGCGGCTCGCTGGGCGCCGCGGCCTCCTCCTGCAGCGCCTTGAGGCGGGCCTCGGCCAGCGCCGTGAAGGCGCCCTGCGGGTATTTCTCGAGATAGGCGGTGAACTCTGCCGGGTCGCGGCTGTCCTTCATCGCCTCCCAGAACGCCAGCTCGAATTCCGGCGAGTCCTCGGCCGCCGGCGGAGCGGCTGTCGTCGGAGCGGCCGGCTGATCATGAGGCGCGAGGTCGATCGGCTGCTCGTCCTCGGCCGGGGCGGGAGCATCTGAGAGGCGCACGCGGAAGGCGCGGATCGGCTGGGCGATGTTCTTGACGCCCTGCTCGCCCAGATCCTCGAAGGCATAGCGGCCCATCTTGCGCACGTGGTCGCGCACGCCGCGCGAGATGCAGACGCCGCCGGGCGTCGCCAGGCTCTCGAGGCGCGCCGCAATGTTGACGCCGTCGCCGAAAATGTCGCCGTCCTTGACCATGACGTCGCCGACGTTGAGGCCGATGCGGAACCACAGGCGATGCTCGGCGTCGACGGCCGCGTTGGCCGCGACGAGCCGGTCCTGGACCTTCAGGGCGCAGTCCAACGCATCGACCACGCTCGCGAACTCGGCCAGCACGCTGTCGCCCGCGGTGCCGGTGATGCGCCCGTTGTGCGCGGCGATCAGCTCGTCGAAGATCAGGCGATGGCTGGACAAAGTGGCGAGCGTCGCCGCCTCGTCGCGCTCCATGTGCCGGCTATAGCCCTCGACGTCGGCCGCCAGGATCGCGACCAGCTTGCGCTCCAGGCGCGGCGCTTCCACCAACCGCTCCTACTCGTCCGTACGGTTGGTGAACCGGGCATTGCCCAGACCGGTGCCGATCGTCATGACGCCCCAGTGCCGCACGTCCTTCATGTTCGGCACCTCGCTCAGCCCCTGCACCACCGCGTCGTTGTGGATCTGCACGACGAGGTCGTTGCCATCGATGCGTGGCAGCCGCTCGACAAGCGCGGCGGCGAGGTTGAAGGTCTCGCCCTCCCAGTTGCCCGGCAGGTTCTGGCCGCCCTTGAGGATGGTGCCGTGCTCGTCGATCAGGCCGGGGCAGCCGATGCCGATAAACGGCGCGAGCTTGATCTTCTCCTTGGCCGCGCGGTTGATCAGCTTGTCGAGCATGCCGCCGAGGCGATCGATTGCCTCGTCGCGGGTCGGCTTGTCATCGAGATGCCGCCAGTGCTCGCGCTTCCAGACGTCGGCCTCGGCGACGTCCCCACGCTTGTCGACGTTGAGCTCGACCACGCCGACGCGCGCGTTGGTGCCGCCGATATCCACGGCCAGGATGGCGTCGTGGCCGGCCATGATCCAGCTCGGCGCGAGCTGCACGGCGCCGATCAGCCCGGCTTCGTCGGGATGATTGCCTATCGAGTGCAGGTCGATATCGACCCCCGCCGTCTTGAGCAGGATCGAGGCGCGGCCCATCGCCAGCTCGCCGATACGGCTGGCGATCAGACCGCCGCCCAGCACGATGCGCTCGGTACCCTTCCAGGACTCCAGCCGCAGGAAGCGACGAACCACCGTGGCGAGCTCGCCGGCGAACTCCTCGACCACGGTATGGACCAGGGCGGCGGACACCGGGTCGTCGCTTGCCATCATCCTGTCGAGCTTGGACTTGCTGACTTCCTCCATGGGCGTGTCGCCCAGGGGGTCGTCGCCGCTTTCCTTCAGCCGCTCGCGCCAGTCGGCGAGAATCGCGCGGAAGGCGCGACGGCTGGCGCGGTCGCCGACGAAACCCTCCTCGTCGCGCAGCTCCTCGTTGTAGGTGTCGACGGTGACGGCAGGCAGCAGGCGACCGCCATGACTGAGCGGGCCCGACGGTAGCGCCGGCGCGGGGCCTTGGGCTGATTCGGCCACAGTGAACTCCTTGGGGGCGCGCCATCCGGAGGGGTTGGCGACAGACAGTTAACGTTCGAACCCTGTTCAGGCTGCATTGGACAGCCCCTGACTGGGCGACGACCTGGTCCCGTCGGACTAATCCTCATCTGGCGGTCGACACTCCAGGCGTGACGCCCGCTCCTCCAACACGCCCGCATAGCGCAACAACTCCTTGCGGTCGGTCGTCTCGCTCAGTTGGGACGCGAGGCGCCGCGCCGTCGAACCCTGCTGCCGCAGTCGTTCCGCCTCATCCCGTTGCTTCGCCGCCATGGCACGCTCCTGTCGCCTGTCAATGCAGCACCTGCCCCTTCGTTGCGGCGGAACGAGATGCACGGACCACGCGTTTGCAGCGGTGCCATCCAGGCACCCATACAAGGAGGCATCATGCATCGTTCGATCGTCGGCTTGGCGCTCATCGCCGTCACCGCCGCTGCCTGTTCCTACAAGTCCGAGACGGTACAGCGTCCGCCGGCACCAACCACGACGGTGACCACGCCGGTTCCCGCCGCGACCTCTACGACCTATTCCACGCCCACCGGAACCACGACCGTGACGACGCCCGCGCCGGCCGCGGCGACGACGGTTTATACGCGCTAGACTGTGCAACCGCGGTCGGAGCGTGGCTTAATGCAGCCGCGCTCCACTGCTTCTCCCTGGCCGGAAGCGATCGAGGCTTTTGCGACGCCGGCCCTGTCGCATGCTAGGATCGTCCATTGGGGCAGCAGGCATGGGGGAGGAAACACGTGTGGAGGTTGGGGAGCGGCAATGGCCCTGTTCCGACGGCCCCTGCCCCAGATGCATCGCCGCCTGAGGCGCCGCTTCGTGGCGGCGACCCGGACCCGGCGCCGGGCGGGCTTCGCATATCACTCCTGCTTTTCCTGTTCGGCGCCAGCATTGCCTTTCCCTCGCTTGCGCTGACCGGCTTCCTCCTGGAGCGCCATTGGCAGGCCCAGGAAACCGACATCGAACGCCGGCTGGAACAGGTCGTCAACGATCTCGGCGGCGACATCGATCGCGACATCACTTTGATGCTCGCGAACCTGACCAGCCTCGCTGCCTCGCCCGACGTCATCGCCGGCCGCCTGGCCACCGTCCATGCCAACGCAACCACATCGCTGAAGCCTCTGGGCATCGATGTGCTGTACCGCGACGCCAGCGGCAAGCAGCTCATGAACACGCGCGTTCCATGGGGCAGCGAGCTTCCTACTACGTCGCAGCCGGAAATCGACACTGCGGTACGGCAGACGATGAAACCCCACATCTCCGACCTGATCACCGGCGCGATCGCGCGCCGGCACGTCATCACGGTCACTGCTCCCGTGGTCAGGCAGGGCGAGCTTCAAGGCTTCCTGCACCTGTCGATCCCGCCGGAACGCTTCCTCTCGACCATGCGCGACCAGAACCTGCCGCCCGAATGGAATACGGGGCTCAGCGACCGCAAGGGCGTGATCATCGCGCGCCTGCAGAAGCACGAGGAATTCGCCGGCCAAAAATTGCCTGATGAGCTGCTGACGCAGAGCCGTCAACGCGTCGGCGTCTTCCGGACGACGAACGTGGAAGGCGTGAAAACGGTGCGCGCCGTCTATCGATCTCCTCTCACCGGCTGGCTGGTCTCGGCCAACCTGCCGCAATCCGTGGCGCACGCCGCCTGGCTCAAGGACTCGTCCTGGATCCTGGGTATCACCGGCACGCTCCTCGTGCTCACCCTGCTTCTGGCAATGCTCTTCGGCAGGCTGATCGGCCGGCCGATCCGGGCCCTGGCCGGCCTCGCGAGCATCGTCGAACACGAGCAGGTGCCGGACCCGCTCCAATCGCCGGTCCAGGAAGTCAACGCGGTCGCCCTCACCCTGCGCGGCCTGGCAGGCCGGCTGCAGCTGAGATCGCGCGAGCTGGTGCTGGCGCTCGAACGCTTCAACGCCGCCCTGCGCGGCGCCGATGTCGTGGTCTACACGCTTGACCGCGACCGCCGGCTGACCTGGATCAGCACGACGGCCGGCGCCGGCTCGCATGCCATCGGCCTGCGCAGCGAGCAGGTCCTGCCGGCCGACCTGCAGGCGAGCGCCATCCCGATCGAGGAGCGGGCCCTGGCGACAGGCGAGGCCCAGCAGGGCGAAGTGCGCCATGGCGCCGGCGACACCGCCCGCTACTTCCATCTCTACGTCGAGCCGCTGCGCGATGCCAACCGCACCGTCGGCCTGCTCGGCGTCTCCTTCGAGATCACCACGCTCAAGCAGTCGGAGCGGCGCAACGCCTTCCTCGTGCGCGAGCTCGCCCATCGCTCCAAGAACCTGCTGACGGTGGTCCAGGCGATCGCCACGGAGACCGTGCGCGGCAGCAGCGACGTCGACGACTTCACCGACCGCTTCGCCGCCCGCCTGCTTTCGCTCACCAGGCTGCAGGACCTGACGGTGAGCGGCAACGGCGGCGCGGTCGACCTGGCGGCGCTGATCCGATCGCAACTGGATCCCTTCGTCGATCCAGAGAGCGCGCGCGCGGTGGCCGAGGGACCGCCCGTGCTGCTGAGAGCACCGGCGGCGAACAGCCTGGCGATGGCGCTGCACGAGCTCGCCACCAACGCCGCCAAGTACGGCGCACTTTCGACGCCCGCCGGGCGGATCGACATCACGTGGCGCGCCGACCAGGACGGCGCCGGCCAGGCCCGCTTCCACATGAAATGGCAGGAGCGCGACGGCCCGGTCGTCGTGCCGCCGCAGCGCCGCGGGTTCGGCCGCAAGGTGTTGACCAGGCTCACGACGGCGGCGCTGGGTGGCACGATCGAGCTGGATTATGCCGAACGCGGCCTGTGCTGGACGGTAGACGCGCCGTGGGACCGCGTCGCCGCGCAGCAGGACCTGCCAGGCACGACGACCATCAGGGAGGCAGCGCAGTAAGATGGCGCCACAGCGTACGATCCTGATCGTGGAGGATGAGCCGCTCGTCGCCCTGACTCTGTCGGAGATGGCCGAGGAAATGGGCTACGAGGTGCTGGGAACGGTCGCCAATGAGCAGATGGCCGTCGCAGAGGCGCGCAGGCTGGCACCGGACACGATCCTGATGGACATCAGGCTGGCCGAAGGCGGCAACGGCCTCAACGCGGCGATCGAAATCCGCAAGGGTGCGGACATCCCGATCGTCTTCTGTACCGCCTTTGCCAACGAACCAGATTTGCGCCAGAAAATCGCGGCCTTGAACCACACGAGGCTGGTCGCGAAGCCGGTCATGCGCCGCCTGCTGCGGCAGGCGCTGGCGGAGGTGGCCGGCAGCTAGCGCGAGGTCGACTCATCGCTGGGAGCGCGCCACTCCAGTGGCGCTCATGGGCTCTTGCAACAACGGACATGACCGCCATTGGAGTGGCGCGCTTCCAGCAATGATCATGAGCCGCAGCGTCGGTCAATCCAGAAAGACGAAGCAACGGCCGGCCACCGCGCGGCGTTTTCCCGCCATGGCGTGCGATCTAATCCTTCTCTCAGTCGCACGCCTGGCCCGTTGCGAGTTTTTCCCCCCGCAGCGGGCCTCCTTCGCCGGAGGGCGGAACCTCCGGACGGGTCGGCCGTTGAAACCAGCGAGCGCATGAAGGCCTTTGGCCTAACCCGCCCGGTCTTGCGCTGATGGCCCATCCGACCTCCCCCGGTCGGATGGGCTTTTCATTTTTCGGAAGTCGCTCGGGTAAGCGCTGCCTTGTCAGCGCTTGGGAGTCGTGACCGGCGGCTGCGGCGGCCCTTGCATGCCGTCGGCGGCGCGGACGAAGAGCGTGCTGGCAGAGCGCGACGAGTCGTACGCCTCCTCGCCCAGCTTGCCCGGCGTGGCGTCGGTATGCGCGACCTCGATGACATAGCTGCCGCGCCACGGCAGGGTCGCTTCGAACACACCCTGCTCGTCGGTATTGAATTCGCGCTTCCATCCTGATTCGGCGATCAGCTCGGCCTTGGCCTTGGCCAGCGGCTTGCCCTGATAGAACACCTTGAACAGGCCGGGCTTGCCGGCCGGCACGATGTCGAGCGTGTTGACCGGCGCCTGCTCCTTGAAGTCGGCGACGGTGCGCGCGCCGAGCCGGTTCAGCACCTTGGTCGGCTTGTCGCCCTTCCGCTCGTAGACGGAGACGGTCTCGGCGACGATGCTGTCGTCCTTTCCGAGCGGACCAGCGACGGCGAAGAAGGTCGCCTGCTTGTCGAGCTTGAGCGGCTTGTCGCTGCCCGCGACCTTGGCCTCCGGCTTCAGGCGATCGAGCAGGCCGGGCGAGCCCTCGCGCAGGTTCTCGTCGAACTCACCGAAGTAGATGCGGGCGCCGTCGCCTTCGCGCTCCACCCAGATTGAATGGGCCGCTGCACCGGCCGCGAGGCCGAACGACAGCAGCGCGACCGCCGTCGCCTGAAAGAACCCTCTACGCATGCACTTGTCCTCCGGATGCGACTGCATGCTAGAGGCATTCTAGATAAACGTCCACCGTCAGCGCCGGCTCGAGATACCGACTCACTTGGAGTCCGACTTAGTCTACGCCGCGTAACATCACGTAATTTTCGCATGAGGTGTCGAGATCTCTTTTCTCGTCGAACGAAAGCCCGCACCCCACGTCCCCGATCGATCGATCTCCAAACGAGGGATACAGGCTAATGACGACGTACTCTCTGCCCCTGCCAAAGGTGGCCATCTCGCGCTCGAGCGTTCTGCGCGCAGCGGCCATACTCTCGAGCGCCATCGTTGCCATCGGTTACGCCGGACCGGCGTCGGCCGATTCGACTTCGGCCAATCGCCCGTCGCAGGCATCAGGCGAAGACACGCTGGCGCGGTGCCAGCAGCTGTTCAGCCTCTGGTCGCGCCACAACACCGATGGCTACGCCAAGCCCCTGGACGCCAGGATGGGGCTGGAAGACTGCCAGAAAGGCAACATCAGCGGCGGCATCGCGACGCTGAAACGCGCTCTCGAGCGCGCGCAGATTCCGATTCCGCCGGCCGACGTTGCCCAGTCTCAAGAGACGGCTCCGCCGACCCTGAAGCCACGTGGCGAGAAGCGGCGCCAGGCCCAGTAGGCCCAGCACGGAAAAAGAGAAAGCCGCCGGTAATCGGCGGCTTTTTCGCTCTCATCGCTGGTCAGGGTTGTAGACCCTTATCGGCCGATGCTTCTTGTAGGCGGCCTTCTGATTGGCCCACATGACGCCCGTAGCGCCGCCGCCATCGACGACAATGGCCTGGCCGGTGACGAAGGTGGAGCGGTCGCTCGCGAGGAACAGCGCCATTTGCGCGATGTCGTCCGGGACACCGGCCCGAGGTATGGGCTGGAGGTCGGCATAGTCCGAGAGGCGCTCCTCGATCAGGGAATCCGGCCGACCCACCGTGTTGGCGGAAAGCGGCGTCGCGATGGCTCCCGGGCAGATGCAGTTGACCCGGATCGACTCCGGTCCGAGCTGCATCGCCGCCGCCTTGGTCAGGTGGCTCACGGCGGCCTTAGCGGCGGAATAGACGATCGGGCCACGCCCGGCGACAACGCCGGCGATCGAGCCGGTGTTGATGATCGAGCCACCGCCTTGCATCCGTAACGCCGGTATCGCGTGCTTCATGCCCAGGAAGACGCCTTTGACCAGGACGTCGAAGGTCATGTCGAACTCGTCCGCCGGAATATCCTCGATCGGACCGAGCGCGCCGCCGAAGCCCGCATTGTTGAAGATGCAGTCGAGGCGCCCCCAGCATCCGACGGCCGTATCGACCGCCGCCTTCACCTGCTCTTCCTGGCGCACCTCGCAGGCGACGAATGTTGCGTTGGCGCCCAGCTCGCCAGCCAGGGCCTCTCCGCGCTCGCGCTGCATGTCGGCGATGACGACGCGTGCGCCCTCCTTCACGAAGAGACGAACCGTCGCCTCGCCGATCCCGCTGGCGCCGCCGGTGATCACCGCCACCTTGCCTTCCAGTTCCGCCATGTCCGCCTTGCCCCTTACTCGAGCCGATAGGGCGACATCGACTGCTGCGCCGCCTCCCGCCTGTCATGCCAGCGCTTGCCGCCACCGTAGTAGGCGAGGCTGCCCGGTTTCGCCGTGCCATCGCCGTTGTAGTAGGAGAGGCAATCCCGCAACGGCGCCGACAGCAGGTCCATCTCGGCGCAATGCCGGGCGTACTCGTCTTCGGCTTCCGGGGTCACGTCGATGGTCGTGGCGCCGCGGTCCCTGACTGTCTGCAAGGCCCAGACGATGTAGTGGGCGTGCATTTCGGCGACACGCGTGAAGTTGAACTGACCGCCGCCGCCCTGTGGGCCGTTCATGATGAAGAGGTTCGGAAAGCCGGCCGAGTGCATGCCTAGAAAAGTCTTCGTGCCTTCGGTTTCCCACTTCTCCTTCAGTGTCCGCCCTCCCCGGCCCTGGATCATGTTGAAGGAGCCGGTGCCCATCCATTCGAACCCGGTCGCGTAGATCAGGACATCGAGGGGATACTCCACGCCGTCGTGAACGATGCCTCGTTCGTTGATCAGCTGCACTCCTGTAGGCGCCGTGTCGACCAGGTGGACGTGCGGCAGGTTGAAGGTCGGCAGGAATTCGTCGTGGAAGGTCGGCCGCTTGCAGCCGTAGGGATAGTAGGGCTTCAGCGCCGCCGCGGCCTTCGGGCTCTTCACCACGGAATCCACGCGGGCGCGGATCTGCTCCATGATGCGGAAGTTGCTGTTGAGCTGGGCGTCGATCATCTCCTTCGGCGTCAGCTCGCGCTCGTACGCCTTCTGCTGCTTGTAGGCCTCGACCTTGCCCGACAGGAAGTCGTCGTTGCCCTGCAACGCGGTGCGCCCGGCGGAAATGAGGGCCAGGCGCTCGCGCCGCTTGACGGCCCAGTCCTGCTCATGCGGCCAGGTGGCATACTCCTGCTCCGTCGTGGCGCGCTGATCGCGCACGTCGATGGACGAGGGCGTACGCTGAAAAACGTAGAGCTCCTTCACCACCTTCGCGATCTCGGGCACGACCTGCACCGCCGTTGCACCCGTGCCGATGATGCCGACCCGCTTGCCTGCCAGGTCGATGTTGTAGTTCCAGCGCGAAGTGTGGAAGGCCTTGCCCTTGAATGTCTCCATGCCCTCGATCTTGGCCAAACGCGGTGTCGTCAGGATGCCGTTCGCCAGCACGACGAAGCGGGCGCGCATGGCATCGCCCCGGTCGGTCTTGACGATCCAGCGCTTGGCCGCGTCGTCCCACACCGTCGCCTCGACCGTGGTGTGGAACAGGCAGCGGTCGTAGAAGCCGAAGCGCTCCGCCATCGACTGGCAGTACTCCAGGATCTCGAAGCCCGAGGCGAACTTCATGGAGGGGATGTGGCCCATCTCCTCGAGGAGCGGCAGGTAGCTGTAGCTCTCGACGTCGCAGGCGATGCCGGGATAGCGGTTCCAGTACCAGGTGCCGCCGACGTCGCCGCCCTTCTCGCAGAACCGCACGTCGGTGAAGCCCGCCTTCATCAGGCGATACCACAGGAGAAGCGCCCCGAAGCCGGCCCCGATCACCAGGATCTCGCATTCGTCGTCCAGGGCATCGCGCGGCACCGGTGCTTCGGAATAGACATCCTCCAGATACGTGGCGAATTCGCCTTCCAGGCGGATGTAGTGCGCGGCGCCGGCGCGCGCTTCCTTGAACTTCCGGTACTTCGCCTGCTCCTCGGCGTTGAAGACGGCGCCGGGCGGAGGCGGCGGCAGCGTCTTCAGAGCCTTGTCCTCGATGATCGAGTAGCCCTTGCCGGCGATCTTGTCGGTCGCCTTGGCTGCGCGTGTGGCGAACAGCTTGCGGCCGGTTGTGGGGTCGATGCGGACGGCCTCGCTCATGCGCGTGGCCCGATCCATGACTGGTTCATCGCGGTACTCCGTCCATGTCTCGCATCACTGTAGGCGACGATACCGCTGCCGAATAAGAAGAGAACACCACCCTTTTGCAATGTGGAAGCCGTCTGGCGGGCATGCCAGAGCCATGCTCTTCCCTCGTCAGATGGCAGGGCTATCGCATGTGTTCCGTCGTCTCGACCAAGGCCCGAAGGGCCGCGCGGAGAGACCTTCTCTCCACACTAGGCCGCTTATGGTTGAGAAGAGGTCTCTCCGCTCCGCGCTTCGCGCTCCGGTCGAGACGACGGAAAGTGCCATATGCGATAGCCCCGCCCGTCAGAAGGGAGAGGTGTTCATGCCCTACCGATCCCGCAGCTTGGGATCGATCGCATCCCGCAACGCATCGCCAAACAGGCTGATGCCCAGCACCGTCAGCATGATCGCCACGCCCGGAAACACCGCGATCCACGGCGCGGTCGTGGCGTATTCCTCCGCCCCGCCCTGCAGCATCAGGCCCCAGGCCGGCACCGGCTCCTGCACGCCGAGGCCGAGATAGGAGAGCGAGGCCTCGGCGAGGATCGCCTGGCCGACGAAGGCCGAGAGCAGGATCAGGAAGGGGGCGACGACGTTGGGCACCATGTGCCGCAGCACGATGCGGGCATGGCTGAAGCCCAACGCCCGGGCGGCGTCGACATAGGGCACCTCGCGCACGGCGAGCGCGCTCGCCCGCACGACGCGGCCGCAGCGCGGGACCAGCGGGATGGTGATGGCGATGATGACATTGAACACGCCGGTGCCGAACACCGCCACGACCGCCAGCGCCAGGATGATCAGCGGGAAGGCCATCAGCACGTCGAGCACGCGCTGGAAGATGAGGTCGAACCAGCCGCCGAAATAGGCGCTGGCCACGCCCATCACCAGGCCGATGACGCCGCCCAGGACGGCCGAGCTGAAGCCCACGATCAGGGCCGTGCGCGCCCCGAACACCAGCCGGGAGAAGATGTCCCGGCCGAGCTGGTCGGTGCCCAGCCAATGGATCAGGTTCGGCGCTTCCATCATGGCGTTGAAGTCGTTCTCCTCCGGATCGAAGGGCGCGATCCAGGGCGCCAGCGCGCCGGCCAGGAACATGACCAGCACGATCACCAGGCCGAAGGTGCCGAGCGGCTGGCGCTTCACGAAATGGAGCACGACGTCGAGCGTCGAGCGTTTGCGGTCGAGGGCTTCGTCGGTTGGCGCTGTGGTGGCAACGCGATTGGGTACGGTGATCGTCATCGCCTGGCCTTCACGAGTAACGGATGCGCGGGTCGAGCCAGGCATAGAGCAGGTCGACGACAAGGTTGGTGAGCACGAAGACGGCGACCACCAGCATGGTCAGCGCCTGGGTCATGACGTTGTCCTGGTTCTGCACCGACTGCACGAACAGCCGGCCGATGCCGTTCAGGTTGAAGACCTGCTCGGTGACGACCAGGCCGCCGATCAGGAAGGCGAACTCGATGCCGATCAGGGTGACCACCGGCAGCAGCGCGTTCTTGAGCGCATGGCGGTTGACGATGATCTGCTCGAGCAGCCCCTTGGAGCGGGCGGTCCGGATATAGTCCTCGCGCATCACCTCGAGCATGGCCGAGCGCGTCATGCGCATGGTCACCGCCGAGTAGCGGTAGCCCACCGTGATCGCCGGCAGCAACACGATCGAGAGATTGCGCAGCGGGTCCTGCCAGAACGGCACGTAGTCGATGGGCGGCATCCACGCCTTGCCCGTCGCCAGGTAGGTGACGTCGAGCACCAGCACCAGCGACATGATGCCGAGCCAGAAGGACGGCGTGGCGATGCCCGCGATCGCCACCATGCGCACGATATGGTCGAGCCAGGTGTTCTCCTTCAGGGCGGAGATCGTGCCCAGCGGAATGGCAATCAGGACGGCGATGACCGTGGCCATCAGGGCGATCTGCAGCGACACCGGCAGGCGCGTGCCGATCTCGACGGCGACCGGCCGGCCCGACCACATCGACGTCCCGAAGTCGAGCGTGAAGTAGCTGCCCAGGAAGTCGAGGAACTGCACGATCATGGGGTTGTTCAGCCCGAGGGCCTGGCGGCACGCCTCCATCGCCGCCGGATTGCCATGCGAGCCCATGCCGAGACGGATCAAGCAGACATCGCCCGGAATGAGCCGCATCAGGACGAAGACCAGGGCGGCGGCCCCCACCAGGGTGGGGACCGCCAGCAGGAGCCGCGTGACGATGTAGCGATACATCAGGGGGCTACTTGTCCAGCCAGATGTTCGCGAGGTCCTGGTTCAGGTAGTGGCTGGGGCTGATCTTCCAGCCGCGCACATAGGACCGCTCGGGAATGATGCGGAACCAGTACGGCGTAATGATCGCGTGGGCCATCGTGTCGAGCGTGTGGGTCTCGTACGCCCGCATGGCGGCCCGCTGCGCCTTGGGATCGCTCTCGCGCAGCATCTTGTTGTAGAGCTCGACCGACTTCGGGTCGTCGTAGTCGCCGTAGCTCTCGGGATAGACCGCCTTGGGCAGGTACTTGCCGGTATCGAGCGCCGGGTTGACGATGCTCTGGCAGTTGGCGTCGACCACGACGTCGAAGTTGCCGCCGCGCATGGCCTGGAACCACGGGCCGGTCGGCACGACCTTCTGCTCGACATTGAGGCCGATCTTCTTCCATTCGCCGATCAGCCAGGTGCCGACGAACTTGTAGGGCTGGTCGACGTTGCGGTTGGTCAGCTCGAACTTCAGGCCCTCGGCGCCGGCCTCCTTCAGCAGCCGGCGGGCTTCGGCCCGCGCCTTCTCGATGTCGGGCCAGTAGCCCGCCATCTTTTCCAGCTCTTCCTTGGTGGCGGCGAGCGGCGAGCCCGGGAAGACGATGCCGCCCACGGTCTTGACGTTGGCGATCTTGGCGAGCGCCGGCGCTCCCTTCCACTGATC
The DNA here is from genome assembly GCA_019750135.1 of Reyranella sp. Lineage (GTDB taxonomy): Bacteria > Pseudomonadota > Alphaproteobacteria > Reyranellales > Reyranellaceae > Reyranella. Next base: position 920 of record JAIEOV010000093.1, on the reverse strand, counting down.
GATGGCCAGCGCCAGGGCGCGGCGCACGCGCACGTCGTCGAACGGCTTCTTCTTGTGGTTGGGCGTAATGATGTTGCCGCAGTTCCAGTCGCTCTCCTGGATGTTCACGTCCTTGCCGGCTTCCTTGACCAGCGAATCGCGGGCCGACGGCGGCAGGCCGCGGAACTCCATGGCGGCGCGGTCGGCGCGGATGGCGTCGACGCGCACCGACTGCTTGTCGGCGAAGATGCCCTCGATGCCGTCGAGGTAGGGCTGGCCCTTGTGATAGTAGTCGGGGTTGCGCACGCCCTTGATCGACTGGCCGACGTCGTAGCTCGCAAACTTGAACGGGCCGGAGCCCATGATGTTCTTCTCGTACCAGTGCGGATCCTTGTCGAGGATCTCCTTCTTGTAGATCCAGGTGAAGGGATCGGCGAGCGCCGGCAGGAAGGCCGCGGTCGCGAACTTCAGCTTGAAGACGACCGTGTTGTCGTCGGGCACCTCGATCTTGTCGACCATCGCGTAGTAGCTGACGCGCGCGCTGGTCGTGCCCTGCGGCGGGAAGACGATGCGGTTCCAGCTGGCGCCGACGTCCTTGGCCGTGAGCTTGCTGCCGTCATGGAACTTCACGTCGGGGCGAATCTTGAAGGTGTAGGTCTTGCCGTCGTCGGTCGGCTTCGGCATCTCGGTGCAGAGATCGCAGACGTATTCGGTGGTCGAGGCCGGATTGTCGGGCGGGACCCGGATCAGCACGCTGTAGAACGGCGCCGCGGCATGGACCGTGGCGAAGGTCGTCTCGCGGTGGCCGTCGAAGCTCGGCGGCGAATCGGCCGGGATCATGTAGACGAGTGTGCCGCCCTTCTTCGGCGTCTGGGCGCCGGCGAGAGGTGCCGCGATCGAGACTGCGAGACCGAGGCCCGCAGCCATGAGTCCTGTACGCA
>JAIEOV010000130.1 GCA_019750135.1 Reyranella sp. | reverse complement strand
AGAGCGATGCAGTAGTTGTTGCGATGGGCGCCCGAGGTCCAGACCTTGGTGCCGTTGACGCGGAAGCCGCCCGGCACTGGCTCGGCGCGCGTGCGCACCGAGGCGAGGTCGGAGCCCGAATCGGGCTCGCTCATGCCGATCGAGAAATAGCATTCACCGGCCGTGATCCGGGGCAGGATCGCCTGGCGCTGCTCCTCGCTGCCGAAGCGCAGCAGCAGCGGGCCGGACTGGCGGTCGGCCACCCAGTGGGCGCCGGCCGGCGCGCTGTTGCCTAAAAGCTCCTCGGTGATGACGTAGCGGTCGAGGAAGCTGCGCTCGCTGCCGCCATATTGCTTGGGCCAGGTGATGCCGATCCAGCCCTGCTTGCCCAGGGCCTTGCTGAACTCCGGCGAGAAGGTGTTCCAGCTGGCGAAGCGGTCCTCCGACTTCACCTTGGGCAGCGTCTCCTGCAGGAAGCTGCGGACCTCGCCACGCAGCGCCTCGGCCTCGGCAGGCAGATGGAACGGCGGGAATTCGAGCTTGGGAATGGACATCGTCATCTCGATGGTTGGATGCTTCTTCTCTGTCGGCTAATCCTAAGGCAGGCAACCGGGGAGTTTCGAGGGACGAATGCCGCGACGGCCACCGCGCCTGCCGCCACTCCTGGCGGAATTCGACGACGAGGAACGCGAGGCCGTGCTGGCCGCCAATCGCGCATTCTACCGCGCCTTTGCCGAGCGCGACGTCGCCGGCATGGACCAGATCTGGGCGGCGACCGGCGCCATGATCTGCCTGCATCCGGGCCAGGCGCCGCTACAGGGCCGCACCGAGATCATGGCGAGCTGGCGCGGCATCCTGCGCCACCCCGAATCACCCAAAGTGCGCTGCATCGGCGAATGGGTGATCGGCCGCCCGGGGCTCGCCATCGTCGTCTGCCGCGAAATCCTGCCCGAGGGGCAGCTCATGGCGACCAACACCTTCGCCCGCCAGAGCGACGGGTGGCGCATGATCGGGCATCACTCGGGGCCGGTGCCGCCGATCGAGACCGGGCAGACGACAGCGGCTGCCGGCTCGGCCGCCGCGCCGCGCGATAGAAAGAAGCTGCATTAGACAGAATCCTCGCGCTGCTTGGTATCCGCCGATTCTTCTCCTTGCCCGTAATTTTCGCGTAACCCGGCAGAGGATAAAGAGCCAGCCGTGATGCCGGCCTGCCTGCGATAGGAGGGTACCGTGAAAGCGAAACAGATCATCGTGGCGCTCGTGATCGCGGCTCATGTCGGCGCGGCGCAGGGCCAGTCGCAAGTGGAGCTGAATAACCAGGCGAGGGAGGCTCGGCTGAGCGCAGAGGCGAAACTGGACAAGGTTCAAACAAGCCTCATGGCAAAGCAACCGGCCGATGCGAAGTCCAAGCTGCAGAAGGCGCTGCTCGCCTGGGACAGCTTTGTCGATAGAGAATGTGAGTTCGAGACCATGAAGACCGTCGGCGGAACGATCCATGGAATGCTGGTGGCATATTGCGAGGCCCGCCTGACCGATCAGCGCGCCACTGATTTCGAGCGCATGCTGTCGGACTGCCAGCAGGAGAGCGGTCCGTCCTGCCCGCTGGCCTCATCACGGCGCTCGTCCGACAGTGCAAAGCAGGAGTTGGAAAAAGCGGATAGAAAGCTAAATCAGGTATACACGGACCTGATAAAAAAGCTCAGGGCTGACGCAAAGCCCAAGTTGCAGACGGCGCAACTTAGCTGGATCAGGTTTCGCGATCAGGAATGTGACTTCGAGACCACGGCCGCAAGCAGAGAGACTCGTCCTGTTGCTCTTGCAAGCTGCCAAGCTCGCCTGACCGGGCTGCGTGCCGGCGATCTCGACAAAATGCTGCAGGAATGCGGGCCTGAGGGCGATCTATCCTGCCCGCCTTTGGCGAACTAGAGGAACACGACCGAGGGCTCGACCTCGATCAGGAACTGTTCGTCGGCGAGGCTCGTCACGCCGATCCAGGTCGAGCAGGGCGGGTTGTCGCCGAACCTCGCCCGCAGCGCGGCGCTGATCGCCTTGCCCTCCCCGATGTGGCTTTGCTTGATGTAGAGACTGAGCGCACCAACCTGATCGAGCGAGGCGCCGACCGACGCCAGCGCCGCGGCGAGGTTGTCGAGGCTCTTCTCGAGTTGGCGACCGATGTCGCCCGGACCGACGATGTTCTGATCGGCATCCCAGGCAACCTGACCCGACACATGCACCGCGCGGCCGAGCGGCGTCGACACGACAACCACCTGTGCGAAACCGTATTGGCGGCTGTCGAACAGCCCGGCGGGAACGACCAGGGATCGGCTCTTCATCGCGGCACCGGTCCATCGACGCGCAGCATCGAGCGAAGCCGGTCGTAGGGAATCTCCACGGTATACGGCCCGCCCTCATACTGGTTGAAGGACAGCTCCAGGCGATCCTCAAGGAACACGTAACGGTTTGGCTGCTTCAGTATGTCGGACAGGTTGGGCGTATTGATGTCGGCGCTGACGATGCGCATGAGTTCCCTGAGCCAGTTCGAGGTCGGCAGGAACACGCCTTCCGGTCCGACCGACTTGCCCGTGCGCAGGTCGACCAGCATGCCGCTGACGCCGACGATGCCGTGCGCGCCGCCTTCGTAGGCGTTGTAGGCGATCTTGACCGAGACGGCGTTGGGACCCGGCCGATAGAGCGTGAAGGCCTGCTCGTAGCGCCACGCGGGGCCACTGTAGTTGCCGCCGTCATTGTCCGCGTCCGGACCGGGAACGGCCCTGTCGGCGCCCTCGCCGGCGAACGAAGCGAGCTGGCGGTTCACGGCGCCGAAGTCGACCGTGCCGCCGTCGAACTGCGGATAGCTCGCGTCGACGATGTAGGGGATGCCGCGCACCTTGGCGGCCTTCACGATCGCCTGCTCGCTGATGAAGGGATAGGCGCCCTCGCCCAGCCATTCGAGCTGCGCCGTGCGATCGCGGTCGCGCGCCTCCAGGCACTCGTCCATCTCGGACGGCTCGACGACGCAGGCCGCCGCCCGGTTGGCGAGCCAGCGACTCTGATCGGCCAACAGATGCTCCTTGGCGCCGCCGCTCAGCTTGCCGGCGAGTGCCGCGTAGGCCGCCGCCATCCTGCGATCGGCGGCAACGAGCTCGGGCTTGGCACAGATGGCGCGCTCGATCGTCGTCGTCGCCTTCGAGCAATCGAGGCGCGATGGCCCTTGCGCCAGCGCGGCGCCGGCCAGTGCCATGAGCAAGGCGCCGGCAAGGGCGGAGCGGTCAACGAGCGATCGGTCCATCGGGGCGCAGGATCGGCTTCAGCTTGTCGTAGGGAATGTCGACTTGGTAGGGGCCGGCAGAATACGGCCCGACATCGTAGGCGTTGAAGATGACTTCCAGATATTTGCCGGTCCAGCAATAGCGATGCTGCTCGCTCAGCAGCTTGGCCAGGCTGGCGGGCTGGAGCGCGTCTTCGAAGCCGGGATTGCTGTCGAACTGCTTCTTGAGATCGGCGCCGACGAGCTGCGTCATGAGCCGCAGCCACTGGTCGCCCGTCGTGAACACGCCGTCCGGTCCGATCACCTTGCCGCTGCGCAGGTCGACCAGGGTACAGCGCGTCGCGCCATAGCCGTGCGCGCCGCCGCGATAGCTGTCGAAGCTTAGGGAAATCGTGGCCGCCTGCCCGCCCGGCGGCCGCTCAACGGTGAAGCCCTGCTCGTAGTACCATTGCTGCTCGCGCTCGGGACCGTCGGCCGCCTTGGGCGTCGATTCATCGGCGATCTTCTTTGCGGCATTCGCGAAGCGGGCGTTGACCGCGGCGAAATCGACGTTCGCGCCCTCGAAGCGCGGATAGGTGAGATCGTACGACCAGGTGATCTTGCCGAGCTTGCCCTGCTTGACCAGCGACTCCTCGCTGATCGCGGGATAGGTGCCCTGGGCATAGGCCCGCAGGTTCGTGATGCGCGATGCGTAGCGGTTCTTGAGGCAGTTCTCGATGCTGTCGGGATCGCTGCGGCAGGCGCGATTGCGGTTGGCGACCCAGGCCACCTGGTCCTTGACCAGGCTGTCCTTGGCGGCGCCGTTCAGCTTGTTGAGCAACGCGGTGTAGGCCGCCACCATCTCGCGGTCGGCCTTGGCGAGCTCGCCATTCTTGCAGATGGCGCGATCGATGGCGTTGTCGGCCTTGCTGCAATCGAAGCTCGGTCTTTCCTGCGCCCAGACGGATGCGGTGCCGGCACCCAGCACCAGGATCGTCGCCGCCATGGACCTCGCCAGACCGATCATCTCAACAAACTCCCGAGCCGACCATCGGCACGCAGGACGCCCTTCAGGGCCACGTAAGGAATGACGACCTCGTACCCCTTCATACCACGCTCGGTCGCCACTCTGCTCAGCGACAACACGAGCCTGTCCTCTTCGAACAGATAATCCCTCGCATCGACCTCGCGCATGATGGCCCCAAGGTCGCTGGCGTCGCCCTTGCGGTCGGCATCGGGAGGATCCTTGGCGAGCTCCTGGCGAACGAGCTCGGCCAGGCGGGCGCGCCAGTCGTCACCCGGCGTAAAGACGTCCCATGGCTCGAGCACCTTGCCGGTCGAGAGATCGATGAGGTAGCCGGCGAGGTCGATGTTGATCGTTCCCCCAACCCATTCGCGCCAGATGGTCACAGAGGCGACCGAGGGCGCCAGCCGATAGAGCGAAAAAGTCTGCGTCACTTCACAATTGCGGCCCGTGTCGACGGCATCGAGGAGCGACGTCTGGGCCAGGCTGGAGAAAACGCGATTGGTTTCGGCGAAATCCGGCGTCGGGCTGTCGAAGCGCGGATAGGCACTATCGACGGCGTAGCGCCCTCGCGGTCCCTCGCCAGCCTGCACGATCGCCTGCTGCGAGATGAAGGGATACGGCTCCTGGCCAAGAACTTCGATCAGACCGGCCCGCTGGCGGTAGCGGAATTCCAGGCACTCGGCTTTGCGCCTTGGGTAGAAATCGCAGGCCCTGAGGTCGGCGCGCCAGCGCGCCTGGTCAGCTTCGAAATGCACCTTGGCCGCGCCGTCGAGCCCGTCGGCGAGCCCGGCGTAGGCGGCCGTCATCGCGCGCTCGGCTGCATCGACCTTGTCGTCGGCCGCGGCTGGCCCCATCCACAGGAAGAGCGCGGCCAGCACGGCCGCGAACGGCTTCACGTCCGTCTCCAGGCCTTGAGCCGGCGCACCGCCTCCTCCATCTCGGCGGTCGAGCCGGCAAAGGATATGCGCAACGTGCCGGCGCCTCGGGCGCGGTCGAAGTCGACGCCCGGCGTCGTCGCCACGCCCGCCTCGCTCAACATGCGCTTGCAGAAGTCGCGGCTGTCGTTGGTGAGATGGGCGACGTCACAATAGAGATAGAACGCGCCTTCGGCCGGCGCGAAGCGATCGAAGCCCGCTTCCTGCAGTCCGGCCAGCAGCAGGTCACGGTTACGGCGATAGCGGCGCACATGGCCGTCGAGCTCGTCGCGGCAGTCGAAAGCCGCCAGCGCCGCGTGCTGGCTGAGCGTCGGCACGGAGATGAAGAAGTTCTGCGTCAGCCGCTCGATCGGCCGCACCAGCTCTTGCGGCACCACCAGCCAGCCGACTCGCCAGCCCGTCATGGAGAAGTACTTCGAGAAGCTGTTGACGACGATGGCCTGGTCCGAGACCTCGACCGCCGACACCGTGTCGCCCTCGTAGACGATGCCGTGATAGATCTCGTCGGAGATCAGGCGCACGCCGTTATCGGCGCACCAGCCGGCCAGCGCCTTCATCTCGGCATGTCCCACCATGGTGCCGGTGGGATTGGACGGGCTCGCGACGATCAGGCCGTCGATGCGTCCCGCCTTCTTCAGCGCCTCGACGGTGGGCTGGAAGAGATCGGCGGCCGAGGTCGGCAGGTCGACGGCCTCGAGATTGAGCGCCGTCAGGATGTTGCGATAGGCGGGATAGCCGGGTGCGGCGAGCGCGATGCGGTCGCCGGCATCGAAGCTCGCCAGGAAAGCGAGCGGGAAGCCGCCCGACGAGCCGGTCGTCACGATCACACGCTCGGGTGACACCTCCGTGCGGTAGGCCTCGCGATAGTGGCGGGCGATGCGCTCGCGCAGCGCCGGAATGCCCAGCGCCGCGACATAGCCGATGCGGTCGCTGTCGAGGGCGGCGTGCGCGGCGGCCAGCGCGCCCTTGGGTGCCGGCGTGCTGGGCTGGCCGACTTCCAGATGGATGACGGTGTCGCCCGCCGCCTCCCTCTCGGCGGCGGCCGCCATGACGTCCATGACGATGAACGGATCGACCGCACCGCCGCGTCGCGAGAGCTTGCCCGACATCGTTCGTCAGCGGGCGCTCAGCGCCAATCCGGCGCCGGCCGGATCGGTGGCGCTGCGGCAGGTCGCGCCGCCGCCGCGCAGGCCCGACGGGCAGGCGATGGCGTTGACCCAACCGCCCTGCCCACCGCGTGACGCCAGCACGTTGGCGAGCGGCTGGTCCCGCTCGATCGTCGCATAGGCCACATAGCCGGTAGCCTGTGCCGCCGTCGCCGCGCCGCCGCCGGCACCGACGAACGTGAACTCGCCGTTGCCGGGGTTGGCGATGATCACCGGGCTGACCGAGCCGGCTTGCGGCGTTGCCGCTCCCAGCACCACGCCGATGCCGGGCACGATGGTGCGCGCACCGAAGGTCTGGCCCATCGACAGCGCGCAGGCCGCTGCACCCGCCTTGCCGTCGACGGCAGAGAGGCCCGCGAAACCACCCGAATCCGTCGGCGTCGGCCCGCTCGGCGCCTGGCCCTTGAAGCCGGCCAGCGCCGAGGCACCGGCGGCGGGCGCCGGCGCGACATAGACCCGGCGTCGCATGCCATAGCTCTCCGACATCGGGGCGCTTGCCTGCGGCACCGCGGCACGCAGCGCGTCGACCGTCAGGGCGCCGCCCAGCTGCTCGGACATCGTGCGCGCGAGCTGGCCCTGGAAGAAGTCGGCGCCGCCGCGCTGGCGGATCGCGCCCAGCGTGCTGGCAAGCTCGGGCTGGATCAGCGAGCTGCCTTCCGCCAGCGAGCCGCCGCCAAGGGCGCGACCGCCCAGCGACGCCCCGCTGGTCTGCAGGTCGCGCGCCAGGGCGCGCGAGACCGGCACGCCGAAACGCGCCAGCCGCTCTGCCGGCGCCACCGTCGCTTCCCAGCGCAGCTGGCCGTGGCGGACATGCATCAGCGTGATGGCACGCACACCCGAGGGCACGGTGAAAGGTTGGCCGGCGACCGAGCCGGGTGCTGTGATCGGCGGGAAGACAAAGGCCTCGGCAGCCTTGGTCTTGTCGTTGTGGACAATGCAGGCGCCCGAGGCGCCGAGGCTCGCCGCCGACGGCAGGGTGACGGCCATGGCGAAGTACATGGCCACCGCGGCGTCGGTCGCGTTGCCGCCCGCCAGCAGGACATCGCGCCCGACTTCCGCGGCACGGCTCTCGTCGGCTGCGACGGCGCCGAACGGCGAACTGACGCTGTCGGCGACGACGCGTGAAAGGGGGGCCCTGCCCGGCGTCATGCCGGTAGGATTGGCAGCCTGCGCTGCTGCCTCGCCTTCGCGGTCCGTCTCACTTCTGCCACATGCAGCCAGCATGAACAGGCCGGCCAGCGCCAGGGCGTGCCGCACCGGGAGGGTGCGCGATTGACGCGGCCGCTCAGCGTTCATAGCCTGATCAGAGACCGTGCCGCCCGTGTTCAAACGCATCATCACCCTCTTCTCTCTCGCGCTGTTCGCGCTGGCGCCGTTTGGTGCCGCGCGCGCGCAGCAAGGTCAACGACTCAATCTCATCCGCGACGCCGAGATCGAGAACAATATCCGCGCGCTTACTGTACCGATCTGGCGGGCGGCCGGGCTCGATCCCAACGCCATCGAGATCATGATCGTCCAGGACAACTCGCTCAACGCTTTCGTGGCGGGTGGCCAGCGCATCTTCATCAATACCGGCCTGATCATGCGGACTGAAACGCCCAACCAGCTGATCGGCGTCATGGCGCATGAAAGCGGCCACATCGCGGGCGGTCACCTCGCCCGCATGCAGGAGGAACTGCGCAATCTCTCGACCCTGCAGATCCTCGAGGCGATCCTCGGTGCTGGCGCCTTGGCCGGCGGCGCCGTGTCGGGCAGAGGTGTCGGAACCGGCTCGACCACCAACGCCGGCGGGCCGCGGGCGCCGGGCTCGCTGATGGCGTTCCTGCACTACACCCAGACGCAGGAAAGCGCGGCCGACCAAGCGGCCATGAGCTATCTCCAGCGCACCGGCCAGTCGCCCAAGGGCACCATCGAGTTCCTCAAGACCCTGCAGCGCGAGGAGCGCATGCAGTTCAACCGGCGCGATCCCTACCTGACGACCCATCCGCTGACGCCCGAACGCATCAACGCCTTCGAGCAGGCAGCGTCGCAGTCGCCCTATATCAACACACCGGACACGCCAGCCAACCTCAACATGCACCATCGCATGGTGGCCAAGCTGATGGGCTTCATCTCGCCCGAGACGGCGCTGGCGAAATTCTCCGAAGCCGACCCCTCGGTGCCGGCGCGCTATGCCCGCGCCATCGCCTGGTACCGCAAGGGCGCGCTGGGCTCGGCCCTGATCGGCATCGACAGGCTGATCAAGGAATACCCGAACGATCCCTACTTCCACGAAGTGCGCGGCCAGATGCTGTACGAGAACGGCCGCTCCGCCGAGGCGGTGGTCTCGTACCGCAAGGCTGCCCAGCTGCTGCCGAGCTCCGGCCTGATCAAGATCGACTTCGCGCGCGCCCTGCTCGCCGCCAACAACAGCGACAACGACCGTGAGGCGGTGCGCAACCTCGAGCTCGCCTCGCAGCAGGAGGCCGACAGCTTCGACCTGTGGCGCATGATGGCCGAGGGCTATTCCAAGCTGAACAATCCCGGCATGACCTCGCTGGCGCGGGCCGAGATGGCGGCGCTGCGCGGCAACAAGTCAGAGGCGGCGACCCATGCCGACGCCGCCACCCGGCAGCTGCCGGCCAACACGCCGGCCTGGCAGCGCGCCCAGGACCTCAAGGCCTATATCAACACGCGGCCGTCAGGCCGCCGCTAGTGGTACGATCGGTGAAACGAGACCACCTCACCCTGAGGAGCATCGCGAAGCGATGCGTCTCGAAGGGTGGGCAACCTGCCTCGATGTTGCCCACCCTTCGAGACGCGCACTTCGTGCGCTCCTCAGGGTGAGGTGAGTTTGCAGAAGCACACCATTCTGTTTTTGGAGACTATCATGCGTTGGCTCCCTCTCACTGTCTGCGCCGGCCTGGTCCTCGTCGGCGCCGTCGTCGCGGCAACCGCGACATCGCCGCGCCGCATCGCCGCCGCCACGCCGGGCAGCTCGGCCATGCCCCTCACCGCCGACCAGGCCGAGTTGGGCAAGTCCATCCGCGCCTACCTGCTGGCCAATCCCGAGGTGCTGGTCGACGCCATGCAGGAGCTCGAGCGCAAGCAGGACAGCCAGCGCGACGCCGTCGCCCAGAAGGGCGTGAGCGAGAACCAGGCCGAGCTCTATCGCGATGCCGACAGCCCGGTCGGCGGCAACCCCAACGGCGACGTCGTCATCGTCGAGTTCAACGACTACCAGTGCCCCTATTGCAAGCGCGCCTACCAGGCGGTGAAGTCGGTGGTCGGCGCCGACGGCAAGGTCAAGATCATCTACAAGGATCTGCCGATCCTGGGCGAGGCCTCCAAGATCGCCGCCCAGGCCGCGCTCGCCGCGGCCAAGCAGGGCAAGCATCAGCCGTTGCACAATGCGCTGATGGAGTTCACCGGCAAGCTCGACCGCGACAAGATCCTCGAGATCGCCGTTGGCGTCGGCGTCGATCGCGCCCAGCTCGAGAAGGACATGGAAGATCCCAAGATCAAGGCGATCATCGATCGCAACCTGGCGCTGGCGAGCGCGCTCGGCGTGCGCGGCACGCCGGCCTTCGTGATCGGCAAGCAGTTCGTGCCCGGCGCCGTCGACGCCGCCGCGCTGAAGCAGCTGATCGCCGAGGCGCGCAAGGGACAGGGCTAACGGGAGCGCGGGCCTCCGGCCCGCTCATAGTCTTCCGGACGGCGCGCTGGGTCGCGTCTGACGCGACCTTCCCCGCGCGCCTCATGATCATGAGCGCGCGAGGACGCGCGCGGTCCGAAAGAGCATGATCATGAGCGGGCCGGAGGCCCGCGCCCCCTTACTTGAGCAGCGTCGCCTTCAGGCCGAGCGTGCTCACCAGATCGGCGCCGGGGTTCAGCAGGTATTCCAGCTTGTCGAAGCCGACGGGCGGTTCGGGCTTGGCCTCGACGACCAGCGTGCCGCCCTGCTCGACGAAGCGGGCGATGGTGTCTAGCAGCTGGGTCATCGACTGCGAGATCAGCACGCCGGCCGGCTGATAGCGCCGCACCTCGCGCGCCCAGTTGGCGCGCAGCGTCGCCGCCGGCTGGCCGCTCATGGCGGCGAGCGCGCGCAGGCTGCGCTCGAGTAGGGTCTTGTCGGTCACCACCAGCCGCGCCGAGCCCAGCGCCGCCGTCGAATCCTGCAGCGCCAGCAGATCGCTTTCGTCGAGGGCGCTCCAGAACGCCGCATCGGCATTGACGATGCGCGCGGACAGCTCGACCTCGCCCAGCCCCGGGCTCAGCAGCGCGCAGCGATCGACCGTCAGCTCGCCCTTGCCCTGGTCTTCTGTGCCGTAGCAGTCGAACTCGGCCTTCACTTCCTTGATGCCCATCGATTGCAGGGCCATGCGCAACGACAGCCCTTCCAGGCCGCGCAGCGGCGGCGCCAGCACGAAGCCCTCGATGTGGGTGCGCGTGCGGCTGACCTTGTCCCTGACATGCGCGGTCTGGAAGCTCACTTCACCGAGCGAGATGCCGTAGCGCTTGAACAGCTCGCCGCCGAAGCCCGTGGCCTTGGCCGTCTCGACCTGGAGGCGGCCGGACGGCGCGCCAGGGTACCATTTGTCGGACGACAGGATGGCAATCGTGCGCCGAAAGTCGATCTTGGTGGCCTTGGTCTCGGCGACGCTGAACTGCGCCGGCTGTCCTTCAGCCGCGGAAAAGTCCATGCCGGCCACCGCCAGCGTGGCGATCAGGCCGCGCTCGTAGCCTTCCAGCACGACCGACCCCAGGGCGACCGCCTCGCCGGTGCCCGGCAGCGTCACGCGGGTGTTGCGCTGCTCGAGGCGGCGCACGCTGAGGCCCCCCATGGCGCGCGCCATGAGCACGGCAAGACGGAAGTCGCCGTCGTAGCGCGCATCGTAGCGCGCCAGATCGAGCCCCTCGATCAGCAGCGCATCCATGCTCCAGCGCCCGCCGGTCGCCAGGTCGGCCATGGCCACGTTCTCGAGCTCGACGCGCCCGGCGCCCAGCGGATCGCCCCAGCGGAAGCCCGCCAGCGGCGTGCGGCCGGCCAGAAGTTCGCCGATCGGCCAGGCGAGGCCCGACGCCTCCCAGCGGCCGATGCTCAGCTCCGCCTCGACCGTCTTGGATTTGAGGTTCGTCAGCGTGACGCGCCGGCCGAACAGGCCCACGCTCACCGCGTCGACCTTGGCGGTGCCGGCGCGCTCTATCTCGCTCTTGATGCTGGCCGCAGCGTGGCGCTCGATCACCGGCACGGCGGCGACCGCTGCGCCGGCGAGGACGACGACGGCGATCAATGCGATGACGCTTTTTCTCACGGCTCGGCGTCCGGCTGCTTGGAAGGCTGGGCGGCGTCGAACGCTGGATGCTGCATGCAGGTGGTATGGATGCGCTGGATGGTCGGATAGCGCGCCATGTCGACCTTGAAGCGCTGGGCGTTGAAGACCTGCGGCGCCAGGCAGAGATCGGCGAAGGTCGGCGTGTCGCCGAGGCTGAAGGTGCCGGTCCGACGGTCCTTGGCGATGGTGGCCTCATAGGCCTCGAAGCCGGTCTCGATCCAATGACGCGACCAGGCAAAGGCGCTCTCCTCGGTCTGGCCGAATTTTTGGCGCAGGTACGCCATCACCCGCAGGTTCTGGATAGGATGGACGTCGGCCGAAACGATCAGCGACAGCGCCCGCACATGGGCGCGAGCGACCGGATCCTTGGGCAGCAGCGGCGGCTCGGGGTGCGTCTCCTCGAGATATTCAAGGATGGCCAGCGACTGGGTCAGCACCTCGCCGGAATCGAGCACCAGGGCCGGCACGAGTTTTTGCGGGTTGAGCGCGACATAGTCGGGCGCCGCCTGCTCGCCCTTGCGCAGATGGCGCGACGCATGCTCGACCTTGATGCCCTTGTAGTTCAGCGCAATGCGCACCCGGAACGCTGCGGACGACCGAAAGTAACCGATGAGCTTCATGACCGCCTCCGCCTGGACGAGAGTGTCCCTAGCGTCGGGCGGGCATCCGATCAAGGCGTGTAGCGCGCGACTTTCTGGTCGATGGCGCCGAAGATCGACTGGCCGGCGCGATCGAACATCTCGATGCGGATGCGATCGCCGAAGGACATGAACGGCGTCGCGGGCTTGCCGCTGTCGATGGTCTCGCGCACGCGCCGCTCGGCGATGCAGGAGCAGCCGACGCCGGCATCGCGGTTGGCGACGGTGCCGGAGCCCACGACCGTCCCCGCCTCGAGATGACGCGTCTTCGCGGCATGGGCGATCAGCTGGCCGAAATCGAAGGTGAGGTCGGTGGCGGCGTTGGGATGGCCGAATTCCTTGCCGTTCAAGGTCGAGATCAGCGGCAGGCTGAGCTTGCCGCCGTCCCAGGCGTCGCCCAGCTCGTCGGGCGTGACGGCGACGGGCGCGAAGGCCGTCGCGGGCTTGCCGTGGAAGAAGCCGAAGCCCTTGGCCAGCTCGGTGACGATGAGGTTGCGCAACGACACGTCGTTCAGGATGGTGACCAGCCTGATGTGCCGGCGCGCGGCCTCGGGCGACACGCCCATCGGCACGTCGTCGACGATCACGCCGATCTCGCCCTCGAAGTCGATGCCGTGCGCTTCATCGACCGCTTCGATGTCGTCGTTGGGTCCGACGAAGGAATCGGAGCCGCCCTGGTACATCAGCGGGTCGGTCCAGAACGACGGCGGCATCTCCACGCCACGCGCCTTGCGCACCAGCTCGACATGCACGACGTAGGCCGAGCCGTCGGCCCATTGATAGGCGCGCGGCAGCGGCGCCGCGAGTACCTTGGTGTCGAGGTCGAAGGCGCCGGTGGCCTTGCCGTCGGCGAGTTGCCGGGCCAGCGCGCGCAGCTTCGGCTCGGCCGTCGCCCAGTCGTCGAGCGCCTTCTGCAGCGTCGGCGCCACACCCGTCGCGCGCACGGCCTTCTTCACCGCACGATCGACCACGATCAGCGTGCCGTCACGGCCGCCTTCCTTGAGTGAGCCGAGTTTCATCGTTTCCTTCCCCTGTTCAAAATCGCCTCACCCTGAGGAGCACCGCGCAGCGGTGCGTCTCGAAGGGTGGGCCACAGTCCTGGTGTTGCCCACCCTTCGAGACGCGCACTTCGTGCGCTCCTCAGGGTGAGGCGTTGGTGGTGCGGGCGCCCTCCCCTACTCCGCCGCCTGCTTCACCTCGGGCGGACGCCACGACTTCACGTAGCCCTCGAACTCCACACCGGCCGGCATGGCGGCGATGTCGATGGCGTCGCGGGTGTCGATCATGACCGCGACCTCGTCGGTCTCGGTCCGCCCGCCGCTCGCCGGCGTCCGGGTCGCGGCGTTGAAGGCCTTGGGATGCGGGCCGTGGGTGAAGCCCGACGGGTGCACCGTCATCATGCCGGGATGTATGTTGTCGCGGCTGAAGAAGCTGCCCTTGTGGTAGAAGATGATCTCCTCGAAATCATCGTTGTTGTGGAAGAACGGCAGGCGCAGCGCCTCCGGGTCGCTCTCGAACGGCCGCGGCACGAAGGTGCAGACGACGAAGCGGCCGGCCACGAAGGTCGTGTGCGCCGACGGCGGCAGGTGGGCGCGATGGCTCATCAGCGGGCGCAGGTCGCGCCAGTTGATGCGCACGACGCTCAGGTCGCCATGCCAGCCGATCGCATCCAGCGGATTGAACGGGAAGGTCACCGTCGAGAGCTGGCCGCGCCGCTTCACCGAGACCTTCCAGGTGCGTTCGTCCTGCTGCGCCTTGAAGGCGTCGTCGATCCGGGGCGTGTCGAGCATCGCCGGGTCGAAGATCGCGTGCCGACCGACCAGGCCCTTCTCCGGCAGGGTGAAGTGGTCGTTGGTCGCCTCGATCATCAGCGAAGTCGTGGGCTTGGCCGGCGCCAGCCGCCACATCGTGCCACGCGGGATCATGATGTAGTCGCCGTCGCGGTAGTCGAGATGGCCGTAGTCGCAGAACAGCGCGCCCTCGCCGTCGTGGATGAACAGCAGCTGGTCGCCGTCGCTGTTGCGCGCCAGCTCGCCCATCGCCTGGTCGAGCTTCCAGATGCGCACCTGGACGTGGCCGTTGTTCAGCACCGGCTGAGAGGCCCAGGGATTGCCTTTGCCGGCGACCAGCTTGTTGAGGTCGAAGGCGCGCGGCCGGATGGCGCCGTCGAACTCGATCCAGTCGGTCGGCTTGTGCCTGTGGTGGAACTGCGCCGAGGGGCCGAAGAAGCCCTCCTTGCTGATCTCGCGCTCGTAGGTGCCCTCGGGCAGCCGGACATGGGCCTGGCGCGAGGCGGTGCCCTCGACCTGGCGCAGCGGAATCCAGTTCTTGGCCATGGTTTCCTCCTTATTCCTTCAGCACGCCGCGGCGGATCTGGTCGAGCTCGATGGACTCGAACAGGGCGCGGAAGTTGCCCTCGCCGAACCCCTCGTTGCCGCGGCGCTGGATGATCTCGAAGAAGATCGGGCCGATCACCGTCTGGGTGAAGATCTGCAGCAACAGCCCGCCGCCCTTGGTCGGCGCGCCGTCGATCAGGATGCGGTCGGCGGCCAGGCGCTTCAGGTCCTCGCCATGGCCCGGAAGGCGGGTATCGACCTGCTCATAGTAGGTGTCGGGCACGGTCTGGAACGGCACGCCCTTCTGCTTCAGCGCCTCGACGGTTTCGTAGATGCCGTCGGTGCCGAGCGCGATGTGCTGTATGCCCTCGCCGTGATAGGCCGAGAGATATTCCTGGATCTGCGACTTGTCGTCGGTGCTCTCGTTGATCGGGATGCGGATCTTGCCGCACGGGCTGGTCATCGCCTTGGACTTCAGGCCGGTCAGCTTGCCTTCGATGTCGAAGTAGCGGATTTCGCGGAAATTGAAGAGCCGCTCGTAGAACTCGGCCCACTCGTCCATGCGGCCGCGGTGCACGTTGTGCGTCAGGTGGTCGATATAGGTGAGGCCGACGCCCTTGGGATTGGGCTCGACGCCCGGCAGGTACTCGAAGTCGACGTCGTAGATCGTGCCGCGCGGGCCGTAGCGGTCGACGAGGTAGATCAGCGAATCGCCGATGCCCTTGATGGCCGGGATGTTGAGCTCCATCGGCCCGACCTTGCCCTCGACGCCCCAGGCGCCGAGCGACTGGGCCCGCTTGTAGGCGAAGGCCGAGTTCTTCACCCGGAAGGCGATGGCGCAGATCGACGGACCGTGCACGCGGGCAAAGCCCTGGGCGAAGCTGTCCTTCTCGGCATTGAGGATGAAGTTCACGTCGCCCTGGCGATAGAGCGAGACGTCCTTGGAGCGGTGCCTGGCGACCCGCACGAAGCCCATGCTCTCGAACAGCTTGCCGAGGGCGACGGGATCGGGGGCGGCATATTCGACGAACTCGAAGCCGTCGGTGCCCATGGGATTGACGTCGTCGATCGCTGCGGTGGCTTCCATCACGCTGGCCATGTCGACCTCCCGAATTGACCCGGATGCTGAATTAGTTTCAAATGTAACTATCATGCCCAGCTCGTCGCAAGCCCTCGAACTGGAGAATTTTCTTCCCTACAGGCTGTCGATTCTGGCCCAGATCGTGTCGGAATCGTTGCACGACCTCTATGCCGAACCGTTCGGCCTCACGGTGACGCAGTGGCGGGTGATGGCGGCCCTGGGCCGCTTCGCCCCTCTGACCGCCTCCGATGTGGGACAGCGCATCGTCATGGACAAGGTGGCGGTGAGCCGGGCCGTGGCCGGGCTGATGGAACGTGGCCTGGTCGAGCGGGCGACCGACCGCACCGACCGCCGCCGCGCCTCGCTCCGGCTGAGCACCCGCGGTCGCGCCATGCATGCCCGCATCGTGCCGATCGCCCTCGCCTACGAAGAGCGCCTCTATAAGGTGTTGTCGGCGGAGGAGAGGCGCAGCTTCGATGCACTGACGGACAGGCTGTTTGCGCATGCCGGAACCCTCCGGCAGGCCGGAGCGCGGACCTCCAAGTCCATTCTTCCGGACAACGAACCTCCGGCTCGCTCACGATCATGAGCGCGCACGAGGCGCGCCGTCGGGAACCGAAGGCGTCACGCCTCTCAGCTTTGCCGGAGAGGGGCATGCATTGCAGTCGCCCGCGTTCGCGAATTTCTGCATTTTCAGCATATTTATTGCAGGTCGGCCGTTCTCCGCCAAAGCCTTGAATTCACGCCGCTTTTTGATTTTCTGCATTTAGTGCATTTTCTGCTGACCCTCTGCTGTTGGACTGCACCCCTTGGGTGAGACAGCAATAATGCGGACATCTGGTTGATCATTGTCAGAGCCTCGTGGGGCGAC
>JAIEOV010000139.1 GCA_019750135.1 Reyranella sp. | reverse complement strand
GGGCGACGCGTGCTGGTGCTGGAGCATGCCGACAAGGTCGGCAAGAAGATCCTGATCTCGGGCGGCGGGCGCTGCAACTTCACCAACCTCGACAGCCGGCCGGAGGCCTTCCTGTCGGCCAACCCGCATTTCTGCAAGTCGGCGCTGGCGCGCTACACCCAGCACGATTTCATCGCCCTGGTCGGCAAGCACCGCATCGCCTGGCACGAGAAGACCTTGGGCCAGATCTTCTGCGACGGCTCGGCGCGGCAGATCGTGGCCATGTTGCTGGCCGAGTGCGCCGCCAACCGGGTCGAGGTGAAGGTGGCGCATCGTATCACCGCCATCGACAAGGCCGATCATTTCAGGGTGACGACCGACCACGGCACGTTCACGTCGCAGTCGCTGGTGCTGGCCACGGGTGGCCTGTCGATTCCCAAGATGGGCGCAACCGGTTTTGCGCACGATGTCGCCCGCCGCTTCGGACTGCGGCTCACCGAGACGCGGCCGGCGCTGGTGCCGCTGACGCTGAAAGTGCCGGAGCTGAGCGGCGTGTCGCTGGAGGTGGTGACGCGCCTCGGCCGCGCGAGCTTCCGTGAGGCCATGCTGTTCACCCATCGCGGCTTGTCGGGGCCGGCGATCCTGCAGATATCGTCGTATTGGCAGAGCGGGCAGGAG
Organism: Reyranella sp.; assembly: GCA_019750135.1. Classification (GTDB taxonomy): domain Bacteria; phylum Pseudomonadota; class Alphaproteobacteria; order Reyranellales; family Reyranellaceae; genus Reyranella. The sequence continues at coordinate 15,500 of JAIEOV010000139.1, read as the reverse complement.
ATCACGATCGACCTGCTGCCCGACGTCGATGCTGCATCCTTCCTGAAGGAGCGCAAGCGCACGCGACCGAAGGCGGAGCTGCGCACGGTCCTGGCAGAGGTGTTGCCGCAACGCCTGGCACAACACCTTGCCATCGAAGGGACCATGGCGAACGTGCGCGACCGCGATTTCGATGCGTTGGCCGAGCGCCTGAAGGCCTGGAAGGTCGTGCCCACCGGTACCGAAGGCTACGCCAAGGCTGAGGTCACGGCGGGCGGTGTCGACACCGGCGAGCTGTCGTCGCGCACCATGGAGGCGAAGAAGGTGCTGGGGCTGTTCGTGATCGGCGAGGCGGTCGACGTCACCGGCTGGCTGGGCGGCTACAATTTCCAATGGGCCTGGTCGAGCGGCTGGGCCGCGGGTGAGGCGGTTTAGGCCTCTAATGCCCGAGATAACTCTTCCTCAGCTCCGGATGCTCGGCGAGCTCGGCGGCGGCGCCTGACAGGGCGATGCGGCCGTTTTCCAGGACGTAGGCGCGGTGGGCGATGGCGAGCGACTGCACGACATTCTGCTCGACCAGCAGGATGGCGAGACCGTCGCGGTTCAGCCGGCCGATCAAGGCAAACATCTCCTCGACCAGCAGCGGCGAGAGGCCGAGCGACGGCTCGTCGAGGATCAGGAGCCGCGGCTCGCTCATCAGGCCACGGCCGATCGCCAGCATCTGCTGCTCGCCGCCCGACAGCGTGCCGGCCAGCTGCGCCAGCCGCTCGTTGAGTCGCGGGAAGACCGCCAGCACGTGCTCGAGGTTCTTCGCCCGCGCGGCGCGGCCGCGGCGATAGCTGCCGAGCTCGAGGTTCTCGCGCACCGAGAGGTTGGGAAAGACGCGCCGCCCCTCCGGGACCTGCACCAACCCCGCATCGACGATGCGCATCGACGGCGCCCCCGTGATCGCCTGGCCGTCGAAGGTGATGGTGCCGCCGAACGGCCGGTAGAGGCCCGAGACGTTGTTGTTCAAGGTCGACTTGCCCGCGCCGTTGCTGCCCAGCAGGGCCACGATCTCGCCGGCGCCGACGGCAAGGTCGACGCCGCGCAGCACTTCGATGGCGCCGTAGCCCGCACGCAGGGATTTGACCTCAAGCACGCAGCACCTTGGCGGCGCCGTGGCCGAGATAGGCTTCGACGACCTGTGGGTTGTCGGCGATGGCGGCCGGCGTGCCTTCGGCGATCATGCGGCCTTGGTTCAGCACGTAGACGCGTTCGGCAAGCGAGGTCACGGCCTGCATGACGTGCTCGATCAGCAGGATCGTTATGCCCGAGTCGCGAATGTCGCGGATCACCTGGACGATCTCGGTGATCTCGGTTGGGTTGAGGCCGGCCATCACCTCGTCGAGCAGCAGCAGGCGGGGGCCGGTGGCGAGCGCGCGCGCGAGCTCGAGCCGCTTGCGGCCGGCCACCGTGAGATCGGCGCCTTTCTGGTCGAGCTGGCCTGCCATGCCGACCATGCCGGCGACGGCCTCGGCCTCGTGCTCGGCAACCTTGCGATCTGCCGTGTGCAGGTAGGCGCCGACCATGATGTTCTCGCGCACGCTGATCTTGGCGAACGGCTGGGTGATCTGGAAGGTGCGAACCATGCCGGCGGAGCAGATGCGATGCGGGGCCAGGCCGGTGATGTCCTGGCCGTTGAAGGCGACCCGCCCGGCGTCGGGCTTGTGGAAGCCAGCGATGGCCGCGAACAGCGTGGTCTTGCCCGCGCCGTTGGGGCCGATCAGGCCGACGATCTCGCCCTGCCGCACGTCGAGCGATGCCTGGTCGACGGCTTTCAGGCCGCCGAACGACTTGGAAAGCTCGCGCACCTCAAGCATGGCGCGGCTTCCGGCGGAACAGGCCCATCAGCCCATCCGGCAGTCGCGCCACGATCAGCACCAGCATGACGCCGTAGACCACGAGGCTGAGCGGCTGCACGTTCTTCAGGGCAGGCACGACGCTCGCCAGCCAGCGCGTCACCTCGTTGATGACGGTGAGGGCGATCGAGCCGATCAATGGCCCGAAGATCGTGCCCGCGCCGCCCACCATGCTGACCAGAAGCATCTCGACCGACTTGTCGACGCCGAAGGCGATCGAGGGATCGATGTAGAGGTATTTCTGGGCATAGAAGGTACCGCCCGCCGCACACATCGCGCCCGACAAGGTCAGCACCTTCACCTTCTCGGCGAACACGTCGATGCCGAGCGCACGCGCGGCATCCTCGTTCTCGCGGATGGCGACCAAGCGGGCGCCGAAGCGGTTGCGCGTCAGGCGCCAGGCGATCAGCAGGGAGATCACGCAGAGCGCCACGGCGATGTAGTAGATCCAGATCGGGTCCTTGAACTGGAAGTTGATCGGCCGCTGGTCGGCCTTGATGAGCATCCCCAAACCGCCGCGTGTAAAAGGCACGGAGTTGGCGAGGATGCGGAAGACCTCGGCGAAGGCCAGCGTGATCAGCGCGAAGTACGAGCCGCGCAGGCCGGCGCGGAACGACAGGAAGGCGATGATCCAGCCGACGATGCCGCCGGCCAGCATGGCGGCCGGCCAGGCAAGCCAGGGGTTCCAGCCGTAGGTCACCTGCAGGATGGTCGAGGTGTAGGCGCCGGTGCCGAAGAACACGACATGGCCGAACGACGTCTGGCCGGCGAAGCCGCCGGCGATGTTCCACGACTGGCCGATGAAGGCCACGAAGAACACCAGCATGCCGATATTGATCACGTAGTTCGGCGCCAGCAGCGGGAAGACGACAGCGGCCGCGAGCCCGACGGCGCACAGGATGGCCTGGCGGCTCATGCTTTGCTCCCGAACAGCCCGGTGGGCTTCAGCAGCAGGATCAGGATGAAGATCAGCGAGATGCCGATCTGGCCGAGCTGCTCGCCCAGGAACAGGCCGCCCAAAGCCTCGGTGATGCCGATAATGAAACCGCCGACCGCCGCGCCGACGAAGCTGCCCATGCCGCCCAGCACGACGATGGTGAAGGCGACCAGCACGAAGGCATTGCCCGAGGTCGGCGTGACATAGAAGGTCGGCATCAGCAGGCAGGCGGCGGCGCCCAGGCAGGCGATGCCGATGCCGTAGGAGATGGCGAAGATGTTGTCGACGTCGATGCCGACCAGCCGGGCGCCCTGGCGCTCCTTGGCGACGGCGCGGATCGCCTTGCCGGTATCGCTCTTGGCCATATAAAGCCCGAGGACGGCGCAGATCAGCAGCGAAGCGCCGAAGGAGATGAGCTTGGGCAAGGGCAGGAAGGCCTGTCCCAGTTGCACGATCGCGCCCGCGTAGGGCACGTCGATCGTCTGCGTATCGCCGCCGAAGAACAGCAACGCCGCGTTGTCGAACACGATCGACAGGCCGAGCGTGATCAACAGGACGTTTTCGTCACGGCCGTGGCTGAAGCGGCCGATCACCAGCCGGTAGAGCACGAAGCCGAAGGCGAAGGCGCCGGCTGTCACCACGGGCAGGGCGACGTAGGGATCGACGCCGACCAGGCGCCACAGCCAGAACACGGCGTACATGGCCAGCATCAGCAGGCTGCCATGGGCGAAGTTGATGATGTGCAGGACGCCGTAGATCAGGGTGAGACCGACGGCGACCAGCACATAGATGCCGCCGGCCAAAAGCCCGTTCAGGACGCCGGCGAGGATGATCTGAGGGTCGAACACGCCCCGTTGCTACTTCAGAACTTCGGCTTGGGGAACACCGCTTTGGCCGAGGCGAATTCCTCGGGCGCGATCACCTCGATGTCGCCCTTGATCGACTGCATGACGGCGGGCTTGGCGCCTTGGTTCTGGCCGTTCACGAACTTGGTCGGGCCGTAGGGCATCAGCTCGGCCTTGAAGGTCGAGCTGGCGATGGCGTCGGTGAGCTTGGCCTTGTCGGCCGAGCCGGCGCGCTCCAGCGAATCGGCCAGCAGCATGGCGGTCGAGTAGCCGAGATAGACCTCGAAGGTGAACAGCGCACCACCCGCCTCGACACGCTTCTTCAGCGCCTGCGCCTTCTCGCTCTTGGGATTGAACCAGTGGTTCACGTCCATCATGTACTGCGAGACGTCGGGCATCTCCTTGACGAACTTGTAATTGAAGCCGCCGCCCAGGATCGAATAGAAGCCGGCGACGTTCACCTTCTGCTGGTAGAGCGTGCGCGCCAGCAGCATGTATTCGTTCTGGTAGTTCGACATCATGACGATGTCGGGCGCGATGGACCGGATGCGCAGCGCGATGTTGTCGAAGTTGCGCGTCGGGTTGTCGTGCGCGATCACTTCCTTGGCCTCGATGCCGATCGAGGGCAGCTTGCTGGCCAGCAGCTTGGCCGTGCCGGTGCCGAACTCGCCCGATTCGTGGACGATCACCGCGGTCTTGGCCGGGCCGCCCGCGGCCTTGTTGATGTTGCCGAGATTGGCGATGCCGTCGTCGACGCAGACGCCGAAGCCCGGCATGAGGCGGAAGGTGTTCTTGAGCCCGCGATTGACGATCACGTCGGACGCCGCGACATCGACCAGGAAGGGCGTGTTGTACTTGGCGGCCGCCTGGGTGGCGGCGATGGTGACCGGGCTCTGGAAGCAGCCGATATAGGCCGCGACGCCCTGCTCGTTCATCTTCTCGACCTCGGCGACGCCGACCTCGACCTTGGACTGGCTGTCGCCCAGCAGCGCCTCGAGCTTGGCGCCGCCCATCGACTTGATGCCGCCCGCCTTGTTGATGTCCTCGATCGCCATCGTGCCGCCCAACCGGCCCTGCTGGCCGTTGTAGGCGACGAAGCCCGTCACCGGATGGATCAGGCCGACCTTGATGGCGGCGGCTTGCGCGTGCAGCACGGCGGGTGCGGCCAAGCTACCGGCGAGCGCCGTGGTGCCGGCGACGAAGCCGCGGCGCGAAACGGATGTCGTGACTTGTTTCTTCATGTGAAGCCCCTGTCTTCAGTCCCCGAGCGCGCGACGCTACGATAGTGCTCATCGGTCGACAACCGCGAACGGCTGCACTGCGATGTCCCAAAACCTGCCCAAGATCTTATCGTCTACCCAAGTCGAACAATATCGAAGCGACGGCTTTGCATTTCCTGTGCCGGTGCTCGACGCCGCCGAGGTGCGCGCGCTGCGCACCGATCTCGAATATTGGGAGAAGCAGCAGGGCCATCCGCTCGACTACCCGGAGAAGAGCAAGTCGTACCTGCTCTATCGCTGGGCGGACACCCTGGTGCACCATCCCAAGGTGCTGGACGCTGTCGAAGATGTGATCGGGCCCGACATCCTAGTCTATCACTCGACGATGTGGATCAAGGAACCGCATACGCCGGCCCATGTGCGCTGGCATCAGGACGGCGCCTACTTCTTCCTCGATCCGTTGGAGCATGTGACGGCGTGGGTGGCGCTGTCGGAGGCGTCGGAGCTCGCCGGCTGCATGCGGGTGATTCCGGGCACTCATCGCTTGCCGATGATCGAGCACGACGACAAGCCCGACGCCCACAACATGATCAAGCGCGGCCAGGGCATCAGCGACCGCTTCGACGGCGAGATCGGTGTGTCGATGCCGCTCAAGGCCGGCGAACTCTCGCTTCACCACACCGCGCTGGTCCATTGCTCGCCGGGTAACGACAACGACGACCGTCGCATGGGGCTGGGCATCAGCTTCATCCCCGCGCATGTCCGCCCGGTCGGGCCGGTGAAGCCGTCGGCGCTGCTGGTCCGTGGCCAGGATCGCTATGGCCACTTCCTGCCCGAGACCCGCCTGCAGACCCCGATGTCGCCGGAGGCCCAGGCCGCCCATACCGAGGCGGTACGCCTCTTCCGCCTGCGGCAGGACCAGGGGTTCACGAAAGCGGCCGAATAACGTGCTGCCGCGGAACACACGAAACAAACGGCCTCCGGCGCGCAGTTCCGGAGAAACGGCGCGGCCGTAGGGTTCTCCCATCGAGGTTCGAGGAGAGAACCAGATGTTTGATGCAGCCCAGGATCATCCGCCGTTCCAACCGATCCGCGACACCCTTTACCGCTCCGGTGAACTCATGGCGGCGTTCGCGGACGGCGATCCTCAAAGCATCGTGCAGTCCCTCGACTTCAGGACTTTCCGTTATTTCGTCGCCAATGGGAGGACGGCGCCGAACAACCCGAACGCAGGCAGGATGCAGGCGCTGCACGACAGCTCCATGCTGCGCGCCATGTGGGCCTACCTGGATACTGCGCGGCGGCCAGCGGCCGCCATCATGGGCGGGCACGGCGAAGCGCGCGGCTCGTCGACCTACCTCGAGGTCGCCCTCATTGCGAAGCGGTTGACCGAACAAGGGTTCCTGATGGCCAGCGGCGGCGGGCCCGGATGCATGGAGGCGACCCATCTTGGCGCCTCGATGTCGGGCCTGTCGGAAAGCGAGCTCGCAGATGCCGCCGGCCTGCTCGGCACCGTCCCGAAGCTGCCGGATACGCGGCAGATCGTGCGGCCCGACGGCGTTGTCGATCTGGACTTGGTGGCCGCCCTTCACAAGTGGTGGGTGCCGGCTGTGAAGCTGATGAGGACTTACGAGGGGCGCGGTAACGACAGCCTCGCGATACCGACCTGGCACTACGGCCATGAGCCGACCTCGCCCTTGGCCAGGCATGTCGCGAAGTATTTCCAGAACAGCATTCGAGAGGATGTGCTGCTTTCCCTTGCGTCCTCCGGAGTGATCTTCGCGCCCGGCAGGGCAGGCACCCTTCAGGAGGTGTTCCAGGGCGCTGCCCAGAACTACTACGACCGCGCGTTCGCCCCAATGGTCTTCTGGGATGAGCCGTTCTGGACGGAGATGCTTCCCGTGCGGCCCCTTCTCGAAGGGTTGTTCATTGGATTGCATGGAATGCCGAAGGCGGAGTTCGACGCCAAGGTGTTGATCACCAGCGACGTCGACGAGGCTGTGGCGTTCCTGAGAAGAGCCCGCCCCGGAGTTGCGGGTCTCAATGGGCTCAAGGTTCTCGATGGTGGTCGGCCGATGGTCAGTCGGGTCTCCAACGTCGAGCCGTTCGTGTCGGCGGCGTAGCCGTAAGGCTCATCCCATCATCGTGTCCCTGTAGTGCTTCGCGATCTCGCCCGGCGTCGCCTGCCAGACGTTGCCGAAGCGCTCGATCCGCCGCAGCGCCTCGTCGAGATACTTGATGCGGTGCGGCACGCCCATCAGCCAGGGATGGACCGAGAGGTTGAACACTTGGCCGCCTTCCTGATGCAGCAACTCGAACGCCTCGCCGACCATGTCAGGATAGCGCGGCGTCGGAATGCGCCGCAGCACGAGCTGCTGTACGTCGTCCCATTCCGGCTGGTTGGGCAGCGAGACGAACGGCTTGCCGACCTTCATCGGGTACGGCTGGTCGTCGTTCGGCCAGTCGAGCACATAATCCAGCCCGGCATCGGCCAGGAGCTGAGGCGTGCGCTGGCTCTCGCCGTAGTCCTGGCCGAGCCAGCCCGTGGGTCGCACGCCGGCCGCCTTCTCGATCGCGCCGATCGCTTCGGCGATCTCGGCCTTCTCCTCGGCCTCGCTCATCTTCGACGTGATCATGCGATTGGCCGAATGGCCGTGGCCGATGAACTCGTACTTGCGCTTCTTGAACTGCTCGATGAGGTAGGGATAGCGCTCCGCCGCCAACGCATTGACCGCCACGCCGGCGCGCACCTGGTAGCGGTCGAGTACGTCCAGCACCCGGAAGACGCCAGCCCGGTTGCCGTACTCGCGCTGCGTCCAGGTGCGGTAGTCGGGCACGAAGCTGCCGAACTCGCCGACATGCCGCGGATCGCGATAGCTGTTCTCGTCGGGGATCAGCTCCCAGTATTCGAGATGCAGCAACACGAACCAGCCGACGCGCGCATTGCGCGGCCAGGCGAGCTTGGGGCGCCGGGGGAAGGGCACGTAGTCGTACCAGGGATTGTCCATCCCGGGCTTGAGCGGCGGCGGATTCTTGGGAACGGTCGTGCTCATCTCACGCCTCCTTCCCGAGATGCTGCTGGTAGGGCTTCAGCCCGTTGGCGACGTACCAGTCGAGGATCTCCTCGGCGGTGCAGACCCAGGCATCCTTGTGCTTGCGGATATAGCCCAGCGCCCGGTCGAGATGCTTCAGCCGGTGCGGCGCGCCCATCATGTAGGGGTGCAGCGCAATGCACATGACGCGCCCGTTCTCGCTGCCCTCGCGATAGACCGTGTCGAAGTGGTCGACGATCATCTGGGCGAATTCCTCGGCCTCGATCGGCTGGCGGTAGATCAGGGCGTCGTTGAGATCCATGGTGTAGGGCACGTGCATCAGCGTGCCGTGCCTGGTCGCGAGCGGCGTCGGCTGGTCGTCGTGATAGAAGTCGCAGATGTATTCCAGGCCTGCCTCGCGCACGAGATCGGGCGTGGCGAGGGTGTTGGAGATGGCGGGCGAGAACCAGCCGCGCAGCTTGCGGCCGGTCAGCCGGAGGTGCGTTGCCTTGCTGTGCTCGATGACCTCGCGCTCCTCCTGCTCGCTGTAGCCCCAGTGATAGCGCGTGTTGAAGTAGCCGTGGCTCATGTATTCCCAGCGCCGCGCCTCCATGGCCTCCAGGATCTCGGGATACATCTCGATCACCGACATCGACAACGACACGGTGCAGCGGACGCTGTGCTTGTCTAAAACCTCGAACATGCGCCACAGGCCGACGCGGTTGCCGTAGTCGCGGCCGCCATAGCCCAGCACGTCGGGATGCGGCATGCGCGGCCAGGGATTGCGCACCCGCACCTCGGCGGGGACGTACTCGTAGTGCTCGATATTGGGGCAGACCCAGACGGCGACGCGCGCGCCGTTGGGCCAGGAAAGCTTCGGTCGCTCGACGACGGGGGAGTAGCTGAACCGGTAGGGATCCATTCTTCAGGCTCTTGTTGTGGCAGGCGAAGTGCATCACGCGCCGGTCGGCAGAGCAACCGCTTGCGTATGAAGACCACCACGATCACAGTCATTCGCATGGCGGACCGCATACGTTTTATCCTCAACGACCAGCCGGTGGAGCTCGACGGCCTTTCGCCGATGACGACGCTGCTGGACTGGCTGCGCGAGCATCGTGGCCTCAAAGGCACCAAGGAAGGCTGTGCCGAGGGCGATTGCGGCGCCTGTACCGTCGTGCTGGAACGCGCCGACGGCCATCGTGAGGCGATGAATTCGTGCATCGCCGTGCTGGGCCAGATCGACGGCCAAGCCGTGCGCACCGTCGAAGGCCTGCAGGGGCCCGGCGGCGCGCCACACGCCGTGCAAGCGGCGATGGCCGAGTCGGACGCCACGCAATGCGGCTTCTGCACCCCGGGCTTCGTCATGTCGGCCTATGCCTTTGCCGCGGGCGGCGAGAAGGCCGATCTCGAGACCATTCATGATGCGCTGGCCGGCAATCTCTGTCGCTGCACCGGCTATCGGCCGATCGTTGCCGCCATGACCAGGGTCGCGGGGCATGCCGTCGAGCCCGCCCCGCACGTGCCGACGCGGACCAGTGCGGCGAGCTTCGACGGCCGCTTCCATGCACCACGCTCGCTTGCCGAGCTTCTTGCCATGCGCGCCAGGGATCCCGAGGCGTTGCTGCTGGCCGGCGCCACCGATCTCGGCTTGCTGGCCAGCCGGTCGCGCAAGCCGCCGGGCGCCGTCATCCATGTTGCGCATGTGCCCGAGCTGACCGCGATCAGCGAGACGGACAAGCAGATCACGATCGGCGCGGCGGCAAGCTATGCGCGGGCCATGCCGGCGCTGACGGCCAGCTTTCCGGCACTCAGGACCTATCTCGCGCGGCTGGGCTCGCGGCAGATCCGCACCATGGGCACCTTGGGCGGCAATATCGGCACGGCCTCGCCGATCGGCGACATGCCGCCGGTGCTGATTGCGCTCGAGGCCAGGCTCAGGCTCACCTCGACTCGCGGCGCGCGCGAGCTGCCGCTGGAGGATTTCTTCCTCGATTATCGCAAGACGGCGCTCGCCGCCGACGAGGTGATCGAGAGTATTACGATGCCGAAGCTGCGGCAGGACGAAGCATTCTTCTGCGACAAGCTCTCCAAGCGCCGCGACCAGGATATCTCGACCGTCGCGGCCGGCTATCGGCTGGAGATCAGGTCCGGCCGCGTCGAAGAGGCTCGCATCGCCTTCGGTGGCATGGCCGCGACGCCCAAGCGCGCAAGGGCCGTCGAGGCGGCGCTGAAGAAGGACGGCTTTGCCGCCGCCATCGCCGCTGTCGAGACCGAGTTCAAGCCGATCGACGACTGGCGCGGCAGTGCAGCCTACCGCCTGCAGGCGGCGAAGAACCTGCTGCGCCGCCTGGAACTGCGCGTCAGCTCGCCCGGCCAGGCCGTGGAGGTCGAGGCGCTATGAAGGGCCAGATCCATACCGCGCACCGCCACGACAGCGCGCTGAAGCACGTCACCGGCCAGGCGCTCTATATCGACGACATCGCCGAGCCGCCCGGCACCTTGCATGCCGCACTGGTGCTGAGCCCCATCGCCAGTGGGCGTCTCCGGAAGCTCGACCTGTCGCCGGCGTCGTCGTCGCCTGGCGTGGTTGCCGTGTTCGGTGCGGGCGACATCCCCGGGCGCAACAACATCGCCGGCCCCGGCAAGGAAGAGCCGTTGTTCGCCGAGGACAAGGTCGAGCATGCCGGCCAGCCGCTGGCCATGGTGGTGGCGCATTCGCTCGACGCGGCGCGCGCCGCCGCCGAGCGCGTGAAGCCCGACATCGAGCCCACCGAGGCGATCCTCGACGTCCAGACGGCGCTCGCCAAGCAGGCCTATGTCCAGGCGCCGTCGACCATCCTGCGCGGCGATCCCGACGCGGCGCTGAAGACGGCGCCGCACACGCTCTCGGCCGAGTTCAGCGTCGGCGGGCAGGAGCATTTCTATCTCGAAGGCCAGATCGCCTTCGCCTTGCCGGGCGAGGACGGCGACCTTGTCGTCCATTCCTCGACCCAGCATCCGACCGAGGTCCAGCATGTCTGCGCCCAGGTGCTGGGCTGCGAGTACAACCGCATCACCACGATGGTGCGTCGCCTGGGTGGCGGCTTCGGCGGCAAGGAGAGCAACGCCTCGTGGGTCGCGGCCGCCGCTGCGCTGGCTGCGGCCAAAACCGGCAAGCCGGTGAAGCTGCGCCTGCCGCGCGAGATCGACATCATCGCCACGGGCAAGCGGCACGGCTTCGACTATCGCTACACGGTGGGCTTCGACGGCGAGGGCCGCGTGCTGGCGCTCGACGCGGTGTTGGCCGCCGATGCCGGTTGGAGCCTCGACATGACGCCGGGCGTGGTGGCGCGTGCGCTGACCCATATCGACAATGCCTACTGGCTGCCGCACGTCCGTGCGGTCGGCTATTCCTGCCGCACCAACAAGCAGTCGAACACGGCGTTCCGCGGCTTCGGCGGCCCGCAGGGCGTGCTGGTGATGGAGGATGCGATCGACCGCATCGCCCACCGGCTCGGCCGCGACGCCAACGAGGTCCGCGCGCTCAACTTCTACGGCGCTGGTGGCGAGGGCGGCGACGAGACGCCCTACGGCCAGAAGATCGAGGAGAACCATCTGCCGCGCTGCTGGGCCGAGGTGAAGCAGCTCGGCGAGTGGGAGCGGCGGCGCGCCGAGGTCGACGCCTTCAACAAGACCAACCCGGTGCTGAAGCGCGGGCTCGGTCTGTTCCCGCTGAAGTTCGGCATCTCCTTTAACCTGCCGCATCTCAACCAGGCCGGCGCGCTGGTGCATGTCTATACCGACGGCTCGATCCGCCTGAACCATGGCGGCACCGAGATGGGGCAGGGGCTGTTCATCAAGGTGGCGCAGGTCGTGGCCGAGGTCTTCAAGGTCGATATCGACCGTATCCGGCCATCGGCCACCTCGACCGCGGAGGTGCCCAACACCTCGCCGACCGCGGCCTCGACCGGATCGGATCTGAACGGCTGGGCGGCATGGGACGCGGCCAACACCCTCAAGCAGCGCATGGTCGCCTTCGCCGCCGAGCATTTCGGCGTCGCTGCCGACGACATCGAGTTCGCCGACGGCAACGTGCGCATCGCCAAACCTGGCAGCAACCAGGTGATGAGCTTCGGCGAAATGGCGAAGCTCTGCTACATGGGCCGCGTCCCGCTGTCGTCGACCGGCTACTACAAGACGCCCAAGATCCATTGGGATGGCGCGGCGATGCGCGGCCATCCGTTCTTCTATTTCTCCTTCGGCGCCGCCATGGCCGAGGTGGCGATCGACACGCTGACCGGCGAGAGCCGCGTGCTGCGCGCCGACCTGGTGCAGGATTGCGGCGCCTCGCTCAATCCCGCCATCGACCTCGGCCAGATCGAGGGCGCCTTCGTGCAGGGCCAGGGCTGGCTGACCTGCGAGGAACTGTGGTGGGACAAGCAGGGCCGGCTGCGCACCATCGGGCCCTCGACCTACAAGATCCCCGGCAGCCGCGACGTGCCCGCTGTGTTCAATGTGAGGATGCTGGAGAACGCGCCCTCGCGCGAAGCCACGATCTTCCGCTCCAAGGCAGTCGGCGAGCCGCCGCTGCTGCTGGCGACGGCGGTGTGGACCGCGCTCAAGGATGCAATCGGCGCGGTCGGCGACCACAGGCAGGCGGTGCGGCTCGACGCGCCGGCTACACCCGAGCGCGTGCTCGCGGCGATCGAGGCTGCGCGAACAGCCGCTCGATAAGAAGCGCAAGCGAGCGATCCATCTCGCGCCGCGCCGCTTTCTCGTCCTTGGCTTCGGCAACCCAGAGGGCCGCTTCGTTGAAGGCGCCGGCGAGCAGGAAGGTCGTCGGCTCTACGGCGAGCCCGTCGACCGGATGGGCGGCCAGCATCGCCGTCACGCCCTCGCGCAGCGAGCGCACGCCGTGCGGCGCGTCGATCTCGCGCCAGCGATGCCAGCCCAGCACGGCCGGCGCATCGACCAGGTAGATGCGGCGCACCGCGGGATCGAGGCAGGCGTCGAGGAATGCGCCGGTGCCGACGATCAGCGCCTTCAACGCATCGTCCATCGGCGTCGCGGCCTCGATCCGCTCGGCGATCTCGCGTGCGACGTCGCTCGCCACGGCATCGAACAACGCGCGCTTGTCCTCGAAGTGATGGTAGAGCGCGCCGCGCGTGACCTTGGCGCGCCGCACGATCTCTTCGGTGGCCGCGGCTGCGTAGCCTTGCTCGGCGAAGATGGTTCGTGCCGCCTTGAGCAGGGCGGCGCGGGTGACGGCCAGTCGCTCCGCCTGGGTCCGGGGTCTTGACATACATACATCCTGTATCTAAATAGCGACGTTACATACAGACAGTATGTAAATCGACGAGAAGGGACGGGCAATGCAGCTGAACCAGTTCTACACAGTGCTCTGCAGCGACGACGTGGCCGGCACCGCTGCCTTCTGGCAGCGCCATTTCCAGTTCACGCCGGCTTTCCAGTCCGACTGGTATGTCCATCTGACGTCGAAGGTCGCGCCGTCGGCCAACCTCGCCATCCTCGACTACCGCCACGCTTCGCTGCCGGCGCCGTTCCAGCGCAAGGCGGCGGGCCTGCTGGTCAATCTCGAGGTCGAGGACGTCGATGCCGAATATGCCAAGGCGGTCGCCGCCGGCCTGAAGATCCATGTCACCCTGCGGGATGAGCCGTTCGGCCAGCGGCATTTCATCACCGAGGACCCAAATGGCGTGGCGATAGATGTCATCAAGCCGATCCCGCCCACAGCGGAATACGCCGCCCAGTTTACGACGCCCCCGTCGTCCTAACGTCTCGACTCCCGCGCCGCGGACGATAAGGTGTCGGCCTTCCGTGAATCGGGGAGGACGAGATGGACGTACGTATGGACGGCCGCGTGGCGGCGATTACCGGCGCGAGCACCGGTCTGGGCCTGGCGATGGCCAAGGAATTCGCGGCGTCGGGCGCCTCGGTGGCGCTGCTGGCGCGCAAGGCCGATGCGTTGGCGACCGCCAAGGCCGAGGTCGCCAAGGCCGCCGGCAAGACCAACGCCAAGATCGAGGCCTATTCCTGCGACGTCTCCAAGGCGCAGCCGATCGCCGACACCTTCAAGAAGATCGAGGCCGAGTTCGGCAAGGTCGACATCCTGGTCAACAACGCCGGCATCAGCCACGCCAAGCCGTTCGAGACGGTGACCGACGAGGACTGGCAGGGCGATCTCGACCTGAAGCTGTTCGCCGCCATCCGCACCATCCGCGCCGTGCTGCCCGGCATGCGCCAGCGCAAGTGGGGCCGCATCGTCAACGTGCTGAACATCGGCGCCAAGGCGCCCAACGGCAACTCGGCGCCGACCAGCGTCAGCCGTGCCGCCGGCATGGCGCTCACCAAGGCGCTCAGCCACGAGAACGCGCCGCACGGCGTGCTGGTCAATGCCATGCTGGTCGGCCTGATCGAGAGCGACCAGTGGGTGCGCCGTCACAAGACCGCGGCCGGCGAGGGCAAGACCTACGAGGAGTTCCTGGCCGGCATGGCTAAGGGCCGCATCCCGCTCGGCCGCATGGGCAAGGCCGAGGAGTTCGCGCGCATGGCCTGTTTCCTGTGCTCGGATGCCGGCTCGTTCATCAACGGCGTCGCGATCAACGTCGACGGCGGCGCGAGCCCGGTGGTCTGACGGCCAGCGATGTCGCTCTACGAAGTACTGGTACTCGTCGCGATGGTTGGTGCCGGCGGCTTTGCCTGGCACCTCTATCGCAAGGACACACGATCCGGCGCACCCGAACCTCCGGCCGAGGCTGGAAGTCCCATGTTTGGGCGTGCACCCAAGAGTCGATCCGGTGACGATACGAAGTCTTAGGTTGGCGGGTGTTCTGGTTGTGCAGCGCTGTTACAGGCGCTGCAGCATCGACTCGGCGGCGGTGCGCAGCTCCGGCAGTCGATACTTCACGGTCTGCCATACGACAGTTGTGTCTATGCCTGCATAATCGTGGGCGATGAGATTGCGCATCGATCGAATCTTTGCCCAGGGAATTTGCGGCGCCAGATCGGCTGTCGCACTTGGAAGCCTCGAGACGGCTTCGCCGATGCACTGCAACGCGTGCAGGATGGCGTAGAGGGTCTTTTCGTCAAGTCGGCGGCTGATGCTGCGTCGGTAGGTGTCCAGCTTTCGATGCGATCTAGAAGTCGAGAATGTCGCGCAGCAGATCGGCCGAACGATCAGGCGGCATAGCGCACGTCGTGCAGGATCCGTTCGCGCATGCAAGGCTTCAAGGCCCGCGGTGTCGTGAGGTCCACGGGCCGTCCGAGGATTTCAGCCAAGCGGTCCCGTAGGGCGGCGAACTCCAACAGATCCGGCGTTTGATGGAATTCGACTAGGATGTCGATGTCACTGTCAGCGTTGGCTTCGCCTCGGGCGACCGATCCGTAAACCCCAAGCCTGCGCACTAGCGAGCGCGTCCTGCGGGCGTGACGTTCCAAGTGAGCCGCAGTTCCTCCAAGTCCTTCTCGACCCAGTCCCAAACATTCCACTTGGGATCGAAGATATCGACAGTCATCTCGGCGCCGCGCGCCCAGGCGTGCCAGAACTCATCGGGATCGAGTCCGCCGGTGCCGGCGTGGCCGACGTC
>JAIEOV010000148.1 GCA_019750135.1 Reyranella sp. | reverse complement strand
TGTCGAAGAACATCGGCGGAGATAAGCCACAATATCCGGTGGCGAAGTCAATCCACTTCCGGCACAGCGCGCGGCGCTCCGTGCTGGCCGTGCCTGCAGGCGATGAAGCGACGTGAACGGACGATGTCATGGACCAATCCCTCTGATTGACGACTGGCAGGGACAGGCCACGACTTTGCGCTAGGGAGTCAGCAGAACTTTGCTCCGGCCTCCGGTCATGCGTCGTTGATCGCCGCCAGCATGCGCTCACGCGTGAAGGGCAGGTCGCGGACGCGCACGCCGATCGCGTCGAACACGGCGTTGGCGATCGCCGCCGCGAGCGGACCGGCGACCGCCTCGCCGACGCCGAGCGAAGGCTCGTCCGGCCGGTCGATGATGGCGACCTCGACCGGCGGCGCCTCGCTGAAGCGCAGGATCGGATAGTCGTCCCAGGTCCGCGTGGTGATGCGGGTCCGGTCGAAGCGCACCTGCTCCTTCAGGACCCAGCTCGTCGCCTGCACGATGCCGCCCTCGATCTGGTTGCTCACGCCGTCCGGGTTGATCGTCCGGCCGCAGTCCACGGCCGCGACCGCGCGTAAAACCTTGATGGTCTCGCCGACCTCGACTTCGACCACCACCGCGGCGTAGGCGGCTTCGTTGCTGTAGCGCGCGAAACCAAGGCCCATGCCGCGCGAGCCATTTCCGCGCGAGCGCGACGCGAGCCCCGACCGCTCGCGCGCCGCCTTGATCACGGCAATCGCCCGCTGGTCGCTGAGGTGCTTCAGGCGCAGCTCGACGGGATCGATGCCGGCGGCGTGCGCCAGCTCGTCCATGAAGCACTCGATCGCGTAGGTGTTCAAAAACCCGCCGATCGCCCGCAGGGTGCCGGTGCGCACCGGCAACCGCTCCAGCGCGTTCAGCACGACCCGCTGGTTGGGGAAATCATAGATCGGCACCGCGTTGCGCTCGCTGGTCGGCAGGACTCCCGGCAAGGCGTCGATGCCGGGCGGCTGGGCGAAGGGCCTGTCGAGGTGCCATGCCGCCAGCAGGGACGGACTTTCCTGCAAGCCGGGCCGCGCGATGTGCGGATTGCTCCAGACCTCATGGCGCCAGTCGACGATGCGACCGGCGTCGTCGACCGTGCCGTCCAGGGCGACGACCATCGCCGGCCCAAATGGCGACCAGGCCAGTTCGTCCTCGTGCGACCATTGCAGCCGCACGGGATGGCCTTCGACCGCGCGCGCCAACAGCACCGCGTCGAGCGCCGCGTCGTCGGCCGCGTTGTGGCCGTAGCATCCGGCGCCTTGCACATGACGAACGGTGATCGAGTCGGGCGCGACACCGAGGGTCTTGGCGATGTCCACCCGGGTCGGGTGGATCGACTGGCTGTGGCACCACACCTCGATGGCGCCCGCTTGCGCCCGCGCCACCGCGCAGGCCGGCCCGATCGACGCGTGGGCCAGGAACGGTCGCGAGTAGCTGGCGCTCACGGCGTGGGCGCCGCTTTGCTGCGGCACGCCCTTCTCGCTCAGGATCTTCGCCTTCGATGGCCGGGATCGCAGGAAGGCAGGCATGGCATCGACGTCCGGCAGGTCCTCGGCTTCCTGCCAGACCGCGCCCTTCGCCAGCGCCGCCGCCGCGGCGACGGCCTGCTCCTCGCGCGCGGCGACGACGCCGAGGAACCGTCCGTCGCGCACCACGGCCCGCACGCCCGGCATCGTCTCGACCCGCTTGCCGTCGAAAGCTTTCAGCACCGCGCCATAGGACGGCGGGCGCACGACGCGACCGTGCAGCATGCCCGGCAGGTCGAGGTCGTGCACGTAGACGCCGGCGCCGGTCACCTTGTCCGGCAGGTCGAGCCGCGGCAACGGCTTGCCGACCAGGGTCAGCTGATCGGCACGCTTGGGCGCCGCGCGGCCGTCGGCGTCCCGCGAAAGATCGACCTCGGCGCTCAGCTCCCAATAGGTCGCGCTCTCGTTGCTCGCCTTGCGGTGGATGGTGCCGTCGCGCACGAACAGCTCGTCGACGCCGGCGTTGAGCCGTTGCGCCGCGGCCTGCAGGAAGGCGTCGCGGACCTCGGCGCAGGCCTGGCGCAGCGCTCCGCCGCCATCCATCGTCGAGCGGCTCCCAGCGGTGACGCCCTCGTTCGGGCTGCGGCCGGTATCGGCCGGGATCATGCGGATGCGGGCGTAGTCAACGTCGAGCTCTTCCGCCGCGATCTGCGCCAGGGCGGAGACGATGCCCTGGCCGATCTCGACCTTGCCGGTGCGCACCTCGACCACGCCGTCGGTCCTGATCTCGACCCAGCGGTCGAGCCGGCTGTTGCGGGCGAGGCCCGGGGGAAGCGGTGTTGTCGTCATCTCACGCGCCCCGCCTGCTCATCATCTCGGTGGCGCGCCGTATCGCGCGCAGGATGCGATCGTAGGCGCCGCACCGGCACAGATGGATGTCGAGCTCGGAGCGGATCTCGGCCTCCGTCGGCGACGGAGTGCGGGCGAGCAGCGCCGCGGCGCCCATGACGATGCCGGTCAGGCAGTAGCCGCACTGGCCCGCCTGCTCCTCGACGAAGGCCTGCTGCAGCGGATGCGTCCCCGCCTTGCCGAGCCCCTCTATCGTGGTGACCTCTCGTCCCTGCGCCGCCGATACCGGCGTGTTGCACGATTGGACGCCGCGCCCGTCGAGCAGCACCGTGCAGCATCCGCAGACGCCGGCGCCACAGCCGAACCGGGTTCCCTTGAGCTTGAGGTCGTTGCGCAGCACGAAGATGAGCGGCGTGCCCGGGTCTGCCGTCACGACGCTCGGCGCGCCGTTGACGCTGAACTCGATGGTCTGGGTCAAGCGCGGTCTCCCCCCAGGCAGACCCTAGACGAGATCCAGCACCTCGGCCAGCGGACGGCGCGGCTTCTGCGGCCAGTTTCCCGAACGCTCCGTCCCGATGCACAACAGCATGACCGGCACTTCGTCATCGGCGAGCCCGAACTCGCGGTGCACCGCTTCGGGATCGAAGCCGATCATCGGCGTCGAACCCAGGCCCAGCGAGCGGGCCGCATAGATCATCGCCGCCGCGCCGAAGGTGCCGGTGCGTACGGCCTCGTCGCGCTGGCGCTGCGGGTACTCCCCGTACAGTCCGCGGGCGGGGATTTCCCAGTCCGGCACCAATTTCGCCGGCATGATGCCCGCTTCCACCACCGGCGCCAGGCGCTCCGGAACGACGCCGGAATTCGCCAACTGCCCGCAGACAATGAAGGTGACGGCGGCGTCGGTGATCGCGGGTTGGTTCCAGGCGATCGGACGCAGCCGCGCCTTGGCTTCCGGCGTGCGCACGGCGATGAAGCGCCAGTTCTGCAAATGGAAGGACGTCGGCGCGGTGGTGCCGATTCGCACCAGCTCGCGGATCTGGTCGTCGCTCAAGGGGACGGCAGGGTCGTAGTACTTGGTGGTGCTGCGGCTCACGATGGTGTCGATGATGGCGTTGGTCATGGCGATTCCGTCGGTCATGGCGTCGTTCACGGACGCACGCGGATGATCGTCTTCCCGGCGATCCGCTTTTTCCGGTTGAAGGCGGCGACAGCGTCATCGAGCGTCGCGACGTTGCCGATGTGCGTCCGCAGACGTCCGTCCCGCACCCGCCGGACGATCTCACCCAGTTGAGCGCGATCGGCCTCGACGACGAAGTCGACGACCAGTCCGTCGGCGGGCCGTGCTTCGGTCGGGCCGGCGATGGTCACCAGCGTTCCTCCGGCGCGGATCAGGCCTGCGGACCGTTTCGCGATGTCGCCGCCGAAGACATCGAACACCAGGTCGACTTTGCCCACGTCTTCCAGGGCATCCTTCTCGAGGTCGACGAACGCCTGCGCGCCGAAGTCGAGCGCCGTCTGGCGATGGGCCGAGCGCCCGGTGCCGATGACATACGCGCCAGCCTCGCGTGCGAGTTGCGTCACCATCGAACCGACGGCGCCGGCCGCGCCGTGCACGAGGACGCTCTGCCCCGCCCGCAGGCGGCCGTGCTCGAACAGTCCCTGCCACGCCGTCAGGCCCGAGATCGGCAGGCTCGCGCCCACCGTGAAGTCGACGTCGCCGGGCAGCGGCGCGAGGTTGCGGGCCTCGATGGCCACATATTCCGCCAGGGTGCCGTCGCGATGCCAGTCCGTGAGGCCGAGCACCCGCTGTCCCAGCGACAGCCCCCTCGTGCCATAGCCGAGAGCGGTGACCACGCCGGCCAGCTCATGGCCGGGGATCGACGGTGTCCGGTCGCGGTCCAGGCGATCGGTCCAGGTTGGCGGCCACGTGAGCTCGTCCGGGACGAAGCCCGACGCATGAACCTGGACGACGACGTCGTTTATCGCGGCCTGCGGCTCGGGCCGCTCCACCAGCTTCATCCCGGCCGTTCCCGCAGCCTGGTCCGTCACGACGATCGCCTTCATGCCAATTCCTCCTCGGTCATGCGTCTCTCTGGTCGGCGCTGAGATGCGTCTGCCGTGGCGATAAAACAGTACCGAAACCGGCGAATCGGAGAGTACCATCGGGCCATGGCTGGCCCCCGCATCGACCTCGATCGAGCCGGAAAGACGCCTCTTGCCGTACAGATCTACGGAGCGATCCGGGGTGCCATCGAGACGGGGCGCCTCGCCTCGGGCGCCAGGCTGCCCTCCTGGCGCGACCTGGCGGCTCAGCTCGGCGTCTCGCGCGGCACCGTGCGCGTGGCCTACGAACGCCTGATCAACGAGCAATTCGCGATCGGCATGGGATCGGCCGGCACGCGCGTCGCCGAGGGCCCGTCCGCTTCCCCGACACCCGCCTGGTCGCCGGAAGCGGCGCCGCTGCCGGAGCTGTTTTATGGCTTCGGCGCCGTGCCTCTGCCGTTCCAGATGGGTGTGCCCTCGCAGGATGCTTTTCCCTTCAAGCTGTGGTCACGCATCCTCGCGCGTGAGGCCCGGCGAGCGGCAACGGCACCGGTCGCCTATCCCGATCCACGCGGTGAGCCGGATTTGCGCAAGGAGATTGCGGCTTACCTGGCGATCGCGCGCGGCATCCGGTGCACGCCCTCACAGGTGCTCGTAACAACCGGGTGCGCCAGTGCGCTGGGTCTCGCGGTCCGTGGGCTCGAGCTCGAAGGCAAAGCAGCCTGGATGGAGGATCCGGGCTTTCCGCTCACGCGCACCGCGCTCGGCCTGGCGGGCATGACGGTGACCGCCGTCCCGGTCGACGCCGAGGGCCTGGATGTTGCCGCAGGACTCGGGAGCGCTGCCGGCGCCGCGCTGGCCGTGGTGACACCAGGCCAGCAGGCGCCGCTCGGGATGACGATGTCGCCGTCACGGCGACTGGCGCTGCTCGCGTGGGCCCGGCGGAACGACGCCTGGGTCATTGAAGACGATTACCTGAGCGAGCTGCAGTTGAGAGGCCGCGCCGCTCCGGCTCTCGCATCTCTCGATCATGGCGGCCGTGTCCTGCATATCGGCAGCTTCAGCAAGACCATCAGCCCGGCGCTGCGCCTCGGCTTCCTGGTGATACCGACGGAACTGGCGCATCGGTTCGGCGAGCTCGCTGCCTGCCTCGCGCCGGCGCCGGCCGCGCCCGTGCAGTGCGCCGTGGCGGCGTTCCTGCGGGAAGGACACTACCTTCGCCATCTTCGCCGCATGAAGCGGCTTTATGCATCGCGACGGGAGAGTTTGCTGCGCTGCCTGGGCGAGGTGGCATCGGGGTCGATGACCGTGAAAGCGACCGCGGGCCTCAATGTGGTGGTCGTGATGCCCAAGGTCGCATCGGACATGGAGGTTGCTTCCCGTGCGTTGCCGCTCGGCCTGGCGCCGTCTCCCCTTTCGCCCTGGTACATGCAGTCTCCGCAGCAGGGACTGTCGCTGTGCGTGACCAACCTCGATGAACGGCGGCTGGCGAGCGACTGCCGCAAGCTGGTGGAGCTGGCGCGATAGGCGGTTACACGCCCAAAGGCGCGTCCTGGCCGACGACCTGCTTGTAAAGCGCCCGGACCTCGTCGGACACGCGATGCGTATCTTCCTTCAGGTTGCGCGGCGTGATCGCGATGAAGGCGATCTCCCAGTTGTCCGGCTTGGGAACGCCGACCTTCGGCACGAAGGCATGCGGCGCGCCGGGCGCGTTGTGGAAATGGCTGCCGCCGACCACCGGCTCCAGCACCGGCTTGCCGTGCTCGTCGAGGGAGAAGCCTTCCGCCTCGCCCACGACATACATCGGGAACTGATCGGTGCGGCTGGCGATGTGCGTGTGAAGCTCGACCTTGGGCAGGAACACCGCCGCGACGCCGCGGCCGTGCCGGTTCTGGCCGAGACGCCACGGCCCGGGTCCGCTCAGGTCCGGCGCGTCGGCCGACAGGCGATATTCGGCGCGGGCCAGGATGGCGCGCAGCGCTTCCTTGGGATCAAAGCCAGGACCCGCCGCCGCGCGCGCCTTGCTGAAGTCCGCGTAGACGGACTTCATCCATTGGAGCTCGTCATCGGCCAGGTCGTGGTCGAGAACCGGGAGGGCGGCGCCATCGGGCATGCAAGTCTCCTCTACGCTAGGACAGGAACCAGCGAAGCCAGATGTTGAGGTTCAGCACCGCCAGGCTTTGCAGAGCGGCAATCAGCCATGCGTCAGCCCTCGACTGATCCATCCGATGTCGGCTTGTGTGGAACATGATCGCTCCTCTCGGCCGCTGCGTGCCGAAACGAGACCAGATATCTGCCGGCAGGACAAGATCGAAGAATCCCGGTTCCCTCCGCGAAAACATTTGCCTCGCGGCGACAGGAACGCAGAATAGTTTGCCAAAGGAAGGGACAGTGGATGGTGGGCAAGACGGACTCGACGGGCAGCCGCGCGCCGGCTGGCTCGGCGCTCGACATGCCGAGCGCCGACGAGCTCAAGCACACCACCTGCTACATGTGCGCCTGCCGCTGCGGCATCAGGGTCCATCTGAAGGACGGGCGCATCCGCTACATCGAGGGCAATCGCAACCACCCGGTCAACAAGGGCGTGCTGTGCGCCAAGGGCTCGGCCGGCATCATGCAGCAGTATTCGCCGGCCAAGCTGCGCAAGCCGCTGCGCCGCGTCGGGCCGCGCGGCAGCGGCGAGTTCGAAGAGATCGAATGGGAGGAGGCGCTGGCGACGGCGACCGGCTGGCTCGGCGCCATCCGCGAGTCCGATCCGCGCAAGCTCGCCTTCTTCACCGGCCGCGACCAGAGCCAGGCGCTGACCGGCTGGTGGGCCAGCCAGTTCGGCACGCCCAACTATGCCGCGCATGGCGGCTTCTGCTCGGTCAACATGGCGGCCGCCGGCCTCTACACGATCGGCGGCTCTTTCTGGGAGTTCGGCGAGCCGGACTGGGAGCACACGCGTTACTTCCTGATGTTCGGCGTCGCCGAGGACCATGATTCGAATCCCATCAAGATCGGGCTGGGCAAGCTCAAGAGCCGCGGCAAGGCCAAGTTCGTCTCGGTCAATCCCATCCGTACCGGCTATTCGGCAATCGCCGACGAATGGATCGGCATCCGGCCGGGCACCGACGGCCTGTTCGTGCTGGCGCTGATCCAGGAGCTCCTCAAGGCGGGCAAGATCGACGAGGAGTATCTCGTCAACTACACCAACGCGGCATGGCTGGTCGTCGAGGAGGACGGCCTGTTCGCGCGCGATGGAGCGGGCCAGCCGCTGTACTTCGACGAAGCCGGCAAGATCATCGCGGGCATCGACAGCACCGGCGGCAAGCCGAGCCTCGCCGGCCGCGTGACGTTGCCCGACGGACGCACCGCGGTGCCCGCCTTTCAGCTCGTGGCCGAACGCTGCCTCGATCCGCGCTATGCCGCCGACGCCGTGGCGGCCGAGACCGGCCTCAGCGCCGCGACCATCAAGCGCATCGCGGCGGAGCTCGCCCATGCCGCCTTCGAGCAGACGGTCGTGATCGACCAGCCATGGACGGATTGGACAGGCCGGCGGCACGACAAGATGATCGGCCGTCCGGTCGCGATGCACGCCATGCGCGGGATCTCGGCGCACTCCAACGGCTTCCACACCTGCCGTGCCCTCCACGTCCTGCAGATGCTCCTGGGCGCCGTCGATAGCCCGGGCAGCTTCCGCTACAAGCCGCCGTTCCCCCGCCCGATCCCGCCCGGCAACAAGCCGGCCGGCAAGCCCGAGCACGTCGCGCCGGGCAAGCCGATGATCGGCGCCCCGCTCGGCTTTCCGACCAGCCCGCAGGACCTTCTGGTCGAGGCGGACGGCACGCCGCGACGCCTCGACAAGGCCTACTCGTGGGAAGCGCCGCTGGCCGCGCACGGGCTGATGCACCAGGTCATCCACAACGCGTGGAAGGGCGATCCCTACCGCATCGACACGCTGTTCATGTTCATGGCCAACATGAGCTGGAACTCGTCGATGAACACGGCCGGCACCATCGCCATGCTGACCGACAAGGATCCCGCCACCGGCGAATACAGGATCCCGCGCATCATCTATTCCGACGCCTTCGCCAGCGAGATGGTGGCCTACGCCGATCTCGTGCTGCCGGACACGACCTATCTCGAGCGCTGGGACTGCATCTCGCTGCTCGACCGGCCGATCTGCGATGCCGACGGCATGGCCGATTCGATCCGTCAGCCCGTCGTCGCGCCCGACCGCGACGTGCGGCCGTTCCAGGACGTGCTGATCGATCTCGGGGCGCGGCTGGGGCTGCCGGGTCTGGTCAAGCCGGACGGCAGTCCGCGCTACCCGGGCGGCTATCCCGACTATCTCGTCCACCACGAGCGCAAGCCGGGAGTCGGTTCGCTGGCGGGATGGCGCGGCGCCGACGGCAAGCTCGCCGGCATGGGCGACCCCAACGAGCGGCAGCTCGACGCCTACATCGCGAACCAATGCTTCTGGCGCGGCGAGATCCCGGCGAGCGCGCGCTACTTCAAGCACGCCAATCGCGATTACCTGCAATGGGCCACGAGCATGGGGCTGATCGACAAGCCCGAACCGATCGTGCTCAATTTCTACAGCGAGGTCCTGCAGCGCTTCCGGCGCGCCGCCGAGGGCCATGGCGACATCCAGCCGCCGGCCGAGCATCGCGACCGCATAAGGACCTACTTCGATCCGCTGCCGCTCTGGTACATGCCGTTCGAGGAGGCCGCGGTCGAGCGCGAGCAGTTCCCGTTGCACGCCATCACCCAGCGGCCCATGGCGATGTATCACTCGTGGGGCTCGCAGAACGCCTGGCTGCGCCAGATCCACGGCGAGAACCGGCTGCACATCCACCGCGCCACGGCGGCCCGGCTCGGCATCGCCGACGGCGACTGGGTCGCCGTCGTCAGCCATCACGGCCGCATCAAGGTCCAGGCCAAGCTGATGGACGGCGTCAACCCGAACACGGTGTGGACGTGGAACGCCATCGGCAAGCGCGCCGGCGCCTGGAACCTCGCGCCCGACGCCAAGGAAGCAAGGCACGGCTTCCTGCTGAACCACGTCATCTCCGAGCTGCTGCCCGAACGACCCGGCGGCTATCGCTACTTCAATTCGGATCCCGTGACCGGCCAGGCGGCGTGGTACGACCTGCGCGTCCGCCTCGAGAAGGTCGCGGACGCCAACGACGGCCAGGAACAGGTGAGCGAGCCGCAGTTCGCGCCGTTGCCGACGCCGCCCCACATGCCCGAACGTCCCAAGGTCCTGAAGTTCGGCGCTTCCTTCAGGACGGCGAAGGTGAAGAATGACTAGCCTGCCCGCACAGCCATCGCCCAGGCGACTGGGCCTCGTCGTCGACCTCGACATCTGCGTCGGCTGTCACGCCTGCGCCGTGAACTGCAAGGAATGGAATTCGGGCGGCGTGTCCGCACCGCTGACCGATCTCCTGCCCTATGGCGCCGAGCCCGACGGAGTCTGGTTCAACCGCGTGCATACGTACGAGGTCGGCGAAGGCGCGGAGGGCCGGACCGTCCACTTCCCGCGCTCCTGCCTGCACTGCGCCGAGCCTGCCTGCGTCACCGTCTGCCCGACCGGCGCGTCGTTCAAGCGCGCGGAGGACGGCATCGTGCTGGTCGACGAGGATCTCTGCATCGGCTGCAAGCTCTGCTCATGGGCCTGTCCGTACGGCGCGCGCGAGTTCGACCAGGACGCCGGCGTCATGAAGAAGTGCACGCTCTGCATCGACCGCATCTACAACGAGACCTTTGCGCCGGAGGAACGCGTGCCGGCCTGCGTCAGCACCTGCCCCGCCTCGGCGCGCCATTTCGGCGACCTGGGCGATCCGACGTCGGACGTCTCCCGGCTGGTGGCCGAGCGCGGCGGCTACGACCTGATGCCGGAAATGGGTTACGCGCCGACCAACAAATACCTGCCGCCGCGCCCCCGGCAGCAAAGTGCCGGCTGCACCGGCGCACCGGAGCAGCTGGCGCCGGCGGTTCCGTCGCCGGGCGGCCTTCTCGGTTGGCTGGACCGTCTGCTCAGCCGGTGATCGCTGCTCATTGGAGAATCCGTGCATCCCGCCTTATCCGTCATCGTCTTCTCGACCGCCTCCGGCGCGGGCTACGGCCTGCTGGCCCTCCTGGGCATCCTGGCGCCGCTCCATGTCCTCCCGGACGACCGGAGGTTCGGCTTCGTCGCGCTCGCCCTGGCGCTGGCCGCGATCACCGGCGGGCTCCTTGCCTCGCTCTTCCATCTTGGCCATCGCGAGCGCGCGTGGCGGGCCTTGTCGCAATGGCGCTCGTCGTGGCTGTCGCGCGAGGGCGTGGCCGCCATCGCGACCTACCTGCCCGCCGCTGCGTTCGGACTCCTGTGGGTCTTCCTCGGCAGGGTCTCGGCGATGGCCGGTGTGCTCGCTGCGTTGGGCGCCGTCGTCACCGTCTGCTGCACGGCGATGATCTACCGGTCGCTGAAACCGATCCCTCGCTGGCACAATGGCTGGGTGCTGCCGAACTATCTTCTGGCGGCCTTGATGAGCGGTACCCTGTGCCTCGCCCTGGTCGTCCAGCCGTTCGGGCCCCAGCCGGGAATCAGCGCCCTTGCCGTGGCCGCGGTCGCGATGGCCGCCATCGCCAAGGTCGGCTACTGGCGCTTCATCGACGGCGAAACGCCAACCGCTACGGCGGGAAGCGCCACGGGACTGGGTCACCTGGGCGAGGTTCGCCTGTTCGAGGCGCCGCATACCTCGCAGAACTACCTCCTGAAGGAAATGGGCTTCGCGATCGCCCGCAAGCATTCGATCAAGCTCAGGCGGATCGCGCTGGTCGCGGGCTATGGCCTTGCCTTCCTGTTGTCGCTGGTTCCTCTCCTCGTATCGGGTTGGCCAGCCTTGATCGCAGCGTTCGTCGCCGCACTTCTCGGTCTCTCCGGGATCTTCGTGGAGCGCTGGCTGTTCTTCGCCGAAGCGAAACATGCCGTGACGCTGTATTACGGCCGGTCTGCGGTATGAAGGCGGGAGGGCTTTGCGGCATTATCGGTATTTCCGGAAGTCCTTTCGTTGTGGTTTACGACGTCGCCCCCACCACCCATTGGGGTACCGGCGAGACCAGGTTTCCGCCCGGCCGAAGAGGCCGGCCCGACGGCGGCCGGACGCGATGGGTACGGATGAACAATGCAAAGAGCAGAGCCGCCGGAAGCGAGCACAGGGTTAATATAACTCAGGTGTTTTCTAGAATCAACTGAAGTTCTACTTATTGCGTGCCATACGGGCCTCAACGGCGCAAAAAGTCCGGGTCGCGCGTCCGTGCAAGCAGTGCTGGCAACCCGTCGCCCGCTGATCACCGCAAACGCAAGAGGATCGCCTCATGAAATTCGGCGCGTCGATGTTCTTCACCGACTATTCGATGGGCCCGGCCGAGCTCGCGGTCGCGCTCGAGGAGCGCGGCTTCGATATCGTCTGGGCGCCCGAGCATTCGCACATCCCGGCATCGCGCAAGTCGAGCTTCATCCTGGGGAGCGAGCTGCCCAAGCGCTACTACGACGTCATGGACCCGTTCGTGACGCTGACCGCCGCGGCGATGGCGACCAGGACGTTGAAGGTCGGAACCGGAGTCTGTCTCGTCGCGCAGCGGGACCCGATCCAGACCGCCAAGCTGGTCGCCTCGATCGACCAGGTCTCCGGCGGGCGCTTCGTCTTCGGCGTGGGGAACGGCTGGAACGAGGACGAGATGGCGAACCACGGGACCGCCTTCGCCACGCGCCACAAGCGCGCGCGGGAGAACATCGAGGCCATGAAGGAGATCTGGACCCGGTCGAAGGCCGAATATCACGGGGAGTTCGTGAACTTCGATCCGATGATGGCCTGGCCAAAGCCCGTGCAGAAGCCTTACCCGCCGATCCTGGTGGGCGGGGCCTTTCCCTACTCGGCGCGGCGCGCCATCCGCTACGGCGACGGCTGGATGCCGCAGGTGACGGAAAGAAGCCCCACGCCGCTGATCGAGCTGGTTCCCCAGTTCCGGCAGATGTGCGCCGAAGCCGACCGCGACCCGGACAAGATGGACATCTCGATCGGCGGCCAGTCGCTCAACGCCGATCTGGCAAAGCGCTACCGCGACGCCGGCGTCAACCGCGTCTCCACCAGCCTGCCATCGGAAAAGGCGGACACGATCCTGCCCATCCTGGACGAATGGGCGGCGGTGATGCGGTCGGTCAACGGCTGAGCGACACGCGTCGGCACTGTTGGCAAGAGAACGGGGCCCAGCCTATGGTCTGCGCCCTTGGCCCTTACCGGAGACGCGATCCAGATGACCTACTCCCTGTACGACGCAGCCGTAACGCCCTGCATCCAACAGCTCGGCGCGCTGGCCGGCATCATCGACAAGGCCGCGGCGCATTGCGCCGCCAACAAGATCGAGGAATCGGCGCTGCTGCAGGATCGCTTGTATCCGGACATGTTCTGCCTCGCCCGCCAGATTCGCCAGTCGGCGGATTTCGGCATGAACACCGGCGGCCGGCTGGCCGGCGTCACCCCGCCCGCCACGCCGGCGGTCGACGACACCAGCTTCGCCGCCGCCAAGAGCCGCGTCGAAACCGCACTCGGCTTCGCCAAGTCCCTCACTCGCGCGCAAATCGATGGCGCGGAGGACAAGATCATCGCCTGGACCGCCGGCGGCAACGAACGGAAGTTGAAGGGCAAGGACTACCTGCAGCAGTTCGCCCTGCCGAATTTCTACTTCTTCGTGACGACGGCCTACGACATCCTCCGTCATCGCGGCGTACCGGTCGGCAAGCGGGACTTCCTCGGCCCCGTTAACTGGCTCTAGGCAACTGGCTCTAGATGCTGAGCTACCTGACGATCGGCGCGAACGACATTCGGCGCTCGGAGCGCTTCTATACGGCGGTCCTTGGGCCGCTCGGCTATGAGAAGGCCGAGCATGAGGACGGGGTGGCCTACACGCTCACCGGCAGTCTCGGTCGCGCCGACGGTCCCCCTGCGCTTTATGTGAGGAAGCCTTACGATGGGCGGCAGGCCACGGTCGGCAACGGCTCGATGATGGCCTTTCGTGTGCCGAGTCAGGCCCAGGTCCGCGCCCTGCACAGCGCCGGCGTTGCCGCCGGCGGCACCGACGATGGCGCGCCGGGCTTCCGCGCCCAGTACAGCAGGAATTTCTTCGTCGGCTATCTGCGCGATCCGCTGGGCAACAAGCTCGCCCTCTTCTGCACGGCGACGGACCAGGCAGCCTAGAACGGCGCGCGTTCGGACACTGTTCCGATCACGCGGCGAGCACCGGGGTCTCTCCGGCCAGCGTCGTGCGATGCATGATGCGGCGGAAGCGGGCGTTGTCGAAGGCGGTGACCGCGTGCATGGTGCAGCGGTTGTCCCACATGATCACGTCGTCCTTGCGCCAGGTGTGGCGGTAGACGAAGCGCTCCTGGGTCGCGAACGTCACGAGTTCCTCGATCAGCGCGGCGCTGTCGGCCGGCGACAGGCCCTCGATCCCGGCCATGGTGTGCGGGCTCAGGAACAGGAACGGGCGCTGGGTCACCGGATGGCGGCAGACCAGCGGATGGCGCGCATCGTACTTGTCGAAGCGGCCGGGGTCGGTCAGCTTCTTGTGCTTCTCCAGCACCGTGTCGTGGCTGTGCAGCGCGTGCAGGGCGCCGACCCGGCGCCGCATCGCCTCGGGCAGCGCCTCGTAGACGGCATAGAGGTTGCAGAACAGGGTCTCGCCGCCTTCGGGCGCGACCTCGATGCCGTGCAGGATCGAGCCCTTGCTCGGGGTCTGCCGGAACGAGCTGTCGGCGTGCCACAGCCAGGTGACGTTGATGTAGCTCCAGGCCTCGCTCTCGGGGTTCACGATCTTGCCGCCCTCGTCGACATTCGAGACCCGGAAAATCTCGGGATGCCGGCTCGAGCGGTGGTCCTTGGCCGGATGGATCTCGAGCTCGCCGAAGCGGCGCGCGAAGGCGATCTGCTGCTCGTCGCTGATCGCCTGGTCCGGGAACACGAGGACCATGTTCTCGAGCCAGGCCCGGTTGATAGCGGCGACCGTCGCGTCGTCGACCGGCCGCGCGAGGTCGACGCCGCGGACCTCGGCGCCGATCAGCGGATGGCGGCGGACGATCTCCAATGGGCTCTGCACGTGTTTCTCTCCCTTTGTTGCTTGGATGCTCTTGCTTGGATGGGGGCGGTCACGCGGCCGCGGTCGAGCGCGGCAGCGTGCGCAGGCAGTCGTCGTCGAGCGGCGCGAGCGGCGTGAAGTCCTGCAGCGCGACGAACGCGGCCCGGGTCGGCCGACGGATCGCGTTGCTCACCCGGTTGTAGGTGACGAGGGCGAGGTTGCGGCTCCACGGCGACAGGTTCGGCCCCGAGGCATGGACGATGCACGGATCGAAGAACAGCACCGAGCCCGCCGGGCCCTTCGGCGCCGCCAGCCCGTGCTTGTCGACCCAGGCGTCGACGCGGGCGTCCTCGTAGGCGCGCGCGGCGTCGGGCGCCAGCCGGCCATACGCCGCCGACGGCTGCTCCGGCTCGACCGTCGACTGGATCAGGCCGAGCTTGTGCGTGCCGGGGATGAACATCATCGGGCCGTTGAACTCGTTGACGTCGTCGAGGAAGATCACCGCGTTCATCACCTGCGGCTCGGGCATGCCGTCGTCGACGTGCCAATTGCGGAAATCCTGGTGCCAGTGCCAGATCTCGCCGTCGTGCGCGGCCTTCGGGTTGATCTTGAACTGGTGCACGTAGACCGGTCCGCCCAGCAGCTGCTGCGCCGGCTCGAGCAGGCGCGGATGGCGGATCAGGCGCCGGAACGCTTCGTTGTAGAGATGGCAGGACAGCGCGCTGCGCACCGCGCGGCCGTTCTTCTCGCGCAGGTTCTCCGGGCGCTCCTGCGCCAGGATGCCGGGGACCTCGGCGCGCAGCGCGCCGACCTCGTCGGGCGCCAGCAGCCCCGCCCGCAGCACCCAGCCCTGCTCCCTGTATTGCCGCGCCTGATCCGCGTCGAACAGCATGTCGTTCCTCCCGGTTGAATGGTCTCAGGCCGCGGCGCGCTCGGCGGCGCTCGCGAGCCGCTCCCACACCTCGCGGCCGGCCACCTCGCAATGGTGCGCGGCGACCGCCGCCGCCGCATCGGCGTCGCCGGCCTGGATGGCGGCCAGCATGGCGGCGTGCTCGGCCCAGCAGCGGCGATGGAATGCCGGGTCCTCGAGCGCGACGGCGATGCCGCGCCGGATGTGCGCCCATTGCTGGCCGACGATGTCGCAGACCACGCGATTGCCCGAGAGCTCGGCGACGAGGCCGTGGAAGCGCACGTCCGTGCGGACCAGGGCGACGTGGTCGGCCGTCAGGGCCGCCTGCTCGCCTTCGCCGACCACGGCCTCGAGCGCGCCGAGCAGGGTGCGGCAGCCTTGCGGCTCGCGCGCGGCGCGGCGTGCCGCAGCCGCCGCGGCCAGGGCCTCGATGGCGCCGCGCACC
>JAIEOV010000114.1 GCA_019750135.1 Reyranella sp. | reverse complement strand
CCGTCAATATCCTGATCTCGATCCCGACCGCGACGCGAAGACAATGAATGAACCAGAAGGATCAAGTGGTTGAATCCCAAATTCGCCGCCGACCGAACATCACTGAGAGGTAATGGCGTCGACTAAATGGACGTAGGGCGCCTCCAAGGCGCCCTGTTTTCCAGATCCAGTTAGTGAGTTACGACAGCGACCCGCAGGCCCGCTGGATACGACGGCCGGCTTCTTCCAGCAGATCGGTCGCCGTGGCGTAGGAGATACGGAAGGCCGGGCCCTGGCCGAAGGCCGAGCCCTGCACGACCGACAGGCCCTCGGCTTCGAGCAGGTAGTTCACGAAGTCGGTGTCGTTCTCGATCACCTTGCCGTCCGGCGTCTTCTTGCCGATCGCGCCGGCGCACGAAGGATAGACGTAGAACGCGCCTTCCGGCCGCGGGCACTTGAGCCCCTTGGCCTGGTTCAGCATCGAGACGATGAGGTCGCGGCGCTGCTTGAAGACGGCGACGTTCTTCGGGATGAAGTCGGTCGGGCCGTTCAGCGCCGCCACCGAGGCTGCCTGGCTGATCGAGCTGGCGTTCGACGTGCTCTGCGACTGGACGGTGATCATGGCGTCGATCAGCTTCTGCGGACCGGCGGCATAGCCGATGCGCCAGCCCGTCATGTTGTAGGCCTTGGACACCCCGTTCATGGTGAGCGTGCGGTCGTAGAGCTTGGGCTCGACCTCGGCCGGGGTGGCGAACACGAAGTCGTCGTAGACCAGCTTCTCGTACATGTCGTCGGTCAGGACATGGACCTGCGGGTGACGCAGCAGCACGTCGCACAGCGCCCTCAGGTCGGCGCGGGTGTAGGCGGCACCGGTCGGGTTGCTGGGCGAGTTCAGGATCAGCCACTTGGTCTTGGGCGTGATGGCGCGCTCGAGATCCTCGGGGCGCAGCTTGAAGCCCGACGACTCGGGACACTGCACGATGACGGGCGTGCCGTCGCCGAACAGCACCATCTCGGGATACGACACCCAGTAGGGTGCCGGAATAATGACCTCGTCGCCCGGGTTCAGGGTGGCGAGCATGGCGTTGAAGATGATCTGCTTGCCGCCCGAGGTGACGACGGTCTGCGACGGCTTGTAGTCGAGGCCGTGGTCGCGCTTCATCTTGGCGCAGATCGCCTGGCGCAGCGCCGGCGTGCCCGGGACGGCGGTGTACTTGGTGTCGTTCGAGTGGATCGCCTTGATCGCCGCTTCCTTGATGTGGTCGGGCGTCGGGAAGTCGGGCTCGCCGGCGGCCAGGCCGATCACGTCTTTGCCCGCCGCTTTCATCTCCAGGAACTTGCCCTGCGCGGCGTTCGTGGGAGAGGGCTTGATGCGGCTCAGACGGTCGGCAATGAAGGCCATGACGGCGGCGCCTCCTTTCAGGCGTTGAAAAAGCGGGCGGAAAGTACTGGCGGGCCTCTGGTTCCGCAAGCAAACAAGCCGCTATTCCCGCTATTTCTGGTAGGTTCGTGCCGTATTCCCGCTAGGCCTTCGACACCCGAAACCGACCTAGTCGATCAATCTGATCGCCGCTTCGACCGTCATCTTGGCATCGCCGAAGCCGACGCGCCGGCCGCTCACCGGCGCGGCGTCACGATAGTCGAGGCCGACGGCGACCCGCAGGCTGTCGCCGCGCGGGCTCATGTCGTTGGCGGGATCGAAGCCCACCCATTCGAGACCCGGCACCCAGGCCTCGGCCCAGGAGTGGCTGGTGCGGCCGACATGCAGCTCGGGGTCGTCGTTGCGCAGGTAGCCGCTGACGTAGCGCGCCGGCACGCCGAGGCGGCGGCAGGCGGCGATGAAGACATGCGCCTGGTCCTGCGCCACGCCGGCGCCGCGCGCCAGCGCGTCGACGGCGGTGGTGTCCACGGTCGAGACCCCGGTCTTGTAGACGATGCGCTGGCAGACGCGCTTCATGAGCTCATGCAGGACCTCGACGCGCTTGGCGGGTTCGGCAGCACGTTCGGTGAGACCGTCGATGAAAGGTTCGAAGCTCCCATCGTGGCGCGCCAGGCCCGTGTTGCGCAGCCAGAACGGCGCCGGCAGGGTCGGCGTCTCGGCGTAGCGCAGCCACTGGTCGCCGCCGATGTACTCGTAGATGCCCTGGACCACGATCTCGACCCGGTCGTGCTGATGCGCCACCGAGAAGGTCGTGACCTGGTTGCCATGGCCGTCGAGCCATTCCGATCGCTTGCCCGGGCCGTCGATGCGCCAGGAGATCACGCGCTGGCCGGTCGCGGGCTTGGGCGTCAAGCGTACGTCGTGGATCGAATGACCCGAGGGCTGGTCGAATTCGAAGTGCGTGGCGTGGTGGACGGAGAGGCGCATGGGTGGTCAGTCCAGCAGGAACTGGCGGCCGATTTCATCGGACAGGGTGGCGATATCGCCGCGCACGCCGCCTAAAAACTTCTTGAGGCCGGCGTCGAACACCCGGTCGATGCGGGCATAGCGCAGGCGGGCGTGCAGTTCGCCCGCCAGGCGGTCGGCCTCGCCGTGCGTGCCGTAGGCTTCGGCCAGCTCGCGCATGCTCTGATCGACCATCCACAGGCAGTGATGCACCGAGCGCGGCACGTCGCGGCGCAGCATCATCAGCTCGGCGACCTTCATGGGATCGAGCGCGCTGCGATAGATGCGCCGGTAGGTGCGCACCGCGCCGATGCAGGCCAGCACCTCGGACCAGGCGAAGTAGTCGAGCTCCTGGGCATGCGGGCTGCCGTCCGGCCGCAACACATGGAACTTCACGTCGAGGATGCGGGCGGTGTTGTCGGCGCGCTCCAGGAAGGCGCCAAGCTGCAGGAAGTTGTAGGCCTCGTCGCGCAGCAGGGTCACTTGCGCCGCGCCGAAGATCATGACCGCCTGCTTCTTCACTGATTCGATGAAGGCGCCGCGGTCGAGCAGGGCGCGGTTGCCGCGCAGGCGCTCGCTCAGCTCCAGCCACAGGCCGTTCAGGCTCTCCCAGACGTCGACCGTGATGTTGTTGCGCTCCTCGCGGGCGTTGCGCCGCGCCGCGCCGATCGAGCTCACCAGCGAGGAGGGGTTGTTCTCGTCGATCACCAGGAAGTCGATGAGGTTGGGCAGCCGGCCGCTCGACTGCTGCTGGCGCTGGCGGAACTCGTCCTCCATGCCGAAGATCAGCGCCACGCCGGCCGCTTCCTCGCCGCGCGACTGCAGGGCCATGCGCTGCGTCGCCTCGATCAGCCGCGCCGTCGACTTGGCGCGCTGCAGGTAGCGGCCCATCCAGTAGATGTTCTTGGCGGTGCTGCTCAGCATGGAACTAGTTGCCTGACGCCGCACCGGGCGCCAGGACCCAGGTGTCCTTGGTGCCGCCGCCCTGGCTCGAATTGACGACCAGCGAACCCTCCTTCAGCGCCACGCGCGTCAGCCCGCCGGGAATGATGGTGGTCTTGCGGCCCGACAGCACGAAGGGGCGGAGATCGACATGGCGGGGCGCCACGCCCTGGCCGACGAAGGTCGGGCAGGTCGAGAGCGCCAATGTCGGCTGGGCGATGTAGTTGTCCGGCCGCGCCTTCAAGAGCGCGGTGAACTCCTCGATCTCGGCCTGGCTCGAGGTCGGGCCGACCAGCATGCCCTTGCCGCCCGAGCCGTGGATCTCCTTCACGACCAGCTCGGGCAGGCGCTCCAGCACGTACTTGAAATCGTCGGCGCGGTCGCAACGCCAGGTCGGCACGTTGTTCAGGATCGGCTCCTCGCCGAGATAGAAGCGCACCATCTCGGGCACGTAGGTGTAGGTCGACTTGTCGTCGGCCACGCCGTTGCCCAGCGCATTGACGATGTTGACGCGGCCGGCGCGCAGCGCGCCCAGCAGGCCGGCGACGCCGAGGAAGGAGTCGGGCCGCATCGCCAGCGGATCGAGGAAGGCGTCGTCGACGCGGCGGTAGATCACGTCGACGCGCTGCGGCCCGCGCGGCGTGCGCATGTAGACACGGCCCTCGTCGACGAACAGGTCGGAGCCCTTGACCAACTCGATGCCCATCTCGTCGGCCAGGAACGCATGCTCGAAGTAGGCGCTGTTGTAGTGGCCCGGCGTCAGCAGCACGACGTTGGGCTCGGCATCGTCGCTGAACGAGACGGAGCGCAGCGTCGCCAGCAACTCCTCGCTATAGTCGGCGACCGGCAACACGCGCATGGCCGAGAACAGCTCGGGCGCGAGCCGCATCATCACTTCGCGGTTCTCGAGGACGTAGGACACGCCCGACGGCGTGCGCACATTGTCCTCGAGGACGTAGAAGTCCTTCTCGCCGACGCGCACCAGGTCGATGCCGGCGATGTGGGCGTGCACGCCGCCCGGCAGTTCCAGCCCCTGCGCCATGGCGACGAACTCGGCGTTCATCAGCACCTGCTGCTCGGGGATGATGCCGGCGCGGCAGATCTCGCGTGCCTTGTAGGCGTCGGCCAGGAAGGCGTTGAGCGCGCGCACGCGCTGCACCAGGCCCTTGTGCAGATACTCCCATTCGTCCCAGGCGATGACGCGCGGGATGATGTCGAAGGGGATCGTCGTCTCGGCACCGTCGACGGCGCCGTAGGCGCCGAAGGTGATGCCGTGCCGGCGATAGAAGACATCGACCTCATGCCGCGTCGCCGCGACCTTCTCGGGCGAGGTCTGCGCCAGCCAGTTGGCAACGGCGCGATAGGGCGCACGGACGGCGTCCGCCGCGCCTGAATTCATTTCATCGAATGCCTTGGCCGCCATCCGGCATTTCACCCCCTGTCGAATCACAATATAAGCAATCGACGGGCCAACAAAGCGGCTCATTGCCGGGAGCGCGGCACTCCAGTGCCGCTCATGGAGTGGTTGCAACACCGAAGACGCGCCACTGGAGTGGCGCGCTCCCGGCAATGAGCATGAGCGGACCTGGAGGTCCGCGCTCCAGTAAGAGGAGGGAGAAGGATGAAGCAGGTCCAGATCGACCGCTATGGAACGCCCTGGGACGTCGCGCGCTGCGCCGACGTGGCCGATGTCGGCGAACCGGCCGCCGACGAAGTCGTGTTCGACGTACTGGCCTTCCCCATCAATCCCGCCGACATGTGGTTCTGCCGCGGCAGCTACCGGCTGAAGCCGCCGCTGCCGGCGACGCCGGGCGCCGAGTGTGTCGGCCGTGTCATCGCCGTCGGCTCGGCGGTGAAGCACGTCAGGAAGGGTGACCTGGTCATCAACCTGCAGCGCGAGAACTGGGCGCAGCGCCGCAAGGTCAAGGGCGACGATGCGATCCCGCTGCCGGCCGGCATCGACCTCAGACAGGCTGCGATGGTGCGCATCAACCCGCCGACTGCGCTGCTGATGCTGTCGGACTTCGTCGACCTCAAGCCCGGCGACTGGGTGATCCAGAACGTCGCCAACTCCGCGGTGGGCCGGCTGCTGATCGTGCTGGCCAGGCAGCGCGGCCTGCGCACGGTCAATGTCGTGCGCCGCGCCGACCTGGCCGGCGAGCTGCAGGCGCTCGGCGCCGACAAGGTGATCGCCGACAGCAGCGACCTGGCGCGACACGTCGCCGAGGAGACCGGCGACGCCAAGATCATGCTGGGCGTCGAGGCGATCGGCGGCGCGGCCACCGGCCGACTGGCCGACTGCCTCGCGACGGATGGCACCCTGGTCCATTACGGCTCGATGAGCGGCGAGGATCCCAAGGTCACGCGCAACAACTTCATCTATCGCGGCATACGGCTCACCGGCTTCATGCTGGGCCGCTTCCTGGCGCGGCGCACTTCCGAAGAGATCCGGGCGATCTACGCCGATCTTGGTGGGCAGGTCATGGCCGGCAAGCTTTCCGCGCCGGTGGACACGGTCTACCCGATCGAGAATATCAAGGACGCTTTGGCGCACGCCGACAAAGGCGGCCGCAACGGCAAGATCCTGGTCAGCCCGAACGGGGCGATCTGAACACGGAGGACAAGGAATGAGCTCGGAAGTCTCGGCCGTCGAGAAGATGCTGCAGGTCTATTTCGACGGCCTGTACGAAGGCGACACCAAGAAACTGGGCGAGGCGTTCCATCCCGCCTCGCATCTCTACGCCGCGGGCGGCGACGGCAAGGCCACCGACTGGCCGCGCGGCGACTGGTTCAAGATGGTGGAAGGCCGTCCGTCCGGCAAGGCCAAGGGCAGCGCGCGCGCCGATCGCATCGTGTCGATCGATTTCTCCGGCCCGACCACGGCGATCGCCAAGGTCGAATGCCAGCTGCCGCCGCGCTATTTCACGGATTATCTGACGCTGCTGAAGGTGGACGGTCGTTGGCAGATCATCTCCAAGACCTTCCATACGGTGACGAAGGAATAGAGCTGCGCTGGGGGCGCGCGACTCCAGTCGCGCGTCTTTTCGAGCCCCAGCGAAGATCGCGCCACTGGAGTGGCGCGCCCCCAGCCTAGTCCTTCGCGTCGGCCGCGACCTGGACCTTGATCATCTTGTCCTGCGGCGCCGGGACCGAGCCCGACTGGCCCTGGCCCTTCTTGATCTTGTCGACGAACTCCATGCCCTTGGTGACCTTGCCCCACACGGTGTACTGGCCGTCGAGGAAGTTCGAATCCTTGAACACGATGAAGAACTGGCTGCGCGCGCTGTTGGGATCGCTGGTGCGGGCCATCGACACGGAGCCGCGCGCATGCGGCTCCTTGGAGAACTCGGACCCCAGCGTCTCGCCCATGCCGCCCGAGCCGGTGCCGGTCGGATCGCCGGTCTGCGCCATGAAGCCGTCGATCACGCGATGGAACACGACGCCGTCATACTTGCCCTCGCGCGCGAGCTTCTTGATCTGCGCCACGTGATTGGGGGCGAGATCGGGGCGCATCTCGATGACCACGCGGCCATCCTTGAGATCGATATAGAGCGTGTTTTCCTTGTCCATGGCGGCGGTCGCTCCTGCGAACATTAAAGAGATGGCGACGAATAACGGCGTCAGTAGTGCCAGACGCATCATGGGACCCTCACTCTCACCACGCCGATAGGGTCGGCGCGCGACCATACTGGCCGGTCCCGGAAAGACAAGCATCAACGTCGGGCGTCAATCGGGCGGTCGGAGGGGTGTGCATCGTTTCCCGTGGAGTTTCCGCGAAACCGGCGCTTAGAGTGCAGGAATAGTGGGAAGTCATTGATCTATCGGATTGTCAGATGACCGCCATGGACGGCGGTGAGCGGCTCGATGAGGGCCTGGCCGCCCCGAACCTCGTGCGCGAACGGCGTGACGATGCCGGGCGCGCACGCCTCATGCAAGAGACCTGGCGCGCCTTTGCGGCCGGCATGACGGGCAGGGTGGCGGCGGCCTTCGACGGCGGCCGCTCGCCGGCGGAAATCGCCTACGTCATCGGCGAGATCGTGCGCAACACCTTCCGCACGCGTGGCGTGACGCTCACGAGTTACGAGCTACGTCGCCTGGTTGCGGAGCTGCTCGCGCAACGGCAGCACCGGTCGCCAACTGAGGGTCCGCTCGTGCAGTTTGCCAGCGAACCTTCGACAGCGACGCCATCGTGGACCGGCGCCGATGCCGCGGCGCCTCCACCCCAGGTCGGCGATGCCGTGTTCGCCGGACCGCCGGCGCGTCTGGTGACGATGACGCCGCGCGACCTGGCCGACGTCGTGGCCAAGGTCCGCGGCAGGCTGGTCGGCGATCCGTTCAGCCTGCCGCGCACAGTAGTGATGGACGCCATCGCCTCGGTGCTCGACGACGCACCATCCCAAGAGCGCGATCGACTGGCGCGACTCGCTCTCGGCGAGCTCTGTGGCCTCGGACCGATCGAGCGTTTGTGGGCCGATCGCTCGATCCGCGCGGTGTTCGTGAACGGGCCGGACGCCGTCTATGTCGAGCGCGAAGGTGTCATCGAACCGTCGCCGGAAAGGTTTCGCGACCGCGCCCATCTGGCGGAGATCGTGGGCCGCCTCGCCCGGCCGGGCGAGGCGCCGGCGGTCGCGATCAATCTGCGCGACGGCAGCGAGGGCGTCGTCCTGTTTCCACCGGCGGCGCCCGCGGGTCCCGTCCTGGCGCTGCGGCGTAGCGCGCCCGCGGAGGCGACCCTCGAACGGCTGATCGCGGCCCGGCGGCTCGACCGGCGGATGGCCGACCTGTTGCGCCTCGCCGTGCGCAGCCGGCTGAACGTGCTGGTGGTCGGGCCCGAGAAAGCGGGCAAGACCGTCCTGCTGGCGGCTCTGGCGCGCGATCTTGGGGAGGCGCGGGTCGTCACGGTGGCGTCGCACCGCGAATTTCGCTGGGCGTCGCCGGCGAAGGTCGAGCTGACCGTCTCGCCGCAGGCCTCCTTGGGCGCGCTGCTGGCGGCCGGCCTGCAGCTGCGGCCGGATCTGCTGGTCGTCGATGCGCTGCAGCCGTCCGACACACCGGCGCTCGCCAAATCATTGTCGGCGGGAGCACGCGGCATCCTCGCCGCGGGAGAGCCGCAGGCGATTGCCGGCGTGCCGCGTCAATCTGTCGATCTGCTGGTCCGTGTCGGCCACCTGCTCGGTTCGTTCATCGTGACTTCCATCGAGGATGCGACCGGCACTGAGCTCTTCGTCCATCAGAAGGACGGCGGCTTCCGGCGTCGGACGAGCACGCCGTCATTCGCCCGTACCGTGCACGAGGCGGGCTACGGCGAGGCCCTTTCCAGCGTGTTTCATTAACGAGTGCGACCGGCCGCCACATACCGATTAAGGCCGAAAACCCGTTACGTCACAGGCCTATATCTGGTACTAACCGCTTTGAAATGCGGGGGATTTTGCGGGTCGGAACCCTCCAGAAGAGAGCGGCCTGCTGAAGGGACGATTGCATGAACGGCAAGCGCGTTTTGGGCATTCTCGGGATGGTGGTGAGCGCCGCGCTTGGGTTCGCGGGCAGCGCGCTCGCGCAGCCGATCGTCGGCGTGCCGCACGACTGGCAGACGAACTTCCCGCCGGCCTTCACGCCGGTGATGGAAAAGGTCGAATCGCTGAACGGCCTGCTGCTGGTCATCATCACGCTGATCTGCATCTTCGTGCTGGCCTTGCTGATCTATGCGGTGTGGCGCTTCCACGCCTCGCGCAACGCTACGGCGACGACGACGACCCACAACACGGTGCTCGAGATCGCCTGGACGGTCGTGCCCATCCTCATCCTGGTGGTCATCGCCATCCCGTCGTTCCGCCTGCTCTACTACAGTGACAAGGCCGTCGACCCCGCCTTCACCATCAAGGTGACCGGCAACCAGTGGTACTGGACCTACAACTACCCCGACCAGGGTGACTTCACGGTCGAGAGCCGCATCCTGCCCGAGGCCGACCGCATCAAGCAGAAGCCGCAGATGCCGCGCCTGATGGCGGTCGATGAGGAGATGGTGATCCCCAAGGGCACCACCGTCCGCATCATCGGCACCGCCGTCGGCAACTCGATGCACGGCTGGACGGTTCCCGGCTTCGGCATCAAGAAGACGGTGATTCCCGGCCGCCTCAACGAGGGCTGGATCAACGTCAAGGAGGAGGGCTTCTACTTCGGCCAGTGCTCGCAGATCTGTGGCGACAATCACAGCTATATGCCGATCGCGGTGCGCGTGGTCTCGAAGGACGTCTTCGACAAATGGGTGGAGCAGAAGAAGAAGGCAGCGGGCCTGTTGCCCGCGACCGACTTCGCTTCCGCCACTCCCGCCAACCGCTAAGCGCATCGCCGCAGGAGAATTAGAATGGCCACCGCGCACGGCGCCGCCCACCACGATCACGCCCACGGGCACGACGACCATCACCCGACGGGCATCAAGCGCTGGCTCTACAGCACCAACCACAAGGACATCGGCACGATGTACCTTGTGTTCGCGATCTTCGCCGCCCTGATCGGCGCCACCTTCTCGGTGGTCATGCGTCTCGAGCTGATGCAGCCGGGCGTGCAGTACTTCAACGGTCCGGACGGCACGCCGAACGGCCATCTGTGGAACACCGTCGTCACGGCGCACGGCCTGATCATGGTGTTCTTCGTCGTCATGCCGGCGTTGATCGGCGGGTTCGGCAACTGGTTCGTGCCGCTGATGATCGGCGCGCCCGACATGGCCTTCCCGCGCATGAACAACATCAGCTTCTGGCTGCTGCCGCCGGCTTTCATCCTGCTGCTCGCCTCGGCCGTGATCGGCGGCGGCGTCGGCACCGGCTGGACGATCTATCCGCCGCTGACGATCAGCCAGGGCGCGGGCATGGATCTCGCGATCTTCTCGCTGCACATCGCCGGCGCATCGTCGATCCTGGGCGCCATCAACTTCATCACCACGATCTTCAACATGCGGGCGCCGGGCATGACGCTCCACCGCATGCCGCTGTTCGCCTGGTCGATCCTGGTGACGGCGTTCCTGCTGCTGCTGGCGCTGCCGGTCCTGGCCGGCGCCATCACCATGCTGCTGACCGACCGCAACTTCGGCACCTCGTTCTTCAAGCCCGAGGGCGGCGGCGACCCGACACTCTTCCTGCACCTCTTCTGGTTCTTCGGCCATCCCGAGGTGTACATCATGATCCTGCCGGCCTTCGGCATCGTCAGCCACATCATCTCGACCTTCTCCAAGAAGCCGATCTTCGGCTACCTGGGCATGGCCTACGCGATGGTGGCGATCGGCGTCGTCGGCTTCGTCGTGTGGGCGCACCACATGTTCACGGTCGGCATGGACGTCGATACCCGAGCGTACTTCGTCGCCGCGACGATGGTGATCGCGGTGCCGACGGGCGTGAAGATCTTCTCCTGGATCGCCACGATGTGGGGCGGCTCGATCCGCCTCGAAGTGCCGATGCTGTGGGCGATCGGCTTCATCTTCCTGTTCACCGTGGGCGGCGTCACGGGCGTGGTGCTGGCCAATGCCGGCGTCGACTACTCGCTGCACAACACCTACTACGTGATCGCGCACTTCCACTACGTGCTGTCGCTCGGCGCGGTGTTCGGCATGTTCGCCGGCTTCTACTACTGGTTCGGCAAGATGACCGGCCGGCAGTATCCGGAGTGGGCCGCCCAGATCCACTTCTGGACGACCTTCATCGGCGTGAACCTGACGTTCTTCCCGATGCACTTCAGCGGCCTCGCCGGCATGCCGCGCCACTACGTCGACTATCCCGACGCGATGTCGCACTGGAACTACATCTCCTCGGTCGGCGCCTTCATCTCCTTCGGCTCGACCATCTTCTGGCTGATCTTCGTCGTGTTCGGCGGAATGCTGGCCGGCAGGAAGGTCGGCGCCAACTACTGGGGCGACGGCGCCACGACCTTGGAATGGACCGTGGCTTCGCCGCCGCCGTTCCACACCTTCGAGGAACTGCCGCACATCTCCCCGACGGCGCACCACTGAGATAGGAGCGAAGGCGCCGCTTATAGGCAAACAGGTGGCGCCTTCGCCTTGATTGAGCAATGAGCGACACGGCACAGACCCTGAGAGCATTCGACAGCGCGCCGCCGACGCGCGTGCGCGACTATGTCGACCTGCTGAAGCCCCGGGTCATGTCTCTGGTCGTCTTCACCGGACTGGTCGGCGTGATGATCGCGCCGGGCCATCTGCATCCCTTCACCGCCGCGCTCGCCGTGCTGGCGATCGCGCTCGGCTCGGGCGCCGCCGGCTGCATCAACATGTGGTACGAGCGCGACCTCGACGCCCTGATGGCGCGCACCGCCAACCGGCCGCTGCCGGCCGGCCGGGTGGCGCCGGACGACGCGCTGGGGCTGGGCGTGCTGCTGTCGATCTTCTCCGTCCTGCTGATGGCGGTGTCGACCAACTTCGCTGCGGCCGCGCTGCTCGCGGCCGCGATCCTGTTCTACGTCTTCATCTACACGATCTGGCTGAAGCGCCGCACGCCGCAGAACATCGTGATCGGCGGCGCCGCCGGCGCCTTCCCGCCCATGATCGGCTGGGCCGCCGTCGCCGGCGACGTTTCGCTGATCTCGATCGCCCTGTTCGGCCTGGTCTTCCTGTGGACGCCGCCGCACTTCTGGGCGCTGGCGCTCTATCGCAGCGACGACTATCGCCGCGCCGGCGTGCCCATGCTGCCGGTGGTGGCGGGGCCGCGCGAGACCAAGCGGCAGATGCTGATCTACACCTTCGTGCTGCTGCCGGTGGCGCTGGTGCCGACCCTGATGGGCGCGGTCGGCTGGCTGTACGGCGCCGTCGCCCTGCTGCTGAGCCTGGCCTTCATCGGCCATGCCGTGACGGTGTGGCGCGCGGCCGACGACGCGACCGGCCACGGTCCGGCGCGCCGCATGTTCCGCTTCTCGCTGATCTATCTCGCCGCGCTGTTCGCCGCCTTGCCGGTCGACCAGCTGCTGTCCCGGATATTGGCCGGATGAGCGTGATGGCCGACAACCGCCCCGGCGATACCGATATCCACCGCCGCCAGCGCGGCAAGAACCTGGTCGTGGCCGGCTTCCTGGTCGTGCTGGTCGTCGTCTTCTTCGTGCTCACCATCGTGCGCATGGGGCCCCAATCATGAGTGGCGACAAGAACGCCCGGCTCGCCTGGACGCTCGCCGCGACGGTCGGCGGCATGCTGGCGCTCGCCTACGCCGCCTCGCCGCTCTACGACATGTTCTGTCGCGCCACCGGCTTTGGCGGCACGCCCAAGATCGCGGTGGAGCAAGGCGCCCAGGGAGAGGGGCGTCCCGTGCTGTCGCGCACCGTCAACGTGCGCTTCGATTCCAACGTCGACGCCAACCTGCCGTGGCGTTTCACGCCGCTCGAGCGCGAGGTCAAGGTCAAGCTGGGCGAGGAGAAGCTGGTCCACTACCGCGTGACCAACGTCTCGCAGCGGCCGATCGTCGGCACCTCGACCTACAACGTCACGCCCGAGCATGCCGGGCCGTGGTTCAACAAGCTGCAATGCTTCTGCTTCACCGAGCAGTTGCTGCTGCCCGGGCAGTCGATGGACATGCCCGTGGTGTTCTTCGTCGATCCCGAGATGGACAAGGATCGGCGCTACGACAACGTCCGCACCATCACGCTCTCGTACACCTTTTTCGAGGCCAAGACGGAGCGGGCGAAGACCTTGCTCGGCAGCGTTCCTGCCGACGCCACTGGAAAGGGTGGATGATCATGGCCGACGGCACTCCCAAGCATCCCTATCATCTGGTCGATCCCAGCCCGTGGCCGGCGCTGGGCGCGCTGGGTGCGCTCCTGCTGGCGCTGGGGGCGGGGCTCGGCATGCATCCCGAGATGCTGGGCACCGGCGTCGCCAACGTCGTCAAGGCGGTGCAGTGGTGGGTCATCGCGCCCGGCCTGGCGCTGATCCTGGCCGTGATGTTCTGGTGGTGGAGCGACGTCATCGTCGAGTCGCGCAAGTACCACACGGCGGTGGTCCAGCTCG
This sequence comes from Reyranella sp., assembly GCA_019750135.1. Classification (GTDB taxonomy): domain Bacteria; phylum Pseudomonadota; class Alphaproteobacteria; order Reyranellales; family Reyranellaceae; genus Reyranella. Next base: position 1,752 of record JAIEOV010000114.1, on the reverse strand, counting down.
GCCTGCGCTACGGCATGATCCTGTTCATCGCCTCGGAAGTGCTGTTCTTCGCCGCCTTCTTCTGGGCCTTCTTCGACGCTTCGCTGTTCCCCAACTCGCCCGAGATGCCGGTGCGCACCGAGGCGGTCGGCGGCATCTGGCCGCCCAAGGGCATCAGCGTCATCGCGCCGTTCGACCTGCCCTTCATGAACACGCTGATCCTGCTGCTGTCGGGCACCACGGTGACCTGGGCGCATCATGCGATCCTCGAGGGCAACAAGCGCGACGCGGTACGCGGCCTGACGCTGACGGTGATCCTGGGCGTCTGCTTCACCGCCATCCAGGCCTACGAGTACCTGAACGCGCCGTTCAGCTTCCGTGAGAACATCTATTCGTCGACGTTCTTCATGGCGACCGGCTTCCATGGCTTCCACGTGCTGGTCGGCACGACCTTCCTGCTGGTCTGCCTGTTCCGCGCCATGGCCGGCCAGTTCAAGCCGAACCAGCATTTCGGCTTCGAGGCGGCCGCCTGGTACTGGCACTTCGTCGACGTGGTGTGGCTGTTCCTGTTCTTCTGCATCTACTGGTGGGGCTCGGGCAAGGCGCCGATCGCCCTGCACTGAGGCAGCGCCACAGACTATGTTTAAACCGCCGGGCGATCCCCGGCGGTTCGCCTTTGGGAGCCTGTGAATGTCAGATTGGCCGCGGCAATCGCCCGTCGACGTCGCCCTGCGTGGGGCCTGCCCGCGCTGCGGCCGCGGCCGGCTGTTCGCCGGTTTGCTGAACGTTGCCGAACGCTGCTCGGAGTGCGACCTCGACCTGCGCGGCAACGACGCCGGCGACGGCCCCGCCGTGTTCGTCATCCTGGGCCTCGGCGCCATCGTCATGATCCTGGTGTTCTGGGTCGAGTTCCGTTTCGAGCCGCCATGGTGGGTGCATGTCCTGATCTGGGGACCGCTCACCGTCGGGCTCGCCGTATGGATGCTGCGCGTGCTGAAGGCGTGGCTGATCGCCCAGCAGTACACCCACCGCTCGACGGCGCTGGACGAATAGGAGAGGTGCCATGTTCCGGCTCAGGCCAGCCTTGTGGCCCACCCTCATCTCGCTGCCGATCTTCGTGGTCTCGCTGGGGCTGGGCGTCTGGCAGATGGAGCGCCGTGAATGGAAGCGCGACATCCTGCATCGCATCGAGGTCAACCAGGCGGCCGCGCCCATCACGCTCGACGAGCTTTTGCGCGGCAACCCGCTGCGCCAGGAGTACGGCCGCGTCACCGTGTCGGGCACGCTCCTGAACGACAAGGAGTTCTTCCTCGCCGCCCGCAACCTCAAGAACAAGGTCGGCCTGCAGGTCGTGACGCCGCTCAAGACGGATGACGGCCGCATCGTGCTGTTCGACCGCGGCTGGATCCCGCAGGAGCAGAAGGATCCGGCCAAGCGCACCCAGGGCCAGGTGGCGGGGCGCGTCGATCTCACCGGCATCGTCCGGCGCAACCAGGAGCGCCGCCAGTTCGCGCCCGAGAACGTGCCGGACAAGAACGTCTGGTTCCATGTCGACGTGCCGCTGATGCGCAGCATGGCGGGCGGCAAGCCCGATCCCAGGCTCGACACCTTCTTCCTCGAAGCCGACGCCGCGCCCAATCCGGGCGGCGTGCCGATCGGCGGCCAGACGCGCCTCGACATCCCCAACGACCATCTGCAGTACGCCATCACCTGGTTCCTGCTCGCCCTGGCGCTGGCCGGCGTCTATCTCGCCTATCACTGGGAGAACGGCCG
>JAIEOV010000014.1 GCA_019750135.1 Reyranella sp. | reverse complement strand
TGGCTCGCGCCCACGAAGTAGGTCGGCGCCTTGGACGAGCAGCCGATGCCCGAGAGCTTGGCCACCTGGTGCGGCAGGATGTCGAGCTCGTAGCAGGCCTGGATGATGGCGGCGCTGATCGAATCGTGGCCGCAGCCGGCGCAGAGCGTGGAGACCGCGCCTTCGTAGTCGCGGCGGGTGTAGCCGGCCTTGTTCTTGACCAGCGAGGGATGGTGCAGCTTGGGCTTGGCGATATACGTCATGACGCCGCCTTCTCGAACGGAACGACTTTGAACTGGGCGAGCTTCTTGGCGATGTCGGCCGCGATGAAGCGCGCGGTGATGGGGGTGCCGTCATAGTGCAGCACGGGAACGAGCTTGCGCGCGTCGAGCGTGAACTCGTTCATGATCATCGAACGCAGCTGCCCGTCGCGGTTCTGCTCGACCACGAACACCTTGTCGTGCTCGTGGATGAAGTCCTCGACCGCCTGGGAGAACGGGAAGGCCCGCACGCGCAACGCGTTGACGTGGTTGCCGGCCTCCTCGAGGTGATCCAGCGCCTCGGCCATGGCCGGGCTGGTCGAGCCGAAGTAGATCACGCCGAAGCGCGTCGCCTTGGGCGAGGAGTAACGCAGCGGCTGCGGTGCGATCTTGGCCGCCGTGTGGAACTTCTTTTGCAGCCGCTCCATGTTGCGCACATAGACGGCGCCTTCCTCGGAGTAGCGCGCGAACTCATCCTTCGTGGTGCCGCGGGTGAAATACGAGCCCTTGGTCGGATGCGTGCCGGGGTAGGTGCGGAAGGGGATGCCGTCGCCGTCGACGTCGAGATAGCGCCCGAAGGTCTTGCCGGCATCGAGGTCTTCCGCCGTCATGACCTTGCCGCGGTCATAGACGCGCTTCTCGTCCCACACGAAGGGCTCGCACAGGCGGTGGTTCATGCCGATGTCGAGATCGGTCATGACGAACACCGGCGTCTGCAGGCGGTCGGCAAGATCGAGCGCGTCGGCGGTGAAGTCGAAGCACTCCTTGGGATCCTCGGGGAAGAGGAGGACGTGCTTGGTGTCGCCGTTGGAGGCGTAGGCGCAGGAGAGCAGGTCGGACTGCTGGGTGCGCGTCGGCATGCCGGTCGACGGCCCGCCGCGCTGCACGTTCACCAGCACGGCCGGCACTTCGGCGAACGAGGCAAGTCCGATGAACTCGGTCATCAGCGAGATGCCGGGACCCGACGTGCTGGTGAAGGCGCGCGAGCCGTTCCAGCCGGCGCCGATCACGATGCCGATCGAGGCGAGCTCGTCCTCGGCCTGCACGATGGCGTACTTGGCCTTGCCGGTCTCCTTGTCGTGGCGCAGGCGCTTGCAGTGCGACTGGAAGGCTTCGGCCAGCGAGGAGGAGGGCGTGATGGGATACCAGGCGCACACCGTGGCGCCGCCATAGACGGCGCCCAGCGCCGCGGCGTTGTTGCCTTCGACGAAGATGCGGTTGCCGACGTTGTTGGCGCGCCGCACCTTCAGCTTCACCATGCCGGGCTCGAGATGCTGGGTCGCCCAGTCGCGGCCGAGGTTCAGCGCCTTGACGTTGGAATCGAGCAGCTTCTCCTTGCCCTTGAACTGCTCGCCGAACAGCTTCTTGATCTCCTCGGGATCGATGTCGAGCAGGATCGACAGCGCGCCGACATAGATGATGTTCTTGAACAGCTGGCGCTGGCGGGCGTCGGTGTAGGTGGCGTTGGTGATCGCGGTCAGCGGCACGCCGACGATGTTGATGTCCTCGCGGAACGCCGAGGCAGGCATCGGCTTGGTGCTGTCGTAGAAGAGGTAGCCGCCCGGCTCGATCTCCTTGACGTCCTCGGCCCAGGTCTGCGGGTTCATGGCGACCATCATGTCGACGCCGCCGCGCCGGCCGAGATAGCCCTTCTCGGTGACGCGCACCTCGTACCAGGTCGGCAGGCCCTGGATGTTCGACGGGAAGATGTTGCGCGGGCTGACGGGCACGCCCATGCGCAGGATCGAACGGGCGAACAACTCGTTGGCGGAGGCCGACCCGGAACCGTTGACGTTCGCGAACTTGACGACGAAATCGTTAACGGCGGCTAGTGCTTGCGGCATGCGTGCTCCGCTTGAGTCATTTCCATGTAGTACTTGCGCATGTCCCACGCGCCGGTCGGGCAGCGCTCGGCGCACAACCCGCAATGCAGGCAGACATCCTCGTCCTTGACCATGACGCGGCCGGTTTTGAGGTCGTTGCCGATATAGAGGTCCTGGGTCGGGTTGACCGCCGGCGCCATCAGGCGGGTGCGCAGGTCCTTCTCCTCACCGTTCTCGGTGAAGGTGATGCAGTCCATCGGACAGATGTCGACACAGGCGTCGCACTCGATGCACAGCGTGCCGGTGAATACCGTCTGCACGTCGCAGTTCAGGCAGCGCTGGGCCTCCTCGAAGGCGAGCTTGGGATCGAAGCCCAGCTCGACCTCGGCCATGATGTCCTTCAGCGCTTCGGCCTTGGCGCGGTGCGGGACCTTGAAGCGGTGGTCGATGGTTGGAGCGTTGTCGTAGCTCCACTCGTGGATGCCCATCTTCTGGCTGACGATGTTGACGCCCGGCGCGGGCCGCTCGTCGGGATCCTCGCCGATCAGCATCTTGTGGATGGAGATCGCCGCGTCATGGCCGTGGGCGGCCGCCCAGATGATGTTCTTGGGCCCGAAGGCGGCGTCGCCGCCGAAGAACACCTTGGCCTGCGTGCTCTGGAGCGTCGCCTCGTTGAGCTTGGGCAGGCCCCAGCGGTCGAACTCGATGCCGGCATCGTTCTCGATCCACGGGAAGGCGTTCTCCTGGCCGATCGCCACCAGCACGTCGTCGCATTCGTAATGCTCGTCGGGCTCGCCCGACGGGATCAGCGAGCGGCGGCCCTTGGCGTCGTACTCGGCCTTCACCTTCTCGAACAGCACGCCGGTGATCTTGCCGTCGACGTGCGTGACTTCCTTGGGCACCAGCATGTTGAGGATGGGGATGTCCTCGCCCATCGCGTCTTCCTTCTCCCAGGGAGACGCCTTCATCTCGTCGAAGCCGGAGCGGACGATCACCTTGACGTCCTCGCCGCCCAGGCGCCGCGCGGTGCGGCAGCAATCCATCGCCGTGTTGCCGCCGCCCAGCACGATCACGCGCTTGCCGACCTTGCTGATGTGGCCGAACGAGACCGACGACAGCCAGTCCAGGCCGATATGGATGTTGGCGGCGGCTTCCTTGCGGCCGGGCACGTCGAGGTCGCGGCCACGCGGCGCGCCCGAACCGACGAACACCGCGTCGTAGCCTTCGGCCAGGATCTTCTTCATCGAGTCGACCTTCTGGTGGCGGAACTCGATGTTGCCGATGCCGGTGATGTAGCCGACCTCCTCGTCGATCACCGACTCCGGCAGACGGAAGTGCGGGATCTGGGTACGGATGAAGCCGCCGAGCTTGGGATCCTGGTCGTAGATCACGATCTCGTAGCCCAGCACCGCGAGGTCTCGCGCCACAGTCAGCGAGGCGGGGCCGCCGCCGATGCAGGCGATGCGCTTGCCGTTCTTCGCCGGCGCCTTCGGCATCGCAGCCTTGATGCCCTCGTCATCCTTGTAGTCGGCGGCGACGCGCTTCAGGCGGCAGATCGCGACGGGCTCCTTCTTGCCCTTCACGAGATGCTCGTCCTCGACGCGGCTGCGCCGGCAGGCCGGCTCGCACGGCCGGTCGCACGTCCGTCCCAGGATCCCGGGGAAGACGTTGGACTTCCAGTTGATCATGTACGCGTCGGAGTACCGCCCGTGAGCGATCAGACGAATGTACTCGGGGACCGGGGTATGGGCGGGACAGGCCCACTGACAGTCGACGACCTTGTGAAAGTAGTCGGGATTCTTGATGTCGGTCGGCTTCAACAGAAACTCCAGGCGGCCTTCACCTATCGGGGCGGGTGCCGGGTAAATGACAGTTCAGAGCATAGCCCAAAAGGGTCGCGCATTGGGTAGATTCAGTATGGTCACGTCAAGAACCTTGTGCGTTAACCTCTTGGGACGAAACAACAAAACCACAAGTTTCGCATGGCCTTTCACGGCCGATATCGATACGCGCTGGGCGATGCACCTGCTGCGCGCCGGAACATCGCGCTGAAAGCACTAACGCTGTCGTAGCCCAGATCGAGCGCCACCTGCGTCACTGGGGCGCCGCTGCCCAGCCGCCCCATTGCTTCGAGCACACGGGCCTGCTGGCGCCAGGCCCCGAAGGAAAGCCCGGTTTCGCTCTGGAAGTGGCGCGCCAGGGTGCGGGCGCTGGCGTTGAGCGTCGCCGCCCATTCATCCAGCGTGCGCGAATCACCCGGCGCATCAAGCAGCGCCTGGCAAAGGGCGCGCAGCTTGGGATCGCTGGGCATGGGCAATTGGAGGGGCAGGGACTGCAGGCCGTGCAACTCGGCAATGATCAGCGCGACAACGTGGCCGGCGGGCCCTTCCTCGTCGTAGTCCAAGGGCAGCTCGGTGGCGCGCACGATCAGCTCGCGTAGCAACGGCGACACCGGCAGCACGCGGCAGACGTCGGGCATGAACGCGGCGGCGTCCTCGCGCAGATAGAGAGTCCGCATGGTGAGATCGCTCAGCATCATGATGCTGTGGCGCACGCCGGCCGGCATCCATAGCGCCCGCTGTGGCGGCACCATCCACATGCCGTCGTCGGTCGAGACGCGCATGGTGCCGGCGGTGGCGTAGATCAGCTGGGCGCGCTCATGGACGTGCGGCAACACCTCGAAGCCCGAGGCGAAGTCCTTGGGCATGGCGGCCACCGCCCGCGGCACGCGCTGGTAATCGAGCGGGTCGGTCGAGCGGTCGGGGACGGATTGTCGTTTTCGCGACATAAGTTGGCAGTCTAGCGCAAGACAGACAAAGCCGCCATGCCTACTCTGGCGGCAGGAGGAAACGCGTAATGAGTCACAGCAGTCCGACGTCGATCCTGCTCAACATCGGCCATGCCATGGATCACTGGCTGATCGTGGTGTTCGCCTACACCTGGGGCGTGATCGCCGGGGTGTGGGGCGTCGAATGGACCGAGCTGACGCCGTTCAACTATGGCGCGCTGTTCATGTTCGGCATGGGCTCGATCGTGAGCGGCCGGCTGGGCGACCTGTGGGGCCGCTGGATCATGATGGTGATCTTCTTCGCCGGCATGGGTGTGTCGGCGCTGATCATCGCGCTGTGCAGCAACAAGTGGCAGATCGGCATCGCCCTGACGCTGATGGGCGCCTTCGCCTCGATCTACCATCCGGTCGGCATTCCGATGCTGGTGCAGAAGGCCAAGAACTACGGCTTCACCATCGGCGTGAACGGACTTGCCGGCAACATGGGCATCGCCATCGCCGCGGGCGTCTCGGTCTACATCGCCCAGCGCTTCGGCTGGCAGATGGCCTTCGTCATCCCGGGCGTGATCTGCCTGATCTGCGCGGTGGCCTTCGTCGCCCTGGTGCCGCGCGAGCAGGAGGCGCCGGCCAAGCGCAAGCAGAAGATGATCGACCTGCCGCCGTCGGTGATGGCGCGCGTGTTCGCCATCATGACCTTCACCGCGGTGACCGGCAGCATCGTCTTCAACTTCACGACCAACGGCAACGGCGAGCTTCTGCGCGAGCGCGTCAAGGGTGCAGTCCAGGATCCGGCCGAGCTCGCGATCATGCTGTTCGTGATCTTCTCGCTCGCCTCGCTGGCCCAGCTGGTGGTCGGCAAGCTGATCGACCGCTATCCGCTGAAGAACATCTACGTGCCGATCGTGCTCCTGCAGGTGCCGCTGTTCCTGATCGCCTCGCAGGTCCAGGACTGGGCGCTGTTCATCACGGCGATCGGCTTCATGCTGCTGGTGTTCGGCGCCATCCCGTTCACCGACGCCATGATCGTGAAGTACATCGACGACCGCATGCGCAGCCGTGTCACCGGTGCCCGGCTTGCTATCGGCTTCGGTGTCAGCTCCGTGGTCGTGGCCCTGATCGGCCCGACCGTGAAGGCGGCAGGTTTCCCGGTGCTGCTGATGGTCCTGGCGGGGGTGGCTTTCCTGGGCTTCTGCGCCATCTCGATGCTGCCGGGAGAGCGCGACATGAGCCAGGCGTCGCTGAAGCCCGCCGAGTAGCCGACCATCGACCAAAACCCCAGCAATCTTGATGGGTTGCTGGGGTTTTTCTTTTGAGGCATCGCTCGGAGAATCGTCCTGCCGAGAACAAAAGCATATTGGTACGCTACATCGGTACGCACACATTCTCGGTATGGCGACAATGTCAGTTGAAAAGATAGACACGCTTGTCGTCGGGGGAGGCCAGGCGGGTCTGGCCATGAGCGAGCATCTTGGCCACGCGGGTGTGCCTCATGTCGTCGTCGAGCGGCATCGGATCGCCGAACGCTGGCGCTCGCAACGATGGGACTCGCTGGTCGCGAACGGTCCGGCTTGGCACGATCGCTTTCCAGGGCTCGCGTTTTCCGATGTCGACCGGACTGTCGGCCCGGACGATTTCCCCTCCAAGGAAACGGTGGCGGACTACTTCGTCGCCTATGCGGAGAAGATCTCGGCCCCGATCCGTTGCGGTGTCGACGTCCTGAAGGTCGAGAGATGGATCGGTCGTCCCGGCTTCCGCGTCGAAACTTCTACTGGCGTGATCGAGGCCAACAGCGTCGTCGCGGCAACCGGCTCCTTCCAGCGTCCCGTTGTTCCCGAGCTGGTTCCCCGGCAGGCCCCAATCGTGCAAATGCACTCCACGGCTTATCGCAATCCGGCCCAGTTGCCGGAGGGCGCGATCCTCGTCGTGGGATCCGGTTCCTCCGGTACCCAGATCGCGGAAGAGCTGCTCGAGTCCGGACGGCGCGTCTACCTCTCGATCGGCCCGCACGACCGTCCGCCGCGAGCCTATCGCGGTCGCGACTACTGCTGGTGGCTCGGTGTTCTGGGCAAGTGGGACGCCGTTGCTCGTGAGCCGGGCAGGGAACACGTGACGATCGCCGTGAGCGGCGTGCGCGGCGGCCATACGATCGACTTTCGCCGTCTTGCCGCGAGGGGAATGATCCTGGTCGGGCGGACGGAAGCCTACGCCGATGGCGCGATCAGCTTCGCGTCGGACCTCGTCGCCAATCTCGACGGGGGCGACCTGAACCTTCGCTCTCTGCTGGATGAAGCGGACGCCTATGTCGTCCGCAACGGTCTCGACCTCCCGGAAGAGCCGGAAGCAAGGGCCATCGGGCCGGACTCCAATTGCATAACCAATCCCCTCTTAGCGCTTGATCTGGGGAAATCGGGCGTCACCACCATCATCTGGGCGACGGGATTTGTCGCCGACTACGGCTGGATAGAGCTAGATATCTTCAACGCGGACGGCAGGCCGAGGCATCAGCGCGGTGTCTCGGTCGAGCCTGGCCTGTATTTCCTCGGCCTGCCCTGGCAGTCACGACGCGGCTCGTCGTTCATCTGGGGGGTGTGGCACGATGCCAAGGATCTGGCTGACCAGATCGTCAACCAGCGCAAGTATGTCGACTATGACCTCGCAAGGCGTGGAAGCCGGCCTCGGCTGCAATAGTCCGCGTTGATCGCGAAATAGTCCTTCGGTCCGTTCCCTCAGTGATGATGAACCATCAAATACGCCAGGTCCGTTCGGCCGATGACGGCCTTCATCCGCGGCGTGGCCAATAGACGGCGGAGCAGCCAAATAGCCGCCCGCCGCCACAACGTCAGTTCAAAGTGTGAGGCGAATTCACGGTTGATTTCCAAAGGCCGCCAATAGGATGCGTGCCACTCGCGATAGGCCGCTTGAAAAAGTGTCGTCTGTTCTCGTGATGCCCTTAAAAGCGCGCAGCCGCAGTCGGCATGGATTTCCACGCTGTCCTCGCTGGGAAACCGGAACCTGTGCCCGCTGCCCGGGTGGTACAGGGTATCGCTTGAGAATTCGAACTCCTCGGGTTGCGCCCGAAGGGCGGCGATTGCTGGAGACAGGTCCAAATAGGCCATCTGACACTCCTCCTGCTGGTGTTTCACCGGGTGCCGTCGCCCTTGGTTGCGGGGTCGCACATCGGCGGCCATTGGGCCGAGCGGCACAATGTGCGCCTGCAAACTTTGTGCCTGTCCGTGTCTCGATGGCCCTTTCCGACCCAACGCCTCACCCTCTCAGGAGGGACCGGTTCAGCTCCGGTAGTCCGCGTTGATCGCGAAATAGTCCTGCGTCAGGTCGCAGGTCCAGATCGTGGCGCGGCCCGGGCCACCGACGCCGACGTCGACCCGGATGGCGATCTCGGGTGACTTCATGTAGGCGGCAATCGTCGGCTCGTCGTAGCTCGCCGCGCGTTCGCCTTTCTCGGCGACGGCGCGGCTGCCGAACCAGATCGAGAGATTGTCGCGATCCGCCGCCTCGCCGGACTTGCCGACGGCCATGACGACGCGACCCCAGTTCGGGTCCTCGCCGGCGATCGCGGTCTTGACCAGGGGCGAGTTCGCGACCGACAGGCCGATGCGGCGGGCGGCGGCATCGCTTTCCGCTCCCTCGATCACGAGCGTCACGAACTTCGACAGGCCTTCGCCGTCCTTGGCGACCATGATCGCCAGTTCCTTCAACAGGTCGTGCACGGCCGCCGTGAACGCGGCGAGCGACGGGTCGCCCGCCTTGTCGACCGGCTTCTGGCCGCGCTTCGCCGCGGCCCCCGTGGCGAAGATCAGGCAGGTGTCGCTCGTCGAGGTGTCGCCGTCGATCGTCATGCAATTGAAGCTGGCTGCCGCGCCGCTGCTCATGATCTGCTGCAATGCCGGTGCCGAGACCGCCGCGTCCGTGAACAGGAAGCAGAGCATCGTCGCCATGTCGGGCGCGATCATGCCGGCGCCCTTGCAGAAGCCGTTGATCGAGACCTCGACATCTCCGATCCGCGCTTTGCGGGTCGCGAGCTTGGGGTAGGTGTCGGTCGTCATGATGGCGCGCGCGGCCCTGGGCCAGGCGTCGGCCTGTGCCGATGTCACGAGGCCGTCGAGCAGATGGCGGAACCTGCCGGCCTCCAGCGGCTCGCCGATGACGCCTGTCGATGCGAGGTAGACCTCGTCCTGCTCGCAGCCCGTGGCCTTCATGGCGAACTCGGCGGTCGCCTCGACGGCGTCGCGGCCCTTCTTGCCCGTGAAGGCGTTGGCGTTGCCCGAGTTGACGACGAGGATGCGCGCCTTGCCGCCCTCGAGGCTCTGCCGGCACCACAGCACGGGCGCCGAGCACGTCTTCGATTGCGTCAGCACGCCGGCCGCGGTGGTGCCCGGGTCGAGCACGGCGACCATCAGGTCGTCGCGGTTCTTGTAGCGGATTCCGGCCTCGCAGGCGGCGAAGCGGACGCCCTCGATCACCGGCAGGTCGGCAAGCTGCTTGGGGGCAAAGGGGGAGATCTTGGCAACGTCGTGGGGCATGGCTCACACTCTCTCGGATACAAAAACAAAAAAGCCGCGCTCAGGAGCGCGGCTTGCGGACGGACGCAGCATGCGTCATCGCACTCGCGCTCTTCGCTTGGCGCGGCGGCAACGTCGGATGGGCAGCCGGAGGTTCGTCATGGCGCCGACAAGTGCGCCATCTTGAGAATTCGTGTCAAGCCGATAGTCTGCTGATCAAAGATGGGGTGGAAACAATGCTCAAGCGACGCAGCATGCTGGCGGGCACCGCCGGCTGGACAATTGTTGGTGCGTCGGCGGTGCGCGCGCAGGCGTGGCCGACCGGCCAAGTGAAGATCGTGGTGCCCTACATTCCCGGCGGCGCCACCGACACCGCGGGCCGCCTGGTCGCCGAGAAGATGACGGCGCTGCTCGGCCAGCAGGTGATCGTCGAGAACCGTGGCGGCGGCAACACCATCATCGGCATGGAGCTGGTGGCCAAGTCCAAGCCCGATGGCCAGACCTTGCTGCTGGGCACGACGACGCTGGCGACCAACGCCGCGCTCGGGTTGAAGCAGCCCTACGAGCCGCTGAAGGATTTCCAGCCGATCTCGACGATCGCCGACATCCCCGACCTGATCGCCTACAACAACGACGTGCCGGCGAACTCGTGGCCCGAGTTCGCCGCGTGGGTGAACAAGCAGCCGCAGAAGGTGCGCTTCGCCACCTCGGGTATCGGCAACCAGCCGCATCTCTGGATGGAGCTCTTCAAGACGCGCAACAAGCTCAACCTCGAGGTCGTGGCCTACAAGGGCTCGGCCGAGGCGATCCGCGACGTGCTGGCGGGGCATGTGCCCATGCTCTGCGATGTCGTGCTGCCGACCGGCAATCACGTCCGGGCCGGCCGCATGAAGGGCCTCGTCGTGGCCTCGACCGAGCGCTCGCCGATGTGCCCGGACGTGCCGACGGTGGTCGAGCTCGGCATGCCCGACATGGTGAGCGCGGTGTTCTACGGCCTGGTGGCGCCCGCCGGCACGCCGCGCCCGATCGTCGATCGCCTGAACGCGCTCTGCCAGGAGATCATCAAGGACCCCGAAGTGAAGAAGAAGTTCGGCGACCTCGGCTTCTTCATGACCGGCAGCACGCCCGAAGCCTATCTCGAGAAGCTGAAATTCGAGACCGCGCGCTGGACCAAGGTGGTCAAGGAGAACGACATCAAGGTCGAGGGCTGACACGGTTCTCGGTCGTCTGCCGGCTTCGTTCTACTGACAACCTGTAACAGCTCACGCGGAGAAATCGTCCCATTCCTCGATGCGGGCGGTTGTTGCGTGAAAATAACCCCCGTCCTTGACATTACATAACTGTGGTGATATACAGTTATGAAGCCGATTTCCAGTGCAGCCAGCATTGGTCTCAAGGAGGGAGTTTATGTCCAATTTCGGGTTCGATCCTTTCTGGCGATGGCTAGATTCGCGACCGCCGGAGGATCTGCCCGGCTTCCGAGTGCGGCCGGTTGATGTTGCGCCAGGCGACGTGCCGGGCCTGCACAACTGGCGGCCACCCGCGACAGGCACGGTTCAGCTTGCACCGGACGACGCTCTCGGCGGTACAGAAGCTGCGTCGCCTCCTTGGTGGGAGCGCCCCGCCACCCCTGGGCTCAGCGGCGAACATCAGTCGTCTTGGCCATGGCTTCGGACGCCGACGGATGAGGTTCCGGGCGAACCGACTAGCAACGTCAGGCCGATGGGGGGCGCATTCGCTCCCATCGAAGCGCAAAAGCAGCTGAGTGACGCCATAGGCAGCAATGGCGTGACGTTGTCAGATGTCGCGCCATCTCCGCCACTTGGCGCGCAGCCGTGGTGGGAGCTACCAACTCGCCCTGCCGTAGAGGGCGAACCACAGTCACACTGGCCTTGGCTCCGAGTGCCGATCGATGAGGCCTCGGGCTTCGGACCGAAGCCAGACGGTTCGCTGCGGACCGGCGAACCAAACAGTGGCAACGTCAGACTGATGGCGGGGGCATTCGCGCCCATTGAACCGCAAGAGCAACTGAACGACATCCCAGGCCGCGATGGCATGACTTCGTCGGATGCTGCGCCATCCCAGCCGACTAGTGCGCCGCCATCAACAACCTCGGCCGCGTCTATTGCCTTGCCCGCTATCGCCGGCGGGGCCATCGATCTTGCGTCGCTTGCTGCGCGCGCCGCTCCCGCGGTAGCGGCCGCAGGATCTGCCGCCGTTGCCTCATTGCCATTGCTATTCTATCCGACCAACACGCAGTCAGAGACTACTGACCTCGGCGACGGCCTTCGCGCCCGCGTCCGACCTGGCCAGAAGTCCGTGGAGATCGAGCGACGTGTAGACAACGGTTTGTTCGGCACCGGATTCGGCGCGAAGTGGGAGACACTGCCTGTTGAAGCCTGGCAGCACGTAGATAGGGACGGCAGTGTCAACACCGTCATCAATCACGAGCAACTCAATCGAGCCCTTGGACTAGGTGCGCCGGCGGAATCGAAGGCCGCCGGTACCAGCGCGATGGCGCAACCGCCGAAAGACGATGCACCGCAGCAACTGCCGCCGACGAGTAGCGCCCCACCGGCGGGCGACGCGACAAACGCTGGAAGCGCACCGGCTACCCAATCCCTGGTACCGGCCAAGATCGACGCCAACGTCCTTGAAGAGGCGAAGCAACGCGATCCCGAAAAGGAGCGCCTCCTGGCCTGCCGCGCTGTTAGGGAGATGCCCGGACAACCGGCACCGTCGGGACAGTACGGCGGACCAGGGGGTATGGATACGGCGGTCAACGTCCGCGTGGCGCCAGGATTTCCCGTGCCCAGAGCCGGCTATGGATACGATCCCGACCACCAGCGCCATTGGAACGGCTACAAAGGCGAACTCGAACTCAAGAACCGCATCGAAAGAGCCGTTCCTTACGAAAAGTTCGTCCACTACGGAAATCCGGCCGGAAATCGGGGGCCGGACGTCCTGACGATTGGCCCCGATTCTCGGCTGATGGAATGGGATTCCAAGTCCCGCGTCGCTGAGCGTCGGGTCGGGCCGGGCATGGCCAGCAAGGCGTCACTCAAATATCAACTTGCACACGACTATGTGTGGGAGGCCATACGCTCGCGAGCAGTGGCGCCAGATGCCGGCGTCAAAGCGCTGCAGCAACTGAACGATGGCAACTACAACATTTGTACAGTCGGCACGGGCAATGCCTACGACGGCTATTTCGAATCTGTCCGAAAAGGCGTTCCAACGGGACGGCGGAGGTAAAGTCAATGCTCCCATTCGACCCAGTAGCAATACGCGATTTTTGGCTGGAGGTCCGTCTCAAGTATGCGCTTGATAGCAAGCCGCCCGCACCTGACGATAACAGGCCGCCGGGTATTGCGCACTTTGCTCGCGTCTCGTATTCGGCCGGGCGGACCAGTGAATTTATCAACGGTTATCTTGTTGGCCTTTCGAAGGAACTCAAGCCGCTAGTGGAGAAGCACGTCGCATGGATGGAGAGCGAGCCGGAGCCGGATCTCGTTATCTACACAGAGCAGGGTTTTACCTATGAAGGCTGGATAGACTCACTCCACGATTGGCGTCAGGCGCTTGGGCTGTGCAAGTGGCTCGGTCGAGGCAATCGCGCATTCTCCGATCTGACAGCCGCCGCTGTTGCGGATTGGCAGGTTCTGGAGTTGGCAAGTCCGGCTTTGGCCGCTCAGGCGCGCGCCAGTCGTCGCAACTACATGGACGACCATCTTGCATTGGCACTCGCAGCCGATTCGCCGCTGATTGGACTCAAAATCTATGACGCTGCTGGAATGAAGACCCCGATGGAAGCTGCGACTTCGCCTGTCCGATTCGGGCACTGGGCCTGTCGGCATCTTGTCGATCGCAGGACTCGCGATCAGGCCTTCGTTTCTCGCGGTCGGGATATGCTGAATGCGAACATGCTCCCCAGGTTCTGCGAGGGAGGAGGAGACATGGTCCAAGCGGCACTGTGGTTGAAGGCCATCTATTTCGATTCTGGTGTGGCACAAACGCCGGAGCAGGCTTTCGCTAGGGCCTACGATTCGATGCCCGGCGTGCGACGACCGGATTTCACGGACGCATAGCGCACTTCTTGTCGCCAGTCGTTGCGATCACCCGCTGCAGCACCTTCTTGAAGTCCGCCGCACTCAACCGGTCGAGGCGCGCTAGCACCATTGGATAGTCAACATAGTGGTCCGTGATGAAGAAGGTCTGTGGATCGGCCTGCAGCAGGTGGTCGCGCGTCTCGTTGCCGACCTTCAGGACGATCGACTGGCCGTCCTGGTGCAGGCGGGCCAGCAGCTTGCCCTTATGGCGCCAGGCGGGCGTGCCGTAGGACGTGCCTTCTTCGACGCCGGGCAGTGCAGAAACCGTGCGGCGGATCGTGGCGAGGGAGAGCTTGCGCGTGGCCATGGCGGACCCGCAAAGTGCGCCGTCACGCCAATGGGGGAAAGACAGAAATGGCGACCGCTTCGGCCGTTCCAGTTCCGGCATCGCATCTCGACGTCGCCCGCGACGCCGAGCCCGCCACCCGGGCCGCCAATGCGGCGCTGGCCGCCAAGCTGCCCTTTGCCGAGCAGGGCGACTTCGAGGCCGCCAAGCGCGGCCTGATCGCGCCGGTGCCCGAGGGCATGGTGAAGTCGAGGAGCGGCACGGTGCTGTGGAACCTCGGCGAATACGCCTTCATCGACGGCGAGCTCGCGCCGGCCACGGTCAATCCCAGTCTGTGGCGCATGGCGCGGCTCAACATGGCCAACGGCCTGTTCAAGGTCACCGACCGGCTCTACCAGCTGCGCGGCTTCGACATCTCCAACATGACGGTGATCGAAGGCGACACCGGCCTGATCCTGATCGATCCGCTGACCACCGCGGAGGTTTCCCGCGCCGCACTGGCGCACTACTTCAGCCACCGGCCGCAGAAGCCGGTTGTCGCCGTGATCTACACCCACAGCCACGTCGACCATTACGGCGGCGTGCGTGGCGTGGTCGACGAGGCCGGCGTCAAGGCGGGCAAGGTCGCCGTGATCGCGCCCGACGGCTTCATGGAGGCAGTGTCGGGCGAGAACGTGCTGGCCGGGATGCCGATGGCGCGGCGCGCGCAGTTCCAGTTCGGCACCATGCTGCCACGCGGCCCGCGCGGCCAGGTCGATGCCGGCCTGGGCAAGGGCATCGCCCGCGGCTCGACGGGCCTGATCGCGCCGACCCTGAGCATCGTGCAGCCGGTCGAGGAGCACACTGTCGATGGCATCACGATCGTCTTCCAGTTGGCACCGGAGACCGAGGCGCCGGCCGAGATGCACATGTTCTATCCGCAGCTCGGCGTGCTCAACATGGCGGAGAACGCCTGCCCGCTGCTGCACAACTTCATCCCGCTGCGCGGCGCCGTGGCGCGCGATC
>JAIEOV010000156.1 GCA_019750135.1 Reyranella sp. | reverse complement strand
GTAAATGGCAAAACGCAGCACTAACGTCGTCCCGCTGGCGTCCGTGAAGCCGGTGCAGTTCGGAGAGGCGCTCAGCGAGCGCTACCTTTCCTATGCGCTCAGCACGATCATGGCGCGCTCGCTGCCCGACGTGCGCGACGGGCTGAAGCCGGTCCATCGCCGGCTGCTCTACGCCATGCGCCAGTTGCGGCTCGACCCCAACAGCGCCTTCAAGAAGAGCGCGCGCGTGGTCGGCGACGTGATCGGCCAGTACCACCCGCACGGCGACCAGTCGATCTACGACGCCCTGGTGCACCTCGCCCAGGATTTCGCGGCGCGCTATCCGCTGATCGAAGGGCAGGGCAACTTCGGCAACATCGACGGCGATAACCCGGCCGCCATGCGTTACACCGAGGCCCGCCTCACCGCGGTCGCCGAGGCGCTGCTGGCCGGCATCGACGAGAACGCCGTCGACTTCCGGCCCAACTACGACGGCTCGACCGAAGAGCCGATCGTCCTGCCCGGTGGCTTCCCCAATCTTCTGGCCAACGGCGCCGCCGGCATCGCCGTCGGCATGGCGACCTCGATCCCGCCGCACAATGCCGGCGAACTCTGCGATGCGCTGCTGCACCTGATCAAGACGCCCAACGCCCGCGTTGAGACGCTGGTCGACCTGGTGAAGGGCCCGGACTTCCCGACCGGCGGCATCCTGGTCGAGCCGCGCGAGTCGATCGTCGAGGCCTACAAGACCGGCCGCGGCGCCTTCCGCCTGCGCGCCAGGTGGGAAAAGGAAGAGCTGCCGCGCGGCCAGTACCGCATCATCGTCACCGAGATCCCCTACCAGGTGCAGAAGGGCAAGCTGATCGAACGCATTGCCGAGATCATCAACGCCAAGAAGCTGCCCATCCTCGAGGACGTGCACGACGAATCGGCCGACGACGTGCGCATCGTGCTCGAGCCGCGCACCGGCCAGGTGCCGGCCGAGCTGCTGATGGAGCAGCTCTTCAAGCTGACCGACCTGGAAATCCGCTTCCCGCTGAACCTCAACGTCCTCGACAAGGACAACACGCCGCGGGTGATGAACCTGCGCGAGGCGCTGCAGGCCTGGCTCGACCATCGCCGCGAGGTACTGGTGCGGCGCTCGACGTTCCGGCTGGCCGAGATCGAGCGGCGCCTGGAGATCCTCGACGGCTACCTGATCGCGTATCTGAACCTCGACAAGCTGATCAAGATCATCCGCGAGGAGGACGAGCCCAAGCCCAAGATGATCCAGGCCTTCAAGCTCACCGACCTGCAGGCCGAGGCCATCCTCAACATGCGGCTGCGCGCGCTGCGCCGGCTGGAAGAGTTCGAGATCAAGGGCGAGCACAAGAAGCTCACGGCCGAGCGCAAGGACCTCAAGGCGCTGCTCAAGGACGAGGGGCTGCAGTGGGACAAGATCGCCGACGAGGTCAGGGAGACGAAGAAGAAGTTCGGCGGCAAGGACGCGCTGGGCCGCCGTCGCACCGAGCTCGCCGACGCCCCGGCCGAGGTCGAGCATGCGATCGAAGACTTCGTCGAGCGCGAGCCGGTCACCGTGCTGCTCTCGGAGAAGGGCTGGATCCGTGCCGCAAAGGGCCATCTCGACGACAAGGCTGCGGCCGACCTCAAGTACAAGGAAGGCGACCAGGCGCGCTTCTCCGTGCACGCGCAGTCGACCGACAAGATCCTGGTGTTCGGCACCAACGGGCGCTTCTACACCCTGGGCTGCGACAAGCTGCCGAGCGCGCGCGGCCATGGCGAGCCGATCCGGCTGATGATCGAGCTCGGAAACGAGCAGGACATCGTCACACTCGAGGTGCTGAAGGGCGGGCGCAAGTTCCTGGTGGCGTCGGATGCCGGCCGCGGCTTCATCGTGCCCGAGGACGAGGTCGTGGCGCAGACCAAGAACGGCAAGCAGGTGCTGAACCTCGCCGACAAGGAGAAGGCGCAGGCCTTCGCCATTGTGCCGGAAGGCGCCGATTCCATTGCCGCGCTCAGCGCCGGCTCGAAGCTGCTGATCTTCCCGATCGACCAGGTGCCGGAGATGGGGCGTGGCCGCGGGGTGACGCTGCAGAAGTCCAAAGCCGACCAGCTCTCCGACGCCCAGGCCTTCCGCCTGGCCGATGGCCTGCCATGGGCCAAGCAGGTGATACCCGCCAGTGAGCTCAAGTTCTGGCGCGGCGAGCGTGCGCAGGCCGGCCGGATGCGTGAAAAGGGATGGCCGCGCGCCAAGCGCTTCAAGGATTGAGCGAATGGATCTGACGCTGCTGTGGAAGACGGTGCTGATCGGCGTCGTCGAGGGCCTGACCGAGTTCCTGCCGGTTTCCTCGACCGGGCACATCATCCTCGCCGAGGAAGTGCTGGGCTTCCAGGGACCGCCGGGCAAGGTGTTCGAGATCGTGATCCAGCTCGGCGCGATCCTCGCGGTCTGCTTCCTCTACCGCCAGAAGATCATTGCGACGGTGCAGGGCGTGCTCCGGCGCGATCCGGTGTCGCTGCGCTTCGCCGCGGCGATCGTCGTCGCCTTCCTGCCGGCGGCCGTGATCGGCGTGGCCGCGCACAAGTACATCAAGTCGGTGCTGTTCAATCCCACGGTGGTGGCGGTGGCGCTGATCGTGGGCGGCATCGCCATCCTGGTGATCGAGCGCTACGCGCAGCGTCCGCGCATGAAATCGCTCGACGAGGTCGATCTCAAGACGGCGTTGTACATCGGCCTCTGCCAGTGCCTGGCCATGATCCCCGGCGTGAGCCGTGCCGGCTCGACCATCATGGGCGCGCGGGTTTTCCGCGTGGATCGTGCGACGGCGGCGGAGTTCTCCTTCTTCCTCGCCATGCCCACCATGATCGGGGCCTCGGTCTACGACCTCTACAAGAACTGGTCGTCGCTCGACTGGCACGGCAGCGGCATCATCGCGATCGGCTTCGTCACCGCGTTTGTTTGTGCACTGCTCGTGGTGAGACCGTTCGTGCGCTTCATCAGCCGCCACGGCTTCGGCGTGTTCGCCTGGTACCGCATTGCACTGGGTGCATTGGCGCTCGTGCTGATCGTCATGCATTGAACCTTCAGTCGGTGGGAAGCGCGTGCCATAAGCCCGCGCAACTCACCTGCTTCTGGAGTTCCCTGGTTCATGCAACGTCGTAAGTTCCTGCGTACCACTGGCGTCGGCGCCGCCGCCGTCGCCGCGAGCGGCACGATCGCCGCGCCTGCCATCGCCCAGTCGGCGCCCGAATTGAAATGGCGCCTGGCGTCGAGCTTCCCCAAGACGCTCGACACCATCTTCGGTGCGTCCGAGATCTTCTCCAAGTACGTCGCCGAAGCGACCGACAACAAGTTCCAGATCCGCCTGTTCGCCGCCGGCGAGATCGTGCCCGGCCTGCAGGTCGCCGACGCCGTGCAGAACGGCACCGTCGAGATGGGCCACACGGCGTCCTACTATTATGTCGGCAAGGATCCCTGCTTCGCCCTCGACTGCGCCATCCCGTTCGGCCTCAACGCGCGCCAGCAGGATGCCTGGATGAACTGGGGCGGCGGCCGCGAGGCGATGGCCGAGTTCTTCAAGACCTACAACATCCACGCCATGCCGTGCGGCAACACCGGCGGCCAGATGGGCGGCTGGTTCCGCAAGGAGATCAAGACCGTCGACGACCTCAAGGGCCTGAAGATGCGCACCTCGGGCTTCGCCGGCGAAGTGCTGAGCAAGCTCGGCGTGGTGCCGCAGCAGATCGCGGGCGGCGAGATCTATCCGGCGCTGGAGAAGGGCACGATCGATGCGGCCGAATGGGTCGGTCCGTACGACGACCAGAAGCTCGGCTTCAACAAGGTCGCGCAGTACTACTACTATCCCGGCTGGTGGGAAGCCGGTCCGCAGCTCTCGGCCTACGTGAACATGGCGAAGTGGAACGAGCTGCCCAAGAGCTACCAGGCGATCGTCGAGGCGGCGGCTGCCAAGGCCCACACCGCGATGCTGTCGAAGTACGACACGCAGAACCCCAAGGCACTGCGCGAGCTGGTCGCCGCCGGCACCAAGCTGACGCCGTTCACGCCGCAGGTCCTGGAAGCCTGCTACGCGGCCACCAACCAGGTCTACGACGAGACCATGGCCAAGAACCCGCGCTTCAAGAAGATCTACGAGTCGTGGAAGCCGTTCCGGGCCGAGGAGGTGCTGTGGTTCCGCGTCGTCGAGAACACGCTCGACAACTTCATGTCGCGCCTGTCGGCCGCCAACAAGCTCTGACACGCATCGCGCAGAAACTTGGAGAACCCCGCTTCGGCGGGGTTTTTCTTTGCCTTTGGTCGCCTTTCCAAGGCCGGGGTGCTGTGCCATAAACCCGCGCCGCCGGAGGGGCGGTTCGCGTCGCAGAACGCGATCACAAGAAAAAATCCCGAGGAGTTCTACCCAGATGCAACGTCGTAAGTTCCTGCGTACCGCTGGTGTGGGCGGTGGCGCGGTCGCTGTCGCGGGCACGCTCGCCGCACCCGCGCTCGCCCAGTCCATGCCTGAAGTGAAGTGGCGTCTTGCCTCGAGCTTCCCCAAGTCGCTCGATACGATCTACGGCGCGGGCGAGTTCTTCGCCAAGCGCGTCGCCGCTCTCACCGACAACAAGTTCCAGATCCGCGTCTTCGCTGCCGGCGAGATCGTCCCCGGCCTGCAGGTCGTCGATGCCGTGCAGAACGAGACTGTCGAGTGCGGCCATACCGCGGCCTACTACTACGTCGGCAAGGATCCGACCTTCGCCTTCGACACGGCGATCCCGTTCGGCCTGAACACGCGCCAGCACAATGCCTGGGTGTATTACGGCGGCGGACTCGAGCTGATGCGCGAGTTCTACAAGGACTACAAGATGACGTCCTTCCTGATGAGCCACACCGGCGCCCAGATGGGCGGCTGGTGGCGACGGGAGATCAAGAGCCCCGAGGACATGAAGGGCGTGAAGATGCGAATCGGCGGCTTCGCCGGCCAGGTCATGGCCAAGCTCGGCGTGGTGCCGCAGCAGCTGGCCGGCGGCGAGATCTATCCGGCGCTGGAGAAGGGCACGATCGACGCCGCCGAATGGGTCGGTCCGTACGACGACCAGAAGCTCGGCTTCAACAAGGTGGCGCCGTACTACTACTATCCCGGCTGGTGGGAAGGCGGTGCGGCCCTCTCGCTCTATGTCGGCGACAAGGCCTACGAGGCGCTGCCTGCCATGTACAAGGAAGCGATCGCCGCGGCCGCCGGCGACACGGTGAGCCGCTCGGTTGCCCAGTACGACGCCCAGAACCCGCGCGCGCTGCGTGAGCTGGTCGCCGCCGGCACCAAGTTCCTACCGTTCCCGCAGTCGGTGATGGAAGCCTGCTTCAACGCCGCCAACGAGCTCTACGCCGAGACCATCGCCAAGAACCCCAAGTTCAAGAAGGTCTACGACTCCTGGAAGCCCTTCCGTAACGAAGAGGTCCTGTGGTTCCGCGTGGCCGAGAACACCTTCGACAACTTCATGGCGCGCCAGTCGGCCGCCAATAAGCTCTAGGCCCTAGACGGCCGGTCCAGAACGGTTGGAAAAGCCCCACATCGGTGGGGCTTTTTCTTTGCGCGGAACGTGTGGACATGGCAGGCTGATTCCGCCGGGTGGAATCCCGACAAACAAAAATACGTTTCTGGGAGTGAAAAACATGCAACGTCGTAAGTTCCTGCGCACCGCTGGTATCGGCGGTGGCGCCGCTGCTGTCGCGAGCGCCGTCGCAGCGCCCGCCATCGCCCAATCGATGCCCGAGCTGAAATGGCGCTTGGCATCGAGCTTCCCCAAGTCGCTCGACACGCTCTACGGCGCCGGCGAGAACTTCGCCAAGTTCATCGGCGAAGCGACGGACAACAAGTTCCAGGTCCGCATCTTCGCCTCGGGCGAGATCGTGCCCGGCCTGCAGGTGCTCGACGCCGTGCAGAACGGCACCGTCGAGATGGGGCATTCGGCCGGCACCTATTACATCGGCAAGGACCCGACACTCGCCTTCGACACCACGCTGCCCTTCGGCATGAACGCGCGCCAGCAGGAAGCGTGGATGAACTTTGGCGGCGGCAAGGAGCTGCTGGGCGAGGTCTACAAGGATTACAACACCGTCTCGATCCCCTGCGGCAATACCGGCGCACAGATGGGCGGCTGGTTCCGCAAGGAGATCAAGACCGTCGACGACATGAAGGGACTCAAGTTCCGCATCGCCGGCATCGCCGGCATGGTGTGCGCCAAGCTGGGCTCGGTGCCGCAGCAGATCGCCGGCGGCGACATCTATCCGGCTCTGGAGAAGGGCACGATCGATGCGGCCGAGTGGGTCGGTCCGTACGACGACCAGAAGCTCGGCTTCAACAAGATCGCGCCGTACTACTATTATCCCGGCTGGTGGGAAGGCGGGCCGCAGACCTCGGCCTACATCAACCTCCAGAAATGGAACGAGCTGCCCAAGGCCTATCAGACCGTCATCCAGAACGCGGCGGCCAGGGCGCAGGCGATCATGCTCTCCAAGTACGACGCCGAGAACCCCAAGGCGCTGCGCGAGCTGATGGCGGCCGGCACCAAGCTGATGCCGTTCCCGCAGTCGGTGATGGAAGCGGCCTTCAACGCCTCCAACGAGCTCTACGCCGAACTCTCGGCGAAGAACCCGAAGTTCAAGAAGGTCTACGAGAACTGGAAGCCGTTCCGCAACGAGGAGATCCTGTGGTTCCGCGTTGCCGAGTTCACCTTCGACAGCTTCATGGCGCGCCAGTCGGCCGCCAATAAGCTCGGATAGCGAAGGAGGACATCATGAGACGGCGGAAGTTTCTGACGACCGCCGGCATCGGCGGCGCCGCGAGCACGCTCGCGGCGCCTGCCATTGCGCAGTCGATGCCGGAATTGAAGTGGCGTCTGACCTCGAGTTTCCCAAAGTCGCTCGATACCCTCTATGGCGCGGCTGAATCGATCGCCAAGAAGGTCGCTGGGCTGACCGACAACAAGTTCCAGATCCGCGTATTCGCGCCGGGCGAGATCGTGCCGGCGCTGCAGGCGCTCGATGCGGTGCAGAACAACACCGTCGAGATGTGCCACACGGCGTCCTACTACTTCGTCGGCAAGGACCTCACCATGGGGTTCGATTCCGGCGTGCCGTTCGGGCTGACCGCGCGGCAGCAGAACGCCTGGATGTCGATGGGCGGCGGACTCCAGCTGATGCGCGAGTTCATGGCCGATTACAACGCCGTGCCGTTCCCGGCCGGCAACACCGGCTGCCAGATGGGCGGCTGGTTCCGCAAGGAGATCAAGACGCTCGACGACCTCAAGGGGTTGAAGATGCGCATCCCCGGCATCGGCGGCCAGATCTGGGCCAAGCTCGGTGCCGTGCCGCAGCAGATCGCGGGCGGCGACATCTTTCCCGCGCTCGAACGCGGTGCGATCGACGGCGCGGAGTGGGTGGGCCCCTACGACGACGAGAAGCTCGGCTTCTACAAGGTGGCGCCCTTCTACTACTACCCAGGCTTCTGGGAGGCCGGCACGCAGATCACGCTGATGGTCGGCAAGCAGCATTGGGATGCCTTGCCGGCGCAGTACAAGCTTGCGATCGAGACGGTCTCTGGCGACGTCAATGGCGAGATGATGGCGCGCTACGACAACCTCAATCCGCAGGCGCTGCGCCGCCTGGTGGCGGCCGGCACGCAGCTGAAACCCTATCCGCGCGACGTGCTGTCGGCGGCGTGGAAGGCGACGCACGAGCTCTACGACGAGTTCTCGTCCAAGAACGCCAAGTTCAAGAAGATCTACGACCACTGGAAGGCGTTCCGCGACGAACAGTTCCTGTGGTTCCGCGTCGCCGAGCTCACCTATGAGAACTTCGCCTTCACCGCCGCTCAGACGGTGAAGTGAAAGGAGGCAGTAGCGTACCCAAAGAAACGATCCAGGGAGGGATCACCATGCAACGTCGCAAGTTCCTGAAGACCGCCGGCGTGGGGGCTGCTGCCGTCACGACGGTGGCGGCACCGGCCCTCGCGCAGGGCCTGCCGGAGTTGAAGTGGCGTCTGGCGTCGAGTTTCCCCAAATCGCTCGACACGCTGTGGGGCGGCGCCGAGCTGTTCTGCCGTCGCGTCAGCGAGCTGACCGACGGCAAGTTCAAGATCCAGCCCTTTGCCTCCGGCGAGATCGTGCCGGGCTTCCAGGTGCTCGACGCGGTGCAGAACGGCACGGTCGAGCTCGGCCAGACCGCGGCCTACTACTACATCGGCAAGGACATCACCTTCACCTTCGACACGGCGGTGCCGTTCGGCCTCAACAGCCGCCAGCACGTGGCGTGGTGGATGCACGGCGGCGGCCGCGAGGCGATGGCCGAGTTCTACAAGGACTATGGCGTCGTCGGCCACATGATGGGCGGCACCGGCGCGCAGATGGGCGGATGGTTTCGTAAGGAGATCAAGTCCGTCGACGACTTGAAGGGGCTGAAGTTCCGCGTCGGCGGTTTCGCCGGCCAGATCCTGGGCAAGCTCGGCGTGATCGCCCAGCAAATCCCCGGCGGCGAGATCTATCCGGCGCTGGAGAAGGGTACGATCGATGCCGCCGAATGGGTCGGCCCCTACGATGACGAAAGGCTCGGTTTCCACAAGGTTGCGCCGTATTACTACTACCCCGGCTGGTGGGAAGGCACCGGCATGGGCACGGCCTACATCAACCAGAAGGCGTGGGAGGGGCTGCCGCCGTCCTATCAGAAGGCCGTCGAGACCTCGGCCAACGAGGTGACGCTCTGGATGCTGGGCAAGTACGACAACGGCAACCCGGCGGCCCTGCGCCGCCTGGTGGCGGCCGGCGTCAAGCTGCAACCCTTCCCGACGGCGGTGCTCGAAGCCTGCTTCAATGCGACCAACGAGGTCTGCAACGAGATCGTGGCCAAGAACGCCAAGTTCAAGAAGGTATGGGACATTTGGAAGCCCTACCGCTCCGAGCAGGTCCTGTGGTCGCGCATCGCGGAAGGCGGTTTCGACGGCTTCATGGCACGGATGTATGGAGCCGGTAAGGTTTGATCGGATAGCGCTGTAGAATCGCGGGAAACCCCGCTTCGGCGGGGTTTTCTTTTGCGTAACTCCGACTGAAGTCGGCTTTCCAAACTTAATTCCGCGTGCCAGTCTTCGCCCGCCAAGGGGGCCATGTGGGCTGCCTGTAGGGAGGGTAAACATCAAATGCAGCGTAGAAAGTTCATCAGGACCGCGGGCATCGGCGCCGCGGGCGTAGCCGCCGCGTCGACTGTCGCCGCGCCGGCCATCGCGCAGAGCATGCCGGAAGTTAAGTGGCGTCTGACGTCGAGCTTCCCCAAGTCTCTCGACACGCTGTACGGCGGGTCGGAGCTGTTCGCCAAGCTGATCGGCGAGATGTCCGACAACAAGTTCCAGATCCGTGTCTTCGCCGCGGGCGAAATCGTACCGGGTCTGCAGGTCGCCGACGCGGTCCAGAACGGCACCGTCGAGTGCGGCCAGACCGCCGCCTACTACTACTTCGGCAAGCATCCGAACTTCGTGTTCGAGACCGGCCTGCCGTTCTCCATGAACCAGCGCCAGTACTATGCCTGGCTCGAGTTCGGCGGCGGCCACGAGCTGATCAACGACTTCTACAAGGAGTACAACTTCCGCTCGCTGACCTTCGGCGGCACGGGCTGCCAGATGGGCGGCTGGTTCCGTAAGGAAATCAAGTCGATGGACGACATGAAGGGCCTGAAGTTCCGCGTCGGCGGCTTCGCGGGCCTGATCCTCGAGCGTCTCGGCGTGGTGCCGCAGCAGATCGCCGGCGGCGACATCTATCCGGCGCTGGAGAAGGGCACGATCGACGCCTGCGAATGGGTCGGTCCGTACGACGATGAGAAGCTCGGCTTCAACAAGGTCGCGAAGTACTACTACTACCCCGGCTGGTGGGAGGGCGCGTCGGTCGGCTCGCTCTACATCAACAATAAGGCGTGGGATTCGCTGCCCAAGACCTATCAGGCGATGATGGAGGCGGCTGCCGGCCGCGTCACGTCGTGGATGGTGCCGAAGTACGACGCCGGCAACCCGGCGGCGCTGCGCCGGCTGGTGGCGGCGGGCACCGAGCTTCGGCCGTTCCCGCGCACGGTGCTCGAGCCCTGCTTCCTCGAGGCCTACAAGTACTATGACGAGCTCTCGGCCAAGGATCCGAAGTTCAAGAAGATCTACGACAACATGAAGGCCTTCCGCGCCGATGAGAACCTGTGGTTCCGCGTCGCCGAGAACACCTTCGACAACTTCAACTTCTCGATGTCGGCCCTGGGTCGGTAAGAGGAGCAACCGCAACGAGAAAGCCCCGCCGGCAACGGCGGGGCTTTTTTGTTGGGAGCGCGGGCCTCCGGCCCGCTCATCTCATGAATGCGGGCCGGAGGCCCGCGCTCCCAAAATCAGTTCTTCGGCGGGGCGCCGAAGACCGGCGGCGGGGCGTCGTCGGACGGCGGCGCCTGGATCTCGATCTTGACCTTGCTGGGATCGACGCCGCTCGGCTTGTCGAGGAAGACCGTCACGGTCCACGGCACGAAGATCACGATCGCCACCATGATGAGCTGCAGCAGCACCCAGGGGATCGAGCCCCAGTAGATATCCGAGCTCTTCACTTCCTTCGGCGCCACGCTGCGCAGGTAGAAGAGGGCGAAGCCGAACGGCGGGTGCATGAACGAGGTCTGCACGTTCACGCAAATCATGACGCCGAACCAGATCAGCGCGGCGTCGGCGCCGACCACCGGGGTCAGGAGCTTCTGCGCCACCGGGGCCAGCATCGGGATGATGATGAAGGCGATCTCGAAGAAGTCGAGGAAGAACGCCAGGAAGAACACGAACAGGTTGACGACGATCAGGAAGCCCCAGACGCCGCCCGGCAGGCTCGACATCAGGTGCTCGACCCACTGGTTGCCGTCGACACCCTGGAAGGTGATCGAGAAGCAGGTGGCGCCGACCAGGATGAAGGCGACCATGGCGGTGATGCGCATCGTCGCCTGGAAGGCCTGCACGATCAGCTCACGCAGCTCCTTGACCTGCCAGGCCCGCCAGCACAGCCAGATGATCGCCGCGAACATGATGGTGAAAGCGATCTTGAAGGGGATCGACTTGAAGGCAACCATGCCGATCAGGGCGCCGATCACGGCGGCGGCGCAGCCGGCGCCGAAGGCGAGGCGGTCGAACCGGGTCAGCGGCGCGTTGCGCACCACGGCCAGCACGATGGCGCCGATGGTGCCCATGGCGCCGGCTTCGGTCGGCGTCGCCAGGCCCATCATGATGGTGCCCAGCACCAGGAAGATCAGCACGCCGGCCGGGATGATGCCCCAGGCGCACTTGATCAGCAGGGCCTTGCCGAACAGCGTGCGGGGCACGCCCGGCAGGGCGTCGGGCTTCACCAGTGTGAGATAGAAGGTGTAGGCCGCGAAGATCGCGATCTGCATCAGCGACGGCCCCCAGGCGCCGAGGTACATGTCGCCGACCGAGCGGCCGAGCTGGTCGGCCAGCACGACCAGCACCAGCGACGGCGGCACCAGCTGGGTGATGGTGCCCGACGCGGCCAGCACGCCGGTCGCGTAGCGCATGTCGTACTTGTAGCGGATCATGACCGGCAGGGTGATCAGCGCCATGGCGATGACCTGAGCTGCCACCGTGCCGGTGATAGCGCCCAGGATGAAGCCGACGATGATGGTCGAGTAGCCGAGGCCGCCCTTCACCGGGCCGAACAGCTGGCCCATCGACTCCAGCATGTCCTCGGCCAACCCGCATTTCTCGAGGATGGCGCCCATGAAGGTGAAGAACGGGATGGCGAGCAGCAGCTCATTCGACAGGATGCTGCCGAAAACGCGGCCTGGGATGGCCTGCATGAAGGCCATCGTGAAGTAGCCCATCTCGATCGACAGGAAGCCGAAGAAGAAGCCGACCGCCGCCAGCGAGAACGCGACCGGGTAGCCGATGATCATGAAGACCACCAGCCCCGCGAACATCAGCGGCGGCATCCATTCCAAGGGTATCATTGCGTCGGCCTCTCGTAGTGCGCTTCGAGGCTCTCGACGGGTACGCCGTTGAGGAACGCCACTCGCTTGATCAGTTCGGAGATGCCCTGCAGGGCCACCAGCAGGAAGCCGATCGGCAGGACCAGCTTGATCGGCCAGCGCAGCAGTCCGCCGGCATTGGAGGAGTGCTCGCTGACCGCGAACGACTGCATGAAGAACGGCCAGCTCAGCCAGGCCAGGATGATGCAGGTCGGCAACAGGAAGAAGAGGGTGCCGAGGATGTCGATCCAGAGCTGCCCGCGGCGGCCCAGCGTCATGTAGAAGAGGTCGACGCGAACATGCTCGTTGCGCTTCAGGGTGTATGAGGCGCCGAACATCACGATGACGGCGAACATGTACCACTGCACTTCGAGCCAGGCGTTCGAGCTCGAGTCGTAGGCATAGCGGATCATCGCGTTGCCGCCGCTTACGATACAGGCCAGCAGCACCAGCCAATTACAGACAACACCAATCTTCTCATTGATCAGGTCAATGATGGTGCTGAGACCCAGCAATGCGCGCATCCCACCTCCCCTGCGCGAGTTCTTTCTTTTTCGCCCCCCGTTCTCGCAAGCGGGGGTCTTCTCATAACGTGGCGCCCACGACCACGCTAGCGTCCGGGACATTTCTGCGTATGCCGGGGGTGCGTCAAGTCGCTCCACCAGCGGGTTCCTGCCTAGACCGTAGGCAGCTCCATCCACCCCTCGGGACCGAAGAACTCGAGCGGCCGGAAGGCGCGCTTGTAGGCCATCTTGCTGGAATCGGCGATCCAGTAGCCCAGATAGACGTACGGCAGCCCACGCTTGGCGGCGGCGTCGGCCAGCCACAGGATCATGTGCGTCCCCAGGCCCCGTCGCGGATCCTGGGGATCGAAGAAGCTGTAGACCGCAGACACGCCGCTCGACAGCCAGTCGACCAGGCAGGCGCCGACCAGGCGGCCCTCGGCCGAATCGTCACGGAACTCGATGATCGCGGTCTCGACCGGGCTCTCCTCGACCATGGCGCGGTAGTCGTCGAAATCCATGTCGGCCATGTCGCCGTCGCGATGGCGGGCCATCACGTAGCGTGAAAATAGTGAGTACTGCTCGCCCGTCGCCAGCGCCTGGGCCTCCATGGCGTGGACGTGCTCGTTGCGTCGCAGGATGCGCTTCTGGGCACGGCTGGGCTCGAAATCGCGCACGCGGATGCGCACCGGCACGCAGGCGCGGCACCCCTCGCACAGGGGCTTGTAGACGAAATGATGCGAGCGCCTGAAGCCCGCGTCGGTCAGCGTGTCGTGCTGCGAGATGGCGTCGGGTCCGCTCAGCTCGGTGACGAGCTTGGTCTCCAGCCGGTGCGGCAGATACGGGCAGCGCATCGCCGGCGTGGTGCGGAAGAACCGCAGGGTCTGGATGTTCTGACGGATGAACATTGCTTCGACGACAGTCTACCGCGGTCACCTGCGAAGGAAAGCACTAGTCGGTACGACGAAGGTCGACAGGCGGCTCCGAGTCAAGGCCTTTGTCGGATGCCGGCCAGCCGGCGAAACGGCACCAGCGCCAAGCGTACCAGCTTGGGCAGGAGCCAGATGAGCAGGGCCACGAACAGGGCGAGCAAGCACAGGAATGTGATCGGATGGGCGATGGCGAGCGCCAGCCCGCCGATCACGCCGATGTCCTCGGTGAAGGAGGCGGCGATGTTGCTGAACGGCTCGGGCGAAGTGTTGATCAGGGCCCGCGTGCCGGTCTTGGCGACGTGCGTGCCGGCGGCCAGCGTACCGCCCAGCAAACCGGCGATGACCGCGACCTCGGGGCTCAAGCCGGCCGCCGCGCCGTAGGCCAGCAGGGCGCCGGCCGGGATGCGCACGAAGGTCTGCAGCATGTCGTTGATGCTGTCGATGTAGGGGATCTTGTCGGCAAAGAAATTGAGCGCGAACAGGATCGCGGCCACGCCCATCACCCAGGGCGAGCCCAGGACCTGCAGGTCGTGCGGCAGGGCGACCACGCCGAGCTGCTGCGCAGCCCCCAGCACCAGGACGGCGGCATAGGTGTTGAGCCCGCTCGCCCAGCCGGCGCCCAGGGCGACGGCGATGGCGGCGATGGCGTCGGTGCTCATGGCCCCATCATAAAGGATGGCCCGTCAGAGGGCGCGCCGCGCCTTGAGCGCGGTGGCGAGGGTGCCGTCGTCCAGCCAGTCGAGCTCGCCGCCCACCGGCACGCCATGGGCGAGGCGGGTCAGCGGCACGTCGCTCTCGCCCAGTCGCTCGGCGAGATAGTGGGCGGTGGTCTGGCCGTCGACCGTGGCGTTGGTGGCGACGATCACCTCGCGGATGCCGCCCGCGGCCACGCGCTTCACCAGGGCAGCGATGTTGAGCTCGTCGGGACCGATGCCGTCGAGCGCCGACAGCGAGCCGCCCAGCACGTGATAGAGGCCGCGGAAGATCTTGCCGCGCTCCATCGCCCACAGGTCGCCGACATCCTCGACGACGCAGATCAGCCCCTGGTCGCGATGGGGATCGGCGCAGATCGAGCAGGGGTCGATCGTGTCGAGGTTGCCGCAGGTCGAGCAGGCGCGGATCGCCCGCGCCGCATCGGCGAGCGCGGTGCCCAACGGCTGCATCAACGTCTCGCGCTTCTTCAGAAGATGCAGCGCCACGCGCCGGGCGGAACGCGGCCCGAGCCCCGGCAGCCGCCCGAGCAGCTGGATGAGCCGTTCTATTTC
>JAIEOV010000125.1 GCA_019750135.1 Reyranella sp. | reverse complement strand
CCCAGGATCTGCTCCAGCACCGTCAGCTCCTTGCCCGAGGTCGGCGTGATGCGCGAGACCATGGTGATGTTCTGCGCATCCTTGAGGTCGTAGTACTTGATGGTGGCGACGCGGCCCTGTTCGTTGAAGTTGATCTGGATCACGTTCTGCTCGGCGATCCATGGCCGCGACGGACCCCAGTTTTCCTGCTTCTCGGTGATGTAGTACCAGACGTTGGGATTGAAGGTGCCGACGGCCGACGGCGAGCCGACCAGGCGCACGACGTCCTCGCGGCTCTGGGTGCCGACCTCGAGCTTGTCGACGGTCCCCGGCGCCGGCGCGAAGCCCCTGATGTCGCCGTACGGATCGCAAGCGGTCGCCAGCAGGGCAGCGGCAAGGACGAGCGGGACGGTGCGACGCATGGACGGCTTCTTGGGTTCGTCGGAAAGAGGGCCCCCAAAATGTCGTGATGGCCGCGTCCGGTCAACCGACGGTACGGGAGCAATTTGGTGTTCAAACGAAAGAACCCCCACGAGGCGTTTGCCGCCGCCCTCTATGTGCGCACCGCAGAGCAGGCGCGTGAACCCGTGCTGTTCGAGGCCTGCGGCATTCCCGACACGCTCGACGGCAGGTTCGACGCGCTGGCCCTTCACGCAGCCTTCATGATCGATCGCCTGCGGCGCGAGCCGGACGGCGAGGGGCTGTCGCAGGCCTTCTTCGATGCCATGTTCCGCCACCTCGACCTCACTTTGCGCGAGATCGGCGTGCAGGATCTGGGCGTGGGGCGGCGCATCAAGATCATGGCCGAAGGACTGCATGGCCGGGCTCTGGCCTACCGCGAGGCCCTGGCCGGCGGTCCGGTGCCACTAAGCGACGCCTTGCGCCGCAACGCCTACGGCGGTAGGTCGCCGGACGACATCGAGGTCGAGCGCCTGGAGGCCCATATCCGCGACTATGCGGCGCGGCTGGCCAGGGCGCCGCGGCTGGAGTTAACAAAGTAGATAAAGAAAATGTCTCAAAGTACTGAAAATAAGCATAAATCTGAAATAGAGCGCCTTGTCGACCTCGAGCGCATGGGGCCGTCCGGCGCCGCGCTCGAGATCGCGCCCAGCGACAGCGAGCGCGCTGCCCTGGCCAAGCGTTTCGGCTTCCTCGGCCTGCCGTCCTTCTCTGCCCGGGTGACCGTCGATCGCCGTGTCGGCGGCCAGATCGTGGTCGAAGGCCGCCTGCGGGGCCGCATCGTACAGGCCTGCGTGCTCACCCTCGACCCGGTGACCCAGGACCTCGACGACACGTTCCGCATCGTCTTCAAGCCCGACATGGCCGACGACCGCGACCCGGAAAGCGGCGAGGCGGTGCTGAATTCGCAGGCCGACGCCCCCGAGCCACTCACGGGAAATATGCTCGATATCGGCGAAATCGTCGCCGAGCAGCTGTCCTTGGCCGCCGATCCCTACCCCAGGCGGCCCGGCGCCAAGCTGGAAGACGTGCTGCCAAAGCCCCGCCATAGCGGGAGAAAAGGCCAGCCCGAGCAGCGCCGGCATCCCTTTGCCGGCCTGGCCGCCCTGAGAGACAAACCGCGCCGCGGCCGCTAATTTGTTGCGGTGGCGAGACGTTTTGGCTAGAGAGTGCCGCCTGCCGCGCCGATAGAGCGCGGCCGCAGCTTTTTTGGGGCCAGGCCAGCGGGCCGCCCCGTCGTGGAGATCGTCATGGCCGTTCCCAAGAAGAAGGTTTCTAAGTCCCGCCGCAACATGCGCCGGGCCCATCATGGCCTGCCGTCGATGGCTTATCTCGAGTGCAAGAACTGTGGCGAGCTGAAGCGCCCGCACACGGTCTGCTCGCACTGCGGTTACTATCGCGAGGACATGCCGGTCCTGGCGGACAGCGCGTCGGCCGAGAAGTAGGCTGCAGTTCGCTGCCGGCGATGGGCTGGCACCCGACTAGCGGAGCATTGCGGTGAGCGCGGACAAGATCGTTCTGGCGCTCGACGGCATGGGCGGCGATCACGCCCCCGAGGTCGTCGTGAACGGTGCCGACATCGCGCGCGAGCGCTATCCCGGCACGTCGTTCCTGCTGTTCGGTGATCCGGCTCGGCTGAAGCCGCTGGTCGACAAGCGCAAGGGCCTGGGCAAGGTGCTGGAGATCGTGCCGGCCGAAGATGCGGTGCTGGCCGAGGACAAGCCTTCCTTCGCGTTGCGCCGGCGTCGCAAGTCGAGCATGTGGCTGGCTGTCGATGCGGCCGCTCAAGGCCGCGCCGATACGGTCGTGTCGGCCGGCAATACCGGTGCGCTGCTGGCGATCTCGATGTTTGCCATGCGCATGGTCGAGGGTGCGCATCGGCCCGCGCTGGCCTCGTTCCTGCCGACGGCGCGCGGCGAAACGGTGATGCTCGATCTCGGCGCCAACCTCGAGTGCGATGCCGAAAACCTCGCCGAATTCGCCGTCATGGGCAGCGTCTTCGCCCAGGTGCTGCTCGGCCTCGACAAGCCCAAGGTCGGGCTGTTGAACGTCGGCTCGGAGGAGCTCAAGGGTCACGAGGAACTGCGCCACGCGGCCGGTTGGTTGCGCCATGTCGGCTCGCCGGTCGACTTCCACGGCTTCGTCGAGGGCAACGACATCGGCACCGGCAACATCGACGTCGTCGTGACCGACGGTTTCACGGGAAACGTCGCCCTGAAAGCGATCGAAGGCACGGCCAAGCTCTATACCCAGTTCGTGCGCGACGCTTTCCGGACCTCGAGCTTCGCCAAGATCGGCTACCTGTTCGCGTCGGGCGCCTGGGTCAAGCTGCGCAAGCGCGTGGATCCGCGGCGCTACAATGGCGGCGTGTTCCTGGGCCTGGATGGCGTGTGCGTGAAGAGCCACGGCGGCACCGACGCGCTCGGCTTCGCCTACGCCATCGGCGTGGCGGTCGATCTGGTTCGTTACGAGTACAAGAACAAGCTCGTCGAGGGCCTGGGCAAGCTGCACCAGGTGATCTCGACCGCCGAGGCGCCGGCGACGCCGGAGCTGCAGGCAAGCGGAGGGGGCGAGTGATACGATCCGTCGTTCAGGGTTGCGGCGCCTACCTGCCGGAGAGAGTCGTCACCAACGACGAACTGGCCAAGAAAGTCGACACTTCCGACGAGTGGATTCAGCAGCGTACCGGCATCAGGCAGCGCCATATCGCGGCCGACGGCGAGTTCACCTCGCATCTCGCCATCAAGGCCTCCCAGCGTGCGCTCGATCATGCCGGCGTGAAGGCCTCCGATCTCGACCTGATCGTGCTGGCGACGGCAACGCCCGACGAGACGTTTCCCGCCACGGCGACCCGCGTGCAGGCGGCCCTCGGCATGGCCAAGGGCGCGGCCTTCGACGTCCAGGCGGTGTGCGCCGGCTTCGTCTATGCCGTCTCGGTGGCCGACAACCTGATCAAGGGCGGCATGGCCTCGACGGCGCTGGTGATCGGCGCCGAAACCTTCTCGCGCATCCTTGACTGGAACGACCGTGGCACCTGCGTGCTGTTCGGCGACGGCGCCGGCGCCATCGTGCTGAAGGCTGAGCCGGGCAAGGGCGACTCGACCGATCGCGGCATCCTCGCCAATGCGTTGCATTCCGACGGCCGCCAGCACGACATCCTCTATGTCGATGGCGGGCCATCCTCGACGAAGTCGACCGGCTTCCTGCGCATGGAAGGCAAGGAAGTGTTCAAGCACGCCGTGATCAACATGGCGGCCGTGGTGGGCGAGGTCCTGGAGAAGGCGGGCCTCCAGTCCAAGGACATCGACTGGCTGGTGCCGCACCAGGCCAACAAGCGCATCATCGACGGCACCGGCCGCAAGCTCGGCCTGCCGCCCGAGCGGGTCGTGGTGACTGTGGATAAGCATGCCAACACGTCGGCGGCCTCCATCCCCCTGGCGCTCGACACGGCAGTGAAGGATGGCCG
This sequence comes from Reyranella sp., assembly GCA_019750135.1. GTDB lineage: Bacteria > Pseudomonadota > Alphaproteobacteria > Reyranellales > Reyranellaceae > Reyranella. The sequence goes on along the minus strand of JAIEOV010000125.1, from coordinate 10,773 downwards.
CATCAAGCGAGGGGACCTGCTGCTGCTGGAAGGCATTGGCGGCGGCCTGGCCTGGGGCGCCTCGCTGGTCCGCTGGTGACAGCCGACGATTGAAACAATATCGGCGGCTTCCCGTCCGCAACGGAACGGGAACAGACGCCGATTCAAGGCCACCCTCTATCCTACTGATATTGACCGCTTTCCATCCTTAGAGTATGGATTAAGTGGGGGAAGGAAGGGTACCGGATGGAAGGCCGGACTATCACGCGTGCCGATCTGAGCGAGTCGGTGTTCCAGGAAGTGGGACTCTCTCGCAATGAATCGAGCGACCTTGTCGAGACCATACTCGCCGAGGTCGTTGAGGCATTGGCACGTGGCGAATCGGTGAAGATCTCGTCTTTCGGGAGCTTCACGGTCCGCGACAAGGGCCAGCGCGTGGGTCGCAATCCGAAGACGGGGCAGGAGGTTCCAATCCTGCCGCGGCGTGTACTCGTCTTTCGAGCGTCGAACGTCCTGAAATCACTCATTAATGGGGCGCCAGACGAGTCCAAGGGGTAGTTGGGGCAATGTGGGGGTCTAGACATGGCCGTATCGCTACAGACCGCAGACCGAAGGGTTGAAAAGTCTGCACAGGCGTTTCGCACCATCAGCGAAGTCGCGACCGAGCTCGATGTGCCGCAGCACGTGCTGCGGTTCTGGGAAAGCAAGTTCAGCCAGGTCCGTCCGCTCAAGCGCGGCGGCGGGCGGCGGTATTACCGGCCGGAGGACGTTGACCTCCTGCGCCGCATCCGCACGCTCCTCTACGAAGACGGCTACACTATCAAGGGCGTGCAGCGCCTGCTGAAGGAAGGCCGTGGACGCCTGCCGGCGCAGCGCCTCGACATCGCTGCCGAGAGCGCCCTGGAGAGCCTGCGCATCGTATCGGCCCGCGCCGAGGCGATGGCGTCCGGCTCGACCCGCCAGCCGCTGCCGCGGACCGGCCCGCAGCCCTCGACCACGACGCCGCGCGCGGCCGTGCTCGACCTGCACAAGCGCCGCGAGATCGAATCGGTGCTCGAGGACCTCGAACAGGCCCTGACGCAGCTCCGTACCACCTTGAAGGCCAACAACTAGTCAGTGTCAGGATTGTCGCCGGGGGGCGACAGTCAAGACATTGGCGACTGGCCTTCAAGTAACTACCAGATCGAGTGGTCATGCCAAGAAACGACAGCAACCACCTGATTTAGCTTTGTTATTCACCGAACACGCGTATCCTGTTCGGCGAGGGGCCTATCAACCGGCATCGTCAAAGGGGGACGCCGCCGTGTTTGCTGATCGAATCATCGCGCGTAGCGACGCGCAGTCGTTTGACGTCTTTGCGTTGAATGACAATCAGTTGGAAGCCGATCTTCCGACACTTCCGGAGTTGCTCTACCTGCGCCGGGGCCTCACCCAGGCGGGCGGCAAGCTGCCGCTGTTCGACCTCGACGGCCAGGCCGTCGCGGCGGCCATCGTCCGCCGTTGCCTCAGCCGCGGCTGGGCCGAGCCGTGGTTCAGCAATCCGCTGAAGCCCGACTGGTTGGTCTGCAAGCTTACCGAAGCCGGCCGCCGCCTCGCGACGCCCTGACCTGGACGCCCTGACCTAAAGGGTCACTGCCCGACGATGATCACGCCGCGCGGTGCGAGCGTGACGGCGACCGGCGCGCCCGCGGGCAGCGGCCGGTCGACCCTGGGGCAGGTCGCGAACAGGGTCCCGGCGGCGGTGTCGATGGAATACTCCATGTGCGTGCCGAGGTAGCTCGCCTTGGCGATCTTGCCCGACAGCGCGCCGGCCGGGCCGGGTGCCGGCTCGACCGTGATCGCCTCCGGGCGGACCGCGACCGTGGCCTCGCCGTCGGCTGTGCCGGTGTCGGCGATCTCGATCACGGCTTCGCCCAGCCGCACGCTGACCTTGCCGGGCGCCAGCCGGCGCACGCTGCCGCGCGCGGGGTTCGATTCGCCCATGAAGCGGGCCAGGAACGGCGTGGCCGGCCGCTCGTAGAGGTCGCGCGGGCCGCCCTGCTGCTCGATGCGGCCGGCATTCATGACGATGATGCGGTCCGACACGGCCATCGCTTCCTGCTGGTCGTGCGTGACGTAGACCACGGTGAGGCCGAGCCGTTGCTGGAGCTCGCGGATCTCCTCGCGCATCTGGCGACGCAGGCGGGCGTCGAGGTTGCTGAGCGGCTCGTCGAACAGCAGCACCGAGGGCTTCAGCACCAGGGCGCGCGCCACGGCGACGCGTTGTTGCTGGCCGCCCGACAGCTCGGAGGGCTGGCGCAACTCGAAGCCCTCCAGCCCGACCTGCTTCAGGCCTTCGCGCGCCCGGGCCTCCGCCTCGGCCTTGGGGAGGCCGGAGCGCCGCAGGCCGTAGCAGACGTTCTCCAGCACGCTCATGTGCGGGAACAGGGCATACGACTGGAACACCATGCTGACGTCGCGCTGCGTGGCGCTGAGATTGGTGACGTCGCGGCCGGCGATCAGGATGCGGCCTTCGCTGGGCAGTTCCAGGCCCGCGATCATGCGCAGGGTCGTGGTCTTGCCGCAGCCCGAGGGGCCGAGCAGGGTGACCAGGGTGCCGGCCTCGACCGTGAAGCTGACGCCCGCGACCGCGGTCGCCGTGCCGTAGCGTTTCACGACGTCGCGGAACTCGACGCTCATGCGCGCCCTCCCTGTATCTGCGGCGCGCGCCGGCCGAGCCGTCGCTCGCCGACCAGCAACTGGATCAGCAGGATGGCCACCAGCATCAGCACGATCAGGGCGCAGCTGTAGGCGATGGCGAGGCCATAGTCGCCGTTGATGACGCGCAGGATGATGTAGGTCGTGGCGAGCTCGTACTCGGCGGTGACCAGGAAGACGACCGCGCTCACCGTCGTGACGGCGCGCACGAAGCCGTAGACCAGGGCGCCGACGATGGCCGGCCTGAGCAGCGGCAGCACGACATAGACCAGCGTCTGCGGTGCGCGGCCGCGCAGGGTGAGCGAGGCCTCGTCGAGGCTGCGGTCGATCTGGCTCATCGCCGCCATGCCGGCGCGCACGCCGACCGGCATGTTCCGGAAGATGAAGCAGAGCACGATGATCAGGGCGGTGCCGGTGATCTCGATGGGCGGCACGTTGAAGGCGAAGACGTACGCGACGCCGATCACCGTGCCCGGCACCGCGAAGGAGAGCATGGTCGCGAATTCGAGCGTGGCGCGCCCGGCGAAGCGCTGGCGCACCAGCAGCCACGCCGCCAGCAGGCCGAGCGCGGCGGTCAGCGGCGCGGCGATGGCCGCGAGCTTGACCGTCGTCCAGAACGAGTTCCAGGCGGCGCCCGACCAGATCAGGCCGTCGGCCGTGTACTCGATGGCGAAGGCCTTGGCGTAGTGGTCGAGGGTCGGCGTGTAGTCGCGGCCCCACACCTTCACCAGGCCGCCGACGAAGGCGAAGCCGTAGAGCAGCAGCGTGACGCCGGCCCACGGCAGCGCGATCCACTGCGCAGCGCGACGCGCGCGATCGGGCAGGGGCGTCGGCAGGCCGGAATCGCCCTTGCCGGAGATTGTGGCGTAGGAGCGCGTGCCGACGAGGTGGCGCTGCAGGAAGAAAGCGCCCAAGGCGAAGGCCAGCAGCAGCAGCGCCAGGGCGGCGGCGCGGCCGTAGTCGAGCTGCGCACCGACCACGGCGAAATAGATCTCGGTCGACAGCACGCCGTAGTCGCCGCCCAACACGATAGGATTGCCGAAATCGGCGATACTCTCGATGAAGCCCACCAGGAAGGCGTTGGCGAGGCCCGGCCGCATCAGCGGCAGCGACACGGTCGAGAAGGTGGCCCAGCGGTCGGCGCGCAGCGTTTGCGAGGCCTCTTCGAGCGTGGGACTCACGCCCTCGACGACGCCGATCAGCACCAGGAAGGCGACCGGTGTGAAGGCAAAGAGCTGGGCCAGAAACACGCCCTGGAAGCCGTAGATCCAGCGTGTCGGCGGCACGCCCATCGACCATTCGAGGAACTGGTTGACCAAGCCGGACCGGCCGAACACGAGGATGAGCGCCAGGCCGATCACGAAGGGCGGCGTGACGATCGGCAGCACGGTGAGCACGCGCAGCGTCTTCTTGTAGGCAAAGGAAGTCCGCGTGACGATCAGCGCGAAGGCGAGCCCCAGCGCCGTCGTGCCGGCACCGCAGGCCAGCGCCAGGAACAGCGTGTTCCAGGCGACGCCGCAGCGGCCGCCGCCAACGAGGCAGCGCAGGCTCCAGATCTTCTCCGCGGCCAGCCGGTCGATCAGCAGCGCCGGCATGAAGACGCCGTCGCCGTCCTGGAAGGCCTGCAGCAGGATCCGCAGGATCGGCCAGGCCGTGAACAGCGCGATCGAGGCGGCAACCGTCGTGACGGCGCCGGCGACGAAGGCATCGCCGCCGAAGCCGCCGCGCAACGCCAGCGCGATCGACAGAAGCGACAGTAGAGCGATCAGCACCAAAGCCGCGCCGGCGCCGATGCCGACCTGCCGTGCGTCCAGTTCGCCGAACAGGGCGTTGAGCCATTCTGTCGTCCAGCCGCGCAGACCGATGCCGAGCGCCTGGGCGATGAACAGCACGAGGCCGATGCCGCTCGCCAACAGGAGGAGGCTGCCCTGCCGCTCGCGCTCGAGCGGCAGCAGCGAGACCGCAACGCAGGCCATGAGCGCTGCCAGAACAGGCGCCAGCCACCACTTGCCGTGTGCAACGACCTGACCGAGGCCCGAGGCGTAATCGTCCGACGACCACAGGCCGGTCAGCCAGACACCGGAGTCGAGGCCTTCCTGCAGCGCGTACCAGGGCAGGACCACGGCCGCGAGCAGCCCCGCGACCGACCAGGCAAGAGGCGCCCGTGTCATCATTGGAGCGCGGACCTCCAGGTCCGCATCATGACGATGAGCGGACCTGGAGGTCCGCGCTCCGGCAAGAGAGGCATCCTATGGCTTCGGCAGCGCACCCACCTCGCTGTCCCAGCGTGCGATCAGGCGCTTGCGCTCGGCCGACTTGCCGTACTTCGCCTGGTCGTAGTCGATCAGCTTCATGTCGGCGAACTTGGGCGCATCGGGCGGCAGCGGCGTCGCCTTGTTCGACGGCACCTGGAACTGCTTGGCCTGCGCCTCGAGCTTCTGCGCCTCGGGCGTCAGCGCCCAGTCGTAGAACTTCCTGGCGTTCGCCAGGTTGCGCGCGCCCTTGACGATGCTCATCGAGCCGATCTCGTAGCCCGTGCCTTCGCATGGAGTCGCCGTCTTCACCGGGAAACCGGCCAGCGCCTCGGTGACGCCGTCATGCACGAAGCTGATCGACACCATGGTCTCGCCGCGCGCCACCGCCTTCATCGGCGCCGTGCCGGAGCGGGTATAGGCGTTGATGTTGGCATGCATCTTCTTCAGGTAGTCGAACGCCTTTTCCTCGCCCATCAGCTGGACCAGCGTGGCGATCGCGACATAGGCCGTGCCCGAGGAGTTGGGGTTGGCCATCTGGATTTCGCCCTTGAACTCGGGCTTCAGCAGGTCGGCCCAGCAGGCCGGCGCCTTCACGTTCTTCTTGGCCAGAAGCTCGGTGTTGAAGCCGAAGCCCAGCGCGCCGGCGTAGATGCCGACGGTCTTGCCGCCCGAATCGGTGTTCTGCTTCACGGCCCAAGGATGCAGCTCGCTCATCTTGGGCGACTTGTAGACCTCGGTCAGGTTTTCCTCGGCGGCCTGCAGATGCGGATCGCCGGTGCCGCCGAACCAGACATCGCCCTTGGGGTTCTGCGCCTCGGCCTTGAGCTGGGCGATGGTCTCGCCGGAGCCCTTCTGCGTCATCGACACTTTTACGCCGGTCGCCTTCTGGAACTCGTTGGCGATCAGCGTGCACCACTCGACCTGGACCGAGCAGTAGACGTTCAAAACGCCCTGGGCCGAAGCCGGCGTCGCCAAGGTGGTGGCCCCCAGAGCCAAGAGAAATGCGATGCCTGCCGTCGCCGTCTTCATGCGTCCCCCAACTGTTACGCTTTTGTGAAAAGATGGCATGCAGCGCTCCCTGGCGTCTACGGAGCTTCCACCTCCGAATTCTTCGCGAAGCGTCGGGCTATCAGCCAGGCGACGACGAGCGCTATGGCCAGCAGAAGCGCTGCCAGCAGGAAGGGGGCGCCCGGAAGTGGATGCAGCAACCAGGCGAACAGGCTGCCGAAAACCGCAGGACCGACCAGGGCCGAGAGGCTGCGCAGCGAGTTGTTGGCGCCCTGCAATTGGCCTTGCTGTGAGGCGCTGACCTGGCGGGTCATCATCTGCTGCAGGGCCGGGCTCGACATGCCCCAGAATACCAGCCCCGGCACACCCAGCCAGAACCAGGGGCCGCTGGGAGCAAGGGCATAAATCGCCATGCCGGCGGCGCCTGATGACAGCCCGAGAATCAGCGTAAGGCGCGGCCCGAGCCGATCGACGATGGGACCGACGAGAAGGCCCTGCACCAAGGCACTGCCCAGGCCGAGTGCCACGAGTGTCAGGCCGATCGTCCTGTCGTCCCAGCTGTAGCGGTGGGCCGTATAGAGCACGAAGACCGCCGGCAGCACCTGCTGGACCAGGGTGATGAGGAAATGGATCGTCGCCAGGCCGGGCAGCTCGCGATGCGACAGCAGGAGCTTCAGAGCGCCCACCGGATTGGCGCGCTTCCAGGAGAAGGCCATGCGCCGCTCCGGCGGCAGCGATTCGGGCAGCACGAACCAGCCGAAGAGGGCATTGGCCAGCGAGGCCGCGGCCGAAACCCAGAACGGCAGGCGCGGATCGACTTCGCCGAGGAAGCCGCCGATCGCCGGTCCCAGCACGAAGCCGATGCCGAAGCTCATGCCGACGATGCCGAACGCGCGGGCGCGCTGTTCGGGGGTCGAGACGTCGGCAACGTAGGCGCGCGCCGTGCTGACCGTGGCCGACGTGATGCCCGAGATGATGCGGCCGACGAGCAGCAGCTCGAGGGTCGGGGCCAGCGCCATGAAGACATGGTCCAGGGAGAGGCCGAGGCATGAGATCAGGATCACCGGACGCCGGCCAAACCGATCCGACAGGGCCCCCAGGACGGGCGAGGAAAAGAACTGCATCAGGCCCCAGACCGAGGCGAACAGCACCAGCATCCTGGCTGCGTCGCTCGTATTGCCGCCGGCGAAGCCCAGCAGCAGGACCGGCATGACCTGGACCACGATTCCCAATGCCAGGATGTCGAGCGTCGCGGTGCAGAAGATGAAGGCAAGCGCGCGGTTGTTCATCGAGGCGCCTCTCGTGCGCTCAAGCCGAGGCGTCGGCCGGCGCCGCTGTCGTCACCAGCCAGGTGACGGCCGCGGCCAGCAGCAGGAGCAGCGCGGCGAGCAGGAAGGGTGCGCCGGGCAGCCAGCCGAGCAGCCAGGCGAAGGTCGTGGTGAAGATCGCCGGGCCGATCAACCCGGTGATGCTGCGCGAAGAACTGTTGGCGCCTTGCAGTTGGCCTTGCTCGGATTCACTCACGCGACGGCTCATCAGATCGAGAAGCGCTGGACCGACGAGGCCCCACAGCGACATGACCGGCACGCCGACCCAGAACCATGGGCCGGTCGGCGCCAGGCCGTAGATCACCATGCCGAGGCAGCCGAACGCCAGTCCGACCAGCAGGGCATACCGCGTGCCGAGCCATTTCACGGCGGGGCCGACGACGAAGCCGGAGACGACGCCGGTGCTGACCCCGACGAAGGCCAGCGTCAGGCCGACGGTCGTTTCGTTCCAGCCATAGCGGTAGCCGGCATAGAGCACGAAGATCGACGGCAGCACCTGGTGGGCCGTGTTGACGATGAAGTCGATGGCCGCGAGCCCGATGAGCTGGCGGTGCGACAGCAGCAGCTTCAGCGAGCCCACGGGGTTGGCGCGCTTCCAGGCGAACGCCATGCGCCGTTCCGGCGGTAGCGATTCGGGCAGCACGAACCAGCCGAACGCGGCGTTGACTAGGCAGCCGGCGGCCGACACCCAGAACGGCAGGCGCGGGTCGAAGCCGCCCAGCAGGCCGCCGATCGCGGGGCCCAGCACGAAGCCCAGGCCGAAGCCCATGCCGACGATGCCGAACGACTTGGCGCGCTCGTCGGGCGTGGTGACGTCGGCGATGTAGGCGAAGGAGGTGGCGATGGTGGCTGCGGTGATGCCGGAAATGATACGGCCGATCAGCAGGAGCGTGAGCGACGGCGCGATGGCCATGAAGATGTAGTCGAGCCCCATCCCCAGGCAGGAGATCAGGATGACGGGCCGGCGGCCGTAGCGGTCGGACAACGCGCCGAGCAGGGGCGAGCAGAGGAACTGCATCAATCCCCAGGTCGTGGCGAACACCCCGAAAGCCTCGGCGGCGCCGGCGGTGTTGCCGTCCATGAAGCCCAGCACGATGGTCGGCAGGACCGGGAGCATGATCCCCAGCGCCAGGCAGTCGAGCGTGACCGTGCAAAAGATGAAGGCCAGCGCACGGCGCTTGTTCATGGCGACGTCGTCGATGGATGGGGAGGAAAATGGTCGGGGCGACAGGATTTGAACCTGCGACCCCCAGTCCCCCAGACTGATGCGCTACCAGGCTGCGCTACGCCCCGACCGGTGCCGCGGGGTCCCCCGCGGCAAGGGGGCTTTAGCGCGAATGGCAGCGATGCCGCAAGCCGGCTTGCACAGGGCCGGTTCCGGCCCGATACAGGCGCCATGATGAAAGTTGCGTCCAAGCCGCCGATTGTAGCCATGGGCAAGCGCGTCCTGGTCTTTTCCTCGATCGGCCATGCCTTGATGCACATGATGACGGCCTTTTATGCCGTCATCGTGCTCACCCTGGCCGTGGCCTGGGACCTGGCGCCGGAGCGCTTGCTGGAGCTCTATGCCCCGTCCGCCATCCTGCTCGGCGTGATGTCCTTGCCGGCAGGCTGGGCATCGGACCGCTTCGGCGCGCCGCTGATGATGGTGGTGATGTTCTTCGGGCTCGGCCTGTCGTCGATCGCCTGCGGCCTCGTGGCCAAGGGCGACACCTTCGCCCTGATGCTGGCCCTGTGTGGGCTGGGCGTGTTCGGCGCGATCTACCACTCGGTCGGCATCGGCTGGATCATCCGCACCGCCAAGGAGCAGGGCCACGCCATGGGCGTCAACGGCCTGTGGGGCAGCGCGGGCTTGGCCCTCTACGGCATCGTGCCGGGTGTGCTGATCACGCTCGCCTCGTGGCGCGCCGCCTTCATCGTGCCGGGCATCGTCTGCATTGCCGTCGGCGCGGTGCTCGCCTGGCAGATCCGCCAGGGCAAGGTCGGCGACCGGCCGATGCCGGCGACTGCCGGCATGCAGGCCGGCAAGCGCGAGTTCTGGCGCGTCTTCTCGGTGCTCTCCGTCACCATGGCGCTCGAAGGCATCGTTTGGTCGGCCGTGATGTTCGGCGCGGCCCTGGTCTTCGAGACCCGGCTCGCGGATGACATCGCGAGCCTGCGCGCGCTGCTGGCGTCGTGGGGGCTGGCGACGCAGGTCGTGCTGTGGGTCGGTCTCGCGACCTCGATGATCTATGTCGTCTCGGGCATCGCCCAGTACGCCATGGGCCGCACGATCATCGATCGCTATCCGCTGAAGTCGACCTATGTCATCGCCTCGGCGCTGCAGGTGCCGGCGATGGTGGCGCTGGCCATGGGCAACGGCTACCTGGCGCTGCTGGGCGCCATCGCCTCGGCGGTGCTGAGCTCGGCCTCGGGGCCGATCGAGAACATCCTGATCGCGCGCTATACGCCCAGCCGCTATCACGGACTGGGCTTCGGCGCGAAGTTCGTCGTGGCGCTGGGGGCGAGCCCGATCGCTATCATGCTGATCGCCTGGATACGCGAGACGACCGGCAGCCTGGAGCTATTGTTCCTCAGTCTATCGGGCGTCGCCGTCGCGATCACGCTGGTGGCGCTGCTGCTGCCTTCCGGCGAGCGGGCCCGCGTCATTGGTGCCGCGGTGCCGCAGCCTGCGCCGGCCGAGTAGTCTTAAGGGAGCGCGGGCCTCCGGCCCGCTCATCGCTGGGGGCGCGCCACTCCAGTGGCGCGATCATCTCTTGCCTCGACGAAGACGCGCGACTGGAGTCGCGCGCCCCCAGCGATGAGCGGGCCAGAGGCCCGCGCTCCCATTACTTCGTCGAGCGGGCCGCCTTGTAGGCCGGGCGCGACAGGCAGCGGTCGAGCCAGGCGCCGGCGTTGGGGAAGGGGCTGAAGTCGTATTTGATCGGCTTGGCCCAGCTGCAGATCGACGCCAGGTTCAGGTCGGCCACGGTGAACTTCGAGCCGAGCAGGTACTCGCGCCCCTGCAACGCGCCGTTCAACACGCCGAACGGCTTGGGCAGCGCCTTCTGCGCCTCGGCGACGGCCTCGGGCTTGCGCTTGTCGGGCGCCGTCATGAACATGTCGATCAGGATGGTGAGCAGGGGCTTCTCGACCTCGGTCATGCCCCAGAAGCTCCACTGGTGGCAGACCGCCTGGTCCTCGAGGCTCGCCGGGAAGAAGCCGTCCTTGCCGTGCTTGGCCGCGAGATAGAGGTTGATGGCCATCGATTCGAAGAGCTTGAAGTCGCCGTCGACCAGCGCCGGCACCTTGCCGTTGGGATTGATCTTCAGGTAGTCGGCGTTCTTGAGATCCTTCATCTCCATGGCGACGTGCTCGAACGGGATGCCGAGCTCGTGCACGATCCACAGCGCGCGTGCCGCACGTGAAGCAGTGGGCCCATAGATTTTGACGGTCACTGTGAAGTCTCCCCGAGGTCTCGAACTTTGCCGGGAACGATAGAGCAGAGCGTGCAGCCGGTCTAACTA
>JAIEOV010000122.1 GCA_019750135.1 Reyranella sp. | reverse complement strand
GTCTGCACGCGATCGCGCACCGGCTTGAAGATGTCCTGCTTGTGATCGTGGAAGGAGATCACGTAGTTGTCGCCGAAGAAGATGCTGGCCTGGCGCGGGATCAGCACGCCGTCCTCGTAGATGGGATCGTTCAGCACGATGAAGCCCTGGCCCTCGTAGAGGTCGAGCTTGCTCCTCTGGTTGGCGTGGAACACGTCCTCGAGCGCCAATGGGTGCAGGTTGAAGGCCATGCCGAGGTCGCGCAGCATGTCCGAGCTGGGCCGTCCGGCGACGTCGATCCAGGTATGGCCGGGCGTGCCGAGATGGAAGCGGCACTCGTCGACCTCCACGCCATGCAGCACCTGGACGTCCTCCGACGTGTACTCGACCAGGGTGAAGTCGAGCGCCTCGTCGGGCACCGGCGCGCGGCCGGCGAGCGTGCCCGGCGCGGTGCCGGGCTTGGTATGGCGGTGGAGGATGCCGTCCATATTGCCAATGACACCGGGACCGGCGTCAGACCTCTTCCATCACCTGGACGTCGGGCCGGCCGGCGAGATAGTCGCCGAGCTTGCGGCCCAGTTCCTTGAAGTGCGGCGCCGCGCGATGGGCGTCGAGCGCCGCTTGGTCGTCGTATCGCTCCAACATGACATAGACGTTAACGTCGGCCGTCTTGTGCAGGGCATAGAGCTTGTTGCCGGGCTCGTCGGCGCGGACCTTGGCCTGCAGGGCCTTCATCGTCGCCTCGAAGTCGGCGTTGGTGCCGGGCTTGATGGTGAGCTTTGCGATGACGCCGAGCATGTGCGCCCCTCTTCCCTACTGTGGCCGCTTCTTCACAAGGTACTTGTGTTCGCCGTCGCATACCAGCGTGCCGGACTGGTTGTGAATGGTGAGCTTCATGGTCACGACGCCGGTCGTGCGCCCGGCTTTGAGCTCGCTCACTTCCAGCAAAGGATAGAGCGTGTCGCCACAATAGACCGGCTTCAGGAAGCGTGACGACTGCTCGAGGAAGCCGATCAGCGAATCGCCGATCACGTGCGGGAAGATGCCCGCGCCCGCCGCGCCCTGGATGGCGACCTGCAGGCCGTGCGCCAGCATGTCGCGATGGCCGCGCGCCCGGCAGTACTCGCGGTCGTAGTGAATCGGATGGTTGTCGCCGCTGGCGAGCTGGAAAGCGGCGAACATCGATTCGGTCTGGGTCCGCGAATTTATGTAGAACTTCTGGCCGACCGAGAGGTCCTCGAACCAGTGCGTCGGTCCGAAACGATGCTCCTCGGGCCTGAATGGATTGGCTTCGGCCACGTGTTCCCTCCTGCTTTGGCCGGCAACCTTAGGTCCGGTCGAACAGGTCGGCCAGCTTGTCGAGGGTCGGCTCGAGATGGTCGGGCCGGGCGTCGTCGCGTGGCGGAAGGCCGACGCGATTGTGCCAATAGACCGGCATGCCGACGCCCTTGGCGCCGGGCACGTCCGACGCCGAGCCCGCGACGAACAGGGTGCGCTCGGGCGCCGTGCCCAGCGCCGCGAGCACGGCGCGGTAGGGCTCGGGCCGAGGCTTGTAGAAGCCGGCGCTCTCGGCCGTGATCACGACCTTGAAGGCCACGCCGACGCGATCCGCCGCCAGATTTCCGAGACGGACCGAGCAGTTGGTCGCAACGGCGAGCGGCACCGGGATCTTTTCCAGCACCCGACGGGCCTCCGGCCACGGCTGCAGCTCGCTCCAGCGCCGCTCGAGCTCACCGCCCAGGCTCTCAGGCAGGCCGACATCGCGGGCCGCCTCGCGCACCAGGACTTCATAGGGTCTGTAAGGCCCGCAGCCGTAGGTGATTTCGAGATAACGGCGGCGCCACGTCATGCCGGCCTCGGCCGAGCCGGCGACGTCGTTCCACAAGGTCCAGGAATCGATCAGCGCCGTCAGCAGGTCGAAGATGACGGCGTCGTAGTTCACGCCACCTTTGCCTTCCGCCCCATGCCGTCGAACAGGTCGAGCATGCGCTCGCGCCAGGGATGGACCGGATCGTCCGGCAGCAGCAGTTCGAGCGGGGTCGCCACGCGCGCCCACAGGAAGGCGCCGGCCAGCGCGTAGTCCGCGTAGCCAGGTTGCTCGCCGCTGAGGAACGGCTGCTCCTTCAGCATGCGCCGCGCCGGCTCGAGCGCGGCGCGGAAAGCGTCGACGCCCTTCTCGCGCGCCTTGGCCTGGAAGCCCGCGAAGTCGGTCGTGCCCAGACGCTTGCCGCGCGATTCCTTAAAGTACGGCTGGTCGGCCGGACGGACGCGATCGTAGAGATCGCCGACCAGGATCGGGAACAACGCTGGGTGCACGGCGCCGTCCACCCAATGGGCGACGAAGCGCGCGTGATTGAGCGCCGGCCCGAACAACGGCTTGTCGGGATAGGCGCTGTCGAGGTGCCGGGCGATCTCCCAGCTGTCCTTCACGACTTTGGTCTCGTCATGGATGACGGGGACGGTCTGCGACTGGGCGAAGGCGATCTTCTGCTTCTCGGTGAAACCCATCGGCTCATCGCGCCACGACAGCCCCTTGTGCTTCAGCGCGAACTTGGCGCGCCAGCAGAACGGGCTGGGGCGGCGGTCGTCCTGGAAGACCAGATCGTAGAGCGTGATCATCGGCTACTTTCCTTCGAGCATCTTGATGATGCCGGAGAAGTCCTTGGGCCCGCCGCCGGCATTGACGAACATGTTGAAGAGCTGCGCCGCCTCCGCGCCCATCGGCGTGCTGGCGCCGGAGGTCTGCGCCGCCTGCTGGGCGAGCTTCAGGTCCTTCAGCATGTTGTCGGCGGTGAAACCCGCCTGGTAGTCGCGGTTGGCGGGCGAGGTCGGCACCGGGCCGGGCAGCGGCAGGTAGTTGTTCACCGCCCAGCAGCTGCCGGACGACGTCGACACGATGTTGAACAACTTCTGCACGTCCAGGCCCAGGCGCTTGCCCAGCAGGAAACCTTCGGCAACGCCGATCATGGTGATGCCCAGGATCATGTTGTTGCAGATCTTGGCCGCCTGCCCCGAACCGGGCGCGCCGGTATGGACGATGTTCTTGCCCATCTTCTCCAGGATCGGCTGCGCCTTGGCGAAGGCGCCGTCCGTGCCGCCCACCATGAAGGTGAGCGTGCCGGCCGTGGCGCCGCCGACTCCGCCCGAGACCGGGGCGTCCACCATCTCCAGGCCGGCCTTGCTTGCGAGCTCGCCGACATGGCGGGCGCTGTCGACGTCGATGGTCGAGCAGTCGATCAGCAAGGCGCCCTTGGCGGCGTTGGGCAGCACGTCGTTCTCGTAGACGGCGCGCACATGCTTGCCGGCCGGCAGCATGGTGACGACGATCTCCGCGCCCTTGACGGCTTCGGCGGCCGACGCCGCCTTCTTCGCCCCCTTCTCGACCGCGGTGTCGAGGGCCGAGGCCGAGAGGTCGAAGGCCGTTACCTGATGCTGGCCCTTGACGAGATTGGCGGCCATCGGCCCGCCCATGTTGCCCAGACCGATGAAGGCGATCTTCGCCATGTCATCCTCCCTTTCAATCGAAGAGCAGGTCGTTCGTGACCGGCTTGAAATGCGCCTCGACCATCTCGCGGGTCACGCCCTCGATGGTCGGCGGGTTCCACTTCGGCTTCTGGTCCTTGTCGATCAAGAGCGCGCGCACGCCCTCGAAGAAATCGTGATCGGGCCGCATGGCCGCCTGCGACATGCGGTACTCGATGGTCATCGTGTCCTCGAACGACCGGTTGGCGCAGCGCTTGAGCTGCTCCAGCGTGATCGCCATCGACAGCGGCGACAGCTTCAGCAGCGCGGCAAGCTGCTTCTGCGCCCATTCGCCCGGCTGCTTCTTCAGCTTGGCGACGATCTCAGCGACGGAATCCGCCGAGAAGCAGCGGTCGATGTCAGGCATCAGGTCCGGCAGTGTGGGCATGCCGGGATCCGCTGCGAAGCGCCCGATCACGGCGTCGACCTTGCGGTGGGCGTCGGGACCTGAGAGATCGGCCGCACCGAGGGCTGCCTGCAGCTCGCCGATCTTCGCGCTCGGCACGTGGGCATGGACGATGCCGGCCCACAGCGCATCCGCCACCTTCAGGCGATGACTGGTGAGCGCCAGGAAGGTGCCCAACGCACCCTGCAGGCGCGTCAGGAAATAGCCGCCGCCGACATCGGGAAAGAGGCCGATAGTGGTCTCCGGCATGGCGAACAGGAACTTCTCACTCGCCACCGAATGCGAGCCGTGCGCCGACAGGCCCACGCCGCCGCCCATGTCGATGCCGTCGATCAGCGAGATCCACGGCTTGGCGTAACGATAGATGCGGCGGTTGACGATGTACTCGTCGTAGAAGAAGTCGCGGCGCAGCGTGCCGGTGGGATTGTCCTTCATCTCGCGATAAAGGCCGGTGACGTCGCCGCCGGCGCAGAAGGCGCGATCGCCGGCGCCGCGCAGGATCACGGCCTTGACCGCGGGATCCTTCTCCCACTGCGGGATGACCTTCTCCATCTCCAGGATCATGCCGTGCGTCAGCGCGTTCAACGCCTTGGGCCGGTTGAGCGTGATGAGGCCCAGGCCGTCTTTGATTTCGAACAGGATTTCAGACTCGGACATCACTCATCCCATCAACAATCGCCGAGAAATGATCACGCGCATGATCTCGTTGGTGCCTTCCAGGATCTGATGCACGCGAAGGTCGCGCAGATAGCGCTCGATGGGAAAGTCCTTCAAGTAGCCGTAGCCGCCATGCAGTTGCAGCGCGTCGTTGACGACGCGGAAGCCGACATCGGTGGCAAAGCGCTTGCCCATGGCGGCGGCCTGCGTCGCTTCCGGCGACTTGGCGTCGAGCAGCGAGGCCGCGCGCCAGATCAGGAGTCGCGCCGCGTCGAGCTCGGTCGCCATGTCGGCGAGCTTGAACTGCGTCGCCTGGAAGTCGGCGATCGGCTTGCCGAACTGCTTGCGCTCGACGACGTAGCGCGACGCCGTCTCCAGGCAGGCGCGCGCGCCGCCGAGCGAACAGGCGCCGATATTGATGCGCCCGCCATCGAGCCCCGCCATGGCGATCTTGAAGCCGTGGCCCTCCGGACCGAGGCGGTTGGCGACCGGCACCTTGCAGTTCTCGAAGATCACCGCGGCGGTCGGCTGGCTGTTCCAACCGAGCTTCTGCTCCTGCTTGCCGAACGACAGGCCGGGCGTTCCAGCCTCGACGACGAGCGTGGAGATCCCGCCCGCTCCCTTACCGCCCGTGCGCAGCATGACGACGTAGATGTCGCTGCGCCCGCCACCCGAGATGAAGGCTTTGGTGCCGTTCACGATGTAGTGGTCGCCCGACAGCTCGGCGCGCGTCGCGAGGCCCGCGGCGTCCGAGCCGGCGCCGGGCTCGGTCAGGCAGTAGCTGGCGAAATGCTCCATCGAGCAGAGCTTCGGTAGGAACCGCCTGCGCTGCTCGTCGTCGCCGAAGCCGTCGATCATCCAGGCGGCCATGTTGTGGATCGAGATGTAGGCCGCCGTGCTGGGACAGGCGGCGGCCAGCTCCTCCATGATCAGCGCTGCGTCGAGCCGCGACAGGCCGCTGCCGCCGACATCGTCCTTCACATAGATGCCGCCGAAGCCCAGCGCCGCGGCCTCGCGCAGCACCTCCTCGGGAAAGATCTTCTCGGCATCCCAACGCGCCGCTTCGGGCAGCATGCGGTCGGTTGCGAATTGCCGGGCCGTGTCGCGGAAGGCCTGCTGGTCTTCGGAAAGGGTGAAATCCATGCGCGGCGGATCATATCGGGGGGTCCTAGCCAGTCAATGAAACGGCTATGCTGGGAACCATGGCCTGGCGGGACATGACTGAGCAGGAACAGGCGTCGCGGCCCGAGGCGCGGCTGGGCGGCGCATTGCTCTGGGTCGTGCTCGCCGCCGCCGTGGTCTGCCTGGTGGCCGTCTGCGGGACGCTCCTGGCCTTCGACCAGCTCCGCCTGATCGGCGTCCGCTACATGGTCGCCGTCGGTTTCGCCGGCGTCTGGTCGCTCGTCTTCGTCGTCATGACCCTGCTGCGTCTGCCGGCGACGCCGTGGGTAGCGAGCGCGGGCTTCCTCGCCTGGATCGCCTGGCGCTTTGCCGTGGCGCTGTGGAGCCAGGCCGGCTGGCCGCTGGCAGTCGACCTCCTGGCCGAGGCTGTTCTGGCGGCGGGTTTCTGCGGCTACATGGCCGACGGGGTGCGACCCAATGCCTATTATCGCCGTCGCCTTCCCATACCCTGAGCCGCTATAAACGGGCGCCATGGGAGAACGCTTTACGACCTTGGGCCGCTATCCGACGACGCGGATGCGCCGTAACCGCCGCGAGGAGTGGTCGCGCCGACTGGTGGCCGAGACCAGGCTCTCGGTCGACGACCTGATCTGGCCGGTGTTCGTACAGGAAGGCACCAACGCCCGCACGCCCGTCGAGTCGATGCCGGGCGTCGATCGCCTGACGGTCGACCTCTTCGTCGAGGCGGCCAAGCAGGCCCGCGACCTCGGCATCCCCGCCGTCGCGATCTTCCCCGAGACCGATCCCGCCAAGAAGACGCCCGACGCACGCGAGGCCTACAACCCCGATGGCCTGGTCTGCCGCGCCATCACCGCCGTAAAGAAGCACGTATCGGGCATCGGCGTCGTCTGCGACGTGGCGCTCGATCCCTTCAACAGCGACGGCCATGACGGCATCGTGCGCGACGGCTACGTGCAGAACGACGAATCGCTCGAAGCCCTGGTCAAGCAGGCGATCGTGCAGACCGAGGCCGGCGCCGACATCCAGGCCCCGTCGGACATGATGGACGGCCGCATCGGCGCCATCCGCACGGCGCTCGACGCCAAGGGTTTTATCCACGCCCAGATCATGAGCTACGCCGCCAAGTACGCCTCGGCCTTCTACAATCCCTTCCGCGACGCCATCGGCAGCTCGGGCGTGCTCAAGGGCGACAAGAAGACCTACCAGATGGACTACGCCAACTCGGACGAAGCCTTGCGCGAGGTCGGCCTCGACATCGAGGAAGGCGCCGACATGGTGATGGTCAAGCCCGGCCTGCCCTATCTCGATATCGTGCGCCGCGTGAAGGACGCCTTCGGCGTGCCGACCTACGCCTACCAGGTGAGCGGCGAGTACGCGATGCTGAAGGGCGCCGCCGACCGCGGCTGGCTCGACTGGGACAAGGTGCTGATCGAGACCCTGACCGGCTTCAAGCGCGCCGGCTGCGACGGCATCCTGACCTATGGCGCGGTCGATGCCGCGAGGTTGCTGAAGGCCAAATGATCGCCCCGAAATGATTGAGCGTCCTTCGGCGCGGCTGATCCTGCTCGATCCCGACGACCGCCTTTTCCTGTTCAACGTGCACGATCGCGGCGTCTTCGATCCGGCCAACCCGCATTTCGATCCCTTCTGGGTGATGATCGGCGGCTTCGTCGATCCCGGCGAGGAGTTCGCCGACGCGGCCGTCCGCGAAGCGCGCGAGGAGACCGCGATCGTGGTCGACGGTCCGGTGCGCTGGGTATGGAAGCGCGAGCGACGCATGAGCTGGCGCGGCAAGGACGTGCTGCACCGCGAACGCTTCTTCCTCGGCCGCACCACGCGCACGGAGATCGACATGTCCGGGCTCGACGAGCGCGAACGCAGCTGGACGCTCGGCCATCGCTGGTGGCGCGCCGACGAGATCGCCGCCTCCGCGGAGCGCTTCGAGCCGCTCGATCTTGCCGTGCAATTGCAGGCCTTGCTGAAGGACGGACCGCCGGCCGAACCGATCACCGTCCGCTAATCACGCCTCTCCTTTTCCCGCTTGCGTCTCTCGTGCTCGTCCGAGGCACTGCGATAGGCGCGCCAAGCCAATACGAGCGCCACCAGCGAGCAGGCCACGCCAACGATCATCGCCATCTGGTCAGGCATTTTCAAAGAACCTCGCGACAACGAGGTCGCTCCACGGCTGGCGGTTACCGATGCCATGGAAACCGACATGGCCACCATGGTCCGTCAGCACCGGCGTGAGCGACGGATTCCCGGCCCAATCATACTCCCGGTAGAGCGTTCCCGGTATCCACGGATCGTCGAGCGACGCCAGCACCAGGGTCGGTACGCCGATGCCGCCCATGAAGCGCGTCGGCCGGCAGCGCTCGTAGTAGTCCTCGGCGTTGGCAAAGCCGTAGCGCGGCGCGATGAAGAAGTCGTCGTAGTCCCACACGGTGCGCGAGCTCATGATGGCGGTGCGTTCGGCCGCCGAGACGATGGCGCCCTCGCCCGTGGCCTCGACCTTCATCTGGTCGAGAATGTAGCGGTGATAGAGGCGATTGCGCGGCCGCATCATGTAGCGGCAGGTGACCGCAAGGTCGATCGGCGCCGACACGCTGGCCGCGGCCAGCAGCGGCGCGGCGCGCCCCTCCTCACCGAGATACTTCAGCAGCATGGCGCCGCCTAGGGAGTAACCGACAGCGACCACGCCGTCCGCCGTCAGTTCGTTCGGCAGGACCGTCAGCAGCACGCGAAAATCCTGGCTGCGGCCGGCATAGTAGTGCTCGCCGCACAGCGCGCGCGAGGGCCCTGCACCGCGCAGGTTGAGGCGCAGCACGCGATTTCCTCGATCGAGCAGCAGGCGGGCCATGCTGAAGATGTATCGGCTGTCCTCCGCTCCGGTCAGGCCGTGGATGAGGATGGCCAACGGTGCCCCAGGACGCGGCGTCGCCGGCCGGTCGAGGCTTGCCAGCAGGGTGTCGCCGGTGCCGTCGGGCAAGTCAAACTTCAGCCGTTCGCTGGTGTGCGGAGCGAGCGCATCGGGACTGCGCCAGCGGTTCGCGATCGTCTGCAGATCGCCATTCCACCAAGGAAAGCGCGGCTGGAAGGGCGGCAGGTCGGGTCGCAGGCTCACGCCCGGAAGTCTATCAGACCCGCTCCAGGAATTTCTCCAGGACCGTGTCGCACCACGGCCGGTTGCTGTCGGCCGAATGGAAGCCGAGGTGCCCGCCGCCCTCGGCCATCACCGACAGCAGGAAGGGATTGTCCGACCACTTGAAATCCCGGTAGTAGCCCACCGGGATCCACGGGTCGTCGCTGGCGGCCAGCACCAGGGTGGGCACGCGGATCTCGGGCATGTAGGCCAGCGGCGTGCACAGGGCATAGTAGTCGTCGGCGCCGCGGAAGCCGTAGCGCGGCGAGATGAAGCGATCGTCGTATTCGCGGACGGTCCTGGCCGTCCGCACGATCTCGCGTTCCTCGTCGGTGAGCTGACCGCCTTCGCGCAGCGTCTCCTTCTTGAGATCGGTCAGGATGTAATTGTGGTAGAGCCAGTTGCGCCGTCGCAACATATGCTCACAGGTCTGCGCCAGGTCGAGCGGCGCGCAGATCGTGGCCGCCGCGCGCAGGGATGAGTAAGAGCCCTCTTCCCCGAGATATTTCAGCATCATGGCGCCACCCATCGAATAGCCGACCGCGACGACGCCGTTGTCGGTGAGCTCGTCCGGCAATTGCGACAGCACCCGGCGAAAATCGGCGGTGCGGCCGATGTGATAGTGCTCGCGGCAATGCGGGCGCGACGCGCCGCAGCCGCGCAGGTTCAATCGCAACACACGATAGCCGAGATCGAGAAGGTGACGCGCGCCGTTCAGGACATGCGAGCTGTTCTCGCAGCCGGTAAGGCCATGCACCAGAATGACCAAAGGCCGTCCTTCTTGCGGCATCGCCGGGCGATCGAGCATGCCCACTAGAATGTCGCCGCTGCGGTCTGCCATGCAGAAACACACGCGCTCGCTGGTGTGCGGCGACATATCCGACTGATAGGTGCCGAGCAGCACCGCGATGGTCTGCAGATCGGCGCTCCACCACGGGAAGCGCGGCCTGAATGGCGGCAGCTCGAGGGAATCGATGGACGGGGGCACGTCGAATCCGTATTCACAGCTTCTTGCCATGAAAACGCGCGCCACTTCCCGGAGTTCCACCGCTGCGGTCGGCATCGCCTGCGCGATCGGCGCTGCGGCAATTTTCAGCACGGCGGGTGTGATCGTGCGCCACATCCATTTGCCGGCATGGGATGTGTCGTTCTGGCGATCGGCCCTGCTGGTTGCCTCAATGTTGCCACTGCTCTTGCTGCAGCGCCGCGGCGTACTGGTCGACGTGCGCAATGCCGGCCTGGCGTTGCTCGCGAGCGCTCTGCTGCTTGCCGGAAGTTTCGTGAGCTTCATCCTGGCGCTCGGCCTCGCGCCGGTCGCCAACGTGCTGCTGATGTTCGGCGCCACGCCGTTCATCACGGCGCTGCTGGCGCGTTTCTTCCTCGGCGAGCCGATCCATGGTCACACGATCCTCACCATGGGAGCGGCGGTGATCGGCCTCGGCATCAGCGTCGCAGGCTCGGTGCAGGCCGGCGCGCTTGCCGGCATGGCGGTGGCGTTCATCGTCGTGCTCTGCATGAGCGGCAACTATGTCGTGGTGCGTCATCGCCGCGATGTCGGCATGGCGCCGGCGATCTGGCTGGCCGGCGTGATCTCGGGCCTGGTCGCCCTGCCCTTCGCCGAGCCGACGAATGTCACATGGCAACAGTTGCCCTGGCTGCTGGCGCTGAGCCCTGGCCAGCTTGCCGGCGGCCTGCTGCTCTACATGGCGAGCCTGAAGCGCATCCCGGCCGGACAGGCCGCCCTGCTCGGCCTGCTCGAGCTGGTGCTGGGCCCGATCTGGGTGTGGCTGTTCGATGGCGAAAAGCCGGACGATCTGACCCTGCTTGGCGGCGTCATCGTGATTGGCGCCGCCGCGGCGAACGTCTGGCTCGATTCACGACGGGCAGCACGTTAAGTCTTGCCGGACTGCGGCCCCCGCATCCCGTGCGGTGAAATGGCCGGCTGGATTCGCGGCGGGCCAGTGGCTAAGAAACCATCATGACCCAAGCTACCAAGGGCCCGTTGTCGGGCGTCGTCGTCATCGATCTGTCGCGCATCCTGGCCGGCCCCTACTGCACCCTGCTGATGGCCGAGATGGGCGCGCGGGTGATCAAGGTCGAACCGCCCAAGGGCGGCGACGACGCGCGGGCCTACGGCCCGTTCGTCAACGGCAAGTCGACCTACTTTGCCTCGGTCAATCGCGGCAAGGAAAGCATCGCGCTCGACCTCAAGGCCGAGGCCGACCGCGAGATCTTCGGGAAGCTGCTCGAGAAGGCCGATGTGATCGTCGAGAACTTCCGTCCCGGCACGATGGAGAAGCTGGGCTACGGCTGGGACACGCTGCACAAGAAGTATCCCAAGCTCATCTACGCCTCGGCGTCGGGCTTCGGCCACACCGGTCCCAACTCAAAGGACCCGGCCTACGACATGGTGGTCCAGGGCATGGGCGGCATCATGAGCATCACCGGCAACGAGGGCCAGCCGCCGGCGCGCGTCGGCATGTCGATCGGCGACGTCGGCGCGGGACTGTTCACCGCCGTCGCTGTCAACGCCGCTCTGGTGCATCGCCTCAAGACCGGCGAATCGACCAAGGTCGACATCGCCATGTTCGACTGCCAGCTGGCGCTGCTCGAGAACGCCATCATGCGCTACACGGTCGAGGGCGAGGTCCCCGGCCCGCTGGGCGCGCGTCATCCCACCATCACGCCCTTCCAGGCCTTCAAAACGTCGGACGGCGCAATCATCATCGCCGCCGGCAATGACGGGCTGTTCGTCAAGACCTGCGAGGCGCTCGGCCGTCCCGACATGGCGGCCGACCCGAACTACAAGACCAACGCGCTGCGCCAGAAGCATCACGGCAAGCTCGAGCGCGAGATCGAATCGGTGCTGCAGGGCAACACCACGGCGCATTGGCTGGCCGTCATCGGCAAGGCCGGCATCCCCTGCGGGCCCATCAACAACATCAAGCAGGCGCTGGAGCATCCTCAGGTGGCTGCACGCAACATGCTGATCGAGGCGCCCGACGGCAGCGGCGGCACGCTGAAGCTCGCCGGCAACCCGCTGAAGATGTCGGCCTTCGAGGACCCCAAGACGCGGCGGCCCGCACCCGATCTCGACAGCGACCGCGACGCCATTCTCTCGTTCCTCGGCGGCTAGTCAGTGCGGCGGCTTGCCCGGCTCGCCGTCGGCCTCGCGAAGTTCGTGGCCGGCACGGTTCTCGCGGTTCTGGTGTTCCTGACCGGCGCGTTCTTCCAGGTGCGCGGCGCGCTGCCGCCGTACAGCGGGCACATCGAAGCCGCCGGCCTCAAGGCGCCGGTCGAGATCCTGCGCGACAAGAACGCCGTGCCGCACATCATCGCGGGCTCGATCGAGGATGCCGCGTTCGGCCTGGGCTACGTCCACGCCCAGGACCGCTTCTGGCAGATGGAGATGCTGCGCCGGCTGGGCCAGGGGCGCCTCTCGGAGCTGCTGCCGCCGCGCCTGATCGGCTCCGGCATCGTCGACACCGACCGGACCATGCGCGGCCTTGGCCTCTACCGCCGCGCGACCGAGAGCCTGAACGCCCTGTCGCCCGGCATGCGGGGCACCATCGAGGCCTACGCCGCCGGCGTGAACGCCTGGATCGGCGACGACGACCAGCAGTTCGGCCTCGAGCTCACCCTGATCAAGCTGCTGTCGGGCGGCTCCTACAAACCCGAGCCGTGGCGGGCGGCCGATTCGCTGGTGTGGGCCAAGTTGATGGCGCTCAGCCTCGACGGCAACTGGCGCGCCGAGCTGCTGCGGCTGCGCCTCGCGCGCAAGATCGGCGCCGACACTGTGAAGTTCCTGATCGAGCCGCTAGGCGACAGCCAGGACGCAACGTTGGCCATGGCCAACGAGGCCCTGAAGCGCACCGATCTCGACCGGCTTTATCGCGAGACCGACAACATCGCCACGCGCAAGCGCGAGGCTTCGAACGAATGGGTGTTGTCGGCCGCCCATTCGGTGTCGGACAAGCCCCTGCTCGCCAACGATCCGCATCTCGGCCTCGCCTTCCCGGGCACCTGGTATCTGGCGCGCCTGGTCGGCCCGGGCTTCGACATCCGCGGCGCCACCTCGCCCGGCTCGCCGGCCGTCGTGCTGGGCCACAACGGCACGATCGGCTGGGGCTTCACCACCACCAACCTCGACAGCCAGGACCTGTTCATCGAGCGCGTCGATCCGACCGACCCCAACCGCTACGTCACGCCCGACGGGCCGCGCCCGTTCACGGTGCGCGAGGAGACGATCAACGTGCGCTGGGGCGAGCCGATCACCATGCGCGTGCGCGAGACGCGCCACGGTCCGGTGATCGACGATTTCATCCGGCGCGCCGGCAGCAACGAGGACCTCACGCCCCAGGGCCACGTCCTTGCCCTGCAGGCGACGGCGCTGGACGGCGCCGACACCTCGGCCGAAGGCTTCGGCCGGCTCGGCCTGGCGCAGAACTGGGAGGAATTCCAGGCCGCCGCCCGGCGCATCGTCTCGCCGATGCAGAACATGGTCTACGCCGACACCGCGGGGAATGTCGGGCTGATCGCACCCGCCCGCGTGCCGATCCGGCGCAAGGGCGACGGCTCGATGCCGGTGCCGGGCTGGACGTCGGAGTTCGACTGGGCGGGCTTCGTGCCGTTCGACGAGTTGCCGAAGCTCTACAATCCGCCGAGCGGCATCATCGTCAACGCCAACGCCCGCCTGGTGCCCGACGACTACCGGCACTTCATCAGCCGCGACTGGGGCGAGCCCTACCGCCAGCGCCGCGCCAACCAGTTGCTGCGCGAGGTCGAGCGCCATCCGGTCTACGGCATGATCGCCATCCAGGCCGACAACCGCACGCTCGACGCCGACGACATGCTGCCCGTGCTGCTGAAAGGGACGCCGCGCAATCCGCGCGCCGCCAAGGCGCGCGCCATGTTGGCGAACTGGAACCGGTTCATGCTGGCCAGCCGGCCCGAGCCGCTGATCTATACGGCGTGGATCTGGGAACTGCAGCGCGGGATCATGGCCGACGAGTTGGGCCCGGAACTCTTCCAGTCGATGACCTCGCCCGACGTGCCGCTGCTGCTTCGCATCATCCGCGACAAGCCGGGCTGGTGCGACGACGGCGGCACGCGCCAGGTCGAGACCTGCGAGGATGCCATTGCGCTCGCGCTCGATCGCGCGCTCGCCTGGATCGCCCGCCGGCAGGGACCCGACATCGAGACCTGGCAATGGGGCATCGAGCACGACGCCGCTCACCGCCATCCGATGTTCGACGGCATACCGCTGCTGCGCGACATCGCCTCGGTGCGCTTCCCCTCGGACGGCGGCGGCCAGACGCTCAACCGCGCCCAGCCCTCCTACCGCGGCAACCGGCCGTTCGAGGCGGTCCATGGTGCGGGCTATCGCGGCGTCTACGACTTCAGCGACCTCGACAACAGCCGCTTCGCCATGCCGCTCGGCCAGTCGGGCAACATGCTGTCGCCATGGGCCCGGAACTTCGTCCCGCGCTGGCAGAGCCTGAGCTACATCGAGATTGCCGGCAGCCGCGCCGAGCTCGGCCGCAGCGCCGTCGGCACGATAACGTTGGCGCCGCCGACGCGGTGATCGCGGTCCTGAAGAGCTTGACGATCGCCCCCTGCAACCCGATATAGGGCTCATGTTCAGCAGCGCCCGCATCCTCGCTTCGCGAATGCGCCGGCCCCTTCGACAGGACGGGGCGGAACGCTGACGCGCGGGCACTAGACGCCCGATCGGTCTCTCCG
>JAIEOV010000144.1 GCA_019750135.1 Reyranella sp. | reverse complement strand
AGGTCGTAGCCGAACTGCTGCTCGACCACGGCGGCGGTCGCGTCCGATGCGTCGCCGCGGCGGTTGGCGACCCGCGCCTGCGCCACATCCTTGCGGATATCGAGCCAGATGCCCTGGAATGGCACGCCCGTCCGGCGCGCCAGCGCCTCGGCCGCGGCCCGCTCGTCCTCGCGCGCGAACACCGCGTCGAGCACGACGCTGTAGCCGGCGCGCAGCACGCGCTCGGCGCGCGCCATGAAGGCGTCGTACACCCGGGCCGAGGCGGCGGCGGAATAGCTGCCCGGCGGCATGCGCTGCTCGAGGGCGATGCCCGCCAGGCGCTTGCGCTCGACGTCGCTGCGCACGACCACCGCGCCCGGTGCCCGGCCGATCTCCGGTGCGAGCTTCACCGCCAGCGTGGTCTTGCCGCTGCCCGAGAGGCCGCCGATCGCCAGCAGCCGCGGCGGCGCAGGATGGAGAAAGTCGAGCGCCATGCGCTGGTAGGCGCGCGGGCCCTCGTAGTCCTTGCCGGCCACCGCCGCACCGGCGGCATCGACGAAGGCACGCACGCAGGCGCGGCGCGACAGGAAATGCGGCATCAGCGCCAGCGCCTCGTCATGCGGCGCCTGCGGCAGTTCGGCGATGCGCCACAGCCACTCATTGAACAGGCGGTTGGCCAGCGGCTGCAATCCGCGCTCGCACAGGTCCATCAGCGTGAAGGCGAGATCGTAAAGCACGTCGATGCTGGCCATGCGCTCGGAAAACTCGATGGCGTCGAACGGCACCGGCTTGCCGTCGATCAGCACGATGTTGCGCAGGTGCAGATCGCCGTGACAGCGCCGCACCGCGCCCGCGCCGGCGCGGCGCGCCACCAGCTCGATATGCGCTTCGAGCGCCGCGGGCAGCGCCATCGCCAAGGCCTCGGTGATCGACTGGTCGAGCCGATCGCCCTGCTCGCGCAGCTGGCGAATGTCGGCCGCCACCGAGCGGCGATAGTCGTCCGGTCCCGAGAAGCCGCTGACCGGCGCCAGCGTGTCGTGATAGCCAGCGACGCGAGCGCCCAGCGCCGCCATCATCTCCGGCGTGAGCGCCCGGCGGTCGGCCATGCGGTCGAACAGGCCGTCCTCGTCGAAGCGCCGCATGACGACCAGCCAGTCGACGGCGTCGTCGGCATGCTCGCCGACCTCGCCCAGGCTGAGCCTGCCGTCGCGGCGGCGGACGGGCGCAGTGCCGAGATAGATCTCCGGCGCCAGGCGATGGTTGATCTCGATCTCGGCCGCGCACATCGCACCGCGCCGCTCGGCGGTCGAGAAATCCATGTAGGGGAATTTCACCGCGCGCTTCAGCTTGTAGCCGCGCTCGCGCGTGAGGAAGACCACGGCGCCGTGCGTGTCGATGCGCCGTTCCGGCGCCAGGTGAGTCGACAGAAAGTCGATGACCTCGCTCTGGTCTTCGACCACGAAGGACGGTGGGGCGGTCATGCCGGCCCCGTCAGGGATAGAGCGTGCGCGTCGTCCACGGCGCGTCGGGCGACGGCCGGCGGTATTCCAACCGATCGTGCAGGCGGAACGCACCATCCTGCCAGAACTCGATCAGCAGCGGCTTCAGCCGAAAACCCGACCAGTGCGGCGGCCGCGGGACCTTGCCGATGACGTACCGGGCGGAGTACTCGGCGACGCGCTTCTCGAGGGCAAACCGGCTCTCCAGCGGCCGCGACTGGTCCGAGGCCCAGGCCCCGATCTGGCTGCCGCGCTGGCGGGTGGCAAAATACGCGTCCGCCTCCTCGGCCGTGGTCGGCGCCACCGGCCCTTCCAGGCGCACCTGGCGGCGCAAGGACTTCCAGTGGAACAGCATGGCCGCCTTGGGATGGGCCAGCAGATGCTCGCCCTTGCGGCTCTGGTGGTTGGTGTAGAAGACGAAGCCGGAGGCGTCGAAATCCTTCAGCAGGACCATGCGCACCGCCGGCGTGCCGTCCGGCCCCACGGTGGCCAGGCTGAGGGCCGTCGGATCGTTCGGCTCGCTCTTCTCGGCCTCGGCATACCACGCGGCGAAAAGTTCTAACGGATCGGCCTTTTCAGTGATCATGACCACAATATGAGGGGCTGTGGGCGGCAAGACCACCGGCATCTTGTCCCGTTAGCCGTCCCCCGCTAGAACCGAGGCATGACCGTTGCTGGACAATTGATGGCCGGGAAAAAAGGCCTCGTCATGGGCGTCGCGAACGAACGCTCGATCGCCTGGGGCATCGCCAAGGCCTGCCACGACCATGGCGCAGAAATGGCCTTCACCTTCCAGGGCGAGGCCCTGGAACGGCGGGTGCGCCCCCTGGCGGGCTCGATCGGCGCCAAGATCATCCTGCCCTGCGACGTCACCGACGCGAAGAGCATCGACGCCACCTTCGCCGAGATCGAGAAGCAGTGGGGCGGCCTCGACTTCGTGGTCCACGCCATCGCCTTCTCCAACAAGGAAGAGCTGCGCGGCCGTTACCTCGATACCACGCCGGAGAACTTCGCCCTCACCATGAACGTGAGCTGCTACTCGCTCACGGCGGTGGCGCAGCGCGCCGTGCCGCTGATGAAGAACGGCGGCAGCCTGCTCACCCTGACCTACTACGGCGCCGAGCGCGTCATCCCGCACTACAACGTCATGGGCGTGGCCAAGGCCGCCCTCGAGGCGAGCGTGCGCTATCTGGCGGCCGACCTCGGCGAGCAGAAGATCCGCGTCAACGCCATCTCGGCCGGCCCGATCAAGACGCTGGCTTTCGCCGGCATCAACGACGGCCGCTATATCCTGAAGTGGAACGAGCTCAACTCGCCGCTCAAGCGCAACATCACCCAGGAAGAGGTCGGCAACTCGGCCCTCTATCTGCTGTCCGATCTCGGCACCGGCATGACCGGTGAAGTGATGCATGTCGACGGCGGCTACCATGTCGTCGGCATGATCAAGACCTCGTCGGCCAAGCAGATCGCGGAGCTGCTGGGCAACTTCGAGGGCGAGTAGGGCAGGAGGCCGGCAGCCATGGCCGGCAGCAGCTTCGGCACCCTCTTCCGATTCACGAGTTGGGGCGAGAGCCACGGGCCGGCGATCGGCTGCGTCGTCGACGGCACACCGCCGCGCATCCCGCTGGCCGAGGCCGACATCCAGGTCTGGATGGACAAGCGCCGGCCCGGCCAGTCGCGCTTCGTCACCCAGCGCCAGGAGCCGGACACCGTGAAGATCCTGTCCGGCGTGTTCGAGGGCGTGACCACGGGAACGCCGATCGCGCTGCACATCGACAATGTCGACCAGCGCTCGCGCGACTATTCGGAGATCAAGGACAGGTTCCGCCCCTCGCACGCCGACTACACCTACTTCAAGAAGTACGGCGTGCGCGACTATCGCGGCGGCGGCCGCCAGTCGGCACGCGAGACGGCGGTGCGTGTCGCTGCCGGCGCCGTCGCGCGCAAGATTCTGGGCGACGATGTGCAGATCCGCGGCGCCGTGATCCAGCTCGGCACCCAGAAGATCGACCGCGCCAAATGGGACTGGGACGCCACGGCCGACAATCCCTTCTGGTGTCCCGACCGGCAGGCCGCGCAAGGGTGGGAAGGCTATCTCGACGACGTGCGCAAGCGCGGCAGTTCGGTCGGCGCCATCATCGAGGTCGTGGCTTCCGGCGTCGCCGTCGGCCTGGGCGACCCGGTCTACGACAAGCTCGACGCCGACCTCGCCAAGGCCCTGATGAGCATCAACGCCGTGAAGGGCGTCGAGATCGGCGACGGCTTCGCCACGGCGGCGATGAGCGGCGAGGACAATGCCGACGAGATGCGCATGAAGGACGGTGCGCCGGCCTTCCTCAGCAACCATGCCGGCGGCATCCTGGGCGGCATCTCGACCGGCCAGGACATCGTCTGCCGGCTGGCCGTGAAGCCGACCAGCTCGATCCTGCACAACGTGCGCAGCATCGACCGCTTCGGCAACGAGGTCGAATTGCGGACCAAGGGGCGCCACGATCCCTGCGTCGGCATCCGCGCCACGCCGGTCGCCGAGGCGATGGTCGCCGTGGTGCTGGCCGATCACCTGCTGCGCCATCGCGCGCAGTGCGGCTGAAGCGGCCGTGGCCGCCCGGTCCCTGACGGCGCGCTACAGCACGCTGCACAACGGCAGCATGGCCGCGGTCTCGCTGGGCATGATCGTGGTGGCGATCGTGCATTTCATGAACAATCCGGCGAATGCGCCGACGCTGTCGCTGAACGACCCACGCTTCGTGCTGTTCTTCATGCTGGCGATGGCCATGCTCTACTACGTCGCCCTCGGTGCCAGCCGGGTGCGCAATCGCGAGCCGCAGGTCGTCATAGACCATGACGGCATCCGCCTGGGCTTCGGCCGTAACAGCCATTTCGCCTGGGACGACATCATCTGGGTGCGCCTGCGCCGGTTGGCGTTGCGCCCACAACTCGAGATCGGCCTCGCCGACCAGGCGTTCATCGCCGCCAACCTGCGCCTCAGCGCGTGGAGCTTCGATGACAGCCTGCGTCCGGTGCGCGGCCAGCCGACCACGCTGCTGGTGCGCGACAACGGGCTCGATACCAAGTCGTCGGCGATGCTTGACGCCGTAAGGACCTTCCGGCCGAATCTCGTCAAATCCTGAAGCTCTAGACGGAGACTTCGCCATGTGGCGATTCATCGTGGGTCTGCTCGCGACCGTGGGCACCCTCACCCTGCTCGGCATCGGCGGCTGCGCGGCCTTCCTGGCCACGGGCTCCTTCTCCACCACCAAGCCCCTGCCGCAAAACGTGGTCCTGTCGCTCGACCTGCGCGACGTGCCGTCGGAATCGACCGGTGGCGGCCTCCTGGGCGGCGAGCTGTTCGGCGGCAAGCGCGACATCCTGGAGACCGTGCAGCTCCTGTGGCAGGCGGCCGACGATCCGCGCGTCGTCGGCATGTTCGTCGACATCGGCGACGAATCGGCCGGCCTCGGCCGCGTCCAGGAACTGCGCCAGGCCATCGCCCACTTCCGCGGCAAGGGCAAGTTCGCCATCGGCTTCGCCGAATCGCTGGGCAGCGGCGGCACGCACTTCTCCGACTACTATCTCGCCTCGGCGTTGGAGCAGATCTGGCTGCAGCCGAGCGGCGGTTTCGCCGTGGCGGGCCTCGCCATCGAGACGCCGTTCCTCAAGGACGGCCTCGATCGCCTCGGCGTGCGCGTCGAAGGCGGCAAGCGCTGGGAATACAAGAGCGCGCCGGACAGCTTCACGGACACGGCCTATCCGCGGCCTGCCCGCGAGAACCTGCAGCAGCTTCTCGACAGCCTGTACGGCCAGTTCGTGACCGACGTGGCGCGCGAGCGCCACCTCGAGCCGACGAAGGTGCGCCAGCTCATCGATTCGGTGCCGTTCGACTCCGAAAAGGCGCAGCAGGAGCGCCTGGTCGATCGCATCGGCTATCGCAACGATGCGCTCGACGAGATGACGACGCGTGCCGGCAAGAACCGCACCCTCGCGACGTTGGCCGAGTATGCCAATGATCCGGCGCGGCCCCGGCCGCGCGGCGACACGGTGGCGCTGGTGCGCATCACCGGCGCGATCGTGTCGGGCTCGCCGAACCGCGGTCCGCTCGACGACGACAACATGGCCACGTCCGAGGACGTCGTCGACGCGCTCGACCAGGCGGCCTCGGCCAAGGAGGTCAAGGCGATCGTGCTGCGCATCGATTCACCGGGCGGCACCTATCCCGCCGCGGACGCCATCGCCGACGCCGTGGGGCGCGCCCGGTCGGGCGGCAAGCCGGTGATCGTGTCGATGGGCGATGTCGCGGCCTCGGGCGGCTACATGGCGGCGATGCGCGGCGACGTCATCGTGGCCCAGCCCACCACCATCACGGCCTCGATCGGCGTGTTCGGCATCTGGCCGGTGGCGAACGGCCTGCTTACCTCGCTCGGCGTCAACGTCGACCGGCTGTCGGTCGGCACCAATGCCGGCATGTATTCGGTGTTCCAACCGCCGACCGCGGCACAGCGCGCGGCGATCTCGCGCCAGCTCGACGAAATCTACGCCAATTTCACGCGCCAGGTCTCCGAGGCGCGCAAGCTCGACGGCAACCGTCTCGACGCGGCGGCGCGCGGCCGCGTCTTCTCCGGCATCGACGCCAAGAAGATGGGCCTGGTCGACGAGCTGGGCGGCCTGCAGCTCGCGCTCAACATCGCCAAGGCCAAGGCCGGTATCGACGAGTCGCGCCAGATCGAGCTGCATACCTATCCGCCCGACTCCGACCGCTGGCAGAAGGTGATGGACCGCCTGCTGCGGCTGGCCGGCATCGATGCCGAGGGCCCGACCGTGCGCGCGCCGCGCGAGGTGCGCGACACCCTCGCCCGCTTCGGCATCGTCGCCCGCCCCGGCAACGTCCGCCTGCCGCCGCTGCCCCCGCTCTGGCGATAGACCGATGCAAAGCCGGGCTGCGCTGGCAGCCCCGTTTGCGGCAGGCGCCATCATCGCGTCGCAGTTCTCGAACGCGCTCGGCGCTGCGTGGTCGAAGGCCCTTTTCCCCGAGATCGGCCCGGAGGGCGTCATCGCGCTGCGCGTCGGCTTCAGCGCGATCCTGCTCGGCATCGCCACGCGGGCCTGGCGGATCCGCGTCAGCCAGGACCAGATCGGCAACCTGGTGGCCTACGGCGTGGCGCTCGGGCTGATGAACAGCTTCGCCTACCAGGCCTTCGCCCGCATTCCCGTCGGCATCGGCATGGCGATCGAGGTCACCGGCCCGCTCGCTGTCGTCATCTACAATTCCCGCCACCGCAGCGACCTCGCCTGGGTGGCGTGTACCGTCGCCGGCCTCGTCCTGCTCCTGTTCAAGGAGGCCGCCCTGCCCAGCGTCGACCCGGTGGGAGTCGGCCTCGCCTTCTGCTCCGCCGCCTGCTGGGGGAGCTACATCGTCTATGGCAAGCGGGTCTCCACGGTCGGCAGCGGCAACGTCGTGGCCGTCGGCTTCTTCATCGCCTCGCTGTTCGTGGTGCCGTTCGGCGTCGGCAGCATCGGCAGCAAGCTCTTCGAGCCGCATTGGCTGCTGACCGGCATGGCGATCGCCGTGTTCTCCGGCGCCTTTCCCTTCTTCCTGCAGATGCTGGCCCTGCGTCGGCTGCCGTCGCGGGTGTACGGCCTGCTCGCGAGCGGCGTGCCCGCCGTCGGCGCCATCATGGGCTTCGTCGTCCTGGGCGAAGCGCTCGACCTCAGGCAGTGCCTCGGCATCCTGCTGGTGATCGCGGCCGGCGTCGGCGCGACCCTCAGCCTGTCGCGCCGAGCCGCGTGGTCCGCAGCGTCTCCAGTCGATCGCCGTCGCGCCTGAGCAAGGCCAGCTCCTCGACACGGCCACGCATGGGCAGGTGCTGCCTCTGCACGATGCGGGCGATCTGCTCGGCGTCGGCGGCATGGTCGAATAGGCCGAGCGTGATATGAGGCTCAAACGGTATGGAGCCGGGCACCGGATTGAGAGCCTCGTAGAGCGCCATGAGCTTGGCCTCGCCATCGGCCGGCACGGCAAAGAGGTAGGCCGCACGCGAGGGCGGCGCCATGTCGTGCCGTACCAACCGATCCAGCATGAACCAGAAGGGTCGCGCGGCGAGGCCGTCGAGCGCGCGCCGCAGCCTCGGTTCCTCGTCGACCGGAACGCCGAACACCAGGGTGAAATGCGGGCCGATCATGCCGGCCTCGCGCGGATGATACTGCGCCCGCAGGCGGTGCAGCGCGGTGTCGTCGGCCTCTGCCAGCACCGGCCAGGCCACGACATAGAGCATCAGCCGTAGCTCTTGGCCATGCCGAAGGCCGGATCCATCGCCGCCCCGTAGGGCGGGAACGGATAGCGCAGGCCGTTCTTGCCGAGATGGCCCATGCCCTCGATGGCGCGCAGGAACTCGTCAGGTGGGCAGGCCATCAGCAGCTCGTCGTCGGCGACGCCGCCGTAGCGGCGCTCCGCGTAGCACGGCAGCGACAGCGAGGTCTGACGGGTGGCGAGCGCCCGCCCCCACGAATCGGCGCAGGCGCTCTCGCCGGTCACCGTGAAGTCGTAACGGCGGTAGCGATGGAACTGCAGGCCGTTGATGAAATAGATCATCTGGCCGGGCGTGCCGTAGAACAGGCAGATGTCCGGCGGATCGAGGCGCGCCGAGCGCAGCGGCGACACGACCAGGCCGTTGTACTTGCCGTCGGGCACGCGCGGCATCTGCGCCTGGTGCGCGGCCGACGCCTCCTTGTTGCCGAACCACACGCCGTTCATGTGGTCGCCTGACAGGAAGCCCTCGCCGGGATGGTTGAGGCCGACCACGCCGCCGCAATTGCCGCCGCGCGTGTTGTCGACGGTGATGCCGAGCGTGAAGCCATACCAGCGCGACTGCGTCACCATCTGGCACATGGTGAACTTGAAGCCGTCGGTCGGCTTGCGGACGCCCTGGATCTTCTCCATGTCTGCCGGGTCCTCGAACAGGCGCATGCCGATCGGCTGGGTGCGAATGCGCAACAAGTCGATCAGCTTGGCCGAGGCATCGGCCAGCATCTTGCTGTCGATCTTCTCCGGCGGCGTCCACGGGGCGACTTTATAGCCGGGCGGCAGCGTCTGGACGTTCATTGTTTCCTCCGTGTCTGGCTAGCCCCCCTTCGCTCCTGCGGAGCTACGGAGGGCGTGGCGATAATTCCTTGCTTACGCCATCCGAAGCTGCAACGCAGCGTAGGATGGCTAGGTGGCTACGTCAGGTTCAGTCCACCATCGGCGATGACGATCTCTCCGGTAACGTAATCGTTGGCGACCAGCGCGGCCACCAGATCGGCGATGTCCTCCGGTTTCGCAGGCCGGCGCATGGCCGAGCGAGTATTCCAGAGCTCGGTCGCTTCGGGCCAGGTCGCCGTCATCGGCGTCTCGACCAGGCCCGGCGCCACGCAATTGACCCGGATGGCCGGCCCCAGAGCCAGGGCGAGCAGGCGCGTGACGTGGTGCAGGCCCGCCTTGGCTGTAGCATAGGGAATGGAGGCGCCCTTGGGCCGCACGCCGGCATGGGTGCCGATATTGACGATGCAGGCCGGCCGCCCCTCTTCCGCCGACTTACGCAAGGCGGGCTCGGCCTCGGTCACCAGCACGAAGGGTGCGATCAGGTTGACGTCGAGCATCTGACGCCAGATGGCCGGCGTCGCCCCCTTGAGATCGGCGTGCGGGATGCGGATCGACTGGCCGGCATTGTTGACCAGCACGTCGAGTCGACCGTGTCTCTTCAGCACGTCGGCGACCAGGTCGCGCGTTGCCTGCTCATCGCCAAGGTCGGCTCGGTGATAGCTGGCACCGACAAGCTCGGCCGCCATGCGCGTGCCGACATCGGCGGAGCTGCGCGAATGCAGCGCGACCCTGTAGCCGTCGCGCGCCAAGCGACGCGCCGTGGCGGCGCCGATCCCCGAGGTGGAGCCGGTGACGAGAGCAACGCGATCAGACACTGGCCTTCAACGCCTCCAGCGACTCGTCGGGCCGCTCGACGATCATGAAGTGCCCGCTGTTGGAAACCACCACGGTGCGTGCGCCGGCGATGGCGGCGGCCAGCGGCTTGGCCTTGGCTGCCGACGTCATGAGATCGCCGTCGCCCAGCACCAGGACCGTCGGACACTGGATGGCGCCGCCGCGCGTCGTCGCATCCTTGTAGGCGTTGCAGGCTGCGAGATCGGCGTGGATCACGCCGGGCTTGTTGCCCGACAGCACGGCCAGCGATTCGCGGCGCAGCCACAGGCCGGGCGAGACCATGCCGCCCTTGTGCAGCGCGTTGCCGATGCCCCAGAAGGTCATCAGCTCCTGTACCTTCAGCGTGTTGGCCTTGGCCGATTCGAGCATCTCGGGATGGACCGGCATCTCTGCCGCCACGCCGCAGAGGCCGAGCGCCCGCACCTTGTCGGGAAAGCGTGCCGCCGTGTCGATCGCCACCAGCGCCCCCATGGAATGGCCGACCAGCGCCGCGCTCTTCAGCCCGGCGGCCTCGATCAGGCCAGCCGTCCAGTCGGCCATCGCGGCGATGCTGTCGAGCGCCGGTCCATCGGACCAGCCATGGCCGGGAAAGTCGACGGCCAGCACGCTGCGGCCGTGATGGGCGAACCAGCGCGTCTGCAGGCGCCAGACGGTACGGTCGAAGCCCGCGCCGTGCAGGAAGATGACAGCGGGCTTGGCCGGATCGAAATCGGTGCCGCCGGTCGTCGCGGAGACCGCGCGGCCCTGGACAGTGAGCTTCATGGTCAGCCTTTCGCCGCAGCGCGCAGCGCCTGGCCGAGATCGTCCAGAAGATCGTCGGGGTCTTCCAGGCCGACCGACAGCCGGATCATGCCCTCGCCGATCCCCGCTTCCTTCAGCGCCGCGGCATCGAGCTGAGCGTGCGTCGTCGAAGCGGGATGGATCACCAGCGACTTGGCGTCGCCGACATTGGCGAGATGGGAGAACAGGCGCAGACGTTCGATGAAGCGACGGCCAGCCTCGCGCCCGCCCTTGATGTCGAAGCTGAAGATCGAGCCGGTGCCCTTGGGCAAGAGCTTCTGCGCCAGCGCATGGTCGGGATGGTCGGGGAGCTCGGGCGAGGCGATGCGCTCGACCGCCGGGTTGGCCTTGAGGAAGGCGATTACCTTGCGCGCGTTCTCGACATGGCGCGCCATGCGCAACGGCAGCGTCTCGAGGCCTTGCAGAAGATAGAACGCCGTCTGCGGCGCCATGCACGAGCCGAAGTCGCGCACGCCCTCGGTGCGGGCGCGCGAGATGAAGGCCTGCACGCCGAACTCCTCGGCGAAGTCGATACCGTGATAGCCGGCATAAGGCTCGGTGAGCGTCGGGAACTTGCCCGAGCTTTCCCAGTCGAAGCGGCCCGAATCGACGATGACGCCGCCGATCGCCACGCCATGGCCGCCGATGAACTTGGTGGCCGAATGGAACAGGATGTCGGCGCCGAGCGTCAGCGGCCGGCACAGCACCGGCGAGGCGAAGGTGTTGTCGATCATCAGCGGGATCTCGGCCGCGTGGGCGATCTCGGAGATGGCCGGGATGTCGAGCACCTCGCCGCCGGGATTGCCGATGGTCTCGCCCAGGACCAGTCGCGTCTCCGGGCGGATGGCCTTTCGGAATCCATCATGGTCGCGCGGGTTCACGAAGGTCGTGGTGATGCCGAAGCGCGGCAGGGTGAGCCCCAGCATGTTGCGCGTACCGCCGTAGAGCGAGGTCGAGGCGACGATATGGCCGCCCGCCCCCATCAGCGTCGCGATGGCGATGTGCAGCGCAGCCTGGCCGCTCGACACGCCGAGCGCGCCCGCGCCTTCCTCCAGCGCCGCCACGCGCTCCTCGAACACCGCGACGGTGGGATTGGAGATGCGGCTGTAGATGTGGCCACCGACCTCGAGGTTGAACAGGCTCGCGGCGTGGTCGACGTCGCGGAACACGAACGAGGTCGACTGGTAGATCGGCACGGCGCGCGCGCCGGTGACCGGATCGGGATGCTGGCCGGCATGCAGGGCCAGCGTATCGGGCTTCAGGAACTTGGCGTCGACCACGGTGCTTCCCCTACTGTGCGGTCCAGCCGCCGTCGGACACCAGAGCGGTCCCCTGCATGTTCGAGGCGGTGTCGGAGGCCAGGAACACGGCGAGGCCGGCGATCTGCTCGACCCGCGTGAACTGGACTTGCGGCTGCTTCTCGCTGATCAGCAGACGGCTCGCCTGCTCCATGCCGATGCCGTCGGCTTTCGCCTTGGTCTCGATCTGGGCGAGCGCCAGCGGCGTCGACACGAAGCCCGGGCAGATCGCGTTGCAGGTGACGCCGCTGTCGGCGCATTCGATGCCCATGACCTTGGTCAGGCCGATCAGGCCGTGCTTGGCGGCGACGTAGGCGACCTTGTGTGTCGAGGCCACCAGGCCGTGCGTGCTGGCGATGTTGATGATGCGACCCCAGCCCTTGCGCTTCATCTCCGGCAGCGCCGCGCGGATCGTGTGGAACGACGCGCTGAGATTGACGGCGATGATGGCGTCCCACTTGTCCGGCGGAAACTTTTCGATCCGGTCGACATGCTGGATGCCGGCGTTGTTCACCAGGATGTCGACGCCGCCCAGCGTCTTCTGCGTCGCCGTCACCAAGTCGGCGATCTCGGCCGGCTTCGTCATGTCGGCGCCGTGATACGCGACCTTCACGCCGGCCTCGCCGGCAATCGCATCGCTGAGCTCGAGGATGGCTGCGGCGTCGCCCAGCCCGTTCATCATGATGCTGCAGCCCTGGGCCGCGAAGGCCCTGGCGATCGCAAGTCCGATTCCGCTGGTCGATCCGGTGACCAGGGCAACCCTGCCCTCGAGCGACATCGCGACTCACTTCTTGAAGAAGGAAGCGGCCGCTGCGGCATGGCTCTGCTTGGCCTTGATCTTTTCCTCGACCCGCGTGAGCTCGGCCTTGAGCACGGCGACATACTCCTTGAGGTCGTCGATGTTCATGGAATCGAGATTCCTCGGCTGCGATTTCTTCTGCTTCGGGTCGAGATCGTCGAGGTCGAAGGCCATGGTGCTCCTCCGCGGAAGCGGCTAATTGAGACCTACCATTGCTCCCAACGCTCCGAAAGGCCGACCATGAGCGCACTGCCCGCAACGATGACCTGTGTCGAGATCAAGAAGCCGGGCGGGCCTGAAGCGTTGGTGCCGACGACGCGGCCGGTGCCGCAGCCCAAGGACGGCGAACTCCTGATCAAGGTCGCGGCGACGGGCGTCAACCGTCCAGACATCGCCCAGCGCGCCGGCCTCTATCCGCCACCGGCAGGCGCGTCGGATCTGCCTGGCCTCGAAGCCGCCGGCACGGTCGCAGCGCTGGGTGCGGGCGTAAGCGGATGGAAGGTGGGCGATACGCTGTGCGCACTGACGCCGGGCGGCTCCTATGCCGAGTACTGCACCGTGCCCGCGCCGCAATGCCTGCCGCTACCGAAGGGCTTCGACATGCTGCGCGCCGCCGCGCTGCCGGAGAACTATTTCACCGTGTGGCACAATCTCTTCGAGCGCGGCGCGCTCGGGGCCGGCGAGAGCGTGCTGATCCACGGCGGCGCCAGTGGCATCGGCACGACGGCGATCCAGCTCGCCAAGGCGTTCGGCGCCACCGTGTTGACGACGGTGCGCACCGAGGCCAAGGCCAAGGCGGTGCGCGCGCTGGGCGCCGACCACGCCATCCTCTACAAGGACAACGACTGGGCGGCCGAGGCGAAGAAGCTGTCGGGCGGTGTCGATGTCGTGCTCGACATGGTGGCAGGCGACTACCTGCCGAAGAATCTCGGGCTGCTGAAGGAAGACGGCCGCTGCGTCGTCATCGCCATCCAGGGCGGCGCGACGGCGACGGTCAGCGCCGGCATCGTCATGGTGAAGCGGCTGACACTGACGGGCTCGACGCTGCGCCCGCAGAGCATCGCCAACAAGGGACGCATGGCGCAGGGCTTGAAGGACAAGGTGTGGCCACTGCTCGAAGCCGGCAAGATCAAGCCCATCATCTATAAGACCTTCCCGCTCACGCAGGCAGCGGCGGCCCACGCCGAGCTCGAGCGCGCCGATCACGTCGGCAAGGTCATGCTCGAAGTGTGATGGGAGCGCGGGCCTCTGGCCCGCATCATGATCATGAGCGGGCCAGAGGCCCGCGCCCCCAACGTTCAGTGCCGCTGCGTGTCGTCGGCCTCGGGCTGATCGGCTTCGGCCGGATCGACCGGGCCTTCGACGTCGGGCGGCGTCTCGAC
Organism: Reyranella sp.; assembly: GCA_019750135.1. Taxonomy (GTDB): domain Bacteria; phylum Pseudomonadota; class Alphaproteobacteria; order Reyranellales; family Reyranellaceae; genus Reyranella. Next base: position 803 of record JAIEOV010000144.1, on the reverse strand, counting down.
CAGTTCCTCCGCTGCCGTGTCCGGCATCGGCTCGCCCTCGACCGCGGCGCGGGCCGCCGACTTCTTCTTGGCGGCATCCTCGCGGGCAGCCTTGCGACGCGCCTTGTCGACGGCGTCGTTGAGGTCCTTCAGGGAGCACAGGCCGAGCGTCACCGGATCGCGCGGCCGCACGTTCTGCATGTTCCAATGCGTGCGGTCGCGCACCGACTGGACAGTGCTCTTGGTCGAGCCGACCAGCTTGGCGACCTGCGAATCCTGCAACTCGGGATGGACCTTCAGCAGCCAGGCGATGGCGTCGGGCCGATCCTGGCGCTTGGCGACCGGCGTATAGCGCGGGCCCTTGGAGCGGGCCACGGGCATGGGGACGTCGCGCGGGCTGAGTTTCAGGCGGGCCGCCGGATCGGCCTCGGCGCGCTTGATCTCTTCCTTGGTGAGCTGGCCGTTGGTCGTGGGATCAAGACCCGTCATGCCGCCTGCAACTTCGCCGTCGGCAATCGCCTGGATCTCGAGCGGATGCAGGCCGGTGAAGGCCGAAATCTGGTCGAACGTCAGGGTGCTGTTCTCGACCAGCCAGACTGCGGTGGCCTTGGGCATCAACACTTGTGACATGGGTTCTTCTCCTGTGCCCGGATATAGAGGCCGCCCCAGCCCCCGCCAACCCGAAAAGCGCCTCAAAGACGCAGCTCAGCGCATGGCGAAAACAGGGCCAAACCCGGGAAATGCCAGAAAAGGAAACGGCCGGGCAGAGCCCGGCCGTCCCTGAAGACTTACGCTTCGGATCGCTTACTGGATGACGATCTCGA
>JAIEOV010000090.1 GCA_019750135.1 Reyranella sp. | reverse complement strand
TACCCCAGCGGCTGCGCGGCGATGTCGGACTTCACCTTGCGCAGGATCTCGGCGGCTTCGGAGCCCTGCAGGCGCTGGATGTCGTCCTGGTACTTCAGCAACACGCCGAGCGTGTCGTTGATGGTCCGGGGATCGAGGTCGAGGGCGTTGAGCTCGGACAAAGCGGTCGCCCAATCGATCGATTCGGCCACGCCCGGCGCCTTGAACAGATCGAGCTTCCGCAGTTCCTGGACAAAGCCCACGACTTGGCGCGACAGCCGCTCGCTGGCGCCCGGCGCCTTGACCTTGTGGATCTCCAGCTCGCGCTTGAGGTCGGGATAGTCGACCCAGTGATAGAAGCAGCGCCGCTTCAGCGCATCGTGGATCTCGCGCGTGCGGTTCGAGGTGATGATCACGATCGGCGTCTCGGCCGCCTTGATCGTGCCGAGCTCGGGCACGGTCACCTGGAAGTCCGACAACACCTCCAGCAGGTAGGCCTCGAACGGCTCGTCTGTGCGGTCGAGCTCGTCGATCAGCAGGATCGGCGCGCCCTCGGCATGCGGGCTCAGCGCCTCGAGCAGCGGACGCCGGATCAGGAAGCGCTCGTCGAAGATGTCGGCCGCGAGCTGGCCGCGATCGTGCACGCCCTGCGCCTCGGCCAGCCGGATCTCGATCATCTGGCGCGAGTAGTTCCATTCATAGACCGCGGAATTGACGTCGAGGCCTTCGTAGCACTGCAGCCGGATCAGCGGACGCTTCAGCGTCGACGCTAAAACCTTGGCGATCTCGGTCTTGCCCACGCCCGCCTCGCCCTCGCAGAACAGCGGGCGGCCGAGCTTCAGCGCCAGATAGAGGACGGTGGCGAGGCTGCGGTCGGCGATGTAGTCGCCGCCCTTCAGGAGCTCGAGGGTAGCGTCAATGGAAGCCGGTACGGGAGTGGACATGCGTAACTGTAGCGGATGGAGGGACAGCTCGATATGGTAGGAATCGCGAGATAATTCAAGGATTTGGAAGGCAGCCATGCAGGCGGGGTTGTTCAAGGAGCGTACGGCCATCGTGACCGGCGGCGCGCGCGGCATCGGGCTTGCCTGCGCGGCCAAGATCGCGGCCGGCGGCGGCCGCGTGGCGCTATGGGACCGCGACATCGACCGCGCCAGGCAGTCGGCGGCATCCCTGGGCAAGGACGCGATCGCCGTGCAAGTCGACGTCACCAGCGAGGAGTCGATCGGCAAGGCCCTGGCCGCCACCGAGGACCAGCTCAGCCCACCCGACATCCTGGTCGCCAGCGCCGGCATCACCGGCCCCAACGCGACGGTGGTGAACTATCCCATCGATGCCTGGAAGCAGGTGATCGACATCAACCTCACCGGCGTCTTCCTGTGCAATCGCGCCGTCGCCGGCGGCATGGCCAAGCGTGGCCGCGGCCGCATCGTCAACATCGCCTCGGTCGCCGGCAAGGAAGGCAATCCCAATGCGTCGGCCTACTCCGCTTCCAAGGCCGGCGTGATCGGGCTCACCAAGTCACTCGGCAAGGAACTGGCGACGAGCGGCGTGCTGGTGAACTGCGTGGCGCCCGCCGTGGTCAAGACAGAGCTCTTCAGTCAGATGACCGAGCAGCACATCCAGTACATGCTGAGCAAGATCCCGATGAACCGCTTCGGCGAGGTCGAGGAAGTGGCCGAGATGGTCGCGTGGCTTGCATCGGACCTTTGCACTTTTGCCACCGGCGCGACTTTCGATTTGTCGGGCGGACGGGCAACGTATTGATTCCGCGAACGCAAGAGAGTGGTCGACATGCAGCTTCATGATCTCACCCTGACCGAGCTTTCGGCCGGCCTCGCCGCCAAGAAGTTCTCCTCGCGCGAGATCGTCGACGGCCTGCTCGGGCGCATCGCCAAGGCGAACGGCAAGCTGCATGCCTTCACCGAGGTCTATGCCAAGGAGGCCAAGGCGATGGCCGACGGCGCCGACAAGGCGCGCGCCGGCGGCTTTCCGCTGGGACCACTGCACGGCCTGCCGATCGCCTACAAGGATCTTTGCGACATCGCCGGCCGCGTCGGCACCGGCGGCTCCAAGATGTTCGAGAAGCGCGTCGCCACCGAGACCTCCAACACGGTCGAGCGGCTGACCGCCGCCGGCATGGTGCCGCTGGGCAAGCTGCACATGGTCGAATTCGCCTTCGGCGGCTGGGGCACCAATCCGCTGATGGGTGCGCCATGGAATCCCTGGGACCTGCAGACGCATCGCGTGCCGGGCGGCTCGTCGAGCGGCACCGGCGTCGCCGTCGCCGCGCGTCTGACGCCAGCCGGCATCGGCAGCGACACCGGCGGCTCGGTACGCATCCCGTCGGCGTTCAACGGCCTGGTCGGATTGAAGGTCACGTTCGGCCGCATCGGCCTGTCGGGCACCATGCTCTTGAGCTGGACGCTCGATTCGATCGGCCCCATGGCGCGCAGTGTCGAGGACTGCGCCCTGCTCCTCAATGCGCTGGCGGCGCCCGACCCACGCGATCCGACGACGTTCGGCCAACCAATCGAAGACTTCACCATCGCGACCAAGCCCGGCTCGATCGAAGGCATGCGCATTGCGCTGCCCGACACCAAGCAGCTTCCGGGCTTCATGCATACCGACGTGACCAAGGCCTGGCAGTCGGCCGGCCGCACCTTCGAGAGCCTCGGCGCCACCGTCGAGGCCGTGCGCCTGCCCGACTGGTACTTCGACCTGTCGCGGCCGGCGGGCACGATCATCGCGTCGGAGGCCTATGCGCTGCATCGCGACTACATCGAAGATACCGACAAGGCGATCGGACCCGGCGTCCGCGCCCGCGCCCAGGCGGCTAAAAGTCTCGCGGCGGGCTCCTACCCGGAGGAGATGCGGATCCTCGAGCAGCGCCGGCGCTTCTTCAACGAGTGGTTCTGCGCCTACGACGCGCTTCTGTTGCCGACGATGGCGATCCCCGCGATCCCCGTGTCGGAGGTCGACGAGACCTCGCCGATCCCAGGCTACCTGACCCGTCCGGCGAACTATCTCGGCCTGTGTGGCCTCGCCATGCCGGCCGGCCAGTCCGGTGGCCTGCCGATCGGCGTCCAGATCGTCGGCAAGCCCTTTGCCGAACGCGACGTGCTGCGCCTCGGCAAGGCCTTCCAGGACGCCACCGACTTCAATCGGCGCGCGCCCGATCTCTCGGCGCTGGGCCTCTGAGTGGCGCCTCAGTCCAAGAAGGTCGCCCTCGTCACCGGCGCAGCGCGCGGCATCGGCCTCGCCACGGCAACGCGCTTCCTGGAAGACGGCTGGCATGTGGCGATGCTCGATATCTTGGGCGATACGCTGCGCGCTGCAGCCGATGGCTTGAACCGGGCAGATGCCACCCTGGCGCTCGAGGCCGACGTCTCCGACCCGGGAGCGGTTCAGGCCGCCGTGGAACAGACCCAGCGGCAGTTCGGCCGCATCGACGCACTGGTCAACAATGCCGGTATCGCCGTATTCAAGCCGATGCTCGACGTGACGCTGGCGGAATGGCAGCGCGTGCTTGCGGTCAATCTCACGGGTCCCTTCCTGATGACCCAGGCGGTGGCGCCGATCATGCGCGACCAGGGCGGCGGCGCCATCGTCAACATCACCTCGATCTCGGGCCTGCGCGCTTCGACGCTGCGCGTCGCCTACGGCACCAGCAAGGCGGGCCTGGCGCATCTCACCAAGCAGCAGGCGGCCGAGCTCGGCGAGTACGGCATCCGCGTCAATGCCGTGGCGCCCGGTCCGGTCGATACCGCGATGGCAAAGGCTGTGCATACGCCGGCGATCCGCGCCGACTATCACGACCATATCCCGCTCAACCGCTACGGTCTGGAACAGGAGCTCGCCAACGCGATCTGTTTCCTGTGCGGTGACCAGGCGGCCTACATCACCGGCCAGGTGCTCGCGGTCGATGGCGGCTTCGACGCCGCTGGTGTGGGCTTGCCGACGTTGCGCAAGGAACGGCGAAACGAGTGAGGCGCCTGCCTATCCGTTTCGCACTGTCTGTGGCGCCGCGGTGATCGGCGTGAAATACGTCATGTCACTCGCTCATCACGGGAAAAGTCCCACCGCTGCCACGTAAGCTCCTGTGTCGGATCGGGATTGGACGGCGTGTGGGGTCGTCTACCCGAGGCGGTCGATGAAGGTGGGCATGTCCGACGGAGGGGCCGCCCGTGCCCCCGGCGGGACCCGGTTCGGCGCAGCGTCACTGTTATCGCTGCGGCATACCCTGCGGGACGATCGTCTCGACGATCGACGCGTCGAGCGCCTCGTACTGATGATAGCCGATCGTCTGGTAGAGCTCGGCGCGGGTCTGCATCTCGCTGAGCATGTTCTGCGTGCCGCCGTCGCGCTTGAGGGTGCGATAGAGCTTCTCCTGCGCCTTGTTAGCGACGCGCAGGCCGGAGACCGGCCAGATCACCATGCTGTAGCCCATGGCTTCGAACTCACTGGCGGTGAAGAACGGCGTCTGACCGAACTCGGTCATGTTGGCTAAAAGCTTCACGCCGGGCATGGCCTTGGCGAAGGCGCGGAACATCTCGGCGTTGTGCAGCGCCTCGGGGAAGATCGCGTCGGCGCCCGCCTCGACATAGCGCTTGGCGCGTGCCACGGCGCCATCGATGCCTTCGCTCGCCGCACCGTCGGTGCGGGCGATGATGAACAGGTTCCGGCGCGCCTTGGCGGCGGCCGCCACCTTGGCCGCCATGTCCTGCGCATCGGCGAGCTTCTTGTTGTTAAGGTGGCCGCACTTCTTCGGCAGGATCTGGTCCTCGATATGGACCGCGGCGGCCCCGGCATCCTCGAAAGCCCGCACCATGTGCATGACGTTCAGCGCCTCACCATAGCCGGTGTCGCCGTCGACCAGCACGGGCAGCCCGGATGAGCGCGTCACCTGGCGGATGAAGAAGCAGACCTCGTCGACCGTGATGACGCCAAGGTCCGGCAGGCCCATCGAGGCCGTCATCGCCGCTCCCGAAAGGTAGAGCGCGTCGAAGCCCGCCGCCTTGGCCTGTAGCGCCGCCATGCCGTTGTGCGTCCCCGGCATCTGCAGGATGCCCGGCCGCTCGAGCAGCGCGCGGAAACGCTGGCCGGCTGGCGCGGTCGGCAGGTCGGCGGCGACGAGATACGGCATTGTTTCCTCCGCAAAACTGTCATCCCGAGCGTAGCGAGGGACCTTTCCTCTTGTCTCAAAGGTCCCTCGCTACGCTCGGGATGACAGCGAGTGTAGTCCGGCGCTAGCTCGCCCGTCTCGTCTGCAGCGTGACCAACAGCCCCGCCCCGACGATCAACACTGTGCCGAGCCACGTGTAAGCGTCGGGCACCTCGGCAAACATCAGGTAGCCGACGATCACCGAACCTATCATCTGCGTGTAGTTGAGCGGCGCGATCAGGTTGGCCGAGGCGTAGGTCAACGCTCGGGCGACGCAGTAATGGCCGAAGCCGCCCAGCGCCCCCAGCGACAGGAGCAGCAGCCAGTCGACCAGGCTTTTGGGCCACATCCACACGAACGGCATCGCTGCAGACATGACGATGGCGCCCAGAAGCACGCTGTAGAAGATCGAGGTCGCCGGATGGTCGATGCCCGCCAGGCGGCGGATGATGACCTGGTAGCCCGCGTAGCACAGCGCGCTGCCCAGCAGCAGGACGGACGCCCATTGGAACACCGAACTGCCGGGCCGGATCACCACCAGCACGCCGGCAAAGCCCAGCACGACCGCGACCAGGCGCATCGCCGTGATGCGCTCGCCCAGCACCGGCCACGCCAGCAGCACGACGGCGAGCGGTGCCACGAAGCTCACCGCGATCGCCTCGGCGACGCCCATGAACTTCACGGCCGAGAAGAAGAACAGGGTCGACAGCAGCATCATGACCGAGCTCAGGAACTGCAGGCCGATGCGATGGGTGCGGAACAGGTCGAGGCCCATGCGCGGCGTGAAGACCAGTGCCACCAGCCCGAGATGGACGACGATGCGGAACCATACGATCTGGGTCGGCTCGTAGCTGGCGGCCAAAAGCTTCACGATGCCGTTCATGATCGGGAACAGCGCACAGGCCGCGCACATGTAGAGCACCCCCAGCATGGGGCGCGACACCCGTGCTGGCGCCTTGACGTCGGCCATGTCAGCGGAAGAAGCGTTCGAGCGAACCCAGCAGCAGCGTACCGGCCGTGGCGATCACGATCAGCGAGGCAGCGATGGCCGTGAACCGTCCGATCTCCTGGCTGCGGCCGTCGGCGATGATCAGGCGGTGCGCCACCATGGAGGCGAGGCCGATCGCCGAGAGCGTGATCGCCATGCCGAGCGCGATGGCGATGACGCCGATGACGCCAGCCCACACGACGTCCAGCGCGATCGACAGCAGGATCACGACCAGGGCGCCGGCGCAGGGCGCGATGCCGGCCGCCGTCAGCAGCAGCCAGCCGGCGAGGGTGCGCTGCCTGGTGTCGTGGTGATGGTGGTCGTGCCCATGATCGTGATCGTGGTGGTGATGATGATCATGATCATCGCCGTGATGATGCTCATGCAGGCGGCCGGTGATGCCGGCCCACAGTCGCCAGATGCCGATCGCCAGGATCAGGAGATACGACACCATCTCGACGTTGCGCACCTCGCGAAGGGCGCCGAACAGGCCGACCGTGCCCAAAAGCTTCAGCGCGCCGGCCAGCAGCAACGCCGCCAGGGTGTGGGTGAAGGCGATCCAGGCGCCGGCGAAGACGCCCTCCATCCAGGCGCGCGGCCGCGTGCTGTCGAGGAAGTAGGCCACGACCACCGCCTTGCCGTGGCCCGGTCCCAGCGTGTGGACGACGCCGTAGCCGAAGCAGACGGTGGCCAACGTCCAGAGCGCCAGCGAGCCCGAGCCCGCCTTGATGTCGCGCAACGACACCGACAGGGACTGCTGGATGCGGCGCTGATACTCGGCCGAAAAGCGTGCCAGGTCGGCGACGCTGTCGCTGAACACCAGCGCGCCCACGATCGCCAACAGCAAGAGCAGCCCGACCCACAGGAAGGGCGAGCGTAGAAGCGCGCCCCTTGTCGTGGCGGTCTTCACGGAAGCTGGCATGTCACGGTGTCGGCGAAGACTGGATAGCCGCGCACGAACTCGGCCTTGTAGGTCGTGCTCTTGGCCAGCGCGCAGCCGGCCGGGATCTGGTCCTTGTTGACCTCGATGCGGATGAAATCATCGGGATCGAAGGTGGTGATCGAGAAGGTCTTGCTGGGCTGCGGCAAGTCGAAGCGCATGACGTAGACGAGATTGCGCGGGCCCGTGGCCCGCGGACCGGCCGGCTGGCTGGCACGCTTGTTCTCCGGCATCGGCATGCCGGCCTTGTCGCCGGCCGAGCGATCCCAGTCGGGCAGAGTGAAGCTTGCGGGGTCGTCGATGCGCGCAGCGAAGACCGGCGGCTTGGCCGGCCGCACGTCCTTACCCCCGGCATTGAGCCAGGTCAGGAAACCGAAGTTCTTCAGCTCCGGCATCATGTCGCCTTCCAGCGCCTTGATCTCGGAAGTCGAGAACTTGCCGTCCTTGTTCTCGTCGATCAGCGGGATCTCGATCTCGCTGGCGAACGGATCGAAGCGCCATTCGATCTCGACATGGGTGTACTTGCCGTCCTTGGCGACCGGACGCACGATCTGCTGGATCCAGATGTGCGGATGCGCCACGGCCAAGCCTGGAGCGAGCAGCGCGGCCAGGGAAAGAACCAGGGCAAAGACGGACTTCATGCGGTTGCCACCGGCGACTGAGCCGCCGGCACGGGCCGCGGCTTGCCGTCGTCGTCGATCGCGACGAACACGAACGTGCCGTGGGTCACGCGCCGCTCCGTGCTCTCGTGGCGGCGCTGCACCACGGTCTCCAGCGCGATGGTGATCGAGGTCCGGCCGACCTTGGTGACCTCGCCATAGATCGACACCCAGTCGCCGACCTTGATCGGCTCGACGAAGGTCATGGCGGTGATGGCGACGGTGGCGACCCGGCCCTTGGCGACACGGCCGGCCAGCGCGCCGCCCGCCGTATCCATCTGCGACAGCACCCAGCCGCCGAAAATATCGCCATTGCCGTTCATGTCGGAGGGGTGCGGCACGGTTCGGACGATCGGGTCGCGGTGGTCGGCCATTGGATCTCCAGAGGGGGCTGCGGCAAGGAATTGTTGATTTTTCGAGGTTTTCCTACCATATCGATGACGTACCGGCCAACCAGCGACCCCCTCGCGCGGCCAGGAAAGACAAAGAAGCATGGCGAAGAACGGCGATCTGTTCGACCGGTCGGGCGGCAAGCGCGCTGCGGCGGCCAAGGACACTTCCTACACGGCCCGTCACATCGAGGTGCTGGAGGGACTGGAACCCGTCCGCAAGCGCCCCGGCATGTATATCGGCGGCACCGATGAACGGGCCATGCATCATCTCGTGGCCGAGGTGCTCGACAACTCGATGGACGAGGCCGTCGCCGGTCACGCCGACACGATCTATCTGGAAGTGCTCGAGGGCAACCGCATCCTGATCCGCGACAATGGCCGCGGCATCCCGGTCGACCCTCACCCGAAGTTCAAGAACAAGTCGGCGCTGGAAGTCATCCTCACCACCCTGCATTCCGGCGGCAAGTTCGACAACAAGGTCTACGCGACGTCGGGCGGCCTGCACGGCGTCGGCGTCTCGGTGGTGAATGCGCTCAGCGACGAGCTGGTCGTCGAGGTGGCGCGCGACCGCCAAGCCTGGACCCAGACCTTTTCGCGCGGCAAGGCCACCAGCAAACTCAAGTCGGCCGGCCCTGCCCCCAATCGTCGCGGCACGACGACGACCTTCCATCCCGATCCCGAGATCTTCGGCAAACAGGTCTTCGTGCCGGAGCGACTCTATCGCATGGCGCGCTCCAAGGCCTACCTGTTCCGCGGCGTCGAGATCCGCTGGAAATGCGCCAAGAGCCTGCTGCCGAAAGGCAGCACGATTCCCGAAGAGGAATCGTTCCACTTCCCGGGCGGCCTGGAAGACTTCGTGAAGTCGGAGATCGGTGCGCGCGCGACCATCGTGCCGCAGCCCTTCGCCGGCGAGGCCAAGAGCGAGACCAACGGCACGGCCGGCGGCAAGGTCGAATGGGCGGTGTGGTGGCCGGGCGACGAGGAAGGCTTCGTGCGCTCCTACTGTAACACCGTGCCGACCGCCGAGGGCGGCACGCACGAGTCGGGCTTCCGCAGCGCCCTCGTGCGCGGGCTGAAGCGCTATGCCGAGCTGACCGGCAACCGCAAGGGTTCGATCCTCACCGCCGACGACGTGATCGAAGGCGCCGCGGCGCTGGTCTCGGTGTTCATCGAGCAGCCGCAGTTCCAGGGCCAGACCAAGGAGAAGCTGGTCAGCGTCGAGGCCAACAAGCTGGTCGAGACCATCGTCGGCGACAATTTCGAGCACTGGCTGACCGGCGACAAGGAAGCGGGCAACGTCCTGCTCGAGCACGTCATCGGCAAGGCCGAAGAGCGGCTGCGCCGCCGCCAGGACCGCGAGCAGCAGCGCAAGACCGCGACGCGCAAGCTGCGCCTGCCCGGCAAGCTCGCCGACTGCTCCAACAGCGCGTCGGAAGGCACCGAGATCTTCCTGGTCGAGGGCGATTCGGCCGGCGGCTCGGCCAAGGCGGCGCGCAACCGCGAGACCCAGGCGATCCTGCCGCTGCGCGGCAAGATCCTGAACGTGGCCAGCGCCTCGGCCGACAAGCTGCGCGAGAACCAGGAGGTCCAGGACCTCATCCTGGCGCTGGGCTGCGGCACCGGCGCCCACTACAACGACGAGCGCCTGCGCTACGAGCGCGTCATCATCATGACCGACGCCGACGTCGACGGCGCCCACATCGCCTCGCTGCTGATGACGTTCTTCTATCGCGAGATGCCCAAGCTGATCGAGCACGGCCATCTCTTCCTCGCCCAGCCGCCGCTGTTCCGCATCAGCAAGGGCGGCAAGACGGAATATGCCCGTGACGATGCGCACAAGGACGAGTTGATCCGCGATGTCTTCGGCGGCGGCAAGGTCGAGATCACGCGCTTCAAGGGCCTGGGCGAGATGCAGTCCGTGCACCTGCGCGAGACCACGATGGACGTGACCAAGCGCACCCTGCTCAAGGTCGACGTGCCGACTGCAGCCGACGCCGATGCCCGTCGCGAGGCGATGAAGACCTCGACGCTGGTCGAGAACCTGATGGGGCGCAAGCCGGAGAAGCGCTACGCCTTCATCCAGGAGCACGCGAAATTCGCCCGCGACCTCGACGTGTGACGGATTACGTCTTTCTGACAGGGCACGCGAACGTGAGGTGAAGCGGCGGGCCGGCGCCATAGCTTGAAGGTCTTCGACAGGAGGACTTCATGCGTCTGCGCAGCAAGCTCATCTCTCCCCTTCTGGCATGGATGGCATTGTCATCGGCCGCGTCCGCGGCGGTGATCGGCGGCTCCTATTACGCTCCGCAGTACGACTATTCGGAGTTCTTCGCCGCCACTGACGGGCGCGACTTCCAGGTGATACTGAACGGAGTCCCGGCCCTTCCCGGAGCCACGCCGAACGACGTGGCGAACGCCCTGCTGCCGCTCATGCAAGCGGCCAAGCCGCGGCCGGCGCTCACCTTCACCTATGCCGATCCGCCGGAACGGCCGCGGCCCTACTACCGGCTGGTCCTGACCTTCGATCCCGCCAACGACTACGCCTCGAGCCAGGTCTGTGCCGGCGTGCCGCCGCGGTTCAAGCCGGGCACTCCCGGCCTGTTCTACGTATTCGCCGTCTATTGCCGCAACGACCAGGTGCTGACGGAGACGACGGCCTGGACGCCGGCGAACGCCCCCAACGATCCGCGGATCGCCGAGCTGTTCCGCCAGCTGTTCCCGGTGATTTTCCCCGATTCCATGTACCGGCACCTGAACGGCATGCCCACGCGCCGCTAGCTGAGACGGATTTCACGGTTTCCTGAGCGTACGTTCCGGGCCCACACCGAAGGAACGTGGTAGGATACGTCCGCCGGGGACGTATCTGCAGGAGTCGTGAAATGCGTTTGCCAAGGAAGATCATCGTCGCGCTGCTGGGGCTGTTCGCCCTGCCCGCAGCCGCCCTGGCGGCCGTGATCGGCGGCACCTATTACGCCCCGCAGTATGATTACCGCGAATTCTTCGCTGCCGCGGATGGCCGGAACTTCCAGGTCATCCTGTACGGCAACCCGGCCCTGCCCGGCTACGACCCCGCGACCGTTGCCCAGAATCTGCTGCCGCTGATGCAGGCCGCCAAGCCGCGGCCGGCGCTGACCTTCACCTACGCCGATCCGCCCGAGCGGCCGCGCCCCTACTACAGGCTGGTCCTGACCTTCGATCCGGCCAACGACTACGGCTCGAATTCGGTGTGCGCCGGGATCCCGCCGCGCTTCAAGCCGGGCCAGCCCGGCGTGTTCTACGTGTTCGCCGTCTATTGCCGGAACGACCAGGTGCTGTCCGAGACGACCGCCTGGACAGCGGCGACCGCGCCCAACGACCCACGCATCGCCGACCTGTTCCGCCAGCTCTTCCAGGTCATCTGGAGCGACTCGCCCGCGCTGCGTCCGCAGGTCGGCGGCAGCGACCGACGCTAAACGGGAGCGCGGGCCTCTGGCCCGCATTCATGAGCGGGCCAGAGGCCCGCGCTCCCAACTCGAGGCTTGTCCTCATCCCTGATTGAGGAGTGGAAATGCAGTCGCTCAAGGATCGGCATGTCGTGGTCACCGGCGGAACCGGCGCGCTGGGCTCGGCCGTGGTGAAGGCCTTCATCGAGGCGGGCGCCACCTGCCACATCCCGGCGATCGAGGCGACGCCGCCCACCGGCCACCTGCCTGACAGCAAGCAGATCGAGGTCGTGCCCAGCGTCGATCTGTCGAGCGAGGACTCGGTCGACGCCTTCTATGCCAAGCTGCCGCCCTTGCACGCCGTCGTGAACATCGCCGGCGGCTTCGCCTATGCGCCGATCGCCGACAGTTCGCTCAAGGTCCTGCAGCAGCAGCTGTCGATGAACGTCGTCTCCTGCGCGCTCAGCTGCCGCGCCGCCGTCGCCAACTTCCGCAAGGGCGGGAAAGGCGGGCATATCGTCAACATCGCCGCCCGCCCTGCCCTCAATCCGCGCCAGGGCGCCAACATGACGGCCTACACGGCGTCCAAGGCCGCGGTCGCGGCCTTCACGGTGGCGCTGGCGGAGGAGCTGAAGAACGACGACATCTCGGCGATCGCGCTTGCGCCCTCGACCCTCGACACCCCGGCCAACCGCAAGGACATGCCGACCGCCAAGCACGACACCTGGGTCAAGCCCGCGGCCATCGCCGAGCTGATCGTGGCGCATTGCAGCCTGTCGGAGACGATCAATTCCGGCGCACTGATGCCGGTGTACGGCAAGGCCTGAGTCTGCCGGGAGCGCTCCACAGGCCTTCTCTGCTAACCAGACGGCCATGGCCGCCTGGTATCAGTTCGCCGACCTCTTCCTGTCCCGCCTCGACGCGGAGGCTGCGCATGGGCTCGCGCTCAAGGCCCTGAAGACCGGCTTGGTGCCGGCCGACCGACGCGCCGACGCACCGTCGCTCGCGGTCAAGGTCTGGGGCCGCACCCTGCCCAATCCGATCGGCCTGGCGGCCGGTTTCGACAAGAATGCTGAGGTCCCCGACGCCTTGCTCGACGTCGGCTTTGGCCTGGTCGAGATCGGCAGCGTCACGCCGCGGCCGCAGGAAGGCAATTCACGGCCTCGCCTGTTCCGCCTGCCCGAGGATCGCGGCGTCATCAACCGCATGGGCTTTCCCGGCCAGGGCCTCGACGCCGTGCGCTCGCGGCTGGCCACGCGCCCGCGGCGCGGCTTCATCGGCGTCAATGTCGGCGCCAACAAGGACAGCACCGACCGCGCCGCCGACTATGTCGTGGGCTGCAAGGCGCTGGCGCAATACGCCGACTATCTCGTGTGCAACGTCTCGTCGCCCAACACGCCGGGCCTCCGCAACCTGCAGGGGCGCGCACAGCTCGCCGACCTCTTGAAGCGCGTGCAGGACGCCATCGCGGCCAAGCCGGTGCCGTTGCTGGTGAAGATCGCGCCCGACGCGACCGATGACGACCTCGACGACATCGTCGCCGTCTGCCGCGATCTCAGGATGGACGGCATCATCATCGGCAACACGACATTGTCGCGGCCGCCGACGCTGCGCTCTCCCCGACGGGAGGAGACCGGCGGCCTGTCCGGTGCGCCGCTCACGGCCCTGTCGACCGAGGTGGTGAGGCGGACCGCGCAACGCGTCGAACGCCAGTTCCCGCTGGTCGGCTGCGGCGGCATCGGCTCGGGCGCCGACGCCTACGCCAAGATCCGCGCCGGCGCGACTCTGGTGCAGCTCTATTCCATGATGGTCTACGAGGGCCCGCCGCTCATCCG
>JAIEOV010000049.1 GCA_019750135.1 Reyranella sp. | reverse complement strand
AGCCAGCATCTTGAATCAGACTTCCGATTCCTTGGGAATCCCCTTTCGACTCTTATTTCAAGCTCGATGCTCTAGAGCGGACCCCGACCTCCGACCAACGGCTGAGCGCCACGGCGGCGCCGACGATGGCGATGACGCGCAAGGCGATGTGAACGGCGAGGATGGGGCGCAGGTCGCCGACGCCGGTCCAGGCCATGACGTTGAAGCCGATGCTCACGACCTCATAGGCGATCAGGACGCCGAGTGCGGGCCTGGACCGGCTGACGCAACCCCACGCGACGATGGCGAGGACGATCAGGGCCTCCAGGCCGACCCTCGAGCAAAGTCTGGGCGCTGCCGCCGGCCGCCAGCGTCATGACCGTGCCGATGAGGAACCAGATCCCGTGGCCTCCAGCGACGGCAAGCGGCAGGACAAGACGGGGATGCAGGCCGAGCCTGGTGAAGATCCACCAGCAGGCCGCTACGGACAGCGCCGGTATCAGGACGAGCGGGCCGACATAGCGCAGGCCGGCGATGCCGATGATGGCACCGACGACAAGGGCCACGATCTGTTTTCCGGTCATCGCCGCGCCCTACCCCGCCGTTCGTGCGTGCAGGCGGCCGGCCTCGCGGCCGCCGCCGAAGCGGTTGGCGACCGTCACGACGACGGTGGTGATGGCCACCATGGTGAGGCTCAGGACGGCGATGGCGCCGACATCGCCGCTTTCCTTGAGGTCGAAGATCAGGACAGACAGGACCTTGGTCTCCGAGGTGAACAGGATCACCGCGGCGGACAGCTCGCGGATCACGGCGACGAAGACGAAGCACCAGGTGGCGATCACCGCCGAGCGCAGCAAGGGCGCGGT
Source organism: Reyranella sp. (assembly GCA_019750135.1). Taxonomy (GTDB): domain Bacteria; phylum Pseudomonadota; class Alphaproteobacteria; order Reyranellales; family Reyranellaceae; genus Reyranella. The sequence goes on along the minus strand of JAIEOV010000049.1, from coordinate 12,447 downwards.
GATGTCGGCCAGGGTGCGCAGCCGCGAGGCCCCCAGCATGCGCCCGGCTTCCTCGAGCTCGGGATGCACGGCGTGAAAGGCCGAGGAGAGCTGCTGGTAGGCCGCCGGCAGCTCGATGGTGATGAAGGCGATCAGCAGGATCCACAGCGTGCCGTAGAGGGTGAGCGGCGGACGCGTATAGGCGAGGAACAGGCCGACACCCAGGACGATGCCGGGAATCGCAAGCGGCGCCGTGGCAAGGAAGGCGAGCACCCGGTGTCCGGCCACCGCGCGACGGGCGACGATGTAGGCGATCAGCAGCGCCAGCAGCGCGCCCAGGGTCGCCGACAAGGCGGCGAGCAGGAACGTGTTCTTGAGCGCCGGCATGGTCGAGCTGAGCTCGAGGAAGGTGAAGCGCACGTTGTGCAGCGTGATGGTGTCGAGCGTGACCAGGCGCGAGGCGACGCGCGAGAAGGCGGAATTGAACAATGCCGCATAGGGCAGGAACAGCGGCATGGCGAGCACCAGCAGCGCCAGCCCCGCCGCCGGCCAGCGCCAGACGCCCAGCCGCACCAGGCGCGGCTCGCCGTACTTGCCGCCCAGCACGGCATAGCCGCGCCGGCCGAGCGCCAGCGCCTGGCCGCGCAGCAGCAGGATCGTCAGCAGCAGCAAGGGCACCGAGGCGGCGGCGGCGAGCTCGGGCTTGGGCGGGAACTGGAACAGGCTCCAGATGCGCGTGGTGAGGGTATGGAATCCCGCCGGGATGGCGAGGATCGCGGGCGAGCCGAACAGGTTCAGTGCCTGCAGGAAGGCGACCAGGGCGCCCGCCAGCAGGGTCGGCAGCGCCAGCGGCACGGTGATGCGCCGCGCCGTCTGCCAGGTCTTCGCTCCCAGCATCGACGAGGCGTCCTCGAGCTCGCCCGGCATGCGATCGAGTGCGTTGGCGACCAGGATGAAGACGTAGGGAAAGGTGTAGCAGGCGATGACGAAGATCAGGCCGGTGAGGCTGTAGATGTCGAAAAGCGCCTCGTCGGAGGGCATGCCGGTGAGGCTGCGCCAGAGCTGGTTCAAGAGGCCCGAGTTGGGCGCCGCCAGCATCTCCCAGGCGATGGCGCCGACGAAGGGCGGCGTGACGAGGCTCGCCATGACCAAGGTGCGCACGGTGCGGCGGATCGGCATGTCGGTGCGCGCCACCAGCCAGCCCAGAGGCGCCGCGACCAGGCAGCAGATCGTGCTCACCGAGACGGCGATGATCAGGGTGGTGATCAGCGGATCGACGAAGCTCGGATCGGTGAACAGCGTGACGAAGTTGCCGAGCGTCGCCTTGCCCTGCTTGTCCGACAGGCTGTAGGCGATCAACCAGCCCATCGGCAGCACGATCATCACCGCCAGCAGTGCGGTGACGGCGACCAGCACGGGACGCGAGAAGTCGAAGACAGCAAAGGTCCCTCGCTGCGCTCGGGATGACAGCGCGTCCGTCATCGACGCCCCCCTGTCATCCCGAGGGCGAAGCCCGAGGGACCTTTACTCATACCTTGAAGAACCGGGCATACTTCGCCTTGATCTCGTCTGCCGTCTTCTCGACCTCGACCGGGTCCTCGCGCAGGGTCTTGATCGAGGAAAGCGGCGGCCGGCCGGCTTTGGCCTTGACCTTCAGGTTGGCCGGATACTGGCCGCTCAGGTTGACGATGAACTCCTGGCCCTCGCCCGACATGATCCAGGCGAACATCAGCCGCGCCGCGTTCGGGTTGGGCGCCGCCTTGAACACCGCCATGGGATTGGAGATCAGCGGCGTGCCTTCGACCGGCTGCACGACCTCGATCGGCGCGCCACGCTCGCGCGCCATCCAGAACAGGTAGTCGCTGCCGTCGACCGCGATGGCGCGTTCGCCGGCCTCGAGCTTCTTCGGCGGCTCGGTGGCCGACTGGACCTGCATCACCTTCAGCTTCGCGAGCTTCTCGAAATAGCCCCAGCCCAGCTCGCGTGCGATCTGCTGGGTAGCGGTCATGATGGTGCCGGAGTAGCCGGGATGACCCTTCACCAGCTTGCCGGCGTATTTCGGATCGAGCAGGTCGTTGAAGCCCTTGGGCGCGTCCTCGGGCTTCACCAGGCTCGAATTGTACGCCATGGCCGACAGGTGCGTGCGCTGGTTGACAAAAGTGCCGTCGGGATCGCGCATCTCGGGCGCCACGTTCTCGGCGATGTCGACCGTCACGTAGGGCTGCAGCCAGCCCTCGCGCTTCCAGGTGATGAAGTGCGCCGCATCGGAACTGTTCACCACGTCGCAGCGCTTGATGTTGCTCGCCGTCTCCTGGGCGAGCCGGTTGAACAGGCGCTCGGCGCCGGTGCGCTCGACGGCGACCTTGATGCCGGGGAACTTGGCCTCGAAGGCCTTGGCCATCGGCTCGGCGACCGACAGGTCCATCGCCGTGTAGTAGGAGACCTTCCCTTCCTTCTTGGCGGCCTCGATCAGCGCCGGCGTGATCGTCTCGGCCGGCGGTGCGGCCGACACGACACGCGCGCCGAAGGGCAGAAGGGCGGCGGCACCAACCAGCGTACGACGGCGCATGATCACACCTTGAACAGCTTCAAATAACGGGCCTTGATGTCGTCGGCCTGATCGGCGACGGCGGCGGCGTCCTCGCGCAACGTTTTGATGTCGGAGAGCTTCTTGCGCTCGGCCCGGTCCTTGACCAGCGGATGCACCGAACGCAAGGCGCCGACCTCGACATTGAGCTGCTGCGCTTCGGCCGTCATCGACCAGGCGTAGAACAAACGCGCGGCGTTGGGGTTGGCTGCACGCGCCAGCACCGCCGACGGGCCGGTGATCAACGGCGTGCCCTCGACGGCATAGACCTCCTCGATGGGCTCGCCGCGCGATTGCAGGAGATTCACCATGTACTCGGTGCCGTCGGCCATCACAGCGCGCTCGCCGGACGTCACCTTTTTCGGCGGATCGGCGGCCGACTGGACCTGCATCACCTTCTGCTTGGCAAGCTTCTCGAAAAAGGACCAGCCGAGATCGCGGCTGAGCTGCTGGGTCGCCGTCATGATGGTGCCCGAGTAGCCAGGATGCGCCTTGACGATCTTACCGGCCCATTTGGCATCGAGGAGATCGTTGAACCCCTTGGGCGCATCCTCCGTCTTCACCTGGCTGGTGTTGTAGGCGATGGGCGACAGCGTCACGCGCCACGAGGCGTACATGCCGTCGGGATCCCAATGCTCCTTGGGAAAATGCTTGGCGACGTCCTCGGGCAGGAACGAGGCCAGCATCGAGGCGCGCTTCCAGATGATGAGGTGCGCGGCGTCGGAGCTGTTCACCACGTCGCAATTGTAGATCTTGCTCTGATACTCCTGGCCGATGCGCTGGAAGATGCGCTCGGCGCCGGAGCGCTCGACCTTCATGCTGACGCCGGCATAGGCCGCCTCGAAGGCTTTCGCGATCTTCTCGGCCACCGGCAGGTCGACCGAGGTGTACCAGGAGAGCTTGCCCTCCTTCTTGGCGGCCTCGATCAGCGCCGGCGTGATCTTTTGAGCCTCGGGCGCGGCGCGAACCTGGATGCTGAGCGTACCGGTAGCGATCGCGGCCGAACCTGCCAGCACGCTTCGTCGCGTGATGCGCGTCATGTCATTCCTCCGCCAATGCCCGGCATTGTTCCGCCGGAAGGTGCAGCCACACCGCTTGGCCCGGCGCGATGTTGCGGCCGGGCGGTGCCGTCACGCGCAGCTCGGTCTTGTCGCCCAGCGCCACCGTGTAGTCGCGCATCGAGCCGAGGAAGACCTGCCGCGTCACGACGGCGGGCAGATGATTGTCGGCCGATTGCGGCTTCTCGTTGGCGATGGTGATCTCGTGCTGGCGCACCGACAGCGCCACCGGCCGGCCGGCCTGCAAGGGCCGCCCCGTGATGCGCAGCGGCCCGCCCGCGACCGATACCCGAGCATCGTCGATAGCCGCGCCGCGCAGGATGTTGGAGCCGCCGATGAAGCGGGCGACGAACTCCGAGCGCGGCCGTCCGTAGATCTCCTCCGGCGGACCGAGCTGCTCGACCTTGCCGTGGTTCATGACGGCGATCAGGTCGGCCGTGGTCATGGCCTCGGCCTGGTCGTGCGTCACGTAGACCGTCGTGTAGCGGTATTGATCGTGCAGGCGGCGGATCTCGAAGCGCATCTCCTCGCGCAGGTTGGCGTCGAGGTTCGACAGCGGCTCGTCGAGCAGCAGCGTCTCGGGCTCGACCACCAGCGCGCGCGCCAGCGAGACACGCTGCTGCTGGCCTCCCGACAATTCGCCGGGATAGCGATCGGCCAGGGCCTCGAGCCGGGCCGTCGACAGGATGGCCTTGAGCTTGGCGTCGATGACGGACCTGTCGAGCTTCCGGATCTTCAGCCCATAGGCCACGTTCTCCGCCACCGTCATGTGCGGCCACAGCGCGTAGCTCTGGAAGATCATCGACATGTTGCGACCTTCCGGTGGCACCGTGCGCTGGGGCGATGACAGCACCTTGCCGCCGACCACGATTTCGCCTGCCGAGGGCTCGATGAAGCCCGCGATCAGGCGCAGCGTCGTCGTCTTGCCGCAGCCCGACGGCCCCAGAAGGCAGACGAGCTGGCCGTGCTCGATGCGCAGCGAAACATCCGCCACCGCGGTCGTCTGGCCATAACGTTTGGTGAGGCCTTTCAGCTCGACTGCGGCCACGTTTCCTCCCTGTCGCACACCTTATTCAAATCGCCGGACGCGCGCTATATTGCCGGCCACATCTGAAGGATCGGTCAATGCAGGAACAGAAAATCTACGGTCGGCGCGAGGGCGCCGTCGGCCATGTCGTCTTCAACAATCCGGCCAAGTTGAATGCCGTGTCGCTCGACATGTGGGACGGCTTCGTCGGCATCCTGAAGGACTACGCCAAGGATCCCGAGGTGCGCTGCGTCGTCGTGAGCGGCGCCGGCGGCAAGGCCTTCGTGTCCGGCGCCGACATCTCCAAGTTCGAGACCGAGCGCGCCAATGCCGAGGCGCAGGTCCGCTACGACGCCATCTCCAAGGAAGGCTACGAGGCGCTCTACGATTTTCCCAAGCCGACCATCGCCAAGATCACCGGCTATTGCATCGGCGGCGGCATGAACCTCGCTGCCTGCTGCGACATGCGCTACTGCAATGAGGGCGCGCGCTTCGGCGTGCCGGCGGCCAAGCTCGGCCTGGGCTACGGCTTCCTGCGCATCGAGCGGCTGTCGCGCATCATCGGCCTGTCGCGCTCGATGGAGTTCCTGTTCACCGCCAAGCAATACTCCGCCGAGGAGGCTTACGAGATGGGCCTGGTGAACGGCGTCGCGCCCGATGCCGAGCTCGATTCGATGATCGGCAACATCACCGGCGCCATCGCCCAGAACGCGCCGCTGACCATTGCCCTCGCCAAGGCTGCGGCACGCGAGATCGCCAAGCCGGAATCCCAGCAGGACCACAAGAAGCTCGACGTCATGGCCAAGGCCTGCTTCGACAGCCAGGATTTCAAGGAAGGCCGCCGGGCTTTCATGGAGAAGCGCAAGCCGGCTTTCAAAGGACGTTAATCTTTCGGACCGCGGGCCTCCGGCCCGCTCATGCTGATAATGCGGGCCGGAGGCCCGCGCTCCCAGAGGAAACGCTCATGACCACCCTGCCCTTGTCCCATATCTCCGTCCTCGACCTGACGGCGCACCGTGCCGGTCCGACCGCGGTGCGCCAGCTCGCCGACTGGGGCGCGCATGTCATCAAGATCGAGGCCCCGGCCAGCGAGGGCACCGACGCCACCGGCGGCTCGCGCCATGGCTTCGACTTCCAGAACCTGCATCGCAACAAGAAGGCGATGACGCTGAACCTCAAGACGCCCGAAGGCCACGCGATCTTCATGAAGCTCGCCGAGAAGGCCGACGTAATCGTCGAGAACTATCGCTCCGACGTGAAGCATCGCCTCAAGGTCGACTACGACACGGTGGCCAAGATCAACCCGCGCATCGTCTACGGCTCGATCGCGGGCTTCGGCCAGAGCGGCCCCGATGCGGCGCGGCCCGGTGTCGACCAGATCGCCCAGGGCATGGGCGGCCTGATGTCGATCACCGGCGAGCCCGGACGCGGACCGATGCGCGTCGGCATCCCCATCGCCGACCTCACCTCGGGCCTGCTGCTGGCCCAGGGCATCATCCTCGCCCTCTACAATCGCGAGCGCACGGGCAAGGGCCAGTGGGTCCACACCTCGCTGATCGAGGCACAGATCTTCATGCTCGACTTCCAGGCCTCGCGCTGGCTGATCAAGGGCGAGGTGCCCAAGCAGGCCGGCAACGACCATCCGACGGGCATCCCGACCGGCGTGTTCCCGACCGCCGACGGCCATATCAACATCGCGGCTTCCGGCCAGAACCTGTGGCAGCGCTGCGCCAAGGCCCTGGGCGCACCCGAGCTGATCGATCATCCCGAGCATCTGACGGGACCGCTGCGCTCGCAGAACCGCAAGGCCGTGAACGAGCGCATCGCCGCGATCACCAAGACCAAGCCCTCGGCCCATTGGCTGGAAGCCATGAACAAGGCCGGCGTGCCGTGCGGACCGATCAACACCATCGACCAGACCTTCGCCGAGCCGCAGGTGCAGCACCTCGGCATCGCCCGCACGGTCAAGCATCCCAAGCTCGGCGACATCAAGGTGGTCGGCCAGCCGATCAACCTCTCTGATGCGCCGCAGCCCAAGGAGCTGAAGCCGACGCCCGATCTCGGCCAGCACACCGAGGAGGTGCTGACCGGCCTGGGCTACGACAAGAAGGCCATCGACGGCCTCAAGGCCGGCGGCGTCATCTGATGGCCAACGCGAGGAAGGCCGCGCTGGTCACCGGCGCGGGCCGCAACATCGGTCGCGCCTGCGTGCTGGGCCTGGCCGAGGACGGCTTCAACATCGTGCTCAACGGCTCGAGCGATCGCGCCGCCTGCGAGAGCGTCGCCAAGGAAGCCGAGAAGCTCGGCGCCGAGACGCTGGTGGTCATGGGCGATGTCGGCAAGTCCGAGGACTGCCAGCGCATCGCCGCGGAGGCGATCAAGCGCTTCGGCGCGGTCGACGCGTTGCTGAACAATGCGGCGCTGCGGCCCAACAAGCCGTTCCTGGAGATGACCGAGGCCGAATGGCGGCGCGTCATCTCGGTCGATCTCGACGCCGCGGTGTGGCTGGCGCGCGCCTGCCTGCCCGGCATGGTGCAGAAAGGCTGGGGCCGCATCGTCAACTTCACCGGCATGAACGCCATCCACGGCCATGCCGGCCGCACGCCGGTGTCGGTCGCCAAGCACGGCGTATGGGGCCTGACCAAGGCCCTGGCCATGGAGTTCGGGCCGAAGAACATCACCGTGAACACCATCTCGCCCGGTCCGATCGCGCCGGACGAGGAGGAGAAGAATGCCTCGGCGCAGGCCCGCGCCCAAACCGTCGCCCGCGTGCCGCTCGGCCGCATGGGCAAGCCGGTCGAGGTCGCCGCGGCGGCGCGACTGCTGGTGTCGGAGGCCGGCGGCTACATCAACGGCCAGATGATTCAGGTGAACGGCGGCGGAGCGACCTGAGGCTCACAGCTTCACTCCATCGGCAACCCGACCGTCCTCGCAATCTTGCTCCAGCGCTCGACCTCGTGGGTCACGAAGTCGGTGAACGCCGTACGGCTCTGCAGGTCGGGCTCGGCGCCTTGCTCGGCCCAGATGTGCTTCACGCCGGGATCGGCGAGCGCCGCCTGCACGGCGCCGTGCAGCGTGTCGAGGATTGCGACCGGCGTCGCCTTGGGCGCGAACAGGCCATACCACGTGCTGACGGTGAAGTCGGGCACACCCGCCTGCGCGAAGGTCGGCACGTCGGGCAGGACAGGCTCGCGCCTGGGCGCGGCGACGGCCAGCGCGCGCAGGCGACCGGACTGCACGTAGGACGCCACGGTGCTGAGCGGGGCGAAGGTGGCGTCGATCTGGCCCGCCATCATGTCCTGCAGCGCCGGTCCACCGCCGCGATAGGGCACGTGCGTGAGCTGGATGCCTGTCTTCTGCTGCAGCAGCACGATGGCGAGGTGCGGGATCGTGCCGAGGCCCGATGAGCCGATGTTGATCGCGCCCGGAGCCTTGCGCGCCAGTGCCAGGAAGCCGGCCAGGTCCTTGGCAGCGATCTTCGAAGGATTGACGACCAGCGCCACCGGCACCTGGGCCATGCCCGACACCGGCGCAAAGTCGCGCATCAGGTCGAAGCCCGATTCGGCATAGACGATCGAGGCGAAGGTCAGGCTGGGATTGACCACCAGCAGCGTGCAGCCGTCGGGCTTGGAGCGCGCCGCCGTCATGCCGCCGATCGTGCCGCCCGCGCCGCCGCGGTTCTCGACCACGATGGGCTGCCCCAGGCGCTCGCCGACGAAGGCCGCGACCGGCCGCGCGAAGATGTCGTTCGAGCCACCGGGCGGGAACGGCACGATCCAGTTCATCTGCCGCGAAGGGAAGTCGGTGGCGCGTGCAAAGCCAGTCATGCCGCTGGCAAGAACACCGGCCAGCGCGGTTCGACGGTAAAGGGTCACGCGTTACTCCATCTTGATGTTGGCGGCTTTGGCGATGCGGCTCCAGCGCTCGCTGTCGGTAGCGACGAAGCGGGCGAAATCGCTGCGGCTCTCCGGCTCGACCCGGGCCGCCTGCTCGGTCCACATCGCTTTGATCTTCTCCTCCTCGAGCGCGGCCTGCGTCGCGGCGTGCAGCTGGTCGAGGATGGCGTCGGGAGTCTTCTTGGGCGCGAACAGGCCGAACCAGACGGTGGCGCGGAAATCCGGAAGGCCCGCCTCGTCCATGGTCGGCACATCGGGCAGCAAGGGCTCGCGACGGCGGCTGGCGACGCCGAGGGCGCGCAGCTTGCCCGCCTTGACATGCGGGGCGATGGCGCCCGGCACGACGAAGGCGGCTGCGACCTGGCCAGCCAGCAGGTCCTGCAGCATCGGCGCGCCGCCGCGGTAAGGCACGTGGTTCAGCTTGGTGCCCGTCTTCTCCTCGAACAGGCCGATCGCCAAATGCGTGACGGAGCCGAGGCCGGCCGAGCCGATATCGATGCTGCCGGACGCCTTCTTCGCCGCGGCGATGAAGGCCGCGAGGTTCGCGACGTCGAGCTTGGCCGGATTGACCACCAGCACATAGGGCACGCGGGCGACCGCGCTGATCGGCGCGAAGTCGCGACCGAAATCGAAGCCCGGCTTCGCATAGATCTCCGGCGCGTAGGTGAGACCGGTATCGCCCAGCAGCAAGGTGTACCCGTCGGCCGGTGCGCGCGACGCCACTGCCGTGCCCACCGTGCCGCCGGCGCCGCTCTTGTTGTCGATCACGATCGACTGCTTGAAGCGATCGGCCATCGCCGCGGCGACCGGCCGGGCGAAGGTGTCCGAGCCCCCGCCCGCCGGATAGGGCACGATCATGGTGATGGTCTTGTCGGGCCAGTCCGCTGCCCGAACAGTTCCCGCCACGCCCGCTGCCGCCAGTCCCAACATGGCCGCGCGCCGTGAAATGATCGTCATGTGCCCCCAATTTTCGGCCAGCTTAGCGGCGCCGTCTGACCGTGGCCACCGCTCGCGCGTTCGTGCGGGTTGCGGTAATGTTGCAGTCAACGGCCGCCACAAGGCCGGGACAACGACAAGGGTGTCGGGAGGAAATCAGGAGGCATTCATGAGCCGTCTCAAAGGCGTCACTGTTGCTGCCGTGTTGGCAGCGAGCGTGGTTGCGTGGTCAGGTAGCGTGTTCGCCCAGGCGAAGATCGTCGACGGGCCCGAGGTGAGATGGAAGCTGGCGGCCTGGGGCAAGCCGCGCGCCGGCACCGCCAACGTCGAGAAGCTGAAGGCGTACCTGGACGAGCGCACCGGCGGCAAGTTCAAGATCCAGATCGGCTACGAAAGCTTCGGCCAGCCCAAGGAGCTCCTGGACCTGCTCAAGGTCGGCAGCCTCGAGATGACCAACATCTGCGCCTCCTACCATCCGGAGAAGCTGCCGGTGTACTCGGCGCTCGACCTGCCCTTCCTGCCGATCCCCGACACCGACGTGCAGGAGAAGGTCCATAACGCCTTTCACAAGCACCCGCTGGTGGTGAAGGAGATGGCCGGCTGGAAGGCCATGCCCTATCTCAGCGCCCTGCTGCCCAACAACGAGTTCGTCGGCCGCGGCAAGCAGCCCAAGACGACCGAGGACTTCAAGGGCATGCGGGTGCGGGCGCTGGCCGGCATCGGCGAGGCGATGAAGAAGCTCGGCGCCATCCCGACCTCGGTCGACGCCACCGAGGTCTACACGTCGTTGGAGCGCGGGACGGTCGATGCGGCCGCCTTCCCGGCGACCTATGCCCACCAGTCCTACCGCACCTACGAGGTCGGCAAGTGGTACACCGAGAACATGGCGCTGGGCTCGGTCGGCTGCCCGACCCTGATCCATATCGATCGCTGGGCCGAGCTGCCGCAGCAGTACAAGGATCTCCTGATCGAGGCGCAGCCGATCGCCCAGGCCGCCGCCAAGGCGGCCTATAGGGCGGCCGACGAGAAGAACATCCCGCTGTTCAAGAAGAAGCTCACCTTCGTGAAGTTCACGCCCGAGGAGATCGCAGCCTTCCGCAAGGCCGGCGGCGAACCGGTGTGGGACGACTGGGTCAAGCTGCGCGAAGGCCAGGGCATTCCCGGCAAGGAGCTCCTGAACTTCCTGCTGACCCAGGCGGGATCGGGACCGAAGTCTTAAGATCGCGACCTACCCGCCCGCTCATGATCATCGGAGCGCGGACCTCCAGGTCCGCATCATGATCATGAGCGGACCTGGAGGTCCGCGCTCCGATGAGGGCGCCCCTAGCTACCCCGCCGTCTCGAGGATGAAGGTCACGATCTCGGGCCATGCCGTCAGGCAGCCGATGGTGATGATGTCGGCGAAGATGAACGGCCAGATGCCGCGGAAGATGTCGGCCACCGAGATGTCGGGCCGCACACCGTTCACAACGAACACCACCAGGCCGACGGGCGGCGACAGTGTCGCGATGCCGTTCAGCTTGACCAGGATGATGCCGAACCAGATCGGGTCATAGCCCAGCGCCTCGATCACCGGGAACACCACGGGCAGGGTCAGCAGGAACATGCCGACGCCTTCCAGGATGGTGCCCAGGATCAGGTAGATCAGGTAGATCGCCAGCAGGATCCAGATTGGCGAGACCTTGAGGTCGGTCACCCAGCGCGCCAGCTCCTCAGGCAGGCCGGCAAAGCCCAGGAAGCGCACGAAGATCAGCACGCCCCAGACCACGGTGAAGATCACCGCGGTGAGCCGCGCCGTCTCGAGCAGCGCGCCGCGCAGCTCGGGCCATTTCATCTTGTTGGCGAGCGCGATCACGAACACGCAGAGCGCGCCCAGCGCTCCCGCCTCGGTCGGCGTCGCCCAGCCGAACAGCATCGAATAGAAGATGATGGCGATCACCAGCACGATGGGCAGCGTGCCGGGCAGCGACTGGAAGCGCTGCGGCCAGGTGTAGCCCGTGATCGGCCGGCCGAGCGCGGGATTGCGCCAGCACATCACCAGGATGATGGCGGTGTAGACGAAGGCCGAGAAGATTCCCGGCGCGAAGCCCGCGACCAGGAGCTTGCCGACCGACTGCTCGGTGATGATGCCGTAGACGACCAGCAGCGCGCTGGGCGGGATCAGCGAATCGAGCGTGGCGCCGGCCGCGACCACGCCCGCGGCCAGGCGCTTGTTGTAGCCCGCCTTCAGCATCTCGGGGATCGCCACCTTGGCGAACACCGCGGCGGCCGCGGTGTTGGCGCCCGAGACCGCCGAGAAGCCCGCGACCGCATAGACCGTGGCGATGGCGAGCCCGCCCGGCATCCAGCCCAGCCAGCGCCGCGCCGCCTCGAAGGCCGCCTGGGTGATGCCGGCGTAATAGGCGAGATAGCCGATCAGGATGAACATCGGCAGGACGCTCAGCGTGTAGTTCACGACCGAAGCGTGCGGCACGACGCCGGCCGTGCGCAGGCCCGGTCCGAAGCCCGTCAGCATCGCCAGGCCGAAGGCGCCGACGATGGCCGCGGCATAGGCGATGCGCACGCCCAGCACGCAGAGGACGATCAGCAGGCCACAGCCGATGATGCCGAGAGTGAGCGGTTCCATGCCTATGGCCTCCGCTCTTCGCGACCGAGCGCTTCCTCGATCTCGTTCTGCGCCTGCACCTCGATGGTCTCGATGACCGGCACGGCGATGGGCTGGGCATCGGGATGGCGGACCAACCGGATGTAATCGATTATCTGCAGCAGCAGCCGTACCGCCAGGACCGCCAACACCACCGGCACCAGGAGCTTGGTCGGCCAGATCGGCAGCTTGATGTCGATGGTCGAATCACCGAGCTGCCAGGCGCGCAAAAAATTCTCCCAGGTCGTGTCGACCAGGATGACGATGATCACCAGCGCAATGAGGACCGCGAACAGCTCCATCGCCCACATGAAGCGCAT
>JAIEOV010000040.1 GCA_019750135.1 Reyranella sp. | reverse complement strand
AAGGTCGGATCGTCCTGGCTGACCACGGCCAGCGGGCCGGCGCGGTCGAGGCTCTGCATCACCGGCTCGACCAGCACACAGGTCGGGCAATCACGCTTGGCGACGATGACCAGACCGTCGCGGGGGAGGAGGGTGTCTGGCATGGGCCTCTCCTGTCATGCTGAGCGTAGCGAAGCATCTCATCGCCGCCGAAGCCAGTCTCGATTTCGACGGCCTGAGGGCCTTCGCTTCGCTCAGGATGACAGAAGTGCGTTCACCTGGGCATCGATGAACGCCGCATCCTCCGGATTGCCGTTGGGATTGCCGGCGCGGTGGCCCCAGACGGACGGGATCTCGACCAGCCGGCCATGCCGGAGGTGAGGCAGCTCCCCCCGGTTGTCGTCGGTCTGGAAATAGAGGTCGGTCGCGGACGGCATCAGCAGCACCTTGGCCTTGATGCCGGCCAGCGCCATCGGGAGATCGCCGCGGTAAAGGTCGTTGGCCGAGATGTCCCCGTTCTGCCAGGTCCAGAGCTGGGCCATCAGGTCGCGCGCGTCGCGGCGCAGGAAATTGGCCTCCCACGAGCGCACCAGGAAGTCCTCCAGGCTGGTGAAGCCCAGCCCGCGCCACATCTCGCGGCGATAGAAGGTCTGGCTCAGCGCCCAGCCGGCATAGATGCGGCCCATGGCGCGCAGGCCGTCCTGCGGCGTCTTCGCGTTCAGCACGGCCGTGCGCACGCCCTCGAGGAAGACGAAATTGTGCGGCGCGGTCCTGGCCGAGCCGCAGTTGACGACGATGCGCTCGACCGCCTCGCCGAACAGGGCGGCCCAGTGATAGGCCTGCTGCGCCCCCATCGACCAGCCATAGACCATCTTTACGCGATCGACGCCGAACGTCTCAGCCAGCAGGCGGCGTTGCTGCGTGACGTTGTCGTAGGTCGTCACCTGCGGGAACTCTCCCGGCGTGTTCGACGGCGAGGATGACAGCCCGTTGGTGAACATGTTCGGGATGACGATGAAGTAGCGGCTGGGATCGAGGCAGTGCTCGACCGAGACCAGCCATTCGATGTCGGTGTGATGCGCCGAGTAGCTGGTCGGATAGAGGATGACGTTGTCGCGCTTGGGGCTCAGCGTGCCGTAGGTCTTGTAGACGATGCGCGCGCCCTTGAGCGTGCCGCCGCGCTGCAGCGCCAGGTCGCCGCATTCGAAGACGCCTTCACTCGTTCTCATATCAAACTGTTCCTCTTGCTCTTCCGGACCGGAAGATCATGACAGAGAACGCACGATCTCGCGCTGGACTTGGATGTAGCCCCTGGCGACGTACTTCAGGTGCGGCCGCAGATGGCGATGCGCTTCCGGCAGGTTATGGAACGCGATGTTGGGGAACAGGTGATGCTCGGCGTGGTACGGCAGGTTCCACATCAGGAAGCGCACGATGGGATTGCTGAGCGTGGTGCGCGTGTTGGCGAAGCCGTCGTCGGAGTTGGGACAGAGCGTGTGCTCGCACAACAGGTAAAGCCGCAGCAACGGCAGGCCGACCAGCAAGGGGATGAACCAGACCCACAGCACGACCGTCGTCTGCAAGGCGATTGAGCCCACGATCAGCGCGGCATAGAGCGCCAGCAGCCAGCGGCCCCAGCGTCGCACCTCGGGCCAGGCCGAAGGATGGATGTAGTCGACATTGCCGCGATAGCCGAACGGGAACAGGAAGATGTCGCGCGTCCGGAGCATCAGGAACGGGATCGAGCTGATGCGGAACAGATACTGGCCCCAGGTTTTGGGCGTGCCCGAGGTCACGAGCTCGGGATCGCGCTCGGGGTCCTGCGTATAGCGGTGATGCGCCATGTGATAGTGCCGGTAGAAGCCGGCATTGTTCAGGATCGCCGCGCCCGAGAAGAAGGCGAGCAGGTCGGCCATCCAGCGTGTCTTGAACGAGCCGTAATGCACCGATTCGTGCATCGCGCCGAACAGCGAATTGACGAAGATGCCCTGCACCAGCAAGGCCGGCACGGCCCACCACGTGTCCTTGGTCGCCAGCACCAGCCAGCCACCGGCCACCAGCAGCGCGACATGCGCCGCCGTCTGCACCAGCCCATGCCGGTCGGACCGGGTATAGAGGCGCTTCAGCACCTCCGCCGGCACGACCCGCATCTGGCGGGCGCGCTGGCCGGTTACGGTATAGGCGCCCATAGCCCGTCCTTGTACGCACGCTCGGTGCGCGCCTCGCCCAATTTCTTGTCCTCTTCGCTGAGGCCGATCTGGTCGCCGACCATGCGGCTGATCGACGGGAAGCTGCCCTTGGGCTGGACATAGTCGGGGTGCCACAGCTTCGACCGCAACAGCGCCTTGGCACAATGCAGGTAGGCTTGGCGCACCGAGACCACGATGGCGCACCTGGGCTCCTTGCCCTGCACCGCCAGCGAGGCCAGCAACTCGGGATCGACCGACAGGCGCGCCGTGCCGGCCACGCGCACGGTCTCGGCAATGCCGGGGATCAGGAAGATCAGCGCGACCTCGGGATTCTCCAGCAGGTTCTTCAGCGTATCGAGCCGGTTGTTGCCCGGCCGGTCGGCCAAAGCGATGGTGTGCTCGTCCAGCACCTTGAACGAGCCCGGCGGATCGCCGCGCGGGGTCACGTCCTGCTTGCCCGACGCATCCGCCGTGGCGACGAGGCAGAGCGGCGACAGGCCGATGAAACGGCCCATGTGCACATCGATACGGCCGATGTCCTTCAACGCCGCGCCCTTGGAGACGGCGGCATAGGATCCGACCAGCGCGGCCGCGCCAGCGGCATCGAGCAGGGCAGGCGAACGGGGCGGCAGAGCGTCAGGCATTTGGCGACCTCCAACTCCACCGACCCTAGCATGATTCGGACCGGCTGCGCGCCGTGGCCAACGCGGCCGCCGGCCTCTGCCGCGCCGACGAGGCCGCCGTCTTCGTCTTCAAGGACGGCGCCTACCGCTGGGCCGCATCGGCGCACATCGCCAGCACCTATGTCGACGTCGTCAAGGGCGAGACCTTCATCCCCGGCAATGACAGCCTGGTCGGGCGCACGGCGCTGCGGGGCACCGTCGTGCAGATCGAGAACGCTCGACGTGGCGACGCGTCAGCACCATGACGCCGATCGTGGCGTCCTCGCGCTGCAGCGGAAAGCCGAGAAAGGTACGCGCGCCGCCCAGCTGCGCAAGGTCGCGACGACCGTAGTCGGGATCGTTCGGCGCACGCTTCATCGGGAAGCACATCGAGATCCTGAAGATCTTTGCCGACCAGGCCGTGATCGCCATCGAGAACGTGCGCCTGTTCAACGAGGTGCAGGCACTGAACAAGGGGCTGGAAGCCAAGGTGGCGGCGCAGGTCGACGAGCTCGAGCGCGTCGGCCGGCTGCGCCGCTTCCTGGCACCGCAGCTCGCCCAGGCCCTCGTCTCGGCCGGCGACGAGAGCATCCTGGGCAATCATCGGCGCGAGATCGTGGCGATGTTCTGCGACCTGCGCGGCTTCACCGCCTTCTCCGGACCTCGCAGCCCCAGGACATCATGCAGGTCTCGCCGAGTATCACGGTGCGCTGGGCCCGCTGATCCGCCAGTACGAGGGCACGACGCCACCCTGGGCCGCATCGGCTTCGAGGACCGCTTCGACTACACGGCGATCGGCGCCGTCATCAACCTGGCGGCACGGTTGTGCGCGGAGGCCGAGGACGGCCAGGTGCTGGTGAGCGGCCGGCTGTCCGCCGCGGCCGAGGTCGTGGCGGAGATCGAGCCGCTGGGCGAACGCCAGCTCAAGGGCATGGCACGACCCGCAGGGGTCGGGTGCCCAGGACCCTCAAGACCTAACCTCCTGAAAGAAATCGGAAAATTGGCTTGGAACACCTCCGGCCGGGAGGCGTTCATCTCGCATGCGCTTCCGGAGAGAAAGGAGAGACAAATGAGCGACTACATCCCCAATCCGCCCAATCCCGAGCGCGACCCCCGCAACTACGATCGCTATTACGAAGACAATAGCGGCAAGGGCGTGACTTTGGTGGTGGGCATCCTCGTGGCGATCGCCCTGGCGGCCGGCCTGATGTTCTTCGCGGGCTCGCCCAGTGAACGAACCGACCAGGCGCAGCTGCCGGCCCAGGAGCGGACGATGACGCCGCCGGCCAACCCCGCGCCCGCGACGCCGCCGGCCCGTCCGGCCACCAATCCGCAGCAGTAAGGCCTGCCTGAAGGCTACCTGGCGAAAAAAAGGCCCGACCGCACGAACACGCGGTCGGGCCATACAGGCCTTTTTGTCTCGCCAATTCCGTAGCACGCACATCGACGAGCTTCTTGCGCTTCCGGCGCAAGGCTGACTTGCTGGGGGCGCGCCCCCGCCTATTTGGCCATCCTGTCGAAGGGCGGGCGCAGGAAGAGGGGCACGCTCACGCCTTTCACCTCGGCGCGGCTGCGTTCGACGTCTTTGGAAATGCACCGGCGGTCGAGCGCATCGTCCTTGGCGTCGCGCGCATAGGTGCGCACGGTCGTCAGCACCACCTGCACCATCTCGGCACTCTGGCGCGCACTCGCGCCGGCCGTCTTCATCCTCTGCACTGCCTGCTCTATGTCGGCCTGCAGGCCGGCATAAAGAAAAGGCACCGTCTCGGTCGAGCCGCGAAGGCAATAGAAGATCAACGAGCGGTCGTCGGCGTAATCGCGCGCCGTGATCAGCACCAATTCGAACTGAGCGCGCTCCAGTGCCGCCTGGGCATGGGCTGCCGGCAGCGTAAGCAGCAGGAAGCTCCCCGCCAGGAAATTCCGGGCTGATTTGACCATCGTAACGCCATCTTGAACGCGGGATGACTCGTTGTCGATCAAGCGACGAAGGCTGTGATGGGCCTGTTGTCTTTTTGTGTCCGTGGCATTTGCCACACTGACCTTGCCTGCAGATCGGGATCAGGGCTGGCTTATAGATAGCGCCGCAGCGTCGGCAGAGCCTGCTCGACGCAGGCGCGGCCTTCGGCAATCGCTTCCTCGGCACGATTGAACTCCATCAGGCCGATGCTGCGCAGGCGGGGCACCAGCATCACATGCGGCGGCTCGCCCGCCAGGCGCGCGCGCGTGATGTGGTCCTGCATGATGTTGATGGCGGTGGCGAGCACGTCGAAGTAGCCAGGCGCCGCTTCGCGTTGCGGCGGCGGCGTTGCGTCGGCCTCGGCCGGCTGGCGTCGCAACGCCGCCGGCATGGGCCACTGGCCCAGCACGCGCCGCACGACTTCACCCGAAAGACGCGACGGCTTGGTCTCGACCGGCGGCTCGGGCTCGGTGAAGCGCCTTCCGACGAGCTCGCCGTTCAGGTTGACGGCGATGATGACGTCGGCGCCCAGCGCGCGGCAAACCGAGACGGGGATGGGATTGGACAGGCCGCCGTCGAGCAGCCATCTGCCGTCGCGGCGCGCCGGGCTGAAGATGCCGGGGATGGCGATCGACGCGCGCACCGCTTCGTGGATCGGACCCGACTGCAGCCAGATCTCGCGTCCTGTCGCCATGTCGGTGGCGACGGCAGCATAGTGCGTCGCGTAGCTCTCGATCGGCTCGCCGATGCCCAAGCCTTTCAGAAAGGACACCACCTGCCGGCCGCTGATCAGCCCGCCGCCGCTCAGTCGCAGATCGGTGAGCCGCGCGATCGTGCGCCAGGTCGCCGTGCCGGCCCATTGCCGGAGCTCGGGAAGGCGGCCGGCGATATGTGCAGCGCCGACCAGCGCACCCATCGAGGCGCCGCAGACGATGTCAGGCTGGATGCCGGCTTCGGTCAGCGAATCGATGACGCCGATATGCGCCCAGCCGCGGGCCGAGCCGCTGCCGAGCGCGAGGCCAATACGAGGCCGTACCATGGCGACATCATAGGCGCAGGCAAACGGCAGATACAGACGCCAGACTGCAGGGGCCATGCGGAACCACCAGCCGCCTTACCGTTGACTTGATGTCGGCCGATGATCGCCGAGCGGGAGGGGCAGAGTAGTAGGAAGTGGGCGATGAGTATTCTAGGTGACCTGCAGGCAGTGGCAGCCAAGCTGTCGATGCAAGACAACCGTCAGACCTGTGCCTTCTGCGGCAAGGGCAAGCTCGTCCTGATCGCCGAACGGCCGGATCCGAACTTCGGCGCGCTCGGCGTCGTCGAGCAGACGTTCCGATGCAACTCCTCCGAGTGCGGCAAGCTCACGATCGACTGATTTCCTCGAGCGAGCGGCGCCGCAGTTGCCGTGCGCGGCCGGCCGGGGCAGCATGCCGGCCATGACCGAAGGCGTGCACAAAGTCACCAAGCGCATCGAGGAGCTGCAGGGCGCGGCGCGCAAGGCGCGGCTGGAAGCCATGCAGCTCGCCGCGAAGCTGCTGACGACATCCAACGCCGAGCTGGCGGGCTCGCAGACCAACATGCCACGCGACGGCGAGCTCGCCGCGTTGCGCGCCCGCTACGAAGGTCTGGTGAAAATCGCCGACGAAGCACAGGCCCAGATCGACCGGCTGCAGGCCGAGGAACACGATCGCAAATATTATCGCTGAGCAGCCTCAAGACTTGATGAAGGCCAGCAGCTCGGGATTGATCGTGTCGGCGTGCGTCGTCGGCAGGCCGTGCGGGAGGTCCTTGTAGGTCTTCAACGTTCCGTTCTTCAGGAGCTTGGCCGACAAGGGGCCCGCATCGGCATAGGGCACGATCTGGTCGTCCTCGCTGTGCACCACCAGGACCGGGATCGTGATCTTCTTCAGGTCCTCGGTGAAGTCGGTCTGCGAGAAAGCGACGATGCCGTCATAGTGCGCCTTGGCGCCGCCCATCATGCCCTGTCGCCACCAGTTCTGGATGGTCGCTTCCGACGACTTCGCGCCCGGCCGGTTGAAGCCGTAGAACGGCCCAGACGGGAGGTCGCGGTAGAACTGCGAGCGGTTGGCCGCGAGTTGGGCCTGCAAGCCGTCGAATACGTCCTTCGGCAGGCCACCCGGATTGGCCGGAGTCTTGACCATCAGCGGCGGCACCGCGCAGAGAAGCGCGGCCTTGGTCGCGCGACCCTCGCCATGGCGCGCCAGGTAGCGCACGACCTCGCCGCCGCCGGTCGAATGGCCGACATGCACGGCGTCCTTGAGATCGAGATGGGCGACGACTGCGGCGAGGTCGTCGGCATAGTGGTCCATGTCGTGGCCGTCGGGCACCTGGGTCGAGCGGCCGTGGCCGCGCCGGTCGTGGGCGACGACGCGGAAGCCGTGATTGAGGAAGAACATCATCTGGGCGTCCCAGTCGTCGGCCGAAAGCGGCCAGCCGTGGCTGAACACGATGGGCTGACCCTTGCCCCAGTCCTTGTAGAAGATCTCAACACCGTCCTTGGTCTTGACGAAAGGCATGGTCACTCTCCGTAGGCATTCAATGGACGACAGGCATATGGCGCGCGCCGACCGCGCACAATTGAACCAAGGTATACGTCGGCCTACGTGCAGTGTTATCTCAGGCCTGTAACAGGGTCATGATGGCGACGTAGTGGATGGTCGCGGCGATCACCACGAAGCCGTGCCAGAGCGCCCGGGCGTAGGGCCAGCGCGTCGCGAGATGGAAGACGACGCCGACGGAATAGACCGCGCCGCCGATCAGCAGCAGCGCGAGAGTCGTGCGGTCGAGCGCGGTAAGCAACGGCTCGGCGGCGATCACGCCGACCCAGCCCAGCGCCAGGTAGAGCGCGACCGACAGCGCCTCGATCCGGCGCGGCTGGAAGAGCTTGGCGGCGACCCCGGCCAGCGCGGCCGCCCAGACGCCCGTGGTGAGGCCGAGCGCCCAGCCGCCCGGCAGGCGAAGCACCAGCGGGGTGTAGGTGCCGGCAATCATGACGAAGATCGCCGCATGATCGAACCGGCGCAGCCACTCGCGCCAGCGGCAGGAGCGCCAGACGTTGTAGACGGCCGAGCACCCCAGCATGGCGAGAAGGCCGGCGAGATAGACGGTGACCGGTACGAGCTGGCCGTGCCCGGACGACTGCAGCACCACCCAGAGCATGGCGACCACGCCGGCCGCCGCCAGGGCGAGCCCCAGCGCGTGCACGGCGACGTCGGCCAGCTGCTCGCGTCGCTCGATCGTCATCGGTGGGGGAAACATGGGGCCGGTGGTGGCGGTTTTCAAACCCGGCCGGTGCTACGCTCTACGCCCAAAGGAGGCCCCATGGCCGAAGACACCCGCCCGCGCCGCTTCGCTGTGCTGATCGATGCCGACAACACCTCGTCACGCATCGTCGATGGCCTGTTCGAGGAGATCGCGCGCTTCGGCGAAGCAAGCGTGCGGCGCATCTATGGCGATTTCTCCAGCCCACGGATGAAATCGTGGACCGAGGTGCTGCAAAAGCACGCCATCGATCCCTACCAGCAGTTCGCCTATACCTCGGGCAAGAACGCGTCGGACATCGCGCTGGTGATCGACGCCATGGACCTGCTGCACAGCCGCCGCTTCGACGGTTTCTGCCTGGTCTCGTCCGACAGCGACTTCACGCGCCTCGCCTCGCGCCTGCGCGAGGAGGGCGCGGATGTCTACGGCTTCGGCGCGCAGAAGACTCCGGAAAGCTTCCGCCAGGCCTGCCGGCGCTTCATCTACACCGAGAACCTGCTGACCGGGACGGCAGCCGCGCCCGAGCAGGACGGCGGGCGCCGCGCCCTGCAGCCAGTCAGCGCCGCGGTGGCACTGCTGGCGCGCGCCATCGAGCAGATGGAAACGGAGGACGGCTGGGTCGGGCTGGGCGCGGTCGGCCAGCGGCTGGCCGCCATCGCCTCCGACTTCGACCCGCGCACCTACGGCTTTCGCAAGCTGTCGGACCTGGTGCGTCACACCGGCGCGTTCGAGGTCGACCAGTCCGGCGGGCGGTTCTTGCGCATCCGGGCCAAGCCGACGCGGCCGGCTTCTTCATCACGCCGCAGCCGAGCCCAATAACGGCCAGACCCAGCATCCGACCATCATGGAAGCTGCAGCTTCAGAAGCTCCTGCACCGACTGGCGCGCGTCATCGAAGCGGCCGAGCTGCCACTGAGCGACCGTGAGGGACCGCCAGGTCGTGCTGTGCTTCCGGTTGGCGCGCAGCGAACGCTGGGCCAGTTCGAGGGCCCGCCGGTAGCGGCCTGCGGCAACCGCAGCCATGGCGGCGAGCGATTCGTAGAAATAGCGGTGGGGATCGAGCGGCGAGAGCGACAGTGCCCGCTCGGCATGGTCGACCGCCTGCTCACCCTCGCCTTTGAGGGCATGCAACGTGCCCTTGAGCAGCCAGGCGAAGGCGTTGCTGGGGTTGGCGCTGAGGGCGCGTTCGTAGGATTCCTGGGCGACGTCGAGCTGCTTCAGGAGATTGACGTGCACGAAGCCGTTGATGGCGAGCGCCAACGAATTGTCGGGGTCCATGCCGAGGGCGCGCCTGGTGTATTCCGAGGCGAGACGGGTGTCGCGTTGCGGGTCGTCCGACCAGCCCTGCTGCACGCGCAGCACATGCCAGTAGCCCAACCAGGCGATCGGCAGGGGATGGCGCACGCCGCGGTCGATCAGCGCCTGCAAAAGTCGATGCGAGTCCTCGAAGTCAGGCCGCGACAGGCGATGCATCAGGCTGACCGCGCGCATCATCAGCATGTAGGCCTTGAGCGTCGGCAGCGGCTGGGAGCGCGCGTGCGGCACCTCGCGCGCCGTCACCACGGCGCCGACAGCGGCGACCAGGCGGCCGATGAGCTCCTGCTCGCCCGAGACGATGCCGGCCAGATCGTCGTCCAGGCTCTCGCTCCACAGGACGCGGCCGGTCCTTGCTTCGGCCAGCTCGACGTCGAGCTTCAGACGCGTCCCGCCGGCGCGATAGGCGCCCGACAGCACGTAGTCGGCGCCGAGATGGGACCTGATCTCGTGCAGCGAGGCGGCGCGGCCGGAGAAGGCGGTGGTCGACAGGCGCGACACGACCTTGAGGCCGGCCGATTGCGACAGACGGCGGATCACTTCCTCGGCCAGGATTTCGCCGATCACACCCTGGTCGGTCGCGGCATTGCGCGAAGCGAACGGCACGACGGCGATCGACGGTGCGAGCCCATCGACGATCGCCGCATCGACCTTGGGCTGCTGACCGGCAAGGCCGACGCGATAGGCGCGCAGCGGGTCGGGTAGGCCGCGCACGTCGCAGTCGCCCAGGTCCTCGATGTCGGCGTCGAGGTCGGCGGTGAGGCCATCGCGCACGTGCTGCGACACCACGATCTCGCCCGGCCCGGCGAGGGCCATCAGGCGGGCGGCGAGGTCGGCGTCGCGGCCCATAGTGTCATTGGCGCCGACGACGACGTCGGCCACCTCCATGCCGGCGCGCAGCGTGATCTGGCGGTCGGCGCCGCGCGCGGCGTTGGCGCGCTGGCACTCGTGCTGGATGGCGAGCGCCGCGGATACGCCGGAGCGCACATCAGCGAAGTCGAGCAGCATGCTGTCGGCCAGGCTCTTGACGAAGCGGCCGTTGTGGTCGGGCACGATGTGCCTCTTCACATGGTCGGCGAAATCCGAGCCGGCAACGTCGACAAGCAGGGTCGCGCGCCTGGCCCACGCGACATGATGTTCTGATCGAAACTCGGACAGCTCGAGCTCCGCCATTGCGACCCCAATTCGCCGCGTGCGCGCCGCGCCAAACGGCTCCAATTCGACTATACCTAACATGCCCGGGTGAGAAAGTGACAAGGCTCACACCCAAGGAAAGTGACATTGCGCACATCCGGCGGCGAAGGCACCAAGAATCGCGCCAAGTGCCGGCGGAACTCAAAAGGACGAAGGCTGTTGGGGGCTACGGAGAGTCGGCAGCCTTGATGCGCTCTTCCAGCATGGCCCGGATCGGTGCGTCGGCGGGTAGCAGGGCCAACAGGGTTTTCCACCGGCGTGCCGCAGCGGCCTTGTCGCCGGCGGCGAACGAGGCCGCCCCCAGATAGAAGAGTGCCAGGCCGTTGCGCGGCTCGGCTTTCTCCAGGCGCTCGAGCACGGCGACAGCGGCGGGTGACGGCGCCTCGCCGGGCTTCAGGCCACGCACGTGCGCTTCTGCCCAGTCGGCCAGCAGGCGGGCATCGACCGGCCCGAGCGCATCGGCCTTGGCGTAGGCATCGACGGCGTTCGCACTCTCGCCCAGCACCTTCCAGGCGTTGGCCAGGCGCAGCCAGCCGCCGCGGTCCTGCGGATTCTCCTTCATGCGCGCGGCGAGACCCTCGACCATGCCGCGGATCGCCTGCTGGCGCTGCTCGGGCGTCAGCACCGCCATCGCGTCCTGCTGCTCGCGCGAGGGCTGGGGCATCGTCGTGCCGGCCGGCAGGCCGGCTGCCTGGGCGACACGCGCCATCTCGGCGCGCAGCATCGGCAGGAAGGGCGCGTTGGGCGGGCTTCTGGCTTCGAGCTCCTGCCAGCGCTTGAGCGCGGCGGCGCTGTCGCCCGCCTGCGCCTCGTGCAAGCCGAGATAGTAGAGCGCGCGCGCATCGCCCGGCTGCAGGGCGATGGCCTTGTTGAAGGCCTCCACGGCGCCGGGTGTCACCGTGCCGTCGGCTTCGAGCGTCAACGCTTCGCCCAGCGCCGACTGCGCCTCGGCGCTGTTCGGCTCGGCGGCGGCGCGGGCGCGCGCCTGGGCAACCAGTTGCGCAATATCCATCGGCTGCTCGGCCGGCGGCTTCGCACCAGCGACGAAAGGCGCGGCAGGCAGTCCGGGATGGCCGACCTTCAGGTAGAGGCCGAGCGCCAGCAGCGGGATCGCGAGCGCAAGCGCGGGCGGCAGCAGGCGATGCAAGGTGTCGGACGATCCAGTCGTCGTCTTTGCCGCGGCGTCGGCGGCGAGGATGCGACGCTCGATCTCGAGCCGCGCCGCTGCCGCTTCGTTCTGGCTCAGGGCACCGCCGGCGCGCTCGCGCTCGATCTCGGCGAGCTGGTCGCGATAGATCGCGAGCTCGCCCTCGAAGCGGCTATTCGACGTCGTGCGCCCGCGCAGCAACGGGATCAGCAAGGCGCCGACCGTCGCCGTGGTGAGAAGGGCGAGCAGGAATTCCAGCATCACCGGCCCAACAGGGAGCGCAGCCGTTCGCGCTCCTCGTCGCTGAGCGGCGGCAAGGGCGCGGTGGCGCGGCGGCGCAATGCCGTCAGCATGATCGCACTCGCCGCGATCAGCAGCAGCAACGGCGCGCCCAGCCACAGCACCAGTGTACCGAGCTTGAAGGGCGGCCTCAGCAGCACGTAGTCGCCGTAGCGCGCGACCATGTAGTCGAAGACCTGGGGGTCGCTGTCGCCGGCGGTCAGCCGCTCGCGCACGGTGCGGCGCATGTCGCGCGCCACCTCGGCCGCCGAATCGTCGATCGACTGGTTCTGGCAGACGACGCAGCGCAGCGCCTGGCCGATCTCTCTCGCGCGCGCCTCCAGCGCCGGGTCCTTCAGCATCTCCGACGGGTCGACTGCGAGGGCCGGCAGGGCGACCAGCAGCGCGAGCAGCAGGCTGAGCACGCGCTTCACGGGTTGCTCTTCAGGAAGGGCTGGATGATGTCGCGCACGTCCTTCTCGGTGATCGGGCCGCGGAAGTGGAAGCGGACGATGCCCTTGCCGTCGATCAAGTAGGTCTCGGGCACGCCGCTCAGGCCCCAGTCGATGCCGGTGCGGCCGTCGAAGTCCTGGCCGGCATAGAGGAAGGGATCGCCGAGCTTGGCGAGCCAGGCACGCGCTTCCTCGGGCTTGTTCTTCCAGGCGATGCCGATGATGACCGCGCCGTCGCGCTGGGCGAGGCGCGTGAACAGCGGATGCTCGGCGAGGCAGGGCGTGCACCAGCTGGCGAAGAAGTTGACGATCGTGGGCTTGCCGGTGCGCAGCAGCGCGTCGGTCAGCGGCTTGTCGCCGTCGCGCAGCGCCCGCACGTCGAGCTTGGGCGCCGGGCGGCCGACCATCACCGAGCCGATCGATGCGGGATCGCGGCCGGCCATCAGCGACCAGGTGAAGAAGCCCGCCATGATCGCCAGGGTGGCGAGCGGCAGGAGGAAGAGAAGGCGACGACTCATTGCCGGGAGCACGCCACTCCAGTGGCGCTCATGGGCTGCGTGATCGGCAAAAGACGCGCCACTGGAGATGGGGTAACGGGCGTGCCAGCTGGCCTAGAGAGGTGGTCGTCCCTCACAGTGATGGTGTGAACGGAGTCGGG
>JAIEOV010000115.1 GCA_019750135.1 Reyranella sp. | reverse complement strand
TATTTCTTTGTCATGCAGTCCCTCTCTTACGAGAAACTGCCCGCATTTTCCCTGTCTCACTTTTGGGGGCCGGTACAGACGGCAGTGCCTGCACTAGGCCCGCGCGTCGGCGGCGATGGCGGCCGCCAGCGATCGCAGCAGCGGGCCGAAGCGGGCGCCGGCCTGGTCCTCGGTCATCGTCGAGCGCGTGAAGCGCATGGTGACGCAGCCCAGCACGCGGCCGCGCTTGCGGATCGGCACGGCGATGCCCTGAAGCTTTGCCGACGGCGGCAGCACGGTGAAGGCGTGACCGTCGCGGCGGATGCGGGCGAGGGCGGCGGTGAAGGCGGCGCTGTTGCGCACGCCGAGCTCGTGCAGCATCGCCCGGCGCTCCTCGTCGGAGCAGAAGGCGAGCCAGGCGCGGCCGAGCGCGCCGGTCAGGATCGGGCTGCGGCGCTGCAGGGCGATGCGCTCGAAGGACAGCGGGCTCTCCGGCGCCGTCGAATAGCGGATGGTGATGGCGCGCAGGCGGATCGCCCCGAGATAGAGCGGCCAGCCGTGCAGGCGCGTGAAGCGGCGCATGTGCGGCGCCGCCGCGTCGACCAGATGGTCGATGAAGCGGATGCCCTGGGCGAGATCGAGCACGCGATCGGTCAGGCGGTAGCCGAGCTGGCGCGATATGCGGGTGGCGTAGCCCAGCTCGATCAAGGTCTGCAGCAGGCGCACGACTGTCGGGCGCGGCAGGCCGGTCTCGGCCGTCAGTTCCGAGAGCGTGCCGTGCGGGCGCCGGCTCAACGCCTCGAGGATGGCGAAACTGCGTCGGACGGGCTCGATGGCGTGTGGCACACCTGCAAGCATAGTCCGTATTACGGACTTCCGCGACTTTCCAGGCGAGACGGGCCCACACCGGGGCTAGCGTCGGCACGATGATCAGAAGACGTCAGTTTCCCGCTCTGCTTGGCGCAGCGGCCGTATCGCAGAGCGCGTTCGCGCAGACGGCGAAGTTTCCGTCGGGCCGCGTCACCATCGTTGTGCCCTTTCCGGCCGGTGCGGCGACCGACATCAGCGCGCGCATCTATGCCGAGCGCCTGTCTGCGTTGTGGGGCCAGCTCGTCGTGATCGACAACAAGGGTGGCGGCAACGGCATCCCTGCCGCCGAGTCGGTCGCGCGTGCCAAGCCCGACGGGCTTACCCTGTTCGCCACCTCGGCGATGACCCAGGCGGTCAATCCGGCGATCTACGACAAGCTGCCCTACGATCCGATCCAGAGCTTCGAGGCGATCACGCGCATGGGCACCTCGCCGTTCGTGCTGCTGGTCGACAAGAACAGCCCGATCAACACGGCCGCGGACCTGACGGCCAAGCTCAAGGCCGAGCCCGGCAAGCACAATTACGGCGCCGGTGCGCTGCCGGCGCGCGTCGCCTCCGAGCTCTACAAGCTCTCCGCCGGTGTCGACGTCACCTATGTCGGCTACAAGAGCAACCCGCAGGCGATCCCCGACGTGCAGAGCGGGCTCCTGACCTTCATGATGATCGACACGGTCAACGCCAAGGTCGCCATGGACCGTGGCGCGCTAAAGGGCCTGTTCGTGACCGACAGCGAGCGCTATGCCGCCGTGCCCGAGATGCCGACGGCGGCGGAGGCGGGCTATCCCGACGTGCTGCTGACGACCTGGACCGGCTACTACGCGCCCAAGGGGACACCGCGGGAGATCGTCGACGGCATCAACGCCGATATCGCCAAGGTCGCTGCCATGTCCGAGGTGCTCGAGCGCCTGGCAGCCATCGGCGGGGTTCCCAAGCTGATGAGCCCCGCCGAATTCGCCGCCTTCACCGCTTCCGAGAAAGAGCGCTGGGGCAAGATCATCCATCGTGCCAATATCAAGGTGGAGTAGGAGATGGCCATGCAAGGATCGCTCATCGGCAACAAGGGTCCGCGCTACCGCCACGTTGCGGACGACAGTGCGCCCTACGAGACGATCAGCGTCGACAAGATGACGCCGATCATCGGCGCGGAGATCGACGGCATCGACCTCAGCAAGCCGCTGAGCAACCGCCAGCAGGACGAGCTGCACCGCGCGCTGGCCGAGAACTCCGTCATCTTCTTCCGCGACCAGCACATCACGCCCGACCAGCACCTGGCCTTCGGCCGGCTGTTCGGCGACCTGCACGTCCATCCCGCCGCGCCGCATGAGGACGGCAAGCCCGAGCTGATGATCATCCATGCCGACAAGGATTCGCCGCGCGCCAACGGCGAGGGCTGGCACACCGACGTGAGCTGCGACCTCGAGCCGCCGATGGGCAGCATCCTCTATATAAAGACCTGCCCGCCCAAGGGCGGCGACACGCTGTTCGCCTCGATGTACGCCGCCTACGAGGCGCTGTCGGACCGCATGAAGACGTATCTCGAGGGCATGACCGCCATCCATGACGGCGAGCAGGTCTATCGCGGCCTCTACAAGAACTTCGGCGTCGCCGACAAGCCGCAGTATCCGCGCGCCGAGCATCCGGTGATCCGCACCCATCCGGTGACGGGCAAGAAGGCGCTGTACGTCAATCGCGGCTTCACCCGCGCCCTGCTGGGCGTGCCGCGCGACGAGGGCGACGGCATCCTGCGTTATCTCTACGAGCACATGGAGAACCCGTTGTTCCAGTGCCGCTTCCCCTGGCGCGAGAACTCCATCGCCTTCTGGGACAACCGCTGCGTCCAGCACCGCGCGATGTGGGACTACTGGCCGCATACGCGCAGCGGAAACCGGGTTACAGTGGCAGGCGACAAACCCTACTGACGTCGGCCCCCTTTCGGCGGCCGAAGAAGGCCGTTCTTTGTTAGTGATCTTCGACTGCGATGGCGTGCTGGTCGACAGCGAGCCGCTCGCCTGCGCGAGCTTTTCCCGGGCGATCAAGGCCGAGGGCCTCGACTGGTCGGTCGAGGAGACGATGCGGCGCGTCATGGGCCTGTCGCTCAAGACCAGCCTGGAGATCTGCGAGGCCGAGCTCGGGCGCAAGCTGCCCGGCGACTTCCTCGAGAAGATGCAGGCGGTGACCTACCAGACCTTTCGCGATGCGCCGCTGCAACCGGTGGCCGGGGTGAAGGACGCGGTCTCGGCGCTGCAGGCTGCCGGGATCGACACCTGCGTGGCGAGCTCGGGCGCGCCCGAGAAGATGCGCTTCACGCTCGGCCTCACCGGACTGTGGGATCTGTTCGACGGCCGCATCTTCAGTGCGAGCCAGGTGCCGCGGGGCAAGCCGTTCCCCGATCTGTTCCTGCATGCCGCCATCAGCATGAACGTGCAGCCCTTCGACTGCGTCGTCGTCGAGGACTCGCTGCCGGGCGTCCAGGCCGCCCGTGCCGCCGGCATGAAGGCCCTGGCCTATGCCGGCGAGCCCTATGCCAACCGCGATGCCCTGCAGAAGGCGGGCGGCCGGGTGTTCGACGACATGAAGCAGCTGCCCGACCTGGTGCTGGCGTGACCGGCTCATGGTCGATGGGCAACGCCAAGCCCGAGCGCGTGATCGTGGTCGGCGCCGGCATGTCGGGCCTGGTGGCGGCGCGGCTGCTGCACGACTCCGGCTTCACCGTCACCGTGCTCGAGGCGCGCAAGCGCATCGGCGGACGGACCTGGACCGACGACTCGCTGGGTGCGCCGCTCGATCTCGGCGGCTCATGGGTGCATGGCGTCGACGGCAATCCGCTGGCGCTGTGGTGCGGCAAGCTCGGCATCGCGCTCGTCGAATCGCAGGGCGACCGGCTCCTGATCGACGATCGCGCCACGGCGCCGACGCGCGAGGGCCAGCGCCGGCGGGCGATCGCGGGTCGCATGGCCTTCAAGGCCGCCATCGAATGGGCGAGCTGGCGCAGCAAGGCGATGGCGCGCGTGCGTGGGCCGCGCTCGATCTCGGTCAAGCAGGCGGTCGATCCGCTGCTGCACGCGTCGTGGCTGCCCGAGGTCGACAAGCTGGTGATCGGCACCTTCATCGAGATGTGCGAAGGCGTGCAGGGCGCGCCTTACGACGCGGTGTCGGCCGAGGAGTGGTTTCCGACCGAAGGGCTGGATCGCAACGCCCAGCCGAGGGGCGGCTTTCGCACCTTGCTCGAGGACGCCGCCCAGAACATGGCGGTCCGCTTCGACGCCGCCGTGCAGCGTATCGTCTGGAGCGACGCCGGCGTGACGGCGATCCTCGCCAGCGGCGAGAAGATCGAGGCCGACCGGGCCTTGATCACCGTACCGCTCGGGCTCTTGCGTGCCGGCATCCCGGCGCTCGATCCGCTGCCGCCCGAGGAGCAGCAGAGGGCGATCGGCCGCCTGGGCTATGGGGCGGGCATCCTCGGCAAGATCTACCTGCGATTCCCGAAACGCTTCTGGCCCGAGCAGCCGAAGTGGTTCGGCCGGCTGCCCGACGCCCCCGATCGGCGCGGCACCTTCAACACATGGGTGAGCCACGAGCAGGAGACGGGAAAACCGATCCTGCTCAGCTTCTGCAACGGCGCCACCGCCGCACGCCTTGACCGGACGGCCAGCGATGCCGAAGTGAAGGACGTGGCGCTGGCCTCGCTGCGCAAGATGTTCGGTGCGGCCGTTGTCGAGCCCGAGGCGATGGTCTATCCGCGCTGGCTGAGCGATCCGTGGTCGCGCGGCGGCTATTCCTACCCGGGCGTCGGCAGCGCGCCCGAGGACCGCGAGGCGCATGCACGGCCGCTCGGCCGGCGGGTGTTCTTTGCCGGCGAGGCCACCGAGCCGGTCGAGTACGGCACGGTGCACGCCGCCCTGTGGTCGGGCGAGCAGGCGGCGGACGCGATCTTCAGGGTCGCGACCGGCACGGATGCGAAGACAGAGGCACGGCCGTGGTCGGGCGCGCGTACCGGCGCCGGACGGCACAACGAAGGACTTTGACCCATGACCCTCGCCAACATCCTGTTCGTCCTGGTGATCGTCTCGGGCCTCGCCACGCTCGGCATGCTGTTCGTCGGCCTGTTCAGCATGGCGCGCAACACCGAGCAGACGGTCGAGGGCGGCCGGCGCAGCAACCGCTTCATGTGGTGGCGCGTGCGGCTCCAGTTCCTGACCATCGTCCTGATCATTCTTTGGTATCTCGCCAGCCGGAGCTGAACCCATGGTCACCTTGACCCGCATCTACACGCGCGGCGGCGACAGCGGCGAGACCTCGCTCGGCCGCGGCGAGCGCGTCGCCAAGCACGATCCGCGCGTCGAAGCCTACGGCACCGTCGACGAGGCCAACTCCGTCATCGGCCTCGCCCGTCATGCCATTGCCGGCACGGCGCTGGGCGGCGAGCCCTATCACCAGGCCGACGCCATGCTGGGCCGCATCCAGAACGACCTGTTCGATCTGGGCGCCGATCTCTGCACGCCCGAAGGCGAGGCCAAGCGCGGCGAGCAGGCGCTGCGTATCGTGGCCTCGCAGGTCGAACGCCTGGAGCGCGAGATCGACGCCATGAACGGCGAGCTCGAGCCGCTGAAGTCCTTCATCCTGCCCGGCGGCAGCGAGGCCGCGGCGTGGCTGCATCTCGCCCGCACGGTCGCGCGGCGGGCCGAGCGGCGCATGACCCAGCTCGCGGCCGAGCAGCCGATCAACGCGGAGGCGATCAAGTACATCAATCGCCTGTCCGATCATCTCTTCGTGCTGGCGCGCCGGCTGAACGACAACGGCGCCAACGACGTGCTGTGGGTGCCAGGCGGCGGCCGTTGACCGAGGTCCGTGATGCGGAGCAGGCAGATCACCCGGAGCATCATGGCTGCCGACTGCCCGATCGGCACCTTGGTGTCCGGCGCGCCCGCCGGGCAGGGCCCGCTGGCCGGCTTCGCGAACTACGTGCTTCGGCCGCATACATTCAGCAGCCGGATGGTGTGTTATCTGGAAGATCTCTGGGTCGAACCGTCGTCGCGCAGCGCCGGCCGCGGGCGGCGGTTCATCGAGGCACTGGTCGCCCGCGGCCGTGACCAGGGGTGGCGTCGGATCTACTGGCACACGGAAGCCGATAACCCGGCGCGGCGGCTCTACGACCGCGCCGCCCGGCTGACCGACTACGTCCGCTACGACATTTCCCTGCCGTAGGGCCGGTCGGTTCGATCCAATTTAGTGGCATTTGGCGGCGAACCATCCAGTTCGGATGGAATTGATCGTGACGGCTTGCGTCCTGCAGACCTACGAAGGGGCGTGGGGTAGTGGTCATGGGTCCAAATCGTACGACCATCGCGGCGGCGGCGATTGTCGCGACGCTGGTTGCGTCGGCCGCGCCTGCGTCCGCGCAGGCGAGCGGCGGCGTGCTCAAAGTCTACCATCGCGACAGCCCGCCCAGCGCGTCCATCCTGGAGGAGGCGACCAATTCGACGGTCGTTCCCTTCATGCCGCTGTTCAACAACCTGGTCGTCTTCGATCCGCAGGTGGCGCAGAACAGCGACCGGTCGATCATCCCCGATCTCGCCACCTCCTGGCGCTGGAACGGCGAGAAGACGGAGCTGACCTTCAAGTTGCGCGAGGGCGTGACCTGGCACGACGGCGTGCCTTTCACCGCGCGGGACGTGGTCTGCACGTTCGACCTGCTGGCCGGCAGGGGGCGCGAGAAGCTGCGCCGCAACCCGCGCGGGGAATGGTACCGCAACGTCGATTTCGTCGATGCCCCCGACGCGCACGAGGTGACGCTGTACCTGACCCGCCCACAGCCGTCGCTGCTGAGCATGCTGGCGTCGGGCTTCTCGCCGATCTACCCCTGCCACGTCTCGCCGTCGCAGATGCGCAACCGTCCGATCGGCACCGGTCCGTTCAAGCTCGCGTCGTTCCGGGAGTTCCAGTCGGTCAAGCTGGTCCGCAACCCCGGCTACTGGAAGAAGGGCAGGCCCTACCTCGACGGCATCGAGTTCACGGTCAGCAACAGCCCGTCCACGGCGATCCTGAGTTTTTCCGCCGGCCGGTTCGACATGACCTTTCCCTGGGAGGTGACGGCCGAGGAGCTGAAGATCATCCGCCAGCGCGCGCCCAACGCGATGTGCGAGACGACGGCGATGAACCTCAACATCAACCTGCTGATCAACCGCACGACGGCGCCGTTCGACAATGCCGACCTGCGCCGCGCGGTGATGCTCGCGATCGATCGCGAGGCCTTCGTCGCCGCCCTCGGCCGCGACGTCGCCGAGATCGGCGGCACGATGCAGCCTCCGCGCGACGGCAACTGGGGGCTGCCGGCCGACGACCTCGCCATGGCGCCCGGCTACGGCGGCGACGTCGCGCAGAACCGCGCCCAGGCCCGCGCCCTCATGGAAGCGTTGGGCTACGGGCCGGACAAGCGGCTCGATCTCAAGGTCATCACCCGCGGCATCGGCACCTACACCGAGGCGGCGCCGGCCTTGTTGAGCCAGCTCCGGGAGATCCACATCGACGCCCAGCTCGAGATCGTCGAGACCTCGCGCTGGTTCGCGCGCCTGTCCCGGAAGGACTATGCCGTTGCGCTGAACGCGACCGGCAACGGCATCGACGATCCCGACCAGACGCTCTACGAGAACTTCGCCTGCGGCTCGGCCCGCAACTACACCGGCTTCTGCAATCGCGAGCTCGAAAGCATGTTCGACGCCCAGTCGACCGAGACCGACCTGCAGAAGCGCCAGCAACTGGTGCATGAAATCGACGGCCGGCTGCTGGCCGACGGCGCCCGGCCGCCGATCTACTGGAAGCGCGGCACGACCTGCCTGCAGCCCAATGTGAAGGGCTATGTCAGCATGGTGAACAGCGTCTACAACGGCTTCCGCTTCGAGGACGTCTGGCTCGAAAGAGGGTCGCCGCGGAAGGTGCAGGGCGCGGCGCAGAGCGGGTTCGCGATGCGGGCGGAAGCCGCCGGCAACGCTGTCGCGCCGCCGTAACCTGTTGATTATCGGCGGGAATCCCGGCCGCGCAGCGATTTTGTGCAGTGCGCCATAGCCTTGACATGATCGGCTGAACACCCCTACACGAAAACCCCTTCGCCGGACGGTCGTCCGGCGGCAACTCACCTATAGGCGCAACGCGATGAAAGTGCTGGTCGCGGTCAAGCGGGTCATCGACTACAACGTCAAGATCCGCGTCAAGGCCGACAACACGGGCGTCGAGACGGCTAACGTCAAGATGTCCATGAATCCCTTCGATGAGATCGCCGTGGAAGAGGCGATCCGCATGAAAGAGAAGGGCCTCGCGACCGAGATCATCGCCTTTTCCGCAGGTCCCGCGCAGTGCCAGGAGACGATCCGCACCGCCCTCGCCATGGGCGCCGACCGCGGCGTGCTGGTCCAGAGCGATGCCGAGCTGCAGCCGCTCGCCGTCGCCAAGCTGATGAAGGCGGTGGTCGACAAGGAGCAACCCGGTCTGGTGATCGTCGGCAAGCAGGCGATCGACGACGACTCCAACCAGACCGGCCAGATGCTGGCCGCGCTGCTCGGCTGGTCGCAGGGCACCTTCGCCAACAAGCTGAACGTCGCCGACGGCTCGGCCGAGGTGAAGCGCGAAGTCGACGGCGGCCTCGAGAACATCAAGATCAAGCTGCCGGCGGTAATCACCACCGACCTGCGCCTCAACGAGCCGCGCTATGCCTCGCTGCCCAACATCATGAAGGCCAAGAAGAAGCCGATCGAGACGCTGGCGCCGGATGCGCTCGGCGTCGACATCGCGCCGCGCCTCAAGGTGCTGAAGGTCGAGGAGCCGCCCAAGCGCAAGGCCGGCATCAAGGTCAAGACCGTGGCCGAGCTCGTCGACAAGCTGAAGAACGAAGCGGGAGTGATCTGACATGGCCGTCCTGGTTGTCGCCGCCCATGACGGCAAGACCGTTCGCAGCAACGTCGCGAACGCCGTGACCGCCGCCCTGCAGATGGGACCCGAGGTGCATGTGCTGGTGGCCGGCGACAACGCCGGCGAGGCCGCCAAGTCGGCGGCCGCCATCCAGGGCGTCGCCAAGGTGCTCGACGCCGAGGATGCCGCTTATGCCAACTGGGTCGCCGAAGACGTCGCTCCGCTGGTGGTGAAGCTCGCGCCGAACTACAGCCACGTCGTGATGGCGGCCGATTCGGTCGGCAAGAACATCGCGCCGCGCGTCGCGGCCCTGCTCGACATGGCCCAGGTCTCCGAGGCCATCCAGGTCGTGTCGCCCGACACCTTCGTGCGTCCGATCTATGCCGGCAACGCCATGGCGACGGTGCAGACCGCCGACAAGATCAAGGTCGTCACCGTGCGGCCGACCAACTTCAAGGCGGCTGCGACCGGCGGCAGCGCGCCGATCGAGCAGATCGGCGGCACCGGCGCCGGCGGCCTCGCGAGCTATGTCGGCGCCGAGCTCTCCAAGAGCGAGCGGCCCGAGCTCACCTCGGCCAAGATCGTCGTCTCGGGCGGCCGCGGTCTGGCGAGCGGCGAGAACTTCAAGATGCTCGAGGCTCTGGCCGACAAGCTTGGTGCGGGTTTGGGCGCTTCCCGCGCGGCCGTCGACGCGGGCTACGTGCCCAACGACTACCAGGTCGGCCAGACCGGCAAGGTGGTGGCGCCCGACCTCTACATCGCCATCGGCATCTCCGGCGCGATCCAGCATCTCGCTGGCATGAAGGACAGCAAGACCATCGTTGCGATCAACAAGGACGAGGAAGCCCCGATCTTCCAGGTTGCCGACTACGGCATCGTGGGCGATCTCTTCCAGATCGTGCCCGAGCTGACTGCCGCGGTGGAAAAGAAGTAACGCGGAGTATCGCGTCATGATCAAACGCATCGGCGTCATCGGTGCCGGCCAGATGGGCAGCGGTATCGCCCATGTCTGCGCCGTCAAGGGTTACGACATCCGCCTCGCGGATGTCGACCAGGGCCATCTCGACAAGGCCATCGATGCCATCGGCCGCAACATGGACCGCCAGATCGGCCGCGGCATGATCCGGCCCGAGGACAAGGATGCTGCGCTGCGCCGCATCTCCACCGGCACCGACTTCAAGCAGTTCGCCGACTGCGACCTGATCGTCGAGGCGGCGACCGAGAACGAGGCGGTCAAGCGCGAAATCTTCAAGAAGGTCTGCGTGGACCTGCCGGCCAACGTGCTGCTGGCCACCAACACCTCGTCGATCTCGGTGACGCGGCTCGCTTCGGTGACCGACCGGCCCGGCAAGTTCATGGGCATGCACTTCATGAACCCGGTGCCGATGATGGGCCTGGTCGAGCTGATACGCGGCATCGCCACGGAGGAGGAAACCTTCCGCACGGTCCGCGAGGTGGTGATCAAGCTCGACAAGAAGCCGGTCAATGCCGAGGACTTCCCGGCCTTCATCGTCAACCGCATCCTGCTGCCGATGATCAACGAGGCGGTCTATGCCCTGTACGAGGGCGTCGGCAACGTCGAGGCGATCGACACCGGCATGAAGCTCGGCGCCAACCATCCGATGGGCCCGCTCGAGCTCGCCGACTTCATCGGCCTCGACACCTGCCTGTCGGTGATGCAGGTGCTGCACGAGGGCCTGGCCGATTCCAAGTATCGTCCGTGCCCACTGCTGGTGAAGTATGTCGAGGCCGGCTGGGTCGGCCGCAAGGTCAAGCGCGGCTTCTACGACTACTCGGGCGAGCGTCCGGTCCCGACGCGCTAGAATCTGAGCAAGCGGGCATCGCCCGGCCTGCTCACCCTGCGAGGAAATCCCTGATCATCGGGCGTCGCGTCGCGGCGCCGAATGCGAGCACGCGCCGCCGCCGCGTCGGGTACAATGGGCGCTTCAACCTCGAAGGCGAAACAATGAACTCGAAGGCAATGCGTCTGTCCGTCCTCTCGGCGGTCGTGATCGGTTTTGCGGCAACGCTCCTGCCGGCCGGCCCGGCCGATGCGCAATGGGTGTTCGTCGCCCGCAAGGCGCTCGGTCGCATCGAGCAGATGAGGGAGGGCCAGCAGAGTAACGGTCGGCCGGGCTACGACTTCGCCACCGTCCTCCTCGATGCGCCGGCCGACAAGGTGTACGCGACGGCGCTCGAGCTCGCGCGCAAGAACCACGCGGTGCGCGTCGTGATGCAGGATCCCGCGCAGCGCCGCTTCCAGATCGCCGAGGGAGAGCGCACCGCCACCTTCAATGTCGTGCACTTCAACGACGAAGTTTCGCAGATCATGATCGCCGGCCACGCCGGGCCGGGCGAGGACTCGACCACGACGCGCGTCGTGCAGGCGATACTGCGCGTGTGCAAGGAGATGGGTAAGCACTGCCAGCTCGGCGGCTGATCCGTGACTCTTTAGCCGTTTGTTTCCTCCGCGCGCCCTGCGAGACTTCACCGTCGCATTGGCGCAAGGAGTAGAGTCCGATGGCCCGCCGGCCGATCCGTATTGCCGTCCTCTATTTCGTTCATGAGACGGTAACGTTCCTCAAGAACGACACCACGTTCGACGACTTCGTCTACGAAGGCTCGCCGGCCAAGGGCGAGGCGCTGCTGGCGCACGAGCCCAAGTCCTACATGGGCGGCTTCGTGAAGGTGGCGCGCGAGTTCGACGGGGTCGAGCTGGTCGGCATCGATTCGCCGCTGTTCCCCAAGACCGGCACGGGCTCGGGCTGGATAACGCGCGAGGCCTACGAGACCTTCGTCGGCCGCATGATCGACGAGATTTCGTCGACCGGTCCCTATGACGGCATCTATCTCAGCCTGCACGGCGCCATGGGCGTGCGAGGCATTGCGCGGCCCGAGGCCGACATCGCGAGGCGGGTACGCGCGGTGGTCGGCCGCAAGGCCTTCATCGTCGGCACCTTCGATCCGCACGGCAACGAGGACGAGGAATTCCTGCAGCAGGCCGACATGGCCTTCACCGTGAAATACTTCCCGCACTACGACAGCCACCTGCAGGGCGAGCGTGCGGCTCGCATGCTGGTGCGCGCCATCCGCGGCGACTACAAGCCCGCTACCGTGACGCAGCGCGTGCCGATCATCTCGCCGACGGTGCTGCAGTGGACCGGCGCCTCGCCCTGGATGGACTTGGTGCAACGTGCGCTGACCTGGGAGGCGCGCGAGCCCGATGTCTATGTGAACTTCTTTTTCGGCTTTCCCTTCGCCGACGTGCCGGATGTCGGCATGACCTTCCAGGTCATGACCAACGGCGATCCCGGCCTGGCACGCCGCGTCGCCGACGACATGGCGGCGGCGGCGTGGCGTCAGCGCCAGGCGCTGATCGGCTCGACCAAGGTCTACACGATCCCCGAAGGCGTGACGCTCGCCAAGGCGGCGATGGCGAGCGGCGCCACGCCGGTGGTGCTGGCCGACCACAGCGACCGCTCGGGCTCGGCGACCTGGATCCTGAAGGAGGTCATCGAGCAGGACCTGTCGGACGTGCTGATCGCGACGATCGCCGACGCCAAGGCGATCGACGTGCTCAAGGCGAGGGGCGTGCAGGCGGGCGATGCCTTCGACATGGAGGTAGGCGGCCTGGTCGACGAATCGGCCGGTGCGCCGGTACGCGTTCAGGGCACCGTGCTGGCGGCCGTCGAAGGCCGCGGCCAGCTCTGGGTCATCGTGAGCTTCGGCCGCGGCAACGTGCTGGTGCTCAGCCGCTACCTCGTGCAGATCATGGAGCCCGGCTCGTTGAGCGCGCTCGGCCTCGACCTGTCGGTCTTCAAGGCCTTCGCCATCAAGTCGCGCGTTCATTTCCGCCGCGGCTTCGACGACAGCGGCTTCGCCAGGACGATCCTGCTGGTCGAGCCGGTCGAGCC
>JAIEOV010000113.1 GCA_019750135.1 Reyranella sp. | reverse complement strand
ATGTGATCTTCAACGACCTCATTCTGGCACACAGATGCCGTTGGGGGCCGTCCACACCAACGCGCGTCCTCGCGCGCTCATGATCATGAGCGCGCGAGGACGCGCGCGGTCCGGAAGAGCATGAGTGCTCTAATCGCCCTGATCCACGACCTTGTACTGGACCGTGGCCGGCTTGCTGCCGAGGCCCTTCACCTTCTCGCGGAAGGTCTGGAGGGCCACGTACAGGCCCGGGATCACGAAGATGCCCAGCATCGAGGCCGCGATCATGCCGCCGAACACCGCGGTGCCGACGGCGCGTTGGGTCGCGGCGCCGGCGCCGGTGGCGATGACCAGCGGCACCAGGCCCAGGATGAAGGCGAACGACGTCATCATCACCGCTCTGAATCGCAGGCCGGCGGCCGTGGTCGCGGCGGTCACGATGTCCTTGCCGTGCGCGCGCTCCTCCATCGCGAACTCGATGATCAGGATGGCGTTCTTGGCGGCCAGCGCGATCAGCACGACGATGCCGATCTGGGCGAAGATGTTGTTGTCGAGCCCGGTGAGGAACAGCGCCAGCACCGCGCCAAAGAGACCGACCACGACCGACAGCAGGGCCGCGATCGGGATCGCAGTGCTCTCATAGAGGCCGACCAGGAACAGGTAGGCGAACAGCACGGCCAGCGCCAGGATGAAGCCGGTCTGGCCGCTCGCCGCCTTCTCCTGCAGCGCCGTGCCGGTCCATTCGAAGCCGTAGCCGTTGGGCAGCGTCGATTTGGCCAGCCGCTCCATGGCGGCGATCGCCTGGCCCGAGGAGAAGCCCGGCGCCGGCGCGCCGTTCAGCACGACCGAGCGCAGGTTGTTGTAGCGCACGATCGAGGAGGGCGCGGTCACCAGCTCGATGTTGGCCACGGCCTGCAAGGGCACTAGCTCGCCGTTCGACGAGCGCACGCGCACGCGGAACACGTCGTTGACGTTGCCGCGGTCGGGCGCGTCGGCCTGGACCTTGACCTGCCAGACGCGGCCGAACAGGTTGAAGTCGTTGGTGTAGGTGCCGCCGAGCGTGGTCTGCATCGCCGAGAAGATGTCGGAGATGCTGACGCCGAGCTGCTGGGCGCGCTCGCGGTCGAGCTTGAGGTTGATCTGCGGCGTCGTCGCGGCATAGGTCGTGAACACGTTGGCGAGCTCGGGCGCGGTCTGCGCCGAGATCATCAGGCCGCGCGCGACGGCCGCGAGATCGACCGGCGGTGCGCCGGCCAGCGACTGCACGACGAACTCGAAGCCTGACGAATTGCCCAGCCCCATGATGGGCGGCAGGTTGAAGGCGAAGACATTGGCCGAGGCGATCTGGGTGAAGGCCCTGTTCACCTCCTGCAGGGCAGCGAATACCGTCAGCGTCGGGTCCTTGCGCTCGGCGAAAGGCTTCAGCTCGACGACGACCAGGCCGCGGTTGGGCAGGTTCAGGCCGTCGAGGATGCTGTAGCCCGAGACGGTGAAGATGCTCTGCATCCACGGCTTGCCGATGATCGTCTGCTCGACCTCCTCGATCGACTTCAAGGTGCGGTTGGTCGAGGAGGCGTCGGGCAGCTGGACCTCGGCCATGAAGGCGCCCTGGTCCTCGTCGGGCAGGAAGCCCGACGGCACCAGGCTGCCGACGCCGCCGGTGGCTACCGCGAAGCCCGCGACCAGCAGCAGGGAGATGAAGCCGCGCCGCGCGATCGGCGTCACCACCCGGACGTAGCCGTCGCGGCTCTTGTCGATGCCGCCCTGCAGCCAGGCCATGACGCCGCGCGGCTTCTTGCGATGGCGCAGGATCAGCGAGCACAGCGCCGGCGACAGCGACAGCGCGTTGATGGCCGAGATCACCATCGACACCGACACGGCCACGGCGAACTGCGAATAGAGCTGGCCGGTGATGCCCGGGATGAAGGCCGTCGGGATGAACACCGAGAGCAGCACCAGGGTGATGGCGATGATGGGCGCGGTGACCTGGCCCATCGCCTTCTCGGTCGCTTGGGCGACCGTGAGGTCGGGCTCGTGCTCGAGGATGTGCTCGACCGCCTCGACCACGACGATGGCGTCGTCGACCACGATGCCGATCGCGAGCACCAGGGCCAGCAGCGAGATGGTGTTGGCCGAGAAGCCCAGCGCCAGCATGACGGCAAAGGTGCCGATCAGCGCCACCGGAACGGCGATGATGGGGATCAGCGTGGCGCGGAAGTTGCCCAGGAAGATGAAGACCACGATCGCCACCAGCACGAAGGCCTCGATCAGCGTGTGGATCACGCTCTCGATCGTGGCCTGCACGAACACCGTGGTGTCGTACATGACGTTGTAGGAGACGTCGTCGGGGAAGCGTGGCTCGAGCTCCTTCAGCGCCTTGCGCACGCCCTGCGCTGTATCGAGCGCATTGGCGCCGGGCAGCTGGTAGATCTGGATGCCGGACGCCGGCTTGCCGTTGTAGCGGCCGATCGAATCCATGGTCTTGGCGCCGAGCTCGACGCGGGCGATGTCCTTGATGCGCACCAGCCCGCCGTCGGGCCGGGCGCGCACGACGATATCCTCGAACTCGCCCGTGGTGACCAGGCGGCCCTGCGTCGTGATGTTGAGCTGGAAGCCGACCTCGTCGACCAGCGGCGCGGCGCCGACCAGGCCGACTGCCGCCTGGACGTTCTGCGCCTGCACGGCCTTGACCACGTCGTCGGCCGTGATGTCGAGGCTCGACATGCGGTCGAGGTTGAGCCAGATGCGCATCGAGTAGTCGAGCGCGCCGAACAGCGTAGCATCGCCGACGCCCGGCACGCGGCGCAAGGTGTCGAGCAAGGTGATGGTCGAGAAATTCGAGAGGAACAGCCCGTCGCGGCTGCCCTTGGGCGAATAGACCGCCACGACCTGCAGCAGCGAGGATGACTGCTTCTTGGTGGTGACGCCGAGCTGCTGGACCTCGGGCGGCAGCAGCGCCAGCACGGCGTTGACGCGGTTTGTGACGTTGACGGTGTTGAGGTCGGGGTTGGTGCCGACCTCGAAGCTCACGGTCAGTGCATAGCTGCCGTCGCCGCCCGACGTCGACTTCATGTAAAGCATCTTCTCGACGCCGTTGACCTGACCCTCGATCACCTGCGCCACGCTCTCCTCGACCGCCTGGGCCGAGGCGCCGGGATAGGTCGCGGTGACGCGCACCTGCGGCGGCACGATGTCGGGGAACTGCGCCACCGGCAGCGCCGTGATGGCGAGCAGGCCAGCGATGGTGATGACCGCCGAGACGACGAAGGCCAGCCGCGGCCGGCGGATGAACAGCGACGAGATGGTCATGGCATTACTGCTTGGGCTGGGCCGGCGCCGCGCTCGGCGCCACGGTCATGCCGTCGCGGATGCGCTGCTGGCCCTGGATGACGACCTTCTCGCCTTCCTTGAGCCCTTCCGTCACGACCAGCTGGCCGCCGCGCACGATGCCGGTCTTGATGCGGCGCAGGTGCACCACGTTCTTGTCGTCGACGACGAAGAGATAGGGTCCGGTCTGGTCGAGGGCGACCGCCTGCTGGGGCACGGTCACGACCTTCTGCGGCTTGTTCTCCTCGAGGACGACGCGGACCGTCTGGCCGTCGGTCAGGAGGTTGTCCTTGTTGTCGAAGGTCGCACGGACGATCTGGCCGTCGGTCTTGGAATCGACGGTGATGTCGATGAAGTCGATCTTGCCCTTTTCCTTGTAGATGCTGCCGTCGGCCAGCTTCAGCCGGACCTGCGGCGGATCGCCGATCTGGGCATCGCGCTTGGCGTCCAGCAGCTCGCGCTGGGTGACGGGAAAGAGCACACGGATGGGGCTCTCGCTCACCACCGTCGCCAGCACGCCCGAGTCGGGCCCGACCAGGTTGCCGGGCGATACCGCGGCGCGGCCGATGCGGCCGGCGATCGGCGACCGGATGGTGGTGTAGGAAAGCTGGATCTCGGCGTCGCGCAGCTGGGCGCGGGCGTCCTCGAGGTTCGCCTTGGCCTGGAGCTGCTCGCTGAGGCGCTGGTCGTAGGTCTGCTTGGTGCCGGTGTTGCTGCGCAACAGTTCGGTGGCGCGCTGAAGCTGCAGGTCGGCGTTGGTCAGCGCCGCCTGCATGGAATCGCGCTGGGCGACCTTCTGGTCGACTGCGGCCTGATAGGTCTCGGGCTCGATGGTGAAGACGACCTCGTCCTTCTTCACCATGTCGCCGTCGTTGAATTTGCGCTCGCCGAGGAAGCCTTTGACGCGGGCACGCAGCTCGACCTTGTCGACCGCGGCGGCACGGCCGATGAACTCGGCTTGGTCGGCGATCGCCGTCAGCGCGGCAGGTTGGACCAGCACGGCCGGCGGCGGCGCGGCCTGCTGTGCGAGGCCGCCGGTAGCGAAGGCTGTGACCATACAGGCCGCGACGAGCGCTGCGAGCATGGAGCGCTGTTCGATCATTGTCTTCGTCCCCGCCCGTAGTAACCTACGAACACTGCCTTAATTCGACAAAGCGGTCACGGCCTTTCCAGGCAGAACAGACGGGGCCGCGGCGAAGAAAAGGAGATGCAGTGATCGTGTTGCGGTGGGTTGTCCTCGTCTTGTCGCTGGCGCTTGCCGTCCAGTCGCCCGATGCGGCTGGCCAGGCACGCAGCAGCTTCGCCAATCCCGCCGAGTACGACAGTTTCCAGGCGGCGCTCAAGACGCAGGATCCTGCAAGGCGCGCCACGGCGATGGAGGTCTTCGCCGCCTGGTATCCCGGCAGCGTGCTCCGCACCGAATCGCTCGAGCATGCGATGGCCGCCTGGATGGCCGCCAAGGAGCCGGCCAAGGCCGACTTCGTCGCCGGCAAGCTGCTGCAGATCGATGCCGACAATGTCCATGCGCTGGCCCATCGGGTCTACGCCGCCCGCGCACGGGCCGTGCAGGGAGACAAGACCGCGACCGAGCCCATGGTCGCCGGCGCCGAGCGCGGCGTCGCGGCGCTCGCCAAGTGGCAGAAGCCGGCATCGCTCGACGACGCCACCTTCATGCGCACCAAGGAACAGATGAGCGCGGTGTTCAACGGCGCGCTGGGCTACGCCGCCCTTCAGGTCAAGGACTACGACAAGGCGCGGCGCTACTACCGCGAATCGGTGACGGCCGAGCCCGACAATCTGCAGGATGTCTATCAACTCGCCGTGTCGCAGCTCGAGGGCACGCCGCTCGACGCGCTGGGCTTCTGGTTTGCCGCGCGCTCCATCGCCATCGCCCGCGCCGCCAAGAACGACACAGCGGCGAAGGACATCGACCGTTACGTGCGCTCACGATACCGCCTCTATCGCGGCAGCGAGGAGGGCTGGGACGAATTGCTGGCGCGCGTCGTCGCCGGCGAGAAGGCGCCGCCCGTCGGCTTCGTGAAGTCGATCCCGCGCGCGCTGACGCCGGCCGAGCTCGCGGTGGTGCTGGTCGAGGACAACGATCCCGGCGCGCTCTCCTTCGTCGACTGGGCGTTGATCCTGCGCCATCGCGACACGACGCCGGCCAATCGCGCCGCCGCGGAAAAGACCTGGCAGGCGATCG
Organism: Reyranella sp.; assembly: GCA_019750135.1. Lineage (GTDB taxonomy): Bacteria > Pseudomonadota > Alphaproteobacteria > Reyranellales > Reyranellaceae > Reyranella. The sequence continues at coordinate 7,108 of JAIEOV010000113.1, read as the reverse complement.
TCGACAAGCAACAGGGCGGCGGCACGCGCATCAAAATTCCGGTGAAGGTGATCTCGGCCACGCCCGACGTCATCGAGGCCGCCATCACCGACGAGGCGCAGGCCGGCAACGTCGCCGACCTGCATATCGCCATGGCGCGCCCGCTGGCGCCGCTGCCGGCGCTGGGCTCGAAGATCGCCATCGTCGGCTCGTTGAGCGATTACAAGCCGCAACCCTTCATGTTCATGATGGTCCGCGGCGAGCTCGCCCCCGAATCGATGCCGGTCGCGGGCGGCCCGTGCGCCGATCCGCGGCCGCAGATGTGCACCCGCGATTACCGCCCGGCCTGCGGCCTGCATCGCGACGGCACCCGCAAGACCTACGGCAATGCCTGCTCGGCCTGCAGCAACTCCGACGTCGTGACCCAGTCCGCCGGCGCCTGCCCGTAAGCTTTTTTGCCGTCAAAAAAGCCCTTGAAAACCGCGTCTTGAGACAATAGTTAAGTGTATGCTTAACTATCAGCCGGTACCCCTCGACCTCGCCTTCCAGGCACTGGCCGACCCGACGCGGCGCATCATGGTCGAGCGGCTGAGCCAGGGCCCGGCCTCGGTGAGCGAGCTCGCCCAACCGCTCGACATGACCCTGTCGGCGGTGGTGCAGCATCTCGCGGTGCTGGAGGCGAGCGGCCTGGTGCGGTCGCAGAAGGTGGGCCGCGTGCGCACCTGCCGCATCGAGCCGCAAGTGCTGCACTCGGCCGAGCGCTGGATCAGCGAGCGGCGCGCCAGCTGGGAGCGGCGCCTCGATCGACTGGGCGCGTTTCTGGTCGAGACCGATCCCAACAACAAACCCCGGAGCAGGAAATGACGATCCGCACCACCAAGCACGCGACCTTCACCATAGAGCGCGTCTATCCCGCGACGCCGGCGCGCGTGTTCGCCGCCTGGTCGAGCAAGGAGGCGAAGACCGCCTGGGCTTACTGCCACGCCGAATGGCCGGTGACGGAGCACGTCTTCGACTTCCGCGTCGGCGGCCGAGAATACATCGTGACCGGTCCCGCCGGCGGGACCCGGCACATCGTCGACTCACACTACTTCGACATCGTGCCCGATCAGCGCATCGTCTACGCCTACGACATGCATCTCGACGATCGGCACATCTCGGTGTCGCTCGCGACCATCGAATTCTTCGCCGTGGTCGGCGGTACGCGGATGGTACTGACCGAGCAGGGGGCCTTCCTCGACGGCTACGACGACATCGCCGGCCGCGAAGAAGGCACACGCATCGGCCTCGGCAATCTCGACCGGCTATTCGGCCAACAGCGCGCAGCGTAGGAGCAGCAAATGACCGAACGTTCGACCAAGCACGCGACCTTCACCATCGAGCGCACGTTCAGCGCGCCGCCGAGCCGCGTGTTCGCGGCCTATGCCGATGCCAAGTCGAAGGCGCGGTGGTTCGGCGGCCCCGAGGATTGGGAGAAGTCGAACCTGAAGCTCGACTTCAAGGTGGGTGGCCGCGAGAGCGTGAGCGGCGGGCCATCGGGCGGGCCGATCCACTCCTACAATGCGATCTACCAGGACATCGTGCCCGACGAGCGCATCGTGCTGACCTATGAATTGCACCTCGACGAGACGCGCATCTCCGTCTCGCTCGGCACCACCGAGTTCAAGCCGGCCGGCACCGGCACACGCCTGATCTACACCGAGCAGGCCGTGTTCCTTGACGGCTACGACGACGCCGGGGTCCGTGAGCAGGGCACGCGCGGCCTGTTCGACAACCTCGCCCGGTCCCTGGAGATGCAATGACGGCGTGCTCGGTCCAGCACGGCACGATCCGCCTGGAGCGGCGCTACAAGGCCGGGCCACAGCGGGTCTTCGCCGCCTGGGCCGAGCCCAAGGCGCGCGCCCAGTGGGATGTGCCGGGGCGCTGGGTGATCGCCGAGCAGAGCTTCGATTTCCGCGAGGGCGGCCGTGAGTTGAAGCGCTTCGGACCGCGCGACGATCCGCGCTTCGTCGCCGACACGCTCTATCTCGATATCGTGCCGGCGCAGCGCATCGTGTTCAGCTATTCAATGACCAGCCGCGGCGAGCCGGTCTCGGTGTCGCTCACCACGATCGCGCTTTCAGCCGACGGCAAGGGCACGCGCCTGCTGCTCGTCGAGCAGGTCGCCTTCCTCGACGGCAGGGACAATGCGGCCAATCGCGAAGAAGGGTTGGCCTCGATGCTCGACAAGATCGGCGAATCGCTCGGCGCTTAGTGCGCCATCAACAGCGGTACGCGGCAGGACGAGATCACCTTGCCGGTGGCGCCGCCCATGCCGAGGAAGCTCAGCACCTGGCCGCGGCCATAGGCGCCCATCACCAGCAGGTCGGAGCCCTTGCCGTGGGTGTAGTCGAGCAGGGCGCGGCCGCGGGCGCGGCCCGATACGGCGCCGGGATCGATGGCGTCGATGGTGGTCTTGATCCCATGCCGGCCGAGATTGCGCGCAAGGTAGGCCGCGCCGACATCGTCGGGCGTGCTGCCGACCACCAGGATGGTGGTGCTCGACGCCTTGGCGAGGAAGGGCAGGGCATATTCGACGGCGCGCGCGGCCTGGAAGCTGCCGTTCCACGCCACGATCACGTTGTCGAAGCCGCCGCTCCCGGGATTGGGCGGGGCGATCATGACGGCGCGCGCGCATTCGTGGATGGCGGCCTCGACGGTCGCCGGCGCCACGTTCTCGGGGTCGGCGCCGGGCCGGCCCAGCACGATGACGTCCGAGCAGCGGCCCATCGCCACCAGCGTGTCGAGGGTCGCCGTCTTGGCGGCGGTGAAGGTGGAGCCCTTCACCGGTGCCACGATCTCGCTGTAGATGCGCTCGCTCTCCTTGGCGCGCGCTTCCAGGCGCTCGTCGTCGATGTTCATGATCAGCGGCATCGCCTCGCCGCTCATCGCCAGGCCGCCCACCATGCCGCCGGCGGGGCCGACCGGCAGGTGCAAGGCGTCGACCGTGCCGTCGAACAAGGCGGCCACGCGGGCCGCGAGCTTGAACGACATGCCGGCATCCGGTCCGCCCTCGGACACGGCGAGGATTGACTTGTACATCGAGAACTCCCCCATCAGACGGACGCGATTAAGGAGCGCCTAGAGCCGGCATGCAAGTCGAGACTTCGACTGTCGCGTCACGCTGCGGACCGGGACAGTTCGCGCTTTCTGATCCAGTGAATGAAGGGCAGCGCCGCCAGCACCATCCAGAGTTTGCCGATGATCTGGCCGGCCAGGAAGTCGAGGCTGCCGAAGGCCAGCCACAGGAACAGGATGCTGTCCGCGACCAGGCCGACCAGGCTCGACGCCAGAACGGCCAGCATCAGTCCGCGCGACTGTAAGGGCGTGTAGACGGCGAAGTCGGCCAGCTCCGACAGCAGGAACGCCGCGGCCGAGGCATAGACCAGCGGCGGCGGCGCCACGGCGCCCGACAGCAGGGCGCCGGCGACGATCGCCGTGAGCGCGGCGGCGCGTCCCAGCCGGCGCTGCACCATGTCGCGCAGCACCAGGGCGAGGCCGATCAGCAGCACGCCCGACGGCGCCATCAAGGGCATGCCCTTGGGACCCCACGGCCACACCGGCACCAGGCAGGGCCCGTACGGCGGCGGGCAGACCGTGCCGACATGGCCGATCATCCAGTTGGCGGCCGGAATGCAGGCGATGAAAGCCAGGAGATAGACCAGCGCTTCGGCTTTCTGCCGGGGCGAGGAGAGGGAGGGCGTGGGCGTCATTGCGCGCGCTCCTAGCAGGCCCGGGAGGCGGGGAAAAGGCCATCTGAAATGCACAAATCGACGCTGGCGCCGTTGCGTCACAAGTGATGGAATCGGCGGGACGGGGAAGGACGAGGGCTGAAAGAGCGTCGTCTATGAGGGCTTTCAGGCCCGCAACCTTTCTCCGCGGCAATCCGTTGCTGTTCTTACCGTTCGACCACACTTGCGGAGGGGGAACCATGTTCGTCTCCGACATTCTCACGCAGAAGGGCGCTCTCGTCTTCTCGGTGACGCCAAGCGCCACCGTGGCAGAGGTCGCCAAGCATCTCAGTACACGACGCATCGGCTCGGTCCTTGTCCTGAACGAGCACAGCTCGGTCGTCGGCATCGTCTCCGAACGCGATCTCGTGCGTGCCATCGCGAGCCACGGCGACAAGGCGATGGATCTCGAGGCGCGCCAGGTGATGACGCGCGATGTCATAACCTGCCATCCCGATCATTCGATCGAAGAGGTGATGCAGGCCATGACCAGCGGCCGTTTCCGCCATCTCCCGGTCGTGGATCGCGGCGAGCTTCTGGGGCTGATCTCGATCGGCGACGTGGTCAAGGCGCGGCTGGAAGAGACCCAGCACGAGACCGAGGCGCTCAAGGCCTACATCGTCGCCGGCTAGGCCTTCGCGAAGATCTCCTCGCAGGTCACGAGGGTCACGGCGCCGTCGAGAAGCGGCTGGGCGATGGCGAAGAACTTCGCCACGACGTCCGAGCCGTTGTGCCGGTCCATGGCGGCCCGATCGGTGAAGCGTTCGTAGGTGGTGAACACCGTCGGGTCGGCGGCGTCGCGCGAGATGAAGAAGCCGAGCGTGTCGGGTTCGTTGGCGTGGACATGCCGCGCCACGTCCAGAAGGGCCTCCTGCAATGCGCCCTCGTGACCCTTCCTGGCGCGGATGACGGCGGTGATCGTCAGCATCGATTCTGCTCCTTTCGCGTGGTCGCCACGGGGAGTGCAAGAAACCGACCATTCGGACCAATGTCGACAGGCGGCGGACAGACTGGCAGTTTGCCGCCATGCCATCAGACACACTCCCCCTGCAGGGCAAGGTCGCCCTGGTCACCGGCGCGGGCCGCAACATCGGTCGTGCCATCGCCCTTACCTTGGCGCGCGAGGGCGCGTCGATCCTGGTCAACGGCCGTGCCGACAAGGCGGCGGTCGACGCCGTGGTCGCCGAGATCGTTGCGGCAGGCGGCAAGGCCGCCGCCGCGATGGGCGACGTCTCCGATCCGCAGGTGCCGCCGCGGCTCGCCGATCAGGCGGCCAAGGTGTTCGGCGGCGTCGACATCCTGGTGAGCAACGCCGGACTGCGCCGCCAGACCTCGTTCCTGGACATGTCGTTCGAGGAATGGCGCGAGATCCTGTCGGTGGCGCTCGACGGCGCCTTCCTGCTGGGCAAGGCCTTCATCCCGCAGATGGTGGCCAAGGGCCAGGGCGGCGCCTTCGTCGCGATCTCCGGCGTCTCCACGCATGTCGGCACGCCCAACCGCTGCCACGTCTCGGCGTCGAAGTCGGGACTGGAAGGGCTGATGCGCGCGCTGGCCGTTGAGCTGGCGCCGCACCGCATCACCTGCAATGCCCTGGCGCCGGGCGCCATCGAGACAACGCGCGCGGCATCCGCCGGCCCCGCGCCGCCCAGCCGCATGAACCGCCCGATCCCGTTGAAGCGCTTCGGCACGGTCGACGAGATCGCCGCCATGGTGCGCCTGCTGGTCGGACCTCAGGGCACCTTCATCACCGGCCAGACCATCCATGTGAATGGCGGTGAGCACCTGACGTGAGGAACCTCATCACGGACGTGCCCGGCATCCTGGTCGGCAACGCCGATGATGCACGGGCCGCGACCGGCGTCACCGTGGCGGTCTTCGAGAGGAGCGCCGTGGCGAGCGTGGCCACGCTCGGCGGCGCGCCGGGTGACCGCGCCGTCACGATGCTCGAACCCGAGATGACGTGCGGCATGATCGATGCGGTCGTGCTGTCGGGCGGCTCGCTCTATGGCCTCGATGCTGCCGGCGGCGTCACCGCCGTGCTGTGTCGCCAGGGCAAGGGCGCGCAGTTCGGCGGCCTCACCCTGCCGGTGGCGGTGCAGGCCATCCTGTTCGACCTGGTGAACGGCGGCGCAAAGGACTGGCTGAGCGAGCCCGTCGACAAGCGGCCGCCCTACTGGGATCTCGGCCGCGACGCGACGCTTGCCGCGGCACAGGGCTTCGCCTTGGGCACGGTGGGTGCAGGCTATGGCGGCACCACGGTCACCGCCAAGGGCGGGCTGGGCTCGGCGAGCACGCGCACGCGTCAGGGCTTCACGGTCGGTGCACTGGCGGCGGTGAACGCCGTCGGCTCGGCGCTGATCGGCGAGGGACCGCATTTCTGGGCGGCGCCCTATGAACAGGATGCCGAGTTCGGCGGCTTGGGCTGGCCGCAGAAGATGTCGCCCGAAGCGCTCGCTGTACGCTTCAAGGGCCAGCCGGCGCCGGCGACCGCGACCACCATCGCCCTGGTCGCGACCGACGCCACGCTCACCAAGGCCGAGTGCAAGCGCTTGGCGATCATGGCCAACGACGGTCTCGCGAAGGCGCTGCGGCCGGTGCATGCGCCCAACGACGGCGACACGGTGTTCGCGGCCTCAACGGGTCGCGCCGGGCCCCCTCACTTTCCATTGGGCGGCGAGCCGCCGGTGCTGACCGAGCTCGGCACGGCTGCGGCCGATTGCCTTGCCCGGGCGGTGGCGCGCGGCGTGTACGAGGCGACGGCGCTGCCCTACAAGACCGCAGTGCCCGATTGGAAGACGCGCTTCGGAGGCGGCCGGCGATGATGGGATATCTGGTGGTGTTCGTGGGGGCGGGCGTCGGCGGCTCGATCCGGCACGGCATGAACATCTGGGTGGCACATCTCCTCGGCACCCACTTTCCTTGGCACACCTTCGTCATCAACGTCGTGGGCTCGCTGGTGATGGGCCTGGTTGCCGGCTGGTTCATGGAGCACCAGGACGACGGCCATCTCCGCCTCTTCCTTGCCACCGGCATCCTTGGCGGTTTCACCACCTTCTCGGCCTATTCACTCGATGCCGTCCTTCTATGGGAACGGCATGAGCATCTGCTGGCCGCGCTCTATATCGGCGGCTCGGTGGCGTGCGCCATTGGTGGCCTTGTCCTGGCCCTCTGGATCGTGAGGATGCTGCTGGCGTGAATGCTAGCGCCCTTGGGCAGTACGACGTCATCGTTGCAGGCGGCGGCGCCGCCGGCCTGATGTGTGCGCTCGGCGCCGGCCGGCGCGGGCGACGCGTGCTGGTGCTGGAGCATGCCGACAAGGTCGGCAAGAAGATCCTGATCTCGGGCGGCGGGCGCTGCAA
>JAIEOV010000137.1 GCA_019750135.1 Reyranella sp. | reverse complement strand
ATGCGCATCGCCGAGCTGATCACCGACGGCCTCGACACCGGCAACTTCGGCGCCCTGGAGCTGGGCGACGAGGCGCTGGAAGAGGTGCGCCGCCAGTTCCGTCGCTTCGTCGACGGCGAGGTGTTGCCGCATGCCCATGACTGGCACCTGAAGGACGAGCTGATCCCGCTGCCGGTCGTCGAGAAGATGGCCGAGCTGGGCGTCTTCGGCCTGACCGTGCCCGAGGAGTGGGGCGGGCTGGGCATGGGCAAGCTCGCCATGTGCGTTGTCACCGAGGAACTGTCGCGCGGCTATATCGGCGTCGGCTCGCTCGGCACGCGCTCGGAGATCGCGGCCGAGCTCATCCGCTCGGGCGGCACCGAGGCGCAGAAGAAGAAGTATCTGTCGCGCATCGCGTCGGGCGAATTGTTGCCGACGGCGGTGTTCACCGAGCCTAACACCGGTTCCGATCTTGCGAGTCTCAAGACGCGCGCCGTGCTCGAGGGCGACGTCTACAAGATCCAGGGCAACAAGACCTGGATCACCCACGCCGCCCGCGCCGACATCATGACCTTGCTCGCGAGGAGCGACGCATCGAAGCCCGGCTACCAGGGCCTGTCGATGTTCCTGGCCGAGAAGCCGCGCGGCACCGAGACCGAGCCGTTCCCCGCCAAGGGCATGACGGGCGGCGAGATCCGCGTGCTGGGCTATCGCGGCATGAAGGAATACGAGATCGGCTTCGACGGCTTCGAAGTGCCGGCCGCCAACCTTTTGGGCGAGAAGGAAGGCCAGGGCTTCAAGCAGCTGATGGCGACCTTCGAGAGCGCGCGCATCCAGACCGCGGCGCGCGCCGTCGGCGTGGCGCAGAACGCGCTGGAGCTGGGGCTGCGCTACGCCAAGGAGCGCATCCAGTTCGCCAAGCCGCTCTATGCCTTCCCACGCGTCGCCGGCAAGATCGCGTGGATGGCGACCGAGACCATGATCGCCCGCCAACTGACCTATTTCGCGGCGCGCGAGAAGGACAGCGACCGCCGCTGCGACATAGAGGCCGGCATGGCCAAGCTGCTGGCCGCCCGCGTCGCCTGGAGCAACGCCGACAACGCGCTGCAGATCCACGGCGGCAACGGCTACGCGATGGAATACCCGGTGAGCCGCGTGCTGTGCGATGCCCGCATCCTCAACATCTTCGAGGGCGCGGCGGAGATCCAGGCCCAGGTCGTCTGCCGCGGCCTGATAGAGGGCAGGAACTAGTCTCGCCGGACCTGCTCTTCGTCTTTCGGACCGCGCGCGTCCCCGCGCGCTGTCCGGAAGAACATGAATCAGGCGGCGAGTCGCATCGACAACTCGACGTCCTCGGCAAACGGCACCGACATGTAGCCGTGCGCGGCCGAGCGCACGCGCGCGAGATAGTCCGGGCTCCAGTCGGCATTGTCGGCGACGATCAGCGCGCCGGCGCGCAGCCTCGGCTCGACCAGCGACAGGATCGCCGGATAGAGGCCCTTCGCGCCGTCGAGCAGCACGAGGTCGATCGAGTCGGGCAGGTCGCGCGCCAGCGTGGCCAGCGCGTCGCCTCGACGGATTTCGACCAGATCGGCGAGGCCGCCCGAATCGACGTTCGCCTGCGCGCGGGCCACCTTCGACGGCTCGAACTCGCTGGTGATCAGGCGGCCGCCGCCATTGTCGCGCAGGGCGGCGGCGAGATGGAGCGTCGATACGCCGAACGACGTGCCGAACTCGACGATGCGGCGCGCGCTGCAACTGCGCGCCAGCATGTACAGCAGTGCGGCGGTCTGGCGCGAGACGGCGAGCGGGAAGTCCTTGGCGCGGGTATAGGCCTCGATGTAGCCGGTCGTGCCGGTGAGCATGGCCTGCCGTTCGGCCGGCGAGATCTTCTCGATCTCGCGCTCCAGGGCATCGGCCGAAGCATCGGCCTCGGCGAACAGGCGGTCGAGCAGGGAGGCAAGGGGTTCGGAAGCGAGGGTCGTCATGTTGTTCCTTCGGAAACTGGTGCGGCTTGTGCCTTTGCCGTAAATACGAATGATTCGTCGCATTCGCCATTCGCCTTCCGGGGACGCCATGAAAGCCCGCAAATCCGTCTCTCTTTCGTCACGCAAGCAGCCGCAGCAGGCGCGATCGTCGCGTATGGTCGGCGACATTCTCGAGGCGGCGGCGCAAGTCCTGATGCGCGAGGGCGCCCAGCGCTTCACCACGGCGCGCGTCGCCGAACGGGCCGGCATTAGCGTCGGCTCGCTCTACCAGTACTTCCCCAACAAGGAGGCGATCCTGTTCCGCCTGCAAACCGAGGAATGGACGCAGACCGGCCGGCTGATCCACGGCCTGCTCGACGATGGCAGCCTGCCGCCGGCCGAGCGCCTGCGCTCGGTGGTGAAGGCGTTCTTCCGTTCGGAGTGCGAGGAGGCGGCGCTGCGCATGGCGCTGAGCGATGCCGTGCCGCTCTACCGCGATGCCGACGAAACGCGTGAGCACCGGCTGGCCGGTCGGCAGCGCTTCCGGGCCTTCATGCGCGAGGCCCTGCCGGAAATCGGCGCCGCGGACCGCCTGCGGGCGGCGGACGTCGTACTGATGTCGATGTCGGCCATCGGCAAGTCGATCTCGGAGGATGGTCGTTCGCCGGCCGAGGTCGATCGCATGGCCGCGGCAACGTCCGATATGTTTTGCGCGTGGCTCGACCGCCTGGCTCATGCTCTTCCGGACCGCCGGCCTCTGGCCGGCTCATGATCATGAGGCCGGCCAGAGGCCGGCGGTCCGGCAGAACATGAGCGCTATCGGCCAGTGACCGTCACGTTCCAGAACACCGTGGCCGACGGCGGGCGGATCCAGTCCTTGGTCCGCGTGCTGATGGCCGATGCGCTGTACCACTCGCCCAGCGGATAGTGCGTGCCGATCTCGGCAGCCCGCGCCTGGATCTCGTCGGCGATCGCCTTGCGCCTGGCGGGATCGGACGCCCGCGCATACGCGTCGCGCATCTCCTCAAGCTTGGCATCGCATGGCCAGCCGGCTGACGCCTTCTCGCAGGCGGCGTTGAGGAACAGCGACGTCACCGGATTGAGCAGGTCGACGATGCCGGTGCTCGACAAGGTCAGGTTCCAGCCGCGGTCCTCCGGCGGCTCCTTGCGCAGCACCCGCGCGAGGTGCGTCTGCCAGTCGGCCGGCCGCATGTCGACCTTAAGGCCGATGCGCTCGAGCTGCGCCTTGGCGACGGGCGCGAGGTTGGCGAGCACGGATATGTCAGTGACCTGCAGCAGCACGATCGGCCGGCCGTCATAGCCCGCCTCCTTCACCAGTTCCCTGGCCTTGGCCACGTTGCCTTCGAGCAGCCCTTTCAGGCCGGCGTCCGAAGCGAGCGGGGTGTCGCAGCCGAAATAGGCCTTGCACTCCCGCCAGTAGGCGACGTCGCCGATCGCCGCCGTCAGGTACTCCTTCTGGTCGGTGGCGTAGCCCAGCGCCAGCCGCATCTTGGGATTGTCGAACGGCGGATGCAGCCAGTTGGGCCGGAGGTCGTATTGGCTGGCGTAGGCGCCGCGCGCCACCGTGACGCCTTTCTTGTTCTCCACCAGAGGCAACAGGTCGTGCGCCACCGATTCCACGGCGTCGACCTCGTCGCGCCGCAGGGCGCTGATCGCCGTCTGCGGCTCGTTGATCGACACCCATTCGACCCGGTCGAGCTTGGCCACCTTGCCACCGGCGAAGTTTTGGGCCGGCTCGGTGCGCGGCACGTATTTCGGGTTCTTCACGTAGACGACGCGGTCGCCCGGCCGCCATTCGTCCGACTTGAAGATAAACGGCCCCGAGCCGGTCGGATCCTTGAGCTGCTGGGTCGCCGGCGCGTCGGCGACACGCTTGGGCATCATGAACGGCACGATGCCGGCCGGCTTGGCGAGCGAGTCCAGCACCAGCCCATAGGGCTGCTTCAGCTCCATCCGGATGGTGCGTGCATCCGGCGCCGAGAGCTCCTTCACGTAGGACAGGAGCTTGATGCCCATGACGTCGCGGCTGCCCCAGCGCTTCAGCGAGGCGATACAGTCCTCGGCCGTCACCGGCTGGCCGTCGTGCCAGGCCAGCCCGTCGCGCAACACGAAGGTGTAGATCAGGCCCGCGGCGTCGACGTTCCAGTCGCCCACCATCTGCGGCTTGGGGACGAGCTGGTCGTCCAATCCGAACAGCGTATCGTAGACCATGTAGCCGTGCGTGCGGCTGATCTGCGCCGAGGCCCAGATCGGGTCGAGCACCTTCAGGTCCGAGTGCATGACGATCTTCAGCGTCTGCTGGGCCGCGGCCGGCAGGGCGAGGGCGAGCGACAGCAGTCCGAGGCTGAAGAGGCGAAGAGGTCTCATGGCGCGTTTCCCTGTTCTTGTGTGGCCGCAAGGCCGTTGATCGTCTGCAGCGCGAGGGCGCGGAACTGGCCCAGGATCATGCCCTTCCAGTCGTCGGCATCGACGTAGAAAGCATCGCGCACCGATTGGCGGATGGCGGCGGCCACCGAGGGTGCCGCATCGGGATGGCCGGCCAGCCAGGCCTCGCCGCGCAACGCGCGGCGTACCTGCGGCGAGGGCAGGGTGCCGTATTCCAGGGTCATCGGCGTGAGCGCCGCAGTCGGGCATTCCTCGAAGGCGCAGTAGGTGATGTGACCGACAGTTCGCGGCGACACCGACTCGGCCTGCGTGCTCGCGATCAGATCGCACCCCCACCAGGACAGGGCACGCTGCAAGGTCTGCGGCGGATTCGATCCGAAGATCTTCTCGCCATGCCCGTAGGGGCCGAGGCCGGTATGCACGTCGAGCCAGGCGATGTGCCGGCGACCGGCACCGTGGCGTCGCACGATCGAGCGGATCGTGCGGTTGCTCCAGGCCGGCGCCGTGCCGCTGTAGAACAGCCCGTCGGGATGCCGCGCCTGGCCGCTGGAGACGCCGGGGTTGCGCTGTCCGGCGAGGCGCGTCATCGCCGCGGCGAGCTGCGTCTCGTTTTCGGCGCTGGGCGGCCAGGTTTCGGGCACCAGCAGCCCATGGATCTCCTCGTACACTGGATTGTCGGGATAGGGCTTCGAGAAGTCGTTGAAGTTGCGGTTGAGGTCGATGTTGTCCTCGTTGGTCCGCTTGAGGTGCGAGAAGCCGAACGGGTTCACCGCATGGATCAGCAGCACAGCGACGTCGCGCTGCGTCGCGCGACCCAAAAGCTCGTCGCCCAGCAGCGCAAGCTGGCAGGCCGAGCCCGAAAAGCCCTCGGGCCCATGGGCGCCGGAGCTGACGATCAGAAGATTTTTCGCATCGGCCGGTCCGACCCAGGCGGTGTCGGTCGCGATCTCCTCGCCCTCGGCCCCCTTGAGCGGATGGACGTGGGACTCGATCGCGGCTGCGGCCTTGTGTGCCGCTTCGAGGAAGCGCTGCCGCGCCTCGCCATAGGTGCGGGAGAAGTGGCGGGCGCTCATCGGACGTGCTCGTCGAACCAGTCGAGTGCACGGAAGGCGCCACCGACCGCGGGCAGGAACCACGGATTGCCGGAGTAGAAGGGAATAGGCGGCAAGGGAGCCTCGGCTAAGGGAAGCTTGTGCAGGCGGCCGGCAATGGCACGGCCCACCGCGTCGCCGAGATACGGCATCATCGACACGCCCGAGCCGTTGCAGCCCAGGGCGAAGTGCAGGCCCTCGATCTCGCCGGCATGCGGCAGCGCGTCGTAGGTGAAGGCGACGTTGCCCTGCCAGGTATGGGTGACCTTGATGCCGGCCAGCTCGGGAAAGCGTTCGACCAGGGACTTGTGCAGCAGCTTGGCGCGCAGCTCGCCTGGGATCTCGGTGAAGCGGGCGCGGCCGCCGAAGATCACGCGCCGGCCGTCGGGCGAGAGCCGATAGTAGTGCAGCACGCGGCGCGTCTCGGAGAAGGTACGGCCGCGCGGGCAGAGCTTCAGCGGCAGACCCTCGGGCAGTTCCTCGGTGGCGATGATGTGGCTGGCGATCGGCACGACGCGCCGCTTCAGGCTCGGCACCAGGTCGCCGGTGTAGCCGTTGGTGGCGATGACGACATGGCGGGTGCGCACCTCTCCCATGGAAGTCGCCACGCGCCAGCCATCGCCGTCGCGCGCAAGGCCGGTGGCGCGGCAGTGGCCGGCCAGGGTGATCGAATTGCGCCGCCGCACGGCTGCTAAAAGGCCGCCGTAGAACAGCGCGGGATGCAGCTTGCCCGCGGTCTCGAACACCAGGCCGCCGTGATAGTAGTCGCTGCCGATCTCCTCGCGCTGCTCGGCCTTGGTGATCAGGCGACAGCTCGTGGCGCCGCCGGCGACCAGCTTGGCATGCCGCGCCTCGAGCTCGGCGTAATGCGAGGCGGCGCAGGCGCCGAGGAAGCGGCCGCGTTCCTCGAAATGGCAATCGATCTTCTCGCTGTCGATCAGCTCGCGCAGCGACCGGTAGGCGGCGATCGCCGAGCCCACGACCTCACGCACGAGCTCCGGCGAATAAGCCAGCGCCTTGCCGGTAAAGCTCTTGCCGACGCTGAGGCCGGCGCTGACGCCGCCGCCGCTTCGCGTGCTGGCGCCCGAGCCGAACTCGCCGGCCTCGACCACGACACTCTGGATGCCGGCATCGGCCAGGGCACGCGCCGCCGACAGCCCGGCATAGCCGCCGCCCACCACCACGACATCGGCCTGCCGAGGCAGGGCCGGCGCCGTGATCGATTGCGGCCGGAACGCCTCCCACCAGTAGGGCTCCTCGCGAAAGCCGTTCGCCAGGATGGACGCACTCATGCTCGGGCCTCATTGTTTCCGGGAGGCAATTCCCCGGGGTTATGATGATCACGCCACGCCAGCTCGAAGCCTTTGCCGCCGTCATGGAGCGCGGCACGGTCACCGCCGCGGCCGACCGGCTGGGCGTCTCGCAGCCCGCGGTCAGCAAGATCCTGGCCGGGCTGGAGCTCGAGATCGGCTATCCGCTGTTCACCCGCATCAAGCGCCGGCTGGCGCCGACCAGCGAGGCGCAGCTCCTGGCCGGCGAGGTCGGTCGGCTCTATCGCGGCCTGGAGCGGGTGAGCGAGGTCGCGCGTGAGATCCGCGACCGCCAGGTCGGCGACCTGCACATCTATTCGACGCCGGCGCTCGGCCGCACCGTGCTGCCCGACGTGCTGGCGGGCTTCATGAAGCGACATGCCAAGGCGCACGTCATCTTCCATGTGCGCAGCTCGACCTACATCAACCAGAAGATGGTCGACCAGCAGCTCGACCTCGGCTTCTCGATGATGCCGTTCGAGCACCCGGCGATGGTCTCCGAGGAGCTGAGCCGCGCGCCGGCGGTCTGCGTGCTGCCGGGCGACCATCGGCTGGCGCGGCGCAAGGTCATCCGGCCGGGCGACCTGCGCGGCGAGCGCTTCCTGTCGTTCCCGCTCGACGGCCGCATGCGCCATCTGATCGACGCCGTGTTCGAGCAGGAGCGCATCGAGCGGCGCACCCAGATCGACGTCTATTCCTCGGCCGAAGCCTGCGCGCTGGCGGCGCGCGGCGTCGGCGTCTCGATTGTCGAGCCGTTCACCGCGCGCGACTACCGCGACGAGGGCATCGCCATCGTGCCGTTCGAGCCCCGCATCCGTTACCTGTTCCGCGCCATGCGGCCGCGCCATCGCAAGCCGTCGCGGCTTGCCGATGCGTTCCTGGTCGCCGTGAAGGATCATCTCAAGGCCAATCGCTGGACGTGAGCGTCAGGCCGCCGCGAAGCCCGGCGGGAACAGCATAGATGCGCCGGTATGAGCGTCGAAGGCCTGGGCGAGGGCGATCAGCTCGGCCTCGGCGAACCATGGCGCCACGAAATGGATGCCGATCGGCAGGCCCGCCTTCGACTGGCCGAACGGAATGTTGATGGCCGGATGGCCGGTCATGTTGAAGGGGATGGTGAAGGCGTACCACGCCGAGCGCAGGTCGCCGATCGGCTTGCCGTCGACGACCAGCGGGGCGAACTGGTCCTGCGTCGCGAGCGGCGCGGGCGTCGCCACCGTCGGCGTCAGCAGGAAATCGGCCTCGGCGAACAGGCGCTGCACCGACCGGAATGCCGACGTGCGGTCGATCAAGGCTTGGCGCAAGGTCGCGATATCGACCGCCGCGCCTTCCTCCAGGGTCCTGGCGAACGACGGATCGAGGTCGTTGCGCCGCGTCTTCAGGAGCTCGCCGAAGCGTGTGATCTGGTTGGCGCGCAGGATCAGCCGGGCGGTGTCGAGCTTCCAGTCGATGGTGCTGCCGTCGAGCTCGACGATCTTCGCACCTCTCTTGTCGAGGAAGGCGATGGCCGCATCCAGTTGCGCCTCGGTGTCGGGATGGAGATGGCCGCCGGTCATGCGGCGGATCACCGTGACGCGCTTGCTGGCAATGGCGTCGCCGGCCGCTGGCGTCGGCCAGGTGAAGGGCGAGCGGCTCGCCGCCAAGGTCCAGGGATCCTCGCTGTGGCTGCCGGACATGGCGGCGAGCCCGGCGCCGAGGTCGGCCGGATGACGCGCCATCACGCCGAGATAAGTGAGCTGGCCGAACTGGTCGGCCGGCACCTCGTGCGGCACGCGCCCCAAGGTCGCCTTCAGCCCGTAGACGCCGCAGCACGCGGCAGGGATGCGGCCCGACCCCGCGCCGTCGGTCGACATGGCGATCGGCCCCAGCCCCAGAGCGATGGCGACCGCCGCGCCGCCGCTCGAACCGCCGGACGTGTGCTCCTTGTTCCACGGGTTGCGCGTGACGCCGTGCAGGCGGCTGTCGGTCAGGACCTTGTGGCCGAACTCTGGCGTGGTGGTCTTGGCGAAGAGCAGCGCATCGGCGGCGCGCCACTGGGCGATGGCGCTGGCATCCTCGGCCGGCACGTTGTCCTTCATGGTGAGCGAGGCGAAAGCCGTGCGCAGGTTCTTGGTCAGGATCAGGTCCTTCGCCGACACCGGCACGGCCGCGAGCGATCCCAGGGCGCCGCCGGCCTTGCGCCTGGAATCGAGCGCGTCGGCCGCGGCGCGCACGTTCTCGCTGTCGAGCGTCGCGATGGGATTGAACGGCGCCGCCCTGGCGCAGCGATCGAGCACGCCATCGACGATGTCGCGTGCCCGCGCCTTGCCCGAGGTGAATGCCCGGACAATGGCGCCGACATCCTTGCCGGCGAAATCCTCTGCAGCCACGTGCCTGCCTCCCTCACTTGGCATGACTGTGGGGGAGGGCAGCGGCGCCGGAAAATTCATTCGGTCCGGCTTGTCATTCCTTGAGGTTATGACTCTTGGACAGTGCTCAGGCCGCCTTGCGCTTTGCGGCTTTGGCTACGCCATGGCGAGGACGTTTGCCGGATAGCGCGTAGGGCGTGATCAAGGTTTCCGCCGGGAGCTTCCACTCGCGGCTGAGCTTCCAGATCATGGGAAGGGTCAAGCGCCGCTTCTTCTGGAGTACTTCCGAAGCGCGTGCACGGGATCCCAGCAGGTCGGCAAGGTCGGCCTGCGTATAGCCTGCCGTCCTCATCCGGTGCCGGATCATCTCCACGGGGTGCGGTGGGCCAATCGGGTGGTGCTGCTCCTCGTAGGCCTCGATCAGAAGCGCGAGCAGATCGAAGCGATCGGCTTCGGCCGTACCCTTCTTCGGCTCGTTGTCGAAGAACCTCTCGATCTCGGCCAGGGCGGCCTTGTATTCGGGTTCCGTTCGGATGGGGCGATTGATCATCGAATGGTCTCCGGATCGATCCGATCATACTCCGCGTGTGCGCCGACGAACTTCACCAGTACTCGTTTGAAACGATAGGCGATGTGCGCAATGAGGCGGTACTTGTTACCTGCAATGTCGAAGATGACCCGGTTGTCGGCGACGAAGTCCACGGTACTTCCAAAGTCAGCTTTGATGTCAGCAGGGCCATCCCAATCGGCGTGCCGGACATCGGCAAACCACGCCTCAAGTGGTCCGCGCGCTTGAGGATGACGATGCCAGAAGGCCCGTAGCGTGGCCTTCGAAACGACATTCATCCTGATAGTCTACGATGTTCCCATCCTGGGAGCAAGTCACGTCGACGCTGCAGTGAACACCGCCAACTGTGCGTCGAACGCACGCTTGTAGGCCGGCCGCGCTTCGCCGCGGGCGACATAGGCGGCGAGGTTCGGGAACTCCGCCAGCATGCCGGCCCTTTGCGACCTGCGCAGCACCGTCACCATCAGCAGGTCGCCGGCGCTGAACGCACCATCGAGCCACTCCGCATCGCCCAGGCGACGGGAAAGGCTGCCCAGACGGTTCCTGATGCTGTCGTCGAGGGTTCGCAGGCGCTGCTCGTACCACGGCTGGTCGCGTTCGAGGATCGTGGCGAGGTCGCGATCGAAGATCGGCGGCTCCACCGTGTTGAGCGCCGCAAACATCCAGGTAATCGCGCGCGCCCGGGCGTTCGCATCGTCCGGCAGCAGGCCCGGATGGCGCTCGGCGATATGGAACACGATTGCCCCTGATTCGAACAGGGCGAGATCGCCTTCTTCATAGGTCGGAATCTGCCCGAAAGGGTGAAGCGCGAGGTGCGCCGGTTCCTTCATCGCCTTGAACGACAGGAGACGGACGTCGTAGGGCTGGCCGACTTCTTCGAGCGCCCAGCGAACGCGCATGTCACGCGCCAGGCCCCGGCCGCGATCGGGCGACCGTTCAAAGGCGGTGATGGTAATGGTCATTGCTGCTCCATGGCTTCTCCGTCTGGAAGACGATTGACCAGACGAGAGTCCGACACCCCGCTCGAGATAATCCCCGCCGGGGCCGCTGCCAGCACTGCTGGCAGTTGCGGGGATCGGCAAGAGCAGCGGAATAGAACTACGATTATTGATCGAAAATCTTAGTTATGATAAACTTCGAGCGCGATGTCGTTCTATTTCACTCGTTGCCCGGTTTTTACTGTCTCACTTTTGGGGTGCACTCCAAACGGGAGGGGGCTGCGCAAAATGCGGAAACTGCGGAAATTCCGGTCGCCGCCGACTGCGGCGCACCCCGTGGGTGAGACAGCAAAACTGCGGGCAGGTTTGCTGTGGTGATGAATGTGCTGGTTGAGCGCA
>JAIEOV010000152.1 GCA_019750135.1 Reyranella sp. | reverse complement strand
CTCGGGCTGGCGGCCCGGTTCGCCGATCGCGTCATTGTCCTGGCGAACGGCAGGGTTGCAGCCGACGGGCCGCCCGACGAGGCCCTGCGGCCGGCCGTCATCGACGCTGCCTACGGCGTGGGCTTCCGCACCGTCGATGTCGAGGGTGTGACGCAACCGGTAGCGTGGTCACGAGGCTCCTGAGCCCTAGGCTGCGTGCGAAACGACACAGACGACACAATTTTCACGCACCACGATACGGCCAAGACATCCACAGGGCGTACAGCAACTGTCGTTGACGGCAGGCGTTACGCCTTCCCGCCTCATCGGCAACCGGTGCATCCATGGCTCATCTGTTCGGCCGTCCTCTGACACTCTTCGCTGGCCTGATCGGCTTCACGGCCCCCGCAATGGCGGGCGCTGCCGGCTGGGGGCTGGAACCGAATGTGCGCGACCCCAGCTACGCCGTCGCCGAGCCGACCAGCACCGATCTCAACGTCGAGGCCATCGTGCTGTCGTGCGAGCAGGGGCCGGGCCGGCGTGGACTGCAGCTGCGCCTTTACCTGTCCGGCGACGGGCCGCTCGCGCCGAAGGCGGCAACAGCAGCGCTGAAGGATGATCCGCGGGTACAGGTGGTCGTCGACGGGACGAGCCAGTCTGCCGATCTTCTGTTCGCCGACGATTTCGTCGTCGTGGCCGATACGGCCGACGGCACCATGCCGCTTTTGTCGGATGCGTTTCTCGACAAGCTGCAGACGGGCCACCGCCTCGAGTTCAAGTTCGACCTCGTCGAGAAGTCGGGCGGCCAGGCGCCGTCGTTCGCCAGCACCGTGGTCGACCTGCAGGGCGGCGCAGGCAGCCGGGCGGTCAAGGTCGTCAGGCACTGCGCCGACGAGCCGACGCAGCATCTGGCGGAGACGCCGCGCGGGCGCTGACGCCGACGGTCTCTCCTGGACTATAGTCCGGGCCGAGCCCATATCGTGGGCACGTTCCGCAGGAGACCGCCATGGACGACAAGACCCGCACCGAACTCGAAGCCGCCGCTTTCCGGCGCTTGGTCGCGCACCTGCAGGAGCGCGCCGACGTCCAGAACATCGACCTGATGAACCTGGCCGGCTTCTGCCGCAACTGCCTGTCGCGCTGGTACCGCGAGGAGGCGGGCAAGCAGGGCATCGAGATCGCCGATCCCAAGGCGCGCGAGATCGTCTACGGCATGCCGTATGACGAATGGAAGGCCAAGCACCAGAAGGAAGCCTCCGGCGACCAGAAGAAGGCCTTCGACAAGGCGCACAAGCACGGGTGATTTCTCGCCGGACCGCGGGCCTCCAGGCCCGCTCACGTCATGCTCTTCTGGACCGCGCGCATCCTGCGCGCTCATGAGCATGAGCGGGCCTGGAGGCCCGCGGTCCGGCAAGACTCCCCGTTATCCCCATCATTCATCGCCGAACTGTCATTGAGCCGGGAGGCCCTGCGCTCCTATGGTCCGCCCGACGTGATCAAGGAGTGTTGGACATGCCCGATGGCAGCGCGGTTTCGAAGAAGGTCAAAGCAGGCCCGATCTCGGCTGATCGCCTGAAGAGCTTCGTCGAGCGCATCGAGAAGCTCGAGGAGGAGCGCAAGGCGATCGGCAGCGACATCAAGGACGTCTACAGCGAGGCCAAGGGCGTGGGCTACGACGTCAAGACCATGCGGAAGATCGTTTCGCTGCGGTCGATGGATGCCGCCGACCGCGCCGAGCAGGAGACGCTGCTCGACACCTACAAGCACGCGCTGGGCATGGTCTAAAAGTAATTCCGCAGGCGCCCTGCAGGCGCTAGGGTCCCTGCCGGCCAACGCTCCAATCAAGCGAGCGGGCCAGGAGGGACGCCATGCGGAACACAGCCATATCGGGCGTTTGCGTCGCGTTGAGTCTTGCCGCTGCGCCGGTCGTCACAACAGCCTGGGCGCAGATCGCCGTCTCGTCGAACGACCACAAGGTCAAGCAGGAGAACGGCGTCACCAGCAACGCCGACAATCCGACACCGGATTCGATCACCATCCTCGATCTCGGCCAGTCGCCGGTTAAGGTATTGGGCACCGTCAACAATGTGCCCGGCAGCGTCGTCGGCCCGCCGACCTCGGTCGCCATCACGCCCGACGAATCGGTGGCGCTGGTCGCGGCCTCGACGCAGATCGATCCGGCCGACAAGACCAAGACCAAGCCCGACACCAAGGTCAGCGTCGTCGACCTCAAGGGCCAGAAGGTCCTGGACACCATCAACACCGGCGCCGGTGCGGCGGGCATCTCGCTGACCAAGGACGGCAAGCGCGCCTACGTCGCCAACCGCATGGCGGGTTCGGTCTCGATCCTGGCGCTCGACGGCAACAAGGTGAGCCTAGTCAAGACCATCGACCTGGTGCCGGCGGCCGCGCTGCTGAGCCATGTCGCCGTCTCGCCCGACGGCGCCACCGGCGTGGCGACGCGCAACGGCGACGCCAAGGTCGCCGTGGTCAAGCTCGGCCCCGATTCGATCAGTGAGAAGGCCACGCTCGAGGTGGCGCCACGGCCTTATGCGGTGTCGATCACGCCCGACGGCAAGTACGCCGTGGTGGCGAGCCTCGGCGATCCCAAGGCCAACGGCATGTTCACCGTCATCGACATCTCGGGCGATCAGCCCAAGATCGTCGGCACGGTCGACATCGGCCACGAGAGCCTCGAGGGCGCCATGATGTCGAGCGACGGCAAGTGGGTCGCGGGCGTGGCGCATGCCGGTTCGACCCGGCCCAAGGACGCGCCGCAGTTCAAGCCCAACGGCATGCTCGTGCTCTACAAGCTCGACGGCGACAAGCTCACCAAGACCAGCGAGGCGCCGATCGGCGCGTGGTCGCAGGGCGTGTCCTTCTCCAAGGACGGCAAGACCGTGGCGGCGCAGAACATGATCCAGAAGAACATCCAGGTGTTCAAGAACGACGACGGCAAGCTCACCGACACCGGTCAGAAGATCGAGGTCGGCGGCGGCGCCGCCGCCATCCGCTCGTCGACGGACCGATAAGGACCCATTGATGAAAAGGCGTACGCTTATCCTCGCATCGCTCGCCGCGTCAGCGGCGGGCGGGGCGGGGGCTCAACAGACTTTCCCCTCGGCCCCGGTCAAGGTCGTGGTGCCCTTTCCGCCGGGCGGCGGCACCGACGCGCTGGCGCGGGCCATCCAGGAGCCGATGCAGAAGGCGTTGGGCCAGACCGTCATCATCGACAACAAGGGCGGCGCGGGCGGGGCACTGGCGCACGAGTACGTCGCCAAGCAGCCGCCCGACGGGCACACGGTGCTGGTCAGCTCCAACAACCAGATGCTCTACCCTTTTCTGGTCGCCAAGCTCACCTTCGATCCGGCCGCCTTCGTGCCGGTGGGCTTCGTCGCCAAGCAGGAATCGGTCTTCGTCGGCAGCGCCGACGCGCCGTGGGCCGATCTGGCCGCGATCACCGAGGCCGCGCGCAAAGCGCCGGGCGAGGTGCAGTACGGCACCGCCGGCGTCAGCACGCCGATGCACCTGTCGACCGAGCGCTATGCCCTGCTGAACAAGATAAAGCTGACGCACGTGCCCTTTCGCGGCACCGGCCCGCTGGTCACCGACCTTCTGGGCGGTCACATCAAGCTCGGCATGTCGAGCCTCACCAGCGTGCTGCCGCACATCCAGGCCGGCAAGCTCAAGGCCTACGGCATGGCGGCGCCCGAGCGCGCGGCGCTGGCACCCGACATCAAGACCTTCAAGGAGCAGAGCTTCGGCGACGTCGACGGCACCATCGTCTACACGCTGATCGCCCCACCCGGCACGCCGGCCGCGGCCGTCGCCAAGCTGAACGAGGCGCTGAACGCCGGCGTGTCGACGCCCGAGATGAAGGAGGAGCTGCGCAAGCGCGGCTTCGTCGCCATGGGCGGCACGCCCAAGGAGCTCGCAGACTGGACGGCGGTGCAGGCCGGCATCTGGGGTCCGGTGCTGCAGGCCGCGGGGATCAGGCCGGAATAGTCATTCCGCCCGGCCGCCAAGTGGGGCCGGGCCCTTCTGCTCGCCATCCCCGGCGACCCGCAGCGGTCGCCGCCGAGCCGACTACATCGTCGGGACGATTGCCTCCTCGATGACGACGTTCGCGACGTTGTCGTTGGGGTCGATGCCCGCTGCCTGGGATCGCGCCAACACCCGACTGAAGATTTCCGGCGGAATGAGGCCCGAATCGTTGTTGGGCTTCGGCTTCGCCGTCAGGAGGGCCTTCCTTGCGTTCTGCGGCGTCATCCTGAGGCTCGTCCAGCACTCCTGCAGTTCCCGGTCCGCCGTATCACGCCACTGCCAATAGACCACCAGGTCGAACTGCCAGGTGCCGGGCGCCGGACCCATCATGCGGAGCTTGTGCTCCCAGTCGCTGCGCGGAGCGTAGCGGTTAGGTGCGGTAAACATGTTCAGCCTCCCCTCTAAAGTTGTATTCAAGTAATGAATACAATCTTTGGTTACAATATTGTCAATGGCATTGCAAGCACAAGTAGTATCCGGCGCCACCCCGCGGACTCGACACAAACGACACAAATCCCCGACGCCGCAATACGGCGATGATACCGGGCGGCGATAGCCTTTCCCTGTCGACGTCACGAGAGACTTGGAGCCGTCGGACGGCCATCTGAGTCCCGACAGAGAGGGCTCGACCATGGCGCAAAATCCCATTTCGAACATGCAGGCGTCGCTTGCGGTGACGCAATATTTCCCGCTGCAGGGCGTCTTCCCCAGTCAAGGCGGCGGCGGCTCGACGGGCTTCTATCTCGGGGAGATCGGCACTTTCGCCGGCTCCTTCGCTCCGGCCGGGACAATCGCCGCCGGGCAGCTCGCGGTCATCAGCCAGAACCAGGCCCTGTTCTCGCTGCTTGGCACCAACTTTGGCGGCAACGGGACGACGACTTTCGGGCTTCCCAATCTCGGCGGCACCACCATGGTCGGTACCGGGCAGGGTGCTGGCCTCAGTCCGGAAACCATCGGTCAGAAAACCGGCTCGACGAGCGTAACGATCAACTACCCGCAAGCGCCCCCGAACCTTCTCGGGCAGAGCCAATCCATCGACAACCGTCAACCGTCGTTAGGCGTAACGTACGCAATAGAGATTCAGGGTGTGTTCCCGAGCCAGGGCAATGGAGGACTCACGCCCCTCAATACGCTCGGCATGATCAAGGCTTTCGCCGGCAATTTCGACGCCGCCGGCTACGTGGCCTGCAACGGGCAGTTGCTGTCGATCGCGCAGAACCAGGCATTGTTCTCGCTGCTGGGGACGACCTACGGCGGCAACGGAGTCACCACTTTCGCGCTTCCCGACCTGCGCGGCCGCGACATCATCGGCGCCTCGGCCGCGACGCCCATTGGAACGAAGGTCGGGCAGGCGAACGTGAACCTGGTGAACGGACAGGCACCCACCGCGGGTGGCGGCCCGGTGACGCCGTTCGACAATCGCCAGCCGTCGCTGTCGCTCCAGTATATCATTGCGCTGCAGGGCATCTTCCCGTCGCAGGGCGGCGGCCAGGATCCCACGACACCGTTTCTCGGTCAGATCGTCGCCTTTGCCGGAACCATCGTCCCGAGCGGTTGGGCTCGCTGCGACGGTACCCTTCTGTCGATCGCGCAGAACACCGCATTGTTCGCCCTGCTGGGGACGTTCTACGGCGGCAATGGGCAAACCACCTTCGCGCTGCCCGACCTGCGCGACAGAATCGCCATCGGCGCCGGCAACGGGTTCGTGCTGGGGGAGGAAGACGGCCAGAACAGCACGACGATCACGGCCGACCAGCTTGCCGTTCCGCAGCCGCGCTTTGGCGGCGCCCTCGTCGCGCCGGGCCAATTCGACACGTGGCTGCCGATCGACTCCGTGCAGAGCAACGGCGGCTATCAGATCGCCTGGAAACACGGTGCTGCCGACGAGTACATCGTGTGGACCACCGACGGCAACGGCAACTGGCAGTCGCAAGGCGCCGTGATGTCGGGAACCAGCTTCGCGCTGGAATCGCTCGAGCCGACCTTCGGCTACGACCTCAACGGTGACGGCACGGTGGGCGTCGTCACGACGACGATCGAGGCGCTCGGCGCCACCGACCTGAAGCAGGTCGCGAACAATTTCTATCTCTATGCCCACGGCACGAGCAACGGTCCGCAACTGAAGATGTCCGGTGCGGCCGTCATTACGGGCCAGTTCGGCGCGTGGACGCCGATCGCCGCCGAAGCGAGTGGCGGCGGCTACAAGGTCGCCTGGAAGAACGGCGCCACCAACGAGTACCTCGTATGGACCACCGACGGCAGCGGCAACTGGCTGTCGCAAACCGCTGCGATGGCGGGAACCACCTATGCCATGCAATCGATCGAGACGACCTACAACCAGGACCTCAACGGTGACGGGACGGTGGGGCCCAAGGCGACGACGATCGAGACGATCGGCACGGTCGACCTGAAGCAGGTCGCAGACACCTACTTCCTCTATGACCACGGCACGAGCAACGGTCCGCAACTGAAGATGTCCGGCGCTGCCGTCACGGTCGGCCAGTTCGACACGTGGACGCCGCTCGGCGCCGAGAAGATGGCGAACGGCTATCTGGCCGTCTGGAAGCACGGCGCCGCCGACGAATACACCGTGTGGACCATCGACGGCGCCGGCAACTGGCTGTCGCAGATCGCGCCGGTGCCCGGCTCGAGCGCCGAGATCCAATCGCTCGAACCCGGCTTCAACCAGAACCTCAATGGCGTCGGCGGCATCACGCCCCGCATTGCCATCGAGGGTTACGGATCGACCGCCTTGGCTGCGGTTGCGAACGTCTATGTCGTGTCTCCGATCAGCAGCGCGCTGGGGCCCCAGCTCAGGAAGTCCGGCGCGCTCTATATGGCGGGCCAGGACGGCGCGTGGACGCCGATCGGCGCCGAGCAGGTGGGGAACGGCTACAAGGTTGCCTGGAAGAACGGCGCCGCCAATGAGTACCTCGTGTGGGACACCGACGCCGGCGGCAACTGGCTGTCGCAGAGCGGCGTGATGTCGGGCACCACCTACGCCATGCAGTCGCTCGAGACGACCTACAGCCAGGACCTCAACGGTGATGGGTCGGTGGGCCCTGCCGTGACGACGATCGAGGCGATCGGCACGGTCGACCTGAAGCAGCTCGCGGACACCTACTTTCTTCATGACCACACCAGCGTCAACGGTCCGCAACTGAAGATGTCCGGCGCCGCGGTCACCGTCGGCCAGTTCGACACGTGGACGCCGATCGGGGCGGAGAAGATCGGGAACGGGTATCTCGCCGTCTGGAAGCACGGCGCCGCCGACGAATACACCGTGTGGACCATCGACGGCGCCGGCAACTGGCTGTCGCAGATCACCCCGGTACCCGGCTCGAGCGCCGAGATCCAATCGCTCGAACCCGGCTTCAATCAGAATCTCAACGGCGTCGGCGGCATCACGCCCCGCGCCGTCATCGAGACCTTCGGGTCGACCACCCTGGCCAGCATTGCAAACGTCTTTGTCGTGTCGCCCACGGGAAGCGCGCTGGGCCCCCAGCTCAGGATGTCCGGCGCACTCTATATGGCGGGCCAGGACGGCGCATGGACGCCGATCGGCGCCGAGAAGGTTGGGGGCGGCTACAAGGTCGCCTGGAAGAACGGCGCCGCCGATCAGTACCTTGTGTGGGACACCGATGCGGGCGGCAACTGGCTGTCGCAGACCGCCGTGATGGCAGGGGCGAGCGCGGAGTTGAAGGCGTTCGAGAGCATCTTCCAGCAGGACCTCAATATGAGCGGGCAGATCGGCGCCTCCCTTGTGGCGCCTTCAGCCGATACACCCGACATGGCGCTCTTCACGAACTACATGGCGTCCGCGTTCGCAGCGCCGGCCGGCGAAGGGACGGGCCACGTTGCGGACTCGGAATCGTCGCCTCAGCCGTTCCTGACCAGTCATTCCACCTGATCGATCGGGGACGATCCCGCGCTAGTACCAGATATTCATCGGCAGCCCGCGGCTGTCGCGGGCCTTGGCAGGGCCAAGCCGCATGGCCTTGCGCTCGGTGATGAGCAGCGCGGTGCGACAGACGGCAATTGCGTCGAGGATGTCGTCGCGGGCGGCGCCGGAGAGGCGGTCGACGGGGCAGGGGAAGCCGTGCTTGGCCAAAAGCTTGCGGCGCTCGGCGTAGCCGTCGGGCTGGCGCTTCTTGCTCAGCACCGGCTTGCCGCCGTTCATGCGCGCGAAGGCAATCTCGGGATGGGCCTCGTAGACGATGCGCTTCAGTTTCGGCCGCGAGCACAGTAGCTCGTCAACCTCGCGCATCTTGGGGAAGAGGTGGAAGGTCTGCTGGTTGATGCCGACGCCCAGCGTCTTGCTGAGCGCATTGGCCTCGGCGTGCGTCGTGCAGGCCAGCGCCGGCCGGCAGGGCGTCGGGAACACCGAGCTCGCCTTGCCCGGCATCAGCTTGCGTGCCTCGACCTCGCAGGCCCGCGGCGGGCGCGGGACGTCGACGAAGCCGATCGGCATGTCGACCGCCAAAACGGAAAGACCCTCGCAGGCTTCCGCGAGGGTCTTCACGACTCTTACATCCAACGTGCCGTTGGCGGCGCGCCGGCAGACGACCCAGCCGGTACGGCAGCCATCAGCGCCACCAACTATCATTTGGGTTTGGTCAACGGCTGCTTCGCTGACTGTCTTGCAGTCGTCTCCACCTGATGAGGTAGCCGAAGCCTGGGGCAATGAGCATCCCGCCGACAATCCATTGAAACAGGCTGAGCGGGCGCACGTCAGGATCAGCGCCTGTGAAGAAGAGAAAGACAAAGAAGGCCAGGACGCCTCCCGCGATCATTGCCAGGGCGACGACCAGACCTTGCCGAGAACCTGGCATGAACCTCTAGGCCTCAAAAACTGGCAAGCCGCCCCGGTCGCCCGGGGCGGTTCAACTGGCGCCGCGTTAGAGAGCAGCGAGCGCCTTGTTCAAGGTCGCACTCGGCCGCATCGCCGCCGAGGTCTTGGTCTGATCGGGCTGATAGTAGCCGCCCGTATCCACCGGCTTGCCCTGCGCGGCGATCAGCTCGGCATCGATCTTGGCCTCGTTTTCCTCCAGCGCCTTCGCCAGCGGCTTGAAGCGGGCCGACAGGGCCGTGCTGTTGTCGCGCCGGGCCAGCGCCTGGGCCCAGTAGAGGGCCAGGTAGAAATGGCTGCCGCGATTGTCGATTTCGCCGACCTTGCGCGCCGGCGAGCGGTTGTTCTCGAGGATCTTGCCGTTGGCCTCATCAAGCGTCTCGGCCAGGACCTTTACGTCCTCGTTGCCGGTCCGCTGCGCCAGATGCTCCAGCGAAGCGCCGAGCGCCAGGAACTCGCCGAGCGAATCCCAGCGCAGATAGCCTTCGTGCTGGAACTGCTCGACATGCTTGGGCGCCGAACCGCCGGCGCCGGTCTCGAACAGGCCGCCGCCCGCCAGCAACGGCACGATCGACAGCATCTTGGCCGACGTGCCGAGTTCCATGATCGGGAAGAGGTCGGTCAGGTAGTCGCGCAGCACGTTGCCGGTGACCGAGATGGTGTCGAGGCCCTGGCGAATGCGATCGAGCGAGAACTTCATGGCCTCGACCGGCGCCAGGATGCGGATGTCCAGGCCCTTGGTGTCCTCGTCCTTCAGGTACTTCTCGACCTTGGCGATCAGCCGGGCATCGTGCGCGCGCTTGGCGTCGAGCCAGAACACCGCCGGCGCGCCGGTCAGGCGAGCGCGGCGCACGCCGAGCTTGACCCAGTCGCGGATCGGCTCGTCCTTGACCTGGCACATGCGGAAGACGTCGCCGGCTTCGACCTTCTGCGACATCAGGACCGTGCCGTCCTCGGCGACGACGCGCACCGTTCCGGCGCTGGCAACCTCGAACGTCTTGTCGTGCGAGCCGTACTCCTCGGCCTGCTGCGCCATCAGGCCGACGTTCGGCACCGATCCCATCGTCCGCGGATCGAAGGCGCCATGCTCCTTGCAGTCGTCGATGACGGCCTGGTACAGCGTCGAGTAGCAACGATCGGGGATCGCGGCGATCACGTCGTGCAGCTTGCCGTCGGGGCCCCACATCTTGCCCGACTCGCGGATCATCGC
>JAIEOV010000032.1 GCA_019750135.1 Reyranella sp. | reverse complement strand
GGCGAACCGGCCAAGATCAACGTCATGGTGCTGGAGCAGCTGCGCCGCGCCGATGTCATCCCGGTGGTGGCGCCGATCGGCTTCGGCGTCGACGACGAGCTCACCTACAACATCAACGCCGACACCTCGGCCGGCGCCATCGCCGGCGCCATGCGCGCCAAGCGCCTGCTGTTCCTCACCGACGTGCCTGGCGTCTTGGACAAGAACGGCAACATGATCCAGAACATGACGATCGAGGAAGCGCGTGCCCTGATCGCCGATGGGACGATCTCGGGCGGCATGATCCCCAAGGTCGAGAACTGCATCGACGCGGTGAACTCCGGCGTCGAGGCGGCGGTCATCATGGACGGCCGCGTGCCCCATGCCCTGCTGCTCGAGGTCTTCACGGAATCCGGCCTCGGCACCATGGTCACTCGCAAGTAACCTCCTTGAATCGCCTGATTTCGCTGCATATTTAGGCATTATGGCTCTCTTGCCCATCCTCACGGCGCCCGATCCGCGCCTCAAGAAGAAGTCCAAGCCGGTCGATGCCGTCGACGAGGGCGTGCGCCGGCTGATGGACGACATGCTCGAGACGATGTACGCCGCGCCCGGCATTGGCCTCGCCGCGCCGCAGATCGGCGAGCTGAAGCGCATCATCGTGCTCGACATCGACCGCGAGGATGTGAAGACCGGCCCGCTGTTCATGGCCAATCCGGAGATCGTCGAGGCCTCGGACGAGGATGTGAGCTACGAGGAAGGCTGCCTGTCGGTGCCCGACCACTATTCCGACGTGGTGCGCCCGGCCAAGGTGACCGTCCGCTACCTCGACCGTGACGGCAAGCAGCAGGACATGACGTGCGAGGGCCTGCTCGCGACCTGCGTGCAGCACGAGATCGACCATCTCGACGGCATCCTGTTCATCGACCACATCTCCGCGCTCAAGCGCAACATGATCCTGCGCAAGCTCCTGAAGGCCCGGAAGGAGAAGGAGCGCGAAGAGGCCGAAGGCAAGCCTGCCGACAAGGCGAAGGACCCAGAGCACGCGCTCTAGGCGCGGCACGGAACTTGCGGCGCGGAGTGCTCAGCCCGGGAGACTCCGCCGATGACACCTCAAGGAAAAGACCAGCCTCTCCTCAGGAAGCCTTCAAGCCGACGACGCGCTCCGCGGCCTAGCATCGCTCCAACAGCTTGGAGCCGCCGCCGATGACACCGCAACAGATCGACCTCGTGCAATCCAGTTTCAAGAAGGTCGTGCCGATCGCCGGCACCGCCGCCGACCTGTTCTACGACCGCCTGTTCGAGATCGCACCCGAGGTGCGGGCGATGTTCCCGCAGGATCTCAGCGAGCAGAAGAAGAAGCTGATGGCGATGCTGGGCACGGCCGTCGCCAGCCTGCACAAGCTCGACACGATCCTCCCCGCGGTGAAGGACCTCGGCCAGCGTCACAAGGGCTACGGCGTGACGGCCGCTCACTACGCGCCGGTCGGCGCCGCGCTGCTATGGACGTTGGAGAAGGGCCTCGGCCCCGACTTTACGCCTGAGGTGAAGGCCGCGTGGACAGAGACCTACACGGCCCTTGCTGGAGTCATGACAGCGTAGCCCGCGGGCCGCGCTGCGCTGGATGACTACTGGGCGGCGATCTTGCTCGCGGCTGGGGCGAAGGCCGTTTCCATCTCGCGGCGCAGCTTCACCGCGGTCAGGCTCTCGTCCATCGCAACGTCGGCGTAGGTCAGAGACTGCCCGGCCTTGATCGGCTTCAGGAGTTTCACGTTGTGCGCCAGGCCGAGCGGCAGGCTGCCGAGGCCGGTCGACTTCTCGGCCGGGAACAGCTTGCCGTAGACCGTGTAGCCGCCTTCGCCGTCCAGGATCTCGCCGGGCTTGAGGTCGCGCTTGGCGGTGGCGATGACGTCGGCGTGGAAGCCGATGGCGCAGCCGGTCGGCTCCTTGCGCAGGCCGATCGAGGCGACCGACATGCCGACCTCCAGCCCGATCAGGTGCCAGCGCTTGTACATCACCGAGTACCGGCCCGACGGATCGGTCTGCAGCATGTACTCCTCGAAGCAGTTCTTCTGGTATTCGGTCGCCGCCTCGAACACGACCCACACGCCCTTGCGGATTTCGTAGGGAATGGCGCGGCCGTCGCGCTCCAGCGAGCTTGCGACCTCGACCTGGCCCTTGTGATGCAGCTGGCCGCCCTCGGAAGCCGGGCGCATGACGAACGGCAGGTCCTCGACCGAGCACGGCGGGAAGGCGAGCCCGTCCGGCGCCGGCGTGAGCCCCGTGGCGTTGGCGACGGCGGTGCTCTCGATGGCCGGCTTCGACCCGTCGAGGAACGAGTTGAACATCTTGGGGTTCAGTCCGCCGCGCTTGGCTTGCTCCTCGTTCAGGCCCCAGTACTTCCACACCGTCTCCGGCGTCGATTGCGCGTAGTGCGGCAGCCACTTGTGGCCGCGGCCGGCCGCCGTCACCTCGAAGCCCGAGGTGCGCGCCCAGTCGACCAGCTCGCAGATCAGCGCCGGCTGGTCGCCATAGGCCAGGCTGTAGATCACGCCGGCCGCCGCCGCGCGCTGGGCCAGCAGAGGACCGCAGAAGGCATCGGCCTCGACTGTAACCATGACCACGCTCTTGCCGTTCCTGAACGCTTCCAGCGCGTGCTCCACCGCGGCGATCGGATCGCCGGTCGATTCGACGATGATGTCGATGTCCGGCTGGCTCACCAGGGCGCGCCAGTCGTCGGTGAGGTGCGTGCTGCCGTGCTGGCGCGCCTCGGCGAACGAGCCCGCGCCCGTGACCTCGGGCTTCCAGCCCAGCCGCGCCAGGTTCTCCCGCGCCCGCGGCGGCGAGAGATCGGCGATGCCCAGCAGGTGGATGCCGGGCGTGGTCGGGATCTGCGACAGGTACATGGAGCCGAACTTGCCGGCGCCGATCACGCCGATGCGCAGCGGCTTGTTCTCGGCCGCGCGCGCCAGCAGCATGCGATGGAGACTCATCCTCTTCCTCCCGAGATCCTGATTATTCCGCGGCGGCCTTGCGCTGGGCGGCGCGCAACACGGCGTCGTCCTCCCAGGCATCAATCGGCGTGAAGTCGCGATGGGCGATGTAGTCCGGCCGCTTGAAGCGGCGGATGGCGTTGGAGACCGCGTTGTAGGTCACATAGATGATCTGGCGATCCCACGGCGACATGTTGGGCGGGCTGCCATGCACCAGCGTGCCATGGAAGAAGATCGCAGAGCCCGGCCCGCCCTTGGGCGCCACGATGCCGCCCTGCTCGACCAGCTTGGCGATGGTGTCGTTGTCGATCACCCACAGCGGATACGACGTCGTGGTGAGGTCGTGCTTGGCCTCGATCGCGCCCTTCTTGTGGCTGCGCGGGATGAACCACAGCGGGCCGTTGAACTCGTTCACGTCGTCCATGAACACCGCGAGGTTCATCGCGCGTGGCTCGGGCATGTCGTCGTCGGCCTTCCAGGTGCCGTAGTCCTGGTGCCACTGCCAGACGTCGCCGTCGAAGGCGGCCTTTCCGTTGATCTTGAACTGATGGATGTAGGTCTTGTCCTTCAGCAGCTGCTCGGCCGGCTCGACGAAGCGCGGATGATGGATCAGCGCCTCGAACACCGGATGATAGGTGTGCACGGCGAAGGCGGTACGCACCACGTCGCCGGTCTTCTCGCGCACGTTCTCCTGGCGCCGCTGGGCGAAGACCTCGGGGACCGAAGCCTTGAGGATCGCCGTCTCCTCGGCCGAGAAGTAATTGGGGAAGAACAGGTAGCCCTGCTCGTCGAAGCGCTTCAATTGCTCAGAGGTGAGCTTCATGGCATTCCTCCTGGCTTGTGGTGGCGCGGCTCAGGCCGCGCGGGAAATGACGGCCTTCAGGCGGCCCGTGAGAATGTCGGCCATCTGCTCGGCATGGCCGCGGCACAGATCCTCGGCCTCCCGCGCACAGCCGGCTTCGAGGGCGCGCAGGATGCCCTCGTGCTCGTCCCACACGGAAACCCGCAGGTCGCTTTCGCCCAGGGCCGCCGCCATGACGCGGCGCAGATGCTGCCAGTGCGGCTGGGCCGTCTCGCCGATCAGCGGATTGCCCGAGGCCTCATAGACGAAGAGATGGAAGTCGATGTCGGCCTCGATGACCGACGGCACGTAGCCGCTCGCCACGGCGCGCCGGCCGACCTCGAGCAGGTTGCGGCCGCGCTGCGCCAGGTGCGGCGTGTAGTTGGTCGCGGCCAGCCGCGCCGCCGCTCCGTCGAGGGCGCCGCGCACGACATAGAGGTTGCGGGCCTGCTGGACATCGAGCGGCGCCACGCAGACGCCCTTGCGGCCGGCGTCGATCAGGAAGCCTTCGCGCCGCAGCAGCATCATCGCCTGGAGGACCGGCTGTCGGCTGACGCCGAACTGGTTGGCGAGTTCCTCCTGGGTGATGCGGGACCCGGCTTTCAGCTCACCAGAGCAGATCGCGTCGAGGACGGCGTCGTGGACTTTTTCGCTGAGATCGGGTTCGGGCAGGAATGGGCGCATGTTCTGTATACAGAACACAGAATCACGGGAGTCAACCCGCTCAGCGGATTTTGAGCCCTTTTGACGCGATCACCGGCTTCGCCCTGTCCGGGTAGTCCGTGATCAGGCCGTCAACTTTCATATCGATCAGCGCCGCCATGTCGGCGGGATCGTTCACGGTCCATGGCAGGACCTTCAGGCCAAGACCTTGGGCCTCCTTCACATTCGCGGCCGTGACGTTGCGCCAGAAGGGCGACCACACCGCACAGCCGGACGCCTTGGCGAGCTTTGGCACCGAGCCGCCGTGGGCAGCGAGGTCGAGTCCGCCCAGCCAGGGGGAAGGCTGGCCGCTGGCGCGCCGCACCGTGTCGACGTTGGGACTCTCGATCGACAGGCACGCCGTGGCGATCTCGGGCGCCAGCCGGCGCGACGCGAGGAGGCCGCGCCAGTCGAATGACTGGATCGTCGTGCGCGCCGCGGCTCCGCTTTTGTGGACGGCCGCGACCGCGAGCTCAGCGAAGCGCTCGGGCTCGAGCGTGAGGTCGGGTTTGCCGGGATCGGTCTTGATCTCGACGTTGAAGCGCACGGCCGGCCCGGCCATGGCGAACAGCTCTTCCAGCGTCGGGAAGCGCTCGCCGTCGGCCGGCTTCTGCTCGGGGAATTGCTGGGCGTATTTGCTGGCCGGGTTCAGACGGCCGATGTCGTAGCGTTTCAGCTGATCGAGCGCGAGCGTGCGGATCGGCGGGCCGGCGGTGGCGATCCACTGGCCGTCGAGCCGCACGAGATCGGGATTGATGTAAGCATCGTGGCTGATCACGACGACGCCATCCTTGGTCACCGCCATGTCGGTCTCGAGCGTCGACACGCCGAGAGCAAGAGCCGTGCGGAAGGCGGCCAGCGTGTTCTCGGGCGCGAGACCGCGGGAGCCACGGTGGCCCTCCAGGTCGAAGGCGTGGGCGGAGAGACTAAGCGCCCAGATCGCGCAGGCGAGCGATGCGATCGGCAATGTCCGGATGCGTGGCCAGCAGCGCCGAGCTTTTGCTGGTGAAGGTCTGCACCGGGTTGACGATGAAGAGATGCTGCGTGGCACGGCTCACTCCGGGGAAGGGCTCGGCCTTCTCGGCGAGCTTGCCCAGCGCTGAAATCAATCCGTTGGGGTTACGCGTGAACTGCACCGACGTGGCGTCGGCAAGATACTCGCGCTGGCGCGATACCGCCATCTGCACGAATTTGGCCGCGATCGGCGCCAGGATGGCGACCACGATCAGCAGGATGATCAGGATGGCGGCGCCGCCGCCCTTCCTGTCGCTGCTGCTGCTCGAACTGCGGTTGCCGCGGCCCCAGGCCATGCTGCGCAGGACCATGTCGCAGATCAGCGCGATCAGGCCGACCGTGACGCCGACCACCACCATGTAGCGCGTGTCGAGGTTGGCGAGATGGGCCATCTCGTGCGCCACCACGCCCTGCAATTCGTCGCGATTGAGGCTATTCAGCAGGCCGCGCGTCACCGCGATGGTGCCCTTGCCCGGCTTCGTGCCGGTGGCGAAGGCGTTCAGCGCATCGGTCTCCAGCACCATGACTCTGGGCATCGGCACGCCGGCGGCGAGCGACATCTCCTCGACCACGTTATAGAGCTGCGGCGCGTCGGACTTTTCGATTTCCTTCGCGTTGGCCATGGCCAGCACCATTTTATCGCCGAAGGCGAGCGACAGCCCGCTCCAGCCGACGCTGACCACGGCCATCAGCCCGGCGATCAACACGCCGCCCTTGCTGAAAAGCGGGACGGCGTTCGATGCCTCGCTTTCCAGCAGCCAGCCGATCACGTAGCCGACCAGCGCGGCCAGCGCCGTCAGCAAGGCGAGCAGCACCATCGTGTTGCGACGGTTGACCTTCTGCGCGCCGACGAAGTCGGTGGTGTTGGCCATGGATCAGCGTAGCGCGACTTTCGGAACCTCGCGCTCGGTATCGGGCATGCTGAAGAGCTCGATGGGGCCGAAGCCCAGCGATGCCGCCGCCAGCACGGCGGGAAAGCTCTGCCGCCGATTGTTATAGGCGTTGACCGAGTCGTTGTAGAACTGGCGCGAGAAGGCGATCTTGTTTTCGGTCGTCGTCAGCTCTTCCTGCAGCTGCTTGACGTTGTCGTTGGCCTTGAGCTGCGGATAGCTCTCGACCAGGGCGAACAGTCCACGCGTCGCCTGTGTCAGCAACGCCTCGGCCGGACCGGCCTGCGCCGGGTTGCCGCTGGCGGCGACGGCGGCGTTGCGCGCCTGGACGACCTTGGTGAGCGTCTCCTGCTCGTAGCCCATGGCGTCCTTCACGACCTGCACCAGGTTGGGAATGAGATCGTGCCGACGCTTCAGCTGCACGTCGATCTGGCTCCAGGCGGTCTGCGCCTGGTTCCGGCCGGCGACCAGCCCGTTGTAGACGGCGATCGCCCATAGCGCGATCACCACGAGAATGCCGAGGAAAATCCAGAAACCCATTCCTGCCCTCCTTGCCGCAATGCCGAGTTTAGTCATGATTGCGGCTATATCGGGAGGACGAATCATGGATACGGCAGCGCTACTGAAGGAATTCTGCTCGGCCGTCGAGCGCCGCGACGGCAAGGCCTTCGCCAGCTTGTTCACTGAGGACGGCGTCTACCACGACGTGTTCTACGGCGCCTTCCAGGGCCATCAGAGGATCGCCGAGATGATCGACGACCACTTCCATCGCACCGCCCGCGACTTCCGCTGGGACATGCACCGGCCGGTGAGCGACGGCAAGATGCTCTACGCGTACTACACCTTCAGCTACGTCTCGCTGCTGCCCGAGGCCAACGGCAAGCGTGTCGGCTTCGAGGGCGTGTCGATGATGAAGCTGCGTGACGGCAAGATCGCGGAGTACAGCGAAGTCGCCAATGTCGGCCCGGCGTTCGTCGATCTGGGCTTTGCACCCGAGCGGACTGCAAAAATCCTGGCGAAAGAAGGTGCGCAGCTGAAGAAACAATCGGACTTCAAGCGACACCTTGGCTGAACGTTCTTCTTCCGATCTGCTTCCGATCTGTCGATAAAACAGCGACGAGGTCTGCAAAAGTGTCGACGCCTTCGCCTTGGACGCGTGGCCCTTCCATGCTTGCATGTGCACGCTTGAGTGGTGCCATTCGGTTTCTCGGGGGAGGAGCCAGTGAAGAGTATCGCGTCGTGGGCCGTCGGGCTGGGGATCCTGACGTTTGCTTCCACGGAATACCTGCCGCATTCGATCGCTTACGACACGCCTTACTCGACACCGGTTGTCGAGAAGCTGACCGCTGACGATTCCGGGACGTTCGATGGCCTGCTGACCCTGGCCGAGTCGTTGCCGCCATCGTCCTCGATCAAGGTCCTGTGGACCCATGGCATGTGCACTCATCCGGCGAGCTGGGTCGACGATCGGATGAAACGCCTGACCGCCTCGATTGGTGGCACATCCGAAACGCTGAGCGTGCGCCCTGTCGCTGACCACAGCGCGACCCTGCGCACCGATCGGATCAAGCTCAAGTCGTCGACGATCGACGTGATGTTCCTGACTTGGTCGCCGTTGACCGCTCCCTACAAGGCGGCGCTGGCGTACGACCACTCCACCGACTACGGCGGCACCTTTCCCTACACGAGGGCGTCGCTGAACCGCGAATTGAAGCGCGGGCTGATCAATGACTGCATGACCGATGTCGTGGTCTATGGCGGCGCCAACGGGCAGACGGTACGCCGTGCGGCCAAGGAGGCCGTCTGCGAGGCCATGGGCGGCCGCATCGACGGTACGGCCTGCAACGTCCCGGAGGGCGCCTCGCCCGCCGCTCTTGCCTTCGTCACCGAAAGCCTGGGTAGCAAGCTCGTCTTCGACGCCATCCTGTCGATCTGGACTGCGGCGGAGAAGAGCGACGACAAGACGTCGATTCCCCGGCTGGCGACCAGCCTCGCTTCCACCAGGATGATGTACATGGTGGCCAATCAATTGCCGCTGCTTGACGTTGCCGGCACGTCGGCGGCGGACCGCGCCCTGGAAGTCGCGCTGGAGCAGACGACGACACGGGCCCACAGCAGGGACGTCTTCGACCTGATTTCCCGCGCCCGCCGCCACGCCGCGCCGGCCGCCAAGCCGATGACGGTGGTCGCCTTCTCCGATCCCAACGATCTTCTCAGCTACCGGATCGTTGCCGGCCATCTCGCCGGCGACCTGAAGGACTTCCGCGTCGTCAACGTGATCGTGTCGAACGATACCACCTACTTCCAATACGTCGAGCGTCCCGACACCGCGCATTGCGGCTACACATGGAACCCCTACGTCTTCGGCCTGATCGCCAAGGGGTATGATGCCGGGAAGGCCTTGCCATCGGTTGTCGGCCTGTCGGGCGGCGTGTGCCCGAACTTCCAGGCGATGCAAAACTGAGGCGTTGCGCGGTTCAGCCGTTATAAGCCCGGCTGCCCGTATCGCGCAGCCACAGGCGCACGAGCAGGCGCTTGCGCTCGGCCTCCGGCCAGTCGCGGAACGCGGTGCGCTTGTGGCCGAGGGCGCGGTTGTCGATGATCTGCATCTGGCCGGGCTGGAACTGGAAGCGCGCCGACATGCCGGGCTCGTTCAGGATGGCCTCGAAGGCTTCCAGGGCCGCGGCGCCCTCGTTGTCCAGCGGTTCGCCGGCGAGCTTCTGGCCGTTCTTCACCTGGAAGTGCGACAGCCGGGCGATCAGCCGACCGCCCTCATCTTCCAGCATCGGATGATGGGTCGTCATGACGTCGTCGGGCGCATGCTCTCGCTGGCGGTCGAAGTAGAACGGCCGATACAGCCGCGGCAGCAGCTCGGGATGGCGCTTGCGCATCTCCTCGTGTGCCGTGGCGAAGCTCACGATGCCGCTCACGCCGCCTTCCATTGCTGTGCGCAGGCACATCAGGCCGACATAGTGCGGCGGCACGTTGTTGTAGCTGTTGTCGGTATGGAAGTTCTGCTCGGCGTTGGTGACGTCGGGCCGCACGCCGTTGCCGGGCGGGCGGCCGAGATCGGTGACGTCGTAGATCGACGTGCCGTCCCACTTCTGCGCCACCGGTCGGGCGACCAGCGAGGCTAGCAGCCACCACACCGCCCGCGCGCTGTCGGCCGACCAGCGCTCGACGGGCAGGCGATCGACGATGGCAAAGCCCGGCCCGTCGTCGATGGTGCGCTTGACCTCGCGCATGAAGGCGCGCGAGGCGTCGAGGGCGAAGTCGCCAGGCCGCAGCAGGAGGAGCGGCAGCGGATCGCGATCGAGCGACGCGACGAGCCAGTCGAGCTCCTGCTCCACGTCGGCCGGCAGCGCCACGCGGCCGGTCGTATCGGGCAAAGTATCACCACGCCAGAGCAACCGTTCGGGGAGCGCCTGGCCGATCATGGCGTCAGTCGCGCAGCAGCTCGTTGATCGAGGTCTTCGAGCGCGTGCGCTCGTCGACCGTCTTCACGATCACCGCGCAGTAGGTCGAAGGCCGGTCGGGACCGCCGCCGATATTGCCCGGCACCACCACCGAATAGGGCGGCACCTTGCCGACATGGATCTGGCCGGTGGCGCGGTCGACCACCTTGGTGGTGGCCGAGATGAACACGCCCAT
>JAIEOV010000128.1 GCA_019750135.1 Reyranella sp. | reverse complement strand
GAAAGTCGTTCTCGCAAAACAACTTTCTCAGAGGCAGGACTCCGATGCACCTCTTACCTGTGAGATATCCGGGCTAGCACTGCACGTTTCCGCTGCCGGCGGGAGTGGGTTGACGCGACCCGTGCCCGTACTGGAGGGGTTACGGCCCTGCTGTTGACATCGTCGTTGTAGACGGCGCCCTACGGCGTGCCGACGGGGCTGCCGTCGCAGGCCGCCATCGCGCCGCATGCCAGCGTTAATGCAATCATGAATACGGTCTACACGAGACACGCCATATTCGTGGGCGGGTGCCCGGATAATCACTAGTTAATTTGGCGCGCAGTAAGCCAATGCGCGGGACGCAGTGATAGTTACGGTCCAACCCGCAAAAGCCCGTGAGTAGACCGACCGCTGAACATCGTCGCAGCTAGGCTGTTCGGTTAAACTCGTGCGGCGCCGGGATGCGACCTTCTGGAGTCAGCGCATCTACTACCTCGGGCAGTTGGTTGCTGAGCCCTGCCAGCAACTCTTCCCGCTTCATGCCGGTCTTCTTGGTCAAGAACTCGATTTGATCCGGGGTGAGCACTGTTGCCAGATCCTGCGCCGCAATCTGCTTGTTCTGGCCGGTGCCGACCCACGTTTCGGCGATCTCCCCTTTACCGGCATTCTGAAACTGCCGCACCAGATCGCCCAGTCCACCGCTCAAGATGCCCACCAATCCCGTCCCTGAGGTGCTGCGCGCCGCAGCGCCGCCGAGACCGAGCGACCCCAGGATATCGCCCAAACCACCACCAGATGCGGACGCGCCGGCACTGGTCGGCGGGGCTTGCTGACTACCCACGCCCTTCACTGCTTTGTAGGCCAGCAAACCCAAAGCAGCCATCAGGATCGGCGACATTGCCCCGCCCACGCCGCCACCACCCAGCCCGCCGCCCGGCCCATTGCGCATTCCCGTTAAGACATCCATCAAACCCATGGCGCACCTGTCGATTGTTTCAAGCGGGAAACGACCCATAGACGGGAGACGTTGCGAAAAGCTGGTTGATTTACCGGTCGATCCATGCCATGGTGGTATATCGAAGTCTGGTCCAGAAGGCCCAGTATCGCGCGGCCGCGCAGAGTGGACGCGCGGGCGCATCGATACAACCTCCGCCTGCCGGCACAGCGCCCCGGCCAGCGTGCTGCGACCCGGATGACGGTCCGGAGCAATTGCCGATCTTACCAGCCGATTTATTTCCTTTTCGACTGCGAGCAGTGGATGGGACGCGCAGAGCACGCCATGGTCAGGACGCGACGAACCATCATGGAGCATCGCCAGCGCCAGGTAAGGCTGTGCGACAGCAAGCAGTGCATCCAGGCTTCCCGATCCCCTCCTCAAGGGGAGTGTTCCGGTCCGGCCCATCTGAGCCGACGGCGGCACCTGAAGGGTCCACTTTCGCACACTCACGTATTGTGCGCCTTGCTGCAACTCGCGACTCCGCCGAGTAATTAGTCTGACCTACTCGTTTTCCTCCGGCAATAGAAAGCTCGCTATCGAACTTGGCACGCTGAGAAAGCTCGGCAATGCGCGCCGTGTGGCGTCGGCCGACAGGGTTAATCGCGCCCGCAACGCGTTGAGGTGACAAGCGACGGGCCCGGCAGCCTCCGCCACCGATGCCGCCGCCTACCGC
The DNA here is from genome assembly GCA_019750135.1 of Reyranella sp. Taxonomy (GTDB): domain Bacteria; phylum Pseudomonadota; class Alphaproteobacteria; order Reyranellales; family Reyranellaceae; genus Reyranella. Next base: position 7,988 of record JAIEOV010000128.1, on the reverse strand, counting down.
GAAGCCGTCTCGACGGATTGAGACAGGTTTCGGAGCGGTCCGGCGATTGCTGTCGTAGCGGGTCGTACTCTGATGCTTGAGCGCCACGGCGCACACCGATCCGCCTGGCGTCGCGCGGCTTGGTGGTTGTCGGCGCGCGGGCCGACGCTCAGCCCCGGCGCTTGCAATTTGTCTGATGACTAAAGCTAACATGGAGGGGTTGCGGGCTTGGAACTGCCCATAGCACGGGACGTTGCCGGCCATGGGCCGCAAAGGAGGGTGGGTATGGAGGACCTGCATGAGGAAACGCTCGAAGAGGAGGCCACTCACGCGACGGACGAGGCGCGCATGGTCTTGCCGGGCGTGCAGGGCATATTGGGCTTCCAACTAATCGCGGTGTTCAACCAGCGCTTTCAGGACCTGACGGAGGATCGCCAAATCCTCCACTTGGTCGCCTTCCTCCTGTTGGCATCGGCAATGGGCCTGATCATCACGCCGGCCGCCTATCACAGGCAGGCAGAGCGGGGCTGCATCACGCGCCGGTTCGTGGATATGGCGTCCCTCCTCCTGACCTTGGCTTTGATCCCGCTAGCCGTAGGAATTGCCATTGACGCCTACCTACTTACCTGGCTCGTGCTCGGTAAGAACATCCCCAGTCTCTGCGTGGCCGGCGCGCTTCTCGTGTTGCTGGGTGGGCTATGGTTCATGCTGCCCCGTGTCGCAAAGTCGAGAACGAGATGCCGGGGTCGACTGGCACGAACACCAGCCCGCCGGCAGAAGCAGCTAGGTAAGGAGTCCACCGTGTTCCGCTTGGGCTAGGTCGAATTTTTGCTGCGCACCGGGTGCACATCTGGTGGTCCAGAGTTGTGCCGCCACGTTCGGGAGGTCACCTTAGCACCGGCACCCTACCCTAAGCGCCGTCCTTGGCCAGTCTTCTGCTGCCGGCAAAGGGTACGGATCGCAGTGATGGCCCCTTTCCCACCTAACGAGACGGTGTTGTGGTGGTCAATCGGCCAACCAACGTGAAGGTCCCGGCCCACTGGCCCTGATACCCGGCGCGGCGGAGGCTATCGCCCGACTCAATAATGCCGGCTTTCAAGTGGCCCTCTGCACGAACCAACCGGAGCCGGCGCGCGGCGCCCTCAGTCACGCCGAACTGGACAAAGTACACGACGCCTTGCGTCAGATGCTCGCCGCACGCGGCGCGAAGGTCGACCTGATCCTATGCTGTGAGAGCGAACGCAAATGCCCACGCGTGAAGCTCGCCGGCGGCATGCTGCGTGAGGCCCTCGCCCGTTACGGCGCAGTGGCAGTGACCTGCCCTGATTCTTCGGACCACGGTTAACTTGAGAGAACCGGCGTCTCCTGCTCTTGCGTTTGTCCCTTCAAGGACGGTGTTGCAACGGGCCGGGGCGCGAAGCCCCATGTCGCGCAGCGTCCCGGCCCGTTGCGGAAGCGGGAGCTGCGTTGGTCTGTCGGAGCTTTGCGGCGAACTCAGCGGGCGTCAAATAGCCGAGGCTCGAATGCGGACGAACTTCGTTGTACAATCGGACTCGAGAACGCCCACGGGACGGAGTTCCGTGAGGTTCTTTATCGCTGGCATCCTTGGTTTGGTCTGCGGGTGGCCGTCCATGAGGCGGTCAGTCATTCGGACGGCATCGTCTTCCGCTGCACGTTGACTGGAGGAGGTGGCCGCCGGCTGGAACTCCCGGCCTGGATGTTCGACCGAGCTGCCTGTCGAGATTGCCTTGCTGTGGCGACAAAGCCCCCTGTCTCCATGGCGGGGCTTTGCGCGCTGTCGGCTCTTCTGCGGGATGCGCTGAGGAGATGCACCACGGCGTCGACCGGGTCGCTTTGCGGCGCATCATACACCTCTCGCAACGAAGATGTGGGAGAGGCCGGTGCCAGCCAGCATGACGAGACGCCGAACAAAGGCATTGAGCGACCGGCGCAGCGAGCCGCGGCAGTTCGACCTGTTCGGCGGGAACCGGCCGCGGTCGGCCGGAGATGCACCGACATGGTCGGCCCTTCCAGCCGAGGCACCAAGCGAGCTGATCGGCCTGATGAGGCGCCTGATCCTGGAGCATGTGGATCGCAAGCAGCGGACCGCGGCCGCGGGGGACAGCCATGATCTCTGAGAAGATTCGCCCCCACCATCTGCAGCGCAAGGCGCTACTCTATGTGCGGCAATCGTCGGCTCATCAGGTCTTGCACAACCGCGAGAGCAGCGCGCTGCAGTATGCCATGCGGGATCGCCTGGCGGCGCTGGGCTGGTCGCAGATCGAAGTGATCGACGACGATCTCGGTCGCTCGGCGGCCGGCGCGGTTCAGCGTTCCGGCTTCGAACGGATGGTCGCCGAAGTCTGCCTGGGCAAGGTCGGAGCCGTGTGCGCCCGTGAAGTCTCGCGCTTTGCGCGCAACAGCCGGGACTGGCAGCAATTGATCGAGATGTGTCGCGTGGTCGACACCGTGCTGATCGACCACAAGACCGTCTACGCGCCGCGACACGGCAACGATCGGCTGCTGCTCGGGCTGAAGGGCAGCCTCAACGAGTACGAGCTTGATCTTCTGCACCAGCGGTCCCTGGCGGCGCGCTATGAGAAGGCGCGCCGTGGCGAGCTCGTGGTCAGTGCGCCGGTCGGGTTCGTGAAGGTCGGCGACCGTTACGAGAAGGATCCGGATCGGCGCGTCCAAGCGGCGATCACGCTGGTCTTCGACAAGGTGCTGGAACTGGGCAGCGCCCGCCAAGCCTTGTTGTGGTTCCACGAGCACGACCTCGAACTACCCACCAAAGGCAACGATGGAACGACGGCTTGGCGACGTCCAAGCTACGCCACCATCCATCGGATAATTGCGAACCCGATCTACGGCGGTGCCTATGCTTACGGCAAGACGGCCGTGGCGGCGAACTATGGTACCCTCGCGGTTGGCGTGCGGGTGCGCCGCAAGGCGCGCGCTGATTGGCTGGCGTTGATGCCCAACGCCCATGAGGGTTACGTCAGTTGGGAGAAGGCCGAGGCGATTCGCAAGATGGTCAGCGACAATGTTCCGACCAGCCGGCACCATGGCGCGCCCAAGCACGGTGATGCGCTGCTCGCCGGCCTGCTTCGCTGCCGCCGCTGCGGTCGCAAGCTGACGCTTCGCTACACCGGCGCGCGGCATGATATCCCGCGCTACAGCTGTAGCCGCGGCTGGCTGGACAATGGCGAACCGCGCTGCATTGCCTTTGGTGGGCTGCGCGTCGACGATGCCATCGAAGAAGCCCTCCTGGCAGTCGTCGGACCGGGTGCGATCGAGGCTGCAGTTGCTGCCGAGAAGGAGGCCGGACACCGGCGAGATCAAGTGCGCGAGGCACTTGCACGCGATCTCGAGGCGGTTCGCTATGAGGCTGACCGCGCCTTCCGACAGTACGACGCTGCCGATCCAGCCAACCGGCTGGTGGCTGGCGAGCTGGAAGCGCGCTGGAACAAGGCGCTCGCACGCGTGTCGGAGATCGAAGGCAAGATTGCCTCACACGATGCAGTCGTGGCGACGCCCACGACAGAATCGATGCCGTTGGCCACGCTCGCGACCGATCTGAGGACCGTGTGGACTGCGCCGACAACCGATCAACGGCTGAAGAAGCGCATCGTCCGTACCGTCATCCACGAAGTGGTGGCCGATATCGACCGAGACACGTCCGAGATCGTTCTGTTCGTTCACTGGATCGGAGGGGTTCACAGCCAGTTGCGCTTGCCCCTCAGAAGATGCGGCCAGCGCAACAGCACCCCTGCCGACGTGATCGCTGCCGTGCGCCAGCTGGTGCTGATCGCCAGCGACGACCTGATCGCCGGCATCCTCAACAGGAACGGGTTACTGACCGGCCGTGGCAATCGGTGGACGCGCGAGCGCGTCACGGCCCTGCGCTCTCACCACCACATTCCGGTGCACAGGCCCGCAGACAACGGGATCGAGCCGTGGCTGAATCTCAGCGATGCTGCTCGCCTTCTCCACATCTCATCCAAAACATTGCGATTGGCGGCGGAGGCCGGGGAGATCGACGCTGCTCATCCTCTGTCCGACGGACCTTGGATCTTCAGCCGTGACACTCTGGCCACAAGCACAGCTCAGGCAATCATCCAGCGTGCGCGGCGGAACCCACGGTACCCCGCGGGATCGCATCCCGATCAGAAAAGCCTTTCCCTTCAGCAACATAGACAGATGGGTGTTGTAATGCATGCTTGTAGAAGGCGACCCATTGGGCGATGCCGAGCTTGGCCTCGCGGCCGTCGGCGTAGCCCTTGAGGTAGATGTCCTCGTACTTCAGCGTCGCTGGGCAGCGATGACGCGTTGAGTGGCGTCGATCTGGGCGCGCAGCGATGCCGGCGACGACGACGTTGGAGGCAAGTGTCAGGGATGGTCGCTTCGAGCTGGAAGCATTGCGCCTCCGCCTGGGCCTCCGCCGACTCGGCGGCGCGGCGCACGCCGCCCCGACACCGGAGCATAGGCAATGCCGAGCGTGGCCGTGAACAGCCCGTATATGTAACTGTTGTCGTTGGTCGGCGAAGACAGGCTGGTCGGCGCCTGGTACTGGGAAACAGCGCCGCTCGCTGGGCACGCGCGGCCTGCTGGGCCGCGCGCAATCCGGCCGCCGCGGCGTGACGTCCGGGTTTGCCTTGAATTAGCGCTCGATGAGGTCGTTGAGCGGCCGCGAAATGCCGAGGTTCCTGCACGACCCGCTGCGCCTCGCCGACGGGAATGCCAGCGGACACCATACAGGGGTTCGGTGTCGGGCAGGTACCGGTCGGCGTCCGGCGGCCGAGGCGTGCGGAAGTCCGGCCCGATGGTGCAGCCGCCGAGCATCGCGGCGAGGGCCACGCAGGCAGCAAAGGAACGACTCATCAATGTGCCTCCGCCACGCCGGCCGGCGCAGGCTCAACCGCACGATGCCGGCGCGAGAACAGGCCGATCGCCGCCGGCAGGACGGTGAGGAAGAGGCAGGGTGCCAACAGCGTGCCGCCCACCACCACAACGGCGAGCGGACGCTGGACCTGGCTGCCGATCGCCGACGAGAAGGCCGCGGGCAACAGGCCGACGCAAGCGGCAACGCAGGTCATCAGCACCGGACGCATCTGCACTGCGCAGGTCTCGCTCAGCGCCGACTCGCGGTCGCGGCCCGCATCGATCAGGCGGTTGTACTGGCCCAGGACCATGATGCCGTTCATGGCGGCGATGCCGAACAGGGCGACGAAGCCGATGGCGGCCGAGATGCTGAACGGCATGCCGGCCAGGAACAGCGCCAGCACGCCGCCGATCAGCGCCATCGGCATGGCGCTACCGGCCAGCAGGGTGTCGGTCAACGAGCCGAAGCTGACGTAGAGCAGCAGCAGGATCAGCCCGATGGCGAGCGGCACGGCGATCGCGAGCCGCTGCAGGGCGTTCTTCAGGTTGCCGAACTCGCCAACCCATTCGATCCGGTAGCCGCCCGGCAGCTTGACCTGCTCGGCGACGCGCTCCTGGGCTTCCAAAATGGCGCTGCCGAGGTCGCGGCCGCGCACGCTGAACCTCACCGGCAGGTAGCGCTCCTGCTGCTCGCGGTAGATATAGAATGCGCCCGACACTAGCTGCACGGTTGCGACCTCGCTCAAGGGCACCTGGGTCACGCCGTTGATGCCCTGCACGCCGATCGGGATGCGCTTGATCGCCTCCATGTTCTCACGATAGCGCGGCGCCAAGCGGACCATCATTGGGAAATGCCGGTCGCTGCCGTTTTCATAGACGTCGCCCGCCGCCTCGCCGCCGATCGCCGCCTGGACGGTGGAATTGATGTCGCCGGGTGCCAGGCCATAGCGCGCCGCCTTGGCGCGGTCGATATCGATGCGGATGGTCGGCTGGCCAAGCGATGCGAGGACCGCCAAGTCAGTCACGCCGGGAACGCCGGCGAGAGCCTTTCTTATCTCGCCCGCCACCTTCGACAGGGTTTCGAGGTCATTGCCGAAGATCTTGACAGAGTTCTCGCCTTTCACGCCCGAGGCGTACTCCTGGATATTGTCCTGGATGTACTGCGAGAAGGTGAATTCGACGCCGAGGAAGTCCTTGCGCAGCGCCTCGTCGATCTCGGCGATCAGGCCCTCCTTGTCGAGCTCCTTGCGCCATCTGTCGAACGGCTTCAGCGGCACGAAGAACTCGGCATTGAAGAAGCCGGTCGAATCGGTGCCGTCGTCGGGCCGGCCGTGCTGGGAGATCACGGTCTCGACCTCGGGAAAGCTCTTGATCAGCTTGCGCATGCGGTTGGCGTAGTCGTTGCCGGCCTCCAGCGAGATCGATGCCGGCATGACGGCACGGATCCACATGTTGCCTTCTTCCAACTTGGGGAGGAACTCCAGGCCGATCGTATTGCCGGCGAAGGCCGCGAGCGCGCCCAGCCCGAGGCCGGCCGCGAGAGTGGCGCGGCGCCACGCCAGCGCGATGTCGCGAACACGGGCGTAGAACCGGGCGAGCTTGCGTACTGCCCAGGTCTCGGCGTGGGCGACGCGGTCCGGCAGCAGCAGGGCGGCGAGCGCCGGCGAGACCGTGAAGGTGGCGAGAAGGCCACCCGTCAGGGCGTAGGCATAGGTGCGGGCCATCGGACCGAAGATGTGGCCCTCGACGCCGGACAGGGTGAACAGCGGCACGAAGCCCGCGATGATGATGGTGGCGGAGAAGAAGATCGCCTTGGTCACCTCGGTCGAGGCATGGAAGATCGTGGCGACCTTGCCGCTGAGACCTTCTGGCGTTGGGCGACCATGGCGCGCCGGCACGCCGCGGCCGGCTTCCGAGAGATGGCGAAAGATGTTCTCGACCATGATCACGGTGGCGTCGACGATGATGCCGAAATCGATGGCGCCCATCGACAGCAGGTTGGCCGATTCGCCACTCAAGACCAGGATCACCACGGCGAACAGGAGCGCGAACGGGATGGTCACCGACACGATCAGCGCGCTGCGCAGGTCGCCCAGGAACAGCCACTGGATCAGGAAGATCAGCAGCACGCCCAGTACCATGTTGTGCAGCACGGTATGGGTGGTGATGTCGACCAGGATGCTGCGGTCGTAGATGCGCTCGACGCGAACGCCGGGCGGCAGGATGTCGGACGAGTTTATCTTGCCGACCTCGGCCAGCACACTTTGCAGGGTGGGCGTCGTCTGTGCGCCGCGCCGCATCAGCACGGTGCCCTGGACGATGTCGTCGTCTTCGTTCTGGCCGGCGACGCCGAGCCGTGGCTGGTGGCCGACCGCGACCGTGGCGACATCGGAGACCAGAACCGGCGTGCCGTCGCGCGATGTCAGCATGGTGTTGCGGACGTCGTCCATGGTGCGGATCTGGCCGACCGAACGCACGATCGCCGATTGCTGACCGATATTCACGGTATTGGCGCCGACATTGATATTGGCGTTGTTCAGCCCGTCCAGCACCTGCTTAAGAGTGAGTCCATGGGCCAACAGCCGGTCCAGATCGACGGTGATGTCGTAGGTCTTGGTCTTGCCGCCCCAGCCGGTGACGTCGATCACGCCGGGCACCGCCTTGAAACGGCGCTGCAGGATCCAGTCCTGGATGGTCTTGAGGTCGGCTACCGAATAGCCCGGCGGGCCGACCACGCGGTAGCGGAAGATCTCGCCGATCGGGCTGACCGGCGAGATGGAGGGCTGCGCCCCGTTGGGCAGCGGGCTCAGCTGCGACAGGCGGTTGATGACGAGCTGCGAGGCCTGCTGGTAGGTGAGGTCGTAGGTGAACTGCACCTTGACGTCACTCAGGCCGAACAACGAGATGGAGCGGATCGTCTGCACGTTGGGCAAACCCGCCATCTGCACCTCGATCGGGATGGTGATGTAGCGTTCGATCTCCTCCGACGACTGGCCGCGGTTCTGCGTTACGATGTCGACCAGCGGTGGCACCGGGTCGGGATAGGCCTCGATATTGAGGACGCGATAGGCGAACAGCCCGCCCACGATCAGGACGACGCTTAGGATGACCACCAGGACGCGCTGCCT
>JAIEOV010000078.1 GCA_019750135.1 Reyranella sp. | reverse complement strand
GAATCCCGGTCAAGCGCATAGGCGGTCTTCTTGAACTCCTTGCCGTCGAGAAGCCCCTGGATGTAGCCCGAGATCGTATCCGCGGCCATGATGAGCGCCGTGTCGAGCGTGTGGATGTATTTGCTCGTCACTGAACCTTTAGAATGGCCGACGAGCGCGGCGATCGTGACTTCGGTAAAGCCGAGGTCATTCGCGATGCTGGCGAAGCTGTGGCGCAAGACGTGCGGCGTCACACCGGCGAGTGGCGAGTCTTTGAAAATCTGCTCCCAATGGTTCGGGAAGCTGCCGAAGGCGTTATCCTCGCCCTGGCCGGGGAAAACGTAGGTGCTCGTCTGACCCTTGCGCCGCTCCTCGAGGTACTCGACCACGGGCAGCCCAATGGGCCGGATCGACGCGCCTTCCTTGCTATCAACCAGCCGCAGGCAACTGCCCTCTGTATCGGCTTCGGTCCACATCAGCTTGATCATTTCCGTGCGGCGGCAGCCGGTCAGGGCGATCTGGCGAATAATGTCGACCGTCATGGCAAACTTCTCGTTCTCGGCGGCCTCCTGCAGCATCTCGCCCAGAGCGCGATATTCGGCTTGAGTGAGGCGACGGTTCCGCACGTTGTCTTTCGGCTTGCGGATGCCGTGCGCAGGATTGCGGTCGATGATCCCGGCCTCGACTGCGTAGGTGAGGATGCCGCCCAGCAGCCCGACCGTCCGGGTCGCCGTGCCCGCGCCGCCGCGCACGATCGCTTTGCCGCGCAGCTTCTTCGTCTTGACGGACACGCGCGTCTTCCCGGCCATGATGTCCTTCAAGACCTTGTTGATGTCGACACTGGTGAGATCCTTGACCCGTCGCGTACCGATCAACGGGATGATATGTCGATCGATACGGCCTGTGTCGGTGATGACCGTTGTAGGCTTCTTCGGACGGCCGCCCTTCCCGAGGATGAGGCCCGCATTCAGATCGGCGACATAGAGGGCGCAAAGCTCCTTAACCGTGATCGCCTTGTGATCGAGCTGGCGTTCTTCGGAGGGGTTGTCGCCACGCGCGACGCGTCCGAGCTGAATCTTGGCTTCCTGCCGGGCTGTCTCCGGCGTCCACACGCCATGCAGGCCGATGGTGTAGCGCCGGGTCCGTCCGGCGGCACGGTATTGGATCAGGTAGCTACGCTTGCCAGAAGCAAACACGCGCAGGCCGAAACCAGGCAGCTCATCGTCCCAGATAAAATAATCCTTTTCACAGACGTCGGCCGCATCGACGGTCCGCTTGGTCAGCTTTGTCATGTGGCGTTCCCTCCGCTGAAGAGGGACTGCTTCCGCGGAAGCACCACGGAAGCATCCGGACGGAAATCAGAGCGAATGTTCGGATAGCCATGTCGGCCGAGGAAACCGAAATATCTAGTTGTTTCAGGTACATGTCGCATTGTAGCGTGCCCTATCGTACTTTTAGGATGGGCCGGCTAAATTGCTCCGAAGGCTGCGGTCAAGGTAGTGCGCGGACGGGCGCGACCGAGCGATAATATAACCAAAGTATAGTTCGGTCAATAACTTTGGTCTGCAGCGTCCGCTCACCTTGCCCCTGAGCTTCCCGGCGCCATCAGACCGCCATTTACGCCGCCGCGCCGGCGCGCTATGGCGGCTCCATGCTGGACCACGCGACCGGTTACACCTCGGCTTGCAAGCCGCCTTTCGGGGCGGGAGCCGTCGCGCGCGTGGTCATCTGATCCAATAGCCGACCTCCAAGCCCCGCCGCTTCTGGCGCGGGGCTGTCTTAGGTCCCGCTCCTGCGGCAACGCAAAAGCGAGACCTGACATGACGATCCCCCCAAAGCCCCTTCCGCCGACACCGGTCCTGGAGACGAAGCGGCTGATCCTGCGTCCCCTCGTGCCGGCGGATGCCCCGGTCATCCAGCGCCGATTCCCGCACTGGGAGATCGTGCGCTACCTGAACCCGCGTGTGCCCTGGCCCTATCCCGCTGACGGTGCCATCCGCTTCATCGAGACCTGCCAGGGCGAGATGGCGCGCGGCGAGAAGCACCATTGGGCGATCCGGCTGAAGGATGAGCCGGGCGAGCTGATCGGCAGCATCAACCTCTGGCCCGACGACGGGCAAAGCCGTGACATGCGCGGCTTCTGGCTCGACCCGGAATTCCAGGGCCGCGGCCTGATGACCGAGGCTGCCGACCGGGTCACCGACTACGCCTTCCACGACCTCGACTGGCCCCACCTCTGGGTGAGCAACGCCGAGCCCAACCGCGCCTCTGCCCGCGTCAAGGAAAGGCAGGGGGCACGCCTGGTCGGCTTCGAGCCCTTCCGTTCGGTAAGCGGCGACGGCCGACGCATGGTCTGGTTGATCGAGAAGGAGGCGTGGTTGGCGCGCTCCACTGAAGCATCTGCGCGCCCGAACATCGCAGCCGACGAAGCAAAGCGCGGTGAATGAACGGGGCTACCTGAGGGCGCGAGCGACCGCGAAGACCAGAGCGACGAGGCCCAGCGACACGCCGACGAACCAAGCCTGCATCTGAAACGTCATCGGCATCTGAGAGATCTTGCCCTTGATCTTGGCGACGTCCTTGATCAGGCCCCTCACGTCGAGGCCAATCTCGGAAGTCCTGGCTTCAAGGGCCTTCACGCGAATGTCGAGGTCCGGCGGCATGCCGCCATTGTTCCCGCCATCCGGACTGCCGCGCAACAAACGATGGGTTGTGCTCCGGAGGCGACGCGGCGCCTCTTCAGGTTTGTCGGTCATTCGTCTCCAGTCTGCAGCGGCCGCCCAAAGAAAAAGGCCGTCTCCTGGATGGAGGCGGCCTTTCCCTTCGAAACGTTACAGCCGATCAGTCGTCGGCCGCGTGTTCCTGCTCCAGGGTCGGGACCGGCTGGTCCTCGCCGTCGTTGCCGGCGGCCAGGATGGCGCGGTCGCGCTGGGCAGCGATCGCCTTCAGGCGGTTCACGACGCCGCCGGTGCCCGCCGGGATCAGGCGGCCGACGATGACGTTCTCCTTGAGGCCCTGCAGCGTGTCGACACGGCCCGAGACGGCCGCCTCGGTGAGCACGCGCGTGGTCTCCTGGAAGGACGCCGCCGAGATGAACGACTTGGTCTGCAAGGACGCCTTGGTGATGCCGAGCAGCACCGGATCGGCCTTGGCAGCCTTCATCTTCTCGGCCACGAGCTTGGCGTTCTCCGCGTCGAACTCCTGCTTGTCGACCTGTTCGCCGATCAGGAAGGTCGACTCGCCCGGATCGGTGATCTCGACCTTCTGCAGCATCTGACGAGCGATCGTCTCGATGTGCTTGTCGTTGATCTTCACGCCCTGCAGTCGATAGACCTCCTGGATCTCGTTGACCAGGTACTCGGCCAGCTTCTCGACACCCAGCACGCGCAGGATGTCGTGCGGCACCGGGTTGCCGTCGATCAGGAGATCGCCGCGCTCGACGAAGTCGCCTTCCTGGACGGCGATGCGCTTGCCCTTCGGGATCAGGTACTCGACCGGCTCCGCATCCTCGCCTTCCGGCACGATCAGGATGCGGCGCTTGTTCTTGTAGTCCTTGCCGAACTCGATGCGGCCGGCGATGTCGCAGATGATCGCGAAGTCCTTGGGCTTGCGCGCCTCGAACAGCTCGGCCACGCGCGGCAGGCCGCCCGTGATGTCGCGGTTCTTGCCGCCCTCGCGCGGGATACGCGCCAGGATGTCGCCGGCATGGACCTCCTGGCCGTTCTCGACCGAGAGGACCGAGTCGATCGACAGCAGGTACCGAGCCTCCTGGCCGTTGGCCAGCATGATCGGGTTGCCCTCGGCGTCGTGGATGGCGATGCGCGGACGCAGGTCGCCGCCGCGCGGCTGGCCCTTCCAGTCGACGACCACGCGGTTGGAGATGCCCGTCGAGTCGTCGATCACCTCGCGCATCGACACGCCCTCGACCAGGTCGACGTAGACGGCCTTGCCGGCCTTCTCCGTGATGATCGGCAGGGTGTACGGGTCCCATTCGGCCATCTTCTGGCCTTTGGTCACCGGCATGTCGTTGTCGACCAGCAAGCGCGCGCCATAAGGCACGCGATGCTTGGCGCGTTCGCGCTGGGCGCCGTCGATCAGCACCATCTCGGTGTTTCGGCCCATCACGACCGGCACGCCGGCGCTGTTGACCACGACGTTACGGTTGCGCACCTGGACGTGGCCGTCGTGGCTCGCCTCGATGTTCGACTGCTCGGCGCCGCGCTGGGCGGCGCCGCCGATGTGGAAGGTACGCATGGTGAGCTGGGTGCCCGGCTCGCCGATCGACTGGGCGGCGATGACGCCGACCGCCTCGCCGATATTGACCTTCGTGCCGCGCGCCAGGTCGCGGCCGTAGCACTTGCCGCAGACGCCGGTCTTGGTGTCGCAGGTCAGCACCGAGCGGATGCGCATCTCCTCGATGCCCGCCTTCTCGATCAGCTCGACCCCGACCTCGTCGATCAGGTCACCAGCCTTGCACAACACGGTACCGTTCAGCGGATCGACGACGTCGTCGAGCGCCACGCGGCCGAGGACTCGCTCGGAGAGCGGCTCGATCACGTCGCCGCCATCGACCACCGCACGCATGGTGAGGCCGTTCGTGGTGCCGCAATCCTCCTCGAAGATGATGCAGTCTTGGGCGACGTCGACCAGACGCCGCGTCAGGTAGCCCGAGTTGGCGGTCTTGAGCGCGGTGTCGGCCAGGCCCTTGCGGGCGCCGTGGGTGGAGTTGAAGTACTCCAGGACCGACAGGCCTTCCTTGAAGTTCGAGATGATCGGCGTCTCGATGATCTCGCCCGAGGGCTTGGTCATGAGGCCCCGCATGCCGGCGAGCTGCTTCATCTGCGTGGTCGATCCGCGCGCACCGGAGTGCGCCATCATCCACACCGAATTCACCGGCTTGTTGGCGATGGGCGTCGAAATGCCCTTCATCATCTCCTCGGCCACGCGATCCGAGCAGCGCGACCAGGCGTCGACGACCTTGTTGTACTTCTCACCCGAGGTGATCAGGCCGTCCTGGTACTGCTGCTCGTACTCCTTGACCTCCTTCGTGGTCTGGCTGACCAGCTTCACCTTGGCAGCCGGGATGACGAGGTCATCCTTGCCGAAGGAGATGCCGGCGCGGCAGGCGTGATAGAAGCCCAGGCCCATCAGGCGGTCGGCGAAGATCACGGTCTCCTTCTGGCCGCAGTGGCGGTAGACCGAGTCGATGACGTTCTGCAGGTCCTTCTTCGTGAGAAGACGGTTGATCAGCGAGAATGGCAGGTTGGGATGCTTGGGCAGGATCTGCGCCAGCAGGATGCGGCCCGGCGTTGTCTCGACCACGCGGCTCGCCAGCTCGCCCTTGTCGTCATAGACCTCGAGACGGCCCTTGATCTTGGCGTGCATGGAGAGCGTGCGGCTGTGCAGCGCATGCTCGAGCTCGCCGATGTCGGAGAACAGCGACCCCTCGCCCGCCTCGCCCTCGCGCTCGAGCGTGATGTAGTAGATGCCGAGCACGATGTCCTGCGACGGCACGATGATCGGCTTGCCGCTCGCCGGGCTCAGGATGTTGTTGGTCGACATCATGAGCACGCGGGCCTCGAGCTGGGCTTCCAGCGACAGCGGCACGTGGACCGCCATCTGGTCGCCGTCGAAGTCGGCGTTGAAGGCCGTGCAGACCAGCGGATGCAGCTGGATCGCCTTGCCTTCGATCAGCACCGGCTCGAACGCCTGGATGCCCAGGCGATGCAGCGTCGGGGCGCGGTTCAGCAGCACCGGATGCTCGCGGATCACCTCCTCGAGGATGTCCCACACTTCCGGCCGCTCCTTCTCGACCATGCGCTTGGCGGCCTTGATGGTGTTGGCCATGCCGTAGGCCTGGAGCCGCGAGTAGATGAACGGCTTGAACAGCTCGAGCGCCATCTTCTTGGGCAGGCCGCACTGCTGCAGCTTGAGCTCCGGACCGACCACGATGACCGATCGGCCCGAGTAGTCGACGCGCTTGCCGAGCAGGTTCTGGCGGAAGCGGCCCTGCTTGCCCTTCAGCATGTCGGAGAGCGACTTCAGCGGGCGCTTGTTGGCGCCGGTGATGACGCGGCCGCGGCGGCCGTTGTCGAACAGGGCGTCGACCGACTCCTGCAGCATGCGCTTCTCGTTGCGCACGATGATGTCGGGCGCGCGCAGCTCGATCAGGCGCTTCAGGCGGTTGTTGCGGTTGATGACGCGGCGATAGAGGTCGTTCAGGTCCGACGTCGCGAAGCGGCCGCCGTCGAGCGGCACCAGCGGGCGCAGCTCGGGCGGGATCACCGGCACCAGCTCGAGGATCATCCACTCCGGACGGGCGCCGGACTCGATGAAGTTCTCGCAGAGCTTGAGCCGCTTCACGAGCTTCTTGCGCTTGGCCTCCGAGGTCGTCTCGCGCAGCTCCTCGCGCAGCCGCGGACGCTCCTCGTTGAGGTCGATCGCCGACAGCATGGCGCGGATCGCCTCGGCGCCGATGTCGGCGCGGAAGGCGTCGTCACCGTACTCGTCGAGCGCGTTGAGGTACTGCTCCTCGTTCAGGAGCTCGCGGTACTTGAGCGGGGTGAGGCCCGGCTCGGTGACCACGTAGTTCTCGAAGTAGAGGATGCGCTCGAGGTCGCGCAGCGTCATGTCGAGCAGGAGGCCGATGCGGGAGGGCAGCGACTTCAGGAACCAGATGTGCGCCACCGGCGAGGCGAGCTCGATGTGGCCCATGCGCTCGCGGCGCACCTTGGTGAGCGTCACCTCGACGCCGCACTTCTCGCAGGTGATGCCGCGGAACTTCATGCGCTTGTACTTGCCGCACAGGCACTCGTAGTCCTTGATCGGTCCGAAGATGCGGGCGCAGAACAGGCCGTCACGCTCGGGCTTGAACGTACGGTAGTTGATGGTCTCCGGCTTCTTGATCTCGCCGTGGCTCCACGCGCGGATGCGGTCGGGGCTGGCGATCGAGATACGGATCTCGTCGAAGGTCGGCGTGCCCTGCGGCTGGCCCAGTACGTTGATGAGGTCGGTCATCTTGTGTCCTACAGAGTTGTTGGACTAATTCGCGAAAGAGAGGGGCAGGCCAGCGCTTAGCTGGCCTGCTGATTGAGCTCGACGTTGAGGCCGAGAGAGCGCAGCTCCTTGACCAGCACGTTGAACGATTCGGGGATGCCCGCCTCGAACGTGTCGTCGCCGCGCACGATGGCCTCGTAGACCTTGGTGCGGCCGGCCACGTCGTCCGACTTGACGGTGAGGATCTCCTGCAAAGTGTAGGCCGCGCCGTACGCTTCGAGCGCCCACACCTCCATCTCGCCGAAGCGCTGGCCGCCGAACTGGGCCTTGCCGCCCAGCGGCTGCTGGGTGACCAGGCTGTAGGGGCCGATCGACCGGGCGTGGATCTTGTCGTCCACCAGGTGATGCAGCTTCAGCATGTAGATGTAGCCCACGGTGACCTTGCGGTCGAAGGGCTCGCCGGTCCGGCCGTCGACCAGGGTCACCTGGCCCGACTTGTCGAGGCCCGCCATCTCCAGCATGCCGACGATGTCGCCCTCGTGCGCGCCGTCGAACACCGGCGAGGCGAAGGGAACGCCGCGGCTGAGGTTCTTGGCGAGCTCGATGGTCTGCTCGTCGTCGAGGTCCTGGATCTCGGCCTTGAAGGCCTTCTCGCCATAGACGTCGCGCAGGTGCTTCTTGACCTGGGCGACCGACGCCTCGCGGGCGCCGTTAACCATCTCGCCGATCCGCTTGCCGAGGCCGGCGGCGGCCCATCCGAGGTGGGTCTCCAGGATCTGCCCGACGTTCATGCGGCTCGGCACGCCCAGCGGGTTCAGCACGATGTCGACCGGCTGACCCTCCTCGAGGTACGGCATGTCCTCGAGCGGCATGATGCGCGAGATCACGCCCTTGTTGCCGTGACGGCCGGCCATCTTGTCGCCCGGCTGCAGCTTGCGCTTGGTGGCGACGAAGACCTTGACCATCTTCATCACGCCCGGCGGCAGCTCGTCGCCGCGCTGCAGCTTGTCGACCTTGCTGTCGAAGCGGTCCTGCAGGCGCTTCATCGATTCGTCGAACTGCTTGTTCAGCGCCTCGATCTCGCTCTGCTTCTTGTCGGTCTTGACGGCGATCTGGCGCCACTGGCCAGGGGTGTACTCGCCCAGCACCTTGTCGGTGATGCGCGTGCCCGGCTTCAGACCCTTCAGCCCGCCGGCCACCGTCTGGTTCATCAGCATTTCCTGGATCTGGCTGTAGAAGCTGCGCTCCAGGATGGCCTTTTCGTCGTCGCGGTCCTTGGCCAGCCGCTCGATCTCGTCACGCTCGATGGCGAGCGCGCGCTCGTCCTTGTCGACGCCGCGGCGGTTGAACACGCGGACCTCGACGACCGTACCCTCGACGCCCGGCGGCACCTTCAGCGAGGTATCGCGCACGTCAGCCGCCTTCTCGCCGAAGATGGCGCGCAGCAGCTTCTCTTCCGGGGTCATCGGGCTCTCGCCCTTCGGCGTCACCTTGCCGACCAGGATGTCGCCCGCCTTCACCTCGGCCCCGATATAGACGATGCCCGCCTCGTCGAGGTTCTTCAGAGCCTCTTCGCCGACGTTGGGGATGTCGCGGGAGATTTCCTCCTGGCCGAGCTTGGTGTCGCGGGCCATGACCTCGAACTCCTCGATGTGGATCGAGGTGAAGACGTCATCGCGCACGATGCGCTCGGAGAGCAGGATCGAATCTTCGAAGTTGTAGCCATTCCACGGCATGAAGGCGACGAGCACGTTGCGGCCGAGCGCCAGCTCGCCGTCACGCGTCGACGGACCGTCGGCCACGATGTCGCCCTTCTTCACCTGGTCGCCGACCTTCACGAGCGGCTTCTGGGTGATGCAGGTGCTCTGGTTGGAGCGCTGGAACTTCAGCAGGTTGTAGATGTCGACCGCCGGGCGGTTCGGACCCACATCCTCCGTGGCGCGCACGACGATGCGCATGGCGTCGACCTGGTCGACGATGCCGGTGCGGCGCGCGGCGATCGCCACGCCCGAGTCACGGGCCACGACCTCTTCCATGCCGGTGCCGACCAGCGGCGATTCGGCCTGGATCAGCGGCACGGCCTGACGCTGCATGTTCGAGCCCATCAGCGCGCGGTTGGCGTCGTCGTTCTCGAGGAACGGGATCAGCGCCGCGGCGACCGACACGATCTGCTTGGGCGACACGTCGACGAAGTCGATCGTGTCGGGACGGCCGAGAATGTACTCGCCGCCCTTGCGGCACTGCACCAGCTCGGACACGAACTTGCCGCGCGCGTCGATCTCGGCGTTGGCCTGGGCCACCGTGTAGCGGCCCTCCTCCATCGCCGACAGGTAGACGACCTCGTCGGTGACGCGACCGCCGGCGACCTTGCGGTACGGGCTCTCGATGAAGCCGTACTGGTTCACGCGCGCGTAGGTCGCGAGCGAGTTGATCAGGCCGATATTCGGGCCTTCCGGCGTCTCGATGGGGCAGATGCGGCCGTAATGCGTCGGATGCACGTCGCGCACCTCGAAGCCGGCGCGCTCGCGCGTCAGGCCGCCCGGTCCCAGGGCCGAAAGGCGACGCTTGTGCGTCACTTCCGACAGCGGGTTGGTCTGGTCCATGAACTGGCTGAGCTGGCTCGAGCCGAAGAA
>JAIEOV010000126.1 GCA_019750135.1 Reyranella sp. | reverse complement strand
AAACAATCATCTCGACAACTGGCCGCCTCTCCTCATCTTGATTGACGCTGGCCTCTCATCCTGGTTGTCGCGCCATATCATGGGCTCTATCGGCGCTTCTCGTCACTTCAGCACCGGCGATCAGACCTCCTCCGAGGTCCAGGCTTCGCCACGCAGTCGCAGGCTCGCCACTCCATACCGCCGAAACAGGTTCGTCATCCTGCAGGCTGTCCCTTCGCCTAAGGTTGCTCTCCACCCAGTCCTCGCGGACCACGCAGTTACCTTCGGATTCATGTGGCGTGACTTCACATGGCACAGACTCCCACTATGCTGACAAAGCGTCCTCACGGACGCACGACCGCCGGCCTCCGGCCGGCTCATGCTCTTCGGAGCGCGGACCTCCAGGTCCGCTAATGCTCATGATGCGGACCTGGAGGTCCGCGCTCCACATGAGCCGGCCAGAGGCCGGTAGTCCGGAAGACTACGACTTCAGGATATCCACCAGCGCCTCGATCAGCCGGCTTGTGTCGGCCTCGGTACCGACGGTGATGCGCAGCCACGGCGCCGTGCGCGGCTTGTTGAAATGGCGGACCAGCACCGCGCGCTCGCGCAGCGCCGCCGCGAGCTTCGACCCGTCCTGGTTCGGATGGCTGGCGAAGACGAAATTCGCGCTCGACGGCAGGACGACGAAGCCGAGCCTCGTCAGCTCGCGCGTCATCGCTTCGCGGCCGGCAACGATCCTGGCGCAGGTCTCGCGAAAGTAGGCATCGTCGCGCAGGGACGCCGTCGCGCCCGCCTGGGCGATGCGGCCGAGCGGGTAGGAATTGAAGCTGTCCTTCACGCGGGTCAGCGCCTCGATCAAGCCGATATCGCCCAGCGCGTAGCCGACGCGCAGGCCGGCCAGGGCGCGCGACTTGGACATCGTCTGCACGACCAGCAGGTTTGGATGATCGGCGATCAGCGGCGCGGCGCTCTCGCCGCCGAAATCGACATAAGCCTCGTCGATCAGCACCGGGATGTCGCGATGCTCGTCGAGCAATCGGGCGATCTCGGCGCGCGGCAGCGCGATGCCGGTCGGCGCGTTGGGATTGGCGATCACGATCGAGCCCGCTTCGCGCCGATAGTCCTCGACGCGGATGCGCATCTCGCCGTCCAGCGGCACGGTCTCGAAAGCGACGCCGAACAACTGCGCCCACACCGGGTAGAAGCTGTAGGTGACGTCCGGAAACAGCAGCGGCTTGGACTGCTTCAGCAGCGCCACGAAGGCATGCGCCAGCACTTCGTCCGAGCCGTTGCCGACGAACACCTGCTCGGCCTTCACGCCGTGGTGCGCCGCAATCGCCGTGCGCAGCTCCGTCGCTTCGGGATCCGGATAGAGCCGCAACGTATCGGCCATGGCCGCGCGCATCGCGTCCAGCGCGAGCGGCGACGGGCCGAGGGGGCTTTCGTTGGTGTTGAGCTTGACCAGATTGGCGATGCGCGGCTGCTCGCCCGGCACATAGGGCGAAAGCGCGCGAACGATCTGGCTCCAGAACGGGTTCATCGTGGTATCCGGGTGGGGTCGGGCGGCGGCTTATGCCATCGCCTGACCGGCTTTGCCAGCTCACAAGCTTGGACGACCGCTCAACCCCACGTCGGCGAAATAGCGCTCCATCTTGGCAATCTGGCCGATGGCAAAGATGGCGCCGACAAAGCCGTCCGGTCGGACCAGCACGCAATCGCCCGGCGACAGATCGTAACCGTCGCGGACATGGCCATTCGCATCGACGATGTCGCCCCGCTCGCCGACCGAATGGGTGACCAGGCCGCCGCGCGGATGGCCGAGCGCGTGCCGGTCGACGTCGTAGCCCAGCAGCGACCAATGAGGCCCGCGGAACAGGTCGAAAAGCCTTACCGGCTGGCCGCCGGCGCCACGACAGACCGCGTCGGGCGCACGCTGCCCCGCCCGTAGGCGCCCCGAGCGTCCGCGCAGATCGAGGGCGAGCGGCGACTCGAGATAACCGATATCCAGCTCCTGCGTGTCGCGGCCGCGACGCATCTCGCCGCGTTCGCGAGCGGCGCGCAGCAGGTTCGTCGACAGGCCCAGCACGTGCGCCGCGATAGGGCGTCGCTCCGCTTCGTAGGTCGCGAGCAGTGCCGGCGGTGCACCGGCCAGGACTGCAGCCAGCTTCCAGCCGAGATTGTAGGCGTCCTGCACACTGGTATTGAGGCCCTGCCCGCCTGTCGGCGGATGCACGTGCGCGGCATCGCCGGCGAGGAACACCCGACCGACCTGGTAGCGATCGGCCAGGCGCACGTTCATGACGTAGGCCGACGACCACTGGACCTTGTGCACGACGATGTCGCTGCGACCGGTGCGCTCGGCGATCAGGCGATTGACGCCCGCCACAGACAGATCGGGCTCGCCCGGCCGCACGATCCCCGCCTGCAGTTGGAACAGCTCGGTGCCGCCCAACGGGCAGATCGAGACATGCCCGCCGCCCACGGCATTCCAGCGATGCCAGCGATCGCGCGACAGGCCTTCCAGGACCATGTCGGCGACCAGCGCCCGCCCCGCCAGGGTCTCGCCAGGGAAGTCGATGCCCAGGGTGTGCCGCACCAGGCTGCGGCCGCCATCGGCGCCCACCAGGTAGCGGACCCGAAGTGTCTCCTCGCCCGCGGCGGATTTCAGCCGCGCCGTCACGTCCTGCTCGTCCTGCTCGAAGCCCAGAAGCTCGCACTGGGACGACACGTAGTGCCCGAGCTCGGCAAGGCGTTCGCGCAGCAGCGTCTCGTTGATGTTCTGCGGCAACATCAAGGGTTCGCCGTAAGGTTCTGCCGGCGTCGGCACACGCCGTTCCATCATGGCGGTGTCCTTGAACGTCTCGCCGTCATAGGTCCGCAACAGCGGATAGGGCCCGCCGGACGCGACCATGCGGTCGAGCAACCCCAGGTCCTCGAACAGCTCCAGGCTGCGCGGCTGGACGCCCTTGCCGCGCGATCCGGGGAACGGCCGGTCGGACCGGTCGATCAGGCGGAAGGAAACACCCCGTCGCGCAAGATCGATCGCCAAGGTCAGCCCCGCGGCGCCGGCGCCGCAAACCAGGACGTCTGTGTGCATAATACACATATTGGAACGGCGCTAGACGCCGTCAAGCAGAAATGTGTATAATGCACATAATGAAAACCGACCTCCGCCAGCTGCACGAGACCCTGATCGATCTGATGGCCTTCATGAACCGGCCGCAGCCCGACCGGTCGCTGATCCAGGAGGCCGGCATCCGACTCGACCGGGCGCTGTTTCCCCTGCTGGTGCGCATCGAGCGACGCGGACCGATCGGCATCGTCGAGCTCGCCGAAGCGTCAGGCCGCGATCATTCGACCGTCAGCCGCCAAGTCGCCAGCCTCGAGAAGCTGGGACTGACCGTCCGCCGTCCCGGCCGCTCGGATCAGCGCGTGCGCGAGGTGGCGATAACGGCCAAGGGCCGGTCGATGACGGCCGCGCTCGATGCCGCCCGCGAAAGACTGTTCGGCCCCTTCTTCGCCAAATGGAGCAAGAAGGACAGGAGCGAGCTCGTCCGCCTGCTGCAGCGCCTTGTGGATGATCTCACGCAAGGCCAGATAGCCCGTCTTCGTCGAGGCAACAGATGATCGCGCCACTTACGGCGGAGTTTTACTCCGCCGCTAGTGGCGCGCCCCCAGCGAGAGGGCTATGCTCGCCCTTATTGGAAAAGTGGTGGTAGCAGTCGCGTAGGTAGCTTGCGTCCAACTTTGTTGGGTCGGAGGCGCGCCGATGACGCTCAAAACTGCCGATCTCGATCTGGCCGCGTCCGAAGCGGATGAGGCGCGGTCGGCTGCGCGCCGTCGCCGGGCCCCCTTCCTGGCACGCGACACGCAGGCAGCCTGGTGGTTCATCACGCCGGCGTTCCTCCTGCTGGCCTTCCTGGTCGCTTATCCCTTCGTCCTCTCGGTGTGGTTCAGCCTCAGCGACGCCCGCGTCGGCACGGCCGGCGGCTTCGTCGGGCTGGGCAATTTCGAGCGGCTGTTCTCCAGCTCGATCTTCCAGCAGACGCTGCAGAACTCCTTCGTGTTCACCGCCGCGGCCCTCACCGCCAAGATCGTCCTCGGCATGGCGCTCGCCCTGCTGCTGTTCCGCATCACGCGCTTCAAGCGCCTGATCCGCGGCGCCATCCTGCTGCCGTTCATCGTGCCCACGGCGCTCAGCACGCTGGTCTGGTGGTGGATGTTCGAGCCGATGTACAGCGTCGTGAACTGGACGCTGAAGAGCCTGCATCTGGTCGAGCGCGACATCCCCTGGCTGCCCGACCCCTACCTGGCGATGTTCGTCGTGGTCCTGGTCAATGTCTGGCGCGGACTGCCGTTCTTCGCCATCACGCTGCTGGCCGGCCTCGTGGCAATTCCGCGCGAGCTCTACGAGGCCGCGGAAGCCGACGGCGCCGGCCCAGTCCGGCGCTTCTGGCACATCACCCTGCCTCTGGTGACGCCGGTGCTGGGCGTGGTGATCCTGTTCTCGGCGATCTTCACCCTGTCGGACTTCAACATCGTCTACGTGCTGACCAAGGGCGGCCCGATGAACATGACGCATCTCTTCGCCACCTACTCCTTCACGCTCGGCCTGCAGGGCGGCGAGATCGGCCTGGGCGCCGCCGTATCGCTGTTCCTGTTCCCGATCCTGCTGGCGGTGGTGTTCCTGCAGCTGCGCCTGATGCGCCGGGCGGCGATCTATGAGTGACGCGATCACGCTGAGCCGCACCCGCACGGTGCGGGCCCGCCGCTGGCGGGCCATCCGCCCGCTCCTCACCGTCTACTTGCCGGTGCTGCCCTTCATCCTGTTCGCGCTCTTCCCGCTCTATTTCATGCTGGTGACGTCGCTGAAGAGCAACGCCGAGCTCTACGACGTCGGCACCGTGCCCTTCTGGATCTCGCGCGGCGTCACCATGAGCCACTACGGGCTCTTGTCGGAAGACACGCCGTTCTGGGAGTGGTTCGGCA
The DNA here is from genome assembly GCA_019750135.1 of Reyranella sp. Taxonomy (GTDB): domain Bacteria; phylum Pseudomonadota; class Alphaproteobacteria; order Reyranellales; family Reyranellaceae; genus Reyranella. The sequence continues at coordinate 4,229 of JAIEOV010000126.1, read as the reverse complement.
ACAGCCTCTTCGTCAGCCTGTCGGCGACGGTGATCTCGGTCGTGCTGGGCGTGCTCGCCGCCTATCCGCTGGCGCGCATCCGCTTCCCGGGCGCCGACTCCTTCGGGGTCGCGGTCTTCATCACCTACCTGGTGCCGCCGACGCTGCTCTTCCTGCCGCTGACGTCGGTCGTGAACTGGCTCGGCCTGTCCGACAGCCTGTGGGCGCTGGTCGTGACCTACCCGACCTTCCTGGTGCCGTTCTGCACGTGGCTGCTGATGGGCTACTTCCGCACCGTGCCCAAGGAAATCGAGGAATGCGCCATGCTCGACGGCTGCAACCGGTTCCAGAGCATGTTCCGCATCCTGCTGCCGGCCGCCGTGCCGGGCCTGATCTGCGCCGCGCTGTTCGCCTTCACCCTGTCATGGAACGAGTTCCTCTACGCCTTGGTCTTCGTATCGCCGGCCGAGCTCAAGACCATGACCGTCGGAGTCTTCTCGGAGCTGATCCGCGGCGACATCTACTACTGGGGGGCGCTGATGGCCGGGGCCGTCATCGGCTCGATCCCGATCGTGATCGCGTACGTGTTCTTCCTCGACTACTACGTCTCCGGCCTGACCTCCGGAGCGATCAAGTAGCGAGCTACAAAGCAAGGGAGGCAAGACATGGTGTCATCGACCAGCCATCCGCGGCGGCAGCGCCGTCGTCAGTTCCTGCGCAACGCGGCCGGCGCCGCCGGCGGCCTGGGTGCGGTGCTCGCGCTGCGCCATGGGCCCGCGCTGGCGCAGACCCGCGAGCTCACCTTCCTCACCGTCGCCAGCTTCGTGCCCGACACCGACAAGGAGCTGAAGCGGCAATTCGAGGAATGGGGCAAGCAGAACAAGGTGAAGGTGAGGCTCGACATCATCGCCCACCTGCAGCTGCAGACCAAGAAGGCGGCCGAGGTGCAAGCCAAGTCCGGCCACGACCTCACCGCGCTCGGCCCGGGCCTGGGCGACGCCGCGCTCTACTACGATTACCTCGTCGACCTGGCCGACCTCGCCGGCGAGGTCGGCCCCAAGAACGGCGGCTGGCTGCGGCCCGACGACTACCTGATCCGCGGCAAGTGGACCCTGCTGCCGTGGTGGCAGCCGCCCTTCCCGATGGCGATCAGGACCGACATCCTGAAGAAGCTCGACGAGACGCCGCCCGACACCTGGGAGGACTGGCTGCGCATCGGCAAGAAGGCCAAGGCGATCGGCCATCCGTTCGGCACGGCGATGGGCCACAGCGGCGACGCCAACACGACGCTGCTGTCGATCCTGTGGTCCTACGGCGGGTCCTACGTCGCCAAGGACGGCCAGACCGTCACCATCAACTCGCCCGAGACGCGCGAGGCGATGGAGTTCGTGAAGCGGCTCTACACCGAGGCCATGGACCCCGAGGTGCTGGCCTGGGACGACGCCAGCAACAACCGCTGCCTCAATGCCGGCAAGTGCTTCGCCATCCACAACCCGATCAGCGCGTATGAGTCGGCGAAGAAGGACCAGGTGGTGGTGCCCGGCACCAAGCAGCCGATCGCCGAGGTGATCGACCACGTGAACACGCCGCGCGGTCCCAAGGGCCGCTACGCGACGACCGGCTTCTGGTGCGTCGGCATCTGGAACTTCTCGAAGAACGTCGACGCGGCCAAGGATTTCCTGCGCTTCCACTTCCAGCCCGAGAACCAGGCGCGCTGGGTGGAGGCCGGCCACGGCTTCAACATGCCGTTCCTCAACAACCTCACCAATCACCCGGTCTACAAGAGCGATCCGCAGTACCGGCACATTCCCGAGGTGGCCAAGGTCACGGTGCCGCCGTCGTGGCCCGGGCCCACCACCGCGGCGTCGCAGCAGGTCTGGGACCTCTACATCATCCCCGACATGTTCGCGCAGTACGCCACCGGGCGCATGACGCTCGACCAGGCCATCGCCTGGGGCGAAAAGGAGATCTCGGCGATCTACAGCAAGCGCCGCGGCTAAAGCGTCGGGTCGCCGAGTTCGTAGCCCATGAGCACACGCCCGTGGGTCGAGCCGTTGACGTCCCAGTTCTGGGTGAAATGGCGCGCCGCCACGCTCATGTCGCGATAGATGCGCGACATCGGATTGGCCTCGTAGACGCTGCTGCTCGCGCCGGCGTCCCATAGCTGCTCGACGGCGCGCGCCGCCAGGCGGCCGGCGAACGCCGCATGCGAGCGGAACTTCGCGCGCTGCTCATCGTCTGGCAGGCCGTCTCGGGCGGCGATGGCGCTGGCCTCGTCGCAGACGCTGAGCAGGAGTTGACGCGCCGCCGCCACGGCGGCCGACGCTTCGGCGACCTTGACCTGCTGGGTGGGATAGCCGCCGACCTTCTGGCCCGAGGTCAGCGCGAGGCGCCGGCGCGCGCCCTCGAGATAGAGCTCGAGCCCCGCCTCGGCGATGCCAAGCACGGCGGCACTGATATAGACGCCGAAGATGGCGTAGCTCGGCGTGCGATAGAGCACGCCCTTGTTGACGGCGTTGCCGGGCGTTGGACCGCCTTTGAGCTGGCCGATGGCGAGCGTACGGTGCGCGGGCACGAAGACGTCCGTGACGACGACGTCGTTGCTGGCCGAGCCCTTCAGCCCCAGCGAATGCCAGGTGTCGAGGATCTCGATGTCGGCACGCGGCAGGGCAAAGTAGCGGTGCATGTCGACACCGCCGCCGTCGACGAAGGCCGCGAACAGGCACCAGTCGGCGGTGCTGACGCCACTCACCAGCGGCCAGCGGCCCGACAGCACGTAACCGCCATCGACGCTGCGGGCGCGACCGCAGGAAGGAATGAAGATGCCGCTCACCAGGCAGGCCGGGTCGCCATCCCAGATGTCGTGCTGGCCCTGGTCCGGCCATTGCGACAGCATGAAGTTGTGCGTGAGGTGCTGAACGAAGGACCACGCCGTGGAGCCGCAGCCGCGGCCCACCGCCGACAACGCCAGCACGCCGCTTCGCATGTCTGCCTCGCAGCCGCCGAACCGCGTCGGCTGATAGAGCCGCGCGACGCCCGCCGCCTTGAGATCGGCGACGGTTTCCGGCGGCATCCGCCTCAGCTCGTCCACCATGGCGGCGCGCTCCCTGAGGACGGGAATCAGGGCTTCCGTCCGAGCCACTACCTCCGATGCGCGCATTCGCTCCTCGCTCGATGCCGGGGATCGAGCAACGTCCATGCCATCGGCAAATGCGCGCCGTTGATGGCGGCTATTCAGCCGCCTCCGACGCCAGGGGCACCGCCCTCACCTCGTACGCCTGCAGCCGCGGCAGCACCTCGGAAGCGAACCGGCGGATCTGGTTCATGAACATGTCGTGGGGCATGGCGCCGCGATTGAAGCCGATCTGCACCGTGTTGGCGCCGGCCGCTTCGGCCTGGGCGATGATGCGCTCGGCCACTTCGGAGGCGGTGCCCCAGGGCATGGTCTCGGCCATGCGCTCGACGTCGGCCATGGTCATGCTGCGGAAGTCCTCGCGCAGCAGCGCCGCGGCGCGCTGGTTCTCGGGCCGCACGTAGTCGGTCGAGGCCTGGCTGACGTAGCCCACCTTCCGCTGCGCCGCGGTCTCGGTGAAGCTGCCGTGGCTGAACAGCGTGCGATTGAAGTACAGGTGGTACGGCGCCACCTCCCTCACCGCCTGCGCCTTGGAATCGGCAACATAGGCATTGAGCGCCAGCGACATGTGGTCGGGCGTGATGCGATGGCCGGCATCGGCCAGGCATTTGGCATAGAAGCGGATGATGTCGTTGCGCAGGCCGCCGCCGGCCAGTCCCGGCGTGATGGGAATGTCGTGTCGGCCGGCGAATTCGATCGATTCCTTGCTGCCGACGATCGGAATCCACACCGGCGGATGCGGCCGCTGAACCGGCCGCGGCCAGATCGCCACGTCCTCGTACGACCAGAACTTGCCCGAATAGGAGAACACATCCTCGGTCCAGGCGCGGGTGACGATGTCGTAGGCCTCCTCGAAGCGGGCGCGCGACTGGTCGAGCGGTACGTTGTGGACCTGATACTCGCGCGGGATGCCGCGGGCGAACCCCGAGATGATGCGGCCGTTGGACAGGCAGTCGAGCATCGCCAGCTCCTCGGCCAGGCGCAGCGGCTCGTGCAACGGCAACAGGTTGCCGTAGATCAGGAGCTTTAGCCGCCTGGTGCGCTGCGCCGCCGCCGAGGCCATCAGGTTGGGCGAGTTCATCAGGCCGTAGGGCGAGCAGTGATGCTCGTTGAAGCC
>JAIEOV010000088.1 GCA_019750135.1 Reyranella sp. | reverse complement strand
CCGCCCGACGAGCCGCCCGGCGTGCGGCCGATCTTCCAGGGATTGTGGGTGGCGCCGTACAGCGCCGAATCGGTCACGCCCTTCCAGCCGTGATCCGGCGATGTCGTCTTGCCGAGAAGGACGGTGCCCGCCAGGCGCAGGTGCTGACCAACCGGCGAATCGTCGGTCCACGGCCCGTCCGGGTCGGTGGCCATGCTGCCCATGCGCGTCGGCAGGCCCTTGGTCCGCACCATGTCCTTGATGGTGATGGGCACGCCGTCGATGTCGGAGAGCCGCTTGCCGCCTTTCTTCCAACGCTTCTCCGAGGCGCGTGCGGCGCGCAGCGCGCCGTCGGGGTCGAGATGCTGGAAGGCGTTGAGCTGCGGGTTGAACGCTTCGATGCGGGCGATGGCGGCCCGGGTGGCTTCGACCGGCGAGGCCTTGCGCGCCTTGTAGAGCTTCACCAGCTGCCAGGCAGGCATCATCGCAAGATCGGCAGTCATTTACGTGGTCTCCGGCAGGACAGGGAATTTCAGCGGGTTGGTCTCGGCATAGCGCGCGGCGGCGCGCAACACGAGCGCGTCTTTATAGTGTCCCGCCGCGATCTGCAGCCCGATCGGCAGGCCCTGGCGGCTGAGACCGCAGGGCACCGACGCCGCAGGGTGGCGGCTCAGGTTGAACTGCGAGGTGTAGGGCGACCACAGCACATTGGCCTTGCCCTCCGCTCCCTCGGGCAGGTTCTTGCCGGCCTCGAAGGGCTGCACGCCGACGGTGGGCGACAGCATCAGGTCGTACTTGTCGAAGAACAGGTTCCAGGCAATCGAAAGCTCACGGCGCGTCACCTGGGCGTTGATCACGTCCTGCAGCGAATAGCGCAGGCCGGCCTTGGCCGAGGCCAGAAGGTTGGGATCGAACTCGTTGTGGCGGCTTTCGGGGAAGAGCTGCAGCAGCCGCTGCAGGGCCGCCAGCCAATGGATCACGAAAGCGCGGCCGGCTTCGGGATAGGGGAAGGGCGCCTCGACCTCCTCGACCTTGCAGCCGAGCTTCTCGAACTGCCTGGCCGCCTTGGTCACCAGGGCGGCGACCTCGATGTCGATCGGATGATCGCCGAAGCGCAGCACGAAGCCGACCTTCAGCTTCTTGAGCTTGCCGTCGATCTTCTTGGCGTAGTCGGTGTCGTCTTCCGGCAGGCCGTAGGCGTCGCGCGCGTCGGGCTGCGTGATCGCGTTCAGCATCAGCGCGCAGTCGAGCGCGGTGCGGCACATCGGGCCGGTGTTCGACAGGTCGCCGGTCATCGACGGCGGCCAGGCGGGCACGCGGCCGAACGTGGCTTTGATGCCGACCAGCCCGTTGAAGCTCGAGGGGATGCGCACCGAGCCGCCGCCGTCGGTGCCGATGGCGATCGGCCCCAGGCCCGCGGCGACCGCCGCGCCGGCGCCGCCCGACGAGCCGCCCGGCGTGCGCTCCGTGTTCCAGGGATTGCGCGTGATGCCGTGCAGGGGCGAATCGGTCACGCCCTTGTGGCCGTACTCCGAGCTGGTGCTCTGGGCGAAGACGATGGCGCCCGCCTCGCGCAGCCGCGCCACCGCCGGCGCATCGGCGTCGGCCGGCGTCTTGTCGGTGAGCTTGCTGCCCATCGAGGCGGGCCAGCCCTTCACCCGCACCAGCTCCTTGATCGATACCGGCACGCCGTCGATCGGCGACAGCGGCTTGCCCTTCTGCCAGCGCCGTTCGGACGCGCGCGCCGCCTTCAGCGAAGGCTCGATGTCGACATGGCAGAGCGCATTGATCTCGGAATTGACCCGGCCGGTGCGCGCCAGGACCGCCTTCATGGTCTCGACCGGCGAGGCCTTGCCCTTGCGATAGAGCTTGGAGAGTTCGGCCGCCGTCAGTTGGGTCAGGTCGCTCATGTCGCCCTTCCTCTTGCATATTGCCGGGACAACTGCTCGGCCTGGTACTCGGCGGCCAGCGCCTGCTCCATGCGGCCGACGCGGCGGTAGAGGTCGCCGAGCGAGCGCTTGGTCCACGGCACGGTCGGCCGCTCGCGATCGTCGGCCTGCAGGATCTTCAGCGCCGCGTCGTTCCAGCCCGACCTCATCAGGGCGTCGAGATGGATGGCTCCGAACAGCGAGCGTTGCGCGATGCTGCCGCCGATCTTCGACAGATGCGGCATCGCCTGGCCGAGCAGGCGCGCGGCCTCGGCGTGATCGCCCTTGGCGTAGGCGGCAAGGCCGTGCGCGGCCGGCACGGTGCAGTCGGCCCAGGCCTCACGCTCGAAGGGCTTTGCGTTCTCGGCCCTGTCTTCCAGGCTCGCCAGCATCTCGGTGACCGCACTCTGCTCGCCGGCGCGGGCCAGGCCGTAGAGATATTGCAAGTCGAGGAAGGGCACGAAGTGCTCGTGCAGGCGCGGCTTCAGGTACTGTGCCACGTCGGCCCAGCGCGCGCCGACGTCGACGCCGCGCAGCTCCAGGCGCGCCAGCAGCGAGACGGCGTTGATCTGGTCCTCGCAGAACTCTTTCCACACGCCCCACACGCGCTTGTCGAACAAGGCCAGCGCCTCGTCGGGCCGATCGAGGTCGATCAGGAACAACGCCAGGTGCCACCAGTTGTGGGTGTACATGAAGGAGTTGCAGCCTTCCCAGGTGTCCGACATCGCTTCCAGGAAGGCCACGCCCTCGAGCATCCGGCCGCGCGCCTCCAGGCAATGGGCGACGGCGTGATGGGCCCACGGATCGCGGCGGTCGATCTCGAGCGCCGTGCGCGCCAGCTTCTCGGCTTCGTCGATGCGATTGCATTCCTCCAGGCCGAAGGCATACATCGCATTGACGTAGCGGTTGTCCTGGTTGGCGGCGAACAGCCGCTCGCCGATGCGCAGCAGCGCCTCTGCGTCGCCGCAGTTGAACGCATGCAGCTGGCCGAGCTTGCCGGCCAGCAGATCGCGCGGCCATTCGATCGCCATGTCCTCGTGGATCTTCAGGCAGCGATCGGTGTCGCCGCCGATCCAGGCCTCGGTCGTGGCGAGCCAGGCCTGCTCGCGGGCGTTGGCGTCCTTGGCGAGCGTCTTGGCGCGCGCGAGGTACTTGGCCGCCGTCGCGCGACCTTCGTCGGCATTCATCGACAGCACGAGGTTGGCCGCCATGACCGGCAGCAGCGTGCAACTTGTTTCCTTGTCGGCGGCGGCAACGAACTCGGCCAGCCGATTGCCGAAGGAGAGCCATTCGTCGCGCAGGAAATCCAGGGAGGCGATCGCCTCCGCACCGGCGTTGCTCACCTCCAGCCCTTGACCGTCCCGCGCCACTACTTTCGTCCCCGGTTGTCTTGTCCAACCTTCGCATGTCGTGGCAGGTTGGGCAAAACGGGAGGCAACATGAGACGCCGGCTTCTCCTGGCCGCGGCGGCAACGGCCGTCATTCCGCAATCCGGTCGCGCGCAGGCGTTTCCCGAGCGGCCCATCCGTTTCATCGTGCCCTATGCGCCGGGTGGTTCGACCGACACGTCCGCCCGCATCGTTTCCGAGAAGCTCGCCGCCGTGCTGGGCCAGCCGGTGATCGTCGAGAACAAGCCGGGCGGCGGCACCATCATCGGCACAGAGATCGTCGCCAAGGCCAAGCCCGACGGCCACACCATCCTGCTGACGCCGGCCGCCATGATCGCCATCGCCGCGTTCGGCATGACCACGCCCTACGACATCGACAAGGACCTCGTGCCGGTCGTGGGCTTCGTCGACCTGCCGATCCTGCTGGCCGCCTCCAACAGCGCGCCTTTCAAGACGGTCGCCGAGCTGATCGCCTGGTCGAAGGCCGAACCCGGCCGCACCGTCGCCTATGCCTCGGCCGGCATCGGATCGCTGACGCATCTGTGGGGCGAGTACGTCAAGGCCAAGACGGCACTGCCGATGGAGCATGTCGGCTACAAGGGCAGCGCCGAGGCATTGCGCGACGTCATCGCCGGCCACGTGCCCCTGTTCGCCGACGTGCTGGTGCCGACGGCGACGGCGGTGCGCGCCGGCCAGATCCGCGGTCTCGCAGTGGCGATGGCGCAGCGCTCGGAGCTGCTTCCCGACGTGCCGACCGTCGCCGAGGCGGGGCTGCCCGGCACGGAGGGCACCATCCCGTTCGGCATCTCGGTGCCCGGCGGCACGCCGGCCTCGGTGGTGATGAAGCTCAACACCGCGTTCAACGAGGCGCTGGGCGATGCATTGGTGAGACGCAAGCTCCTGGAGCTCGGCTTCATTCCGGTCGGCGGAGCGCCGCAGGCTTACGTCGCGGTGCTGGCCAACGAGATCACGAAGTGGCGCAAGGTGATCAAGGACGCGAAGATTCCGGCGCCGTCATAATCAACTTTTGGGACTGCCACCCAAGAAGCAGTAGATCATCCCGCTCTTGCTGGCGCAGATGTGGCTGCGGCCGTCGGGGGCGAGTTGCTTCAGCACGACGCGTGGCGGCACCGGCACCCAGCGGCCCTCGAGCAGCGCGTACCACATGCCGTCGTCGTTGAGATAGGCGCGGGTCGGCCGGCAATCGCCGTCCGTCGTGCTGGAGCGCCCGTTGCAGCACGAGTAGCCGGTGCCGGGCTGCTTCAGCTCCTTGTACCAGTCGTGGTTCTCGGCGTGGCCCTGGCCGTACTGGCCCTCGGCGTGGTCGTGCGCCTCCTGCGCACGCGCACCGACGCTCACGATGCAGAGACTTGATAGCAACACGAAACCAAGAGCGGACAGGCGCATGACACCGCCTCCGTCTGCCGTGAGTACGAACGCGGCATCGTCTCGCAACGACGCCGGGAACCTCCGGGTTCCCCTTAGATCTTGGGCGAGCCGCCCATAAAGCAATAGATCATGCCACTTTTGCTGGCACAGATATGCGAGCTCCCGTCAGGGGCGAGCTGTTGCAGCACGACCCGCGGCGGCACCGGCACCCAGCGGCCGTTGAGCAGAGCGTACCATTGGCCGTCGTCGTTGACGTAGGCCCGGGTCGGCCGGCAATCGCCTTCGACCCCATTGGTCGTGCCGTTGCAGCACGAGAGGCCCGTGCCCGGCTGCTTCAGCTCCTGATACCAGTCATGATTCTGGGCATGGCCCTGCCCATGGTGACCATCCTGCGCCAGGGCGGGATGGAAAGCGACGCAGACCGAAACGACACCAACAAGCGCGTATCGTGGCATGAGGAGTGCCACCTTTCGCAGACTCCGTTGAGCCGGCCACGCATTCGTAGCGACGCGCCGTCGCTCAACCGATACCGTTGAGCGAAGTGTACTCCTTCTTGAGTCCGGAGACGATGGCCATGAACTGTGGATCGTCGGCCGACAGCAGCCCGTGGCGCACGAAGAAGTCGATCAACACCAGATTGCAGTTGTATTTGAACTCGGTGGTGTCGCGTACGGTCTCGAACACGCGCCGCACCGGCCACAGTTCGAAGGAGTGCACTTCGCCGTCGTTTGCGCGCGGTGTGAAATCATCGGGCAGCTCGAGATCGAAGCACGTCATGACGTCGGGCTTGAGCTGCGGGCCCGACTGGTTGAGGTAGGTGATGTAGCTCACCGCCCTGGCCTGCTCGGCGAGCGCGCGCGGGATCGAGGCCTCCTCTGCACATTCTTTGATCAGATTGTCGTGCAGGCCGATGCCGATCGGCTGGCCGCCGGCGACGGTGTTGTCGAGCTGGCCGGGGAAGGTCGGCTTCGTATAGGAGCGCCGCGGCACCCAGATATGCAGGCCGTCCTTGCGCCGCACGTAGGCCGTCAGGTGCGGGCCGAAGGCGCGCACGCCGAACCACGGCACCGCCGCGCGCTCCATCGCCATCAACGGCGGGTCGGTGAACACCCAGGTGACGGGATAGGCCTCCTCGCGCCACAGCTTGCCGAACTGGCCGCGCTCGCGCAGCTCGAGCAGGAAGGCGCGCACGGCGGCAGTGCGCTTGTCGGGCGTGTCGAGTGCGGGATCGAGATGCCAGGCGCCGTCGCGTCGCGCGAACAGGTCGGGCTGCTCCGCGACGACCGGCGCGAAGTCGCGATGGATGAAGCCCGCGCGCTGACGGCCGATGAACCAGGGCTCGAACTGGCTGAGGTCGCCGTTGTTGCAGCGCTTGATGTGGTCGAGGAAGGACATTTCGGGTCGCACATAGCCGGCCAGGCCCTCGGTGTCATCCCTCGCTGCGCTCGGGATGACACCGAGGATGGGCTCTGCGACATTGAGCTGGATGACCGAAGACGAGCTGCAAGACCTTCTCGACAAGACTCTCCCTGCGGCCGACCGGCACGACGTGTTCGTCGAGGAGTGCCAGGATCAGGACGTGCGGCTGCGCTTCTCGCTGGGCGGTGGTGAGACGGCGTGGAGCAGCGCCGCGCTGCTGTCGCTGGTCGACACCTCGCTGCGGGCCACGGTGGCATTGGGTGCCGCGCTAACCCATCTCAACGTCACGATGTTGAGACCGCCGTTGCAAGCGGACGTCATCACACTATCGCGCGTCTTACGGAGCGATGGCGGAGTGGTGCACGCCGAGGCGTGGCTGTTCAGCCATGCGGTGGTGGAGCCGATGTTGCACGCGACCGGAAGCATGAAGTTCCCTGGAGCATGACCGAGGCGCTGGGCTCAGGTCGGCGACTGACATATAGGTAGAAAAACACCCAAAACCTGCCAGTGACAGGCGCGATATTTGCCCCTTAGTATGCCCAACTTGGGGGGACTGGGCAGTGTGGACCGCTCAGCGAACAGCGCCGGAATTCAAGGCTAGACCGAGAAAGGAATGGCGCTCCTCCACATCTTGGGGGATGCGGTGCCGGACGGTGCGCAGATATTCATTGAGGCGAAGTCAGAATCGCTCATCGAGTACCACTTGTATCTGGTCTACCGCGCCGCTGATGGGCGTGAGTGGGTCCTCAGGGGTGGGCCACCAGGACTTCTCGACATCCTTGGCGGCGAGTTCGACTTCGAGATAAACGTTCCGATAGAAGACTCTTCCGACGCTCGAGAAGGCGAAACGCCCACCGATCGGCACAGCACCCTCTTGGTATTCGGCGGTCAATCGGTCGACGAAACCTGGAACCTGATGGTCGCGTATGCGCAAAAGATCGACGCGACCGGTTTGCCGTATCATGTCCTGATACAGAACTCGAACACCTTCGTTGCTGCCCTGATCGAAGCGGCAGGACGAGACCCTGCCGGCAGCCTTCCTGCGGGACTCATTTCCGCCCAAGCCCTTGGCTATTCCAATTATCTGGAAATGATGGGGCTGGTTTCACCGCCCGAGGACGGCATCTTTCGGGGTACTGGCGGAAGCGACTTACCGCTGGGCATGCAGACTGCCCAGACGATGTACGGCTACGGCGGCGCCGACTTCCTCGATGGCGGCCAAGGCAACGATGTTCTCTTCGGCGGGGGCGACAACGATATTCTCCAGGGCGGTGCAGGCAACGATTCGCTCGAGGGCGGCGCGGGGAACGACAAGCTCAGGGGCGAGGCTGGCACGGATCTCGCCAAAGGTGGGCACGGACGCGACACACTTGTGAGCGGTGGAGGCGGCGATACGCTCTTCGGCAATGGCGACGGCGTGTCATACGCCGTTGGCGAGGACCGCAGCGACGCTGACATCTTCATCCTGACCGACGCCGACAGACTCGATGCGTCAGTGGGAAAGCCGGTCCACATCAAGGATTACAATCAGGGTGTTACGGACGGAAATTCCTTCTTCGCAGGCGAAGGGGATCGAATCGATATTTCGCAGATTCTGTCGTCCGGCGGCGGCAGCCTCGCGATTGGGCAGGTGCGCGCGGTAGCCGACCCATCCGGTGCCTACGCTCTATTTCAAATCAATCCGTCTGGTGTTGGTCAGGAAGGCGACTGGATCAGTCTCGCTCGGCTTGATGGGCTGTCGGCGGGCCAGGAGGTCCTGGTACAACTAACCGCATCCGGCGCAACTGATTACGTTACGATCGGACCGGCGCCTATTGTTGGCGGCTCGGGCGACGGATTCGACTTTCCCATGGGTGCGCTCGGTGCTGATGGGCGGCGCAGTGCAACACCGGCGTTCGACGGTGATGGCTCCTATGTCGCCAACGAGTTTGGCGAGTACTACGACGTCAGTAACTCGCCACGTGACTACCACTTGGGAGAAGACTGGAACTTCGAGGACGGCGACGATACCGGCGCGCCCGTCTATTCAGCCGCTGCTGGTGTCGTTGTTTTTGCGGGCGACGGCGGCACGGGCTGGGGAAACGTCGTCATCATCCGGCATCCGCTAGCGACGGGCGAGTATGGTGGCTACGTCACGTCGTTGTACGGCCATCTTGGTGAACTGTCGGTTACGGTCGATCAGATCATCACCCGCGGCATGCAGATCGGTGTTATTGGAGCGCCGGACGGGCCAAGCACCGGCGCGCATTTGCATTTCGAGATTCGCAGCGGCGAGGATGCGGCGACGGCGCTGTCGGTAGGCGCAGGTTACAGTGAGACGCCGCAGCCGGCAGGTTGGCTCGATCCAACCGAGTTCATTCTTAGCCATCGATCGGTTGGCTTGGCGCCTGCACTCAAGGATTGGTGGATTGCGCCTTCATCGATATCGGTGAACGAAGCGAACACGTCAATCGCTTTCACCATCAACCGTGCAGTAACAAGTACTGCCGAGACCATCTACGTCAGCACGACCATCAGTCATGGGAGCTACAATGACGACGACTATGACGGTCGGCGGGACGTTCCCGTCACTTTTGCCGCGGGAGTGGGATCGCAAACATTCACAGTTGATATCAATGACGACGGCGACGACGAGGCGACGGAGACTTTCGGGCTGATTGTTCAGCGCTCTTCGACGGACCCGATATCGAGCCCATTGGCGGCTGCCACTTTCTCGATCATTGATGATGACGCTGCCGAAGTGGACCCCGGCTCCGGTGTTTCGTTCAACGGCACGAATGTTGACGACGATTGGTCAGGAACAGCGGGCCACGACTCCGCGTCAGGGAACGGCGGCGACGACATTCTGAGAGGATATGCCGGTAACGATTCCTTAACGGCTGGGCCTGGCAACGACTACCTGTCTGGCGGTGACGACGACGACCAGCTGAGCAGCAACGGAGGGACCGACACGCTGCTCGGTGGCGCTGGCGATGATACGATAGAGGTCAGCGGTTCCGGCGCT
>JAIEOV010000160.1 GCA_019750135.1 Reyranella sp. | reverse complement strand
CGGCCAGATCGGCCGGCGCAGCTTGGTGAACTTCAGCCGCGAGATGTCGGGCGAGCAGATGCCGCCGGAATCGACCAGCACGATCTCGCGCGCGATCGGCGCATAGGCGGCGCGATAGTGCTGCACGCTCTTGACCACCAGCACGCTCTTGGCCGTGGGATCGATGCCCTGACTCAGGAACACCTGGAGGTCGATGGTCTGGATGCGGTTGGAGATCGTCACCACGTCGATGCCGCCTATGCGCAGCACCGCCGTCGGCCCCATCGAGGTCTCGACGCCGGCATTCATCGGCCCGTCGTTCTTGAAGCTGCCGTCCGACAGCATCTTCACGATCGCCTTGGCCTTGACCGGCGCGCCCATCGCCGGATCGGTGTGGCCGCCCAGGCTCACCTCGATCTCCGCGCCGACGCCCGCCTTGGTCGCCTGCTGCACCGTGCCCGGATCGTAGATCGTGCCGAACGCCACGTTGTCGATGCCGGCATCCATCAGCGCCTTCAGCACCGGCGTGGTGTCGTTGTAGCCGCCGCCGCCCGGATTGTCGGTGCCGTCGGCGATGACCAGCGGGCCCTTCTTGCCGACGCCCGCCTTGGCTGCGGCGATACCGTCGGTAATGGGCTGATAATGGGACTTCGCCCCCTCCTCGCGCCGCCGCCAGATCTCGTCGATGAGCTCGGCCGCGATCGCCTTGGCCCGCGCCTCGGCGCCGGGCTCGTGGCTGACCGCGATCGAGGGCCCGGTATAGGGAATGTCGGCCCAGGTGAAGCCCGCCTGGATGCTGACCACGTCGATCCCCGGCTCCGTCTCGAAGCTGTCGGCCTTGGCCAGAAGGTCGAGCATCAGGCCGGGCTGCGTGGTGCGGCCGTGCTCGGCGCCTTCGAGCATGGCGGGCTGCACCAGCAGGCAACGCGGCGTCTTCTTGCCTTCCATCGCCTGCTGCACCAGCGCCGCCGCCTGCACGGCGCGCTCGTAGCCGTCGATGTGCGGATAGGTGCGATAGCTCACCAGCGCGTTGGTGTTCCTGGCCATGCGGACCGTGGCGTTGGCGTGCAAATCGAGGGTCGTGGCGATCGGCACGTCCGGCCCGACGACACCGCGCAGCATCTCGAGCAGCGCGCCCTCGGCATCGTCCTCCGTCTCCGTCACCATGGCGCCGTGCAACGAGAGACAGATGCCGTCGAGCTTGCCGGCCTTCCTGGCGGCATTGACGATCATGTCGCGGATCGTCTCCCACGTCTCCTTCGTGAGCTTGCCCGAGGGCGTGGCGTTGGCGGCGCCCGCCCACACCGGCTGCCAGCCGTACTTCTTCACCGCGTCGATGTAGCCGCCGATCTCGTTCTTCGTGCCGGTGAAGCGCGGCACCATCGCCTCGCCTTCGATCAGCCAGCGCTTGCGATAGTCGTCGAGGGTCGTCACGAGCTTCGAGAACGTATTGGTCTCGTGCATGAACTGCGCGATGAGAACGCGGTACGCCATTGCCAAGAAATCCCTTCTACAACTTCGCCGTCTTCAGCCACTCTGCCTGGCCTTCCTCGCCCTCGACGCCGGTGGTCTCGAGCAGGCGGCAGACCATCATGTAGTAGCCGATGGTTAGCGTGAGCTCGACCACCGCGCCCGGCGTCAGGAAGCCCTGCACTGCCTTCAAGGTCTTGTCCGACGCCTTGACGTTGCGCACGACGTCGTCGGTGTAGCGCAGCACGGCCCGCTCGTGATCGGTGAAGACGGCAGCCTCGATCGTGGCGTCGCGCAGGGCCGCGATCTTCTCCTCGGCGACGCCGGCCTCGCGGGCGATGCGCTCGTGCTGGAAGACCTCGTAGGCCGCGCGGCTCAGGCGGCCGACCCGCAGGATCGCAAGCTCGCGCAGCTGGGCGTCGAGCTCGCAGCGATAGAGCAGCGCATTGCCCATGCGGATGAAGCCCTTCAGCCCGGCCTCGGAATTCGCCAGCATGCGATAGATGTTGAGGTGCGGCTTCAGCTTGTCGAGAAACTCGGCGTGCTTACCGGTGGCTTTGTCGACTTCGTAGTACGGAATGCGCGGCATTGGACTCCCCTTCCCTCATGCTCCTCTCCCCCTAACGGGAGAGAGGAACAAGAAGGGGAAACTGTCAGATCACTCCACGCCGTACCAGCGGATTAAGGAAGCGGCCGAAAGGGCCCGTTAGCACAATCGGCTTTTCGATGACGATCAGGGCGATGCACGGCTCACCGGGATCGGCGATCGGTTCGTGCTGCTCGGGCCCCGGACCGACGGCGAAATCGCCAACCCCGTAGTTGCCGGTTGAATCGGTGTAGCCGCCCTGCAGGACGACGGTGAACTCCTCGCCGACGTGGCGATGCATCGGCAGGCCGCGCCCGGGCTCGAGCCGCAGCAGCGACACGCGATGCTCGCCCGGCAGGCTGATGCGCATCTCCTCGAAGCCGCCGAACACGCGCCTCCAGTGCATGCCGTCCTCGAGATGACGGGCGAGCGGTTCCGGCGCCCATTCGAAACCCGGCCGCGGCACGTAAGGCGCGGGCCGCGGCTCGACGGAAACACCGTCCAGGCGCGCCAGCGTCCTCTGCAGCAACGCCTCGTCGAACGGCGGCTCACCCTCGCCTTCGATCAGCGCGCCGCCCAGCGCGCCCAGCCGCTCGACCAGGCGGCGGGCCGCGGGATCGAGCGCCATATGCAGGGACACGGCCAGCGCCGGACCCGCGGCAAGCGTGCCGGCGGCGTAGTCCAGCAGCAGCTCCTCGGGGGCCGAATGGCTCATGACTCGTCTTTCTCCAACGCTTCCCGGAGCCGCCCGAGAGCCAGGCGGATACGGGATTTCACGGTGCCCAACGGCAGCTTCAGCTCCTCGGCGATGGCGGTATGGGTCTTGTCCTCGAAGAATGCCTTCTGAATCACCACCAATTGATCGGCTGACAGGCCGCCTAAAAGTTCCTTCACTCGCGTATACGTTTGTCCGGCGAGGACGGATTTGTCGGCATCGGCTTCTTCCGGCGCAAATACGGTGAGCCAGTCCTCGGTTTCGATGGCCGGCCGGCCGGCCCGCCGGGCGAGGTCGATCCGCTTGTTGCGGGCGATGGTATAGATCCAGGTAGCCGCCGAGGCCCGCCCGCGATCGAAGCTGGCGGCCTTGCGCCACACCATGATCAGCGCTTCCTGGGCCACTTCCTGCGCGGTTTCCGCATCGGTGCCGCCGCGCATGATGAAGGCCTTCACGCGCGGCGCGTAGTGGCGAAACAGACCCGCGAAGGCCGCGCGGTCCTGGCGGGCCGCGATGGCCTCGATCAGGTCGGCGGCTTCGTCGGGCGAAAGCATCGACCGATACTAATCCTCCCCCGCCGTGCAGGGGAGGTGGCAAAGACCCGCGACCGACACGTGATCCGATGTCGGCCGCGCGTCGTATATCAGGCGCGGGCGCCTGGCGGCGGGTTCGCGCCGAGGTCCCAGAAGATGCCGGTCATCAGCCGCAGCCCTTCGCGGGCCACCGGGGCCAGCAGGTGCTCGTTCGGGGCGTGCTGGGAACAGGCCGCGTAGGAATGCGGCACCCAGACCGTCGGCATGCCCAGGATGTCGGTGAAGACCTCGTTGGGCAGCGAACCGCCGAGATTGGGAAGCATGTTGGGCTTCACGCCGCCGGTCTTCTCGATCGAGGTGGCGGCGAACTTGGCCCACGGGTTCTCCGGATCCAGCCGCGTCGCATTCATGATCACCTCGCGCGCCTGGTCGATCTCGACCATCTCGTAGCCGTGCCGGTCGAGATGCCGGCGCAGCGCCGGGATGATGTCGTGCGGATCGGTGCCGACGACGAAGCGCAGCTGGCAGTAGGCGATGGCGCTGGGCGGGATGGCATTGACTGGCCGGTCGGGATTGCCGGTCTTGAAGGCCAGGACCTCGAAGCTGTTCCAGCCGAACACGCGCTCGACCGGCGTCAATGACTCCTCGCCCCAGTTGGGATCGATGGTCGGCGCCCCCTCGCCCGCATCGATATGCGCGTCGGCGAGCGCCGCACGTACCGAGTTGGTCAGCGTCTGGGGCCGCCACTCCGGCACTTTGATCTGGCCCCGCCGATCGGTGATGGTGGCCAGCGCATGCGCCAGCATGATGCCGGGGTTGCTCAAGAGCCCGCCCCAGTTGCCCGAGTGATGGCCGCCCTCGCGCATCGTGAGCTTGAGGTTGAAGTTCAGCGTGCCGCGCGTGCCGCCGAAGATGGTGGGCCGGCGATGGTCGAGCCTGGGCCCGTCCGAGCCGATCAGCGCGTCGGCCTTCAACGCCGCCTTGTTGGCCTTGCAGAAGTCGGCCAGGCCCGGCGAGCCCGTCTCCTCGCCGGTCTCGATCAGGATGGTCGAGTTGAAGCCGAGCGAGCCGCGCTCCTCGAGCACGCAGCCCAGCGCCGCAATGTTGATGGTGTGCTGGCCCTTGTTGTCGGCGGTGCCGCGGCCGTACATGCGGTCGCCCTCGATCACGATCTTCCAGGGCGACAGGCCCTGGCGCCACTGTTCCTCCTGGCCACGGATCACGTCACCGTGGCCATAGGTCAGGACGGTCGGCTTGGTCGGGTCTTCGATGCGGCGCGCGATTAGGAACGGGCCGTACTCGCTACGCGGATTGGGCAGCACGGTGCAGTCGTAACCCATCTTCTGCAACGACTGCGTCATCTCGCCCGAGACGTACTCCTCCAGGGCGGGCATGGAGTCCTTCTCCTGGCTGGTCGTCGGGATCGCCACCCGGCGCTGCAGCTCGGTCAGAAACCCGCCGTCGTCGAAATACTTTTCCGCGCGCGCGATGGCGCTGTCACGTGTGCCGGTCATGTCTTTTCCTTTCGCCGCCACGATAGCAAAATGCCAGCCAAGGGAGGACAGAATGCTGACATCCGGCCGCGTCGTTTTCACTGCCATGGAAGAGGTCCACTACGGCAAACCGGCCGCCCAGTCGGTCGCCGAGGTCGTGACGGCGCATGGCGCCGAGCGGGTGTTCCTGATGGTGAGCGGCACGCTCAACCGGGAGACCGACGAGATCGAGAAGGTCCGCCGGGCGCTCGGCAACAAATGCGTCGGCACGTTCGACAAGATGCCGCCGCACTCCCCGCGCTCGGCCGTGATCGCCGCCGCGGCGCAGGCCCGCGAGGCGCGGGCCGACCTGATCGTGACCCTGGGCGGCGGCTCGATCACCGACGCCGCCAAGGCCGTCCAGCTCTGTCTCGCCAACGACATCTCCACGGTCGACGGGCTCGACAAGGTGCGCAACGCCGACGTGAAGGCGCCCACCGTGCGCCAGGTGTCGATCCCGACCACGCTGTCGGCCGGCGAGTTCTCCGGCATCGCCGGCGTCACCAACGAGGCGACCCGGGTGAAGGAGCTGTTCCGCCATCCGTTGACCATCCCACAGGCCGTCATCCTCGATCCCGAAGTGACGCGCCATACGCCGATGTGGCTGTTCCTGTCGACCGGCATCCGCGCCGTCGATCACTGCGTGGAAGGCGTGTGCTCCAACGAATCGACGGAGTTCACCAACGCCTCCGCCCTGCATGGCCTGGCGATGCTGGCGCGCGGCCTGCCCAAGGTGAAGGCCGACCCGTCGGACATGAAGGCCAGGCTCGACTGCCAGATCGGCTCGTGGCTATCGATGGGCGGGCTGGCGGCCGGCGTGCCGATGGGCGCCAGTCACGGCATCGGCTACGTGCTGGGCGCGGTGTTCGACGTGCCGCACGGCCACACCTCCTGCATCATGCTGCCCTCGGTCATGCGCTGGAACAAATCGGCCAACGCCGACCGCCAGGCGCTGATCGCCAACGCCATGGGCCATCCCGGCAAGGACGCGGGCGACGTCCTGGACGATTTCATCCGCGGGCTCGGCATGCCGCGCAGCCTCTCCGAGGTGAAAATCGGCAAGGAGCACTTCGACCGCATCTCGGCGCAGGCGATGGGTACGCCCTGGGTGCCGCGCAATCCACGCAAGATCGACGGACCGGCCCAGGTCCGCGAAATCCTCGAGCTCGCGGCCTGACGGCAGCGTAGGAGTTGATGTTGCAAGCCTTTCTTTCAGACGCACGACTGCTCGAGCTCGCCGCGCGTTATCACACACCGCTCTACATCTTCGACGAAGCAACCATCCGGGCGCGCTGCCAGGAGCTCAAGAGCTGCATCACCTACCCGAACCACCGCATCAGATATGCCTGTAAGGCCCTGACCTTGCAGGCCGTCCTGCGGGTCGTGCTCGACGAAGGCCTGTGGATCGATGCGTCGTCGATCAACGAAGTGCATCGGGCGCTGCGAGCGGGCTTCAACCCGTCGGAGATCTACTACACCGGCGAAGGCGCCACGAAGGAGGTCTACCGCGACCTGATCGATCGCCGGATCCTGATCAATTGCACCTCGATCGACCAGATCAGGCTGCTCGGCTCGCTGAAGACGGCCGCGCCGCTGCGCTGCTCGATCCGCGTCAATCCCGGCGAGGGTCACGGCGAGACCAACAAGACCAACACCGGCGGGCCGAGCAGCAAGCACGGCATCTACCTCGACCAGGTCGAGGAGGCCCGGAAGGTGGCGGCGAGTCACGGCATCACCCTGATCGGCGTGCATTCGCACATCGGCTCGGGGACCGACCTCGCCCATTGGCTGCGGATCAAGGACAAGACCCTGGCGATCGCCCGCGGCTTTCCGGACCTCGAGTTCGTCAACCTGGGCGGCGGCCTGCCGGTCCGCTACCATCCCGACGACGAGCGCATGCCGCTGCAGGAATGGGGCGCCGCCCTGTCCGACAGCATGGCGCAGTTCTCGAAGGAGCTCGGCCGCGACATCCGCCTGCTCATCGAGCCCGGCCGCTTCGTCGTCGCCGAATGCGGCCTGCTGGTGGCCGAGGTGCAGTCGGTCAAGAGCACGCCCGACTACAACTTCGTCATCGTCAATACCGGCCATAACCACAACATCCGGCCGGCGATGTACGGCAGCTACCATCCCATCAGGTTCATCCCGGCCGACGGCCGCCCCGCCGGCGAGACCAAGCCGCACGTGGTCGCGGGCTACCTCTGCGAATCGGGCGACGTGTTCACCGTCAAGGCCGACGGAACGCTGCTGCCGCGCGACTTTCCGACGGTCGCCGTGGGCGACGTCATGGTCATGAGCCATGTCGGCGCCTACTCGCATGCCATGAAAAGCGAATACAACTCGATGAACCTGCCGGCCTCGCTGATGATCACCCGCGACGGCACCGTCACGGTCGTCGAGCGCCGCGGCAACCTGAACGACATTATGCGCCGCGAGCTCGAGGCCTACGGCGAGGGCCGCGTCTCGATGTGAGCGCGCTTCTTGTCAATACCCCGAGCGCGAACCGTCCGGCGATTGCCAGTGCATCGTCGACACGGCACACTGCCGGCATGCCGTTACATGTCGACATCTCCCCGCTCGATCGCCTGGTGGTCATCGTGGCGCGCGGGCAAATCACGGCCGAGGAGATCGGTGCGGTCAAACGGCAGATTTTCGAGGCCAATGTCCAGGCCTACGCCAAGATCATCGACGTCTCGCAGGGCCGGTCCGACCTGACCCGCGAGCAGATCCAGAAGGTGGCCGACATCATGCACGGCTCAGCGGACGAGACGGTGCGCGGCCCCGTCGCATTCGTCATCGATCCCCTTCGCATCGGCTTCCCCAACATGTTCGCCGACCTGACCAAGGGCGAACGGCCCATCCAACTGTTCCGCAGCCTGCATGAGGCGCGGGCGTGGCTCGAACGCACCAGGCAGACGCCGAAGCGACGAGCGGGCTGATTCCGCCAGCGCAGCCAGCATCGACAACGCCGCGAGCATCGCGGACGCACTTCCCTCGTGGCGAGCAATGACGCACGCCGACTGAAAGCTGAGCGATGCAACGAGGTGATGTCGGCTGCTGTTGCACACGCATGGAAAGGAGTCCTTCTCCGAAGCGGAACTGCTGTGCAGCGTCTGCCTCCGAATGATCACCACGCGAGCGACACGCGCTCGCTATCTTGTCCTCGGGTGTCGTGGGAAGGGGCTGCGTGCTCCGTTTGGTTCAAATACGAGTCGATGACGAGCGGCTGCATCGGGCAGGCCGAGTGTTGGCTGCGTCGGGCGCACGCACGGCAGCCGGCTATGTGCTGGCCGGCGTCGCCGGAATGGGCCTTCTCGGCGTCTTCCTGTCCTCCCCTCAGAGACCGCAAACCGCCATCTACAAACAGTCGAACGCTCTGGTGCGCGCTTGCGAAGCGGCGGGCGTCCAGATCTCCAGGCTGCGGCGCGTCACGTTCTTCATCGACGATTGCTCCGCGCCCATCGTCACGCCGATCTTCGGCGAGGAAGTCCGTGTCATCGTACGCCGGACGGTCGAGGGCGAGGCCGACGACGATGACGGAGCGCGCGTCACCTACTCCGTGAAGATGGACGGTCGCAGTCTCGACACGTGGCAGGCGATCGAAGTCAGGCTGGCGCCGAGCCGGCTGACGCTCGATACATCCCTGCTGCCGACCACGCGATCTGCAACGCCGGCGTCGGCGCAGCGCTAAGCCGCATCGATCTTGCCGCAGGCGATTTTCACCGCGACGAGCAACAGTAACTCAGCGCACGACGTTGGGCCCATCGTGCGGATGCATCCTGACAGGCGCATGCGATGTGCGGACTGAAGACAGTGCAGCCGACGATCGTGTGCTTGTAGAGGTGTGGAACCGATATGTCGCAATGGTATTGGACCGCAGCCGTGTGCTGCGGCGTCCTGCTCGTTCACGTGGGAGCATCGACGGTAGAAGCACAGACCGGTGGTGTCGCCGGCGCCGTTGGTGGAGCGGCCAGTAGCGCCGCAGGCGCCGTCGGAGCTGCCGTAGGAGGCGTCGGCAGCACAGCCGGCGCCGCGGTCGGCGCCGTGGGCGGCGTCGGCGCGAGCGGAGCCGGCGCCGGCACCGGTGGAGCTGGCGGCGGCGCAGCCGCATCGGGCGCGGGCGCCGGAACAGGCAGTGCCGCGAGCAGCGCCGGTAGTTCGAGCAGCGGCTCGAGCAGCGGCTCG
>JAIEOV010000034.1 GCA_019750135.1 Reyranella sp. | reverse complement strand
CGGTGCCCGTGACGCACGTGCGGATGATAGTCGAACGTGGCGCGGTGCATGGCGCAGCGGTTGTCCCAGAAGGCGACCGAGTGCTTCTCCCAGCGGAAGCGGCACTGGAACTCGGGCGTCTCGCAGTGGCGCACCAGCATTTCCAGCAGCGCCTCGCTCTCGTGCTTCTTCAGGCCCTCGATGCGCTTTGTGAAGCCGCGATTGACGAACAGGCACTTGCGGCCCGTCACCGGATGCGTGCGCACGATCGGATGGACGGCCTCGGGGAACTTCTTGTCCGAGCGCTCGTACTCGCCGCGTGAATAGACATGGGCGCTGGTGTGGAAGGCCGACAGGCCTTCGACCAGCCGCTTGATCGGCTCCGACAAGGTCTCGTAGGCGAGATACATGTTGGCGAAGGCCGTGTCGCCGCCGACCGGCGGTGACTGGTGCAGATAAAGGATCGAGCCCATCGGCGGCTCGGGCTCGCACGACATGTCGGAGTGCCAGACCTCGCCCGTCGCGACCTTGGTCTTCTCGTCGGCATGCACGACGCGGATCTCGGGATGGCCCTCGACCTCGGCCCGGGCCGCCGGATGGATCAGAAGCTCGCCGAACAGCCGGCCGAACGCCTTGTGCTGGTCGACGTTCATCTGCTGGTCGCGGAAGAACAGCACCTGATGCGCCATCAGCGCATCGTGCAGCTCGCTCGCCTGCTGGTTGGAGAGTTCGGCGAGGTCGACGCCGGATACTTCCGCGCCGATCGCCGGTGTCAACTTGCGGATCGCGATGGTTTCGTAGGCCATATGCGATGATCCGCCCGCTGCCGACTATTTGCAAACCTCGATGCGCGGCGGCGCGCCGATCACCAGGGCCACCTGGGTGATGTCGAGGCAGCGTGGCCCGATCCAGGCCTTGCCCTGCACGAAGATGGCGAACCGGGCGAAGGTGTTGGCCTGCTCGATCGGCGTCGGCCGCGCCTGGGCGAGCAGCCAATAGAGCGCGTAGAGGTTGCTGGTGGCGAAATCGGCCGACGGCACGTCGAGATCCTTGTTCCACATCGCGGCGTTCTTGGCCGCCGCTCCCGTCGGATCGGGCACCGTCGCCAGCCAGGCGTGGACGTTCTTGGCCAGCCCGTAGGCCTCGCCATTCTGGACCTTGTAGGCCTTCGCCTGCTCGGCCACCGCAACGTAGCCCTTGCCCTCGATGGTGTTGCCGGCGCAGCCCTGCCGGCACAGCGCCACGAAGGTCAGGTACTCGGCCAGGATGATCTCGACATTGCCGTTGTTGTGCTTGCGCCAGGCGCGCGCCAGGTTCCAGCCCTGCGTCAGCTCGGCACCGGTCCATGGCTTGGCCGCGAGCGGCGTGTCGCGCTCGAGGTCGGCGATGACGGCCTGGGCCGCCGACTGCCACTCGGCCGGAATCTGGGCGAACACGCGGCTCGTCGCCGCGAAGGTGACCAGCATGAACACGATCAGGAATTTCACGACACCCTCCCTTAGTAACGACGCGCCCGTTTTCGATCGGCGCTTTCGTACTGAACCAGATCGTCTGCGCGCATCTCCATGTCGTCGCGCGGCATCAGGGTGCGCGTCTGCGCGGGCGTGATCAACCGGTGATGCGGCGCGTCGTCGAGCGCGGCGCCGACGTCCCAGCAATCGTCCTCGTTGGTCACCCAGTCCTCGATGTCGAACCGGCGGAGGTCGACGGCGACGGAATGGGTGCGCAGGGTCTTGGCCCGATCGTCGTTGGCGTATTCGTGGAAGTAAGACATCGCGAGCTCGCGTAAAGAGCGATAGACCGGGTCGCGCCAGCGCAGCCAGACGTGGTTGCTCTTGGAGATGGCACCCCAGCAACCATTGCGCCGGAAGATGGCAACGACGTGGTCCGAGTCGCCTTTGGCCACGAGGTCCATGAGGAGCGGCGGCTCGCCGTGTAGCCACAGAGCACAGGCCGCCGTGAAGGCCGCCTCGATGCAGTGGGCGCGGCGATGGCGCAGGACGCCGCGCACCGAGCGCAACGTATCGCCCTGATCCTCGAAGTTGGCGCCGAGGCCGACCAGGAATTCCTGGATGCGCCAGGGTGTCGAGAGCGGACGCAAAACGCGTGCTTCCTCGGGGGTGAGGCCGAGATCGGCGGCAGTCGGACGGCGCTTGCGGACCAGCATGGGACCCCGAAAGTTACGGCACCGTGATGACGACTGACACCATGAATTCATCATTGCGCCTCTGTCACTGAAACCGGCGCTCCGTAGCTATCGCGATCAATCGCGGTTCTCTATGGAGAGTTGCATGTTGTTCAACGGCGCATGGCGGCAGTTGGCGGCCGCCGCACCACTGGTGACGATCGTGCTCGCGGCAAACATGGGCACCTCCGCCGCCCAGTCGGCTTCCGTGTCCCCGCCGTCCGCTTCCCTGCCAGCCTCGAAGCCGATGACGCCCGAACGGGTCGATTGGCTGAAGAAGCGCTGCGCGCAGCTCGTGGCCTACTACGACTATTATGGTGCCGGGCGCGGAGAGAACTCCGACGGCGCACGCAACCACACGCGTATCGGCGCCTCGATCGAGTGCCAGCGCGGGAACTACCGCAAGGGCATCGATATGGAAGCCGCCTTGATGGTGCGTAAAGCCTTCGTCGTGCCGAAAGCCAACGTGCCGGCACTGGAGCCGGAGGATACCGAGGCGCCGGACATCACCAATCCGACCATGGCCGACAACTACCCCTACCGGTAGCCTAGCCACTTGAGCCGAAATACGCTGCGGGCCTTACACGTCCTTGGATCGGTTGGTGGAGCTGAGGGGGATCGAACCCCTGACCTCCTCATTGCGAACGAGGCGCTCTCCCAGCTGAGCTACAGCCCCCCATCAACCGAACCTGGGCAAGCAAAAAGGCCCAAGGAAGGCGCGGATAAAGCTTGCCGGGTCCCCTGTCAAGCAAGCGGGCCTATGTTAGCGTTCCCGCTGACACTTGGCCTGTTTCCAATGGAGTAACGAAGTGCCCGCCAGCAGCAAGAAGGTCGTCCAGTCCGATGCCGCCCCCAAGGCGCTCGGCCCCTATTCGCAGGCCATCGTCGCCAACGGCCTGGTGTTCTGTGCCGGCCAGATCCCGCTCGATCCCAAGACCGGCGACCTCGTGGCGGGCGGTATCGCCGAGCAGACGCATCAGGTGCTGAAAAACCTGCGGGCAGTGCTGCAGGCGGCGGGCAGCGACCTCGACCGCGCCGTCAAGACCACCGTGTTCCTGAAGAGCATGGACAGCTTCGTGGCCATGAACGAGGTCTACGGCCGGCCGGAGTATTTCGGCGCCGTCACGCCGGCCCGCTCGACCGTCGAGGTAGCGCGCCTGCCGCGCGACGTTCTGGTCGAGATCGAAGTCGTGGCGCTGGCCTGAGTTTCAGCCGTGGACCCCGTCGCCTGGCTGCTCGGTCTCGGCTCGCTGCTGGTGTTCGGCGTCATCGTCGTGCACCTGCTGGCGGCGCTGGTGCTGATCATCCCGACCTGGCGCATCTGCACGCGGGCCGGCTTCTCGGGCGCGCTGTCGCTGTTCCATCTCGTGCCGCTGATCGGCCCCTTCATCGTCATGGGCGTGCTGGCCTTCACCGACTGGCCCAACGGCGAAGCCCCGCCGGGGAAACGCTGAGATGGAGATCCTGGGCCTGCTCGGGCTATCCAGCGTCTTCGGCCTGATCGGGCTGGTGCTGGCCGGCTGGATGGCCTGGCGCATCGTTGAGAAGACGGGCCTGCCGGGCTGGGCGGGTCTCGGCGCCATCCTGCTGACGCTGACCGGCATCGGCACGATCGTGCCGGTGATCCTGCTGTGGGTCTTCGCCTTCATGCGCTGGCCGCGCGACGACATGGCCGCTGCGGCGCCCGGTGTATCATCGACGGCCCGCCCCGGATCGCCCGCCGCCTTGCCGCCGCCGCCGGCCGCCCTGGCCGACCGGCGCCCCTGGCGGCTGAGCGGCCTGGCCGCGGGCGGACCCGTGGCGCTGTCGATGGACGGGATACAGCCGGCCTATGTGCTGACCGGCGCCGTCGCCCAGCAGGCCAACGAGCTTTGCGTGCCCGACCCGACGGTGGGCCAGCCCCATGCGCGCCTGTTCGTCTCCGGCGGCCGGCTCGGGCTGGAGGATCTCGGCACGCCGGGCGGCACCCGAATCGACGGCGCCCGGCTGCTGCCCGAGCACGGTCCACGCGATATCAGCGCGGCGCGCGTCATTCACGTCGGCACGGTCGAATTGGCCCTGTCGCGGGCGTGAATAGGAGGGGGAAATTGGCTTGTGATCGACATTACCCGCCGAGTAGGGTGCCCGGCCGGCGACCTGCCGGCGGCGATTCGGAGAGGCAATGATGTCGGCGGGGCTGCTGATCCTAAAAATTCTCGACATCTATTCGGCCATCATCATCGCCAGCGCGATCATGAGCTGGCTGGTCGCGTTCGGCGTCGTCAACGTGCGCAACCAGTTCATCCGCGTCGTCGTCGACCTGCTCTATCGCGTCACCGAGCCGGTGCTGCGTCCGATCCGCCGCATCCTGCCCAACCTGGGCGGCATCGACATTTCGCCGGTCGTCGCCCTGCTGCTGATCATCGTCATCCAGCATTTCATCGCGAACTACATCTTGTACTAGTTTTGTGACGGACGATCCGGTGTTCCTGCGCCGCACAGGCACGGGCGTGATGGTCGAACTGCGCGCCCAGCCGCGAGCCCGCCGTACCGCGCTCGCCTGTGTCGATGGCACGCTCAGGGCCCAGGTGACGGCGCCGGCCGAGGACGGCCGGGCCAATGCCGCCGTGATCGACCTGCTGGCCGCGACGTGGCGGCTGCCGAAGTCGGCCATTGCCGTGGCGCGCGGCGCGACATCACGCGACAAGGTTCTCAGCATTGCCGGCGAGCCCACGCTGCTCGCGGCGAAGATCGTGGAATGGACAAGGGACTCTGCGGGGAGAGATGGCTGAAGCGAAACTGATAGACGGCAAGGCTTACGCCGCCGGCCTGCGCAAGCGCGTCGCCGCGGGCGTCGAAGCGTTGATCGCCGAGCGTGGACTCAAGCCCGGACTGGCGACGGTGTTGATCGGCGAGGATCCGGCGAGCCAAGTCTATGTCCGCAGCAAGGGCAAGCTTGCGGCCGAGCTCGGCATGGCGAGCTTCGATCATCGCCTGCCCGAGAGCACGACCGAGGCCGAGCTGCTGGAGCTGATCGGCCGGCTGAACGTCGACAAGAGCGTGCACGGCATCCTGGTGCAATTGCCGCTGCCCAAGCAGATCGACGCCGCGAAGGTGCTTCTGGCCGTCGATCCGGCCAAGGACGTCGACGGTTTCCATCCGCTGAATGTCGGCCGGCTGGGCACGGTGATGCCGGGCGGGCCGCTCGCCTTCCCGGTGCCGTGCACGCCGCTCGGCGTGTCGATGCTGCTGGCCGATACGCTGCCGTCGCTGAGCGGCCGCCATGCCGTGGTGATCGGCCGCTCGAACCTGGTCGGCCGGCCGGTGGCGCAGCTCCTGTTGCGCGCCGACTGCACGGTGACCATCACCCATTCGCGCACCCGCGACCTGCCGGCGCTGACGCGCCAGGCCGACATCGTGGTGGCGGCGATCGGAAGGCCGGAGTTCGTGCGTGGTGACTGGATCAAGCCGGGCGCCACGGTGATCGACGTCGGCATCAACCGCGTGCCCGCGGCCGACGGCAAGACACGCCTGGTCGGCGACGTCGCCTTCGCCGAGGCCCAGGCCGTCGCCGGTCACATCACGCCGGTGCCGGGCGGCGTCGGCCCGATGACGGTGGCGTGCCTGATGTACAACACGCTGCAGGAAGCTCGTAAGTCGGCGGGCCTGCCGTTCGTGGCGATCTGACGACGGTTAGTTTTTGAGCATCCCCGCCACCAACGCCGTCACGTTGTGGCGCATCATCGCCTCGTAGGTCGGCGCCGGTCCGCCCGGTCCCGACAGCGCGTCGCTGTAGAGTCGCGGCCCGACCACCGCCCCCGACTCGCGCGCGATCTGGTCGATCAGGCCGGGGTTGCTCATGTTCTCGACGAACAACGCCTTGATCTTCTGCTCGCGCACCAGGCGGATCAGCGTGGCGACGTCCTTGGCCGACGGCTCGCTCTCAGTGGTGAAACCGCGCGGGGCGAAGAACTGCACGCCGTAGGCCGCCGTGAAATAGCGGAACGAATCGTGCGCCGTGATGGCACGCCGCTGCGCCATCGGCACCTTGGCGATCTCGTCCTTGATCCATTGGTCGAGCGTCACCAGGCGCTTGTCGTAGGCCTGCCCGCGTTCGCGATAGAACGACGCGTTCGGGGCATCGACCATCGCCAGCCCGTCGACGATGTTGCCGACATAGCGCCGCACGCGGCCGGCATCCTGCCAGCAATGCGGATCGGGGCCATGGGCGTGGCTGTGGCCGGGCGCCGGCGCGCCCTCCAAAGTGGCCACGCCGGCGGTCGCCACGATGGCGCGGCCCTTGAAGGGCGCGGCCTTGGCCAGGCGGTCGATCCAGCCTTCGTAGCCCTGTCCGTTGCTGACCATCGCCTGCGCCGAGGCGAGCGCGCGCGCATCCGTGGGCTTGGGCTGATAGGTGTGGGCGTCGATGTCGGCGCCGACCACCACGGCGAGCTCGATACGATCGCCGCCGACCTCGGCCAGGAGATCGCCCAGGATCGAGAAGGTCGCCACCACTTTCGGCCTGGCCTGGCCCTGACCTTGGGCCTGGGCATGCGTGGGCAGGACGGCGAGCGGCGCGGCCGCCGCCAGGAAATGGCGCCTCGATATCATTGGCTGAGTGTTATATTATAACGGGAAGTCGAGCCAGTGCGGCGTATGGCCGGTGGCCGCGAAGAAGCGCAGCAGGTCGGCCGGCGACAAGGCCGTCGTCATGGTGTTGACCAGCGGATGGGCGTTGACCGGGCCGCCCTCGGCGATGCCGCGGTCGAGCACCAGCCGCACGACACGGCTCTCGTCGTTCGCCAGGGAGAGCGGCGTCACCGATCCCGGCTCGACGCCGAGATGGCGCTTCAGGCGATCGGCGCTGCCGAAGGAGAGGCGGCCGGCGCCTAAAACCTCGCCGAGGCGCTTCAGGTCGATGGCGCGATCTTCCAGCGCCACGACCAGCCACATCTCCTCCTTCTTGTTGCGCAAGAACAGGTTCTTGATGTGATGGCCCGGCAGGTTGCCGCGCAGCGCCTTGGCTTCCTCGACGGTGAAGACCGGCGGATGCTCGACGGTGCGATGGGCGATGCCCAATTGGTCGAGACGGGCGAAGAGTTGTTGCGGGTCGAGCATCGGGCTACATCGATTGGCGGGAAAGAGGGCACATGAAAGGCATCGTTCTGTCCGGCGGCAGCGGCACGCGGCTTTACCCGATGACCCGGGCCGCCAACAAGCAGCTCCTGCCGGTCTACAACAAGCCGATGGTCTACTACCCGCTGACCACGCTGATGCTGGCGGGATGCCGCGAGATCCTGCTGGTCGTCAATCCGAGCGACGAAGAGTCCTATCGTCGCCTGTTCGGCGACGGCAGGCAGTGGGGCCTCGAGATCCGCTATGCCGTGCAGCCCAAGCCGGGCGGCATCGCCGAGGTGTTCCTGGTCGGCCGCGACTTCGTGGCCAAGGACCGCGTCGGCCTGATCCTGGGCGACAACCTGTTCTATGGCGATTCGCTGCCGGCCGTGGCCGAGCGCGGCGCCACGGGCAGCGGTGCGGTCATCTATGCCTACTGGGTGAGCGACCCCTCGGCCTATGGCGTGGTCGAGTTCGACGCCGCGGACCGGCCGGTCTCGATCGTCGAGAAGCCCAAGGAACCAAAGTCGAACTGGGCGGTGACGGGACTCTATTTCTACGACGCCGATGTTTGCGACGTCGCCGCGCACATTCCCCGATCGGCGCGCGGCGAACTCGAGATCACGGACGTCAATGCGCATTACCTGAAGCAGGGGCGGCTGCACGTCGAGAAGCTGGGCCGCGGCTATGCCTGGCTCGATACCGGCACGCCGTCCAGCCTGCTGCGCGCCGCCCAGTTCGTCGAAACCGTCGAGGACCGCCAGGGCCTGCAGATCGGCAGCCCCGAGGAGGTCGCCTGGCGCAAGGGCTATATCGACGATGCCGGCATGGAAAAGCTGATCCAGCCCATCCGGGACAGCGAATACGGCAAGTATCTGCAGCGGCTTCTGGCGCGGGGGTAGGGAGGACCGCCTTCGCCCGCTTGCAAAGGCGTTCGAAAACCCGTATCAACGCCGCCTTCCGGCACCTACCCGGCCGGATATGGAGCGCGGGCGTAGCTCAGGGGTAGAGCACGACCTTGCCAAGGTCGGGGTCGAGGGTTCGAATCCCTTCGCCCGCT
>JAIEOV010000015.1 GCA_019750135.1 Reyranella sp. | reverse complement strand
ATCCTGGGCTGGACCGACCAGCCCAACGTGTCGATCGACTTCAACCACGACAGCCACTCGTCGACCTTCCACATGGACCAGACCAAGGTGATGGACGGGACGCTGGTGCGCGTCATGAGCTGGTACGACAACGAGTGGGGCTTCTCCAACCGCATGGCCGACACGGCCGTGGCGATGGGCAAGCTGGGCTAAGCTCGCTTCCCTCTATCTTCTCAAGAGCGCGCCGTTCCCGGCGCGCTTTTTTCTTGCCGGACCGCGGGCCTCCAGGCCCGCTCATGATTCATGATGCGGACCTGGAGGGCCGCGCTCCGGCAAGAAAGACTTCTTCCAGTGTCGGATGCTCCGGCGGTTCCTCGCGCGCAGATAAAAGCTCGACCAGACCCGCCAAGTGCGCCCGCATCAAGCCGCGCGCCTTGTCGGTGTCGCCGGCCAGCACCGCCTTGACGATGTCGCCGTGATCGTGCGGACCGGCGCAGTTGTGCAACGCCGGCGGTGCGAACAGCGAGAAGTGCAGCGAGGAACGCGGCAGCAGGGTCCGTAGCGTGCGCGACAATTGCTCGTTGCCGCTGAGCTCGGCCAGCAAGGCATGGAATTCGGTCGACAAGCCGAACAGCCGGCTGCGATCGCCGCTCTTCACTGCCGAACGCTCCTCGGCGACATGCGCCCGGAGCTTCTGGGCAGAGCCGTTGGCCGTGCCACGCGCCAGCCTGGCGACGACGGCGTCCTCCAGGATACCGCGCACTTCGTAGAGTTCGCGCAGCTCCTCGACCGACGGCGCCGGCACGAAGGTGCCGCGGTTGGGCACCGCCTCCAGCCAGCGCTCATGCACCAGCCGATGCAGAGCCTTGCGCACGCGCTCGCGGCTGACCTTGAGCAGCCGGGCCAGCACGGGCTCCTGCAACTTGGTGCCGGGCCGCAAGCGGCCGCTCAGCATCGCCTGGCGGATGGCGCCGTAGACGGCGTCGTCGATCGCAACGTTGCCCTTGGGGCTGCGCCGCGGCGCCGCCTTTTTTGCCCGCCGTTGTGCCATCCGCCTGCTCACCGAGCTCCGCTGACAAATTAATGTGCACATTCTCTAGACAGATGTGCACATCCAAGCAAACCTGCCGCCTGTCTAGCGTGTTCCATGCCAGCCTGGCCTTGGCACGCAGCTTGCGTTGCGTACCGCGGGGAGGGGAGCAGGTGTGCAAGCGTTAGCGCCAACTCCACAACAGGTCGCGCCGGCAGGGCGCACGCTCGACGTCGACAGTCTCACCGTGCGCTACGGCGCCGCCGTCGCGGTCGACGGCGTGTCGCTGGGCATCGAGCCGGGCGAGGTCGTGGCCCTGCTGGGCCCTTCCGGCTGCGGCAAGACCACCTTGCTGCGCGTCATAGCGGGCTTCGTCCGCCAGGCCGGCGGCCGCGTGCTGGTCGACGGCACGGCGATCGACCATCTGCCGGCGAACCAGCGTAATGTCGGCATCGTCTTCCAGAACTACGCCCTCTTCCCGCACATGACCGTGGCCGAGAACGTGGCCTACGGCCTGCGCGCTCGCGGCCAGCGCGGCGCGTCGGTCGAGCAGCGCGTCGAGCGCATGCTCGAGATGGTCCAGCTCGGCGCCTTCCGCGCCCGCCTGCCGCGCCAGCTCTCGGGTGGCCAGCAGCAGCGCGTGGCGCTGGCCAGGGCGCTGGCCGTCGAGCCGTCCATTCTATTGCTCGACGAGCCGTTCGCCGCGCTCGACCGCAACCTGCGGCTCGACATGCAGATCGAGGTCAAGCGCCTGCAACGCCAGCTCGGCCTCACCACCATCCTGGTGACGCACGACCAGGACGAGGCGATGAGCGTCGCCGACCGCATCGCCGTCATGAACAAGGGCAAGGTCGAGCAGTTCGACACGCCGGTGGCGATCTACGACCAGCCACAGACGCTGTTCGTCAACGGCTTCATCGGCACCACCAATCTTCTGCCCGGCAAGGTCGCCGGGCTCGAGGCCGGCATTGCCGTCGTGGCGCTGGGCACCGGCGCGACGCTGCGCCTGCCCGCGCCCAGAGACATCGCGGCCGGCGCGCCCGTCTTCCTCTCGGTGCGTCCCGAGCAGCTCGTGCTCGAGGCAACGCCGACCGCCGAGAGCTGGCCGGTCGAGGTCGGTCTCAGCCTGCCGCTGGGCTCGCAGCTCGTGCACGAGGTGCGGACCGTCGACGGCACGGCGATGAAGATCGTCGAGCCGCGCCGGCGGTCGCCGACCGAGGTGCCGCGCCGCTTCTGCCTGCTGGCGCCCGATGCCCGCCCATCCCTCTTTCCGCGTTCAACGCCCTAGCCACGGAGTAGCCTCATGACAATCAATCGTCGAACCCTGCTGGCCGGCGCGACAGCGCTCGGCGGCACGTCGTTCCTGCCCGGCCTTGCCCACGCCAAGGGCAGCATCGTCGCCACGACCTACCCCGGCACGTGGGAAGACGCGTATCGCGGCGTCATCGCGCCGATGCTCAAGAAGAAGGACGACATCGAGCTCGAGCTGGCGCCGCTGTTCGCCATGGATCAGATCGGCAAGGCCAAGGCCGCGCGTGGCGCCCCGCCGTTCGACGTCTTCGTTCTCGATCCCGGTCCGCGCATCGTCGGCATCGAAGGCGGCCTGTTCGAGAAGTTCGACGGCAAGAAGCTCAGCAACCTTTCCAAGCTGCCGGCGGGCTTCGCCGACGATGTCGGCGTGCATGTCAGCGCCCAGGTGGTCGGCATCGCCTACAATCCCAAGAAGTTGCCGGCGCCCAAGGGCTGGGGCGATCTGCTGAAGGATCCCTGGGTGTCGCGGCTCGGCATCACCGGCTTCCAGACGACCTTCGGCACGTCTTCGCTGATCGAGATGTCCAAGCTGTTCGGTGGCTCGCTGACCAACCCCGAGCCGGCGCTGGTCGAGCTCAAGAAAGTGCTGCCGAAGATCGCCGCGGTCGGTCTGCCGGCAGCGATGCCGGGCCTCTTCCAGCAAGGCCAGTGCGATATCATGTACACAAACACCCAGACCGTCGCGACGCTGAAGGGCAAGGGCGTCGACGTCGAATTCGTGAAGCCGGAGACCGGCTCGATCGCTTTCTACACCACCATGCACATCGCCAAGGGTACCGACCAGCTCGACAACGCCTACAAGTATCTCGACCTGGTGGTGAGCAAGGACGCCCAGGAGGCACTCACCAAGCCGCCATACAACTTCGTGCCGGTGAACAAGGACGTACCGTTGCCGGCCGACCTGCCGATGAAGAACCTCGACGAGATGGCCAAGTACGTCGAGCACGACTGGTCCAAGATCAACCCGCTGCGCGCGGCCTGGATCGAGAAGTTCAACAAGGAAATGGCGAAGTGATCCTGCGCTTGGCGCGCACCCCAAGCCTCCTCATGTTCCTCTCCCCCTTCGGGGAGAGGTTAGGTGAGGGGGTGCGCCGCGAAAGCTCCCTCCTGCAACACCCCCTCACCCAGCCTCTCCCCCAAGGGGGAGAGGAGCATGACGGCGGCGAGTGAGGAGCGTGACGTCAGCCGTCGTCACGACCGCAATGCCTGGCGAGCGGAGTTGGCTGAAGCTGCGCGAGTGGCAGCTCGCGCTGCCGCTCGCGCTGGCGTTCGCTGCCTTGTTCCTCGCACCGCTGCTCCTGCTGGCCGGCACCAGCTTCTTCAACGACGACAAGATCACCCAGCCAGGCCTCGCGAGCTGGGCGAGATTCTTCGGCGATCCCTTCAACTACAAGGTCATCGCCGACACCCTTCTGCTCGGCCTGAAGACCGTCTGCGCCACGGTCGTGGTCGGCTACCCGCTGGCGCTGGTCTACATGGACCTGTCGGCGCGGCTGCAGAAGGTGCTGCTGTTCATCATCATCATGCCGATGCTGCTGTCGGTGGTCGTGCGCACCTTCGCCTGGATCGTGGTGCTGGGCCGCGAGGGCGTGGTCAACCAGGGGCTGATGTGGCTGGGCGTGATCTCCGAGCCACTCCGGCTCCTGCAGACCGAGCTCGGGTTGGTGATCTCGCTCACCCAGATCGAGATGCCGCTGATGCTGCTGCCCCTGATCAGCGTGATGTCACGCCTCGATCCCAACCTGCGCGACGCTTCGGCCGCGCTCGGCGCCTCGCGCTGGCGCACCCTCTTCACCGTCATCGTGCCGCTCTCGGCGCCCGGCCTGGTCGCCGGCTGCCTGCTGGTCTTCGCCAGCTCGACCACCGCCTTCATTTCCCAGACCGTGATCGGCGGCGTGCGCCTGATCTACCTGCCGCTGGTGATCTGGCAGCAGTCTCTGGTCGTCTACCATTGGCCGCTCGCCGCCGTCGCCTCGCTGTCGCTGGTGGTCTCGGTGCTGACGGTGATCGCCGCACTCTCTTGGCTCGGGCGGCGCTCGAGCCGCCATCTGCAGGGCTGACGCACATGACGGGCCGCCGACAGAGCTTCCTCGACCTTTCCTACGGCCTGGTGATCGGCGGCATCGCCAGCCTCGCCCTGCTGATCATCGTCTCGCCGGTGGTAATCGCGCTCATGACCTCGTTCACCGAGGGCCGCTCGCTCAAGTTCCCGCCCACCGGCTTCTCCTTCGGCTGGTACGAGCAGCTTTTCGACCCCACCAAGTCGCGGCCGATCCACCGTGCCGCCGAGAACTCGCTGCATGTGGCGGCGATGTCGACCCTGATCGGCGTCGTGCTGGCGACGCTGGCGGCGCTTGGCTTGGCGCGCAGCCGGAGCCGCAGCGCGCGCGTCGCCGACAATTTCTTCATGTCGCCGCTGGTCCTGCCCGGCATCACCTTCGGCCTGGCCGCCCTGGTCTATTTCTCGACGCTGGGCTTCCGCCCTTCGCTCAACCTGATGATCGCGGGTCACCTGATCGTCACCATGCCCTTCATCCTGCGCACGACGACGGCCAGCCTCTCGCAACTCGACCCCGCCCTGCTCGATTCCTCCCAGAGCCTCGGTGCCTCGTGGTTCTACACGTTGCGCCGCGTCACCCTGCCCCTCATCTTCCCCGGCATCGCCGCCGGCGCGTTCCTGGCCTTCATGGCCTCGATCGACAACGTGCCCGTGTCGTTGTTCCTGTCCAACGCCCGCACCGACACATTACCAATCCGCATGTGGGGCATGATGGAATCGACGCTCGACGTCCGGGTCGCCGCGGTTTCCGGCGTCTTGATCGGCGCCGCCTTCATCCTGATGCTGATCATGGAATGGACGGTGGGCCTCAGCCGCCGCATGCGAGACTAGGGAGAACGTCGTGCAGATCGATCCACAGCCGCTCACGCGGGAGGCCTTCGCGCCCTTCGGCGACGTCATCGAGGTGCCGGACGAGCCCGGCCGTACCTACTACGAGGAAGCGCTGGGCAATCTGAGGCCTGCCGCCCATCCCAGCCTGTCGCTGGCGCACCGGACCGAGACACCTGACCGGCCGCTCACGGCTGAGCTGCTGGAGCGCCACGAATTCTCTTCCCAGACCTTCGTGCCGATCAATGTCGGCCGCTGGCTGATCGTCGTAGCGCCACACGCGCCGACGGGCGGCCCCGACCTGGCGGGCGTGAAAGCCTTCGTCGCCACCGGCAAACAGGGCGTCACCTACAGGCCCAACACGTGGCACCATGGCCTCACCGTGCTCGACAAGCCGGGGTGCTTCGCCGTGTTCATGTGGCGCGTCGGCGGTACGGGCGACGAGGAGTTCGTACCCGTCGCGCCCTTCACCATCCGCATTCCCTGATCCGCCGGAGAGAGACGTCCGATGTACAAGCCGCGCCGCGATTTCGTGGGCTATGGCGCCAACATGCCCGATCCCAAATGGCCGAACGGTGCGCGCCTCGCCGTCAACTTCGTCATGAACTACGAGGAAGGTTCCGAGCCCTCGATCCAGGACGGCGAGGATCACAGCGACACCGGCCTCAGCGAAGCCCACGGCATGGGGCAGACCGTCAAGGGCCGCGACCTCGCTGCCGAGAGCCTGTTCGAGTACGGCAGCCGCATCGGCTTCTGGCGCCTGATGCGCATCTTCGAGGAACGCAAGCTGCCGATGACGGTCTATGGCTGCGGGCTGGCCTTCGAGCGCAATGCCGAAGCGTCGGCCGCGATCGCCGCCGCCGGTCACGACATCTGCTCGCACGGCTGGCGCTGGATCAAGCACTACGAGCTGAGCGAGGCCGAAGAGCGCGATCACATCGCCAAGGCCATCGCCTCGACGAAGAAGATGATCGGCCGCCGCCCCGAAGGCTGGTACTGCCGCTACGGGCCGGGCGAGAACACGCGCCGCCTGGTCGTCGAGGAAGGCGGCTTCGAATACGACAGCGACTACTACGGCGACGAGCTGCCGTTCTGGCTGAACGTCGACGGCAAGGGCCATCTGGTGGTGCCCTACTCGCTCACCACCAACGACGGCAAGTACATGGTGGGCATCGGCAACGCCGAGCAGTGGTTCACGCTGCTGAAGGACTCCTTCGACATGCTGTACCGCGAGGGCCGCACGCAGCCGCGCATGATGTCGGTCGGCATGCACATGCGCGTCATCGGCCACCCCGGCCGCGCCGTCGGCCTTGAACGGCTGCTCGACTACATGCAGAAGCACGACGGCGTGTGGATCACCAAACGGGTCGAGATCGCCCGACACTGGATCAAGACGCACCCGTATCCGGGCAAGGGGTTGAATGAACGGTAGCCTTCCGCCTCGCCTCCTCATGTTCCTCTTCCCCGCTAGGGGGAGAGGAGCGTTGCGCTACTTGAACTCCTGATGACCCGACCCGTGATCTTGGTGCGCGACTGGCGGACGACGGAAGCGGCATTGCTGGCCGCGCGCGCCGACGGCTCGTCGCCCGTGCTGATCACGCCCGAGGGCGCTGCCTCGTTCTACGGCGCTGGCTATCTCGGCGCGCTGCAGGAACGGGCCGAGGCGGAATTCGCCGACGTCGCCTTCGAGCTGATCGTCGATTGCGGCGACGCGCCCGGCCACGCGCTCGCCTGCCTGCGCTCCGGCGTGAAGCGCATTTCCATGAGCGAGCCGAACGACAAGATCGCCGACATCGCCCGTCAGATGGGCGCCCATTTGGTAAGGAGACCGACATGAGCTGGCAGCCGACACGCGATCTCGTGGGCTATGGAGCCAACCCGCCCGACCCCAAGTGGCCGAACGGAGCGCGCATCGCGATCAATTTCGTGGTGAACTACGAGGAGGGATCCGAGCCGTCGGTGCAGGACGGCGAAGGCTACAGCGAGACCGGCCTCACCGAATCGTCGACTTCATCGCAGGGCCTCAAAGGCCGCGACCTCGCCGCCGAGGGCATGTTCGAGTTCGGCGTCCGCGTCGGCTTCTGGCGCATCATGCGCGCCTTCCAGGAGCGCGGCCTGCCGCTCACCGTGTTCGGCTGCGCGCTGGCGCTGGAGCGCAACAAGCCCGCGGCCGAGGCGATCCGGCAGTCGGGCTTCGACGTCTGCTGTCACGGCTGGCGCTGGGTGCGTCACTTCCAGCTGAGCGAAGCCGAGGAACGCGAGCACATCGCCAAGGCGGTGAAGTCGCTGAAGCAGACCGTCGGCGAGGCGCCGGCCGGCTGGTATTGCCGCTATGGCCCCAGCGTCAACACGCGCCGCCTGCTGCTGGAGCATGGCGGCTTCACCTACGACAGCGACTATTACGGCGACGAGCTGCCGTTCTGGCAGACGGTCGAGGGCAAGCCGCACCTGATCGTGCCCTACTCGCTCACCAACAACGACGGCAAATATGCTGCCGGCATGACCACTTCCGAGCAGTGGTTCACCCTTTGTCGCGACGCTTTCGACGTCCTCTACAAGGAAGGCGCCACCGCTCCCAAGATGATGTCGGTCGGCTTGCACCAGCGCCTGATCGGCCACCCGGGCCGCACAGCGGGATTGTGGCGCCTGCTCGACTATATCCAGCAGCAGAAGGGCGTCTGGGTGACCCGCCGCCTGGACATCGCGAACCACTGGAAAACCACACACCCCTATTCGGGCAAGGGCTTGAACGAATAGCCCCCCGCCGCTATCACCGGCCGCTGTCTAATGGACCATGGAGCCCAGGCCGTGAAAATCACCCGCACCGTCAAGAAGATCCTCGACAACTACGAGAGCGATTGCCC
>JAIEOV010000087.1 GCA_019750135.1 Reyranella sp. | reverse complement strand
CCATCTACACCGAGCAGGAGTGTTGGAACTACCTCAAACACGCCGGATACGCTTCCGATTAAGCGCTCGCCGCTCTAACAGATCGAAATCGAGGATGCCGAAGCGCTCGACGATCCAGCCCGCGGGCTTGCGCAGGCCGATGAACTGCCGCGAGCGCATGGCCCGCCCGCCGATGCGCCGCGTCCACAGTTCGCCCGTGCCGGAGGCGGCGAACTCGACGGCGATGGGCGCATCGTCGGTCGGCGCTGGAAGCTGGAACAGCCAGGCCACCAGCCGGCCGATCAACGTCTGCGCACCGGTGACAGTGCAGCGCCCCTTCCAGTGCGACGGCCCGGCATCGTGCAGCGCCTGTCCGGCGCGCGACTGGCGGCCGTAGGCAGCGCCGAGAACGCGCCGATAGAGCGTCGGCCTCAGGTCGGCGTCGGTCCAGCTCGCCGCGATGCGCAAGCCGGCCCGGCGCCACTCGGCCTCGATGTCGGCGAGCGTCAGCAGGCCGAGGCATGGCAGCGCCCCACGCGTGGCGAGTCCCGCGGCAAGCTTACGCACCAGCGCCGCCGCGGGTGTCGCCGGGATGAAGGGTCCGTCGCCGCCCTCGGCGATCACGCACCACACGCGGGTCTGCGAACCCGCCTGCATCTCCAGGCGCAGGCCGCCGCGGTCGCTACCGATAAAGCGCAGGCGATCGGCGACGGCGGACAGCAAAGGCGCCAGCGGCGTCAGCGTCCGCATCAGGCCAAGCCGGACCAGCCAGGACAGCAACCACAGCCCGACATGGAACATCGACACTTCCAGCCCGGCTCCGGCGAAGGTGTCGCGGATGCCGAAGCGACGCGCGAACAACGCCGGTTCGGGCAGGTCGCAGGGCGCCACCCAGCGCTTGCCGAGCCCAGGCAGGTGCATGCGCCGCAGCTCGCCCCAGATCCGCCGGCCCGGCTGGTCGGCGATCGGCTTGCCGGCGCCGCCGACGATCGTCGCCACCAGGGCCGGGCCGCGCGGCGCGTCGTTGCCGGGCATGATGCCGAAGGCGACACGCTCGACGGGGCCGGCCTTCATCGCCTCCTCGACCACCGCGCCGGTGAGCGCGGGCGCGGTGCTGGCGCCGGTAGAAACCAGCACGCCGGCCTTCAGCGCGGCGGCGTGCAAGCGCTCGATGCCGAGCACGAAGGCCGCGTCGTCGGCGAGATCGAGATAGTGCGCGCCGTGCCGGATGCAGCACTCGGCCACGCCATGGTCCTGGCCGTGGAACGGACCGGCAGCGTGGACCACCACGTCATGACCGTCCTCGCCCAGCACGCGGTCGAGATCGTGGCGCCAGTCGAGGACGCAACCGGCGACGCCGAGTTCGCGCGCCAGCGCATCGACGGCAGCCCGATCGCGCGCGGCGATGGTGAGCGCGATCCCCGGATCATCGGCGAGCAGGCGACAGAGCCTGCTGCCGAAGACGCCGGTGCCGCCGAGGACGAGCACGCGCACGCGCGGCTAGCGCAGCCGCGCCTGGAATTCGCTGATCGCCGCCGTTGGCGCCTTGGCGTAGGTACCGCGGCGGCTGACGACGACGTTGGTGATCGAGCGCAGCGAGATCGCCATCTCCGTCGCCTTGACGACGATGGCGATGCCGTTCAGCACCGGCGCGTCGTCGATGACGAACGGGCTTTCGCGCGCGAACAGCAGCATCGGCAGGCCGCCCGCGGGGATGATCACCTCGGCGCCCTTGTCGATCAGCGGCGTCACCTGCGTGACGAACTGGCTGCGCACCTCGGCGTAGGCCGCCTCGTCGGTGAAGGCCGTCATGAAGGCCGGCAGGTTCATCTTCAGCGCCTGCGTGCCGGCATAGCGCTCACCGAGCCCATGCATGCGGATCTGCCGGTCGTGCCAGGGCACGAATACCGGATCGATCGTTACCAGGCCCAACCGGCCGCCCATGCTCAGCGCCGCGAGCAGGTTGGCCTCGCCCAGCCCGATCACCGGGATGTCGACGGCGCCCTTGATCTCGATCAGGCCGGGCTCCTGGAAATGACCGATGACGAAGGCGTCGTAGCCTGCCTTCTCGGCAGCCAGCGCATTGCCGATGACCTGCGCGGCGCAACGGAACTCGGTCAGGGCATGGAAGGAATGGTCGGGCGGATCGAGGCCATGGACCTCGAAGCTGACGCCGGGCGTCGCGACCTTGGTCAGCATGGCCTGCAGCCGCTCGATGTAGGGCGCCTGCTCGACCGGATGAACGAAGCTCTGGTACCAGACTCGCGCCACGTCAGCCTCCTTCCAGACTCCGTCGGAAGCGCCAGTAGCGCAGCCCGAAGTTCATTGGCAGATCGCCATCGACCACGAAGCCCATGCGCTCGTAAAGCCCCCGCGCCGTCGTCATGGCCTCGCTGGTATGCAGGCCGATCTCCGCCGCGCCCTGCTGGCGGGCACGCGCGATGCACCATTCCGTCAGCTGCCGCGACAGGCCTCGGCCACGCGCAGATCGCGCCACGCCCAGCAGGCGCAGCGAGGCCCATTCGCGCGGAAATATCTTTTCGTCCGACTTGCCCGGCGGGAAGTAGAACACGACGGCATCGAGACCAGCCGTTCCGCGCACACCCGCGATCTCGGCATCGCGCAGCTGACCGGCCGCCTGCGCAAGGCCATCGCCGAGGCGCTTCCAGGCATCGAGCCCGATGCGCTCGGCATAGTCGGCATAGGCTTCGCGCAAGAGACACCCGACCGCCGCGTGATCCGCTGCGGTCAGGTGCTCGATCGTGCTCACGTCCTAGAAGGGAATGTCGTCGTCGAGCTCGGCCTTGCCGCCGCGCGCCGCCGGGCGGCCGCCACCGCCACCGGATGAGCCGCCGCCGCCGCCGAAGTCGTCATCCGGCATGCCGCCGCCGCCACCACCGCCCTCGCCGCCGCCACTGCGGCCGTCGAGCATGGTGAGCGCGCCGCCGAAGCGCGGGATCACGACCTCGGTCGTGTAGCGCTCCTGGCCGCTCTGGTCGGTCCACTTGCGGGTCGAGAGTTGACCCTCGACATAGATCTTGGAACCCTTGCGCACGAACTTCTGTGCGACTTCCGCCAGCTTCTCGTTGAAGATGACGACACGGTGCCATTCGGTGCGCTCCTTGCGCTCGCCGGTCTGGCGATCGCGCCACGTATCCGACGTGGCCACCGACATGTTCACCATGGATCTGCCATCCTGCATGGACCTCACTTCGGGGTCGCGGCCGAGATTACCGACCAGGATGACTTTATTGACACTGCCCGCCATGGGGGCCTCCTTGGCTTTCCCGGTGCCGCGGGACGCAGCACCTACCTCACGGCCGTCAAACTAGACCTACCTGCCTGTGGGCAGCCACCGATTTTGGGTTGTGGCCAACCGTCAACGTGAACTGCGCTCATGCTGGCCTGCCGACAATTCATTGGTTGGCCAGGCAAGCCCTCCCCTATGTTCCGGCCCCATGAGTAATTCCTTTCACGTATCGCAGGTTTCGCGCGGGCAGGCTTTCGCCATCCTGGGCGGCGCCGCCCTGATGATGACCCTGGCCATGGGCATCCGGCAGAACCTGGGCCTGTTCCAGGCGCCCGCCTCCAAGGATCTGGGCATCGCCATTTCCGACTTCGCGCTGGCCATCTCGGTGCAGCAGGTCGCCTGGGGGCTGAGCCAGCCGTTCGCCGGCATCGTCGCCGACAAGCACGGCACGCGCGGCATCGCCCTGTTCGGCAGCCTGCTGTTCATCGCCGGTGTCGTCCTGACGGCGAGCGCCCAGGGTGCACTGCCGATCGTGCTGGGCGCCGGCATCCTGATCGGCGTGTCGCTCGCCTGCACGACGTCCGGCATCACCGCGAACATCGCCGCCCGCGTCGTCCAGCCGTCGCGCCGCACCTTGGCGTTCGGCATCGTCTCGGCGGCAGGCTCGGTCGGCACCATGGTGACGGCGCCGATCGCGGCCTACATGCTCAATCACGACGGATGGCGGGCCGGCCTGTGGGCCTTCGCCATCCTGGCGGTCGCCATGCTGCCGGCGGCCTGGATCGGCAGCCGCGCCGACAAGCTGCCCAACAGCGTCGCCACCGACCGCAATCTCAGTCTGATGGGCGCCCTACATGAGGCGCGGCGCCATCCTGGCTACGTGGTGATGTCGATCGCCTTCTTCGTCTGCGGCCTGCAGCTCGTCTTCCTCACCACCCATCTGCCGACCTATCTCGCGCAGTGCGGCATGGACGCCTCCTACAGCGCGCTGCTGCTGATGCTGGTCGGCGGCTTCAACATCGTGAGCTCGTGGCTGTTCGGCTGGCTGGGCGACAAGTACCCCAAGCGCCTGCTGCTGGGCGGCATCTACCTCGCCCGGTCGGTCGCGCTGGCGCTGTTCTTCATGTTCCCGCCGACGCCGCTTTCCGTGGTCCTGTTCGGGATCGTCATGGGCACGCTGTGGCTGGGCGTCATTCCGCTGGTCAATGGCCTGGTCGTGCAGATCTTCGGCCTACGCTACCTGTCGACGCTAACCGGCATCGCCTTCCTCAGCCACCAGGCCGGCTCCTTCCTGGGCGCCTGGGGCGGCGGCTATATCTTCGATCTGATGGGCTCCTACGACCTCGCCTGGAAGATCGGCGTCTTCATCGGGCTGATCGCGGGCACGATGCAGCTGCTGATGAACGACCGGCCGACGGCCCGGATGCGCGACCTGCAGCCAGCACCAGCGTGACGGTTCGGCTACTGCCATCGGGTGGCAGGGAGTCCGTGCCCGTTGCTCGGCAAGTGCAAGCATTGCAGGCACTTCCCATGTGACGCAGGGGCTGGGAATCCTGGGGGTTAATCGCCATATGCGATGGTCCCCTGCATCGCCTATTCTTGCCCGCACCGATGGCCAAATCACGCACCCCTGTTGCCGAGCCGCACCGTTTCATCTCGGTCCGCGGCGCTCGCGAGCACAATCTGAAGAACGTCGACCTCGACCTGCCGCGCGATCGCCTGGTGGTGATCACCGGCCTGTCGGGCTCCGGCAAGTCGTCCCTTGCTTTCGACACGATCTACGCCGAAGGCCAGCGCCGCTATGTCGAGAGCCTGTCGGCCTATGCCCGTCAGTTCCTCGAGTTGATGCAGAAGCCCGACGTCGATTCGATCGAGGGTCTGTCGCCCGCCATCTCGATCGAGCAGAAGACGACGTCAAGGAACCCGCGCTCGACGGTCGGCACGGTCACCGAGATCTACGACTACCTGCGCCTGTTGTTCGCCCGCGTCGGCATTCCCTATTCGCCCGCCACCGGCCTGCCGATCGAAAGCCAGACCGTGTCGCAGATGGTCGATCGCGTGAAGGCGATGGCCGAGGGCACTCGCCTGTACCTGATGGCGCCCATCGTGCGCGGCCGCAAGGGCGAGTACCGCAAGGAACTGCAGGAACTGCAGAAGAAGGGGTTCCAGAGGGTCAAGATCGACGGCAAGCTCTACGAGATCGCCGAGGCCCCGTCGCTCGACAAGAAGTACAAGCACGACATCGACGTCGTCGTCGACCGCATCGTCGTGCGCCCCGATCTCGGCAATCGCCTCGCCGATTCGATCGAGACTGCGCTCAATCTCGCCGAGGGCCTGGCCGTCGCCGAGAACGCCGACAACGGCGAGCGCACGGTATTCTCGGCGCGCTTCGCCTGCCCGGTCTCCGGCTTCACCATCGAGGAGATCGAGCCAAGGCTCTTCTCCTTCAACGCGCCGCAGGGCGCCTGCCCGGCCTGCGACGGCCTGGGCGTGAAGATGTTCTTCGATCCGGAGATGGTGGTTCCGGACGACCGGCTGTCGCTCGGCGA
The DNA here is from genome assembly GCA_019750135.1 of Reyranella sp. Lineage (GTDB taxonomy): Bacteria > Pseudomonadota > Alphaproteobacteria > Reyranellales > Reyranellaceae > Reyranella. Next base: position 1,842 of record JAIEOV010000087.1, on the reverse strand, counting down.
AGGCGCGATCGCACCCTGGGCTGATTCGTCGGGCCAGTACTACATGCAGACGCTGGAGAGCATCGCCAAGCATTTCAAGGTCAAGATGAACGTGCCTTGGAAGGACCTGCCCAAGAAGGTGCGCGACGTCATCCTGTCCGGCAGCGGCGGCGAATCGATCGCCATGCGCTACGACGACGGCATCCGGCAGTACCAGACGACCAAGCCGTTCGAAGGCGTGATCCCCAACCTCGACCGCCGCTGGCGGGAAACCGATTCCTCCTGGGTGCGCGAAGAGCTCGAGCGCTTCCAGCACGAGAGCAAGTGCGAGACCTGTGGCGGCGCCCGCCTGAAGCCCGAGGCGCTGGCCGTCAAGATCGCCGGCCTCAACATCAGCCAGACCACCGAGTTCTCGATCGGCGAGGCGGTGAAGTGGTTCCTCGAGCTGGCGCCCAAGCTCACGGCCAAGCAGCGCGAGATCGCCGCCCGCATCCTCAAGGAGATCAACGAGCGGCTGGGCTTCCTGGACAATGTCGGCCTGTCGTACCTGACGCTGAATCGCACGTCGGGCACGCTGTCGGGCGGCGAGAGCCAGCGCATCCGTCTTGCCTCGCAGATCGGCTCCGGCCTGACCGGCGTGCTCTACGTGCTGGACGAGCCGTCGATCGGCCTGCACCAGCGCGACAACGACCGGCTGCTGAAGACGCTGACGCGCCTGCGCGACCTCGGCAACACGGTGCTGGTGGTCGAGCATGACGAGGATGCGATCCGGTCCGCCGATCACCTTGTCGACATGGGCCCGGGTGCCGGCGCGCACGGCGGCAACGTCATCGCCGAGGGCACGCCCGAGGACGTGATGCGCAACAGCGCCAGCCTCACCGGGCAATACCTTTCGGGCTTCCGCCAGATCCCGATCCCCAAGGTACGGCGCGAGCCGCCGGCGAAGGGCGGCCGTTGGCTGACCGTCAAGGGCGCCAAGGAAAACAACCTGCAGAACGTCACGGCCAGCATCCCGCTCGGCACCTTCACCTGCGTGACCGGCGTATCAGGCAGCGGCAAGAGCACGCTGATCGTAGAGACCCTGTACAAGGCGCTGGCAAAGCGGCTGAACAACGCGCGCGAACATCCCGGCGCCCATGCCGGGCTGGACGGTGTCGGCCATCTCGACAAGATCGTCGACATCGACCAGTCGCCGATCGGCCGCACGCCGCGCTCCAACCCGGCGACCTACACCGGCGCCTTCTCGCCGATCCGCGACTGGTTCGCCCAGCTGCCGGAATCGAGCGAGCGCGGCTACAAGCCCGGACGCTTCTCGTTCAACGTCAAGGGCGGCCGCTGCGAGGCCTGCCAGGGCGACGGCGTCATCAAGATCGAGATGCACTTCCTGCCCGACGTCTACGTCCAGTGCGACGTCTGCAAGGGCAAGCGCTACAACCGCGAGACCCTGGAGATCCACTTCCGCGGCAAGTCGATCGCCGACGTGCTCGAGATGACGGTCGACGAGGGCGTGGAGTTCTTCAAGGCCGTGCCGGTCATCCGCGACAAGCTCCTGACCTTGCAGCAGGTCGGCCTGGGCTACATCCATATCGGCCAGCAGGCGACAACCCTGTCGGGCGGCGAGGCCCAGCGCGTGAAGCTCGCCAAGGAACTGTCGCGCCGCGCCACCGGACGCACGCTCTACATCCTCGACGAACCGACCACCGGCCTGCATTTCGAGGACGTGCGCAAGCTCCTGGAGGTGCTGCACCGGCTGGTCGAGGGGGGCAACACCGTGCTGGTGATCGAGCACAATCTCGAAGTCATCAAGACCGCCGACTGGGTCCTCGATCTCGGCCCCGACGGCGGCTCCGGCGGCGGCCGGCT
>JAIEOV010000037.1 GCA_019750135.1 Reyranella sp. | reverse complement strand
GGCGCGGGCGACCAGGGCCTGATGTTCGGCTTCGCCTGCCGCGACAGCGAGGAATACGAGAAGGGCTCGTTCATGCCGGCCCCGATCTACTTCTCGCACAAGATCCTCGAGGTGCTGAGCAAGGCCCGCCGTTCGGGCGAGCTGCCGGACCTGCAGCCCGACGCCAAGAGCCAGGTCACGGTGCGCTACGTGAACGGCAAGGCCGTCGGCGCCACCAAGGTCGTGGTCTCCACGCAGCACCGCGAAGCCACGTCGAAGGGTAAGAAATACAACTCCGGCATGATCAAGGAGATGATCGCCGGCCACGTGAAGAAGTCGCTGCCCGCCGGCTGGATGCCCAAGAAGGCGTCCGACTTCTTCGTCAACCCGACTGGCAACTTCGTCGTCGGTGGTCCAGACGGCGACTGCGGCCTGACGGGCCGCAAGATCATCGTCGACACTTACGGGGGCTTCGCCCCGCACGGCGGCGGTGCCTTCTCGGGCAAGGACCCGACCAAGGTGGACCGCTCGGCAGCCTATGCCGCGCGCTACCTCGCCAAGAACGTGGTGGCCGCGGGCCTGGCCGATCGCTGCCTGATCCAGGTCGCCTACGCGATCGGCGTCGCCGACCCGATGTCGCTCTATGTCGATACCCAGGGCACCGGCAAGGTCGACGAGCGCAAGCTCGAGAAGGTGCTGTCGGATATCTTCCCGCTGCGCCCGACCAACATCCGCCGCTCGCTGCAGCTCAACAAGCCGATCTACAAGCGTACCGCGGCCTACGGCCACTTCGGCCGTAAGCCGGAGAAGGACGGCGGCTTCTCGTGGGAGCGCACCGACCTGGTGCCGGAGCTGAAGCGGGCTTTCGGCGCGCGTTAGGATAACATCCTAAACGATTGATTCTCCGGACATTTTTGATAATGTCAGAGGGGCAGTAACAAGTCTGCGGGAGCAGACGGCGAATGGCCCCTCTGGAGAATGGCGGGTTTCAGCCATCGGTTTGGGCCGGCGATAGAAGCCGGCCCATCGACTCGCTCATGCGGGCGTTGCTTTACGTGGCCCAGCAGGTCGGCCGACCGTTGAGCGAAGCCGACGTGCGTCGCCTGGCCGCGGTGCCGGCGGCAGGCCTCGACGAGGCGGCCTTCCTGACCGCGGGCGCGCGGCTTGGCCTCGACGCCGAGGCCTTCGATCTCACGCCCGAGCGGCTCGGCACGCTGCCGCTGCCCTTCGTTCTGCTGGCGGTGGGGCATCCCGCCCACGTCGTCGTGGGCGGACGAGCCGGCCAGTGGATGGTGCTCGATGTCGTCGACGGCCAGGTCTGGCATCTGACGGCCGATGAAGTGATGGCGCTGGGTACGCGCGCCCTGGTGATGCGCGAGAAGCTGCCCGAAGCCGCTGGCGCGCACTGGTATGCGCCGCTGTGGACGCGCGTGCGGCCGGTCATCCTGAAGCTTGCCGCGGCCTCGTTCGTCATCAACGTGCTGGGGCTCGCCACCCCGCTCTTCATGATGCTGATCCTGAACACCGTGATCGGCCACACGGCGCCGGCCAACGCCGCGTCGCTGGTCACGCTGCTGGCCGGCGGCATGCTCGCGGTCTATGGCCTCGACTTCGCCTTGCGCCTGGCGCGCGGGTGGCTGTCGGCGCGCACCGGCGCCCGTCTCGATGCGCTGATGAGCGGCGAGGCGCTGCATCATCTGATGCAGCTGCCTTACCGCCATTTCGAGCGCACGCCGTCGGGTGTCATCGCCGAGCGCCTGCGCCAGCTCGACGTGTTGCGCAATTTCCTCACCGGCCAGATGCCGGTGCTGGCGATCGACATCGCCTTCGTTGTGTTGTTCCTCGCCGCCACCTTCTTCATCAGTCCGGCGTTGGGCACCATCGCGGCCCTGGCGATTCCCGTGCTGATCGGCGTGTCGCTGGCGACCCATCGCGCGCAACGCCGGCTGGCCGACGAGAATTTCCAGGCGCTCGCCGCCAAGGGTTCGACGCTCGCCGAGACCGTGGCCAATGCCGCCACCATCAAGACGCTGGGTCTCGAGGCCGAGGTCGAGAAGCGCTGGCAGGCGCGCGTCGAGCAGTCGGCGTGGACGTCCTTCCGGGCGAACAACCTCGCCAACATCGCCGCCAGCGCTTCGGGCAGCTTGCAGCTGCTGGCATCGCTGGTGATCGTGGTGATCGGCGTGCGCCAGGTCGTCGACCATCACATGACGATCGGAGCCCTGGTGGCCGCCAACATGCTGGCGGTGCGCGCGCTGCAGCCGATGCGCCAGCTCGTGGCGGCATGGCACCAGCTCCAGGCGACCAGCGCCGCCTTCAAGCGCATCGACGAACTGATGACCGAGGCGACCGAGAGCCCGCCGGGCGAGCTTGCGCCCATGCCGGCGTTGGCGGGCGACATCGTGTTCGACCGCGTCACCTACCGCGCCGACGCCGACGCGCCCACGGTCCTGCAGGGTGCCGACTTCCAGGTCGTCGCCGGCGAGATCCTGGGCATCGTCGGCCCGTCGGGATCCGGCAAGACCACCATCGCCAACCTGGTGCAGGGCCTGTTCAAGCCGACCGGCGGCCGCGTGCTGGTCGACGGCATGGACATCGCCCACATCTCGCCGGCGCAGCTGCGCGCCCAGATCGGCGCGGTGCCGCAGGACGTCCAGCTCTTCACCGGCTCGGTGCGCGAGAACATCGCCATGGGCGTGGTCGACAAGGATCCCGGCCGCGTCGTCGCCGTCGCCAAGTTCGTCGGCGCGCACGATTTCATCCAGCGTCTGCCGCAGGGCTACAACACCGTGCTGGGCGAGCGCGGGCAGGGCCTGTCGAGCGGCCAGCGCCAGCTGCTCAGCATCGCACGCGCCCTGATCCGCAATCCGCGCATCCTGGTGCTCGACGAGGCGACCAGCGCGCTCGATCCCGCGACGGAGGAGCAGCTGCTGCGCCAGCTCAAGGCCAACGCGCGCGGCCGCACCGTGATCATGATCACCCATCGCCTGGCGCCGCTCGCCATCGCTGACCGCGTGGCGCTCCTGATGGACGGCCGCATCGAGCGCATCGGCTCGCCCACCGAGGTCATGGCCTACGCCCGCATCCGCATGGCCGAGGCGAGCCGCGGTCAGACGACGGCGGGGGCCGCCGCCGCGCACACGGTGGCGATGCTGGCTTGAGGGAGCGCGGGCCAGAGGCCCGCGCTCCCTTAAGGAAACTCCGCGAAGTCCGGATCTTCCAGACGCGCCAGGCGCTCCGATGCGAGCCTCGCGCAGTCGATAAGCAGCGACTTGCGCCGCGCCGCCGCCATCGGCCGGCGCGGTGGATGGCGCAGCAGCTCTCCGCCATAGGCGTCGGCGACGATCAGGCCGATGTCATCGGGGATCAGCGGCTGCGGGAAGTCGATCGGCACGGCGAAGTAGAGCTGGTCGCACCAGCCGAGATAGTCGGGCCACTTCCCGTCGACGCGCCAATCCTCGATCGACGACTTGACCTCGACGATGGTGATGTCGCCGGCGCGGCCGACAGCGAAGATGTCGGCGCGCCGTCCGTCGGGCAGCGGCACTTCCAGCAGCACCGAGTGGCCGGCCTGGCGCATCAGGCGGCAGGCGCCGCGACACACGGCGAGGGTGATCTCGGGGCGCGCTTGGCGCGCGACCGACGGCATGCTCATGCCGCGACTTTAGCGCCCGGAGGCGGGTTTCGGCATCACGGTCGCCGAAGCCCGCGCCGCTGCATCGTCGATCGGCCGTTCGAGCGTCGGCGTGAAGCGCTGCGCCAGACTCTCGGCCTGTCGGCGATCCTTCTCGGAGAGTTGGCTGGCAGACTTCTCCCGAACCGCGCGCGCATCGGGGTGACCGGCCTTCTCGGCCAGCAGCAGCCACTTGTAGCCCTCGACCGGATCGGGCGCGCCGTTGACGCCGCCCATCAGCATGATGCCCAGCGCATGCTGTGCCTGCGGCACGCCCTGCTGCGCAGCACGGCTGTACCACAGCATGGCCTGCGCTGGATCGCGCGGCAGGCCGACGCCGGAGAAGTAGGCGTTGGCGAGCTTGAACTGGGCCGACGGCACGCCGGCCTGGGCGGCGACCTGGTACCAGCTTATTGCCGATTGCACCGTGCGCTCGTTCGCTGCCTTGTCGCGCGAGGCCGGCGTGCGCGCTGCCATGTCGCCCAGCGCCAGGGCAGCCTCGGGCACGCCATTGTCGCGCGCCTGGACCAGCCAGCGCTGCGCCGCGGCGACGTCGCGCTTGATGCCGATGCCTTCGCTCAGCGCCAGCCCGTAGCGCAGGCCGGCAAGCACATGGCCCTTCTCTGCGGCGCGCCGATAGAGGTCGGCGGCGCGCACCGGGTCGGGCGCGACCTGTTCGGAGCTTTCGTCCATGGCGCGGCCGAGCGTGTAGAGCGCCTGCGGATCGCCGCTCGCCGCCGCCTTCTCGAGCCACGCGCGGGCGTTGATGAGATCGCGCGGCACCCCGAGACCGCGCATATAGAGGATGCCGAGATTGATCTGCGCTCGCGTGTGTCCGGCCGACGCGGCCTTCTGGAACAGCTGAAGCGCGCGCGCCTCGTCTCGCGGCGTGCCGGGTATGCCTTGCGCATAGACAAGGGCGAGACGATGCGCTCCCTCGCTCGAGCCGGCGTCGGCGGCGCGCTGGATGTGGCGCAGGCCGTCGCGGTTGGCGCTGCGATCGAGCAGCACGGCGCCGAGCCAGGCCTCGGCATCGGCATCGTTCGCCATCAGCGACCTGAACGTCGCCTCCGCCGCGCCGAGATCCCCGGCGCGATAAGCGGCGACGGCCGGGCGCAGCGGTGGCGACACGTCGGACGCATCCTGCTGCGCGAGCGCGGCACCGCCGACGGCGAGCGCCGTCGCAAGCACCGCCACCCGCAGGATCGTCATTTCGTCTTGAAGGTGTAGGCCGCGGCAGCTGCCTTGGCTTTTTCGATCTCGTCGGGCTTCATCTCGCGCGCGAGCTGCTCGTAGGCCTGCGGCGAAACTGGGCCGTGCCAACGCTCGGCGATCGCCACCCACTTGTAGGCTTCGGACAGGCTCTTCGGCAGGCCCTTGCCCTCGGCGTAGGCGCCGGCGATCGGCAGCATCGCCGGCACGTAGCCGCGCTCGGCGGCATCGAGCAGCATCGGCGTCGCCTTGTTCACGTCGTAGAACTTCGAATCGGGATTGCCGTAGATGTAGAGGCCGGCGAAGAACTGCGCGCGAGGATCGCGCTCCTTGACCAGCACCTGCAGCTCTTTCTCCGCCGTCGCCATGTCGCCCGCCTGCATTGCCTTGACGGCTTCCTCTATGCCCGCCGCGGCCGGCTGCGCCAGCGTGAGCAATGCGGCAGCGCCTGAAAGAGCAAGCAGAGCACGATGGCTACGGACGAATCGCACGATGAGGCACTCCCGAAAACGGCGCACGCTGATGGCCGACGCTGGCTGGATTTCGCCCCTCTACCACGGAAATGAGGCCGAAACAGACCTCAAGCCTGTTGGCGACGTCGAATTGAATGCTGGGTTCGACGTTTTGCCTGCAGTCGGCAAATTTGCACTCGCGTTACCCATGCAGATGCAAGTAAATCAACGTTAAGTATCTGAAATTACTAAGGAAACTGTCCAATTCATCCATTTTGGAGGGATTCCAGCCCACCCTTTTTCGACTATCTGCTGTCACGCGGATGCAGCAAAACGCTGGAAAATCAGGATTCACCTCTGAGCCAGATATGCACTTTTGCAGGTGACGGAGGGCGCACTCATTTGTTAAGTTGCGCTCATTAGAGACTGTAATTCATATCTGAAAGGCATTTCCCACGAAATTGGCAGCGCTCCCCACCAAAGCGCGCCCGACACCAGAGATCAGCATAGCCCGCCGGCGGCCCCCCAAGCCGCTCATCGAAGCCCCCTTCCCACACACCCCAAGGCTTCGATACCCCACACCCAGGCGGGCTCCTAAGGAAGGCCGGTCGTTCCCCAAGCGACCGGCCTTTCATATTTCCGGGTGCAATTTCCACAGATCGATCCGGCCACGGGATTGACCCATGCAAAAAATTCGGGAAAAGGCATCAATGTCGGTGGCCGGGCTGCGATTATTGCAGGATGAGCGCAATGTCAGATCACCCAAAACTGTCTATCTCCGTTAAAGAAATGCAGCAAATACGGGGTTTGAAACGAGCGAGATATGCATTTTTGCAGATTACGGAGACCTAGACCCATGTTAAAGTAAACCCATTAAAGCAATTCTTATTCTATTGGTTTCAATATGAAAATTGTCGGATTCCCGATCGACGTCTCTCGTTCGCAAGACGGCCGCATCGTGCGGGGCCTGCGGACGCGCCAAGCTCTCATCCAAGCCACGCTGGACCTGATCCAGGCTGGTGATGTCGAGCCGACTTCTGCAGCCATCGCGACCATTGCCGGCGTCTCCAGCCGCGCCTTGTTCCAACATTTCACCAGCCTCGCCGACCTCTACGCAGCGGCGTTCGATCTCGCGGTCAGCCGCGCCTTCGATCGCAATCGCCCCGTGGATGCCGAGGCGCCGCTGTCCAATCGCATCGAGCTCCTGGTCTCGGACCGCGCTCAGTTGTTCGAGGAGTGGCTGCCGGTGTGGCACTTCGCCGAGCGCGTGCGCAGCGTGGCGCCGGCGGTCGGCCTCGGCGTGGCGCAGCTGCGCAAGCTGTTGCGTGAGCGCCTCGCGGTGTGGTTCTCGACCGAGCTCGGCAATCTCGATCCCGGCTCGCGCGACCTCGTGCTCGACTCGCTCGATCTCGCCTTCGGTCTCGACAGCTGGATGAACATGCGCGAGCAGCTTCGCCTGTCGCCGGTCCATGCATCGCGCACCTGGCGCTTCACCGCCGAGGCCATCGTGCTGCAGGCGCTCACAGTTCCCAACCAGCCCGTGGCGGTGGCCTAACCAGCCACCAGGACGAAGCCCACCCTTCCCACACCCACAGGCTTCATCCTTACCCCACCCACCCCAGCCACGGGGCTGACAGGGGGCCGGTCGTTCCCCAAGCGACCGGTCTCTCCTATCTCGAGGCAAAGAAAAAGGCGGCGACCCGAAGGTCGCCGCCTTTTCCTCGAGACAGTATTGATGGCGATCAGTTCGCCTTGGCGCGGAACTTGTCGTGGCAGGCGCCGCAGGCCTTGCCGGCATCAGTGAAGGCGGCGGCCAGCGCTTCCTGGTTGCCCGAACCCGCCGCAGTGGCGAGCTTGTCGAAGGCGGCATCGGCATTCTTGCTGGCGGCCTGGAAGCCGGCCCAATCGGTCCACACCACCGGCAGCGCCTTGGTCTCGCCCTTGTCGGAGCCCGCCGGGAACAACTTCACGAACGCTGCTTCCAGGGTCTTGAGCTTGGCGGCCTGCTCGACGGCGCCGGAGGTCGGCCCCTTTGCGTCGATGATGCCCTTGATGGCGCGCATCGCAGCGCCGGCGTCCTTGCGGTTTTGCTGGCGCTCCTTGATCACGTCGGCCTGAGCCAGCGCGATGGTTGCACCGCCGACCATCGCGCCGGCGGCTAG
>JAIEOV010000075.1 GCA_019750135.1 Reyranella sp. | reverse complement strand
TCTAGCGCGAGACGCCACGACGACGCATCAGGGCGTACACCGCGACGGCGGCGGCAGCGAAGCCCGAGGCCGCCGCCACGCCGAGCGCCCAGCGCGGACCATAGGTGTTTGCCACCCATCCGACGATCGGCGCGCCGATCGGCGTGCCGCCGAGCGCGATGCCGATCCGGAGCGCCATCACGCGCCCGCGCATGGCCCGCTCGGTGGTGAGCTGCATCAGGCTGTTCGACGTGTTGGTGAGCGTCATGGCGGCCATGCCGGTGACGACAAGAGCAGCCGCGAAGAACCAGTAGCCCGGCGCCAGCGCCGCCAGGGTGCAGCCTACCCCGAAGATCGCGGCGCCGTTCAGCAGCAGGGAGAAGCGCGGCTGGGCGCGGCCGGCGTTCCACAGCGCGCCCGCGACGGTGCCGATCGCCATGCAGGACGACAGCAGGCCGAAGCCCTGGGCGTCGGCATGGAAGACGCCGATCGCCATGGTCGAGATGAAGATCGGGAAATTGAGGCCGAAGGTCCCGACCAGGAACAGCATGACCAGCATCGCCATGAGGTCCGGCCGCCGCCACACGTAGCGGAAGCCTTCGGTGAAGCCGCCCAGGGTGCGATGGGCCCGCGCGGTCGGACGAAGGTCGCCGAGGCGCAGGAAGGCGAGGGAGACCAGCACCGCGACGAAGGAGGCGCCGTTCAGCAGGAAGGCCCAGCCCGTGCCGACGGCGGCAATGGTCAGGCCGGCGATGGCCGGGCCGATCATGCGGGCGGCGTTGAACGAGGTCGAGTTGAGCGCCACCGCGTTGTGCAGGTCCTTCTCGCCGACCAGCTCGGCGACGAAGGTCTGGCGCACCGGCGCATCGAAGGCGGCAGCGCTGCCGAACAGGAAGGCGAAGACGTAGACGTGCCAGAGCTCGACGGCGCCGGTCACGGTCAGCAGTCCCAGGATCAGGGCGAGCGTGCCCATCGTCGTCTGGGTGGCGACGAGGAGCCGGCGCTGGTTGAAATGGTCGGCGGCGTAGCCGGTCAGGGGCAGCAGCAGGAGCTGCGGCCCGAACTGCAGCGCCATGACCAGGCTGACCGCAAACGCATCGTGATCGGTGAGCTGGGTGAACACCAGCCAGTCCTGGCCGGTCCGCTGCACCCAGGTGCCGATGTTGGAGACGAAGGCTCCGGCGGCCCAGACCCGATAGTTGAACCCCCGCAGGGACCGGAAGACGCCCGCGAAGGGAGGCCTCATGCGCCCAACCTGAGCAAGGACGGGCAGGGAATCAAGGGGGGTGTCTTCGCTCTTCAGTCGATGGGTCAGCGATGCTGCCCCATGACGTCGTCGCTGTCCCGGCCCGGCAGTGATAGCGTCGTTCGTCCGATTTTTGCTCATCAGCGTGAGGAGAGCCTATGGCGTAACGACGACACAGGGAGCGACACATGAGAACCAGCAGGCGTGATTTCCTGGCCGGCGTATCGGCCGCTACGGCGCTTTCGGCAAGTCGCGTGGCGTTTGGTCAGAAGAAGTACGACACGGGCGCGACCGACAGGGAGATCAAGATCGGTCATACCAACCCCTACAGCGGGCCGGCGTCGTCCTACAGCTCGATCGGCAAGCTGCACCAGGCGTACTTCCGGATGGTCAACGAGACCGGCGGCATCAACGGCCGCAGGATCGTCTTCATCAGCTACGACGACGCCTATTCGCCGCCCAAGACCGTGGAGATGATCCGCAAGCTGGTCGAGGAGGACCAGGTGCTGGCCTGCTTCAACATGACGGGCACGCCGTGCAACTCTGCCATCCACAAATACATGAACCAGAAGAAGGTGCCGCAGCTCTTCGTCGCCACCGGCGCCTCGAAGTGGGGCAACCCCAAGGACTTCCCGTGTACCATCGGCTACCAGCCCGACTACCACACCGAAGGCGTGATCTACGCCAAGCACATCCTGGCCAACGTCAAGGACGCCAGGATCGGCGTGCTCTACCAGAACGACGACTACGGCAAGGATTACTTCAACGGCATCAAGGACGGACTCGGCAAGGAGGCCGGCCGCTTGGTCAAGGTCGTCACCTACGAGACGAGCGATCCGACGGTCGACAGCCAGGTCATCGAGCTGAAGAACGCGGGCGCCAACGTCTTCTACAACGTGTCGCTCTCGAAGTTCGCCGCCCAGGCGATGCGCAAGGCGGCCGACCTGGGCTGGAAGCCGGTGCAGTACATGAACAACGTGGCGGCGAGCGTCGGCACGACCATGAAGCCCGCCGGCTTCGAGAACGGGCAGGGCGTGCTGACCGCGGCCTGGCTGAAGGACCCGACCGACCGTCAGTGGGACAACGAGCCCGACATGAAGGAGTGGCGCGCCTTCATGGCGAGGTACATCCCCGACGGAAACCTGGCCGACGGCAGCTACGTCTACGCCTACGGCGCGGCGACCTTGCTGCGCCGGACGCTCGAGAAGTGCGGCGACGTGCTGACGCGCGAGAACCTGATGAAGCAGGCGGCGAGCCATCACCAGCTTCACCTGCCGGGCCTGCTGCCGGGCATCACCGTCTCGACCAGCCCGACCGACTTCTATCCGGTCCAGGCGGTCCAGATGTCGCGCTTCAAGGGCGAGACCTGGGAGCTGTTCGGCGAGGTGATGCACAACGAAAGTTCTTGAGCCCGGACCGGGGTGGACAACGGCCTGTCCGCTTCCTGCGATCGGAGGGGGGCAGGCCGCCGTCAGAAGGCGCTAGTGCTTCTGGCAGGCGTTCACTCAGGGAGTCGATGGCCTCGACGTCGGCGTGCCGTCAGAGCGTCGCCTCGGCGAGGGAAGGCCCTGCCGACGTCCGGGCAGTTCCTGCTGCAGCGGCGACGACCGATGCTGCCACCGCACACACCACCGTGGCGAAGGCGCACAACGCGGCCGTCGCTTCTGCCTGTCCGAACGACGCGCGGATCACCCGATCATCCTCCGAGTCGACGCGGTCGAATCGCGGCGGCGCCAGTGCGGCGTCGACCGCCAGGAGCAGCGCCTCGACCGGCACGTGGCGGCCGGTCAGCCAGGGATGCTCGTGATGGAGCCAGACGTCGAGATCGACCGCGAACTCGTGACGGGGGCCGCGCGCCGCCGCGACGTCGAAGGCGGCAGCCAGAAGCAGCGCCGGCGAGGTCGCTTGAGGCGGTGCGGGCGATGCATAAACGGTCAACGGTACGTCGAAGAGGCCGGCGCACTGTTGCAGCACGGCGCCATCGCCGCAGGTCAGGCGAACCAATGTGTCGACCATGACCGCCAGGTGATGATGGCGGCGCTGCCGTACGAGCTCGACCAGGTCGCTCAATGACCGGGCCGCATCGTCGAGCGCCGTGACCCACCGCTCGAGCTGTTCGCCGTCCACCTCTTTGCCCTGGAGCAGGGCCTGGACATGTTGGCGGCGGCTCGCGCACGCACGCTGGTTGCCCACGTGGTCGAGCGGCGCGATGGTTTCCTCGATCGTCTCGGGTGAGGCGACGCCGTCAGGGATCGCCTCGCTGCTCGAACCGATGATCCGCCCGCCGGCGGCGACCGCCGCGACGTCTCCGCGCCAGGCGACATTCAGCCGGAGGAGGCCCGGGGCGCGCAGCCGCAGATGAACCGTGCGAACGACCAGCGGCGGATAGCCGGCACGCACCAGCTCGACCCGCAGCCGACCGGAGGGCTTCGCGCGGATGGTCAGCCCGGAACGCGCATCACGGTTGCGCAGCAGCGTCTGCGTAACCGGCGGCGGCCAGGAGGGGACCTGCAGCTCGACGAACAGGTTGCCCTCGGCGAGGCCGTCAAGAGCCGGCTGAGACATCTGCGGTTGGGCAAATTCGCTTACATCGGACATGGCACCCTCCGAAAGCCAATCTGACCGGGCGGTCCCGCCCGCGCTTTGCGCTGAATCAAGCGAGGCTCGCCCGCTGGTCACGCAGCGGCATCAACGGCCGCAGGTTCAACTTCATTGGCATGCTGCACCTCACGGCCAATGCCCTGACAGGGGCCGTGACAGGCGCCGCCACGCTGCCCCTTCTGCCGAGGCCGGCGGCAGCGCAGGCCTGGCCGAGCCGGCCCGTGCGCTGGGTGGTCGGCTTCGCCCCGGCCGGCGGCAACGACGTCGTCGCGCGCCTGATGGGCCAGTGGCTGTCGGAGCGGACGGGCCGGCAGTTCATCGTCGAAAACAAGCCGGGAGCGGCGACCGATATCGCGACCGAGATCGTCGTCAACGCAGCCCCCGATGGCTTCACGATCCTTCTGGTCGGCGTGGCGGCCGCCATCAATGCGACCCTCTACGACAATCTCTCCTTCAACTTCCTGCGCGACATCGCGCCGGCGGCGGGAATCATGGGCATCCCGCTGTTCGTGACGACCAATCCGTCGGTCCCGGCGCGAACGCTGCTCGAGTTCATCGCCTACGCCAAAGCCAGGCCCGGCAAGGTCATGATGGCATCCTCACCTGATCGCGCTGCCGCCAACGTAGCCGACGGCGCCGCCGATCAGGCCGGCGCCCACCACCTGGCCAAACGAGCCGCCGGCCACCATGCCGATGTTCGGCGAGGTGATGCACAACGAGAGTTCCTGATCGCGCCAAGCCGCAGCGACGTTGCAATCAACTTCGCCTGACCCCAACCCACGGTTGGCAGCAGGACGATAGACGAGCACGCGTCGCTCTCTCTATATGCTTATCCGTCGACGAGGCATCGCTGCCTCGCTGCGGGCGCCGGTAACGCACAGTTCAGCGTGAGGAAGTCGTATGGCCATTCGCACGTGGATCCCGGGAACACTCGGTAACTGGTTCACGGTGGCCAACTGGACGACGACACCGCCGTCGCCCAACAACTTTCCGCAGCCCGGCGACACGGCGATCGTGCGGTCCGGAACGCCGGTCGTGGCGTCGACCGATCCGGCCATCGCCGACCTGACCATCGTGCTGGGCGGCCCGGACGACATTGCGCCGGTCACGCTGCAGGCGACCACCGGCTTCTTCGCACCCGACGTCCGCCTGTCGGTCGTGGGTCCCGGCACCGGCCAGGCCGCCGACGTGACCTTCCAGAGCTTCGGCTACACGACCTATCGCGGGCGCATGTACGTCCTCGCCAAGGGCGGAAACCTCACCATCGATGCGGCGGCCGACGGCAACGTCGCCGAGTTCGTGTTCGAGGATGCGGGCGGCGCCGACTCCCTGATGCTCGTGACGCAGGAGGCCTCGCTCACGCTCGAAGGCCGGTTCTTCACCAACGATGCCTTCATCGAGGTCGAGGGCGTGGCGGTGATCGCCGCCGGGGCGACGCTGTCGGGCGACGGCATCCTCGCGCTCGAGGGCGGCGGCCGGCTCACGGTCAACGGCGCGGTCGGGGCGGACCAGCATATCGACTTCTCCGACGGTACGGGACGGCTCACCATCGCCGACGTCGCGGACTTCCAGGGCAAGATCGGCCTGCCCACGACCGCGACCGGCTCGGCCGGCTTCCAGCTCGGCGGCGCCCGCATCGATCTCCCCAATGTGCAGGCGCAATCGAAGAGCTTCAGCAACGGCGTGCTGACGCTTCATTCGGGGCCGGACGGGACCGGCGCCGTGGTGGCCCAGCTCCATGTCGAGCTGGTGTTCTGGGAAGACCTGTCGCCGTTGGCGCCGGCGCAGCAGAACCTGACGGCCGCGGACTTCCGCCTCGGCCCGGACGGCAGCGGCGGCACGCTCATCACCTACACGCCGCAGGGCGTGCAGGTCACCGACGCCTCGCTGCCGGTCTCCGTCACGGCGCCGACCGGCAGCAGGGTGTCGCTCGCGAGCATCCTGCAGCAGTCCTTCGGCACGGCGGCGCCGGCGTTCTACAGCCTGGAGCTCATGCCGGCGCCGCCCGTGGGCGATTCGCCGACGGACCCGCCGTTCTGGGGGCAGCCGCAGGTCCAGTCCGCCTGGCTCGTCAACGGCCAGCCGATCTCGGGCCTGACCGTCGTCACCTCCATCGATTCGGTCGAGCTGCTGGTCGGCAACAACATCGACTTCCCGGTCCAGCTCCAGGCCCAGGTGACGGCGGCCAGCACTGGCAACGCCGCCGGCTACGTCCTCTACAACGTGTGGACCACGCCGGGCGCGGTCGCGCAGGCGATGCAGGCGTCGGGCTTGGCCGCCGGCGCGCCGACGCCGGGCGACATCGTCAACGCGGCGCTGGCGTTCAACGCGGCGTTCCCCGGCCAGCTCGACGACAACCTGTGCAACTGGATCGGCGACAGCGTCGCGACCGCGGCCGGCGCCACCATGCCGCTGCCCGACGCCGACGTCGATCCGGACGTCAACGTCGAGGGCGGCTTCTGGCGCATCGCCTATCGCGGCACCGGCAGCAACCCGCAGCAGAACTGGTCGGGCCTGGTCCGGCCCGGCGACATCGTGCGCATGGCGTGGCTCAGCAACGGCGGCCACACCACGACGGTCCTGGGCGGCGTGAACGACGACGGCACCATCACGGTCTACGACAATGCCGACACCAACAGCCTGGGACAGGGCATCATCGGCGTTCACAGCGTCGCTTATTGGAACGGCACCAACCCGGCCGGCACCACGATCTACCGCCTCGATCCCGACCAGCAGTACCTGATCAAGGGCACGGCGCTCACGGAAGTCATCCAGGGCACGGTGTACGACGACCTGATCCTTCCGGGCGGCGGCGCCGACACCATCGTCGGCGGACCGGCCGACAACGAGATCCAGGGCGTGACGGCCGTTCTCAACGGCATCACCGTCACCGACTTCAATTCGGGCGACACGCTCGACTTCACCGACCTCGATCCGGCTTCCGTCCAGCTCTCCTACGCGGCCGGATTCCTGACGGTCGGCGACGGCGTGCAGCTGGCGCGGCTGGCGCTGCTCGGCCTCGGCAACCCGCAGTTCGGCACGGCGCCCGACGGCAGCGGCGGCACGCTGGTCTTCCTGGCGGGCGGCCACGGCGACGTCCACATGGTCTGCTTCGACGGCCTGAACTACGACTTCCAGGCGGTCGGCGACTTCGTCGCGGTCGAATGGCTCGGCGCCGGCCAGCCCGGGCAGCTCCAGATCCGCACCGCCGCGTTCCCCGGCGCCGCCAGCATCACGACCATGCTGGCCGTCAACTTCGGTGGGGACGGGGGCGACCGCATCACCTTCGCCGTCGGCCGCGACCATGCCGTCCATGTCGGCGGCGTGGCCGACACGGCGCTGCAGGTCGGCATGACCCAGAGCTTCGCCGGCGGCACGCTGAGCGAGCTCTCCGCCGGCGTCTACCAGCTCACCTGGAACAGCGGCCAGCGCGTGACCGTCACCGACCGGGGCGACTGGCTCGACTGGACGGTGGCGCTGGC
>JAIEOV010000066.1 GCA_019750135.1 Reyranella sp. | reverse complement strand
CTGCCGCACCAGGTGGCCAAGCTCTCGGGCATCGGCTGCTCGTCCAAGGCGCCGACCTACTTCGTGGGCGCGAGCCACGGCTTCAACACCGTGCACGGCCGCATGCCGTCGGTGATGACCGGCGCCAACCTCGCCAACCGCGACCTGATCTATATGGGCGTCTCGGGCGACGGCGATTCGGCCTCGATCGGCCTCGGCCAGTTCGCCCACATCATGCGCCGCGGCGTGAACATGACCTACATCGTCATGAACAACGGCGTGTACGGCCTGACCAAGGGCCAGTTCTCGGCGACCGCCGACAAGGGCTCGGTGAGCAAGAAGGGCGTCGCCAACTCCGACGAATCGATCGACATGGTGTCGCTCGCGATCCTGATGGGCGCGACCTTCGTCGGCCGCTCCTTCTCGGGCGACAAGCACCAGCTGGTGCCGCTGATCAAGGCCGCGATGAGCCACAAGGGTGCCGCCTTCCTCGACGTCATCAGCCCGTGCGTGGCCTTCAACAACCACGCCGGCTCGACCAAGAGCTACGACTATGTGCGCGAGCACAACGAGGCGCTGAACCGCATCGACTTCATCGAGGGCCGCGAGGAGATCACCACCCAGTACGCGCCCGGCACCATGACGACGGTGCAGCAGCACGACGGCTCGTGGCTGCGGCTCCGCAAGCTCGGCGAGGAGTACGACCCCGCCGACAAGGTCGCCGCCATGAAGCGCGTCCAGGAAGGTCTGGCCGCCGGCGAGGTCGTAACCGGTCTTCTCTATGTCGACCCGACACCGAAGGACCTGCACCACCACCTGAACACGATCGACGCGCCCCTCAACACGCTGAACACGCCCGACCTCTGCCCGGGCTCGGCGGCGCTCGACAAGATCAACGCCAGCCTGCGCTGATTTATTCAGGCCGGTAGCGCCGCATCACCTCCTGCAGGAGGTCGAGCGGCAGCGCGTGGACGGTGCGGCCGTCCCGGCCGGACATGGTCTCGGCCATGCACATGGCGTTCAGGATCGCCTCTTCGGTTGCCTCCGCCGCGGCACGGAAGAGGCTCGTCATCGCGTCGGGCGCGATCATCTTCACGGTGCTGATCCTGTCGTTCTGACCGATGTGATTGCCGGTCGAGAACGCGATGAAGATATCGCCGCTGCCATTGGCGCCGATGCCGCCGACCCAGGAGAGCCCCGTCGTGGCCCGGCGGGCGAGCCGCTGGCACTGGATCGGAATGAGAGGCGCGTCGGTCGCCAGGACGACGATGATGGAGCCTTCCGTCGCCGGTGGCGGGACTGCACTTTTGCCGGAACGATGCGCCGGCACGACGTCTGGCCCGATCTCGCGACCGACCGGCACGCCGTCTACGCGCAACAGCTCGCGCGCGCCGTAGTTCGCCTGCACCAGCGCGCCGACCGTATAACGCTCGCCGTTCTCGACGACGACGCGTGACGCCGTGCCGGTGCCGCCCTTGAACTCGTGGCAGATCATGCCGGTGCCGCCGCCAACATTGCCTTCGGCGATGGCGCAGCCGCCGACCGCATTGTCGAACGCCGCAAACGCGTGCGCTTGCGTCAGCGTGAAGGCCTGTATGTCACTCAGCCAGCCATCGTAGGTCTCGGCGACGACCGGCAGATGGAAGGCCTGGGACGCGCCGTCGCGGACCGCAAGGGCGGTGATGGCGTCGCGCACGATCCCGACCTGATAGGTGTTGGTGATGCCGATCGGCGCGCCGAGCAGGCCCTGCTCCGCGAGCCACGGCAGGCCGGTCATCTCGCCGTTGCCGTTGAACGAGAAGGTCCCCGCGAAGACATAGTCGGTCCAGATTTCCGGCCCGCGCGGCCAGATGGCGGTGACGCCCGTCCGGGCAATCCGCGGACTATCCTGGATGACGGTCGAGTAGCCCACCTTGACGCCCGGCACGTCGGTGATGGCGTTGAAGGGTCCGGGCGGCAGGGTGCCGACCTTGAGGCCGAGATCGCGCAGTCGCGCACGGGTCATTGCTTGGCTCTTGGGTTTGCGATGGCTCTAAAGCTTTGGCGGCACGAAGCCCCCATACGCCTGCTCCAGGAGTTGCGCGAACTGAATCGGCGTCAGGTCCTCGAGATAGGGCCCAATGATCTGCACGCCGATCGGCAGCCCGCTTTCCGTGCGCGCGATCGGCGCCACGGTCGCCGGCAGCCACTCAGGGGTGGCCGGGCCCGCCCAGACGAAGTTGTTGCTGTAGGGCACGGCCTGGCCGTCGATGTCGAGGTGTCGGGTGCTCATCTCCGCTTGATCCTGCTTGAAGGCCGGCGTGGGCATCGTCGGGCAGAGCACGACATCCCATTCCTTGAACAGTGCGGCCCACTGGTTCTGCAGCCTGGTGCGGACGTTGTTCGCGGCATCCCACTCGCGCCAGCCCATGTTGGCACTGCGGACGTAGATTGCATCGAGGCTCTGGTCGTCGGGCTTCAGGGTCGCCGCGAGCGTGCGCATCTGGTCGTAGAACTCGGGTGGGCGACCGGTGGTCATCACCGGCCCGAGCAGGCGCATATAGTTGCGGGCCACCTCGGCGAGGTCGGGCAGCAGCGGGCTTTGCCGAGCCACGTTGGCCCCTTCCTTGCCGAGGCGATCGGCCAGCTGAGCGAGCGCCGTCCGGATCACCTCGGCCGTGGGGCAGAGCGGATGGGTGTCGATCAACAGCACGCGGAAGTCGCGCAGCACGCGGTGGCGCGGCGGCGGCAGCTGCAGGCGCCAGCCGATGCCGTCGCGCTGCTCGTCGGGTCCGGCAACCACGCCGAACGCGAGCGCGATGTCCTGCGCACTGCGCGCCATCGGCCCCACCACCGCCAGGCCGTCGCCGAACGACGGCAAGGCCGGCTGCCGCGGGAAGTTGTGGCCGCGCCTTGCCACGACGCCGTAGGTCGGCTTGTGGGCGAACACGCCGCAATAGTGCGCCGGCGCGCGCAGCGAGCCACCGATGTCCGAGCCGAACTCGAGCGCCACGTAGCCGGCCGCCAGCGCGGCGGCCGAGCCGCCCGACGAGCCGCCCGGCGTCCGTGTGACATCATAGGGATTGTTGGTGGTGCCATAGATCGGATTCGTCGTCTGCCAGTCGGCGAGCGCCACCGGCACGTTGGTCTTGCCGATGATCACGGCGCCGGCCGCCTTCAGCCGCTGGACCGGCACGGCATCCTCCGTTGGCCGCCAGTCCTTGAAGGCGGGAAAGCCCCAGGTCGTCGGCAGCCCCGCGACGTTGAACGACTCCTTCACGGTCATCGGCAGGCCGAGCAACGGCCGCCGCTCACCGCGCGCCAGCGCCTGGTCGGCGGCGGTCGCCGCCTGGCGCGCCCGGTCGAAGTCGCGCACCACCACGGCGTTGATCGACGGGTCGAGCCGCTCGATGCGCGCAATGGCCTGGTCGAGCAGCTCGACCGCCGAGACGCGGCGGGCAGCGAGGTCGGCCACGAGCTCGCCGGCGGTGCGATACGGCGCGGGCGTGGGTGCGGGTATGGGAGTCTGGCCGAATGCCCGCGTCGCTGCGGCGGCGCCCGTCGCGCTGACGCCCGCCAGGAAAGCGCGGCGACCGGCCGTACCGCCCCCCAGCTTGATCGAAGATCCCTTCATCGGAGTCCCTTCCGGCACTTTGGCTGAGCGTACCTGCTAAGCTTGCCCATGGACAATTGGACATCGGGCTTTCGCCTCGACGAGACCTTTCACCCCTGGGGCACGCTGTTCGATGCCGTGGCGCCGGGCCGCGTGCCGTCGGGCTATGCCAGCGTCAAGCTTGCCTGTCGGTCGGCCTACGGCTTTGCCACGGTCTACGCCGAACCCGCGGCCTCGCGGCCCGATCGCCCCGTGACCACGGTCACCTACGAACTCGCCGACACCGGCACGGCGCCGCGCTATCTCTTCGCCGAGCTGGTGAAGCGCCTCGGCCAGCCCGACGAGGTCACGCGCGACGACAGTCCGGAGTCCGCCAACGAGAACACCGTCGTGCTGCACGCCAACTGGGAGCGCGGCAAGACGAGGATCGGCCTCTCGCTCTACGGCGCGCGGCGCCCGTCCGAGTTCGGCGATGCGTCGGGTGCGCTCTATCTCTCCTGGGTCGAGCACGACGTCGCTGCGTCACCGTTCCTCCCCGCCTGGGTCGCCGCCAACGACTCGGCCGTCGCGGCAGCCGAGGGCGCGAGGCCGAAAGTCTTCCCGGTGCGCTACGACATCTACGACGACGACTACCCGGCGCCGTCACCAGCCGAGCTCGCACTACAGTCGCCGCACGTGCTACTGACGCCGCCCGCCATCGCCCGCCGACTCGGCAAGACTACTTTCGCCTTGTGGAGCGATGCCAACCAGTCGGCCTGGTACATGTCGACGGCCCGTACCACGGTGCGGCTGGGCGGCGAAGATGCATCCAGGCTGCATTTCTACGACATCGCTCCGGCGCGGGGCGGCGGCTATACCGAAATCAGCACGACCTCCTGGTCGGTCCGCGATGCCCATGGCTCGACCTCGATGAAGGACGCCGTCGCGGCGCTCGAAGCGGTGCCCGGCGTGAAGATCGACCGCTATGCGGGGCATGATGTCTGACGATGTCAGGTCGATGTAAGGCTCGCGTCGTATGCCCCTTGCATGTCTCGTTTCTTGACCAAGGACTTCCTGGCCGGGTTGATGTTCCTGGCCTTCGGCCTGGCGGCGCTCTACTTCGGGCGGCACTTGGCGATCGGCACTGGCGTGCGCATGGGGCCGGGCTACGTGCCGCGGGCGCTTTCCTTCATCCTGATGGGCCTGGGCGCCATCATCAGCATCGTCGCGCTGGTGAGCGGCAGCGACCCCGTCGAGAAGCCGAAGTGGAAGCCGATCACCCTGGTGACGATCGGCATCGTCTGCTTCGCCCTCCTCTTCGAGCGTGCCGGCATGCTGCCTGCGCTGGTCGTGCTGGTCCTGATCTCCTCCCTGGGCGGCGAGGAGTTCAAGCTCACCGAGGTGCTGGGCAACATGGTCGTCCTGACCATCCTCTGCGTCATCGTCTTCAAGATCGGCCTCGGGATGAATATCTCGGTCATCCAGGGCGTGTGGTGACAGAAAGCTAGATATGCAGCGCCTCGCCCAGCGCCCGGAGGCTGGCCTCATGGAAGGCCTCGCCCAGGGTCGGATGGGCGTGGATGGTGCCGCCGATGTCTTCCAGCCGCGCGCCCATCTCCAGAGCCAGGCCGAAGGCCCCGGCCAGTTCCGAGACGCCGGCGCCGACCGCAGCAATACCCAAGACCAGGTGATTGTCGGCGCGCGCCGTCACGCGCACGAAGCCATCCTCGGCCGCCATCGACAGTGCCCGGCCGTTCGCCTGGAAGGGGAACTGCGCGGTCGTGATCTCGCGGCCGGCCTTGCGTGCCTCCTCGGGTGACGGCCCCACGGTGACGATCTCGGGATCGGTGAAGCACACCGCCGGGATCACCCCGCCGTCGAACACGCGGCGATGGCCGGCGATGATCTCGGCGACGACCACGCCCTGCGCCATGGCGCGATGCGCCAGCATCGGCTCCCCCGTGAGGTCGCCGACCGCCCAGACGTTGCGCATGGAAGTCGAGCAACGCTCGTCGATCTGCACGAACGGTCCGTTCATGGTGAGGTCGAGGCGCTCCAGGCCAAAGCCCTCCAGTCGGGCGCGCCGGCCGGTGGCAACCAGGATCTTGTCGGCGGCGATGCTGCGGCCGCCTTCGAGCGCCAACCCATTGTCGGAAAGTCCGGCGGCGCGCGTGCCGGTGAGCACGTCGACCTCCAGCGCCTTCAACCGACGCGCCACCGGCCGCACCAGCTCGGCATCGTAGACCGGCAGGATGCGGTCGAGAGCCTCGATCACCGTCACTTTCGAGCCGAGCTTGGCATAGGCCATGCCGAGCTCGAGCCCGATATAGCCCGCGCCGACGACGGCCAGCCGCTCGGGCACCTTGTCGAGCGCCAATGCCTCGGTCGAGGAGATGACCTTGCCGCCGAACGGCAGGTTGGGCAGAGCCGCCGCCACCGATCCGGTCGCCAGCACGACATGCTCGGCGCGCACGACCTGCGGGCCGGTGTCGGTCTCGATGCGGCACGACTTGCCGTCGATCATCTCGGCCCGGCCCTGCAGGATCTTCACCCGGTGGCGCTTCAGCAGCGCGCCGACGCCGCTGGTCAGCCGGCCGACCACCCCGTCTTTCCATTCGATGGTGCGCGGGAAGTCGATGGTCGGACGCTCGACCTTGATGCCGAGCGGCGCCGAGCGCGACTGCTCGACGGCGTGATGGAAGGACTCGGCGGCATGGATCAGCGCCTTGGAGGGGATGCAGCCGACGTTGAGGCAGGTACCGCCCAGACCGCCGTTCTTCCCGCCCTGCTCCGCCAGCACGACATCGAGGCCGAGCTGCCCGGCGCGGATCGCTGTGACGTAGCCGCCGGGGCCGCCGCCAACGACCAGAACCTTGGCATTAATGTCGGCCATCTCATGCCTCTATGAAGATCGTCGCCGGCGCCTCGAGCAGGCCCTTGATGCGCTGCACGAACTGGGCGGCGTTGTAGCCGTCGATCACGCGGTGATCGAACGAGGAGCTGAGGTTCATCATGGTGCGCGGCACGAACTCCGCGCCCTGCCACACCGGCCGCACGACCTGCCGGTTGACGCCGATGATCGCCACCTCGGGCCGGTTGAGCACCGGCGTGGTGACGATGCCGCCGAGCGGCCCCAGGCTGGTGATGGTGATGGTCGAGCCGGAAAGCTCGGCCCGGCTCGCCTGGCCGTTACGGGCCGCCTCGGCGAGCCGCCGCACCTCCGCGGCACAATCCCACAATCCACGCGCCTCGCAGTGACGCGCCACCGGCACCATGAGGCCCGACGGCGTCTGCGTGGCGATGCCGATATGCACCCCGGCGTGGCGCTCGATGGTCTCGGCCTCGTCGTCGTAGAGCGCGTTCATCTCGGGGAAGTCGGCGACCGCGCGCACCAGCGCCTGCATCAGGAACGGCATCAAAGTCAGCCGCGGCCGCTCCTGGTTCTCGGCGTTGAGCTTGGCGCGCAGCTCCTCGAGCGCCGTGACGTCGACCTCCTCGACGTAGGAGAAGTGCGCCGCGCGGCGCTTGGACTCCGCCATCTTCTGGGCGATGCGCCGGCGCAGGCCGATGACCTTGACGGTCTCGACCTCGGTGCGCGCGACCCGGCCGCCGCCGGCGGGCGCCGCTTGCGGCCCGCTGCGCAGGAAAGCGTCGAGATCGTCGTGGCTGATGCGGCCGGCCGGGCCGCTGCCGCGCACCTGCCGCAGATCGATGCCGGCCTCGCGCGCG
>JAIEOV010000104.1 GCA_019750135.1 Reyranella sp. | reverse complement strand
GGAACCGCTGTCTGAAGGCCGATTCCTGGCCCGGCTATCCGACCGAGATCATCCGCGTCGAATACCCGGAATGGGCCGTGAACCGCTGGACCGAGCGCGAGCAGTCCGACCCCCAGCTCGCCGGCGTCCCCTACGACCTCGCCGCCAGCCCCTTCCGTCCCTTCGGCTATGGAGATGCCGCGTGACCTACAGCTTCGCGCCCGCCGTCCGCGACCGCGTCGGCCTTCTCATCGGCCTCGCCGGCAGCACCGGCAGCGGCAAGACCCTGTCCGCCTTGAAGATCGCCCGCGGCCTCGCCGGCGGCGACGATGCGAAGGTCGCCTTCATCGACACCGAGGGCGGCCGCGGCAAGCACTACGCGCCGGCGCCCGGCGAGAAACCGTCCGAGACGGTGTTCGGCTTCCAGCACTGCGACCTGCGCCCGCCCTTCACGCCCGAGACCTATCGCGAGGCGATCGAGGCGGCCGACACGGCGGGCTTCGAGGTGATCGTCATCGACAGCTTCTCCCACGTCTGGGATGGCGATGGCGGGCTGCAGGACATGCACGACCGTCTAGTCGACGAGGCCGTCGAGAAGGCCCGTGCCGCCGCCCAGGAGAAGGGCTGGCGCTTCGACGAGGGCACCTCCCGCGACAAGGCGTCGATCGGCGCGTGGAAGGACCCCAAGACCCGGCACAAGCGGCTGGTCTCGCGCCTCCTGCAGTGCCGCGCGCATCTCGTGATCTGCATGCGCGCCGACGAGAAGATGCGCATGGAGACCGTCGAGGAGGAAGGCAGGAACGGCAAGACCTTCAAGAAGACGATCATCGTTCAGCCAAAGGACATGCCGCTCGCCGAGCGGTGGGTGCCGATCGTCGAGAAGCGGTTCCCCTACGAGCTGACGACGTCGCTTCTCCTCACACCGACGAACCCGGGTGTCCCGGTACCGATCAAGCTGCAGGAGCAGCACAGGGCGGCCGTCCCGCTCGAGCGGTGGATCGACGAGGGCGTGGGCCGGGCGCTCGCGACGTGGGCGAAGGGCGGCGCCGCGCCAGCTGCCGCACAGACCGGCCGGCAATCGAAGGGGCGTGAACGTCTCTACGCCGACGCGCGGGACGCGGCCGACCGCGGAATCATCGCGCTCAACGACTTCCGACGCGCCCTGGACGAGCGCGCGGAAGCGGCCCTCGCACCGATCCTAGAGGAGCTGTCCCGGCGCGCGGCCGATTTCGACCTGTCCGACGACCGGTTCCCCGGCGACCATAGCGAGACCGCGTGACGCGCCGCGCGGCTCGATAGCCCTTTCCCGCAGCCAGAGACGAAGGCCCTGTCATGAACCAGAAATCCACCACCGAGGCCGATCGCGCCGTCGGCGAGCGCATCACGGCGCTGCGCAAGGCCAAGGGTCTGTCGCAGACCGAGCTTGGCACCGCGATCGGCGTCACCTTCCAGCAGGTGCAGAAGTACGAGAAGGGCATGAACCGGATCAGCGGCAGCCGCCTGCAGGACGCGGCCCGCGCACTCGACGTCCCGGTGTCCGCCCTGTTCGGCGAGAGCGAGACCGCGAACCAAGCCGAGGCCTTCGCCTTCCTCACCGAGCCCGGCGCGATCGAGCTGCTCAAGGCCTACAAGGCGATCGAAGACGACCAGCTACGGCGCGACGTCCTCGCTCTCGTGCGCACGGCCGCCCGCATCGGCGCCCGGCCAGTCGGCGGGAACGCGTGATGCTTGCCAACCGCGACCCACTGCTACGTGAGATCGCGAAGCTCCGCGACCGCCTCGACTACCTCGAGGAGGAGAACCGCCAGCTTCGTGAAGCCCTGGAGCCGGCCATCGCCCTTCCGGTCGACTGGAAGCTGACGAAGACGGAGGCCCGCGCCCTGCTCGCCCTCCACCGCGTGCGGCAGGGCTACGTGAACCGGGAACGGCTCCTCGTCGCGCTCTACGGCATGGAGATCGACGTCGAGCCGAAGATCATCGACGTCCTGGTCTGCAAGATCCGCCGGAAGTTGAAGGACGCTGGCGCCGTCATCCCGATCCGCACCTTCCACGGCGACGGATTCGGCCTCACCCGCGAGGGCCACGCCGCGCTGGCCCTGGTGCTGTCCGCAGCGGCAGCCATGAACGATCGGGTCGCCGCGTGATCCAGCAAGAGATCCTGCATTTCCACGTCTGCGGCGGCGCGGGCGGTGGCGCCAAGGGCTTCAACCGCGGGCAGGCACGCGTCGGCCACGTGGTCGCGAAACCCCGCTGCATCGGTGCGGTCGATGTAGACGCCGCCGGGATCGCGGACTTCGACCGCGTGTCGGGCTCGAAGGGCACCGTCATCGACCTGTTCACCCGCGAGCAGTACGTCGCGTTCCACGAGCGGCAGCCGCCGGCCGGATGGCGGGAGGCGACGCCGCAAGACTTTCAGCGCGCGGCCCACGGGGAGCGCCCGCACGTCGTCTTCATGTCGACGCCCTGCAAGGGTTTCAGCGGTCTCCTGTCCGACAAGCTCTCGACGAGCGCGAAGTACCAGGCGCTCAACGGTCTGACCTTGCGCGCGGTGTGGCTCACCCTTGAGGCGTGGCAGGACGATCCGCCCGAGTTCATCCTGTTCGAGAACGTGCCCCGGATTGCCACCCGCGGCCGCTGGCTCCTCGACCAAATCGGCGCGCTGCTCTCGGCCTACGGCTACGTGTTCGCAGAGACGACGCACGATTGTGGCGTCCTCGGCGGCCTCGCCCAGAGCCGGAAGCGCTTCCTCCTCGTCGCGCGGCACGCGCAGAAGGTCCCGCCGTTCCTCTACGAGCCCGAGAAGAAGCGCCTGCGCGGCGTGGGCGAGGTCCTCGACAAGCTGCCCCTGCCCGGCGACCCGATCGCAGGTCCGATGCACCGTGTGCCCTCGCTGCAGTGGAAGACGTGGGTGCGCCTTGCCTTCGTCGAGGCCGGGTCGGACTGGCGCTCGCTCAACCGCCTTCGCGTCGCCGACGGCATCCTGCAGGACTTCGCGATCGAGCCGGACGCAGGCTGGCACCGCGGTGTCCTCGGCGTGCGCCGGTGGGAAGAGACCGTGGGAACCGTCACCGGCCGGGGTTCGCCGACGACCGGGACGTTCGCGGTCGCCGACCCGCGTCCGGCCCGCAACGGAGCCCATGGCGTGATTGCGTGGGACGAAGCATCCGGCGCGGTGCAGGGCGAGAGCCTGCCCTCCAATGGGAAGTTCAGCGTCGCCGACCCTCGCTGCACGTGGGCCAGCACCGCCCATCGCAACAAGCTGAAGGTCGTCGAATACGAGGGCCCGGCCGGGACCGTGACGGGCGCCGATCGCGTCGGCTCCGGAGCGCTCTGCGTCGCCGATCCGCGGCCGCACGGGCTGAATGCCGAAGGCCGCGACGTCTACCGGACGGGCGGGCACTACGGCGTCACGCCATGGGACGAACCCGCGGGCGCGATTCCCGGATTCGCGAAGAACAACAACGGTCCATGGTCCGTCGCAGACCCCCGCCCGGCCGAGGGCGACGAGACCGAGACGCTGCCGAAGCCCGATGATCGCCTCGTCGCAGTGATCCGCGCGCTCGACGGGACCTGGCACCGGCCCTTCACCACCTTCGAGCTCGGCGCAATCCAGAGCTACTTCGACCCGGACGACATCGGATTCGTCATGGCGGGTTCGTCCGACAGCGCGTGGCGCGAGCGGATCGGCAACATGGTCCCGCCCGATTCCGCCACCGCGATCATGGGCGTCATCGCCCGGACGCTCCTTCTCGCGAAGGCCGGCGAGACCTTCATGCTGTCGAGCGAGCCGATCTGGGTCCAGCCCGTGGCGATCGCGCTCTCGATCGACATCCCCATGCCCGCAGCGGAGTGACCATGCTCCCGATCCGCCAGGCCGACCTCTTCCGCCAAGCCTTCGATATCGCCGTCGACGACGCCGTGCGCGCAGCAGTCGCCGAGAATGCCGTGTTCGTCTTCAACCTCTCCGGAGGGAAGGACAGCGGCGCACTCAGCTTTGCGGCTTCGGCCTGGCTCGACGCCGCCGGGCATCCTCGCGAGCGACGTGTTGCCATCCACGCCGATCTGGGCCGCGCCGAATGGCGCTCGACGCCGGAAACGGTCGAGGCGACGGCCGCCCATCTGGGCCTTCCGCTGCTGGTGGTCCGGCGCTCGGCCGGCGACCTCGTCGCCCGCTGGGAGAAGCGTTTCGAAAATGCGCGAGCCCGGTACGAGAACCTGGAGACCTACAATCTCATCGGGCCGTGGAGCCAAGCCAACAAGCGGTTCTGCACGTCCGAGCTGAAGGCCCAGGTCATTGGCCCGGAGCTGGCCCGGCGGTACCGCGGCCAGAGCGTCGTTCAGATCGTTGGCATCCGGCGCGAGGAATCAGTCGAGCGTCGATCTACCCTGGTCACGGCACCGGACGCCCGGTTTGCGAAGCCCGGTAATCGTCATGGCACCCGCATGCTCATGTGGCACCCGGGCGTGGACTGGACGGAAGGCGAGATCTTCGATTGCCACGCTCGGCATGGCATCCCGCTCCACGAGGCCTACACGGTCTATCGCTCGTCGCGACTGAGCTGCGCCTTCTGCGTCCTTGCATCGGTGAAGGACCTCAAGGCGGCCTCGCAGGCTTCCGGGAACATCGACCTGTTCCGCCACCTGGTCGCGATGGAAGCCTCATCGACCTTCAGCTTCCAGCCGGAGCGTTGGCTCGCCGACGTCGCGCCCGCGCTGCTACCGGCCTCGCTTGCCACCGACATTGAACAGGCCAAGCGCGACTCCGCCGATCGCCGACGGATCGAGGCCGCCATGCCGTCGGGCCTTCGGTACGTGAACAAGTGGCCGCCGCGGCTCCCGACACAGGACGAGGCCGCTGCGATCGTTGAGGCACGCCGGCCGATCCTGGCTCGCCACCACCTCGCCGAACGGTTCGCGACGCCTGCGGCCGTCATCACCCGGTTCGAGGAGCTGCTCGCCGCCAAGGCCGAGCGCGAGGCACGAAAGGAAGCCGCCTGATGCCCCAGATGCCCTGCATCACGATCTGGCAACCATGGGCGACGCTCATCGTGCTCGGCGCCAAGCCGCCGCCACCGGCGCGCAGGGCTTCTGGCCTTGGACGGTCCCGGCCGACGCGCTCGAGATCGGAGCGGCGGCATGAGCGAGCCGCGCGTCATTCGCGTCTTCCCGCGCAAGACCAAGGCGAGTCCAGACGATGCGCTCGCCTACTTCGGCCGGCCCGATCTGTTTGCCGAGGCCGACGAGGTGCACGTCTCTGTCGCCTTCACGCAGGACAAAGCGATCGCCGAGCGGTTGGCCGAGGAATGGCGTTTCGTCGCGCCGGTGAAGGTCGGCGGCGTGGCCTATGGCGACGCGAGCCTTGAGTTTATTCCCGGCCGCTACATCAAGCCCGGCTACACAATCACCTCTCGCGGCTGTCCGCGCCGATGCTGGTTCTGCGGCGTCTGGAAGAAATGGCCGGAGGCGAACGTCCTGCCGATCTATCCCGGCTGGAACATCCTTGACGACAATCTGCTCGCTTGTCCGCGCGACCACGTCGAGGCGGTCTTCGCGATGCTGCGCCAGCAGAAACGTCGCGTTGAATTCACCGGCGGCCTCGAAGCGCTCGCTCTCCAAGACTACCAGGTCGAGCTTCTGGCGAGCCTGCGTCCGCGCCCGAATATGTTCTTCGCCTACGATCCGGGCGACGATTTCGCGACCCTTGAGAGCGCGGCTCGCCGCCTTCTTGAGGCCGGGTTTACCGAAGCCTCGCACCGGATGCGGGTGTATGTCCTGATAGGCTATCCGAAGGACACCTTCGACCTCGCGGAAGCCCGCCTCCGGCAGATGCAGAGCATCGGCTTCACGCCCATGGCGATGCTCTGGCAGCCCGAGACGCCGTCACAGGAGAAATACCGGCCGTTGCCAGAGTGGCGCGCCTTCCAGCGGCGCTGGGCGAGGCCCGCGATCATTCACGCGCGGGCCGCCGCATGACGAAGAGCGCCCCGAAGCCCCTCCCGCCGCCGACCATGGAGGAGCGCGCCGCCGCGGCGATCGCCGCACGCGCGTTCCGGGCCGCCATCGCAGACCCGTCCACCATGGGCGCTTGTGCCGTCACGCACATC
The DNA here is from genome assembly GCA_019750135.1 of Reyranella sp. Taxonomy (GTDB): domain Bacteria; phylum Pseudomonadota; class Alphaproteobacteria; order Reyranellales; family Reyranellaceae; genus Reyranella. Next base: position 648 of record JAIEOV010000104.1, on the reverse strand, counting down.
GACCTCGTCCGGCCACGCCGCGGCGAGTGGTGGGAGAGCTGGGCCAACCTGCCGGGCTTCTGGCGCATCAACGGCAAGCGCGGCCGGTACATGCACGACCTGCTCCCGGGCTGGACATACGCCCGATCCGAGATCCGGGCGGAGATGATCCCCGACCTCGAAGCCCTCGCCGAGCAGGGCGTGCGGCCGACCGAAGCAACGTCATGAGCTGCAGCGTGACGACCCGCCGAGCCTATGCCGAGGACACAAAGCTGTCCGTCCCCGAAACCCGCCAGGAGATCGAGACGATGCTCCGGAGGGTCTCGGCCAACCGCATCGTCCATATGGACGAGCCGGCCGAGGCGCTGGTCATGTTCGAGCTCGCCGGCCGGCTGATCCGCCTGCAGGTGCCAATCCCGGCCGACGCGACAGAGCAGCAGCGCAAGGCACTCTGGCGCGCTCTGCTGATCATCATGAAGGCGAAGCTCGTCGCGGTCGATCGCGGCGTCTCGACGGTGGAGCAGGAGTTCCTCGCCCACGTCGTCTTACCCGACGGCCAGACCGTAGCCCGCTGGTTCGAGCCGCAACTTCAGGCGGCCTTCGAGCGCGGCGCGATGCCGACGAGTCCGCTTCTCCTGGAGGGTCCGAAGAATGGCTGATGAAGCAACG
>JAIEOV010000056.1 GCA_019750135.1 Reyranella sp. | reverse complement strand
TCGCGCGTTCATTTCCGCCGCGGCTTCGACGACAGCGGCTTCGCCAGGACGATCCTGCTGGTCGAGCCGGTCGAGCCCTTCCTGGGCACCGTCAGGCTCGAAGGCCTGTCGTATCAGAATGTCGACCTGAAGAAGTTCTATCCCTACGGCGACCCGAAGTTTCCGTAACGCATTGCCGGGAGCGCGGCACTCCAGTGCCGCTCATGCTCATGCTCTTCCAGACCGCGCGCGTCCGGCGCGCTTATGAGGCGCGCGGGGACGCGCGCGGTCCGGAAGATTATGAGCGGCACCGAGTCTCAGCTCATCGCCGCCCGCATCAGCGCGAGCCCTTCCGGCGTGTCCCAGTCGGCATCGCCCTCCAGGCGTCCCAGCTCGCGCCCCTCCGGATCGACCAGGATCGAGGTCGGCAACAGGGTCACGCCCAGCGTCGACATCGCCTTGCGGCCCTTGTCGTAATAGATGCGGAGACTGAGCAGGTTCTGCTCCCTGTAGAACGGCGCGACCTTGGGCTTGGACGGGCCGTCGAGCGAGATCGGGATGACCAGGAACCTGTCCCGCGGCATCTCGGCCTGCAGCCGGTCGAGGCTCGGCATTTCCTTCACGCAGGGCGCACACCAGGTCGCCCACAGATTGATCAGTCGCGCCTGCCCGTTGAGCTCGGACAAGCGGACCGGCTGGTCGTTGACGTCGAGGAATTCGAGATCGGGAACACGCTTGGGCGGCCGGGTGAGCTTGAAGCGCTTCATCGCTCCCTTGACCAGGGATGAGGAAATCTCGGCCCGGGCGCTCGTCGCGCTAATGAATGTCGCGGCCGCGCCGGCAACGAAGAGGCGGCGACTGGGGAGGAAATCTCGTACGGGATATGCCATAAGCCGCGTTCCTAAAGCACCACTGGCACATATTCATGGCACGGAAGAACACCACTGCGCGAGCGCCGAAGCGGCAATCCAACACGATGTGGGGCGGACGCTACAAGCTCGGCCCGGCGGAAATCATGGAGAAGATCAACGCCTCCATCGGCTTCGACCGGCGTCTGTACGCGCAGGACATCGCGGGCTCGATCGCCCATTGCGACATGTTGGTCGCCCAGGGCATCGTCTCGGCCAAGGACGGTCGTGCGATCAAGCGCGGGCTCGTGAAGGTGCGTGAGGAGATCGAAGCCGGGCGCTTCAAGTTCTCGACCAAGCTCGAGGACATCCATTTCAACGTCGAGGCCCGGCTGACCGAGCTCATCGGTCCGGCCGGCGGGCGCGTGCACACGGCGCGCTCGCGCAACGACCAGATCGCCCTCGACGTGCGGCTGTGGGTGCGCGACACGATCGATCGCCTGGAGCCGATGCTGCGCGACCTGCAGGCGGCGCTGATCGATCGCGCCGACGAATATGCCGCGACCATCATGCCGGGCTTCACCCATCTGCAGACGGCGCAGCCCATCACCTTCGGCCATCACCTGATGGCCTATGTCGAGATGGTCGGCCGCGACCGCAGCCGGCTCTCCGACTGCCGCGCGCGCCTGAACGAATCGCCGCTGGGCGCGGCGGCGCTGGCCGGCTCCCCGCATCCCATCGATCCGCGCAAGACGGCCAAGGCGCTGGGCTTCGACCGGCCGATGGCCAACTCGCTCGATGCCGTGTCCGACCGCGACTACGTCGTGGAGTTCATCGCCGCGGCGTCGCTCACGGCGGTGCACCTGTCGCGCCTGTCGGAGGAGATCGTTCTCTGGTGCTCCGCGCCGTTCCGCTTCATCTCCCTGTCCGACGCCTTCACCACTGGCAGCTCGATCATGCCGCAGAAGCGCAATCCCGATGCCGCCGAGCTGACGCGCGCCAAGGTCGGCCGCATCGTCGGCGCCTTCACCGCACTCTGCATTATCCTGAAGGGACTGCCGCTGACCTACGGCAAGGACATGCAGGAGGACAAGGAGCCGCTGTTCGACGCCGCCGATTCGCTCGAGCTCGGCATCGCGGCGATGACCGGCATGGTGCGCGACCTCAAGGCCAACCCCGAGCGCATGCGCGCCGTCGCTTCGGCCGACTACTCGGTGGCGACCGATCTTGCCGACTGGCTGGTGCGCAAGGTCGGCCTGCCGTTCCGCCAGGCCCATCACGTCACCGGGCGGCTGGTCGGCATCGCCGCCGACAAGGGCGTCGATCTCGACAAGCTCGCGCTCGCCGAGATGCAGGCGATCGAGCCCAAGATCGATCGCAGCGTCTATCGCGTGCTGACGGTCGAAGCGTCGGTCAACGCCCGCAAGAACATCGGTGGCACCGCGCCCGCCAACGTCGTGCGCGCCGTGGCGGAAGCGCGAAGCCGCTTCTTGGGTCGCGACAAGAAGGCGAGGCGATGACCTTCTTCGCCTACAAGAACGGCGAGATGCACGCCGAAGGCGTGGGGCTCGCGGCCATCGCCGCTCAGGTCGGCACGCCGTTCTACTGCTACTCGGCCGGCGCCATGCGCGCGGCCTGGAAGGAGTTCGCCGACAACCTCAAGGGCATGAACGCCGAGGTCTGCTACGCCATGAAGGCCAACTCGAGTCTCGCGGTGGTCCGCCTGTTCGGTGAGCTGGGCGCGGGATCCGACATCGTCTCGGTCGGCGAGATGCGCCGCGCGCTGGCGGCCGGCATCCCGGCCCGGCGCATCATCTATTCCGGCGTCGGCAAGAAGCCCTCGGAGCTGATGGCGGCGCTGGAGGCAGGCGTCGGCCAGATCAACATCGAGAGTTCGTACGAGCTCGAGACCCTGAATGCCGTAGCCGGCCAGCTCGGCGTCAAGGCGGACATCGCCATCCGCGTGAATCCCGACATCGACGCCAAGACCCACGCCAAGATCACGACCGGCCGCAAGGAGAACAAGTTCGGCATCGACATCGACCTCGCCCGCGAGGCCTATGCGCTCGCCGGCCGGCAGCCGAACCTCAACGTGAGGGGCGTGGCCATGCACATCGGCTCGCAGCTCACCTCGCTCGATCCCTACCGAGAGGCCATCGTGCGGGTCCGCGAGCTTATCGGCCAGCTCCGGGCCGACGGCCACAAGATCGACCGCTTCGACATCGGCGGCGGCCTGGGGATCGTTTATGACCAGGAGAAGCCGCCGGCGATCGCCGACTTCCTGGCCATGGTCGCCCGCGAAACTGCAGGGCTGGGTTGCGCGTTGACCTTCGAGCCCGGACGTCGGCTGGTCGGCGAGGCGGGGGTGCTCGTGAGCGAGGTGATCCTCGTGAAGCCCGGCGCTGCAAAGACTTTCGTCATCGTCGACGCGGCCATGAACGACCTGATCCGGCCCACTCTCTACGAAGCGTGGCACGATATCGTACCGGTCCGTGAACGCCCCCAAGCCGCCACGATCCGCTGTGACATTGTCGGGCCGATCTGCGAATCGGGGGACTTCCTGGCACAAGACCGTGATATGGCGCCGCTGGCTGCTGGAGACTTGATCATGATACGCTCGGCCGGCGCCTATGGAGCCGTCATGGCCTCGACCTACAACACCCGGCCCCTGGCGCCGGAAGTCATGGTCGATGGCACGCGATTTGCGGTCACCCGTCCAAGGCCTTCGATCGACGAGTTGCTTGCAGCCGAGCGGTTTCCGCCCTGGCAAGAGCCGGTAAAGTCTTAAGCGTAAGCGAAAGGACGGCGATGGACGCCAGCCAGACCACCTCCATCCAAGCCCCCGGCCTCAGCCGCAAGATCGGCTTGGCATGGCTGGCTCTGGCCTGGGAAGGGCTGTGGCCCCGGCTGGTGCCGGCCCTGTCGTTCGTGGCGCTCTTCATCGCGGCAGCCCACCTCGACCTGTTCTCCGGCCTCGACCCCTGGGTCCATACCGGCATCCTGGCCGCCCTGGCGCTGGCCCTGGTCGGCCTCTGCTGGTGGCGCCTGCGCGATTTTGCGCTGCCCACGCAGGAAGCGGCCATCCGCCGCCTGGAGCGCGACAGCGGCGTGCCTCACCGGCCGCTGGTAGCGGTGCAGGATCGCCTGGCTGCCGGCGAAACCGATCCGATGTCGGCCGCCCTGTGGGAGGCCCACCGCCGCCGGGAGGCCGAGCGCCTGGCCGGCCTCAGCAACAAGCCGGCTCACCCGGGCCTGGCCGTTCTCGATACCTGGGCGCTGCGCTTCGTGCCGCTGCTCGCCCTGATCGTGGCCATCGCCGTCGCCGGCGGCTGGCGCAGCGATCGCATAGCCGCTGCCTTCACGCCGGCCTTCCCGCCGCCGCCGCCGGTCGTCGCCAACCTGTGGATCGCGCCGCCGGCCTATACCGGCAAGCCGCCGATCTATCTGGACGTGGCCGACAAGGACAAGGTCCTGCGCGTGCCCGTCGGCAGCAAGCTCGCGGGCTTCGTCGACGACGTGCGCGGCCGCAAGCCGCCGCAGCTCCGGATCGACGGCAACAGCACCGAGTTCGCCACCGTCGGCAAGGGCAAGTACCAGGTCGAGCAGGTCATCTCCGAGGGCAAGCAGATCACCCTGCAGGCGCGCGGCGACGAGCAGGCGCGCTGGAAACTGCATGTCATCCCCGACCTCGCGCCGACCATCGAGTTCGCCAAGCCGATCGGCGTCGACAAGTGGTCGACCAAGATCGAGTACATCGCCGGCGACGATTTCGGCGTGACCGGTGTCCAATTGCAGATCCGCCTGCATGGCTCGGTGCTGGGCGACGACATGCTAAGCGGCGACGAGGAGCCCGAGGTCATCCGCCTCGACCTGCCGGTCGCGGGCAACACCAAGAAGGTCGCCGACACCTTCGTGCGCGACCTGACCAGCCATCCGTGGGCCGGCCTCAAGGTCACGGTGATGCTGTTCGCCACCGATGCGCTCGGCCAGAAGGGCCGCAGCTCCGTCGAGACCTTCCTGCTGCCCGAGCGCGTGTTCAACGATCCGACGGCGCGGGCGCTGATCGTGCTGCGCAAGGCGCTGACGCGCGATCCCAAGGCCTATCGCCTCGACGTCGCGGACGGCATGCGCCTGGTCCAGGCCAAGCCCGAGAGCTACCGCAACGACGCCGTTGTCCAGCTCGGCCTGCGCATCGGCGCGGCGCGCCTCGCCCAGAACGGCGACAAGGAAGACATCACTGAGACCCAGAAGCTCCTGTGGGACCTCGCGATGCGCCTCGAGAACGGGTCGATGACCGACGCCGAGCGCGCGCTCGAGCAGGCGCGCCAGGAGTTGCGCGACGCCATGCAGCGGAATGCCGGCGACGAGGAGATCGAGCGCCTGATCCAGCAGCTCTACGACGCCATGGCCAAGTGGCAGAAGGAGCTCGCCGAGAAGATGCAGGATCCGGAAGAACGCCGCCGCATGATGGAGCAGGCGGAGAAGATGGATCCGAACAACACCATCACCGGCGACGACCTGCAGAAGATGCTCGATAAGATCCGCGAGATGGCCAAGAACGGCCAGCGCGAGGAAGCCAAGCGGCTGCTCGAAGAGCTGCGCAAGATGATGGAGAACGCCACTCCGATGATGGCCCAGCCCGGCCAGCAGCGTCAGCAGGGCCAGCGCGGCCAGCAGGGCCAGGGCAATCAGCAAGGCCGCGAGATGATGAACCAGCTCGACCGCCTGTCGCGCCGCCAGAACCAGCTTCTGGGCGAGAGCGAGCGCGAAGGCCGTCAGCAGCAGGGTCGCCAGGGTCAGCAGGGTCAGCGCCAGCAGGGACAACAGGGCCAGCAGGGGCAGCAGGGTCAGCAAGGCCAACAGGGTCAGCAGGGCCAGCGCGGCCAGCAGGGCCAGGGGCAGCAGCCTGGCGACGGCCAATGGGGCGAGCAGCAGCGCGGCCAGCAGGAAGGCCTGCGCGGTCAGCTTGGCGATTTCATGAAGAAGCTCGACGAGAACGGCATGGGCATGCCGGAATCGCTGGGCCGCGCCGAGCGCAACATGCGCGAGGCCGAGGACGCGCTGCGCCGCGGCGATCCGCGCGAGGCCTCACGCTCCCAGCGCCGGGCGCTCGACAACCTGCAGCAGGGCATGACCGACATGGCCGAGGCGATGCGCCAGCGCGGTCCCGGCAACAACCAGGACATCGCCGAGATCGAGGAGCGCGAGCGCCGCAGCGAGGACCGCGATCCGCTGGGCCGTTCCGACGGCAACTACGGCGACGCGGTCGATACCGGCGTCGACAAGGTGCCGCTCGAGCTCGAGCGCCAGAAGAGCCGCGAGATCCTCGACGAGCTGCGCCGCCGCGCCGGCGAGCAGCGGCCCAAGGACGAGCTCGACTACATCGACCGTCTGCTCAAGACGTACTGAGCCCATGCGATTTGCCGTCGCCTGTGCCGCCGCGACTCTGCTTGTCGCGGCCGTTTCGGCTATGGGCCAGAGCCAGATGGAGATGAACGCCCAGGCCGGCAGCGACCTGCGCAAGTCGGACCAGCAGTTGAATGCCGTTTACAACAAGCTGCGTGCCAAGATCTCCGACGCCGGCAAGGCGAAGCTGCAAACGGCCCAGCAGTCATGGCTGCGCTTTCGCGACCAGGAGTGCGAGTTCGAGACCATGGGCACCGTCGGCGGCACCATCCACTCGATGATCGTCGCCATCTGCCTGACCCGGCTGACCGACCAACGGATCAAGGACCTCGAGGCCCAGCTGAACTGCAAGGAGGGTGACCTCTCCTGCGGCGGGCAGTAGTTCTTCGCTGGGGCGCGCCACTCCAGTGGCGCGTCATGGTCTTTCGGACCGCGCGCTTCCAGCGCGCTCAAGCTCATGAGCGCGCTGGAAGCGCGCG
>JAIEOV010000138.1 GCA_019750135.1 Reyranella sp. | reverse complement strand
GCCGGTCAGTATTGCAAGGCAACCCGACCAGGCGCGTAACGTCATGCGTCTAAAGCTTCACGTCGATATCGACGATCGCGCCCTTGGCGAATTCGAGCGGACCCAACGTCACGGGCGGCAGCGGTACGCCGTTCTCGTCCTTGCCGCGCACCTCGAGCACGTAGGTCTGACCGGGCACGACCGTATGGCCGCCATAGCTCGGCACACGTCCGCGGTCGCTCACGAACCAGCTCCGGATCGAATCCGGCTTGGAACGGCCCTTGATGACACCGAGCAGCGCCCCGGCGCCGCCCGGCGGCGATGTCAGGTAGACCAGAAGATCGCCCCGTGACTTGCCGTCGAGCGCACGCACGGCGAGCCACGCCATGTTGGGAGGCACCTTTGGCTGTGTCGTCTCCGGCGTGCGGACGGAGCGGAAGCCGAGCGCCACCAGCATGGTGTTCACGCCAGAGCTGCCGCCCGCGATCACCATGGCCGTGATGATCTGACCCGTCGTGGTCACCGGAAGCTTCGCAGCATTCGGTTCGCTCAGCGTATTGGCGAGCGCCGCCACGACATCCATGCCGAGCATGTTCACCACCAGCATGGCGGCAATGAAGGCGATCACCGGCCGCACCGCGCGCGGCACGAGGTTCTCGACGAAGGGCTTCCAGTTGAACAACAGCGCCAGCGCCGATTCGAGGATCACCGCCACCACGAACAGGTAGAACACCGCGCGTCCAGCCTGCTCGTAGACGGCGCTGCCGAAGCCGGGGGCGGCCGGCTCGACCTTGACCTCGACGGTCTGATCGCCTGTCGTGTTTGTGTAAACGACCTTGTCGGTCAGCCCCCTGTTGGTGGCATTGGCCGTATAGTCGATCCTGCCTGGTCCATTTGGCGGGATTACCTCGGCTTTTCCGAACAGGCCTTGGGTCTTGATCGTCGTGCCGGCAGGCACCGAGGGGACGATGGTTTGGGGCGTCCCGACCGTCACCAGTACCGGATCGGCCGCCAGCACAATGGACGGGAGGCCGGCAAGGAAAAGCGCGAGGCACGCAATCAAACGATTCAGCATGGCCGTCACCCCCCAAAAGCAGCCAGCGCCAACCGCGCAAAGCGCGTGCGCTTGTCGAGCGCCTTGACGCCCGACCGCTCGAAGCGTTCGTCGAAGTTCACCACCGCGGCCTCGAGCGACGTCTGGCGCAGCAGCGAGTCGAACGCCGCCTTTTCGGTTCCCCTCAGCTCCTGCAGGAGGTAGCCGTAATTGGCCTCGTCCGAGCGCCAGTTCAGCTTGCGATCGGCCGCGAAGGCCAGGAAGGTTCCGCGGCGGGCGCCGTCCCATTGGCACCAGCCCATGCCGCCCTTGCCCTCGGGCAGGCCGATCTGCACCAGTTGGCGGAAACCGCCGCATTCATGGCCGATGTTGCCGAGGATGGCCGCAGCCTGAAACGACGTGAGGCCGGGAAGATCGCGCATCAGGTCGCGCATGACGCGCGGCGCCTTGGTCGCGAAGTCGGCATCCTGCGGTGTCGCGCTGCCGCCGGCATCGCGCAGCGCGACCAGGTTGACCTCGGCGCCGATACCGGCGACGGCCGGCGGCGGCGCCACCGCCATGATGACGGTCTTGCGGATACTGCTCCGGGCAAACGGCACGATCCCGACCTTGTCCGGTCCGACGCGGCCGCCACCCTGGTTGCCGCCCAGAACCTGGACGTTCGCCGCGTCGCTGCCGACGATCAGGCCGACATGGCCCGCATTGCCCGCATTGTCGTTCAGGACGACGACGGTGCCCGGCGGGAACGGCTCGCTGACGGGGCTGCCCCAGTTCTCCCACGAAGACGCCAGCCCGGCACTCCTCACGACGCTGTCCGCGATCTCCTTGACGCCGCAGGTCTTCATGCAGAAGGCGATGAAGGCACCGCACCACGGCGTCTTGTCGCCCGGATCGTCGAGACCGGCCACCCGCAGATAGGCCTTGATGTCGGCGGTGTTCCTGAGGTCGGGCGTTTCCGATACGCCACGAAACATTTCGGCGCGGGCGACCGTGAGCCACGGCGGCTCGCCGGTGGCCGGCTTCTCGTCCTTGCGGAAGAAGCGGATCGCGGACGGCTGCTTGTCGATCTCCTCCCGCGCCACGGTGTAGGCCGCGATCAGGCTGGCCTTCAGGTCGTCGATGACCGAGGCGATCGTGCCGGCGCCCTTGGCGAGCTTGTCGGCATACGAACCTGGTGCTGCATCCTTGATGATGTCGCTGCACTTGGCGCTGCGATCGCCCTTCAGCAGGTCGTGCCCGCCGTTGCCATAGAGCCGCGCGAAATAGAGCTCGGCGAACTGGGGCGCCTTGCCCATCGCCTCCTGGTAGCTCGCCATGGCCGCGGCGGTCAGCCGGGCCGCGACCTCGGCCTGGCTGCTCCAGCGATAGCGATCCTGGCTGGTGAAGCCCAGGCCCTGCGCCGGGCCGGTGGTGATCGCCTCGTTCCAGTCCTTTGCGGACATCTGGAAAGGACCGATCGGCCCGTCTCCGGGTCCGCCCAGGTTCTTGAGGTTGTTCGTGCCGGCATAGGCCGCGGCCAGCATGTAGTCGCGGTCGGCGCCGACGTCGCGCGCCAGGCGCGTGATCAGAGCGATGAAGACGCCGACCCTGTCGTCGCTGATCGGTTGCGGCAGCGACGGCTTTTCCTGCAGCGCGAGGAAAGCGACGAAGCCCTCTTCGACGGCCACTTGGTCGACGCGGGTCTTGACGAAGCCCTGCTGCTCCTCGCCCTGGATGTCCATGCCTGCCTTGACGACCCCAAGCATGGGCGAGGCCATGTTGGCGGCAGCGAACAGCGGCGTGTCCTGAGTGACGGTGAAGTCGGCCATCGTTCGGCTCCTCGGTTGTTCGGCCGTCGTGGTCAGGGCGTCCTGTTGACGTTGAGCGGCGAGGTCTTCCACACCGCCGCGTAGAGCGCCGAGTCGAGAACCGGCCTGGGCGCCGGCAGGTTGAGCGTCGTACGCAGCTCGGCGACGCGCTCGCGCAGCAACCTCACCTTGTCGTCCAGGGTCCTCGCGGCGGCGATCTTGTCGGGCGCAACGCCCAGGAAGGCGAGGACGGCGTTGAGCTGCCGCTCGTCGATCCCCGACAGCGGGTCGGCCGTGAACAGGCCGCTGTCGCTGCCGAGATAGGCGCGCTCGAACGGCGACAGGAAGACCGCCGGCATCGGCTTCAACGTCGGCAGTATCCGGCCGGACCGGCTGGTCAGGTTGCCGGTGATCTCGGTCTGCGGCCACTCGAGCCCGTTGCGGCGATACATGCCGGTCTGGAACTCGCGGATGGCCGCGCGCGTGTTCGTGCCGTAGCGGCCGTCATCGTCGACGCCGAGCGCCCTCTGCGCCTCCTTGAGCTCGGGAATGACCGGCGTCTCGGTCTTCGCGGCGCCCTGGGGAATCGCCTCCGGTGGCGGCGGTGGGCTGGGCATCGCGGGCGCGTTCACGATCGCCGACGCCTTGGCCATGGTCGACAGCGCCGGCGCGGCGAGGCCGGCCGCCTGCTGGCGGACCCGCGGGTCGGTCGAGGCGACCGACGGTGCGCCGCTCGCGGCGTTGTTGATGTTGGCCTCGATCGCCGCCGGGGAGCACTGGCTGAGATAGCCTTGAACGGCGATCAGCATGCGCGGCCGCGTGTTGATCGGGACGTTCTTCTCCCGCAGATCGTCGAGATAGGCCTCGCGGCCCCTGAGCGCGACGTTGCGCAGCGCCGACGGCTCGATCGTGAACAGCACGGAGTTCACGCCGGCGTCGAACAGGCTGGCGGACAGGCCGAAGGCGGCTGCCGTGATCGCGATCGCCGTCGTGGTGACGCCGGCCAGGCCCATGATCGCACCGGCGCCGGCCGCGATCGCAATCAGCCCCTGGCGGTTGGCGCGCTGCTCGCGGTTGAAGCGGAAGAGCGCGTCGAGATACTGGTCGCACTGGCGCCCGACCTCGTAAATGCCGGCCTCGAACACCAGTCCCCATCTCGGGTCGACGGCGCCGAGCGTGGCCCCGGGATTGCTGGGCACGTATTGCGTCGTGTACCCGGCCTGATGCGCGAAGTGTTCGACCAAACCGTCCTGGAGCGGGCGGTTCGTCGCGACGTTGAGCTGTTCGAGCGTCGGCTGGACGCCCCGTACGCTGACCGCTCCCGGATCGAGCTGGTCGCGCAAACCACAGGCAGAAATGGACAGCGCGGCAGCAACCGCCCAGCAGCTTCTGGCCCAGTTCATCGATCCCCCGCAGCCTGCCCGAGCCCTGAAGCCCCAGGCAGTTATCGCGCAACTATAACGCGATTTCTCAGACCTGTCACATCTCGGAGGGAGAACGTTTGAAGTCCAAACGTGCGATACGCCACATACATTCATCGCTTCCGAAGGTTTGCGCTCTCGCTCGACTGCGGTTGAAAATGCGCAGCAACAGCGACTGCGATGCACGCGTCGGCGCTGGCGAGAGAACACACCTTTGACACAACGATAGCGAGTATCCGCTATCTCTTGGCGATGCAGTCGATCTCGATCAGCGCGTCGCGCACCAGGTCGGTGACGCCGACACAGGTGCGGGTCGGCCGCGCGCCTTCCGGGAAGCACCCGGCATAGACCTCGTTCATGTCGTCGTAGTCGCGCTTGAAGTGGGTCAGGAACACCCGGACGCTCAGCACCTGGCCCATCGTGAGCCCGAGCGAGCCGAGGACGCGGCGCATGTTGCGAAGGGTGACGTCGGTCTGCGCCCGGATGCCGTCGGGCAGGGGCTTGGCCGGATCGTCGAGATCCCGCCCGAACTGGCCGGTCAGGAAAACGAAGCCGTCGGCCTCGGTGGCATGGCTGCTGGGCGAGACGGACTTCGGCAGGCCGTCGAGGATATGGAATTTGGCGGTGCTCATGGCCGCCATTGAGCGCACAAGAGCCGTATCCGGTCGCGCCAAAACGCCCTGTTTCAGGCCGTTTACAGAACCGGGACTCATTGGTATGGTCCGCCGCGTCGCGGCCGGGGAAGGCCATTTTGTCGTTATAGAACAACGGCTTATGATGACCCCGCCCGGCAAGGGGCCCGCGATATGAAGATTCTCACCGGCAACAGCAATCGTCCGCTGGCGGAAGCGATTTCCGCCAAGCTGGCCTTGCCGCTGGTCAAAGCCAACGTCCGCCGCTTCTCCGACAACGAGATCTTCGTCGAGATCCTGGAGAACGTGCGCGGCGAGGACATGTTCGTCATCCAGTCGACGAGCTTCCCGGCCAACGATCATCTGATGGAACTGCTGATCACCATCGATGCGCTGCGCCGCAGCTCGGCGCGCCGCATCACGGCGGTCATGCCCTACTACGGCTACGCCCGCCAGGATCGCCGCACCGGCCCGCGCACGCCGATCTCGGCCAAGCTGGTGGCCAACCTGCTGACCCACGCCGGTGCCAGCCGCGTACTCACCCTCGACCTGCATGCCGCGCAGATCCAGGGCTTCTTCGACATCCCGGTCGACAACCTGTTCGCCGGTCCCCTGTTCGGCAAGGATATCTCGGACACGCTCTCGAACCGCGAGATCACCGTCGTGTCGCCCGACGTCGGCGGCGTGGTGCGCGCCCGCGCCGTCGCCAAGCGCATCGATGCCGACCTCGCCATCATCGACAAGCGCCGCGAGCAGGCGGGCGTCAGCGAGGTCATGAACGTCATCGGCGACGTCAAGAACCGCGACTGCATCCTGATCGACGACATCGTCGATTCGGCCGGCACGCTCTGTAACGCCGCTGTCGCCCTGATGGACCAGGGTGCGAAGTCGGTGTCGGCCTACGTCACGCACGGCGTGCTGTCGGGCGGCGCCGTCGCCCGCGTCGCGGCCTCGCCGATGGAGAAGATGGTCATCACCGATTCGATCCAGCCGACCGAGGCGGTGCGCGTGTCGCCCAACGTGCGGCCGCTCAGCATCGCCACCCTGATGGCCGAGGCGATCAAGCGCATTTCGGAGGAGACCTCGGTTTCGAGCCTCTTCGATTAGGAGTTTTGGAGATCCGGCGATGGGCACCCCTGGAGGCCACGCCGTGAGTGAGAGAGAGAAACAGCAACCTTAGGAGAAGTTGAAATGGCAGAGACGACAAAGGTCGTCGCGAAGAAGCGGGACCGGGCCGGTAAAGGGGGCGCCCGTTCCAGCCGTCGCGATGGACTGATTCCCGCCGTGATCTACGGCGACAAGCAGCCCCCCATGATGATCGCGGTCGAGCCGAAATCGATCGAGCGCGAGCTGCACAAGGAGGGCTTCTTCAATCACCAGATGAAGATCGACGTCGAGGGCCAGGGCTATGATGTCCTGCCGCGCGACGTGCAGGTCGATCCGGTGACGGACAAGCCTCTGCATCTCGACTTCCTGCGCGTCGGGCCCGACTCGATCATCAGCGTGCAGGTGCCGGTCCATTTCCGGAACGAAGCGGCGGCGCCAGGCATCAAGCGCGGCGGCGTGCTGAACATCGTGCTGCACGAGATCACCGTGCGCACCAAGCCCGCCGCCATCCCCGAGTACTTCGAGGTCGACCTGACGGGCCTCGAGATCGGTCACTCGGTGCATCTGTCGGCGCTCAAGATCCCCGATGGCGTTCGCGTGGTTGCACGCGACAAGAACGCCACCGTGGCCTCGATCGCGGCGCCGACCGTGGTGCGCGAGGCGGCAGCCCAGGCGGCGGCCGATGCGGCGACGGCGGGCGCGACCCCGGCGGCAGCCGAGGGCGC
>JAIEOV010000082.1 GCA_019750135.1 Reyranella sp. | reverse complement strand
GTCGTGTCGACCAGGATGACGATGATCACCAGCGCAATGAGGACCGCGAACAGCTCCATCGCCCACATGAAGCGCATGGAGAAGCCGCGCAGCAGCAGGTCCATCCGGATATGAGCGCCGACGCGCTGGGCGTAGGAGATGCCGAGGAAGGCGAACAGCGCGCTCGCCTGCTCCATGTAGTCGATGTAGCCGTAGATCGCGGTGTTGAAGGCCGTGCGCCCGATGATCTGAAAGACGCCGACGAACATCAAAAAGAAGATCGCCGCTGCGGCGATCAGGTTCATGACGTCTTCGAGGCGCGCCCAAACACGATGCGCGGCCGCCAATGCGGCCGTGCCGTCTCTTTGCATGCTGTCCTCCCGTTCGACCGCGGTCTTTGTGCCGCTGCGTTGACGACAGGCTAACCCTGGGGGCGGCGCGGGGCCACCGCTTTCGAGCGCCGCCACAGGACCACCAGCACGATGGCGCCGGCAACGCCCAGGCCGGCAAAGGCAATGGCGATGGTGCCGAAGATCAGGCTGAACATCTCACCCAGCATGCCCTGCTCAATGGCCAGCACCGCCTTGGGCTCGTTGCGACCATCGGCCAGGTCGGCGGCCAGCCGGTAGCGGCCCGGACGGTCGATCTCGAAGGCATAGATTGACGTGCCGCTCCGGTTGCCGACGGTGTAGCTCGACTGCATGGCCGGCTCGGTGAGCCTGACGGGCTCGCGCGTCGCCTCGTCGATGAGGCCGAGCCGCAGCCCGTTCACAGTGTCGGAGGCGTAGTAGCGGCCGTCCACCGTGCTCTTCTTCTCATGGTAGATCGTGTAGCGGCCGGCCTTGTCGAGGATCAGCAGGGCGGCGCCCGGGACGACGACGCGGATCGTCGCCGAGTCGACGGCCTCCAGGCGCGGCATCACGTAGAATGCCGCGCCGGCGAAGCCCGCCAGCGCAATCAACCCGGCAACCACGAACCATAGCGGGCTGCGCATCGCCAGCCTCCCTCTTATCCGTCGGTTGGCAGGTCGAGCCGGGTCGCCTTCTCGGCCCCGCTCATGACGGTCAGCAACGGCGGCCGGCCGTGCGGCGTCTGCACGAAATGATCGCCATCGCCGCCCGCGATCGACAGCCGGATGCGGCTGCCGGCGGCGAAGCGCCAGGCCGTCGGCAGCAGGGCGAAACGCAGGAGCTGCGGCTCGCCCACCGGCATCGGCTTGGCATCCTTGCGCGCGAAGGTGCGCCACGGCCACGTCGTCTTGTAGTTTTTGGGCGCCGGGGCCTCGGCGCGATGGATGGCGCGCAGCAGGCCTTCGGTGACGTAGCGCGCCGTGCCGTCGGCCTCGACCTCGGAGAGATAGACGAACACCGCTGCATCGGGCTCGCTGGAGGCGAGCCACAGCGACACCACCGGATGGCCCGCGATCTCGAGCGGCGCCACCAGCGGCTCGCCGGTGAACGACAGCAGCTTGCGCTCGCGCTCCGTCCAGTCGGCGTAATAGGCGGTGGCATCGATGCCGGCGATGCGCTCGTAGCGCGTCTGCGCGCCGCTGCCGACGGTGAAGTCGGCCTGGTATGCTGTCGGCGCGGCTTTCTCCTGGGGCGACTTGGCCAACTGCCGGTCGGGCGCCGTGAAGAGCTGCCGGCTGCCCTTGACCGGCGGCCAGCTCTCGGCCGCCCGCCATTCCTCGGCGTGCATGGCAAAGTAGTGGATGGGCGCCTCGTCCAGAAGGCCAGTGTCGCGGCCGGCAAGATGCTGGTCGAAGAAGCGCAGCACCTCGCCCAGCACCGGCAGCTCCGGCTCGACCTTGCTCCGCCACGGCGAGACATTGACGCGCGCGCCGTGGTCCCACGGTCCGAGCAGGACGCGGCGATGCGCGTTGGGCAGCGTGAGATAGCGCGACAGCGTGCCGTTGGCGTAGCCCGCGCCGTCCATCCAGCCGGAGATGGCGTAGACCGCGACGTCCTTGGGGATCTGGTCGAGATAGTTATAGGGACCGAACGAGGCGCTGCTGAACGAAGGATCGTAGGCCAGCGTATCGTCGCGGAATTTGAACTCGCTCATGAAGTCGGGCATGCGGAAGTTCGCGAGATGCTCCTTCACCGCCTGGCGGGCCAGCGAGCCGTCCTTGTCGTCGTCGACCGGCATCGGTCCCTGCAGGGCGGGGTCGGCGAAGTAGCTGAACTTCGACCTGAGATCGCGGCGGTCGTGGTCGAGCGCCAGCATCAGCTCGTCATAAACAAGCGCCAGCCGCTTGATGAGCATGCCGCCGGGATAATAGTTGTCGGCCCAGGTGTCCCACACCGCGAACAACGGTGCGATCGCCTTAACCGCCGTGTGGCCGGTGCTGGCCAGGAAATCGCAGGCCGCGCCGAGATAGGAGATGCCGGTGGCGCCGATGCGGCCGTCGCTCCACGGCTGGGCGACGATCCAGTCGGCGATCTCCTTGTAGTCGGCACGCTCGCGCGGGCTCCTGAAGGAATCGCGCGTGCCGAAGCTGGCGCCCGTGCCGCGCGCATCGACGACGACCACGGCATAGCCACGCGGCACGAACATGTCGCGGTACTTGTAGCTGTTGGGCGATGGCTCGACGTTGCTCCCGGGCGTGAGCTCGAAGCGGCGAACGTAGGGCGTGAGGATCAGCACCGTCGGCCAACGCTTGGAAGCATCGCCGTCGGGCAGGATGACGTCGACGGCGAGCCGGCAGCCGTCGGCCATGGTCACGTAGACCGAGCTCGGCGCGCCGACGCGGTGCTCCGCCGGACGACCGGCGAGGTAGCGGCTGGGCGGCACCTTCCAGGCCGAGCCTAGGTCGTCACGATCCGGCATCGTCGTTCCTTTCATTCAAGGGCGTTTGCAGTATAGGATAGCCCTAATCAAAAAATATCCAGGGAGGTTTGGTATGGTCCGCGTACTGTTGCCTCGTCGTCGCGTACTCGCCGCTGCTGGCGGCGTTCTTGCGTCCCCGATGCTCGCCTCGGGCGTTGCCCGGGCGAATGCCGACTGGCCCACGAAGCAGGTGCGTTACGTCAACCTGTTCCCGGCCGGCGCCACCACCGATGTACTGTCGCGCATCGTCTGCCAGGAACTGGCCGAGCTCACCGGCCAGCAGTTCATCGTCGAGAACCGCAGCGGGTCGGGCGGCAATGTCGGCGCCGACGTCATCGCCAAGTCGGCGCCCGACGGCTACACGGTCGGGCTCTACAGCATCGCCAGTCACGCGATCTCGCCGACGCTCTACGCCAAGCTGCCGTTCGACGCCGAGAAGGACTTTACCCCGATCAGCATGCTGTGGGGGGTGCCCAACATCCTGGTCGCCAAGAACGCCCTGCCGGCGAACTCGGTGCCTGAACTGGTCGCCCTGGTGAAGGCCAATCCCGGCAAGTACTTCTTCGGCTCCGGCGGCTCGGGCACCAGCCCGCATCTCTGCGGCGAGATGCTGAAGAATCGCGCCGGCCTCGATGTTCAACATGTGCCCTATCGCGGTGGCGCGCCCGCCATGCAGGACATGCTCGCGGGGCAGCTCGACTACATGTTCGACAACATCTCTACGCCGCTCGTGCAGTACAAGGCAGGCAAGGTGAAGGCGTTCGCCGTCACCTCGCCCGAACGCCATCCGGCCGCGCCGGAGCTGCCGGCCATGGCGGAGTTCTACCCGGGCTGGAACATCACCTCGTGGGGCGGCCTGTGCGGCCCGGCCGGCCTGCCGCCGGCCATGGTCGAGAAGGCCGCGGCGCTGACCAAGAAGGCGCTGCAGAGCGAGAACCTGAAGAAGACGTTCCTCCAGCAAGCCGCGACGACGAACTGGATGAGCCCGGCCGACACCGCCGCGTTCCGGCGCAAGCAGGAACAGGACCTGGCGCCGATCATCAAGGCATCGGGCGCCAAGGTGGATTGATCGCACGACGTGCGATCAATCCATTTCGAGTGCAGCGAGGGATCTCCTCATGTGGCGAATGCCACATGATAGGTTCCCCGACTTCGGTAAGCTGGCGGCAAATCTCGGAGCCACCATGCTTCGCCTGTCGCTCGTTCTGTTCCTTTTCATTCTCGGCAGCCTTGCGCCGGCTCGCGCCCAGCAATGGGTCGAACACCGACCGTCGGACGCGGGTTACCGTGTCGAATTTCCGGCCGCGCCCAAGGTCAGCAAAGAGAACATCGACAGCCCGGTCGGCAAGGCCGTCATGACCTTCGCCGAGTACGAGAAAACCGGGGGCTTCGCCCTGGTTGCGATGCACACCGTCTATCCGTCAGGCCCGCCTGACCCGCAAATTTTCCTCGATGCGGCGCGTGACAGCGGCCTCAAGAACGCCAACGCCGCGCTGCGCGAGGAAAAGAAGCTCACGATCGGCGGCAAGCCGGCGCGGCGCCTCGTCATGGAAATGCCCGACACGCTGGTGGGTGTTGCGCTGGTGGTTCTGGACGGCAATCGCCTCTACAACACGATGGCCGTCGTGCCACGTGGCGAAGTGAACTCGGCCGACGTTGAGCGCTTCCTGAATTCCTTCGCGCTGGTGCCGCGCTGACTCCCACCCTGCCTCGTGCCTCATCAGGGCACCAGGCGCCAAGGTGGATTGAACTGGCGTGGGCGGTTGGCTTTCACTAGCGTGGTTCCGAACCTCGACGGAGCCGCGATGCGCCGCCTTCCGATTGCCTTGTTGCTTGTCATCCTGAGCAGCTTCGCGCCGGCCGCCGCACAGAACTGGGTCGAATACAAATCGCAGGTCGGGGGCTACCGCGTGGAGTTCCCCCAGGCGCCCAAGGTCGTGAGCGAGGATGTGAAGACCGGTGCCGGTGTGCGCCGCATGGAGGTCGCCACCTTCGAGAGCCGGCGCGACGGCGTTTCCCTCACCTTCATGACCACCCTCCCGGAGCGCTCGACCGTCGGCGGCGATGCGCAGGCGTCGTTCGACAAGGTCCGCGACGACACCGTGTCGTGGATGAACGGCAAGCTGCGCGAAGAGAAGCAGGTCACCATCGGCGGCCAGCCGGCGCGGCGCTCCGTGATCGACATGCCCCAGGACAACCAAGTGTGTGTCCTACTACAGGTGATGCGCGGCGATCAGCTGCACAAGGCGATCGCGGTCGTGTCGGCCGGACAGGAGAATAGCGCCGATACGCAGCGCTTCATCAACTCCTTCGAGCTGCTGCCGCGCTAGGCGATCCCTAAAAGCAATCGAGGGCCCCTTCGGGCCCTCGACGCATTTGAGCGGGTTTGCCGTCGGTCACATGCCGAGCTGGCTGACGAACTTGGTGTTGAGATAGGCCTCAAGCGCCTCGAGGCCGCCTTCCGAGCCGTAGCCCGAGTCCTTGACGCCGCCGAACGGCACTTCCGGCAACGCGAGGCCATGGTGGTTGATCGACACCATGCCGCTCTCGAACGCAGCGCCGATCGCCGCCGCGGTCTTGGTGTTGCGGGTGTAGGCGTAGGCCGCGAGGCCCCACGGCAGGCGGTTGGCTTCCTTCACCAGGCCGTCGAAGTCCTTGAACGGCGTGATCGGCGCCAGCGGGCCGAACGGCTCGTCGTTCATGATCTTGGCGTTGAGCGGCACGTCGGTGATGACCGTGGGCTCGTAGAAGTAGCCCTTGTTGCCCTTGCGCTGGCCACCGGTCTGGATCTTGGCGCCCTTGGCAATGGCGTCGCTGACGAAGCTGTCCATCGCATGCAGGCGGCGCTCGGCGACCAGCGGGCCCATCTTGGTGTCGGCTTCGAGCCCGTTGCCCACCTTCATGTTCTTGGCAAAGGCGGTGAAGCGCTCGACGAACTCCGGATAGACCTTCTCGTGCACCAGGAAGCGCGTCGGCGCGACGCAGACCTGGCCGGCGTTGCGGAACTTGTTGGCGCCCAGCACATTCACCGCCTGCTCGAGGTCGGCATCCTCGAACACGACGGCCGGCGCGTGGCCGCCGAGCTCCATGGTGACGCGCTTCATGTGCGCGCCGGCGAGAGCGGCGAGTTGCTTGCCGACCGGAGTCGAGCCGGTGAAGGTGATCTTCTTGATGATCGGATGGGGGATCAGGTACTCGCTGATCTCCGACGGCACGCCGTAGACCAGCTGGATCACGCCCGCCGGCACGCCGGCATCGACGAAGGCCTTGATCAGCTGGGCGCACGAGCCCGGGGTGTCCTCCGGTCCCTTGATGATGATCGAGCAGCCGGTGGCGAGCGCCGCGGACGCCTTGCGCACCACCTGGTTGATCGGGAAGTTCCACGGCGTGAAGGCGGCGACGGGACCGACCGGCTCCTTCATGACGAGCTGGTACACGTTCTCGGCGCGCGCCGGCACGATGCGGCCGTAGGTACGGCGGCCTTCCTCGGCCATCCAGTCGATGATGTCGGCGGCAAGATTGGTTTCGATCTTGGCCTCGTACAGAGGCTTGCCCTGCTCCTGGGTCATGATGGTGGCGATCTCGTCGAGACGCTGGCGCATCAGGTCGGCCGCCTTGCGCATGATCTTGTAGCGCTCGTAGGCCGAGACCTTCTTCCACTGCTTGAATCCCTTGTCGGCGGCAGCCAGCGCGCGATCGAGATCGCTCTTCTCGGCATGCGCAACGGTGCCGATCACTTCCTCGGTCGCGGGATTGATCACCGGAATGGTCCGGCCGTTGGCGCCCTTGGTCCAGGCGCCGTCGATCATGAGGGAGACATCGCTATAGGTCATTCATTCCTCCTTAACTTCCGCGATAGGTCGAGTAGCTCCAGGGCGTGCAGAGCA
>JAIEOV010000100.1 GCA_019750135.1 Reyranella sp. | reverse complement strand
ACCCACTCGGTGACGAGCGAGCTGGAGGCGATCGCCGAGCCGCAGCCGAAGGTCTTGAACTTGGCGTCCTCGATCAGGCCGTCGGCCCCGACCTTGATCTGCAGCTTCATGACGTCGCCGCAGGCCGGCGCGCCGACCAGGCCGGTGCCGACATCCTCGGACGCCTTGTCGAGCGACCCGATGTTGCGCGGGTTCTCGTAGTGATCGATCAGCTTGTCGCTGTAAGCCATGACACTCTCCTCAATTCCCTGTCAGTGTGCAGCCCATTCGATGGACTTAATGTCGATGCCTTCCTGGGCCATCTCCCAGAGAGGGCTCATCTCGCGCAGCTTCTTGACGTGGCGCACCAGTTCCTCGACGGCCGTGTCGACCTCGTGCTCGGTGGTGAACCGGCCAAGGCCGATGCGCAGCGAGGTGTGCGCCATATCCTCTTCGACACCCAGCGCGCGCAGTACGTAGCTAGGCTCCAGCGAGGCCGAAGTGCAGGCCGAGCCGGACGACACCGCCAGGTTCTTGATGCCCATCATCAGCGACTCACCCTCGACATAGGCGAAGCTGATGTTGAGGTTGCCCGGGATGCGGTGCTCGAGGTCTCCATTGACCACGATGTCGGTAAGCTTCGCCTGCAGGCCCTTCAGCATGCGCTGCTGGAGCCTCGCCAGACGATTTGCCTCCTCGCCCATCTCCTTCAGGGCGATCTCGGCAGCGGCGCCCAGGCCGACGCAGAGCGGCGTCGGCAAGGTGCCCGAGCGGAAGCCGCGCTCCTGGCCACCGCCCACGATCAGCGGCACCAGCCGCACGCGCGGCTTGCGGCGCACGTAGAGCGCGCCGATGCCCTTGGGCCCGTAGATCTTGTGGCCCGAAATGCTCATCAGGTCGATGTTCATCGCCTCGACGTCGAGCGGGATCTTGCCGGCGGCCTGCGCCGCGTCGGTGTGGAAGAATACCTTCTTCTCGCGGCAGATCTTGCCGATCTCGGCCAGCGGCTGGATGACGCCGATCTCGTTGTTCACCGCCATGACCGACACCACCACCGTCTTGTCGGTGATGGCCGCCCGCAGCGCCTCGAGGTCGATCAGGCCGTTTTTCTGGACCGGCAGGTAGGTCACCTCGAAGCCCTGCTGCTCGAGATGGCGGCAGGTATCGAGCACGCACTTATGCTCGGTCACGGTGGTGACGATGTGGTTCTTGCGGTCCTTGTAGAACTCGGCGACGCCGCGGATGGCGAGGTTGTTCGACTCGGTGGCGCCCGAGGTGAAGATCACTTCCTTCTCGTCGGCGCCGATCAGCTTGGCGACCTGGCCGCGCGCCTTCTCGACGCCTTCCTCGGCTTCCCAGCCATAGGAGTGGCTGCGCGAATGCGGGTTGCCGAACTGATGGGTGAAGTACGGCATCATCGCTTCCAGGACCCGCGGATCCATTGGCGTGGTGGCCTGGTAGTCGAGATAGATCGGCTGATCGTTGCGCCGGATCTGGGTTTGAACGTTCATGCTAACCCCTTGGAATTACTAGGCCGCACGGGCATCAGGGATATCCGACTTTCCTACTCGGATATATAGATCCCGCCAGGCTGCGATCAAGCGATCGATATCGTCGGATTGCGAGTTCCAGCCGAAACTTATCCTTATGGCCGAGGCCGCCTCGGCATCTTCTATTCCCATGGCTGCCAGGACGGCCGAGCGGTGCACCTTGCCCGAGGAGCAGGCGGAACCCGCGCTGACGCAGACACCGGCAAGATCGAGCGCCATGACCTGGGTCTGGGCCGGAACCCCCGGCATGGAGATGGAGGTCGTGTTGGGCAACCTCTTGGCACCCGAGCCAAACACACGCGCGCTGGGTGCGACGGCCAGCAACGCCGCCTCACCTCGATCGCGCAACGCGGAGTCGAGGCCGCTCGCTAGCTCGGCGGCGGCGCCGAAGCCCACGATGCCAGACAGGTTCTCGGTGCCGGCGCGGCGATTGGTTTCCTGGCCGCCGCCAAAGCGGTTCGAGGCGAACGGCGCATCGGCCCGCACGATCAACGCGCCGACACCGGTTGGCCCGCCGAGCTTGTGGGCGGCGAGGCTGAGATAATCGATGCCGATGCCGTGCAGGTCGACCGGCACCTTGCCGGCGGCCTGGACCGCGTCGCAGTGCACCAGCGCACCGGCCTTGCGGGCGATGCGCACGATGTCGGCCATCGGCTGCAGCACGCCGGTCTCGTTATTGGCGAACATCACCGACACCAGCGCCGGCTCGTTCGAGGCGGCGAGCTTGCGCTCCAGGGCGGCGAGATCGAGCACGCCCTCGCCGTCGACCGGGACGATCTCGGCGCCGGGCACGGCGCGCTGCACGCTCTCATGCTCGATCGACGAGATCAGCACGCGGCGCCTGCCGGTGCCCGCCAGGACCATGTTGTTGGCTTCCGTGCCGCCCGACGTGAAGATCACCTCCGCCGGCAACGCGCCGATCCGCGCCGCCACCTGACGGCGCGCCTTGTCGACCAGGCCGCGGGCCTTGCGGCCCACGCCATGCACCGCCGACGGATTGCCGCCCGTGCGCAGCGCTTCGACCATGGCGTCGAGCGCCTGCGGCCTGAGCGGGCTTGTAGCGTTGTGGTCGAGGTACACGGACGCGGCGGGCATTCGGGCTGGCCTTGGTCTTAGCTGGCGGCGGCCATCGAAGAATCGTTGTTGGCCGCGGCCTGCGCGGCGGGTGCCTCGGCGATGCGCGGCGCCAGCCGGCGCTCGAGCACGTCGAGCAGGGTCACCGAGCTCAGGAAGGCGTGGATCTGGTTGCCCAGCTCCTCCCACAGGTCGTGCGTCAGGCACTTGCTGCGGTCGGCGCGGCAGCCGGTCGCGCCCATCTCGGTGCAGCGCGTCGCCTTGATCGGCTCGTCGACCGCCAGGATGATTTCCGAGACCCGCGTCTCGGCCGAGCCACGCGCCAGGCGGTAGCCGCCGCCCGGACCCCGCACGCTCTTCACCAGACCGGCACGCCGCAGGCGGGCAAAAAGCTGCTCCAGATATGACAAAGAGATTTCCTGCCGGGTCGCGATATCCGACAACGACACCGGCTTGGCCTGCGCATGACGGGCCAGATCGACCATCGCCATAACGGCGTAACGACCCTTGGTGCTGAGCTTCACAGCATCCTCCTCGCTCCGGAACGCCTAAAGGTCTTGAAAACCAAGGCGTTACTACGATATTGCGGTCCTCCAGACAGGGATCTGGGGAAAAACCGACTGAATAGCTCGGGTTTAGTAAACCCGACTGAGTTGGTCAAGTATCAAGAATCCCCCCAAAAAATGCTGCTCCGGCCCGCGTCCGGCGGCCAATAATGAGGGAAAGACCGGAGTCTAGATGCCTGATGTGATGTTCACCGGCCCGGAGGGTCGGCTCGAGGGGCGCTATCACCAGAGCAAGGAAGAGCACGCGCCCATCGCGCTGATCCTGCATCCGCACCCGCAATATGGCGGGACGATGAACCACAAGGTCGTGTTCTCCTTGTTCCACGTGTTCGTCAATCGCGGCTTCTCGGTGCTGCGGTTCAATACGCGCGGTGTAGGCCGCAGCCAAGGCCGCTTCGACAACGGCATGGGCGAGTTGTCGGACGCCGCCGCGGCACTCGACTGGCTGCAAAGCATGAATGCCGATGCGAAGTCGTGCTGGATCGCCGGCTACTCGTTCGGCGCCTGGATCGGCATGCAACTGCTGATGCGCCGGCCGGAGATCGACTGCTTCGTCTCGGTCTCGCCGCCCGCCAACTCCTACGACTTCGCCTTCCTCGCCCCCTGCCCCTCGTCGGGCCTGATCGTGGGCGCAGAGAAGGACGAAGTCGTGCCGCTGGCCGACATCCAGAAGCTGGTGGCGCGGCTGTCGCTGCAGAAGGGCATCACGGTGGAATCGCGCACCATCAAGGGCGCCAACCACTTCTATCACGACTCCCTCGACAAGCTCGCGATCGACGTCGACAGGTACGTCGCCAAGTGCCTGGTCAATCCGCCGGGCCGCGCGACCAGCAACAAAGAGCCTTAAGGCTCATCCAACCGGCCGCCCGTCAATGGACGCGGCGCGCCGGTCGTTCCCGGGAAGGTTATCGGCAGGCCGCGCAGCGAGCGCACGGCCAGGAATGCAAACGCCTGCGCTTCCAGCGCGTCGCCGTTCCAGCCGAGGCTGTCGGCCGTGACGACCTTGCCGCGCGTCTCCTCGGCGATGGCTTTCAGTAGCGTCGGATTGCGCGCGCCGCCGCCGGAGATCACCCATTGCGTGACGGGTATCGGGAAGTGACGCGCCGCCAGCGCGATGGCGCGCGCCGTGCCGCGCGTCAGCGTGGCCGCACCGTCGGTGACGCTGAGGCCTTCCGCCCATGAATCGTTGAAATCGCCGCGATCCAGTGACTTGGGTGGCTGCACCGCGAAGTACCGATGCTCGCTGAAGCGCTCGACGCGCGCGCGATCGACCTTGCCAGACGCCGCGAGCGCACCGTCGCGGTCGAAGCGCAGGCCAGCGCGCCGTGCGCACCAGTCGTCGATCGGCCCGTTGCCCGGCCCGGTGTCGAAGGCGAGAAGCGATCCGTCGGCGCCGATCCAGGTCACGTTGCCCACGCCACCGATGTTCACCACGGCGAGCGGCTTGGGCAGATCGTGCGCCAGCGCCGCGTGATAGACGGGCACCAGCGGCGCGCCCTGCCCGCCCGCCTTCACGTCGGCGATGCGCAGGTCGCTCACCACCTTCACGCCGGTCGCGCGCGCCAGCGCCGCGCCGTCGCCGATCTGCCAGGTGAAGCGGCGCTCGGGCCGATGCGTGATGGTCTGGCCGTGGAAGCCCACGACATCGAGCGTCGAAAGCGGCGTGCCGCTCTCCCGCGACCAGCGCTGCACGGCCTCGACATGGGCCTCGGTCACCGCCCGCTCGGCCGCCGCCGTCGCATCGCCGAGCTGCTCGGCGCCGAAGGCCGCACGGATCTGGCGACGCACGTCGTCGGCATAGGGTACCGTCAGGAAATCGCCGAAAGACCTGACCTGCTCGCCGTCGGTTTCGATCACCGCGACGTCGACGCCGTCGACGGACGTACCGCTCATCAGGCCGAGGGCGCGCAGGAAGGGTGAAGACATACGCAAAGCGGGTCCGTTGAGGGGCGGTCGGCCCCGTGTTAAACCCCCGGCCCTTTAGGGACAACGGGCGAAGAGATGACGGCCTTCAAGTCGGACTTCATGCGGATCGTGCACGAGCGCGGCATGGTCCATCAGTGCAGCGATGCGACGCGGCTCGACGAGCAGCTCGCGAGCGGCGTCCGCACGGCCTATATCGGCTTCGACTGCACCGCCGATTCGCTGCATGTCGGCTCGCTGCTGCAGATCATGATGCTGCGCTGGTGGCAGAAGACCGGCCATCGGCCGATCACCCTGATGGGCGGCGGCACCACGAAGGTCGGCGATCCGTCGTTCCGCGACGAGGCGCGCCCGCTGCTCTCCGACGAGCAGATCAACACCAACATGGCAGGCATCAAGCAGGTCTTCGCGAAGTACCTGAAGTTCGGGAACGGGCCCACAGATGCGGTGATGGTCAACAATGCCGACTGGCTCGACAGCCTGCACTACATCCCGATGCTGCGCGAGGTCGGCCGGCACTTCTCGGTCAACCGCATGCTCAGCATGGATTCGGTGAAGCTGCGCCTCGAGCGCGACCAGCCGTTCAGCTTCCTCGAATTCAACTACATGATCCTGCAGTCCTACGATTTCGCCGAGCTGCACAAGCGCCAGAACTGCATCCTGCAGATGGGCGGCTCGGACCAGTGGGGCAACATCGTCATGGGCGTCGATCTCGGCCGCCGCCTGCAGAGCGCCGACCTGTTCGCGCTGACGACGCCGCTGATCGCCACCTCGTCGGGCGCCAAGATGGGCAAGACCATGGCCGGCGCCGTGTGGCTGAACGCCGAGCGCGTCTCGGCCTACGACTTCTGGCAGTACTGGCGCAACACCGAGGACGAGGATGTCGGCCGCTTCCTGAAGCTCTTCACCGAGATGCCGCTCGACGAGGTCGCGCGGCTCGAGGCGTTGAAGGGCCAGGAGGTCAACGAGGCCAAGAAGATCCTGGCCACCGAGATCACCGCGCTGGCGCACGGCCGCAAGGCCGCCGAGGAAGCCGCCGAGACGGCGCGCCGAACCTTCGAGGAAGGCGCGCGCGCCGATACGCTGCCCACCGTCAACGTGCCGCGCGCGCGGCTCGCCAACGGCGTCGCGGCGTTCGAACTGCTGCACGAAGCCGGCCTGGCGGAAAGCCGCAACGAGGCGCGCAAGCTGATCAAGGGCGGCGGCGGACGGCTGAACGACAAGCCGATCGCCGGCGACACCGTCATGGTCGGCGAAGCCGACCTCGATGCGTCGGGCACGCTGAAACTCTCGGCCGGGCGCAAGCGCCACGTGCTGGTACGCGCGGTCTGATCTCTTCCGATAGGGGTAGGGAGCGGCTAGTGCCGCCCCCTCCCTCCGAACCGTACGTGCGGTTTTCTCGCATACGGCT
>JAIEOV010000072.1 GCA_019750135.1 Reyranella sp. | reverse complement strand
GAGGCCATGATCGTGCGGCCGCTGCGATTGTCGGTGGTCTTGACGTTCATGATGGCGCCGCCGCCGGCGGGACCGGCCGGCAGCAGCTCGGGCACCGCGGCAGAGAAGGCGCCGATGGTGACGCCCTGCAGGCGGCTGCAGGTCATGCTGCGCATGCCGACCGCGGCCGGGAATTTCGGATTGAGGATCGTGCCTTCGGGGATGACGCAGCGCGCCGGCCGCGTGATGCCGCCGTTGAGAAGGATCGTCGGGTCAATGCTGTAGAGGCAGTAGGTGTAGCCCACCATCAGCAGGATGTGACGCTCGGCGCCCCCGGTCGGCACGTTCAGCGACGACTGCAACTGCGCATCGGACCCGGTGAAGTCGAGCGTTGCCTCGTCGCCGCGGATCTTCAGGGTCAGGGCGAGCCGCACCGGGACGCCGCCCGGCGCATCCTCGTCGAGATAGTCTGCGAAGAAGTAGTCGCCGTCGGGGATGCGCTTCAGCAGGGCGCGGGCCTGGCGTTCGCCGAGATCGAGCAGATCCTTCACGCCCTGGCGGAACACGTCGACGCCGAACTTGCGCACCATATCGTGCACCTTGCGCTCGCCGGTGTTCATGGCGGCGATCTGCGCCTGCAGGTCGCCGTAATTCTGCTCGGGCATGCGCACGTTGGTCAGCATGACGTTGAGCAGCGCCTGGTTGAGCTTCCCCGCCTCGTAGAGCTTGTTGGGCGGGATGCGGATGCCTTCCTGGTGGACCTCCGTCAGCTGGCGCGACAGCGAGGCCGGCACCGCGCCGCCGACGTCGGTGTTGTGGATGTGGCTGACCGAGAAGGCGACCAGCTCGTCCTGCCAGAAAATCGGCTTCCACATGTGCAGGTCTGGCGTGTGGGTGCAGACGAAGCCCGAGTACGGATCGTTGGTGATGCAGATGTCGCCCGGCTTGTAGTCGGTGATCATGCCGATGGCGTTGGCGTAGTCGAGGCCGATGAACCAGGTGGCGCCGAGATCGCGTGGACTGGCGAAGGTCATGCCGTCGGGGGTGGCGAGGCCTGTCGTGAAGTCCTCGGTCTCCTTCACGAAGGTCGAGTGCGCGGTACGGAACAGCGTGAAGGCCATGCTGTCGGCGGCAGCCTGCGCGTGGTTGGCGAAGATCTGCAGCGTGACCGGATCGATGGACATTGCCTACTCCTTCTGGCCGAGCGACAGGATGATGTTGCCGTACGCGTCGACCGCGCCCGTGAAACCTTGCGGGACGCAGATCGTCGTATCTTCCTGCGCCACCACGCAAGGGCTGGCGAGGCGATGGCCGTGTCCCAGGTCCGCTCGGCGATAGAGCGGCACCTGCCGCCAGGCGCCGTCGAGGTAGACGTCGATCTGCTTGGCCGGCACGGGCGCCCCCTCGCGTCGCGGCTCGGCGGGCACCTTGGGCTGGGGCGAGCTGCCGACCACCACCATGCGCAGGCTCACCATATGGATCGGCGTCGTGGGCGAGCTGTGGCCGTACAGGCGGTCGTGCTCGGCATGGAAGGCCTGGGCGATGCGCTCGATGTTGCCGGCCGTGAGCCAGTCGAGCTGCAAGGGCACCTCGATCTCGAACGATTGCCCGAGGTAGCGCATGTCGGCGGCGGGCTGCAGCACGTACGAGCCCGCGAACTTCTGCTCCTTGGTGATCCAGTCGGACGCCCGCTTGGCGAGATGATCGAAGTCCGCCTTGAGGCGCGGCAGCTCGGCGGCCGACAGCGGGTAGTACGCCGTGCTGATGAAGTCGTTCTTCACGTCGGCGACGAGGCCGCCCAGCGCCGACAGCACGCCCGGCGCCGTCGGGATCAGCACCTGGCCCATGCCGAGCTCGCGTGCCAGGAAGCAGCCCAGCATGGGGCCGGCGCCGCCGAAGGCCAACAGGGTGAAGTCGCGCGGGTCGATGCCCTGGCGCGAGGCGAGCTTGCCGACCTCGCGGTACATGCCGGAGACCGCCACCTGGATGATCGCCTCGGCCGCCTGCTCGAGCCCGCGGCCGAGCTTGCTCGCGACCGTGCCGATGGCGGCGCGCGCCTTGTCGACATCGACCGAGACGGCGTCGTAGCCGATGTTGCCGTGGCCGATGATGCCGCAGGTCGCGAAGGCATCGGTCATGGTCGGCCGCGTGCCGCCGCGGCCGTAGCAGGCAGGGCCGGGAGTCGACCCCGCGCTTTCGGGTCCGACCGTCAGGATGCCGAACTCGCTCACCTTGGCGATCGAGCCGCCGCCGTCGCCGATCGACGTCACCGACACCGTCGGTATGTAGATCGGGAAGTCGCCGACCATCTCGCCGGTGCCGTAGGTCGGCGTGCCGTCGACGATGATCGCGACGTCGGCCGAGGTCCCGCCGATGTCGAGGCTCAGCACCTTGTCGATGCCGGCCTGGCGGGCGACGAAGCCCGCACCGATGACGCCGGCCGCCGTGCCCGACAGCAGCATCTGCAGGCAGGCCGACTTGCCGAGCTCGGCCGTCATGACGCCGCCGTTCGACTTGGTCACCATGGCCTCGGCGGCGACGCCGGCCTGTTTCAAGGCCGCCTGAAGCGCCGTCAGGTAGCGCGCCACAGGCGGCTGGACGTAGCCGTGGATCGTGGCCGTGGCCGTGCGCTCGTATTCGCGGATGATCGGCCACACGTCGCTGGAGCAGAACACGGGCATCTTCGGCGCCCACTGGCCGATCAGCCGCGCGGCCTCCCGTTCGTGCGCCGGGTTGCGATAGGAATGCAGCAGCCCCAGCACGATCCCCTCGGCCCCGAGCGCGATCGCCTGGTCGAGCGCCTCGCGCAGGCTTTCAGGGTCGAGCGGCTGCTCGACCGTTCCGTCGGCCAGCATCCTTTCCCGCACCGGCAGCACGCGCTCGCGCGTGATCAGCGGCTCGGCACGCGACGACATCAGGTGATACGGGTCGGGCATTTTCAACCGCGCCAGTTCCAGCACATCGACGAAGTTCTCGGTCGTGAACAGGCAGAGGCGGATGCCCTTGCGCTGGATCACCGAGTTGATGCCGACCGTGGTGCCGTGGGTGAAATAGCCGATGTCGCCCGGCTTTATGCCGAAGCGGCTGCCGAGTTCGGCGAGGCCGGCGATGACCTCGCGCCCGGGCTCCTGCGGCGTCGAGAGCACCTTCAGCGTCGCCAGGCGGCCGGTCGTCTCGTCCAGCGCACAGAAGTCCGCGAAGGTCCCACCGATGTCGACGCCGATCCGATAACTCATCGCTGGGGCACTCCGTCTAAAACTATGCTGCGCGCCGGTAGCCGAGGCGCTGGCTGATGGTGGCTGCGGCGCGCACGACGCCGGCGATGATGCGGGGCTTGGCGGCCGGGTAGCGTGCCGACACCGTTCCCACGTTCAGCGCAGCAACGACCGTACCATCGCCGCCGAATACCGGCGCCGCCGTCGCCGAGCCGCCGAGCACATACTCTTCCTCGACGACGGCATAGCCGTCGGCCGCCACCTTGGTGAGGATGGCACGCAGCCTGGCGGGATCGGTCACGGTGCGTGGCGTGTGGGCGCGCAAACGGTTGCGCATCAAATAGGCAGCGGTCGACTTCTTGTCCCAGAAGGCCAGCAGGATCCGGCCCATGCCGGTACAATAGGCGGTGCGCGGCTCGGGATCGTCGGAATCGTAGCGGATGGCGGCGCGGCTGACCGCCTTGGCGATCACCTTGACGTCGCCGCGCGCGCTGCGAACGCCCAGGAACACGCTTTCGTCCAGGTCGTCGCGCAGCCGCTCCATCACCGGGCGGGCGACCGCCGCGAGATGCGCTTCGGGTCCGCCGATCCAACCCGCCGACTGGCGCAGTTGCTCGTTCAGCCGGTAGCGGTCGGCGGCGTCGCGCTCGACATAGCCGCGCGACTGCAGCGTGCGCATCAGGGCGTGCGCGCTGCTCTTGGGCAGCGACAGGACCAGCACGAGGTCCTTCAGGGCCATCGGCTCGTCGCTGCGGGCCAGCAGTTCGAGGATGTCGAGAACCCTGGCGGCGGACTTCACGCTGTCGTTCATGTATATGAACTTCGTTCGTGTAATGAAACGACGTTCGCCGACGGGCCGGGGGACTGTCAAGTCGCCGAGCAACCTCCGTCACCGCATCGCGTTCGCTGGTGCATGGCGTTTAAGCGGGTGACCCAGACCAAGCCGGACTCGACAACGCTGTTGCTGTTGGCGGTGGTCGGAGTCGTCGGCCTGCTCGTTGTTCGACGTTACGGCGTCGTGAATGGGCTCCGGACGGTCAATCAAGTCCTTGGGATTGCCCGGCTCGTCCGAACGGGCCGCAAGCGGCCGGCGCGCAGAGTCCGGTCCAAGGTCCTGCGATTCTCCAAGCCCGCGTAGCCGTTGAAGACGGTGATCGGCTCCGATAGCGTCCAATCCGGAGCTCGGCTGAAGGGACGGCAGATCATGTCGACGACTCCGGAAGGTGGCGAAGCCAAGCGCAGACCCGTCATGGCTTTCGTGGCGTATGGGGTTGTCCTGGCGCTGCTTGGCTGGGCCGGCGTTGCCCTTTGGACGGCAGGAAGCGGTGGCCGGCCGGATCTTGCCGGCAGCCGTCGCGCCGTTCCAGTTGCCGCCAAGACGGAGCCGCCGGCCAGTTCGACGGTAGCCGCAGAGCCCGCGCCGGTCGGGCAGGAGCCCCAACGGGAAACGGCGGTCGCGTCGCCGTCGCCCCCGTCGCCCTCGTCACCGCCGCCACAGAGCGAGGCGAGCGACAAGACCCCGCCGGTCCCGACACCGCAAAAGCCCGAGCCGGCGCTCGCCAAGTGCACTCTCGATCCGGCTTCCTGGCCCAGCGACAGGACGGAACAGGCCAAGGCAATCCAGATCCTTCTGCGTGATCTGGGCTTCTACAGCGGCACCACTTACAGCACGCTCGGCCCGACGACGCGCGCGGCGATCCGCAAGTTCCAGCTCGCGGCCGGCGAGGCCGAGACCGGCGAGCCCAGTGAGGTGCTGTTCGACTCGCTCAGGAAGAAATGCGCCCCATGATCGCCGGACGGCGCCTTTGTTCCTACCAATAGCGTACGGGGCCCGTATCGATATGGACGAAGCCCGAGCGCGGGTAGAACCCCACGCCGCCCATGCCCAGCGACCGCGCAACCTGCCGCACCTGGAACACCGGCACGCCGGGCATGCTGATGTCCATCGCGTTGCCGTTCATGTGCTGGCTGTCGCTGGCCACGCCGCGGCTGACGCTCGCCAGCCAGGCGTTGCTGGTGGGCGAACGAAAGGCCGAGAGAACCTCGACGGTGCCGGTGAAGCCGACATGCATTTGGGTGTGCCACAGGACGTCGAACAGCTGCGGATCCATTTCCGTCTCGCTGCCGTCGCGCGAATCGCGCAGGAAGTGGTTGAGCTTGTCGAGCGCATCGCGGCGGTAGGCGCCGTCGGACCAGTAGGTGACGGTGAGAGCCTCGTCGGTATTGACGTTCACCAGGCTAAGGGTGCGGGGACTGGTGGTGTCGAGCACCGGCGGCGGGGGAGGCGGGGCCATGGTGAAGCCGCCGTAGCGCGCGGCGCGCACTTGCGGCTGCGCCGACGGCTTGGCCGCGGGCTTCTTTGCCGACGGCGCCAGCGACGCCTTCGTCGCGGCCGGCTTGGCGGAAGCCTTCTTGACGGAGACGGCCGCGGCTTTCGGCGCGCTGTGCTTAGTCTGGGCGTATCCCGTGCCGGCAAAGGCCAGGCACAGGCAAGCGGCGGCGCTCAGCATGAGAGGGTGCATGCTAGCCTCAATGTTGTTGTATTTCTGCCACAGTACCAGACACCGCCCGCGCATCAAGCAAAAAACGTGTCCTGGTGGGATATTGGCAAAATTACTTGATGTTCCGCCTTCAGTCCTAGAGCGGTATGAGATGATTCCGAATCGGAAGGGGATTCCCAAGAGGGCCGAGAAGTGATTCAAGATGCTGGCTG
>JAIEOV010000057.1 GCA_019750135.1 Reyranella sp. | reverse complement strand
TCGTGGACCTTCCGGCGGGCGCGGTATTCGGGGGTGGACTGGTAGCGGCCGAGCTGGAGCGCTTCCTCGCTCTCCACCGCCTCGCCGGCCGCGATGCGCGCCTCCAGTTCCAGGGCGCGGCGGAACCGCAGATCCGGCGTGTCCAGGTTCGACCGGATCGCCGTGACGTTGGGAGCCTGCCGGACCTGTTCGCGCATCTGCGCCAGACGCTCGGCCGCCCGGTCGGGGACGATGGCCACAGGCGGCGTCTCGGGCTGGGTGACGGCCGTCAGGGCGGCGGCGATCGCGGGCGTCGAGTGCTCGACCTCGGGGCGCGGGAACGGCACGACGCCGGAGCGTTCGGCCTCGCGGCGGTCGCGGTCCGCAGTGAGCTTCCTAAGGGCGCGGGCGGCGAGATCTGGGCCGGTGCGCAGCTTGCGCCGCTCGGCCTCGATCGCCGCCTTGCGCGCGGCCAGCTCTTCCGCCTGGACCGTCCGCTGCGCCTGGACGAAGGCGCCGGGGGAGACGCCTGCGAACTCGGCGTTGACGGCCTCGCCGACGAAGGTCTCACCATCCGGCCGGAACAGGTAGACGCGACCGAGGTCGAGCGGATCGTGCCGCACGAAGACGCGGTCGCCCACCATGATCGCACCGTTGAGGTAGTGCCGGCCGTCGATCCGGATGCCCCGCTTCGTCATCGTGCGGGTGCCGTCGCCCTTCGCCGTCGGCGCCAGCAGAAGGTCGAGGGCGCGCACGTCGACCCGGCGGATCGTGTGCGCGGCGGCCTCGGCGACGGCGGCCGGCGTGCGGCGCTTCAGGGCCTCGTGCGGCTGCTGAGCGTAGTCGAGATCGGCCCAGGCATCGACGAAGGTCTGTGTCTCGCCTGCGGTGTAGCGGACCGAGAACGTCTTCGCGTCGTCGTCGCCGAGTCGCTGGGCGAAGCTCTTGCGCCCCTCGATCGCCTTCCGGTCCGCCACGCTGTGCCCGACGAAGCCCGGCAGCAGGGCGATGCAGTCGCGCTGGAGCGTGCCGATGACGCGCTCCACGTGGCCCTTCTGTTCCGGGCTGAAGTCGTCGGAGAGGACGGCCTCGATCCCAAGCGAGGCCAGGAGGCGCTGGCTCGCCTTCGCGGTGAAATCGCTGCCGTTGTCCGTCTTGATCTCGGCCGGCACGCCCCAGGCGAGGATGGCCTTGCGCAGCAGTAGCCCCACCGCCTCGGCGCGCGGGGTTTTCGACATGTAGAACACGGTCCGACGCGTCGCGATGTCGATGCAGACGTAGATCGAATGGCGGCCGTCGGTGCAGAGCGCATCGACCGGCGAGGCGTCGATCATCCACAGCGCGTTCGGCTCATCGATGTGCCGCAGGCTATTGCTGCCCGAGAGCTTCATCGTGGAGCGGAACTTGTCGGGGTTGGTGATCTGGGTGATCACCACCTTCTCCGCCTCTTTCAGGGTCTTCAAAGCCGCCTGAAAGGTCCGCAGCGGCGGCATGTCGATCGTCTCGATCACGCCGCCCCCGCGCACCACGGTGAGCCGGTCACCGAACTCCAGCGCGCAGTCGCGACGGATGTGCTTGGCCGACAGGTGCGGCTGGTGGGTGATGAGCGCGAGCATCCAGCGCCGCACCGCGCCGTCGTTGGCGGTCTCCAGGATGCCGGTGCCCTTGCGAGCGGCGCCGCGATCGACGCCGAGACGGTTCGCGTCGCCGGCCGCCGCGGCGCGCCACCGGGCGAGCGTGCGAACCGAGAAGGATGGGATCAGCTCGCGCACCCACGCTTCGATGGCGAAGGTGCCGGCTTGGTATTTCGAGGCGAACAGGGCCTCGCAGCCCTGTTGGTTGAGCCGCTGGCCGCGGGCGAACAGCTCGTAGGCGCGCAGGATCGCGAGCCGCGCATCACGCTCCTGGGCGGCGCGGCCGGAAAGTGCAGCGCCCGGCTGCACATTCGCGCTCTCCGGCACCGGCCCGACCGGGATGGCACGCTGGCGATAGGTGACCTGCGCGAGCGTCGGCAGCAGGCCGATGTGATACTCCATGCCACCACCCCGGCCAGCGCGCTTGCGGGCGCGGAAGACGTCGAGGTTCCAGCCCTGGCGGTCGGCCATGATCTGGATCGCGCGTTCGGAGCCCGGCATCTGCGGCAGGGCCTCGGTCGCGATTTCCTGTGCGGTCAGCCACTCCTTCATGAGCGCCGCCCCCGCACCTTGGCGGTGAGCGCGGCCTTGCGGGCGGCAAGCTCCCGCTCCTGCTCTTCGAGCTGGGTCAGCTCGATCAGGTCGATGTATCGAGCCGGCACCACGGCGTAGCCGAACAGGCCGGGCAGGAAGCCGAGAAGCGCGTGCTGCCCGGTCGCCTTGATCAGCGCCACGAAGCAGTCCAGCGGAATGCGGTGATCCTCGGCGGCCTCGGAGGCCCACTTGTCGATGGTGGTCGCCGGCACCGGACGGCCGAGGTGCTCGGCCATCCGCCGGGCGACCTCCGCGCGCGGGAGATCAGCGTCTTTTGCGTCGCGGAGGGCCTGAGAGACCACCCGCGCGATACGGTTGCCGAGAGGGCCGCGACCCGCCACGTCCTCGCCGTAGCCGATGGCGACTGGCTCGGTCTCCCAGGTCTTGAGGAGCGGGGCGGACGGGTCGCGGAGGAGAGCCATCAGTCGCGCGCCTCCTCGACGTGGCTGAGCGCGATGCAGCCGGAGACCCCTGTCACATGCACGACAGCCGTATGCCCGCTGAGGACATAGGCCCCCGGCTCACGGACTTGCCCGACGTACCCAGGACCATCGCCCCGGAGGCCCTTCCAACACCGGACGGTGCTGCCGACCGGGTGCGCAAGGTTGAACGCCTCACATTGACGACTCAAAGCCAAGGCGTTGCGGGCGGCGAGGCGCAGGCCCTTCTGCATCTCGGCAGCCGCTGTGAATACGAACGGCCCCTGCGGACCCCGATCGGCCCCCATCACGCGGCGCTCCGGATGGCGCCACGACGGGCCTTCGAAGCGCGGACGGCCTGCCAGCGCTCGATGGCCTCGGCGTTGAGATCGAAGAACGCCTCCTGATCCTGGGGGCGGAGCCGGGCAAAGGTCTGGTGGAAGCGCTCGGGTGGGGTGAGCGGCGCCGGGGCGGGGGCGTGTCCCCCGTCGAGATGGGCGATGGCCTCGGCTACCGTGCCGATCTCGGCATCGTCGCCGAGGATCAGATCCACGATGGTTACCTGCCGCTCGGCCGGCTGATCAGCCAGGAGCATCAGCTCGACACGGCTGTCTGCGGACGGGTGGCCCGTGAGGCGGTGGCCCTGCTCGGGCGAGATCTTCGCGATGTTGAGGAGGCGGTAGAGCGTCGCTTGGGTCAGCTTCAGCGACTTCTGAGCGGCCTCGGTGAGGCTGAGGACGAAGGCGTCGGCAACATCCTCGTTGGCGACTTCGCCGGGCTCCGGAGAAATGTTTATCCGCTGGATAATCTTTTCCCGAGCGGCGCCGCGCCCGCGCTTCGGTAGGGAGTGAACGCTGAGGTAGACCTCCCGCCAAGCGGCCACGTAGTAGGCGCGTTCGAGCATAGTCAGCTCGCCGCGCAGGAGGTTGCTCTTGATCTCGCCGAGGCGAACGGCGGCGTCGTCCGCGAGTGCCGCCTCGGGCTCGATGCGCGCTTCGATCTCGGAGCGGCCGAGAGCTCGATAGGCGGCGATACGCCGGGCACCGCCGATGAGCTGGAAGCGCTCGCCGCGGGCGACGACGCGGATGGGCTCGATCAGCCCTTCACGCCCGATCTCCTCCGCTAGGAGGGCGACCCAGGCAGGATCGAGGGCGCGGAGCCGCCCCCCGACATCGATATGGGCGAGTTCGACCGTTCGCACGATCATGGTGCGCTGTGTTCCCGATTGAGGGGGCGGGGTGGTGCACCCAGCTGGATGCGGCGGGGTGCTGCTGGGCTGGACGGCCGCGCCGTCAGCGATCCTGGTTAATCCTGCCGGGAGGCTCACGCCCGAGCCCTCGCCTTGTCAGCGGCGCCGATGCGCTTTTGCCGGGACTCTTGCGCCTGCTTCTTGGTAGCGTGGCGCTGGCTCGAACGGCTCCGGTGAAAACCGGCCGGGAAAAGCGTGTCGAAGGGGATGCCAAGGGCGCTGGAGAGCGCCTCGGCGCCCTTGCGGTCGATACCGAACAACGCCTTTCGACAGGCGTTCTCGGCAAGGCCCGCGTCACGCGCGATCCCGGTCAGCGTCATCCCCTGCCGGTAGACCTCCGCCTTAATGGCGTGACGGTCCCACACGACAGGCGGCGCACTCGCAGCCTGGGTCATTTGGGCTCCTGGAAACGCCGGCTGGCAGGCCGGCTTTTTCTGGGTCGTTAGGTACGTTTGGTGGTACGGAATTTCACATTATTACGCGGCATCTGCAAGCCATGTCGTGTGAAATTTCGATTTCGGAGTTCGGGCAGCGGGGCGCAGATCGTGCAATCCGCTATATCCATGGGATTGCACGGCATTTTGCCCGCGCAATCACGCGGCCGATCTCCGAAAGCGTTTCGGAGTTCGGGATGGATCACACGGGTGTGACAGCGCGCCTCAAGGAGCTACTTGGCGAAGATGACGTAGCTGGCTTCGCGCGCGAGTGCGGCATCAAGGATGGCACGATGCGCCAGTACCTGAAGGGCAGCGTGCCTGGTCTGGACAAGGCTGCACAAATCGCCCTTGCCAAACGAGTAAATTTAAAATGGCTCGCGACAGGCCGGGGGCCTCGTGACTCTTTGCCGGAAGAGGCTACATTTCCAGCGGAAGAACAGGCAGAGCCAAGAGGTGTCCGATTTATGCGTATCGCAGGAAACAATGCGCAGGATCAAGACATGGTGCTATTGCCGCGCTTGTCTATAGAGGCCTCTGCCGGGCAAGGCATTGTCCCAGCGGGAGAAGAGATTGAGGAATTTCTCGCCTTTAAAGCTGAATTCCTGCGCCACTTAGGTGTAAACCCCCAAAACGCCCATGTACTACAAATCAAGGGAGACTCGATGTATCCGACCTTCCGCGATTATGACGTGATCATCATCGATGCATCGCTTATCGAAGTGCGTGAGGAGGGTCTCTACACCATCGTTTACGATGACGCTGTTTTCGCAAAGCGGGTCCAGCCGCTTCGCGACGGCAGCCTGCGCATTGTCAGTGATAACAAAGCTGCCGGCTACGTAGACGAGATTGTGCCCGCGTCGGAGCGGCACACCCTAAAGATTGTAGGGCGCATCCGAGGCGTCTACCGAAACCTATAGGCGGATCGTAATCATGCATTACCGCGATCAGCTTCGCACGTGGATCCCGGCGGTCGGGCTGACGATTGCCCTCTCCGCTTCCGCCTTGGCTGACAGCCCAAGCTGGAGAGAGAAAGCTCTCGAAACACAAAAGGCCGAACAATTGATTAGGGCGGCGACCGAAACCCAAGACACAGGCGAGCTAGGCAAGCAAATCCTGGTTGCGCTTGCGCTTGGCGATTGGACGTCGTCCAGATCTGATCGTTCAGACATGAAAGGCTGTACGCTAGCGTTCTATTCACTAGCGAATTACGCGATGCTCCTCAGCCTCGACGCCACAGCACAAAGGTACCTTGACAGGGCGAGGAACCTTTCGGCGTTTCGATCACATATGCCACTCTGCGAAGCTCAGCTCGGCCTCACCGCCCCGCCGCCCCCCAACCTCCGTTGAGTAGTCACCTGCCATTTGAACCTGCGCAGCGCGACTGCCTTCCCAGTTGGTCGGCATCGGGCAAGGTTATGGCGCAACTGGCGAATTTCGCTCAATCCCGGTCAATCCCGGCCAATCCCGCCTCTGCCATCTGAACCTGCACGTCACACGTCGCCGGCCGTCCAGGCGAGCGCGGTGTCGCCCGTCGGCGAGAGCCAGAAGCGTACGCTCGCATAACCATCGT
>JAIEOV010000127.1 GCA_019750135.1 Reyranella sp. | reverse complement strand
CAGCCAGCATCTTGAATCAGATTTCCGATTCCTTGGGAATCCCCTGTCGATTCCTATTTCACGCGCGACGCTCTAGCTGGCGGTCGCTGCTGCTATCAGCACTTCCGGCTTTTCGTCGGGTGCCACGCTTACCACCTTTGTGGCTATGCTGATTGAAGTTCCGGTCATGCTATCGCTCGTCAAGGTCGTGAAAGACAGCAAGCGCTGGTATGAAGACGGCGCGGTGCGGTGAGCGAATAGCCGCATCATCCATGTGCAAGACAGAAACGCGTCTCAGGGCGTGACTGCCAGAGCAACCCAGCGCCGTTGCGTGAATCCGAGCAGCTCTCGAATCCCAGCTTGGCCAGAGTGGCGTGAAGCCGCTCCGTTCATGGACTTGAGCGACACCATGCGGTTCAGCATGCGTGCGGTCAAGGTCGTGGCCTGCATCTCGTTGCGCGCGGAGAACTTTGACAATTCGCTGTCATAGGTGGGGCGGTTCTGGGCCTCGAGTGCAGCGTCGTAGCGCTCGTGATGCAATACCGTCGATTGCGGCAGGCGCAGCTTGACCTCGTTTTCGATTTCGGATCGGCGCAGCCAACGCACAGCCCGAACACGACGAAGGCCTTCGACAGCAGCCCGAGGAGCTCATCCCACTCTCGCCGGGTCGTTGCGCATGGCGCCGATATAGACGGTGCGCAGTCCGAGGGACAGGTGGGGACCACAGGGTTCTAGGCGGCCAGCGCTGCATCGATACAGGCACCATGAGGTCTCGAGATAAGGCAGGCTTTCGAAGGTGGTGTGCTCGGCCTGCGACAGCCGCTCGTTGCGCGACATGTCGGCCACGAAGGCTGAGGTAGAGCGCGCATTGCTCGATGTGCTTCTGGTTGCCGGCGATCTCGGCCAGCACCTTGCGCTTAGCGGGATCGCTGACGGCGATCGCCGACCACAGTTGCTTGTTGGAGCTGGCCGCGGCCGACTGCGCGCCAGCGATCAGTGTCTCGAGGGTGCCGGGCGGGACCGGGTCGGGTAGGACGTCGCGCACCGAGCGATGGTTATAACGCGACAATCTGGATGAGAGCGGCAGCCGGTTGAAGAGATGATTGTCGTTGGCCGCGCGCTTTGCAAGCCGATTGGCGTCGGCGATGCCGATTGATTGTCGGGCGGCGTCAATCAGTGGCATTGTCGATCTCCTTGGGCGTGGCGTGAGCTGGTGGCCTTCCGTGCCCGCGCTTGCGGTCGAGGGCGGTTTTCCGGCGGTAGCTTTCGACGTTCATCTCGAGGATGGTGGCGTGATGGACGAGGCGATCGATGGCGGCGATGGTCACGGCCTGATCGGGGATGTTCTTGCTCCACTCGCCGTCGCGGTTTGACCTTGGAGACGTAGCCGATGCCGTCGAGGATCAGCCGGACGTGGCGGTCGAGCTTGGCGATGGCGCTTTCGAGCGCCAGCTCCCGTCGCGCCACCTGCAGGCGCTGCACGAGCTCTGTGGTGCGGGTGAACAGAACGCGCCAGCCATTCTCGACGAGGGCCAGCCCGAGCGCTGTCGACAGATGGCTCTTTCCGCCGCCGGCCGGGCCGGTTGGCGCCGGTCTTGAGCCAGACGTCGCCGGAGGCGGGGGCCATGATCTGCGACTTCGAGAGCATCGGCGTGACCTCGAAGTCGAAGGTGGCAAGCGTCTTGCGGCAATCGTGCTTCGACCAAGTGGCGCTCGAAGCGGCGGCGGCCGCGGTCCGCCGTCTCATATTCGGCCAGCGCGGCGAGGAACTTCGCGGCTGGCCAGCCTTCCTTGTCGGATTGCGCCGCCAGTTTTGGCCAGCTCGCTTGCATGCTCGACAGGCGCAGTTCGGCGAGCAGCAGCTCGACGCGCGCGGCGTCGAAGGTCATCGTGGTTGTCATGGCGCGATTTCGATGTCGGGGTTTGTCACCGGGCCATCGATTGTGGCCAGCTCGTTGTAGCTGGCTAGCTAGCGGCGCCAGCTCGACGACGATCGCCGGGATCGGCGTATGTTCGGGCTGCAAGCGTGTTCGCAGCGTCGCCAGGTCGGGCAAGCGTCCAGCGTCGAGATCGGCGTCGACCAGGTCGGCCAGCTCGGCTTCGCAGGCGCGTTCATGGGCGAGCGCAAGCAGTCCGACCATGACCTTGCAGGCGCGCCGCTCCTCACATTG
The DNA here is from genome assembly GCA_019750135.1 of Reyranella sp. GTDB lineage: Bacteria > Pseudomonadota > Alphaproteobacteria > Reyranellales > Reyranellaceae > Reyranella. The sequence continues at coordinate 3,649 of JAIEOV010000127.1, read as the reverse complement.
CTCGCGCAACGCTTCGAAGGCTCGCGCATAGGCCGGCCGCGGAAACAGCTGGTCCCGGTAGACCAGATTGAGCAGCGCCATCGGCTTCTTGCGCAAGGCGTGGATGACATGGCGGTAGTCGACGACATGGCCGCCCTTGCTTTCCGACACGGGCCGGCCGCGCCGCAGCGTGGCGACCAGCATGGCGCCGAGGAAGCAATCGAGCCGGTCGTCACGGATGCGCACCCGCGGGCGATGGCCGATCAGCCGCGACGGCACGGTGTAGAACACGCGCCGCAGGATGAAGCCGCCGCTGGATGTGGCAGCAATGAGCTTTTCCTCGAAGTCGGCGGTGCGCCGCCGGGGCAAAGCTACCACGGCCAACGCTCCAGGGCGATGCGCTTGCGGTTGTTGGCATTGCGTCGCCCGACGATCTCGTCGACGAAAGCCCGGTAGGCATCGAGGTCGCCGAAGTCGCGGCTGGCGCGCAACAGCAGCGCGTCCTCGAGACCCTCGTCAGATGACCGTGCGCGCTTTCGATGGAACCGTTCTCGTGCGCCACGCCGGTGTTGTTGCGCGACGGCTCCATCGCGCAATGGCGCATGATGTCCCGGTAGCGTTGCGTCAGATCCTGCTGCACCTCGGCGGTCAGGTTGCGGAACGCCGCCGACAGGCTGTCGCGGCGATGTTCCTTCGGCACGCCGCCGAGCGCCCACAGAGCATTCTGCAGGCATTCGGCCACGGCCACGAAGCTCTCACCACCCAGCACCACGTGGGCATGCTCGAAGCCCGAGAAGGCCAGCCGGAAGTAACGGAGCCGGTGATCGAGCGGATTGCCGCCGATCAAGATGGCGAGCGCACTCGCGACGGTGAAGTCCGACAGGCCGAGACAACCGGGCGCATGTTCCTGGCGGAAGATGATGTCCATGCTCCGGGCCATCTATGGCCCGCCAGGCACCGATCCCCCGCTCCAGCATGCGGCGCACGCCGGGGTTCAGCTCCGGATGGCGCCCGCGCAGCTCGTTGAGCACGCCGATCACCCGCAGGCCGGGCGCCGCCCGCAGCATCTGCACGACCTCGGCTTCCCAAGAGGGCGCCAGCGGATCAGGCCTTCGCCGTCCCCTCGAGGCCCGCTTCTGCGACGCCAGCCGCGGATCGGCCTCGACCCGATAGCCGGTGGCACTCGAGAACCCGGCCTTCTCCGCGCCGCCGGCGGGGGTCTCGTTCCAGGGTCCGGCCGGCGGGATGGCGGCGCCGTGGCGGCGCGAGTGCTGTCTCTTTGTCTGCGATAGCGATCGATCTCATAGAGTCCATGCGGCAACCTGCGGTTTGCGGCTCGTGATGGCGGGCAAGAGCGCCAGGAGGATGAAGGCAGTGACGATGGCGAAGATCATCTGCGGCTGGCCCCCGATCCATCAGACAGGCGTAGAGCCGTGGCGCCACCATGCCGTCGAGGTTGAAGCCGGTCGAGACGAAGCCGAATTCTTTGGCGAACGAGCCCCCGGCGTGACCGCCCGCACCACATGTCGCGCTAGGGCTGGATGATGCCGTTTTCAGCAGGGAGCCAACCTCGGAAGCAGATCGCAAGCTGGCCATCGCGTTCAAGCGCCGGAAGCAAGACCGGAACGAGGGGTTTGATTCGACGCTTATGTCCGCCATGCGCTGATCGTCCTGTGCGAAGCATCGGACCGGATCTGCTCGAAGCGTATCGACGAGAGGTGCGGCGCGGCGGCGCTGTCGGCCACACGCCCAATGCCAACAGGCGGATCGCATGCTGCGATAGTAGCCGGTGATCACGAGACACTCGTTCAGGATCACCGATCGCTCGGCTTCCCCCGTATCTTTCCCCCAGTGCCGCCACCCGCTCCGTTCGCGTCGACATGCTCAACCGCCTCGCCGTCGCTGCGCCGAAGAATCCGGCCCTCGGTAGCATCCTCGTTGAGGCAACAGATTCAGCCGGTGGCATTCGGGCCGAGGCAATGCGGAGCTCAGTTTTCCATGTTGCCCGACGCCTCCATCGCGCGCTTACGGCGGTGCTACACTTCAGGACGATTCATCAAGCGCACACGACTTGCTCGCGCTGCAGACTTCTGCTAATGACCAGGAGTTAGCGAACGGCTAAGCGTCAGTTTGTCCTGAGTAGACAGTATGACACTTCGCTTTGTCTGGCTATCCGCCGTCATTCTGATGGCAGCCGTCCCTCTCCCCGCAGCGGCTGACAAGTCGTTGGACCTGAAGGCATACTGCAAGCAACTCATCTCCTTTTACGACCGCTACGGCGCAAGCCGCAGTGAAAATTCCGATGGCGCCCGCAACCACACGCTTATCGGCGCTGACATCGATTGTCGGGAAGGCGACCCGTCAAAGGGTGTCGCAGACATGGAGAAGCTGCTCGAACGCAAGCGCTTTGAGATACCGCCGCGATAACAATTGAAGTGTTGGCGGCTACAACGTCGCAAGCTAACAAGCAGGTCGTTACGCGGTCGGGTCTGGAAAGGTTTAATCGAGCTGGATGCGACTTGTCTCGAGCCGCGGTGTAGCTGACGGTTAGTCAGTGCTGCCGATTCCAGGCCCGACACGGATCGATCAGGCAGCCCACGGCGGGCAGCCCAACGAGGGGATCATTAACTGACAGGGGCGATGCTTTCCAGGGTGATGTAGCGGGCCTTCTGAACCGGCCCACTCGTCGTTCTGCTCGAGCAGGATTGTGCCAGCGAGGATGATGGCGACTTTCAATTGGGGAAGATGTCGATGACATTGGTGCGTCGCTTGATCTTGCCCATCGGCCTCTCGATGGGATTCGTTGAGTGCAGCTTGACACGATGCTGCGGTGGGAAAGCCATGTAGGCCAGCACATCGGGGGCGGCCTGGTCGCCGACGTTGCGAGCTTCGGGACTTTGGGCCTGAGCATCGGCAACGCGCCGCCACTGCGCCATGGCCTGCGTGGCGTCGTCTTGGGCGAAGGCGGTGGCAATGAAGGCCGAGACGACCCGTCGGCCGCTGCGGCCGGCATGAGCCAGGGCATTCCGCATGCAGTGGACGCGGCAGCGCTGCCAGGTGGCGGTAAAGATCCTGGCGACCGCGGCCTTGATGCCCTCGTGGGCGTCGGAGACGACCAGCTTGATGCCCCTGAGACCGCGTCGTGCCAGCTTCCTGAGGAAGGCCGTCCAGAAAGTCTCGGCCTCCGACGGGCCGATGTCCATGCCCAGGACCTCGCGCCGGCCGTCGGCGTTGACGCCGACGGCGACGATCACGGCGACCGAGACGATGCGGCCGGCCTGGCGGACCTTCACGTAGCGTCGATCCACAGGTAGGGCCAGTCGCCCTCGATCGGCCGGTCGAGGAAGGCCTTGACCCGCTGATCGATCTCCTCGCACAGCCGGCTGACCTGGCTCTTGGAGATGCCGCTCATGCCCATGGCCTTGACCAACTCGTCGACCGAGCGGGTCGAGATGCCCTAGATGTAGATCCCATGGGCCAGACTGGATAGCGACCGGCGCTCTCGACAGAGTGAGGTCGTCCAAAACACCCTCTCTGGAGACGACTATGCCATTTACAGCTAAGCGACCTGAAGCGCCGGCCGCTATCCACACGGTGCGCGGCGACAATCAAGGTGAGAACCGAGCGACAATCAGGATGAGAAAGCGCCGGTGGGGGTGGGTCGAAGGGA
>JAIEOV010000129.1 GCA_019750135.1 Reyranella sp. | reverse complement strand
GCCATGGACGAGGGCCTGCGCTTCGCCATCCGCGAGGGCGGCCGTACCGTCGGCGCCGGCGTCGTCACAAAGATCGTGAAGTAGGCTATAGAGAAAAAGCCGCTGGCGGGTTAGACCCGGCAGCGGCCTGTAGGAGTGTAGCTCAGTTGGTAGAGCATCGGTCTCCAAAACCGAGGGTCGGGGGTTCGAGTCCCTCCACTCCTGCCATTGCCTGAAGAACAGCGAGAATGACCAAGAATCCCATCGAGTTCGTTCGCGAGGTCCGTGCCGAGGTGGCCAAGGTCACCTGGCCGACCCGGCGCGAGACCATGATCACCACCAGCATGGTCTTCATCTTCGTCGTGATCGCAGCGCTGTTCTTCCTGGTGGCGGACAAGGTCATCGGCTTCATCGTGAAGCTGCTGCTCGGGGTTTCCTGAAATGCCGCATCGTTGGTACGTCGTTCACGCCTATTCGGGCTTCGAGAACAAGGTCGCCTCGTCGATCCGCGAGCAGGCTGAAAAGAAGGGCCTTAGCGAGGAAATCACCGAGGTGATCGTGCCGACCGAGGAGGTCGTCGAGGTCCGCCGCGGCGCCAAGGTCCAGACCGAGCGCAAGTTCTTCCCAGGCTACGTCCTGGTGAAGATGGATCTCAGCGACGAGACCTGGCACCTGGTGAAGAACACCGCCAAGGTTACGGGCTTCCTGGGCGGCGGCGGCCGCGGCAAGCCGGTGCCGATCTCCGACGCCGAGGCCAGCCGCATCCTGCGCCAGGTCCAGGAAGGCGTGGAGCGGCCCAAGCCCGCCGTCAGCTTCGAGATCGGAGAGCAGGTCAAGGTGGCCGACGGCCCCTTCGCCTCGTTCAATGGCACGGTCGAGGATGTCGACGAGGAGCGCGCCCGCCTCAAGGTCGCCGTCTCGATCTTCGGCCGCTCGACCCCGGTCGAGCTCGACTACGCCCAGGTGGAGAAGATCTAGATTTTTCCGGACCGCGCGCATCCTGCGCGCTCATGCTCATGAGCGCGCAGGATGCGCGCGGTCCGGAAGAGGCTGAGCTACCCCCGGGTGGGATAACACCTTGAAATTGCCCAGATCTGGGGGGTTGTCGGGCGCGTACTTATTTGGTAGATCGCGCCCCCTTGAGGGGCTGGCCTGTGTGCCGGCCTTTTCTCATGCGGTGGCCGAGACCGGAAATCCTTTTGGATCAAGGGCTTGGCTTTAACATAGATGCGGGAGGCCGGCCATGGCCGTACCGCGTCGCTCCAAGGAGGGGCAGGCATGGCCAAAAAGATTCAGGCCTACGTCAAGCTGCAAGTGCCGGCTGGCAAGGCAAATCCGTCGCCGCCGATCGGGCCCGCGCTCGGTCAGCAGGGCGTCAACATCATGGAATTCTGCAAGCAGTTCAACGCGCGCACCCAGAAGATGGAAGCGGGCATGCCGATCCCGGTGGTCATCACCGTGTTCCAGGATCGCAGCTTCACCTTCATCACCAAGACCCCGCCGGTCTCCTACTTCCTCAAGAAGGCCGCGGGCATCGAATCGGGCGCCAAGACCGTCGGCACGCAGATCGTCGGCAAGGTGACCAAGGCGCAGGTCGAGGAGATCGCCAAGCAGAAGATGCCCGATCTCAACTGCGACACGGTGGAATCGGCGATGGCCCAGGTGGTGGGCTCGGCCCGCTCGATGGGCCTGCAGGTGGTGGAGTAAGCCATGACCCAGGGCAAGCGCTACAAGACCGCCGTCGCGACCGTCGACCGCGAAAAGACCTATCCGCTCGAAGAGGCGGTGAAGATCGTCAAGGCCAACGCCAAGGCGAAGTTCGACGAGACCATCGAGGTGGCCATGAACCTCGGCATCGATCCGCGCCACGCCGACCAGGCGGTGCGCGGCATGATCGAGCTGCCCAACGGCACCGGCAAGTCGGTGCGCGTGGCGGTGTTCGCCCGCGGCCCCAAGGCCGAGGAGGCCAAGGCCGCCGGCGCCGATGTGGTGGGCGCCGAGGACCTCGCCGAGAAGATCAACGGCGGTGAGATGAACTTCGAGCGCTGCATCGCCACCCCGGACATGATGGGCGTCGTCGGCCGCCTCGGTAAGGTGCTGGGCCCGCGCGGCCTGATGCCCAACCCCAAGCTCGGCACCGTGACGCAGGACGTCACCGCCGCAGTGAAGGCCGCCAAGGCGGGCTCCATCGAGTTCCGCGCCGAGAAGGCTGGCATCGTTCATGCAGGCGTCGGCAAGGCGTCGTTCTCCGAGGAGGCGATTGCCGCCAACGTCAAGGCGCTGGTGACTGCGATCAATCGCGCCAAGCCGTCGGGTGCCAAGGGCACCTTCATCAAGAAGGTGTCGATCAGTTCGACCATGGGTCCGGGCGTCAAGCTCGACCCGGCCACCGCTCTCAACACCTGAGCGCTGGCCAACGAGTTTTAGAGTTTCGTCGTGGGCTTCGGTCCGCGGTGAAGGAGGGAGAAACCGCAAGGTTTCGAACTCCACCTGTCCGAGACCGCCGGTGCCTCGCTCTTTCGGGAGCAGGGCCTAAAGGAGCAATCCGCCAGCGCAGACGGGGGCAAGGGAATCGACGCTGCACTCCCTCGAGTGCGCGCACGCGCCCGAACTTCCGGGGCAGGCGAACCGGACCGCGAGGTCTCCGTTCGCGCTAACCCGCCAACGGAGGCTGCGCAGTCTGTAACGCAGCCGATCCGGTCCGGATCCTCCGGGTCGGGTCTCAATTGGAGAAAGCCGTGAATCGTTCGGAAAAGGCCGAAGCGATCGCCGAGCTGAACCAGATCTTCAAGGACGCGAGCCTGATGGTGGTCACCCGCCAGTCTGGCCTCACGGTCCAAGAAGTGACGGACCTGCGCCGCAAGGTGCGGGCGGCCGGTGCCAGCTACAAGGTCGCCAAGAACCGGCTCACGCTCCGTGCCCTCGAGGGCACGGCCTTCAAGGCGCTCGGTCCCATGTTCACGGGCCCGACTGCCATCGCCTACTCCAAGGATCCCGTCGCTGCGGCGAAGGTCATCGCGGCCTTCGCCAAGGACAACGAGAAGCTCAGCATCGTCGGTGGTGCGCTGGGTGAGAACACGCTGGACGTCGCTGGCGTCCAGGCTCTCGCCTCGCTGCCGTCTCTCGATGCTCTGCGCGGCAAGATCATCGGTCTTCTGCAGGCCCCGGCGACCAAGGTCGCGGGCGTGCTGCAGGCGCCGGCGGGTCAGCTCGCTCGTGTGTTCGGAGCGTACGGAGCCGAGGAGGACGGTGCGAAGGCGGCGTAAGCCTCACGTATCGACAACCGTTTCAACGAAGTTCGGGATATCAGGAGAAGACAAATGGCTAATCTGGAAAAGCTGGTCGAGGAGCTCTCGGCCCTCACGGTCCTCGAGGCCGCTCAGCTCAGCAAGCTGCTCGAGGAGAAGTGGGGCGTGAGCGCCGCCGCTCCGGTCGCGGTCGCCGCCGCTCCGGGCGCTGCTGCCGCTCCGGCCGCCGAGGCCAAGGACGAGTTCACCGTCATGCTGGCCGCCGCCGGCGACAAGAAGATCAACGTCATCAAGGCGGTCCGCGAGATCACCGGTCTCGGCCTCAAGGAGGCCAAGGACCTGGTCGAGGGTGCGCCCAAGGCGGTCAAGGAAGGCGTGCCGAAGGCCGATGCCGAGAAGCTCAAGGCCAAGCTCGAGGCCGAGGGCGCCAAGGTCGAGCTCAAGTAAGCTCTGCCAGGGCGTTCGCTTCGAACTCGAAGCACTCATGTTCCTCTCCCCCTTGGGGGAGAGGCTAGGTGAGGGGGTGAGACGGGGTGCCGGTGTACCCCCTCACCCAACCTCTCCCCCAAAGGGGAGAGGAGGAAGAGAATAGGGTGAGCAAGTAGGCGAACAGAGAGTAGAGACGGTTAGTTAACCACGGCTTGAATAATCAAGACGGCCCCTTATCTGAGCGGACCCCCGAAATCGGTCCGCTCCGACAAGTGGCCCTCTGCGACGGATGGGACGAACGGCTGGCGGGCCGCGAGTCCCGAGAAAGCAGCGGGTTTTTCTCTCCGCCCTTGAACCTTCGAGGACGCAGGATGGCCACGGCCTTCAACACGCGCAAACGGATCCGTCGTTTCTTCGGCCACATCGAGTCCGTGGCCCCGATGCCCAACCTCATCGAAGTCCAGAAGAGCTCCTACGAGAGCTTCCTGCAGCGCAACATCACGGCGGCCAAGCGGACCCAGTCGGGCCTGCAGGAGGTCTTCCGTGGCGTGTTCCCGATCAAGGACTTCGCCGAGCGCGCCAGCTTGGAATTCGTGAAGTACGAGTTCGAGGAGCCCAAGTACGACGTCGAGGAGTGCCAGCAGCGCGGCATCACCTACGCCGCTCCGCTCAAGGTCACCTTGCAGCTCGTGGTGTGGGACATCGACGAGGAAGCCGGTTCCCGCTCGATCCGCGATATCAAGGAGCAGGACGTCTACATGGGCGACATGCCGCTCATGACCGACAACGGCACCTTCATCGTCAACGGCACCGAGCGCGTGATCGTGAGCCAGATGCACCGCTCGCCGGGCGTCTTCTTCGACCACGACAAGGGCAAGACCCACTCGTCGGGCAAGTACCTGTTCGCCGCCCGCATCATTCCCTATCGCGGCTCGTGGCTCGACTTCGAGTTCGACGCCAAGGACCTGATCCACGTCCGCATCGACCGTCGCCGCAAGATCCCGGTGACGACGCTGCTGCTCGCCCTCGACAACGACGCGACCGCCAAGAAGCGCGCTGCCGCCGTCGCCAAGGGCCAGACGCTCGATCCGACCGAGGCCCAGGGCATGTCGCCGGAGGAGATCCTGGCGGCGTTCTACGGCCAGGTCGTCTACAAGCGCGAGAAGGACGGCTGGAACACGCCGTTCGACGCCGATTCGATGCGCGGCGTGAAGCTGACGCACGACCTGGTGAACGGCAAGACCGGCAAGGCCGTGGCCGACGCCGGCGCCAAGATGACGCCGCGCCTGCTCAACCGCCTCAAGGAGCAGGGTATCAAGGAGATTCGCGTCTCCGCCGAGGAGCTGACCGGCCGCTACGCCGCGGTTGACGTCATCAACGAGAAGACGGGCGAGATCTACGTCGAGGCCGGCCAGGAGATCACCCAGGCCGTGCTCGACCTGTTCGACGAGAACGAGATCGACGTCCTGCCGACGCTCGCCATCGACCACGTCAATGTCGGGCCGTACATCCGCAACACGTTGGCAGCCGACAAGAACTCCAACCGTGAAGAGGCGCTGCTCGACATCTACCGCGTCATGCGGCCGGGCGAGCCGCCGACGCTGGAGCAGGCCGAGACCCTGTTCCAGGGCCTGCTGTTCGACATCGACCGCTACGACCTGTCGCCGGTCGGTCGTGTGAAGATGAATATGCGCCTGGAGTTCCAGGGCGTGCCCGATACCCAGCGCACACTGCGCCGCGAGGACATCCTCGCCGTGGTCAAGGTGCTGCACGGCCTCAAGGACGGCCGCGGCGAGATCGACGACATCGACCATCTCGGTAACCGTCGCGTCCGCTCGGTCGGCGAGCTGATGGAGAATCAGTATCGCGTCGGCCTGCTGCGCATGGAGCGGGCGATCCGCGAGCGCATGAGCTCGATCGACATCGACACCGTGATGCCGCACGATCTGATCAACGCCAAGCCGGCGGCGGCGGCGGTGCGCGAGTTCTTCGGCTCGAGCCAGCTCAGCCAGTTCATGGACCAGACCAACCCGCTGTCGGAAGTGACGCACAAGCGTCGCCT
>JAIEOV010000092.1 GCA_019750135.1 Reyranella sp. | reverse complement strand
ACCGGGACGAACTCATCTGTGGCCGCTGTCGCAGGGCGTGGGCCACGCCATCCTGCGCTACATCAGGGAGGCGCGGCGGTCCGGGTTCGGGCGCAGTCTCTTCTTTACAACGCGCGCGCCGGTCCGACCGCTCGACCGAAACGCCTTAGGCAAGATCGTCCGCGACCGGCTGGCCGGCATCGGCGTCGTCACCGGACGACGTGGGGCTCACGCCCTGCGGCATGCCGCGGCCCAGCATCTGCTGGATCAAGGCACGTCGATGAAGGTGATCGGCGACTTCCTTGGCCACCGCGATCCGTCCTCCACCACCATCTACGCCAAGGTCGACCTCACCGCGCTTCGCGAGGTGGCCGCTCTCGACCTGGAGGGCCTGGTATGATCCTGCGCGAAGCGATCGAACGCCATGTGCTCTGGCGACGAGCTCACGGGGCGAAGTTCACGTCCGGTGCGAACCTCCTGCGCCGCTTCCTTGACCATGCCGATGGCGACGCCCCCTGCGACGCGGTGACCAGGGGGCAGGTCCTGGCCTACCTGGCAGGCGACGGACGGCCGACGCGTCACCGCGAGAATAGGCACTATGCGCTTGCCGGCTTCTGGCGTCACGCGATCAGCCGCGGCCACGCGGTCCGCTCGCCCATGCCGGTCGACGCGCCAAGATCGGCCGTCCGGACGCCGCCCTATATCTACTCGCGCGATGAGCTTGCGCGTCTCCTCAATCCCATAACCGTGGAGGCCAGCCGGCGCGGCGCGGTCCAGCTGGATGTGGTGACGTTCCGGACGCTGCTTCTCCTCTTGTACGGGGCCGGGCTACGCTTCGGCGAGGCGACCCGCCTCACCCTGACCGACGTCGATCTGGCGAACGCCGTCCTGACCATCCGAGCCACCAAGTTCTATAAAAGCCGGCTGGTCCCGGTCAGCTCTCAGCTTGCAGCGCTGCTGCACAGCCACGTGTCCCTGCGCCAGCGCGCCGGACTCGTGAATGGCCGGGACGCGTTACTCCTCGCGAACCGGGATGGGACGCGGCTTGCCAGCAGCACCGTGCAGGCCGCGTTCGACATGCTGAGACGCATCGCCGGGGTCCACCGCGCAGCGGTAGGGCGGACGATCCCGCGACTGCACGATCTACGGCATAGCTTCGCCGTCCATCGCCTGACGAGCTGGTACCGGCAGGGCGCTGATGTGCAACGGCTGCTGCCGGTGCTCTCCACCTATCTCGGTCACGCCGATCTGGAGGACACGAAGGTCTATCTGTCGATGACGCCGGAGCTGCTGAAAGAGGCGTCGCTACGGTTCGCCGGCTATGCGGCGGGAGGTCGGCATGCCTGATCGCACAGTCCTCGGCCCATGGCTCCGCCGGTTCCTCACCGAGCACATCGTGACCGAACGCAATCTGGCCCGGAACACCCGCAAGAGCTACCGCGACACCTTCACCCTGTTGCTGCCCTTCGTCAGCCGGAAGGTACGTAAGCCCATGGACCGGCTTGCGGTATCGGACATCACGTCCGGATGCGTGCTGCAGTTCCTCACCCATCTCGAGACGGATCGAGGTTGCTCCGTTCGGACCCGCAATCAACGACTGGCTGCGATCCGGGCGTTCGCGCGCTTCGTCGGCAGCCGCGACCCGGCCCATGTCGAATGGTGCGGTCATATCCGGGCTATCGCGTCGAAGAGATCGATGCCATCGCCGGTCGGATGGCTGACCAGGGCGGAGATGGAGGCGATGCTGGCGACGCCCGACCGCAAGACGCAGCGCGGCCGGAGCGAGTACGCGCTTCTGCTCTTCCTCTACAACACCGGCGCAAGAGTCTCCGAAGCGACCCAGCTGAGGGCCTGCGATCTGCAGATCGGATCGCGGAAGAGCGGGCACGATCTCGCCATCTTGCAAGGCAAGGGTGGCAGGACGCGCCACTGCCCGTTGTGGCCAGAAACCGAGCGCGTTCTGGCGGAGGAGATCAGCGGTCGCGCAGGCGAAGACGCCGTGTTCGTCAGTCGGCTCGGGACACCGTTCACACGCTTCGGGGTTTATCGCCTGATCGAGCGTTGCGCAGCCCAGGTCCCGGAACTGGCCGATCGGACGATAACGCCGCACGTGATCCGGCACACTACCGCCTGCCACCTGGTCCTCGCCGGCGTAGACATCAACACCATCCGCGCGTGGCTCGGACACGTCTCGATCAGCACGACCAACATCTATGCCGAGATCGACCTGACGCTGAAGGCCAACGCCGTCGCGCTCTGCGAGGTTGGGCAGCCGCGACCCGCTCGGTCATGGAAGGAGGATAAGGACCTCATGGCCTTCCTGAAGGCCTTATGAACCGGCGACGGGTGCCGGGCTCAGTCACCCCGTCCCGACTGTCTTCCGGCTTATGAAGCGAACCGCGTCCTCAGGGGCGAGTTGGGTGCGCACCGCTGCGCGAACGGCGTCTGGGCCGAACGCTTGCAGATCCTCGTTGAGGTCTCCGAGGCGCGGGGAGAGAACCAGCGCCTCGATGCCAGCGGCTTCGGCTCGTTCGGTGAGCACCGCGACCGCGGTATCGCCCGCAACGTCAGCGTCGCGGACCATGTAGAGACGGCGGAGCGTCGACGGGAACTGGAAGGCGGCAAGATGACTCGCTGACAGCGCTGCGGCCATGGGCATGGCGGGTAGCGCGCATCGCAGCGACAGCATCGTCTCGATGCCTTCGCCTGCGGCGAGGACGTCACCAGCCACGCCGAACCGGACGGCATGGCCGAGAAGGCCGCCCAAGGCTCGTCGCGGCGTGTCGATTGGCGCCTTGCCCGAGCCATCCGGGGCAAGCCAGGTGCGATGCGCGCCGGTGATGGCGCCGGAAAGATCGGTGACGGCAGCGATCATCGCCGGCCAGGTCTCAGTCGGCGAGCCGTCGTTCTCGCGATAATAGCAGCGCGGATGAAACCGCAGCGCGTCCGCATGGTGGAGAGCCTTGATGCCGCGATTGAACAGATAGGTCTCCACCAGCGTCCGGCGGATCGGCCGCGACATGGCGAAGAGCCGTCGCGCCGCTTCCGGCGATCCGGCCGGAACGGGTGTGAGAACGGACTTTGCGGTTGGGAACGGTTCGGTGCGCGGCAGACTTAGAAAGCGTCGTGCCTCGTCGATGACCTCGCGGAACTCCACGAGCCCGCAGCTCTCGCGGATGACGTCGAGCAGGTCGCCGTGCTCGGCCGAGGCGGCATCGGTCCAATGCCCAGCAGCGCCGGGACCGGAGTCCGGTCCGCTCAGCCGGACGAACATCGACCGGCCGGGCGTGTTGCGCACGTCGCCCACCATCCAGTAACGGCCCTGGCGTCGGCCCTTCGACAGGTAGTGGCGGCAGACCGCCTCGGCGTCGCGGGCGAGGCGCCGCGCCAGTTCGGAAGCGTCGCGGGGCATCACGCGACCCTCCCTGACGGGCGGAGATTATGTTGCGGAGAAGCTGCCGAGCCCTCGCAAAATGGCCGCCCAGCAAGAGCCCGCAACATAACCCGCCGCGCAACATAATCGGTCCACTTGCCGGCAGCGCCCTTGCCGTGGTCCGGGCCATTCAAGCGGACGAACAGGCTGCGGCCTCGGGTGTTGGCAACATCGCCGACCAGCCAGTAGCGGCCTTCCCGATGGCCGTTGGAAAGATAGTGACGGCACACCGCCTCGGCGTTGCGCGCGAGGCGGCGGGCCAGGTCCGCGGCGTGCGACGGCATGGCTGCCTCCTCACGCCGCCCGGTCGGCCACCCGGAGGACCGGGTAGCGCTCCATCAATTCAGCGAGGATCGTCGGACCGTTGGAGCTGGTCGGAACGAACAGACGGAGCTTCCAGGTGATGATCTCGGAGATCAGCCCCATCGCTTTCAGGCGATCGACCATGCCCTCGGTGAAGCCGCAGAGCTCGACCCGGAACAAGCCCATCACCTTGGCACGGCGCAGGCTCAGCCCATCCTGCAATTCGAGGATTGTGCGACCGTCGAGAACGGCCGACCAGGCATCGGCGGGCGCAATGCTTGCGCCTTCGCCGCTGATGGCCTGCGCTACCCAGGCCGGCGAGACAAGACGGCCGATGACGCGTTCGCCCGCATCGGTCTGCAGGCGGTAAACCCGCATGGACTCGTCCGGCAGTCGCTTCCAGATCGGCAACAGCAGCCCGGTGACGATGTGGAGATCGCTGTACGTGAACGGAGCTATCTCGGTGAGTTCCCGCTCCCACGCCTCGGCGAAGGCATCGCGATCGGCCCGTTCCCAGTGTGAGTGCGCCAGCGCGGACACGGACAGGGCTATTCGCTCCATCGGGCGCAGCAGGCGGACACGGCGTTCGACCTCGCCATCGTCCAGCATGACGCTGGGCCGGGACCTGGACGGCGGCGCGGCCGGACTGGGCGTTCACCAGCAGGACCGCACGCGGATCGACTGCGCGATCCATGGCCTCGGCCAGCGTGAACGGCCGATTGCGCTCACGCCGGCGGATCGTGAAGACCTGGGTCTCCGCGCCGGTCTGGGGATGGACGTAGAGCGCACGCCGGTCCGTTACCGCCAGGCTCTCGGCGGTCAGCGTCTCGAGCCCGACGTCGTAGGTGCCCGAGGCGCGCGCGCCCTCGATCTTGGCCTGGAGCCGCTCATCGAACGCGCCGAACAGCGTGTTCTGCAAATCGATGGTCAGCGCCAGCAGCCGGTTGAGGAACGTCGTGATCGGCGGCAGCTCCTCGCGCAAGCTGCCATCCTGGTCGGTCAGATGCAGCCCGGTGGCCGCCTGGAAAGCCGCCAGCGAACACCCTTCGACCTTGCCCGCGAACAGCAGGAGGTAGAGTTGGCGCAAGGCTGCCCGGCCATAGGGCGATTCGAGGTTATCGTCGGCTCGGAACAGGCCCTGACCACCGGTCTGGCGCTGGCCCTTGGTGATGGCGCCCAGCGTGTCGAGCCGGCGGGCGATGGTCGACAGGAACCGCTTCTCGGCCTTCACATCGGTGGCGATCGGCCGGAACAAGGGCGGCTGAGCCTGGTTGGTGCGGTTGCTGCGCCCCAGCCCCTGGATGGCCGTGTCGGCCTTCCAGCCGGCCTCGAGCAGGTAGTGGACGCGCAGCCGCTGGTTACGGGCTGAAAGGTCGGCGTGATAGGAGCGGCCGGTGCCGCCGGCATCGCTGAACACCAGGATGCGCTTGTCGTCATCCATGAAGGCTTGCGCCTCCGCGAGGTTGGCAGAGCCAGGACGGTTCTCGACGCAGAGCCGGTCACCCTTGCGCACGATCCGGCGAGACCGGCCTGTCACCTCGGCCACCACGTCAGTGCCGAAGCGCTGCACGATCTGGTCGAGCGCGCCCTGCACCGGGGCGAGCGAGGCGAGCCGCTCGATCAGGCGGTCGCGACGTTCGACGGCATCGCGGCAGTAGACGGGCTGGCCGTCCCGATAGACCGGCCTCGAAGAGAGGTTACCGTCGCCATCGGTGAAGGGCTCGAAAAGCTGCGTCGGGAAGCTGTGCGCCAGGTAGTCGAGCACATAATATCCCAAGTGCACGTTATGCTGAGTTGGTGTGGTCAATGGCTTGAT
>JAIEOV010000131.1 GCA_019750135.1 Reyranella sp. | reverse complement strand
AGGTAGCCAATGACGCGCCGAATCAAGCCCCTGACCACACCAACCCAACATAACGTGCACTTGGGATATTATGTGTTGGACTACCTGGCGCATAGTTTCCCGACCCAGCTCTTCGAGCCATTCACTGATGGCGACGGCAATCTCTCTTCCCGGCCAGTCTATCGCGACGGCCAGCCTGTGCAGTGCCGGGATGCCGTGGACCGTCGTGACCGGCTGATCGAGCGGCTGACCTCGCTCGCACCCGTCCAGGGCGCACTCGATCAGATCGTGCAGCGCTTCGGCACCGATCTAGTGGCCGAGGTGACGGGCCGATCTCGGCGAATCGTGCGCAAGGGTGAACGGCTCTGCGTCGAGAACCGTCCCGGCTCGGCCAACCTCGCCGAGGCGCAGGCCTTTATGGACGACGACAAGCGCATCCTGGTGTTCAGCGATGCCGGCGGTACCGGCCGCTCCTACCATGCTGACCTTTCAGCCCGGAACCAGCGCCTGCGCGTGCACTACCTGCTGGAGGCAGGCTGGAAGGCCGACACGGCCATCCAGGGGCTGGGGCGCAGCAACCGGACGAACCAGGCACAGCCGCCGCTGTTCCGGCCGATCGCCTCGGATGTGCGAGCGGAGAAGCGCTTCCTGTCGACCATCGCCCGCCGCCTAGACACCTTGGGCGCCATCACCAAAGGCCAGCGCCAGACCGGTGGGCAGGGCCTGTTCCGGGCCGACGACAACCTGGAATCGCCCTACGGCCGGGCGGCGCTCCGCCAGCTCTATCTCCTCCTGTTCGCCGGCAAGGTCGAGGGCTGCTCGCTGGAAACCTTCCAGGCAGCAACCGGCCTGCATCTGACCGACCAGGACGGCAGCCTGCGCGAGGAGCTGCCGCCGATCACGACCTTCCTCAACCGCCTGCTGGCGCTCACCATCGATTTGCAGAACACGCTGTTTGGCGCGTTCGAGGAGCTGCTCCAGGTCAAGATTGAGGGCGCACGCGTCTCAGGCACCTACGATGTCGGAGTCGAGACGCTAAGGGCCGAGAGCCTGACGGTGACCAAGCGCCAGGTGGTCCATGTCCATCCGACGACCGGCGCCGAGACGCAGGTCTTCACGGTCCGCCGCCGGGAGCGCAACCAGCCTCTCGCCCTGGCCGAGGCGTTGGACCGGGCCGGCGATCCTCGCGCGGTCCTGCTCGTCAATGCGCAGTCGGGCCGGGCGGCGGTGCAGGTGCCGGCGCCCAGCATCATGCTGGACGACGGCGAGGTCGAGCGCCGCGTCCGGCTCGTGCGTCCGATGGGGCAGACAGCCCTTTCGGTGGCGGCCCTCGAGCAGTCGCACTGGCAACGGTCGGATCGAGCTGCGTTTGCCCAGGCGTGGGCACGGGAACTCGCCGAGATACCTCCTTTCACGGAGAGCGAGCTCCATATCGTCACTGGCCTGCTGCTGCCGATCTGGAAGCGCCTGCCGGACGAGTCCATGCGGGTCTACCGGCTGCAGACCGATGCTGGCGAGCGCGTCATCGGCCGCTTGGTCTCGCCAGCCTGGGTGGCGCAAGCTGTTGGCGCCGATGGCGTCAGCATGGCTCCAGCGGATGCCTGGACCGCCGTGCTCGACGGCCGGACCGTTCTCGAGCTGCAGGACGGGCTGAGCGTGCGCCGCTCCAAGGTGATGGGTCTGTTCCGGGTGGAGCTCTGCGGCTTCAGCGACGGCATGGTGAGTCGCCTCAGGGCGATGGGGCTGGTGTCCGAGATCATCAGCTGGAAACTCCGGCTGTTCGTGCCGACCGGCGCCAATGGGCCGGAGATCCTGGCAGCGTTGATGGAGCGCTACCCGATCGTGCGCATCGCCGATCGGGCAGTGGCGTGAGGGGCAGTCATGCCGTCGCACGCCGCAGACCTGGCCCGCCGCCTCGCGCGCAATGCAGAGGCGGTGTGCCGTCATTATCTCTCGAACGGCCGCCGCGAGGGCCGCTATTGGCTGGTCGGCGATGTTGCCAACACCAAAGGCCGCAGCCTGTTCGTGCGCTTGAGCGGCCCGGACCATGGCAAGGGTGCTGCCGGGCATTGGACCGACTCGGCCACGGGGCAGCATGGCGATCTTCTGGACCTCATCGCTCTCAATCGCGGGTTCGACCGCCTGCGCGATACCCTGGACGAGGCACGGGCATTCCTCGCCCTGCCGCCGACTCCCCTCTCACCACCGCTGGATCGGCAGCCGGCACCGCGGGGTTCGCCCCAATCTGCGCGGCGTCTCTACGCGATGTCCCGGCCGATCACGGGCACCTTGGCGCAGACCTACCTGCACAGTCGCGGCATCACGACTGTGTCCCAATTCGATCCGCTCCGTTTCCATCCGCGCTGCTACTACCGGCCCGACGAGCACAGCCCGACCGAGACCTGGCCGGCACTGATCGCCTCCGTCACCGATCTCGGCGGCACGATCACCGGAGCACACCGCACCTGGCTCGATCCGTCAGGTCAAGACAAGGCGCCGATCGCTTCACCGCGACGGGCCATGGGCCATCTTCTCGGGCACGGTGTCCGCTTCGGCGTGGCCCGCGACGTGATGGCCGCCGGGGAAGGGATCGAGACCATGCTGTCCCTGCGCATGATCCTGCCGACCCTGCCGATGGTGGCAGCACTCTCAGCCAACCACCTCGCCGCCCTGCTGCTTCCACCGACACTGCGCCGTCTCTATATCGCTCGCGATGCCGACCCGGCGGGTGATGCTGCGATGGCCACCCTGTGCAACCGCGCCGACACCGCCGGGATCGAGCCGTTCGTCCTGTCGCCCTGCTTCGACGACTTCAATGACGATCTCCGCCGCCTGGGAATCGAATGGCTCCGGGCATCGATACGCCGGCAGCTGGTCCCACCGGACGTGGTTCGCTTCCTGGCCTCGGCCGTGACGGGATGAGCACGGGCACGGTGAATCGCCTCGTCGTCGGTCGCTCTTCTGCCCTTCGGATCGGGAGCGCGCCCCGGCCTTCTAGAGGGGCGATCGGACGGCAGGCCGCCCGGTCCCGCAACGGCGGGCCTGCGGCTTTCTTCCCCTGCCGGCTGTGCCGGCATTCCTCGCGAGGCAAGAAAGCCTCGGCCCGCCGTCCTCCGCTGCGCTCCGGCCGCAAGCGCGGTGCAGGACCGGTCCGCCCGCCGTCTGTCGACGCCCACGAAGGCCGCGATGGGCGCGGCCGATCCGACAAAGGACAGCATCATGGCGACCAACGACGATCCCGACTTCGAGCACGTGCACGCCTCTTCCCCGACCGATCACGTCCTCACCGAGCTGCAGCTCCATGGCCACCGTCCCTTCCAGGACGAGCCTGATCCGAGACCGCTGCCCGAAGCCCCGACCATCGCCGGCGCCGTCGTCGACATCTTCGACGCGCTGGTTTCGACGCTCACAGACACACGCCTTGAGCCCGACCTGGAGGACCTGCTGTGGTCGACCGTCAACCTGTTCCATCGCGCCGTCGACCGCATCGAGCGCGAGCTCGACGGTAACGAGCAGGCGCAGCGGCGCAGCCAGAAGGAGCAGAACGGCTCGGAGGTCCGCTCGGTCGAGCTCGAGCGTCTCACCGCCGAGGGCCTGACCCTGATCGAGCGCCGCAATGCCCTGGAGCTGTTCCGCGACCAGGCTGCCGAGCGCTTCGAGGTCCACACCGGCTCAACCTGGCGGCCGCGCACCGGCTCGATGGTCAACCATCGGGCTCTCACCGCCGCGATGATCGACAGCCGCGAGTTCCTCGCCGCTCGTCGTCGCGCCGAGACCGAACTCCTCGTTCCTGTCGGTCCCAAGATCGCCTTCACCGGCGGTGCCGACTGCAACGACCACCAGCTCATCTGGGCCACGCTCGACAAGGTTCATGCCAAGCATCCCGACATGGTCCTGCTGCATGGCGGCTCACCGACCGGCGCCGAGCGCATCGCGGCCCGCTGGGCCGACACCCGCAAGGTCACGCACGTTCCGTTCAAGCCGGACTGGACCCGTCATGCCAAGGCCGCACCCTTCAAGCGCAACGACCAGATCCTCGACGTCCTGCCGATCGGCGTCATCGTGTTCCCGGGCTCGGGCATCCAGGAGAACCTCGCCGACAAGGCACGCAAGCTCGGCATCCCGGTCTGGCGGTTCGGTTCAGGTGGCGCGTGAGCGCCACCTCTTCTCGTTGCCCACTGCCAGACGGGCTTGGTTCTCAAGAGCAAGAGGAGGGCCGGGAGCGGGTGAGCCGCTGGGCCTTCAGAGAGAGCGGGCCGGCGGCTCGCCCCTTACTGCTCTCCGGGACATGATCCATGTCTGCTTCTTCTTTGCCTTCTGCATCCGCGCCGCTGCGCCAAGGTCCCGTCATGAATGGCAATCTTGCCGTTCTACCGTCGACAGAGACGACGGAGCAGGACCTGCTCGCCGGCTTGCTGGCTTCATCGCAAGGTAGCGAACGAGCTTCTGCTCTCTTGCAGCACTTTCCCAGCATTGGCCATGTCATCACCGCCGAAGCGGCGCAGCTTCGCGCATTCGGATTGACGGGCCGTGACATCGCCGCGTTTCGGCTTGTCCGGGAGATCGCGTGCCGCATGGCCAGAGCCGAGGTGCGCCGGCGACCGGTGCTCGGCAACTGGCAGGCGCTGATCGCCTACCTGCAGACGGCAATGGCTTATGACCAAGTCGAGCAGTTTCGAATCCTGTTTCTTGATACCAAGAATAATCTCATCGCCGACGAGGTGCAGCAGCGCGGCACGGTCAATCACACGCCGGTTTACCCGCGCGAGGTCCTGAAGCGTGCCTTGACTCTCAACGCCACTTCGCTGATCGCGGTCCATAACCATCCAAGTGGCGATCCCAAGCCGTCCCGGGCCGACATCGAGATGACGCGCGAATTGAAAGCAGCCGCCAAGGCTCTTGAGATCGAGTTGCACGACCACGTCGTGATCGGGCACGGAACCCATGCCTCGTTCCGGTCGCTTGGGCTGCTTTAGAACGATGCCAGGGAACGGCGGTGCTCGCTTCGGCTCGGGCGTTGGGCAAAAGCGCCGCCTTTTGGCCAACTTCACATCCGAAAGTCAGTCGATCGCGCCATGGTGGTGGTGGAAGGCGCAACCGTTCGACCTTTGTCACGGAGTTCCACCATGCTTGGCATTGGCATCGTTCTCAGTATTTTCGGCCTCGGCTTCTTCTGCTGGTTGCTGTTCACGCTCGCAGTTTACGCGCTCCCTTTCCTCGCCGGACTGACAGCAGGCCTCGCTGCCCTTCAAAGCGGTGCTGGTGTCATCGGTGGGCTCGTCGTGGG
>JAIEOV010000054.1 GCA_019750135.1 Reyranella sp. | reverse complement strand
GTGACCAGCCGGTGCTCTTTAACGAGCGTACGGCGCAGATCGTGCCCGTCGGCCAGGGCAAGCGGCAGACCGCGACCGTCGGCAACGTTGTCGTCGATCTCGCGACCGGACAGCCGATCTACGAGGGCGAGCGCGATCCGAAGACGACGACCGTAGGCAACACCATCGTCGACACGCGCACTGGGCAGCCGATCTACACAGCGCCGGAGAAGCCGCAGACCGTGGCGCCAGGCAGCACCCTCGTGACCCCGGATGGCAGGGTGATTTTTCAGTCGCCAACCAAGGATGACAAGGACGAGGGTGCCAAGATCACGGCGCAGGTCGCGGCCCGAAAGCAGGAAGCTGCCGGCCTTGGCCTGATCGAAGGGACGCCGGCATGGCAGTCCTATGTCGGCACCGGCAAGATCGGCCGCGACCAGGACCTGTCCGCCACGGACAAGAAAGCGATCCAGGAGGCCGACGAGGGCGTGCTCTCGGCCCAGACGGCAATCGACGCGCTCAAGCAGGCCAAGCAGCTTTCGACACAGGCTTATGAGGGTCCCACGGCCGGCCTGCGTGGTTCGGTGAGCAGCATGTTCGGCAGCGAAGGCGGCGTGGCAACGCAGGACCTCGCCAATGTCGTTACGACGAACGCCCTGGGGCAACTGAAGGCGATCTTCGGCGGCAACCCGACGGAGGGCGAGCGGAAGATCATGCTCGAGATCCAAGGCTCGGTGAACCAGCCCGACGTGGTGCGCCAGAAGATCTTCGATCGCGGGCTCGCGCTCGCGCAGAAGCGGCTCGACTTTAATCAAAAGCGTGCCGAGGACCTGCGCGGGGGCACATACTACAAGCAGGACGGTGCTCCTGGCGCGAGCAAGGGGCCAACGATCCCGAAGGGCGACGCTCGCATGGCGATCCCAGACGGTAAGAGCGCGGCGGCCGCCCTGGCCGAGGCGCAGGCGGTTGCTCGCAGCCGGCCCGATCTGAAGCCGCAGCTCCAGGAACGTCTTCGCACCTGGGGAATCGACCCGAAGAGGCTCGACGACTGATGGCAGGCCTGTTCGACGATCTCGTCGCCGGAGCGCCAGCGGCCGAGCCAGCATCGGCCAAGCCGAAGCGCGCCGGCTTGTTCGACGATCTCCTTGAGGCTCCGGCGCCGTCGGTGGCGGGTTCGGAGGCGAAGGCCACTGTTCCCGCCGGCGACGGTGCGGCTGCGGTCGGCCGCGGCATCATCGACGGCGTTCCGGTGGTCGGGCCCTACATTCTCGGCGGCCTCAACCGCGCCGCGGCGGCCGTGCGCACCCTGCAGAACGGCACTACCTTTCCGGAGGAGCTCAAGAACGTCGAAGCGTTCGGAGAAGCCACTGCCAAGGAGAACCCGAAGGCAAACTTCGGAGGGGAGCTCGCTGGCGGTATCGTCGGCACGCTGCCGCTCGTGGCCGTGGCGCCGGCGGCGTTCGGCGTGGGGAGCGGGTCATTAGTCGCGCGGACGGGAGCTTCGACGCTTTCCGGCGGAGTGCTTGGTGGTGCGGATAGCGCTGTCAGATCAAATGGCGATGCTTCGTCGACAGGATTGGGTGCTGCGATCGGCGCCGGACTCGGTGCTCTCGGTCCCGGCATTGGTCACGTCGCCGGTAAGGTTGTTCGCGCCCTGACCTCTCCGGGCCGGAGCCAGGCGTTAGTCACCGAGGCGCTTGACGGTATATCTGACAAGGATCTCGCATCTGCGCAGTTCCTGATCGAACAGGCGAAAAGTCTGCCCGGCGGCGGCGTGAACCTCACTCTCGACGAGGCGCTCAACGCCGTGACCGGCGGCCAGGCTACTCGCGCGTCACAGCTCGCCCGAGTCGTCGCTAATTCCGGCGGCGAGGGTGGCCGTGTCATGGGCGAGTTCTATGCCGGACGTCCCGCATCGATCGACAATGTCGGCCGCGCGGCTGTTGACCGGATCGCCCCTCAGAATCCCTCACCCACCGGCGTCGGCTTTGACCTACAGGAAGCCGCACGCGCCGGCGTGGCCCAGACCCCCGAGGGCATGGCGCTGACGCAGGCGCAGGCAGCGGCGGGTCCGCGAGTGACCGCGGATCAAGCCGGCAGGGTGATCCAGCCTGAATTGCGTGCTGTGGCCGATGCCGCGGAGACAACGCGTTCGACGCAGGCGGCTCGGGACTATGCCGCCGCTCGCGAGGCACCGGAGAACGTCGGCATCGAGCGCACGGTCACGGTGGAGCGGTCTGGTGAGCCGATCGTGACGCCGGCGACGCCGAGCCGGCCTCAATTCGAGCCCGGTGCACCACGGCCTGTCGATGGCCTAAATCCGAACGCGCCGGCCGACGCCGGGCCAGGACCGGAGAGCCTTGCCCGCTATATCGCCCGCAAGGGAGGTATCCGCCTGGATGGCGATGCGCGGGCGAACGACCTGCAGCGCTACAACGTCCCCGGTCTCGGCAATGTCGCCCGTCGGGATGGTAAGGGTATCGACGACTTCTGGCGCGAGGAGCTGATCGGCGCCGGCTATCTCAAGCCCGACATGGATGGCAGCGCGGCACGCGACATCCGCGACGAGCTGCTGCGTAAGCTCATCAACGAACAGCGCGGCGTGCCCTCCTACCCGATCGGCGCCGAGCCCACGGGAGCCAAGGTCCGTGTCAGCCTCCAGGCCGACGAGTTCCGGAACGCGACGCAGCTCGTCGAGGGAACGCTCGACCGAGATCTGATCAATGCCGGGATCCGGCCGGAGAGCATCCATCCCGATATCCGCTCGCGCGTGGTCGGCGAGATGATGCGGGATCCGCGTGCAGACGCCCTCGACACGCTTGAAAAGGTCGTGATGGCGCAGCGGGATCCGCCGGCGCCGTTCGTGAAGTCGACCACGGTGCGGGAGGAAATCCCTGACGTCCGTTTCGGACAGGTGAACCCACAGGCCGCCCTCGACGCGATCGATGGGCAGTTGCGCACCGCCAAAGGTGATGTTCGCTCCGCGCTTTCGCAGGCCCGCAAGGATCTGTTCGGCACGGATGGTCAGACCGATCTCTCGGTCGAAGGCCTCTTGCATGCCCGCGAGCGCCTCGACCAGGCGATCGCGGCGGCACGCGAGGCCGCCGACGGCACGAAGGTGCGCGACCTGCAGATTGCCCGGTCGGCACTCGATGGCGAGCTGAAGGCCGTGCCCGAAGTTGCGACAGCCGACACGAACTTCGCTGCCAATTCTCGGCCTCTCGAACCCTTCACCGGGAACACGCCACTTGCCCGGGTGGTACGTCAGGACCCTCTCACGGGGCGGATGGCGACGCCTGCCGAAGAGGTGGCGAGCACCCTGCAGGGCGCCACAGCGACGCGTGAGTTCCTGACCAACGCCACGCCTGCCGCCCGTGAGGCCTACGAAGGGCGCCTATCGACGCGGCTCCTCGACGGCGCCACGGACGCGCGCGGCAACGTCTCCGCTGAATCCCTCCTGACCGCGCTGCGTGAAAATGCCGACGTCCTCGACTTGGTGCCGGCCGTACGCACCAGGCTCCAGGAGATCGCGCGAGCACGTGACGGGCTCGCTCGCGTTGAGGCCTCGCCGCTAGGCCGCATTGCCGAGCGTCCGGCAGTGAAGGCCGCCGTGGATGCTCTCTTCCCCGCCAACCCCACGCCTGGCTCGCAAGCCGAGATCGCCGGCGCCGTCGAGGCGCTCGCCCGCAACAACCCGCGGGCCGCTCGCGACGTCGTCCGGATCTACATGGAAGGCGTGTTTAACGAAGCGACCCAGGACCTGAAGGGCCTGCCCCGGCAGTATGGCGGTGCGGGGTTCGCTTCGGCGGTTCGCGGCAACGGACAGCAGCGGCAGAACCTCGAGGCGGCGGTCCGGGCACTGCCAAACGGCGAGACGATCTGGACCGGCCTCGACCGCATGTTGAGCGTCTTCGAGGCCACCGGATACAAGCCGGTCAAGGGCTCGGATACCTACTTCAACAGCGTCATCGGACAGCGTCTGAAGGAGGGATCGGGACCCGTCGGCAAGGCGATCACGGAAGTCGTGGCCAGCGCCGCCGCAGGTGCCGGTGTCGGCGGAGCGAAGGGCGCGGCCGGCGGAGCCGTGCTTGGCGCAAAGCGGGCGGGCAAGGATCTGCTGCAGGAACGCCGGATGCTGAAAGATGGTGAGGCGATCGCACGCATCCTGACCGATCCGAAGGCGATTCCGCTTCTTCGGTCGCTCTCAAGCGCACCGGCCGGTAGCCGGAGTGCCGAGGTGCTCACGACGAAGCTGATCCTGCTCGCTAACCGCGGGGGTTCATCGGCAATCGATCGGAAGTGACTTTCGAACGCCGAGCTCGTCCTTTGTAAGCCGCTAGCGCCAAAACTCCTCCAATACCCACACACAGTCCAGCGATCGCGCCGGAAATAAAATCCTGCGTGATGGAGGTATAGCTTACTTGAACGACGATGAAGAATAGGCCTAGCGTCAGGAACGAAAATATCAGGCCTGCATATTTTGACTGCCGAGACGCTATGATCGCGGCAATAGCTAGTGCGATATATATTCCAAAAACCGCCGCGTAAGCAATAATCCGCTGGCCTATACCTTCCATTGTGATCTAGTCCGCATCTTGCGCCTCATCTCAAACGAAAGCCTGACAGCGTGTATGCGCAGCGCTGCGCTGCCCAGAGAGGAAGCAAGAGCGTGAGGGCGACCTGGAGCCAGCAGGGCATCACGGACTGGCTTCAGCCGCCGCTATCGCCTCCTTCACACGCGGACAAAACGGCGTTCCGATCGGTCCCCGGTTTGGACAGCGGCTGGGATTGCCCGGCGGTATCACTACCTGCAGACGCTTTGTAATTGAGCGATGCCCGAAAATGTGCCCGCAATCCGGGCAGACAGCAGTGGATGCTTGGGTCCAGGGCGGAAGATTATCACCGGACATTTTCGCCCCTTGTTCTAGCCAGCCTCAGCTACAGCGGCCATGGCCGTTTCGATCGCCATAAAGAACGTCCGCGGGGTAATCGCACTTTCGAGGAATCCGTGATCGCTCCACCACTTTGCCGCATCGGCGTCTAGGGCATGGACCATCACGGCACGAACACCGATAATTTCGG
>JAIEOV010000141.1 GCA_019750135.1 Reyranella sp. | reverse complement strand
CTTACAACACCCACCGAATGCTCAAACTACTTCGCCGAGGCAGGATACCCCCAAGCTAAACCCATCACGCTCTAGGCCTCGCCGCGTCGAGCATCTGCTTTGCATTCGCCAGCGTCAGCGTCCCGAGCGCGCGCGGCAGGCGTGTCCTTCTTCCGATCCGGTGTTTCCCTGTCCTTGTGCGGCCGACGGGCGCCTGGGCCTTTCCGGACCCGGCCAGGAATCGGAAATAGCATCCAGGGGCCGGGGGGCGCTGGTTAAGAAAGGTAAAAACTCGGACCGCAGGGGTCGAATCTCCTGATCGCCGTTTCCGGATTCAGGATCGCTTCGGCGACGCCGCGCTCAAGCCAGGTTCAGCCGAGCCTTGAGCCGGGGCGTCATCCAGTTGAGATACGCGCGCAGCTTGAGCGGCACCGGCTTTCGCGGCCGGTAGAGGATATGCACCGGAAGGGGTTCCGGTTCGAACTTGTCCAGCACGATCGCCAGTTTCCCGGCCCGCTTGGCGGCGTCAATCTTGTACGACATCACCCGGGCCAGGCCGGCGCCCTCGATCGCCGCCAGGACCGCCGCTTCGGAAGTATTGACGCAGAGCCGCGAGCGGATCGGCGCCACCGTGGCGCGGCGGCCCCGCACGAACCGCCAGGCCGTCGGCATCGCATGATCGTCGATGCCGATGCAGTCGTGCTGCGCGAGATCGCCGATCTGCTTCGGCGTGCCGCGCGCCTTGAGGTACGCGGGGCTCGCGCACACGACGATGCGGATCGAGCCGATTCGCGTGGCGATCATGTTGCTGTCCGGCAGGCCGCCGACGCGCACGGCGACATCGATGTTCTCCTCGGTCGTATTGACGACGCGATCGTCGAACACGTGTCGCAACGAGATTTCGGGATAGGCCTTCAGGAATTCGACGGCGAGCGGCAGCACGTGCGTATGCCCCAGTCCCCACGGGGTCGTCACCGCCAGTTCGCCTTTCGGAGCCCGGTACTCGCCCGACACCTCCCGCTCGGCGTCGTCGACCTGTTCGATGATGCGCTTGCAGGCGTCGATGTAGGACCGACCGGCTGCGGTCAGTATGATGCGTCGCGAGGTGCGCTGGAACAGCTGGGCCTTCAGGCGCGATTCGAGCTCGGCCACCTTGCGGCTGACCGTCGCG
The DNA here is from genome assembly GCA_019750135.1 of Reyranella sp. Lineage (GTDB taxonomy): Bacteria > Pseudomonadota > Alphaproteobacteria > Reyranellales > Reyranellaceae > Reyranella. Next base: position 3,600 of record JAIEOV010000141.1, on the reverse strand, counting down.
ACGGGCGACTTCAGTCGACGGGACGCGGCAGAGATGCTGCCGGCCTCCGTCACGGCGATGATCACCGACATCGCCTCCAGGCGGTCCATGCGCATCCCGCCTTTTCAAATTTCGGGAAGGTTCCTCTCGATCATATCGGCTGCTTGGTTGCACGGCAACGCGCTACGCATCCCGCTGTCGGAAGGCGTCGCGTCGTGTGACCGGGCTTCTGACTTTCGTCAGAACCCCCACCTGAGACTGTGAAAAAGCCGACGGGAGTATGTCCGATGAGCACAGTCACGACGCGCGACGGCGTGGAGATCTTCTACAAGGATTGGGGCACGGGGCAGCCGATCGTGTTCAGCCACGGCTGGCCATTGTCGTCCGATGACTGGGACACCCAGCTGCTGTTCTTCCTCGGCAAGGGCTATCGCGTCATCGCGCACGACCGGCGCGGCCATGGCCGCTCGGCGCAGGTCGCCGAGGGCCACGACATGGATCACTACGCCGACGACCTTGCCGCGGTGGTGGCGCATCTCGATCTCCAGAACGCCATACATGTCGGGCATTCGACCGGCGGCGGCGAGGTCGTGCATTACCTCGCACGGCACGGCGAAAGCCGCGTCGCGAAGGCCGCCATCATCAGCGCGGTGCCGCCGCTGATGGTGAAGAGCGCGTCCAATCCCGGCGGCCTGCCGAAGGACGTGTTCGACACGCTTCAGGCGCAGCTCGCCGCCAACCGTTCGGAATTCTACCACGCCGTCGCGGCGGGCCCTTTCTACAACTACGACCGGCCGGGCGCGAAGCCTTCGGAGGCCATCATCCGCAACTGGTGGCGCCAGGGCATGATGGGCGGCGCCAAGGCGCATTACGACGGCATCGTCGCCTACTCGCAGACCGACTTCACCGACGACCTGCGCAAGATCGGTGTCCCGGTGCTCGTGATGCACAGCGAGGACGACCAGATCGTCCCTTACGCCGATGCCGGCCCGTTGTCGGCCAAGCTGCTGAAGAACGGCGTGCTCAAGACCTACAAGGGCTTTCCGCACGGCATGCCGACGACGCACGCCGAAATCATCAACGCCGATCTGCTGGATTTCATCACGCACTGACTTCCCGGGAAGTCGTCGACTCGGAGACCGACATGAAGCTCGCTGAATTCGCCGCCACGCCCGTCGCCGTGAAGCGCCGGCGTCTCTCGTTCGGCCTGCCGCTGCTGGCAGCCGGCGCGGCGTGGCTGCAGGCAATGCCCGCCGCGCGGGCAGGGGCGGGCGACAAGCCCATCGTCACGCACTACCGGACCAGGACGATCGACGGCATCAAGATCTTCTATCGCGAAGCCGGCCCGGCCGACGCGCCGACCGTGCTGTTGCTGCACGGCTTTCCCACGTCGTCCCACATGTTCCGCAATCTCATCCCCGAGCTCGCCGACCGCTATCACGTCATCGCCCCCGACTATCCGGGCTACGGGCAGAGCGACATGCCCGACCGCGCGACGTTCGCCTACACCTTCGACCGCTTCGCCGAGCTGGTCGACGGCCTGCTCGATCAGCTCGCCGTCAAGCGCTACGCCATGTACGTGATGGACTATGGCGCCCCGGTGGGCTGGCGCCTCGCCCTCAAGCATCCCGACCGGATCAGCGCGCTCATCGTGCAGAACGGCAATGCCTATGAAGAAGGCCTCAAGGAGTTCTGGGATCCCATCAAGGCCTACTGGTCCGACCATTCGGAAGCGCATCGCAAGGCGCTCTACGTGCTGGTCACGCCGGAGATCACCAAGTTCCAGTACACCGACGGCGTCAGCGATCTCAGCCGGATCGCGCCGGACAACTGGATCCAGGACCAGGCGCTGCTCGACCGGCCCGGCAACGCCGAGATCCAGATGGATCTCTTCTACGATTACCGCACCAACCTGCCGCTCTATCCGGCCGTGCAGGCGTACTTCCGCAAGCATCAGCCGCCGACCCTGATCGTCTGGGGCAAGAACGACAAGATCTTCCCTGCCGACGGCGCCCATCCCTACAAGCGCGACCTTCCCGCGGTCGAGTTCCACCTCATCGACACCGGCCACTTCGCGCTCGAGGACAAGGCCGACGAGATGGTGCCGCTGATCCGCGACTTCCTCGCCCGCAAGGTGCCGGCGTGAGACCGGTGGAGCTGCGCAAAGCCGATACGGCGGTCGTCTTCATCGACCCGCAGAACGACGTCCTCAGCGAGAAGGGGGTGAACTGGGCGGCGGTCGGCGAGAGCGTCAAGGCGAACCGCACCGTCGAGAACATGGAGCGGATCTTCAAGGCCGCGAAGGAGCGCGGATACCACGTGTTCATCTCGCCGCACTATTTCTATCCCACCGACAGCGGCTGGTCGTTCAACGGGCCGCTGGAGACCGGCGAGTTCGCGACCCACAGCTTTGCCCGGCGGGGGCCGCTGACGCTCGACGGCTTCGCCGGCTCGGGCGCCGACTGGCTGGATCGCTTCAAGCCCTACATCGAAGACGGCAAGACCGTCGTCGTCAGTCCGCACAAGGTGTGGGGACCGCAGACCAACGACCTCGTCCTGCAGCTGCGCAAGCGGGGCATAAGCAAGATCATCCTCGGCGGCATGCTGGCGAACATGTGCGTGGAATCCCACTTGCGCGAGCTGCTCGAGCAGGGCTTCGAGGTCGTGGTGGTCAAGGACGCGACCGCCGGCCCCCGGCACCCCGAATGGGGCGACGGCTACCAGGCCGCGATGATCAACTACCGCTATCTCGCCCATGCCGTGCTCTCGACCGAGGAAACGGTCGAGCGCATGCGCTGAGCAAGCGCGGGGTGAACGCCATGGGCAGGCTCGCCGGAAAGGTCGCCGTCATCACCGGCGCGAACAGCGGCATCGGGTTGGCCACCGCAAAGCTCTTTGCCGTGGAGGGCGCCCGGGTCTTCATGACGGGGCGGCGGCAACAGGAGCTCGCCGCCGCGGTCGCGGAGGTCGGCCACTGCGCCCGCGGCATCCAGGGCGACGTCTCGAAGCTCGCCGACCTCGATCGCCTGTTCGCCGTCGTTCAGGCCGAGGCGGGCGCGATCGACGTGCTGTTCGCCAATGCCGGCGGCGGCGATTTCCTGGCTCTCGGATCGATCACCGAGGAGCATTTCGACAGGACGTTCTCGACGAACGTGAAAGGCACGCTCTTCACCGTCCAGAAGGCGCTGCCGCTGCTCCGCGACGGCGCCTCGATCATCCTGACCGGCTCCACCACCGCCGTGAAAGGCACCCCCGGCTTCAGCGTCTACAGTGCGAGCAAGGCTGCGATCCGCAACTTCGCGCGCAGCTGGATCCTCGACCTGGCGCCGCGCAAGATCCGCGTCAACGTGCTGTCGCCCGGCGCCACCTCCACGCCCGGCTGGCACGATCTCGCGGCGTCGCCGGAAGCCCACGAGGCGATGGTCGCCTTCGTGAAGTCGACGACGCCGCTCGGGCGTCTTGCCGATCCGAAGGAGAGCGCCGCCGCCGCGCTCTTCCTCGCGTCGGACGACAGCAGCTTCGTCACGGGAAGCGAGCTCTTCGTCGACGGCGGATCCGCTCAGATCTAGTCGAGCGTCAGGATGAGGCAATCCGGCGCAAGCACCTTCGCGAGCCGATCCA
>JAIEOV010000043.1 GCA_019750135.1 Reyranella sp. | reverse complement strand
CCGCCGTGCGCGAGTTCTTCGGCTCCTCGCAGCTCTCGCAGTTCATGGACCAGACCAACCCGCTCTCCGAGATCACGCACAAGCGTCGTCTCTCGGCGCTCGGGCCGGGCGGCCTCACGCGTGAGCGCGCGGGCTTCGAAGTCCGCGACGTGCATCCCACGCACTACGGCCGCATCTGCCCGATTGAGACGCCGGAGGGCCCGAACATCGGCCTCATCAACTCGCTCGCGACCTTCGCGCGCGTGAACAAGTACGGCTTCATCGAGAGCCCCTACCGCAAGGTGAAGGACGGCAAGGTCACCGACACGGTGGTCTATCTCTCCGCCATGGAAGAGATGCGCCACCACGTCGCCCAGGCCAACGCCGACATCGACGCCAAGGGCAACCTGACCGAGGATCTCGTCACCGTTCGCTATCAGGGCGACGTGATGCTCGTGCCGGTGGACCGCGTCGACTACATCGACGTCTCGCCCAAGCAGCTCGTGTCCGTCGCGGCGGCGCTCATCCCGTTCCTCGAGAACGACGACGCCAACCGCGCCCTCATGGGCTCGAACATGCAGCGCCAGGCGGTTCCCCTTGTGAAGGCGGAAGCTCCGCTCGTCGGCACCGGCATGGAAGAGGTTGTCGCGCGTGACTCGGGCGCCGCCATCGCGGCCCGCCGCGCCGGCATCGTCGACCAGGTGGACGCGACGCGTATCGTTATCCGCGCAACCGACGAGACCGATCCGTCGAAGCCGGGCGTCGACATCTACCGCCTGCGCAAGTTCCAGCGCTCGAACCAGAACACCTGCATCAACCAGCGCCCGCTGATCAACGTCGGCGACCGCGTCGAGGCCGGTGAAATCGTGGCCGACGGTCCCTCGACGGACCTCGGCGATCTGGCGCTCGGCAAGAACGTGCTCGTCGCGTTCATGCCGTGGATGGGCTACAACTTCGAGGACTCCATCCTCCTCTCCGAGCGCGTCGTGTACGACGACGTCTTCACCTCGATCCACATCGAGGAATTCGAGGTCATGGCCCGCGACACCAAGCTCGGGCCGGAAGAAATCACGCGCGACATTCCGAACGTCTCGGAAGAAGCGCTGAAGAACCTCGACGAAGCCGGCATCGTCTACATCGGCGCCGAAGTGAACCCGGGCGACATCCTCGTCGGCAAGATCACGCCGAAGGGCGAGAGCCCGATGACGCCGGAAGAAAAGCTCCTGCGCGCCATCTTCGGCGAAAAGGCCTCCGACGTGCGCGACACGTCTCTGCGCCTGCCGCCGGGCGTTTCGGGCACCATCGTCGAAGTTCGCGTCTTCAATCGTCACGGCGTCGACAAGGACGAGCGTGCGATGGCCATCGAGCGCGAGGAGATCGAGCGTCTCGCCAAGGACCGCGACGACGAGCTGCAGATCCTGGACCGCAACGTCTATGCGCGTCTGAAGGACTCGCTGATGGGCAAGGAAGTGTCCAAGGGCCCGAAGGGCGCCCGCAAGGGCACCGAGCTCGACGAGCCGACGCTCGCCGACATCCCGCGCAGCCAGTGGTGGGAAATCGGCCTCAAGGACGAGAAGGCCCAGGCCGAGCTCGAAGCCATCAACAAGCAGTACGAAGAGGCCAAGAAGAGCCTTGAGCGCCGCTTCGTCGACAAGGTCGACAAGCTCCAGCGCGGCGACGAGCTGCCGCCGGGCGTGATGAAGATGGTCAAGGTCTTCGTCGCCGTGAAGCGCAAGATCCAGCCGGGCGACAAGATGGCCGGCCGTCACGGCAACAAGGGCGTCGTCTCGCTCATCGTGCCGTGCGAGGACATGCCGTTCCTCGAGGACGGCACGCATGTCGACGTGGTGCTGAACCCGCTCGGCGTGCCGTCGCGCATGAACGTCGGACAGATCTTGGAAACGCACCTCGGTTGGGCGTGCCGCGGTCTCGGCCGCATCATCGACGAGGCGCTGAAGGAGTTCCATGCGTCCGGCAAGGCCGAGCAGCTTCGCCAGGAGATGGAAAAGATATACGGCAAGGATGTCATCAAGTCGTCCATCAAGGACAACGACCTGGCGACGGCCGCCGAGAAGCTGACCAAGGGCGTGCCCATCGCAACGCCCGTGTTCGACGGCGCCAAGGAAGCCGACATCGTCGAGATGCTGGAGGCCGCAGGCTTCGACAGCTCGGGCCAGGTTCGTCTCTTTGACGGCCGCACGGGCGAGCAGTTCGATCGCCAGGTCACCGTCGGCTACAAGTACGTGCTGAAGCTGCACCATCTTGTCGACGACAAGATCCATGCCCGCTCGATCGGCCCGTACAGCCTCGTCACCCAGCAGCCGCTGGGTGGTAAGGCCCAGTTCGGTGGTCAGCGTTTCGGCGAAATGGAGGTCTGGGCGCTCGAAGCGTACGGCGCCGCCTACACGCTGCAGGAAATGCTCACCGTCAAATCGGACGACGTCGCAGGCCGCACCAAGGTCTACGAAGCCATCGTCCGCGGCGACGACGCATTCGAGGCCGGCGTGCCGGAAAGCTTCAACGTCTTGGTCAAGGAAATGCGCGCGCTCGGCCTCAACGTCGAGCTGCTCAATTCCGATGGGCCCGTCGCGGAAGTCGCGCAGGAAGCTCCTCCCCAGGAGCGTCCGCAGCTTCCGCCGGCTGCCGCCGAGTAGAACGAAACGAACGGAAGTCCGGGCTACGCCCGGGCTTTCCCTCACTTTCTAGGCCTGCCCAGAGCCGCGCGCACCACGTCGCCGGTATGGGCAGGAACCAAGCGACGAGAATTTTGAGGATCGCGGGCCCCACCCACCGCTGATCCCGGGAGAGAGCCGATGAACGAGATCACCAACCTCTTCAAGACCCAGGCGTCCATCCCGACGTTCGACGAGATCAAGATCTCGATCGCATCGCCGGATGACATTCACTCGTGGTCGTTCGGTGAGATCAAGAAGCCGGAAACGATCAACTACCGTACCTTCAAGCCGGAGCGCGACGGCCTGTTCTGCGCCCGCATCTTCGGACCGATCAAGGACTACGAATGCTTGTGCGGCAAGTACAAGCGCATGAAGTACAAGGGCCTGATCTGCGAAAAGTGCGGCGTCGAAGTCACGCTCGCCAAGGTGCGCCGCGAGCGCATGGGCCATATCGAGCTGGCCGCGCCGGTCGCTCACATCTGGTTCCTGAAGTCGCTGCCCTCGCGCATCGGCCTGCTGCTCGACATGACGCTCAAGGATCTTGAGCGCGTTCTCTATTTCGAAAACTACATCGTCACCGAGCCCGGCATCTCTCCCTTCAAGGAGAAGCAGCTCCTGACGGAAGACCAGTACAACCAGGCGATCGAAGAGCACGGCCCCGACAGCTTCACCGCTGGCATCGGCGCCGAGGCCATTCGCGAGCTCATGACGGGCATGGATCTCGAAAAGATCCGCGAAGACCTGCGCCAGGAAATCGCCGAGGCCACCACCGAGCTCAAGCCGAAGAAGCTCGGCAAGCGCCTCAAGGTCATCGAAAGCTTCATCGAGAGCGGCAACAAGCCGGAGTGGATGATCCTGACCGTCGTTCCGGTCATCCCGCCGGAGCTGCGTCCGCTCGTGCCGCTCGACGGCGGCCGCTTCGCGACCTCGGACCTCAACGACCTCTATCGCCGCGTCATTAACCGCAACAATCGTCTGAAGCGGCTGATGGAGCTGCGCGCACCCGACATCATCATCCGCAACGAAAAGCGCATGTTGCAGGAGTCGGTTGACGCTCTGTTCGACAACGGCCGTCGCGGCCGCGTCATCACCGGCGCCAACAAGCGTCCGCTGAAGTCGCTCGCCGACATGCTGAAGGGCAAGCAGGGCCGCTTCCGTCAGAACCTGCTCGGCAAGCGCGTCGACTACTCCGGCCGTTCGGTCATCGTCGTCGGTCCCGAGCTGAAGCTGCATCAGTGCGGCCTGCCGAAGAAGATGGCGCTCGAGCTGTTCAAGCCGTTCATCTACTCGCGCCTGCAGACGCTCGGCCAGGCGGCCACCGTCAAGCAGGCCAAGAAGCTTGTCGAGAAGGAGAAGCCCGAGGTTTGGGACGTCCTCGACGAGGTCATCCGCGAGCATCCGGTGATGCTGAACCGCGCGCCGACGCTGCATCGCCTGGGCATCCAGGCGTTCGAGCCGCAACTGATCGAAGGCAAGGCGATCCAGCTTCACCCGCTGGTTTGCGCCGCCTTCAACGCCGACTTCGACGGCGACCAGATGGCCGTACACGTTCCGCTTTCGCTGGAAGCCCAGCTCGAAGCGCGCGTGCTCATGATGTCGACGAACAACATTCTGCATCCCGCGAACGGCCAGCCGATCATCGTGCCGTCGCAGGACATCGTTCTCGGCCTCTACTACCTGTCGATCGTCCGCGACGGCCAGCCCGGCGAGGGCATGGCGTTCGGCTCGGTGGGCGAGGTGCGTCACGCGCTCGAGGCGAAGGCTGTTTCGCTGCACGCCAAGATCAAGGGCCGGTTCCGTTCCAAGAACCAGGACGGCGAAGAGGTGGTCGAGATCCTCGACACCACGCCGGGCCGCATGATCCTGGGCGAGGTGCTGCCGCAGCGTCCGGGCGTCAAGTTCGCGCTCGTCAACCAGCTTCTGACGAAGAAGGCTATCTCCGGCATGATCGATGCCGTCTACCGTAACTGCGGTCAGAAGGAGACGGTGATCTTCTGCGACCGCATCATGGCGCTCGGCTTCCATCACGCGTTCAAGGCGGGCATCTCGTTCGGCAAGGACGACATG
>JAIEOV010000120.1 GCA_019750135.1 Reyranella sp. | reverse complement strand
GTCGCGGCCACCGGTGCGGGCGGCGCCGGCGCTGCGGCGACCGGCTCGGGGGCCGGCGGCGGAGGCGGTGGTGGTGCCGAAGGCGGCGGTGACGGGGGCGCACTCGTCATGGCAGCACGCGTCACGACAGGCATGTTGTCGGCTGAGGCGACGGCAGGCGTCGCCTTGAAGGGCGCCATCGACTGCGACGGCGGCCCCGCATCCGACCGCGGCTCGGGCAGCGGCCCTGGCGGCGGCGCCGGCGGCCCTGGCGGCGGCTCGGCCGACGCCGGTTTCACCTTTGTCACGCCATCGGGATTGCCGGGTTCGGCGGCGGCCGGCTTGCCGGGCATTCCAGTGGGAGACCCGGTGGTCTTGGTCTCCTTGTCTTTGTCTTTGTCTTTGTCCTTTTCCTTCTCTTCTTCCCTGGCCTTCTTCTCGGCGGCTTCGCGCTCAAGACGCGCCTCGCGCGCCTTGGCGTCGCGCTCGGCGGCTTCCTTGTCGGCCTTCTCCTTTTGCGCCTTCTGCCCACCGGTTCCTTTGACGACGGAGCCGATCTGCGGCAACTGCCCGCGCGTCTCGTCGGCGGCGGAGATGCCCTGCTCGTATTGCCGGCCTGGGTTGGCCGACGGCAGGGCGCCGCTCGCCTGGACCTGGCGGTCGGCGCCGGGGCGCGGCTTGGCGCCGGGCGGGGCGCTGTCGAACCAGCCGCAGCCCGCCAGCAGTGCGCAGCTGGACACGCCAAGCAAGCCCAGCCAGCTCCTGCCCGTCCTGTCCTGCCCTCTACGCATTCCTGTCTGTCCTTGTTCGAAGCCCGGCCGTCATTCTGTCTACCCGACGCCGAGAGTAAAATTGACCCGTGTTTCGTCGCAGCCTACCTAAGAAAGGTGCTGGCAGCCTGGGACGAACGACACTAGGTATGGTACCGGGACGCTGAAAGTATCGCAAGAAACGCTGTAAAGCCAATGATCTAGAAGGGGAAACGCATGTCGGAGCAGTCTGCCCCCAGTGCCGCGACGAGCGCCGTTCCAGGATTGTCCGCCGAAGAGACCGAGCGGATGAAGGGAGCCTTCAAGGACATCGCCGAGCGCAGCCAGAAACTGCTGCAGGACTTCGCCGAGAAGTACAAGGCCGATGGTCCCCAGCCTGCCGATCCGCTGCGCCTCACCCAGACCTTCATGGACTTCACGGCCAAGATGCTGGCCGATCCCAACCGGCTGCTGCAGGCGCAGATGGAGCTGTGGCAGCAGTACATGAACCTCTGGCAGGTCACCGCCCAGCGTATGATGGGCCAGCCCGTCTCGCCGCTGGTCGAGCCGGCCAAGGGCGACAAGCGTTTCAACGACCCGGCGTGGAAGGACGAGGTCGTCTTCGACTATCTCAAGCAGTCCTACCTGCTGACGGCGCGCTGGCTGCAGCAGACCGTGAAGGAGGTCGAGGGCGTCGACGACAAGACCGCCAAGAAGGTCGACTTCTATACGCGCCAGTTCATCGACGCGATGTCGCCCTCCAACTTCGCCATGACCAACCCGCAGGTCGTGAAGGCGACGGTCGAGAGCAAGGGCGAGAATCTGCTGAAGGGCCTGCAGAACCTGCTGACCGACCTGGAGCGCGGCAAGGGCACGCTGGCCATCCGGCAGACCGACATGAAGGCCTTCAAGGTCGGCGGCAACGTCGCGACCTCGCCAGGCAAGGTCGTCTACCAGAACAAGGTGATGCAACTGCTGCAGTACGCGCCCGCGACCGAGCAGGTCTACGAGATGCCGCTGCTGATCGTGCCGCCGTGGATCAACAAGTTCTACATCCTCGATCTCAAGCCCGAGAACTCCTTCATCAAATGGGCGACCGAGCAGGGCTACACGGTGTTCGTGATCTCCTGGGTCAATCCCGACGAGCAGCTGACCAGCCTGGTGTTCGAGGACTACATGAAGCTGGGGCCCCTCGCCGCGCTCGACGCCATCAAAGAGGCGACCGGCGCCGAAAAAGTCTCGGCGATCGGCTACTGCATCGGCGGCACGCTGATGGCGACGACGCTGGCCTACATGGCGGCGCGCGGCGACGACCGGATCGCCGCCTGCACCTTCTTCACCGCCCAGGTCGACTTTACCGAGCCGGGCGAACTCGGCGTGTTCATCGACGAGGACCAGCTGGCCAGCCTCGAGGAGACGATGAGCAAGAAGGGCTATCTCGAAGGATCCGAGATGGCGACCACATTCAACATGCTGCGCGCCAACGACCTCATCTGGTCGTTCGTGGTGAACAACTACCTGATGGGCAAGGACCCCTTCCCCTTCGACCTGCTGTTCTGGAACGCCGACGCCACGCGCATGCCGGCGACCATGCACAGCTACTACCTGCGCAACATGTACCAGAAGAACCTGCTGGTTAAGCCGGGCGGGCTCACCATCGACAACGTGCCGATCGACCTGCGCAAGATTTCCATTCCGGTCTACCTGCAGGCCGGCAAGGAAGACCACATCGCGCCGGCCAAGTCGGTCTACAAGGCAACGCAGATCTTCAGCGGGCCGGTGCGCTTCATGCTGGCCGGTTCCGGCCACATCGCCGGCGTGGTCAACCCGCCGCGCAACAAGAAGTACCAGCACTGGCTGAACGAGACGGCGAAGAATCCGCCTACCCTCGATGAATGGCGGGCCGGCGCGCAGGAATTCCCGGGCTCGTGGTGGCACGACTGGGATAAATGGCTGTCGGCGAAGTCGGGTGCCAAGGTACCCGCGCGCGTGCCCGGCCAAGGCGGCCTGCCGGCGATCGAGGATGCGCCGGGCAGCTACGTCAAGGTTCGGACGATCGATTAGGCGAGCGACGGAGGAATTCGCGCAGTTCCCGCATTTTGCGCAGCCCCCTCCGGCGCCCCCTTGGGGCCCGTGGAGCCGCAGTGATCGTATGCCGGAACGCGCGTCCATCGCAGCAGTGTATCATGAATATAGTTATTGATCAATTACTTTGGTCAATATGCGCCGAAGTTTCGGCTTCGTGACTTTTGAGACACCGGGAAGCGTGCCAGCATTGCCGGCACCAAGGAGACCGACATGCCAACACTGCTGACCGAACAGGGTGAAACCGCCGTTCAATCACGCCGGGCCTCCGGCGAAGATCTCTGGCTGTCCGCCGGCGATCTGGAAAGAGCGACAGGATGGGCCCTGAAGCCCGAAGGGTTCTGCAAGGGCGAGGTCTGCGTCCCCGTCCCGCCCCATCGGGCCGGCGAGTTCGTCGCCGGTGACGAGGTCAACGCAGCTTCCTTGTGGCGCCACATGGACCTGCCGCTGGCCCACGATGCCTCGACCGGGACCTGGGTGCTGGGCGAGAGCGCGGCGTCGCGATCGGCACAATTGCAGTCGCTCGAAGCGCCGGATTTCACCCTGCCCGACCTTGCCGGCCAGCGACACTCGCTCGCTGAGCAACGCGGCAAGAAGGTGCTGTTGGTCAGTTGGGCCTCTTGGTGAGGCTGCCGCGCCGACTTGCCCGTGTGGCAGAAACTCTACCAGGAACTCTCCAGGCACAACTTCACGGTGATCGCCGTCGCCCTCGATGAGCCGGAGGCGGCGCGCCCCTGGGTCGAGGCGGCGTCACCCACCTACCCCTGCCTGATCGATCGCGATCATCACGTCGCCGAGCTCTATCACATCGTCAACGTCCCGCAGGCGACGTGGATCGACGAGGCTGGGCACATCGTGCGGCCGCCGGAGAATGCCGGGTCGTCCGACGCCTTCCGCTACATGGACCGCACGACCGGCCAGATGAGCCCCGAGCAGGTCGAGGAACGCGTGCACATGAAGTCGGTCTATGTCGAGGCCATCCGCGACTGGGTGCTGAAGGGCAAGGACAGCGAGCACGCGTTCGACAAGGACGCCGCACGCGCGCACCTGCGCCTGCCCGACGCCGGCGCGGCCCGGGCGCACGCCCACTTCCGGCTGGCACAGCACCTGAAGCTGAAAGGCAACGACGACGAGGCTGCCCTGCACTTCGCGGAGGCGAGCCGCCTGCATCCACGGTCCTGGAACATCTTCCGCCAATCGGCGACGAAGGCGGCAAGCGGTCTTGCTGCAGGCCAGGATTTCTGGACGCGCGTCGATGCCCTGGGCAAGGAAGCCTATCACCTGCCGATCGATATGAAGGGAATCAGGCGTTAGCCGCTCTTCGTCTTCCGATAGGGGTAGGGAGCGGCTAGTGCCGCCCCCTCCCTCCGAACCGTACGTGCGGTTTTCTCGCATACGGCT
>JAIEOV010000116.1 GCA_019750135.1 Reyranella sp. | reverse complement strand
GCCATGGACGAGGGCCTGCGCTTCGCCATCCGCGAGGGCGGCCGTACCGTCGGCGCCGGCGTCGTCACAAAGATCGTCAAGTAACGGCTGCCAGCGCCAAGCGAGCAAAGACCATGGACAACACCAATATCCGAATCCGGCTGAAGGCTTTCGATCATCGCGTCCTCGACACGTCGACGAGCGAGATCGTGAGCACGGCCAAGCGGACGGGCGCGCAGGTTCGCGGTCCGATCCCGCTGCCGACCGGCATCGAGAAGTTCACGGTCAACCGCTCGCCGCACATCGACAAGAAGTCGCGCGAGCAGTTCGAGATCCGCACCCACAAGCGGGTTCTCGACATCGTCGATCCCACCCCGCAGACGGTCGACGCGCTGATGAAGCTCGACCTCGCCTCGGGCGTGGACGTCGAGATCAAGCTCGGCGCCTAAGGGACAGGAAGAGAAGGAACAGGACCATGCGTTGCGGTCTCGTCACCCAGAAGGTCGGCATGACCCGCGTCTTCAATGACGCCGGGGAGCATGTGCCCGTGACCGTTCTGAAGGTGGATCAGCTCCAGGTCGTCGCTGTCCGCTCGGAAGAGAAGGACAAGTACACCGCCCTCCAGCTCGGCTACGGCAAGGCCAAGGTCAAGAACGTGAGCCAGCCCAACCGCGGCCACTTCGCCAAGGCCAAGGTCGAGCCGAAGAAGAAGCTGGTCGAGTTCCGCGTCGCCAAGGACGCCGTGCTCGAAGTCGGCGCCGAGCTGGTGCCGAGCCATTTCGTGCCCGGCCAGTTCGTCGACGTGATCGGCACCACCATCGGCCGCGGCTTCACCGGCTCGATGGTGCGCTGGAACTTCCACGGCCTGGAAGCCAGCCATGGCGTGTCGGTCTCGCACCGCAGCCACGGCTCGACCGGTAACCGCCAGGATCCCGGCCGCACCTTCCCCGGCAAGAAGATGGCCGGTCATTACGGCCACGAGCGCGTGACCACGCAGAACCTCAAGATCGTCGCCACCGACGACGAGAAGGGCCTGCTGCTGGTCTCCGGCGCCGTCCCCGGTCCGCGCGGCGGCTACATCATCGTCAAGGACGCCTCCAAGCGCGCCCGTCCCAAGGACGCTCCGTACCCGGCTGGCCTGCGCAAGGCTGCTGGAGAGGCGGCGGCTCCGGCAGCGGAAGCCCCGGCGGCTGCCCCCAACGCTGATGGCCCTGCGGCTTAAGGACGGAACCATGAAGATCGCAGTCAAGACCATCGAGGGCGGTAGCGCCGGCGAGATCGAACTCGCCGACGGCGTGTTCGCCGTCCCCGTCCGCAAGGACATCCTGCAGCGCTGCGTCGTGTGGCAGCTGTCGCGCCGCCAGCAAGGCACGCACAAGAGCAAGGGTCGCGCCGAAGTGACGGCGACGGCCAAGAAGATGTACGCCCAGAAGGGCACCGGTCGCGCCCGCCACGGCAACGAGGCGGCGCCGCAGTTCCGTGGCGGCGGCAAGGCCTTCGGCCCGGTCGTTCGCAGCCATGCCTCCGACCTGCCGAAGAAGGTGCGCAAGCTCGCGCTCCGCACGGCGCTGTCGGCCAAGGCGGCCGAGGGCAAGCTGATCGTGGTCGAGGCGGCGACGCTGCCGGAGCCCAAGACCGCCCAGCTCAAGACCCACTTCGGCGCGCTCGGCGTGTCGAGCGTGCTGGTCATCGCCGGGGCCGAGGTCGACACCAACTTCGCGCGCGCCGCGGCCAACATCGCCCACGTCGATGTGCTGCCGCAGCAGGGCGCCAACGTCTACGACATCCTGCGCCGCGACACGCTGGTGCTCACCAAGGATGCCGTGAAGCATCTCGAGGAGCGCCTGCAATGAGCGTCAAGGCGAACAGGGCCGCCGTGGGAGCCACCGTTTCCCGCGCCCGCATGTACGAGGTGATCCGCTCGCCGCTGATCACGGAAAAGACCACCAACGGCTCCGAGCACGGCCAGGTGACCTTCCGTGTCGCGTCGGACGCCACCAAGCCCGAGATCAAGCAGGCCGTCGAAGGCCTGTTCAAGGTCAAGGTGAAGGCGATCAACACCGTCACCGTGAAGGGCAAGAAGAAGATCTTCCGCGGCCGTCCCGGCGTGCGGAGCGACTGGAAGAAAGCGATCGTCTCGCTGGTCGAGGGTCACAAGATCGACGTGACCACGGGCCTGTAGGACGGGGGACAGAAGTATGGCTCTTAAGACTTACAAGCCGATCACGCCGTCGCTGCGGCAGCTGGTCATCGTCGACCGTACGGGCCTGTGGAAGGGCAAGCCGGTCAAGGCGTTGACGCGCGGCAAGAAGAAGACCGGCGGCCGCAACAACCACGGCCGCATCACCAGCAACCACATGGGCGGCGGGCACAAGCAGCGTCTGCGCCTGGTCGACTTCAAGCGCCGCAAGTTCGACGTCGCGGCGACCGTCGAGCGCCTGGAGTACGACCCCAACCGGTCGGCCTTCATCGCCCTGATCAAGTACACCGATGGCGAGCTCGCCTACATCCTGGCGCCGCAGCGCCTCAAGGCGGGCGACGAGGTCGTGTCGGGCCAGCGCGTCGACATCAAGCCAGGCAACGCCATGCCGCTCGGCAACATGCCGGTGGGCACCATCGTGCACAACGTCGAGCTCAAGATCGGCAAGGGCGGCCAGCTGGCGCGCTCGGCCGGCACCTACGCCCAGCTCGTCGGCAAGGACGCGGGCTACGCCCAGATCAAGCTCAACTCGGGCGAGCTGCGCCTGGTGCCGGGCGAGTGCCTGGCCACCGTCGGCGCGGTGTCGAACCCCGACAACCAGAACATCGTGATCGGCAAGGCCGGCCGCCAGCGTTGGCTCGGCCGTCGCCCGGTCGTTCGCGGCGTCGCCATGAACCCGGTCGACCATCCGCACGGCGGCGGTGAAGGCCGCACCTCGGGCGGCCGCCACCCGGTGACCCCGTGGGGCAAGCCGACCAAGGGCAAGAAGACCCGCAAGAACAAGGCGACGGACAAGTTCATCATCCGCCGCCGTAGCGCGACGCGCTGACGAGGAGATAGGCAGTGGCACGTTCCGTTTGGAAGGGTCCCTTCGTCGAAGGGAGCCTCATCAAGAAGGCCGAGAAGTCGCGTCAGACCGTGCGCAGCGAGGTCATCAAGACCTGGTCGCGGCGTTCGACGATCCTGCCGCAGTTCGTCGGCCTGACGTTCGGCGTCTACAACGGCAAGAAGTTCATCCCGGTGAACGTCACCGAGGAAATGGTCGGCCACAAGCTCGGCGAGTTCTCGCCGACGCGTACCTTCCATAACCATTCGGGCGACAAGAAGGTCTCGAAGGACTAACCGATGAGCAAGCCATCCAATCCCCGCCGCCAGGCGGACAACGAGGCCAAGGCCGTGCTGCGCACCGTGCGCGTCAGCCCGCGCAAGCTCGACCTCGTCGCCGCCACCATCCGCGGCAAGAAGGCGGCGTCGGCCGTCAACGAGCTCACCTTCTCCAAAAAGCGGATCGCCCGCGACGTGAAGAAGGCGCTGAACTCGGCCATCGCCAACGCCGAGAACAACCACAACCTCGACGTCGATCGCCTGATCGTCGCCGAAGCGTCCGTCGGCAAGGGCTTGGTGATGAAGCGCTTCCAGACGCGCGGCCGCGGCCGTGCCGCCGGCATCATCAAGCCGTTCAGCCATCTCACCATCGTGGTGCGTGAGCGCGCCGAGGCGGAGGACAAGTAATGGGTCAGAAGGTCAATCCCATCGGTCTCAGGCTCGGCATCAACCGCACCTGGGATTCGCGGTGGTACGCCGAAGGCGGCGAATACTCCAAGATGCTCCATGAGGACATCCACATCCGCAAGGTGCTGCGCGAGCGGCTCAGCCAGGCGGGTGTTGCCAAGATCGTCATCGAGCGTCCGGCCAAGCGCGCCCGCGTCACCATCCATACCGCCCGTCCGGGCGTGGTGATCGGCAAGAAGGGCGCCGACATCGAGAAGCTGCGCGGCGACCTCGCCAAGATGACCAAGGGCGAGGTGGCCCTGAACATCGTCGAGATCCGCAAGCCCGAGATCGACGCCACGCTGATCGCCGAGAACATCGCCCAGCAGCTCGAGCG
>JAIEOV010000061.1 GCA_019750135.1 Reyranella sp. | reverse complement strand
ACTATTCTTCGGGTGGAATCCTCCTCCACTGGTGATACGCGCCATCGTGGCGCACCTGGAAGCGCGCGGTCCGGAAGATCATGACGGGGCGCGGGGCTATCGCTTGCGGTGTCCGGCTGCCCGACGGGAGCGAGGTTTCTCCGGCCACCCGGCCAAGGCCTGCTCGGCCACGGCCTGGAGAACGTCGCGGCGGAAACCGGCTTTTGCCTGTACGGCGATGCCGTGCGTCACCGCCATGACGTACGCGGCCAGGGTGGCGGGGTCGGCCGTTTCGGGAAGATCGCCCTCCGCCTTCGCCCTCGCGAACCGCTCGCGCAGCTGCGCTTCGCCGGTGGCGCGATACTCGATCAGGGCCTGGCGGATCGGTTCGGCGTCGTCCGAGCCCGCCAGGACGCCGTTGATGCCGAAGCAGCCCCGGCGGTCGGCATAGCGCGTGTTGAGCTCGACGGCGCCGCGCAGGAAACGAGCCGCCACCTCGCGCGCCGTGGGCAGCTCCAGCGCCTCGGGAAGGTAGCCGAGATAGCGCTCGTGATAGCGCGCCAGGGCGCGGCGGAAGAGCGCTTCCTTGTTGCCGAAGGCGGAATAGAGGGCGGGCCGCTCGACGCCCGTCGCCTCCGTCAGGTCGGCGTAGGACGTGCCCTCGTAGCCCTTTCGCCAGAAGACGCACAGGGCCGCGTCGAGGGCCGCCTCCTCGGAGAATTCGCGATGACGTCCCATCAGGGCGACCCGGTGTTTTCCATAACGACCATTACTAAACCGCTTGACAGTCCCGGTCCAGATTTCATACCAGTCGTTACTATAATGATCGTTACGGAATAGTGAAAGGACTCCCATGTCGAACATGTTGACGGGCAAGGTCGTGCTGATCACGGGCGGCTCGCGCGGTCTTGGCGCGGCGACGGCGGAAGCGTTCGCCGATCACGGCGCGGACGTCGCCATCAGCTACGCCGCGTCGGCCGCCAAGGCGGAGGCGGTCGTGGCGAAGCTCAAGGCGAAAGGCAGGCGCGCGGTCGCGATCCGGAGCGACCAGGCCGACCTGGCTTCCGCCAAGCCCCTGATCGAGGCGGTGATCGGCGAATTCGGCAAGCTCGACATCCTGGTGAACAATGCCGCCATCGCGATCCAGGGCCAGCGCGTCGACGATCCCGGGCTCGATGGCGAGCGCTACAATCGCCAATGGCAGGTCAATGTCCTGGGCACGATCGCCACCACGCGGGCGGCGGCGCCTCGGCTGAGCGACGGTGGCCGGATCATCTTCATCGGCTCCCGCCTCGGCTCCGTCGTCCCCTTCCCCGGTGTCGCCGATTATGCCGGAACCAAATGGGCGGTCGCCGGATACGCCAAGGGCATCGCGCGCGACCTCGGCCCGCGCAACATCACCGTGAACGTCGTGCAGCCGGGCATCATGCCCACGGACATGGCCGCCGATGTCGCCGGCGAACTTCCCGACCGCGACGCTATCCTGGACATGCATCCGATCCGCCGCATCGCAACCCTCGAGGAAGTTGCGGAAACCGTGTGCTTCCTCGCCGGGCCGTCGGCGGGCTACATCACCGGCGAGACCGTCAACATCGCCGGCGGCATCGGGGTCTAGCCTAAAGCGAGGCCGCCGCCTTGGCGATGAAGTCCGCGACGACCTCGGGCTGGGAAAGCATTGGCACGTGCGAGCTCTTCAGCACGAGGGTCTCGGCGCCCATCCGGGCGGCGGAATCGCGTTCGACGGCGGGAGGAATGGTCTCGTCCTGCTCGGCGACGAGGTACCAGTTCGGCTTGGAGCGCCACGCCGCCGTGGTGACCTTGTCGCCAAAGCACTTCACGGCCAGCGGCCCCTGGGTCGCATAGACGATGTCGGCCTCGTCCGACGGGATGTCCTGCACGAAGTGCTTGCGGACCCCGTCGAGCGTCAGCGCGACATAGCCTTCACCATAGGGCTTGATCTCGGCCGCTCCCGGCGCGGGCGGATAGTCCTTCCACCAGTCGGCGAACGACTGCCCGCTGTCCGGCGCACCGGCCGCAATATAAACGAGGCCCTTCACCTGGGGATGGTTGCCCGCCTCCGTGATGACCGCGCCGCCCCAGGAATGGCCGACCAGCAGGACGGGACCTTCCTGCATGCCGATGACCCGATGAGCGGCCTTCACGTCGTCGGCCAGCGAGCTCAGCGGATTCTGGACAGCGACCGGCTTCAGCCCGCGCTTCGCCAGCAGCGGGATGACCTTTGCCCAGCAAGAGCCGTCGGCAAAAGCGCCATGGACCAGAACGACGGTCTTGATTGCCATGATGCTGCTCCTTCGCGTTGCTGTCGAACGCATGCAGACCAGCTGCAACGGCGAGGCCGGGCATGCCCGCCATCATGCAATGGGGCGAAGCGTTCGGGCAGTTAATTGGGGTAAATGCTCGAAGCGGGTTGGAGTCCGAACCGCAAGATCGGTCGAGCACCTCATGGCCATCGGCGGCCAACTGGCGGCGCCACGGAGGAGGACGATGAAGGCGGCGCTGCACACCTATCAGGCCCGGATGCGACGGGTGCTGGACCATGTCGACCGGCATCTCGATCGTGACCTGGACCTGGAAACGCTGAGCGGTGTTGCCGCCTTCTCGAAGTTCCATTTCCACCGGCAGTTCACGGCGACCTTCGGGCTGTCCGTGCATCGCTACGTCCAGCTGGCCCGCCTGAAGCGCGCGTCCTACCGGCTGGCCTACAGCGACGCCCGGAGCGTCACGGAGGTCGCGATGGATGCCGGCTACGACGCACCGGACGCTTTCGCCCGCGCCTTCCGGCAACGGTTCGGGCAATCGCCGTCGTCGTTCCGGAAGTCTCCCGACTGGGAGCCGTGGCTTGCGGCCTTCGGGCCTCTCGACACTGCGAGGAGCAAGCTCATGCACGAGACCTTCACCACCGACGACGTGACGATCCGCGAGGTGCCGACCACGCGGGTGGCGATCCTGGAGCATCGCGGCGACCCGGCGACGCTCGGCGCGACCATCCGGCGATTCATCGCGTGGCGCAAGGCCGCCGGCCTGCACCCCAGGACGAGTCCGACCTTCAACGTGTGGCGCTCGGTGCGGCGGCCGGAGTCACCGGCCGACTACAGCATCGACCTCTGTGTCGGGACCGACCGGGCGATCGACCGGCTGATCGACCAGCAGATCGGGCCGGACGGCGAGGCGATCAAGGCCGGCCAGATTCCGGGCGGCCGCTGCGCGGTGCTGCGCGTCGTCGGCTACACCGACAACCTGGAACCCGCCGCCCTCTTCCTCTATCGCGACTGGCTTCCGGCCAGCGGCGAGGAGGTCCGCGATTTCCCGATCTATTGCCAGCGGCTGAGCTTCTTCCCCGAGGTGCCGGAGCATGAGGCCGTGGCGGAGCTGTTCCTGCCGCTGAAGTAGTTCCCGTCATCCCGAGCGAAGCCGAGGGATCTTTTTTGTCGATGCACCGACAAAAAAGGTCCCTCCGCTCCGCGCTTCGCGCTCCGGTCGGGATGACGGTGGGGCTGTAGCAGCTATTCGCGTCATCCCGAGCGAAGCCGCCCGAAGGGCGGCGCAGTCGAGGGATCTCTTTTGTCGATGCACCGACCAAAAAGGTCCCTCCGCTCCGCCTCGCTACGCGAGGCTCCGGTCGGGATGACGGTAGGGCTGTAGCGAAGCGAAGCCGCTTCGGCTTCTGGACCGGATGGAAGTGGGTCGAGCAGTGGCGCTCACGTGCCGAAGGGCAGATGCCAAGCGCCGGCGTGGGCCGCCTGCACATCCGGCGCCGGGCCGTCGTCCAGCAGCGAGGCTCCCGGCGTCACGCTCCAGGCGTCGGCGAAGACCGTGAGGAGGACGTCGGCGCTGGGCTGGACCAGCACGGTGCCGTCGGGAAGCTGGAAGTTGGAGGCCGCGCCGCCGTTGCTGCCCAGCAGTCCGCGCACCGATCCCGGGCCGTCGTGCGGTGCCAGCGCCACCGTCCAGTCGAGCCAGTCGCCCCGGTCGGTGACGGTCACGCGCTGGCCGCTGTTCCAGGTGAGCTG
>JAIEOV010000101.1 GCA_019750135.1 Reyranella sp. | reverse complement strand
AGACGCATCGGCGCAAGAACCATCGAGGCTCTCTGGCAAGCCATCGGCGACATCTGCGCCATCTACACCGAGCAGGAATGTTGGAACTACCTCAAACAGGCCGGATACGCTTCCGATTAAGCGCTCGCCGCTCTAGTGTCGCTGCGGCGTCGACGGCCATAAGTAAACGTAAGTCATAGCTGCACTGCGTGGCCGCCTATTCGCTTGGGGCAGGGGAGCCGGGCGACTAGAGTGCGCGCCCAATGGATGGATCGATAAAGGTCGAGGAGACGCAACCGGTATCGGGCGGCGGCATGCCGCGCCGTTCGCTGCGCAATATCGGGCTCCTCGCCACCTGCCAGGCGCTGACCCAGAGCAGCAACACGCTGATGTTCGCCTCCTCGGCGCTCGCCGTGCTGACCATCGTGTCGCCCGACATGCGCATGTGGGCGAACCTGCCGGTCACCATGCAGCACCTCGGCGTCATGCTTTCGGTGTTCCCCGCGTCGCTGCTGATGATGCGGCGCGGCCGCAAGTTCGGCTTTCGCACCGGCTCGCTGATGGGCATGGTCGGCGCCTCCCTCGCGGCGGTCGGGCTCGGTATGGGCAGCTTCCTGGTGATGTGCCTGGGCGGCCTCTGCCTCGGTTACGCCGTCGCCAACATGCAGCTCTACCGTTTCGCCGCGGTCGAGCTGGCGCCCGGCCACTTCCGCGCCCAGGCGATTTCCTACGTGACGTCGGGCGGCGTCATCGCCGGCATCCTCGGTCCTGGCCTGGCACGCCTCACGCCCGATCTCTGGTTGCCGCTGTTCCAGGCGAGCTTCTGCGCCGTCATCGTCATCCATGCCATCGTCTTCACCGTGCTGGGGTTCATCGAGTTCCCGCCCGTGAGGGCGGAGGATCAATCGGGTCCGCAGCGCCCCCTGATCGAGATCGTGACGCAGCCGGCCTACATGGTTGCCTGTGCCGGCGCGGTCATCGCTTTCGGCGTGATGTCCTTCGTCATGGCCGCCTCGCCGTTGGCCATCGTGATGTGCGGCCTCAAGGCGACCGAAGCGCCGGTCACCATCTTCGTTCACGTCATGGGCATGTTCATACCGGCGTTCTTCACCGGCAACCTGATCGCCCGCTTCGGCGTCTTCAACATGATGATGGTCGGCATCGCGCTCCTGGTGCTGGGCGTCGTCGTCGCCCTGACCGGCGTCACCGAGTGGCACTTCCGCATCGCGCTCGGCCTGAACGGCGTGGGCTGGAACTTCATGTTCGTCGGTGCCACGACCTTGCTCACGACGACCTACCGGCAGTCCGAGCGCGGCAAGGCGCAAGCCTTCAACGACTTCATGGTGTTCGGCACCACGGCGACGGCGAGCCTGATGGCCTCCGTCGTGCTGGAAGTGCAGGGCTGGGCGATGCTGAACTACTTCGCGCTTGCCCTGGTGCTGATCGCCTTCCTGGTCATCGGCGTTTTCCGCCTGCGCCATCCCGCCCGCGTCTGAAGCCAAGCCCTTGACGCAGCGGGGCTTTTCCCGGCTACGGGTTGCGCAGATTGTGGCGTTCTGCCATTTTCCGCCCGCCTCGCGCCGGGGGAGATCCTGACACTTCGGCACGCGCAAGGCTGGAAATGCCGTCAAAAACAATAGGTTAGCCAACAATGTCTACCGTTATCTGGGCTGTCATCGCCTGCGGTATCATCGCCGTGCTCTACGGCGTGGTGACCGCGTCGCGAGTCATGGCCGCTGATTCCGGCACTGCGCGCATGCAAGAGATCGCGCAGGCCGTGCAGGAGGGCGCCGCCGCCTACCTGCGCCGCCAGTACACGACCATCGCCATCGTCGGCGTCGTCGTCCTGGTCGTCCTCTTCATCCTGCTCGGCAAGCATGCCGCCGTCGGCTTCCTGATCGGTGCGGTGCTGTCGGGCGCGACCGGCTTCATCGGCATGAACGTGTCGGTGCGCGCCAACCTGCGCACGGCCGTCGCCGCGCAGAAGAGCCTGGGGCAGGGCCTCGACCTCGCCTTCAAGGCGGGCGCGGTCACCGGCATGCTGGTGGCGGGCCTCGCCCTGCTGGGCGTCGTCGGCTACTTCGCGGTCCTCATGAAGATGGGCATCGCGCCGGGCAGCCGCGAGATGATCGACGCGCTGGTCGCGTTGGGCTTCGGCGCCTCGCTGATCTCGATCTTCGCCCGTCTCGGCGGCGGCATCTTCACCAAGGGTGCGGACGTCGGCGGCGACATGGTCGGCAAGGTCGAAGCCGGCATCCCGGAAGATGACCCCCGCAACCCGGCCACCATCGCCGACAACGTGGGCGACAACGTCGGCGACTGCGCCGGCATGGCCGCCGACCTGTTCGAGACCTACGCGGTGACCACCGTCGCCACGATGGTGCTGGCCTCGATCTTCTTCGCGGCCGATCCGGCGCTGGTCTACAAGCTGATGGTCTATCCGCTGGCCATCGGCGGCGCCTGTATCATCACCTCGATCATCGGCACCTACTTCGTCCGCCTCGGCTCCGACGGCGGCATCATGTGGGCGATGTACAAGGGCGTGATCGCGGCCGCCGTGCTGTCGATCCCGGCGATCTGGTTCGTCACCGACTGGGTGATCGGCAACGCCACCGTGCTCAAGGTCGGCGACCGCCAGTTCACCGGCATGACGCTGTTCTGGTGCTCGTTGGTCGGCCTCGCCATCACCGGCCTGATCGTGTGGATCACCGAGTACTACACCGGCACCGACTATCGTCCGGTCAAGGCGGTGGCCCAGGCCTCGGTCACCGGCCACGGCACCAACGTCATCGCCGGTCTCGCGATGTCGATGGAAGCCACCGCGCTGCCGGCTCTGCTGATCTGCGCCGGCATCGTGATCTGCTACGTGCTGGCCGGCCTGTTCGGCATCGCCATCGCCACGACCGCCATGCTGGCGCTCGCCGGCATGGTGGTGGCGCTCGACGCCTATGGCCCGGTCACCGACAATGCCGGCGGCATCGCCGAAATGGCGGGCCTGCCGAAGGAAGTGCGCAAGAACACCGATGCGCTCGACGCCGTCGGCAACACCACCAAGGCGGTCACCAAGGGCTACGCCATCGCTTCGGCGGGCCTCGGTGCGCTGGTGCTGTTCGCGGCCTACACCTCGGACCTCGACTACTTCATCGCCCAGGGCAAGCTCGGCGTGAAGGCGGTGAGCTTCTCGCTGCAGAACCCCTATGTCGTCGTTGGCCTGTTGATCGGCGGTGGCCTGCCGTACCTGTTTGGCGGCATGTCGATGCTGGCCGTCGGCCGCGCCGCGCAGTCGGTGGTCGAGGAGGTTCGCCGGCAGTTCAAGGAGAAGCCCGGCATCATGCAGGGTACCGACCGGCCGGATTACGGCCGCGCCGTCGACATGCTCACCAAGGCCGCGATCAAGGAGATGATGATTCCGTCGCTGCTGCCGGTGCTGTCGCCGATCGTGCTGTACTTCGTGATCGCGGCGATCGCCGGCAAGGCCGATGCCTTCGCTGCGGTCGGCGCCATGCTGCTCGGCGTCATAGTCACCGGCATCTTCGTCGCCATCTCGATGACGGCGGGCGGCGGTGCCTGGGACAACGCCAAGAAGTACATCGAAGAGGGTCATTTCGGCGGCAAGGGCTCTGACGCCCATAAGGCTGCCGTCACCGGCGACACCGTCGGCGACCCGTACAAGGACACGGCGGGCCCCGCCGTGAACCCGATGATCAAGATCACCAACATCGTGGCCCTGCTGCTGCTCGCCGTGCTCGCGCACTGAGCTGACATCAGGATCCAAAGAGAAAGCCCCGGTCGCAAGACCGGGGCTTTTTCTTTTGCCTCGTGGCGTGGATCAGGGACCGCCGCCGGTCGGCGCGCCTGGATTGCTCTGCTGCCTGGGACCGCTGAACTTGCCGACGTTGCCCAGGATCTGCTCCAGCACCGTCAGCTCCTTGCCCGAGGTCGGCGTGATGCGCGAGACCATGGTGATGTTCTGCGC
>JAIEOV010000096.1 GCA_019750135.1 Reyranella sp. | reverse complement strand
CTGAACATCGTCGAGATCCGCAAGCCCGAGATCGACGCCACGCTGATCGCCGAGAACATCGCCCAGCAGCTCGAGCGTCGCGTCGCCTTCCGTCGCGCCATGAAGCGCGCCGTGCAGTCGGCCATGCGTCTTGGTGCCCAGGGCATCCGCATCAACTGCTCGGGCCGCCTGGGCGGCGCCGAAATCGCCCGTATGGAATGGTACCGCGAGGGTCGCGTGCCGCTGCACACGCTGCGCGCCGACATCGACTACGGCACCGCCACTGCCTTCACCACCTTCGGCACCTGCGGCGTCAAGGTCTGGGTATTCAAGGGCGAGATCATGGCCCACGACCCGATGGCGCACGACAAGCGCGCCGAGGAAGCCGCCCCGCAGCGCACGCCCGCCCGGGTCGAGCGTTCGGAGCAGAGGGACGCGTAAGACATCATGCTGCAACCCAAGCGCACCAAGTACCGCAAGGCCTTCAAGGGCCGTATCCGCGGCGCCGCCAAGGGCGGTTTCAACCTCGACTTCGGCGCCTTCGGCCTGAAGGCGATGGAGCCCGACCGCCTGACCGCGCGCCAGATCGAGGCGGCCCGCCGCGCCATCACACGCCACATGAAGCGCGCCGGCCGCGTCTGGATCCGCGTGTTCCCCGACGTGCCGGTGTCCAAGAAGCCGGCCGAGGTCCGCATGGGCTCGGGCAAGGGCGCGCCGGAATTCTGGGCGGCCCGCGTCAAGCCCGGTCGCGTGCTGTTCGAGCTCGACGGCGTGCCGGTCCAGGTCGCCCGCGAGGCGCTCGAGCTGGCCGCCGCCAAGCTGCCGATCAAGACGCGCTTCGTCGCCCGCGTCGGCGCCGAAGGCTGAGGAGATAGTCATGAAGGCCAGCGATCTCCGCCCGAAGACCCAGGACCAGCTCAAGGAAGAGCTCGGCAGCCTGCGCAAGGAAGCATTCAACCTGCGTTTCCAGAAGGCCGGCGGACAGCTCGGCAAGACGGGTCGCGTGCGCCAGGTGCGCCGCGACATCGCCCGCATCAAGACGGTGCTGGGCGAGAAGAGCGCGGGCTAAGGAGCAAGACATGCCGAAGCGAGTTCTGGAAGGCGTCATCGTCAGCGACAAGATGGACAAGACCATCGTCGTCAAGGTCGAGCGGCGCGTTCAGCATCCGATCTACAAGAAGTTCATTCGCCGCTCGAAGAAGTATCACGCGCACGACGAGGCCAATGCCTACAAGGGCAAGGTCGGTGAGCTCGTGCGCATCCGCGAGTGCCGCCCGCTGTCCAAGACCAAGAGCTGGGAAGTTCTGGTCGAGGCAGCCAAGGCCTAGGACGGAGCGACAGTCATGATCCAGATGCGTACCAACCTCGAGGTCGCCGACAATTCGGGTGCCCGTCGAGTGCAGTGCATCAAGGTGCTGGGCGGCTCGCGCCGCAAGTATGCCAGCGTCGGTGATGTCATCGTCGTTTCCATCAAGGAGGCGATCCCGCGCGGCCGCGTGAAGAAGGGCGAGGTGCACCGCGCCGTCGTCGTCCGCACGTCGTTCCCGCTGCGTCGCGTCGATGGCAGTGCCATCCGCTTCGACCGCAATGCCGCCGTCCTGATCAGCAAGCAGGACGAGCCGATCGGCACCCGTATCTTCGGACCGGTGACGCGCGAGCTGCGTGCCAAGAAGTTCATGAAGATCATCTCGCTCGCGCCGGAGGTCCTCTAAATGACCGCCAACAAGCTCAAGATCCGGAAGGGTGACCGCGTGAAGGTCATCGCCGGCCGCAGCAAGGGCAAGATCGGCGACGTCCTGCGCGTGAACGCCGCCGACCAGCGCGTGGTGGTGTCGGGTGTCAACGTCATCAAGCGCCACACCAAGCCCAGCCGCACCGACCAGGGCGGCATCATCGAGCGCGAGGCCGCGATCCACGTCTCGAACGTGGCCTTGCTCGACCCCAAGACCGACAAGCCGACCAAGATCGGCTTCAAGTTCCTCGAAGACGGTCGGAAGGTGCGCTTCGCGCGCGGTTCCGGCGAAACCATCGACCGCTAGGAGAACGGGCCATGCCCGCGCGACTGCAAGAACACTACACGAAGACCGTGCGTGAAGCGCTCACGAAGGAGTTCTCCTACAAGAACGCCTTCGAGGTGCCGAAGCTCGACAAGATCGTCATCAACATGGGCGTCGGCGAGGCGGTCAACGACCGCAAGGCCGTCGATAGCGCCGCGGCCGAGTTGGCGGCCATCACCGGCCAGAAGCCGGTGGTGACCAAGTCGCGCACGTCGATCGCGACCTTCAAGCTGCGCGAGGGCATGGCGATCGGCGCCAAGGTCACGCTGCGCCGCGACCGCATGTACGAGTTCATCGATCGCCTGATCAACATCGCCCTGCCGCGCGTCCGCGACTTCCGCGGGCTCAACGGCAAGTCGTTCGATGGCCGTGGCAACTTCGCCATGGGCCTGAAGGAGCAGATCGTGTTCCCCGAGATCGACTACGACAAGGTCGACCAGGTGCGCGGCATGGACATCATCATCTGCACGACGGCGAAGACGGACGCGGAAGCCAGAGCGCTTCTCCGTGCTTTCGACTTCCCGTTCGTGAACTGAGGCCGGAGAAAAAAATGGCCAAGACGAGCTCTGTCGAGAAGAACAACCGGCGCATCAAGATGGCGCAGCAGTACGCCGCCAAGCGCGAACAGCTGAAGGAGATGGCTGTCGACGACAGGCTGACTCCGGAAGAGCGTTTCGGTGCGCGGCTCAAGCTTGCCAAGCTGCCGCGCAACTCTTCGCCGACGCGCATTCGCAATCGATGCGAGATCACGGGGCGTCCGCGCGCCGTCTATCGCAAGTTCAAGCTGTCGCGCCTGGCGCTGCGTCAGCTCGCCTCGCTGGGCGCTTTGCCCGGCGTCGTGAAGTCGAGCTGGTAACGGGGGCCGTAGACCATGTCTATGACAGATCCTGTCGGTGATTTGCTGACCCGCATCCGCAACGGCCAGTCGGCGCGCCTCGACAGCGTGACCGTGCCGGCCTCGCGTCTGCGGTCGAACGTTCTCGATGTGCTTCAGCGCGAGGGCTACATCCGCGGCTGGTTCGAGGAAGAGCTTCGTCCGGGCGTGAAGGAGCTTCGCGTCGAGCTGAAGTACGATAATGGCCGTCCGGTCATCAAGGAGATCAAGCGCGTCTCCACCCCGGGTCGCCGCGTCTATTCGAAGATCCGCGAGCTGCCGCGCCACTTCAACGGGCTTGGCATCTCGATCCTGTCCACGCCGCGCGGCGTCATGTCCGACGCCGAGGCGCGTGCCGCCAATGTCGGCGGCGAAGTCATCTGCAGGGTGTTCTAACCATGTCGCGCGTCGGCAAGAACCCGGTCGTCGTCCCCGCAGGGGTGACGGTCGATCTCAAGGGCCAGCATCTCAAGGCCAAAGGCAAGCGTGGCGAGCTGCAGTTCACGGTGCACGACGATGTCGAGGTCACCCGGGACGGCAACGCGCTCAACTTCAAGCCGCGCAACGAGAGCCGTCGCGCCCGCATGCAGTGGGGCACGGCGCGCAACCTCGCCAGCAACCTGGTGAAGGGCGTGTCGGACGGCTTCACCATCAACCTCGAGATCAACGGTGTCGGCTATCGCGCCCAGGCCGATGCCAAGGCCCTCAAGCTGCAGCTCGGCTTCAGCCATGACGTCGAGGTGCCGATCCCCACCGGCATCCAGATCAAGGCGCTGAAGCCGACCGAGATCGAGATCACCGGCGCCGATCGCCAGAAGGTGGGCCAGCTCGCGGCCGAGATCCGCAGCCTGCGCCCGCCCGAGCCCTACAAGGGCAAGGGCATCAAGTACTCGACCGAGACGATCCGGCGCAAGGAAGGCAAGAAGAAGTAGAGGC
>JAIEOV010000021.1 GCA_019750135.1 Reyranella sp. | reverse complement strand
TGGGGCCGCATCGTCAACGTGCTGAACATCGGCGCCAAGGCGCCCAACGGCAACTCGGCGCCGACCAGCGTCAGCCGCGCCGCCGGTATGGCGCTCACCAAGGCGCTCAGCCACGAGAACGCGCCGCACGGCGTGCTCGTCAACGCCATGCTGGTCGGCCTGATCGAGAGCGACCAGTGGGTGCGCCGTCACAAGACCGCGGCGGGCGAGGGCAAGACTTACGAGGAGTTCCTGGCCGGCATGGCCAAGGGCCGCATCCCGCTCGGGCGCATGGGCAAAGCCGAGGAGTTCGCGCGCATGGCGTGCTTCCTGTGCTCGGATGCAGGCTCGTTCATCAACGGCGTCGCGATCAACGTCGATGGCGGCGCGAGCCCGGTGGTCTGACGGCCATCGATGTCGCTTTACGAAGTACTGGCCGTCGTCGTCCTGGTGGGCGCCGGCGGCTTCGCCTGGCACCTCTATCGCAAGGACGCGAAAGCAGACCCCGAGACGCGGGAAAAGCAGGCGGCCACCAGCCAACCGATGTTCGCACGAGACCGCGGCAAGCCTGACGGCAAGAGCTGATCGTCAGGGCCGCCGACCAGCGGGCGTGACGTTCCACTCGCGCCGCAGATCTTCGAGGTCGCGTTCGACCCAGTCCCAGACGTTCCACTTGGGATCGAAGATATCGATTATCATCTCGGCGCCGCGCGCCCAGGCGTGCCAGAACTCATCGGGATCGAGTCCGCCGGTGCCGGCGTGGCCGACGTCGTTCAGTTGCTCGCCGAAATGGAAGAAGAAGATCACCGGCAGGATGTGGCCGCTCATCGGGTTGATCGGATGCATGCCGGCCGTGAAGGTAGAGACCAGAAGCTCGCCGCGCGCGCTGGTGTCGTAGCCCGAAATCACGTGCGTGGAATCGTGCGGCGTACCGAAGCCCGCGTTCAGCGCTTCCGGGTCGCCGGGGAACGGGTAGCCGTTCTTCTTGTCGAAGTCCCACAGGGCCTTGCCGAAGGTGTTCTGGGGCAGCTTGCCCAGCGCTTCGTAGCGGGCCATCAGCGCCAGGTCGGCGTTGCCGTCGGCATATGGCCTGATCCACGTGTTCGGATCGAGACCCTCCGATGAGCGGCTGAGCACGCTGTCGAAATTCTTGCGCCACATGTCGGCGGTCGCCCAGGCGAGGTGGCCCGACGCCGCCTCGACAAGGTCGGTGAGGTAGTCGGCCTCGACGTCGAGGGCGCGGGAATAGTCCAGCACCCGTCTGAGCTTGTGGTGATCGAGCGCGCCGTCGACCAGCGCCATGACGGCGAGATACTTCACCGCCTCGCGCGCCAGTTCCGGATTGCCGCGCAGGGTGGAGACGAGATCGGAGGGCGTCACCGCCGGCAGTGTCCCGATGTCCGACAAGTCGCGCCGGCGCAGCAGGTATCGCGCGGCCGCGAGCACGCTCGTGGTATCGGCGCAGGTGATGGCGTGGCCGCTCGCGAGCGCAATCTGGCGCATGGCGCCCAGGATGGCGTCACTTTCCCTCTGACTGATTTGCTGCACCGGTTGCTTCCCTTGCCCCAAGAAAGGTGCTTCTTGAACAGCATGCAGCCACTGCGCTTCATCTTGCAAGCGATCGATCCGGATTACGGCCATCCGGCCTTCGAGACCATGTTCACCGGTCGAGCGTCCAGACGAGCTCCGTGCTCTCATCGGCATCGATGCAAAGGACGATCCGGACTTCGAGATGCATTACCGGCTGGAACCGCATGAGGTTACGGCCGTCACTCGGCACTTCAGGCTGGGCTTCGATCCCGCGGGACGCGAGACAGAACTCTTCAAATGGAACGAAAACCGCTTGCCCGGATGGACTGGGAGTATCCGCCCCACAGCTTCCCTGGTGAAGATCGGTTCGATCGTCACGTTGCTGCCGGTTTGCTGCACAAGGAAGTGGAACTCGTTCCTTTCGCCGAGCCGATCCGTTCACGAGGCCGCTTTTTCCAGGGCTATCGCACCGTCTACTACACGCTGAAAGGCGAGGAGTGGCGTATTCCTGCCTGGAAGCTTGTGGCTGAGGCTGCCCGCAAAGCGGGTTGGAATGACAGTTTCGAACGCCTCGAAGGCATGCTGCTCGGGTACGAGGAGTGGCAGAACGACTGGTGGGCCGCTGAGCGCCGTCGCAATCAAGAGCAGTTTGGGAAGTCGCTGCTCCATCTGGCTGTGACTCGGGAAGAGCTCGCCACCATAAAAGGCGCCGGCTATCGCGCACTGCCGCCGGTCAGGCGCACGCTTCGTATCCTCAGTGCAGCAACGGCCGAAGTCGGTAACGACCAGCATTCGTGGCTGATGACTGGCGAGGAGCTGGTGGCGCTCGTGCGCTTCCGAGTGAAGGCGCACGTCTTCCTGACGCAGGTCGCAACCAATCCCCAGGCGGCTTACCATGAGCTGCCGCCTGACCGCATCAAGGACCTCAATCGCCTGATCGAAGGCGAAATCGAGGTCCTTGAAGCTTGATGATCAGCGCAGCCGCTCGAGGATGCTGGAAAAATGGTTGAGCGCAAAGACACGCTACGCAGTAAAAGGCAACGCCGAAGCCGCTTTGACGTCTATTTGATCGTGTACAATCGCTTCAACGAAGAACTCATGAAATGTGATGATCCACGGGCAGCGATGTATGCGCAGAACTGGATCGACGCGAAGGCAAAATTCACCGGCTGGCTGAACGATCCTGAGAAAAAGGTCCGGCGCTCATCCATGGCAAACGGCATGGAACAAGGTCTGCGAGACACGTTCATGATACTTGAAGGCTACCCCGCCCCGATCCGAGAGCGTCTGACCAAGGCCTTCCGACAAATTCTCGAGGAAGAGGCGCCGGATTTTCCTCTCCCGCGATTCCGCCAAGCTGGCCCGCATCGTCAAACGCGGGCGGCTGCGCAATGAAAGTGAATACTATCTCGTGCGCCATCGCCTCGACGAAATCGAAGGGCGAGAGGCCCATCGCGACGAGGCGATCGTCCTTATGAGACTACTTGATGGCTTCGAGGCCGTCGGGGGCCCACGCAGCTAAGACGCATTGTTTCAGCGCAACGGCTCCAAGATGCTGACGTAGTTGGCGACGGCGGCGCCGCCCATGTTGAACACGCCGCCGATTTTGGCCTTGGGCAGCTGCAGCGCGCCGGGTGCCGTGCCCGAGAGCTGCATGGCCGACATCACGTGCATGCTGACGCCAGTGGCGCCGACCGGATGGCCCTTGGCCTTGAGGCCGCCGGAGACATTGACCGGCAGCTTGCCGTCACGCTCGACCCAGCCCTCGTGGATGGCGCGCTCGCCCTCGCCCGGAGCCGTCAGTCCCATCGCCTCGTACTCGATCAGCTCGGCCGAAGTGAAGCAGTCGTGGCTTTCCACGAACGACAGATCGAGCAGGTCGAGCCGCGCCGAGGCCAGCGCCTTCTTCCACGCACGGGCCGGGCCCTCGAACTTGATGATGTCGCGCTTGCTCATGGGCAGGAAGTCGTTGACCTGCTCGGCGGCACGGAAGGCGATCGCCTGCTTCATGCCGAGCGCCGTCGTGACGTCGGTCAGGATCACCGCCGCCGCGCCGTCGGTGACGGGCGAGCAGTCGGTGCGCTTCAGCGGACCCGCGACGAACGGGTTCTTGTCCGACG
>JAIEOV010000109.1 GCA_019750135.1 Reyranella sp. | reverse complement strand
CCCACCATTGCCCTCGCGGGCATTGGTCCCGGTTACCGATCTCCGATCGTTCGCTGCAGAAAATCGCGCACGCGCACGATCGAGTCGCGCATGGCCTCTTCGTTGAATTCGGCGCGATGCCCTTTGACCGTGACGCCCCGCCCTGGCGCCAGGAACAGGTCGAGCTGATCGAAGTCGTGATGCACGCCGGGATAGACGACCAGCTCGATCGACGAGCGGTCGCCTTGTGTCCGCGGCGCACCCAGTTCGGAGCGGCCGGCAACCATGGCTTCGCACGAGGAGGACGGCGTCCAGTCGTCCTTGTCGCCGACCATCACCAGCACCGGGCCGGTCATGATGCCCGAAGCGAACCGACAGACCGGATAGAAGGCGATGCCGGCCTGGAACTTGTCCGTGTAGCGCTGCTCCAGCACGCCCTTCTCCAGAGCGGCCAGCACGGACCCGCCGCCCATGGAAAAGCCCATGAGCGCCACGTGCGAGGCGCGAATGAACGGCTGGGCCGCGAGATGGCCGAGCGCCGCATAGCCGTCCGCC
This sequence comes from Reyranella sp., assembly GCA_019750135.1. Lineage (GTDB taxonomy): Bacteria > Pseudomonadota > Alphaproteobacteria > Reyranellales > Reyranellaceae > Reyranella. Next base: position 2,960 of record JAIEOV010000109.1, on the reverse strand, counting down.
GCCTGCTCAGGGAAGAAGAAGCCGCCGCAGTGGTCGTCCATGCCGCGCGGACCGAAGCTGTCGATGGCGAGCGCGGCGTAGCCGTAGCGCGACAGCCGGTCCGCCCACGAGATCATCGAGCTGTGGAAGCCGCCGCAGCCGTGCAGCAGGACGACGGCCGAGAACGGCCCTGCGCCTTGCGGCCGGGCCAGATAGCCGACGAGGCGCACCGGCTCCGCCTTGGTGCCGCTGTCGATGGTAACGAACTCTCCCGCCGATGCGCTGGTACTGGCAACGGCCATTGCGGCGAGAAGACTTCCGATCAGAGCCCGCGTGGACATGCCCGGCAGTGTATACTCTTTGACGATGAACACCGTGCTCAGCCTTCGTCCCGGGGACCGCATTCCCGACTTCGCCTTGCCAAGCCTCGACGGCAAGCATCGCAAGTTCATCTGGTCGTTCATCGGCGAACCCGTCGCGCTGGTCGCTGTCGATGACCTCGCAAATCTCGACGCGGGCCAGTTCGCCGCGCTGATCGACGCCTGCGCGAAGGCCGCCGTGGTGCCCGTCGTGGTGGCCGGCAACCCAGTGGCCGGCGCCGCGGCGCCCTGGGCGAAGCTCGGCGGCACGCCGGAAGCGCCGCTGTTGCTCTGCGACCCCGACCGCAGGTTTTTGGCGGCGCTGCTGGCCCAGGGAAGCATGGGCCTGGGGGCCGGCGGCGTGCTGCGCATGCGGGTGATCGTGCTCGATCCCAACCAGCGCATCGCCGCCACCTTCGACAGCCGCGCACTCCCTGCCGCTTCTGAGGCGATGGACGGCCTCGCCCGCTCGGTGCGCAGCGACGGCGGGCGCGATCTGCTGCTGCAGACGCCGATGGCGCCGGTCCTGGTGCTGCCGCGCGTCTTCGAGTCCGACTTCTGCACCCAGCTCGTGCGGCTGTGGGGCAAGGGCGACCACAAGGACAGCGGCGTGTCGAGCCGCTACGGCAACGTCAACATGGACCATCTGAAGCGGACCGAGGACTACACGATCGTCGAGCCGATGATGCTGAAGGCGGTCTCCGATCGTCTCGCCTATCGCATCGGGCCGGAGCTCACCAAGGTCTTCGCCTTCGACCGCCAGTTCACCTTCGATTCGCACGTCGTGCTGTCCTACAGCGCCGACGGCAAGCACTTCTTCGGCGCCCATCGCGACAACGGCGCGCCGACTACGGCCGACCGGGCCTTCGCCGTGTCGCTCAACCTCAACGACGACTTCGAGGGCGGCGAGCTGATCTTCCCCGAATATGCCGGCGTGCGCGTCAGCCCGCCTGCGGGCGCCGCCGCCGTCTTCTCCTGCTCGCTGCTGCACCAGGTGCTGCCGGTGACCCGCGGGCGGCGCTTCGTGCTGACGACCTTCTTCCGGGCAAAGGCATGATCTCGGCCCGGTGCGGAGCCCTGTGCGGCGCCGTGCTGGCCCTGGCCGCATCGGACGTCGCCGCACAGCCCGTCAAGGCGCACATGGAGGCATGCACGCGCTGGGGCCATGCCGGCGCGGAGTATGGCACCCGCAACAGCTGCGACAGCCCGGTCGTCATCCTCTTCATGGCGCTTGGCGACCAGCATGTCGTCGAGCGCGAGGTGCCGCCCGGCGCGTGGTTCGGCTCGGCTGTGGATCTGTCGGCGGGCTGGATGTTCACCGCCTGCCCGGTGGGCTATGCGCCGAACCTGCGCTTCGCCGTGGAGAACAAGGACGCGATCCTCGACAGCCTCTACAACTGCCTGCCGGCGCGGCCCGGCGCCTGACCCTGATCAGTTTCCGAGGTTCGCGAGGTTTCCGCCGGAGGTCGTAGCGATGCGTCGGAAGTCGACCCACTAGCCATGGGGCTTGCCGGCGAATTCGGACATTCCCGCTATTTCCGCTACCGGTTTTTCGCTCGGCCCGACGGGCCGGCCCGGCTGCGGCTGGGCGCGATGGGTATCGGATGAACGAAGCATAGAGCGGAGCCGCTGCAAGGCGCCACGCGGCCTAATATAATCTAAGTTCTATCTCGAGTAAACTACGGTCCTATTTTGGCGGACCGTAGACCGCCAAAAAACCGGAGGCTGGCATCGGTGCCAGCAGCTAGTTCTTGTCGCGCGCCGCCTCATGGGCATGCGCCAGCTCGACGCGCGCCTGGTCGAGCGCGGGATCAAGGACGTCGATGCGCGTGGCCTCGTTGAAGGCGCGGTCGGCGCCGGCGATGTCCTTGCGCGCGATCGCCTCGCGCATGCTCGCCAGAAGATCGGCGATCTGGCTGCTGCGCTTGGCGTCTTTCTGCTGCGTCGCCTGCATGGCCTGGCGCAGTTCGGCGATCTCGGGCGCCCCGGGCTTCAGCCTGGCGGCTTCGGCCAGCGCCTTGTCGACCTCGGGATAATCGTCGTTGCCGACGGCGGTGCGGGCGCGGGCGATCTGCAGCGCGAACTGGCCGTCGGGGGTGGCGAGCGCCGCGATCTTGCGCCGGGCCTCGGCCGTCTCGCTGAGGCCGGTCACCAGCTTGTCGGCCTCGTCGAGCTTGGCGTTGGCTTCCGTGGACTTGCCCCTGTCGGCCAGGCGCCGCGCCTGGGCCACCAAGTGAAAAGCGCGATCGCTCAACGCTTCATCCGGCGGGGCGTCCACGTCGCTCAAATCGGCACGCGGCTGGCTCGTGGCAGCCTGCTTTGCCGGCGCAGCCGCCGGCGCTTCAGCCCCCGTGCGATCGAAGAGATAGAAGGCTCCTGCCGCGACGGCGACACTAACTGTACCAATGACTGCAAAGCGTGGCAGTCGCTCTGAAATCGGACGCAAAGCGCACACCTCCGGCGTAGCCGGAAATCAACGCAGGAAGCCCGCCGTTGGTTGCTAGGCCGGCTTAAGCCCGGCGTAAGGCTCGTTGATGCCGTCCAGCGGCCAGATCGGCCGGCGCAGCTTGGTGAACTTCAGCCGCGAGATGTCGGGCGAGCAGATGCCGCCGGAATCGACCA
>JAIEOV010000097.1 GCA_019750135.1 Reyranella sp. | reverse complement strand
CAGCCAGCATCTTGAATCACTTCTCGGCCCTCTTGGGAATCCCCTTCCGATTCGGAATCATCTCATACCGCTCTAGCAGCGTGATGATTGTGGTCCGCTCCGGTCGGGACGACGATCACCGGGAGGTTTCCGGGGGTTTCCGCCGTTTCCGCCCGACAGCGTGGTGGCGAGTCGCGGATTGACACACCACCGGTTGGGGGGTCGGCCGCCACGTTGCGGGATCTCGAAGTGGACCTTCTCGACGATGCCGGCCTGCTGCAGGCGATAGAGCACCTGATCGGCATCCAAGGCATCGACGCTGCGTTGCAGGCCCTCGCGTCGCACCTGCTCCCGCGACACTTCAGTCAGGCCGAGCTGGCAGATCCAACGCACGACGCGGCGCGCCTGGCGGTCGCGTTCGCTGGGGGCCGTGCGATGGAACAGGGCGAAGGCGTGCGGCCTGAAGTAGTCCGACCACAGGCGCACGGCGCGCTCGATCTGCTCGGCGCCGAGCTGGCCGGGCGGGCCCGCGGGCCCCAGCTCCGACCAGGCCAGAAGCTCGAGCACGCCGGCCAGCCGGACCACCGTGCCGCGTCCCTTGCCGAGCCACGCCATCTCCAGGCCGTCGGTCTCGTGCACGACGACATCGTGCAGCTCGGCGGCAAGGCCGGCCAGGAATCCGTCCAATGCCTTGAGGCCGCGCTCGTCGATGGCGAGCTCCATTGGATCCTCCGCCGTGCGCGTCTTGCCGGCAATGCGCCGCAGCGCGGCCAGCGCTTCGCCGTCGCGCGCAGGCTTGGCGGCGCCCAGCGGACAATGCGCGGGCGGCGCCGGCCAGGCGAACAGGAAACGGGCCAGAAGCTCTTCGCCGCCGAAAAGGTCGACGACGCGATCGGTCGGCAGGGCGAGCAGCAGGCTCACCGCGAAGCGCGGCACGCTGCGGCGGTTGGCGAGCGACAGCGGCTGCGCCGACCACGCCTTCAGCCATTGCCGGCGCGCGGCTTCGGGCGCGCCGGCGAGCCACTCCGCGCCGTCGTCGCGCCACAGCACGACGCCGCGCCGGTTGGCGGACACGGCGTCGGCGACAGCGCTGAGCGAGGTCTCCCCGACCAGCGAATCGCACGAAGCCTCGCCATCCGCCTTCGCGCCGTCACCGTCTCCTTCCCTCGCCTTTTCCGCGTCGACCGCCGCCAGAAGCTCGCGCACCGCGGCCATCGCCGGCGACTTGCCGCTGGACGGCGCGCCGACCAGCGCCTGCCACAGCACCAGCGGCTCGGCCCAGCGCGGCCCCACCCGCACGCTGGCGCCGGCGCCGCAGAGGCCGCTCACAGCTGCCAGCACCGACAGCGCGACGTAGTCGACGGGCACGCCCAGCGCGCCGGCGGTGTCGCCGATCCAGTCGCGCCAGAACGGCGGCAGGAGATCGAGGGGAAAGGCCGGGACCGGCGCCCGCGCCGGGTCGAGGAAGGAGCTGTCGATCTCGCCCCAGCCGCCCGGCGGCGCCGACGAAACCGGTCGTGCATAACGCGGGTCGTAGTAGGCCGAGCGGGGATCGGACCGCACCATGCGGACGTGCGGATCGAGGACCTCCTCGGATTCGTCGGCTTCTTCGGGGATGACAGGGGTGGCGCGACGGCTCATGGAAGGCTCCAGGCTCAACTGTCGTCATGTAGATTACTGTAGTATATAACCAGACATATTGACCGTGCAAGCTCGAATTCAGTGAACGGCGCCGCGGCTCGATCGCTGGCGTATGTCGCGCAAGGGACGGTAGAATTCGGAAACGGGGGAAATTCGCTGCCGGTCACCGAACACCGGTCGGCATTCAAAGCGTAAGCGGATGGGCGTGGTCGATCGCGAAGCACTGATCCAGGACATCTACGAGGCGGCGGCCTTTCCCGAGCGATGGCCGGCGATCCTCGAGCAAATCGGCCGTTCGGCCGACACGCCTGGCATTGTCCTGCTCACGCGGCGCAGCGACGCCTGGGCCGGCTACGCCGTCAGCAAGCCGGTGGAGCACGATTTTCTCCAGTATCTCTCCACCGACATCGCGGCGAGGTCCCAGACCACCGCGCGACTGCTGGGAAAGGACTGGTCCGGTTTCCTGAGCAATCTCGATCTCTTTTCCGAACAGGAGTGGGAAGCAGAACCGTTCCGGAAGGAATGGGGCCGCAAATGGGGCTGGAATCACGCCGCCGCAACCGCCATCCAGATCCCGCACGGCGATTCCCTGGTCGTGCACGTCCAACGCCGCGACTCCGAGCCGGCGTTCGACAGACGCAGCATCGCGGCGCTCGATTCCTTCCGGCCCCATATCGCGCGGGCCGGGATGCTGGCGACCCGTTGGCGCCTGCAGCGCCTCAATGCGGCAACCGAGGCCCTCGCTCTCGTGGGATTGCCCGCGGCCGTGCTCGATCGCGACGGCCGGGTGCTGGCCGCCAATCAGCTCATGGAGGCGACGGCGCATGTTCGCTGGCTGGCGCGCGGCCGGATCGGCCTCGTCGACAGGCATGCCCAGGGCTTGCTCCAGACCGCGCTCTCCGGACTCTTCGAGCCGTCCAAGGACAGCGTGCAATCCTTCGCCTCGCGCGTCAGCGAATCGGACGCTGCCGTCGTTCATGTCGTGCCGACCTCCGGCCAATCGCAGGACCTCTTCGAGGGAGGGCTTGCGGTGCTCGTGGTCACGCCCGTTGCCGCCCCCGAGGCTCCGGACGCCCCCGTCATCCGCGCCTTGTTCGACCTGTCCGCCGGTGAGGCGCGCGTGGCCCGCGAGCTCACGCGCGGCCAGACGATCGATCAGATCGCCGACACTGCCGGCGTCACCCGTGAAACGGTCCGGTCGCAGGTGAAGGCCGTGCTGGCCAAGACCGGCACGACGCGCCAGGCCGAAGTCACCGCGCTGCTCGCGGGCGTGCCGAAGATCCGGGGCGGATCCTGACTGTCCCGCCATGGGATATAGCGCTGCCCCCGATTGGTCACTGACTCCGTAGGCCGCGAGCAGGCAGGCTTGGGCCTCCTGCCAGGAGCCCGTCTTGTTCTTCAAGTCCAGCCGCGCGCCGGAGCCGCCCGGCAGCGAGCCGCCGGACCGCGGCGACGACGCCCACTTCCAGCAATCGCTGGCGCGGCTTTCCGCGGAGCTTGCCCGGCGCTATTCGCCGGTTCCCGACGATTCGCCGCGCAGCGCCGCGGCCACCGCCGCGATCAAGGCGGCGATCGCCGCCCGCGAGGCGGAGGACGCCGCGGCCGCCAAGGCAACGGAAGCCAAGGCCGTCGTTGCGGCGAAGGCGGCTGCCGAGCGCACGGCGGCAGCGGAGGCTGCCGAAAGGGCAAGGGTCGAAGAGAAGGCCAGAGCGGAG
>JAIEOV010000146.1 GCA_019750135.1 Reyranella sp. | reverse complement strand
TATGGCGCGACAACCAGGATGAGAGGCCAGCGTCAATCAAGATGAGGAGAGGCGGCCAGTTGTCGAGATGATTGTTTGGGCCGGCGGCGTTTGCAAGCTGATTGACGCTGAGGGTGAGGAATGATTGTCGCTGGGCGTCAATCATCGGCGGCCTTTTCGAGTTCCTTTGGCGTGGCGTGAGCTGGCGGCCGTCCTGGTCCGCGCTTGCGGTCGACAGCGGCTTTGCGGCGATAGCTTTGGACGTTCATCTCGAGGATGGTGGCGTGATGAACGAGGCGGTCGATGGCGGCGAGCGTCATGGCCTGATCGGGGAAGATCCTGCCCCACTCGCCGAACGGCTGGTTGGCGGTGATGAGCAGCGAGCGCTGCTCGTATCGGGCGGCGATGAGCTCGAAGAGCACGCTGGTTTCGGCGTGATCCTTGGAGACATAGGCGATGTCGTCGAGGATCAGCAGGTCGTATCGGTCGAGCTTGGCGATGGCGCTTTCCAAGGCGAGCTCGCGGCGCGCCACCTGCAGGCGCTGGACGAGGTCGGTGGTGCGGCAGAACAGGACGCGCCATCCGTTCTCGACCAGCGCCAGGCCGATGGCGGCCGAGAGGTGGCTCTTGCCGCCGCCCGGCGGTCCGAAGATCAGCAGATTGGCGCCGCTCTTGAGCCAGACGTCGCCGGAGGCGAGCGCCATGATCTGGGCTTTGGAGACCATCGGGGTGGCCTCGAAGTCGAAGGCGGCCAGCGTCTTGCCGGGCGGCAAGCGGGCCTCGACCAGGTGGCGCTCGAAGCGGCGACGGCTGCGGTCGGCCGCCTCGTGCTCGGCCAGAGTGGCGAGGAACTTTGCGGCCGGCCAGCCTTCCTTGTCGGATTGAGCGGCGAGCTTGGGCCAGATGGCCTTCATGCTCGGCAGGCGCAGCTCGGAGAGCAGCAGCTCGACGCGGGCAGCGTCGACGGTCATGGTCGCAGTCATGGCGCGACCTCCAGCTCCAGGCCGGCGTCGGCCGCGACGTCGATTGCCGCCAGTTCGTCGTAGATCGTGAGCGGCGCCAGCTCGACGGCGACGTCGGGGATCGCGGCCTGTTGTGGCCGCAGCCGCCGTCGCAGCTCGGCCGGATCGGGTAATCGGCCGGCGTCGAGATCGGCGCCGATCAGGCTCGCCAGCTCGGCTTCGCCGGCACATTCATGGGCAAGCGCCAGCAGCTCGACAGTGACCTTGCAGGCGCGCCGATCGTCACCTTGGCTACGCCAGGCCTCGAAGGCGCGAGCATAGGCTGGCCGCGGGAACAGCTGGTCGCGGTAGACCAGATTGAGCAGTGCCATCGGCTTTCGGCGCAAAGCGTGGATGACATGCCGGTAGTCGACGACATGGCCGCCCTTGTTCTCCGATAGCGGCCGGCCGCGCCGCAGCGTTGCGACTGGTGTGGTGCCGAGGAAGCATTCAAGCCGGTCATCGAAGATGCGCACGCGCAGGCGATGGCCGATCAGACGCGATGGCACGGTGTAGAAGACGCGCCGCAGGATGAAGCCGCCGCTCGAGGTGACGGGGATGATCTTCTCCTCGAAGTCGGTGGTGCGCCGCTGCGGCAGCGGTGCCAGAACGGCGCGCTCCAGAGCGATGCGCTTGCGGTTGTTGGCATTGTGCCGCCCGATGATCTGGTCGACGAAGGCTCGGTAGGCGTCGAGGTCGCCAAAGTCGCGGCTACCGCGCAGCAGCAGGGCGTCGTCCAGCGCCTTCTTCAGATGGCCGTGCGCGCTTTCGATGGAGCCGTTCTCGTGGGCGATGCCGGCGTTGTTGCGCGACGGCGTCATACCGTAGTGACCCATGAGGCTGCAGTAACGTTGCGTCAGATCCTGCTGGGCATCGGCCGCGAGGTTGCGGAACGCCGCCGACAGGCTGTCGCTGCGATGCTCCTTGGGCACGCCGCCCAGCGCCCACAGGGCATTCTGCAACCCCTCAGCCAAGGCCACGAAGCTCTCGCCGCCCAGCACCACGTGGGCATGCTCGAAGCCCGAGAACGCCAGTCGGAAGTGATAAAGCCGGTGATCCAAGGCGACACTGCCTATCGAGACGCCAAGCGCGGTGGTGTCGGTGAAGTCCGACAGGCCCAGCCGGCCGGGCTCGTGCTCCTGGCGGAAGATGACCTCCTGCTCCGGGCCATGCAGGGCGCGCCACGCGCTCATCCGCCGTTCGAGCGTGCGGCGCACGTTCGGATTCAGCTCGGGATGACGGCGGCGCAACTCGTCGAGCACGGCGACGGCGCGGATGCCGGGAGCGGCCTGCAGGATCGGCACGACGTCGGCTTCCCAATAGGCCTCCAGCGGGTCGGGCCGACGTCGTCCTCGCGGCGCCTGCTTTTGCGACGGCAGACGCGGATCAGCCTCGATCCGGTAGCCGGTCGCGGTCGAGAACCCGGCCTTCGCCGCGGCAGCTTCGACGCTCAGTGTCTGTCGGTAGCTCATATACAGCCTCGTTTGGTGGTCGCTGATGTGGAGGCCAGGCAAGATCTCGATCCTCGTACTCGAACGGATCGACACCTCGCCCAACCCCGGCCGGCCGCCAAACGCGACGCCGGTGGGGGTGGCTCTCCGGTCGGGCTACGCCCTCCCTTCGACCCACCCCCACCGGCGCTTTCTCATCCTGATTGTCGCTCGGTTCTCACCTTGATTGTCGCCGCGCA
>JAIEOV010000106.1 GCA_019750135.1 Reyranella sp. | reverse complement strand
CGAGCCCTACAAGGGCAAGGGCATCAAGTACTCGACCGAGACGATCCGGCGCAAGGAAGGCAAGAAGAAGTAGAGGCCGATCATGTCCAAGACCAACGCTCTCTTTGCCCGCCGTCAACGGCGCACGCGCTACGCGCTGCGCCAGGCCGCCGGCGGCCGTCCTCGCCTCAGCGTCTTCCGCTCGGGCAAGCACATCTACGCCCAGGTCATCGACGACAAGAAGGGGGCGACGCTCGCCTCGGCTTCGTCGCTCGACGCCGACGTCAAGGGCAAGATCAAGACCGGGGCCGACAAGTCGGCTGCGGTCGAGGTCGGCAAGCTGATTGCCGCCCGCGCCATCGCCGCCGGTGTGAAGGAAGTCGTCTTCGACCGCGGCGGTTACATATATCACGGCCGCGTCGCTGCGCTGGCCACTGCCGCCCGTGAGGGCGGCCTGTCGTTCTGAGGAGTTAGCACATGGCTCGTTCACCCGGTGGTTCCGGCCGTGGCCCGCGCGATCGTGGTCGCGACCGCGACCGCGACGAGGAAAACGAACTGAAGGACAAGCTGGTCACCATCAATCGCGTGGCGAAGGTGGTGAAGGGCGGCCGGCGATTCGCCTTTGCGGCGATCGTGGTGGTCGGCGACCAGCGTGGCCGCGTCGGTCATGGCGCCGGCAAGGCGCGCGAGGTGCCTGAGGCGATCCGCAAGGCGACGGAAGCGGCCAAGCGCGGCCTGATCCGCGTGCCGCTGCGCGACGGCCGCACGCTGCATCACGACGTCAAGGGCCGCTTCGGCGCCGGCAAGGTGACGCTGCGCGCCGCCCCGGCCGGTACCGGCATCATCGCCGGCGGCCCGATGCGCGCCGTGTTCGAGACGCTCGGCATCAAGGACATCGTCGCCAAGTCGGTGGGCACGTCCAACCCGCACAACATGATCAAGGCGACGTTCGCGGCGCTGCAGCTGCTCAACTCGCCGCGCATGGTGGCCACCCGCCGCGGCAAGAAGGTCGGCGACCTGCTGGGCCGCCGTGACGAAACGACCGGCGCCGCCGAGGCGACGGCTTAAGGAGCACGGTCATGGCCGAAGGCAAGAAGATCAAGATCACCCAGACCGGCAGCCACATCGGTCGCACGGACGACCAGCGCGCCACGCTGATCGGCCTGGGACTGAACAAGCGCCATCGCAGCCGCGAACTCGTGGACACCCCCGAGGTGCGCGGCATGATCAACAAGGTGCGCCACCTGGTGCGCGTTGAAGACGACAAGGCCGCCTAAGTCGGTGGCTTGAAGGGATCGACGATGAAACTCAACGAAATCGCCGACAACGCCGGAGCCCGCAAGGGCCGTATGCGCGTCGGCCGCGGCATCGGCTCGGGCAAGGGCAAGACGTCGGGACGCGGCGTCAAGGGCCAGAAGTCGCGTACCGGCGTGGCCATCAAGGGCTTCGAAGGCGGCCAGATGCCGCTCTACCGCCGCATTCCCAAGCGCGGCTTCCTGCCGCCGCACCAGAAGCACTGGCAGGTGGTCAACCTCGGCACGCTGCAGAAGGCGATCGACGAGAACAAGCTCGACGCCGGCACGACCATCGACGCCGCCGCCATGCAGGCCGCCGGGCTGTTCAAGAAGTCGTTGGACGGCGTGCGCCTCCTTGGCAAAGGCGAGATCAAGACCAAGATCGAAGTGAAGGTCGCGGGCGCCTCGGCGTCGGCGATCGCCGCGGTCGAGAAGGCCGGCGGCAAGGTCGAGCTGCCGCCCAAGGCCCAAGCCGAGGCGGCCTGAACCCTTCACGCGTGAGGTTCCATGGCGTCCGCGGCCGAGCAACTTGCATCCAACCTGAACTGGGGCGCGATCGGTAAGGCGACCGAGCTCAAGAAGCGACTGTGGTTTACCGTGGGCGCGCTGGTTGTCTTCCGTATCGGTGCCTACGTCCCGGTGCCCGGCGTCGATCCGCACGCCCTGGCCGAGATCTTCCAGCAGAATGCCGGCGGCATCGCCGGCATGCTCGACGTGTTCTCGGGCGGCTCGATCGGCCGCATGTCGGTGCTGGCGCTCTCGATCATGCCGTACATCTCGGCTTCCATCATCATGCAGATCCTGACGACGGTCGTGCCGTCGCTCGAGGCGCTGAAGAAGGAAGGCGAGGCCGGCCGCAAGAAGATCAACCAGTACACGCGCTACGGTACGGTGGTCTTGGCGGCCTTCCAGGCCTACGGCATCGCCGTCGGCCTCGAGAGCCAGACGGCGTCGATGGGGCCGGTCGTGATCGATCCTGGCTTGTTCTTCCGTTTCGTCACCGTGGTCACCCTGGTCGGCGGCACGCTGTTCCTGATGTGGCTCGGCGAGCAGATCACCCAGCGCGGCGTCGGCAACGGCGTCTCGCTGATCATCTTCGCCGGCATCGTGGCGGCGCTGCCCGGCGCCATGGTCCAGACCCTCGAGCTCGGGCGCACCGGCGCCCTGTCGGCACTGTTCATCATCGCCCTGATGATCGGTGTCGTGGTCGTGGTCGCGGTCGTGGTGTTCATGGAGACGGCGCAGCGGCGCATCGTCGTCCAGTATCCCAAACGCCAGGTCGGCAACCGCATGTACGGCGGCGAGGCCTCGCACCTGCCGCTCAAGATCAACACCTCGGGCGTCATCCCGCCGATCTTCGCCTCCTCGCTGCTGCT
>JAIEOV010000080.1 GCA_019750135.1 Reyranella sp. | reverse complement strand
ATGCGGATTCCGATGAAAGCGGCCAGCCATTCCGATTGAAGGCGGCCAGTGGTTCCGATCGATTGCGGACAGCATTCCGATGATCGCGGACAGCGCTCCCGTCGACAGCTGCAAGGGGGTCACGGCTCCGGACCTGCGTCAAGCCCTGACGGTTTTGGCGGCGGCTTTACGCATGCTGTCGCCGTTCAAGGTGAGCCTATGAGCGTTGTGGACGAGGCGGTCCAAGATGGCGTCGGCGACGGTTGGGTTGGCGATCGCCTCGTGCCAATGATCGACCGGCAGCTGGCTTGTCACGATGGTTGAGCCGCGATTGTGCCGATCGTCGACGATCTCCAACAGATCGCGCCCTTGCTCTTGCGTCAGCGTAGCGAGCCCCCAGTCGTCGAGGATCAGGAGCTCGACGCGTGCCAGGGTTTTGAGCATCCGGCTATGACGGCCATCGCCGCGTGCCAGCGCCAAGGCATCGAACAGTCTCGGCACACGCTGATACAGGACGGAGCGATCGTCGCGACAGGCCTTGTGACCGAGCGCACACGCAAGCCAACTCTTGCCAACCCCGGTCGGGCCGATGACGATCAGGTTCTGATGGCGATCGATCCAGTCGCCGGCGATGAGCTTCTGGAACAGCGCTTTGTCGAGCCCGCGTGGCGCCTTCATGTCTACGTCCTCGGCGACCGCCGATTGGCGCAGGCAGGCGAACTTGAGCCGGGTGATGAGCCGCTTGTTCTCACGTTCGATGGCCTCGCGGTCGATCATCATTGCAATGCGCTCCTCGAAGGCGAGCGCGGCGATGTCTGGTTGTTGCCGCTGTTCCTCCAGCGCCTTGGCCATACCGGTGAGCCCGAGCGCAATCAGGCGATCGTAGGTGGGATGCGTGAGCATATCTTCTCCTGTCAGTGATAGTAGCCACGCCCTCGGATGTTGGCATGCCGGATCGGCTCGCCGTCCGGGGCCTTGTCCTGCGCGTAGGCTTTGTCGAGCCCATGCCTCAGGATCGAGGCGACGGAGCCGTAGCTCGTCGCACCGATGTCGTTGCCGCGGCGGCAGGCGGCTTCGAGCCGCTGCGCGCCGTAGCTCTTCTCCAATCGCAGGATGCCGAGACAGGCGCGGAAGCCCTGCTCGGGATGAGGCTTCGCCTTCATGATCGCCTCGACCAGCGCGGTCGTCGCCGGCCCAATCTTGGCGGCGGCGCTCATCATCCTGGCCGGCGTCCACTCGGCGTAGCGGCGATGGGCGCTCGGCATGTGCTCGGTGATCGTGGTGTGCCGATGCGGCACTTGCGAGCGGGCATGGCTCGCAATGCGGCTTCCCTTGTGCAGGATCTCGACTGTGGTCTCGGTGATGCGCGCCTCGACGGTCTCGCGGATCAGCCGCGAGGGCACCGAGTAGTAGTGCTTGTCAACCTCGACGTGATAGTCGGGCGCGACCAGACACTTCCTCCATTCGGCGTAGCGGTAGGGCTCGGCCGGAAGCGCATCGAGCGCCGGCCGCTCGATCGCTTCCAGCAGCTCGGCCCGGCTCTTGCCGATCTTGCGCATGACCTTGGCGTTGAGGTCACTCACGCACTCCCGGATGGCGGCGTTGAGCTCGACGAGCGAGAAGAACCGCCGGTTCCGCAGCCGCGCCAGGACGAAGCGCTGGACGATTTGCACCGCCACTTCCACCTTCGCCTTGTCGCGCGGCTTGCGTACCCGCGCCGGCAGCACCGCAAAGCCGTAATGCTCCGCCAAGTCCTGATAGGTGCGGTTGATGCCGGGCTCGTAGCGCGATGGCTTGGTGACACCGGCCCGCAGATTGTCGCACACCACCGCCTTCGGCACGCCACCGATCGCCGTGAAGGTGTTGACGTGGGCGCTGATCCAGTCGGCGAGCCCCTCCGACCAGCGCGCTTCCGCGTAGGTGTAGTTGGAGGCGCCGAGCGCGGCGACGAAGATGTGGGCGGGGCGCTCCGCATTCGTTGTTTGATCGAGCACCGGCACCGTGTCGCCGGCATAATCGACGAACAGCTTCTCCCCGGCCGGGTGTGCCTGGCGCATCGTCGCCGAGATGGTCTTGCGCCACTCGCCGTAGAGATCGCAGAACCGGCTGTATCCATAGCCGTCAGTCTGCTCCGCGCGGTATTCCTCCCACAGCAGCACCAGCGTCACGCTGCGCCGCTTCATCTCCTCGTGGATCTTGCGCCAATCGATCGCCGGACGCGGCGGACCTGTCTCGCCTGGAACCGGAAACAGCCGCCGATCGAGCTCGGCGTCGTCGATCTGCTCGGGCACCGGCCAGGTGATGCCGATCACGCCGGCGCGGCGCACGTACTCCCCGACCACCGTCTTGCCGACGCCCGTCGCCTCGCTGATCTGCCGCAAGCTCATCCCAAGCGTGTGCTTGAGCCGCAGCACCTCACGCACTTTGCGCATCGACAATCTCTCCGCTGGCATCGGGAACCCCGCTCTGTTGCAGGGGCTCCTGATCAGGCGATTCGATCGTCGACGGGAACGCCGTTCAGGCCGCTTTCATCGGCTGTCCGCAATCATCGGAACGCTGTCCGGCTTGCGTCGGAATCCTGTCCGCAATGCCTCGGATTCCGCA
>JAIEOV010000157.1 GCA_019750135.1 Reyranella sp. | reverse complement strand
GTACGCATCCGGTGTAGGCCGCCTTTTCGTTAGCGCCGGGGCGTGAGACCTATGGGCCCGTTAATTGGCGAGTTAGCGGGCACAGATGTCGACGGTTACAGTTCTTTCAGGTCCAGAACGGCGTCGTCGCTGGTCGGCGTCGCAGAAGGCGAGCATCGTCGAGGAGAGCCGAGGGCCGGGCGCGGTGGTGACGGCGGTGGCTCGGCGTCACGATGTGCATCCGAACCTTCTTCATCACTGGCGCCGGCAAGCGAGGCAGGGGGCCGGCGCAGATGGTCGGCCGAAGTTCCTTCCGGTTTCGGTGGCGGTACCGGATCGGCCGGCATCATCTGCGACAGGCTCGATCGAGATAGAGTTCGCCGACGATGTGCGGGTTCGTGTTGATGCGGCGGTCGACGAGGCGGCACTCGGCCGGGTGTTGCGGGTGCTAGGGGCGTTGGGCCGATGATCGGGCTGCCCTCGGAGACGCGGGTGTGGCTGGCGAGCGGTGCGACCGACATGCGTCGTGGCTTCGACGGCCTGGCGCTGCTGGTGCAGGAGACGCTGAAGCGAGACCCGCACTGTGGGCACCTGTTCGTGTTCCGCGGCAAGCGCGGCCGTCTGATCAAGGTGCTGTGGCACGACGGCCAGGGGATGTGCCTGCTGGCCAAGCGGCTGGAGCATGGCCGCTTCGTGTGGCCGCGCACCGAGGGCGATGCGGTGACGATCACGTCGGCCCAGCTCGGCTACCTGCTGGAGGGGATCGACTGGCGGCTGCCGCAGCGGACGGATCGGCCGCAGGTGGCAGGATGAGGTGCCGGCAGATGCGACAAGCCGACTCGGCTATGGAGTATTCATTGCAACTGCCAACGCCGCTCTCACAATGGCGAGGTGACGACCCAGTCCGAACCCGCTTTGCCCGACGATATCGAGACGCTGAAGGCGATACTCGTCACGCAACGTCAGGCATTGGCGGAGGCGGAAGCCCGGGCGATCGCCGCGGAGAGCGAGATCAGGACGGGAGCACTGCTGATCGAGAAGCTCCGGCACATGATTGCCAAGCTGCGGCAGGAGCGGTTCGGCCAGAAGGCGGAACGCGGATCGATGCTCGACCAACTCGAGCTGCGCCTGTTCGAACTCGAGACGGATCAGGCGCAGGTCGAGACGGCCGAGCAGATCGACAGGCCGCAGGTCGTGCGGTCTTTCATCCGCCGCCAGCCGACCCGCCGGCCGCTGCCCGAGCACTTGCCGCGCGAGCGCGTGGTCTATCCGATGCCGGCAGCCTGCCCGTGCTGCGGCGGGGTGCTGCACAAGCTGGGCGAGGACGTGACCGAGACGCTGGAGCTGGTGCCGCGGCAATGGAAGGTGATCCAGCATGTGCGCGAGAAGCACTCGTGCCGGAGCTGCGAGAAGATCACCCAGCCGCCGGCGCCCTCGCACCCGATCGCCCGCGGACGCGCCGGGCCGGGGCTGCTGGGGCATGTTCTGTTCGCCAAGTACGGCCTGCACCTGCCGCTGACGCGGCAGAGCGCCACCTATGCCCGCGAGGGCGTCGAACTGGACGTCTCGACGCTGGCCGACTGGGTCGGCGCGTCGGCGGCAACGCTGATGCCTCTGGTCGAGGCGATCTACGGTCATGTGCTCGCAGCCGAGCGCATCCATGCCGACGACACCACAGTGCCGGTGCTCGATAGCGGGCGCACGCGCACCGGGCGCCTGTGGACGTACGTGCGTGACGATCGACCCTGGGCCGGCGCCGATCCGCCGGCGGCGCTTTACTTCTACTCGCCCGACCGGCGGGGCGAGCATCCCCAGACGCATCTGGCGTCGTGGGCCGGCCTGCTGCAGGCCGACGCCTATGCCGGCTACGACCGGCTGTACGAGGCTGGCCGCAAGCCCGGGCCGATCGTCGAGGCGGCGTGCTGGGCCCATGCGCGGCGCAAGTTCTTCGACCTGGCGCGGCTCAACAAGGCGCCGATCGCCATCGAGGCGGTGGCTCGCATCGATGCGCTATTCGCCATCGAGCGCGACATCGTCGGCCAGCCTCCCGACGAGCGGCGCACAGTTCGCCAGCAACGTAGTCGCCCGCGTGTCGAGGCGCTGGGTACCTGGCTGCGCGAGCAGCATGCCCGCCTCTCGACGCACAGCCAGGTCGCTAAGGCGATCGCCTACAGCCTCAATGCCTGGGACGCGCTCGTCCGCTTCCTCGACGATGGGCGGCTATGCATGACCAACAACGCCGCCGAACGGGCGCTGCGCTGCATCGCCGTCGGCCGCAACAACTGGACTTTCGCCGGATCCGACAATGGCGGCCACCGGGCCGCCGCCCTCTACACCCTGATCGAGACGGCAAAGCTCAACGACGTCGACCCGCAGGCTTGGCTAACCGATATGCTCGCGCGTCTGCATGACCATCCGGCCAAGCGCATCACCGAGCTGCTGCCCTGGAACTGGAAACCGCTGCAACAGCGGCAGCAACGAGCGGCCGCACAGACCCTCGGCCAAGCCGGTCTGCCTCCCACCGTCAACTGACGATTCCGCGGCCTCCACCGGATGCGTAC
>JAIEOV010000149.1 GCA_019750135.1 Reyranella sp. | reverse complement strand
TTGAACGCATATTCTAGCGCCCCGGAGCAAGGCGGGCAGCGCTCATCTTCTTACGGACCGCCGCGCCGGGCTTCGCCGTTATCGGGCCGTGCTGCGGCTGCTGCTCTTCCTCATGATGCTGCTCGCTCCCGACTTTTCGGAGAGCGATGCGCCAAGCGTTTCCCCAGAAGCCCTTCAGCCGGCTTTCGCCTCGGCCAGCATGTAGCCCACGCCGTGCACCGTATGGACCTGCACCGTGGCGCCGCTGTCGGCCAGCCTGCGGCGTAGGCGATGGATGTAGACCTCGACGGCGTTCGAGCCGACTTCGTCGGTCAGGCCGAAGAGGTGATCTTCGAACAACCGCTTGGGCGCCACGTTGCCGCAACGCCGGAGCAGGATTTCCAGCACCGCCGTCTCGCGGCTGGAGAATGGCCGCACGGTACCGTCGACGGTCACCTGCCGGCCCTCGGTATCGAGCGCCACGTTGCCCAGCGTCAGGCGCTGGCCGAGCAGATTGTCGGAGCGCCGCAGCAACGCCCGCAACCGCGCCACCAGCTCCTCTATGGCGAACGGCTTGACCAGATAGTCGTCGGCGCCCGTCCGCAATCCGATGACGCGATCGCTGACGCCGTCGCGTGCCGTGAGCATAAGCACGTGCGTCGAATCGCCGCGGGCGCGCACGTCGCGCAGCCATGTCAGGCCGTCCTCGTCCGGCAATCCGAGGTCGAGCACGACGGCGGCGTAGCGGATCGCGGCAAGGGCGTGGCCGGCATCAGCGGCATTCCCCACCGGATCGGCGGAGAATCCGCTGCGCTCGAGCCCTTTGACGACCAGGGCAACGAGCTCGGCGTTGTCCTCGACGAGAAGGATGCGCATCGATGGGCCTTCCGCCATGTCAGAACGATGTAACGCATCCTAGCATGGCGTCCCAGGCAAACGGCCCTTTTTGTGGGCCGGACGTCAGGCCGACGTAATGTGGACTGCCTAAGTTCCTTGGCCAATGAGCACCCAATCCAAGTCCTCGCTGACCAAGCGCCTGCCGCGCCACCGCCTGTGGTTTGCCGGTGCCGGCGCGGGCGTGGCGGTTATCGCCGTGGTCGCCGGCTGGATGATGCTCAACACCAATCCCGGTAATGCCCTGATGCGGCCGCCGGCCCTGGTCGAGGCCGACGGCGCCTTCCGGCCGAGCGATTCGCAGTGGGCCGGCTTCCGGTTCGCCAAGGTCGAGCCGATCGCCTTCCGCGAGGAGCGCGCGACCGACGGCCGGATCGCCATCAACGAGGACACGACCACACCGGTGTTCTCACCCTATTCCGGTCGCGTCAGCCGCCTGATCGCCAAGCCCGGCGAGCATGTCGAGCGCGGCGCGCCGCTGTTCGCCATCGAGGCGAGCGAGTTCGTCCAGGGCCACAACGATCTCATCACGGCGGTGGCCGGCGTCGACAAGGCGAAGTCGCGGCTGGCGCTGGCGCAGATGGCCGAGAAGCGCCAGCGCGACCTGCAGGCGATCCGCGGCGGCGCGCTCAAGGACCTCGAGCAGGCGCAGTCGGATCTGGTGCAGGCGCGGGGTGACCTGCGCGCCGCCGAGATCACCTTGGCGGCCGTACGCAACCGGCTGCGCATCCTCGGCCGCAGCGACGAGGAGATCGCCGACCTTGAGAAACGTGATCGCGTCGGCGCGGAGACCATCGTGGCGGCGCCGATCGCCGGTACGGTCATCCAGCGCAAGGTCGGGCTGGGCCAGTACATCAACGCCGGCGCCAACGACCCGGTCTACACGATCGGCGACCTCTCGACGGTGTGGCTGGTCGCCAACGTGCGCGAGTCCGACGCGCCCAAGATGAAGGTCGGCGCGCCGGTCCAGGTCACCGTGCTCGCCTTCCCCGGCCAGGTGTTCAACGCCAAGCTCGACTATGTAGCGCCGGCCCTCGATCCCAACACGCGCCGCCTGCCCGTGCGCGCCGCGGTCAAGAATCCCAATCTCGAGCTCAAGCCCGAGATGTTCGCCTCCTTCCGCATCGTCTCGGGCGACGACCGTTCGATGCCGGCGGTGCCGGCCGATTCGATCGTCTACGAAGGCGCCAACGCCCGCGTCTGGGTGGCGCGTCCCGATGCCAAGACGGTGGTGTCGCGTGCCATCGTCGCCGGCGACACCAGCAACGGGCTGGTCGAGGTCAAGAAGGGGCTCAATGTCGGCGAGACCGTGGTGACCAGCGGCACGCTGTTCATCGATCGCGCCGCATACGGAACTGACGTGCGCCCGGTTCGGCAATCAACGGCGCGTCAGCGCGCATCTTCCGTGCCGTGAACGCCGTCGTCGCCGCCTCACTTAGGCAGCGCGTCCTGGTGGTCATCCTAAGCGTCGTCCTGATCGTGGGCGGGCTGTTCGCCTATCGCGTCCTCAATAT
>JAIEOV010000050.1 GCA_019750135.1 Reyranella sp. | reverse complement strand
GCGCGGGTCGCCAACCGCCGCGGCGACGCATCGGACGCGACCGCCGCCGTGGTCGAGCAGCAGTTCGGCTACGACCTCGGCCGCATCACTTGGGAGCGGCGCGCGGCTTGACTTTTCGGGAGGGCGGACCACCGGCCCATCCGGAACGACGCCGCGAGAAGGCGCTGGCGCTGCGGGCGGCCTGCCTCGGCTGGCTGCCTCTTGGCGGTTTCCTGGCCTGGCTGGCCGATCCTCTGGCCCGGTGGTGGCTGCGGCGGTAAGAGATCTCGGCCATTGCTGGCACCGTGGGCCGGACGTCTGGTTACTGCATGGTGCCTACGCCTTCGGCTGCACGGCGCTGGCCGACGACGGCCGTGGGGATCGGTGCTGCGCCGAACGCTCGTCTGGCCGTTTCCCGGGCTGGGCTGGCCGGCGAGTTCCCCAGCGTCACCTGGCCGGGCTTCGCCAGTGTCCTGACCGCCGTTGCGCCCGGCCGCTTCGCCCCGTCGATCAACCAGGCGCCGATGCGGAGGCGCACCAGGCGGGCTTGCTGCTGTGGCTCGACTATGCGCTGAACGCCTTAGCGGCCTTTTTCACCAGCGGCCGCCCTCCGCCCGAGCACGTCCTTCGCCAGGTCTTCGAGACCTGCGCGACGTTCGACGAGTCGTGCCGGCTGCTGGCCCGGGCGGCGGTTGCGCGGCCGGTCCTGTATCTCGTCGCCGGCTGTGCGGCAGGGGAGCGGATGCTGATCGAGCACGATGGCGACCAGACGCGCCTCTATCGCGACGATACCGTGGTCGCCAACGCCTGGCGCGATCATTCGAACGGCTCGCGGCCACGCGTGTGCGGCGAGGGCACGCCGATCGAGACAATCGCCGTCGCGTCGCCGCGATGGCTGCTTGCACAGATGTGCATCCGCCGAATCTGGAATGGGCTGCGGCTCCCGTCGTGAATGCCTTCACGCGCATCGCAGTCGAGATGTGCGCATCGAGCGGACAGTTGGTCGTCGCCGGCTGGGAGGCAACCGGCCGCGTCACGGCCGTCACCGAACTCACGTGACGGGATTGAGCCGCGTGTCGAGCGCGAATTTCTCCTGAGCCTTGAATTGATAGGCGCCGCTGGCCTTGTCTGGGTCGAAGATCAAGTTCCAACTATGTGTCGACACGGTGCTAGGCAGCACGACGAACTTGTGATTGGCGAGAAGCTGGTTTCCGAAATGCTGCTGGCCCACTCCCGGAATGCCGGGCCGCAGCCAGTTTGGGTTGGGAACTGCGCGCGGTTGGACGACATGGACATTCGCCGACTCGAGCACGACAAGCGACGTCAGGACATGAGGGACCGTATCAAGGACGTGGAAGCTTTTGTGGACCGCGACCTCGAGGATGGCTGTCGCCGGATCCAAGGCGCAGTAGACAACCCGTTGTCCCTTGCCGTTCCATCGTCCGCCGGCGCGCCGCGGTCCTTCGCCCGAATCCCACGTGGTCTTGAAGTCGTCGTGATCGAGGCGCCAAGCGACGAGCGTGCTGCCGCCAAGGCTTGCGGGCAGAGGCGTCACGTATAGACGCCATATTCGAGACGCTCGAGAAATTCTTCGACCAACTCTGTACCGGTCTGCGTTTTCAGCAAGTCGATCGGACGTTGCCTGTTCAAGCCGGTCGCAGGCTGATCCAGCCAGCGCTCAGCCTCCTCCTGTGACCCGAACACCCTGGTTGCCTTGGTGAGGATTTCGGCAAACTTCCAGGTCCGGCTGCTGCGTTCGGTGTTGAGATGTCCCTTCGTGTCGCCCTTGTGTCGCTGCCATGACCGCGCGGCAAAGCCTATGACGTTGAGCGCGTCGTTCTCGGGGAGCTGGTGCAGGCCCTCCACTAGGTGCACGGCGGCCGTGTTCGGTAGTCCTTTGGTAAGTGCGGCATGAACCTCGAGGCGGTCCCTCGGAATCGCGCCGCCAAAGGTCTTAGGCCCACCCACCGCGGCCGTGACCATACCTAGCCATTGCCATTCATTCTCTTCGTCCCGATGCGGTAGCGTCGCCATTCGGATTCTCCGCCAATTGGCGATATATAGTCGCCAATTGGCGCGTGTTCAAGGTAACCTTGGACTAAGCGCGCTTCTTCGCTGCCGCGCTGCGTGGCAGGAGGCGGGCCAGGTACTGCCCGGTATAGCTCTCGGCGACCTTCACGATCTCCTCCGGTGGACCCTCGGCGACGAGCCGGCCGCCGCCGGAGCCGCCGTCGGGGCCGAGATCGAGGACCCAGTCGGCGGTCTTGATGACTTCGAGATTGTG
>JAIEOV010000107.1 GCA_019750135.1 Reyranella sp. | reverse complement strand
ATCCATTCGGCCAAAGCGGCACTTCGGGAGGCGCAGTCCAACGCGCGTGCACAACGTGCTACACTCTTTCCGACGGTGCAAGCAGGGGTGACCGCTTCGTCCAATCAGGTCTCGAATGTGCTGTCGGCGCCGACGGCCAGCGGCGACTTCATCTACAGCCTGTTCACGGTGGGGTTCACCATCAGCTACACACTCGATCTGTTTGGCGCCAACCGCCGCGCCGCGGAGTCGCTGGACGCGCTAGCAGAAGCCCGGTGCTTCCAACTCGAGGCGGCCTACCTGTCACTGGCGTCCAACGTCGTGGCCGCAGCGATCCAGGACGCGTCGCTTCGCGCGCAGATCGAGGCAACCCGGCGCATCATTGCCGCTCAACGCGAGACTCTGGACATCCTGCGGCGCCAGGAGGGCCTCGGCGCGATCTCCAGCGCCGACGTCGCCCAGCAGGAAGCCCAACTCGCTCAAGCAGAGGCGACGCTGCCGCCGCTGCAGAAGGCGCTCGCGCAGGGGCGCAACCTGCTCGCCACCCTGACCGGCCGGTTGCCCAGCGCGCAGGTCGGCGAGCGGTTCGAACTCAGCGACTTGAAGCTGCCGCCGGACCTGCCGCTCAGCCTACCGTCGCAGCTTGTCGAGCAGCGTCCGGACATTCGGGCAGCCGAAGCGAACCTGCATTCGGCGAGTGCACAGCTGGGCGTCGCCATCGCCAACCAGTTTCCCCAGATTACCTTGAGCGCCGGCCTCACTCCTACCTCGATCATACTCGACCAGCTCTTCGTCCCGGGTCAAGCCAATTCGAATGCCGGCGTCAGCATTCTGCAGACCATTGTCGACGGCGGCGCACTGGCGGCCAAGAAGCGTGCGGCGCAGGCAGCGCTCGAGCAGGCAGCCGCGCAGTACCGCTCGACGCTACTGACCGCCTTTCGCAACGTCGCCGATACGCTTCGGGCGCTAGAGTACGATGCCATGGCGTTGCAAGCGGCCGTGTCGGCCGAGCGGGCCTCAGAAAACAGCCTTACCATCACGCGCCGCCGGCTCCAACTTGGCGACACGACCTATACGGTCGTTCTTGCCGCCGAGCTGACCTACAGACAAGCCCTGCTGAACCGTACGCAAGCGCAAACTAACCGCCTCATCAACACCGCAGCGCTGTTCCAGGCCCTGGGCGGCGGCTGGTGGAATAGGGAGGATGCACGGTCCAATCCCACGCAACGGATGACCTGCCGACCGCCCAAGCTGAAGACCGGTACAACGCAAGCGACAGTGGCGACCAAGTAGGTTGGCAATGGTGATGATGATGTGGCATTGGGCGGTGGGGGCCGTCGCCTTGACGGCAGCGACGGCCTCTGGCCTCGCGGGCCGCGCCGGCGTGTGCACAGCTAATTCCGAGAAGCTCGCCACCCTGCAATGTCGCATGAGCTACCAGGAGACAGCCAGGGTCATAGGGTGTCCCGGCAAAATGCTCAGCACGAGTGCTTCGCATTCTAGAGGGGTTTCGGTCGTCGAATTGGCGGGCCCCTGGACCCGACCCTTTCACGTCCACACAGATCGAATTACTCGACGACAAGTTGCTCTACTACGCGACGCGATCGATGAGTGACTTTTAGGGTAGCTTTTGAGTTTTGATGTTCAACAGCGCCGAATTTTGGTGGCGGGCGCGCTGGACCCTTGAGCTGCTGGCCGGCGCGATGGTCAAGCTGACCGAGCATGGCGGGCTGTCGCGCGAGACGGTGCGCCGGCGCCTGGCGGAGAACGATCTGAAACCCTGGCGCCGCGACATTGGTGCATCCCCAAGGTCGATGGCACCTACGTCGCCCGCATGGAGGACGTGCTCGACCTTTATGCCGAGCCCCCCGATGCCAAGCGGCCCGTGGTGTGCTTCGACGAGAGCCCGACCCAGCTGATCGGCGAGGTCCACCAGCCAATCCCCGCCCGGCCGGGCCAGC
This sequence comes from Reyranella sp., assembly GCA_019750135.1. GTDB lineage: Bacteria > Pseudomonadota > Alphaproteobacteria > Reyranellales > Reyranellaceae > Reyranella. Next base: position 250 of record JAIEOV010000107.1, on the reverse strand, counting down.
TCGAGCGCTACGACTGCGAGTATCGCCGCAACGGCACGGCCAACCTGTTCGTCTTCCTCGACGCTCACCAGCCCTGGCGCACCGTCAAGATCACCAACAGCCGGACCGCCCGCGACTTCGCCGAATGCATGCGCGACTTGGTCGATCTGCACTATCCCACGGCCGAGACGATCCGTAAGCATCCGAGGGAGACCGCCGGCAGGTTGGCCTTGAGCGGTTATGGTGGGGTGCGATCGATCTGATCGCTAAT
>JAIEOV010000145.1 GCA_019750135.1 Reyranella sp. | reverse complement strand
AAGCCCTCGATGATCGCCTGCAAGACGGTGATCGGCTTCGGCGCGCCGACCAAGGCCGGCACCGCCGCCACGCACGGGTCGCCGCTCGGCAAGAACGAGATCGCGGGCGCGCGCGAGAAGCTCGGCTGGCCCTACCCGCCCTTCGAGATCCCCGAGCCGATCTTCACCGCCTGGCGCAAGGTCGGCTCGCGCGGCAAGTCGGCCCGCCGCAAGTGGGTGAAGCGCCACGCCGCCATGGCCGAGCCCGACCGCGTCGAGTTCGACCGCCGCATCAAGGGCGACATCCCGGCGGCCGTGGGCGACGCCATCAGCGCCTTCAAGGCCAAGGTCGCTGCCGACAAGCCGTCGTGGGCGACGCGCAAGTCGAGCCAGGAAGTGCTGGAAGTCATCAACCCCGTGCTGCCCGACACGGTCGGCGGCTCGGCCGACCTCACCGGCTCGAACAACACCAAGACCGCCTCGCTGAAGGGCAACACACCGAGCGACGCCGGCGGCCGCTACGTCTATTACGGCATCCGCGAGCACGCGATGGCCGCGGCCATGAACGGCATGGCCCTGCATGGCGGCGTCATCCCCTACGGCGGAACGTTCCTGGTCTTCACCGACTATTGCCGCCCGTCGATCCGTCTCGCGGCGCTGATGGGCCTGCGCGTCATCTATGTGATGACCCACGATTCGATCGGCCTTGGCGAGGACGGCCCGACCCATCAGCCTGTCGAGCATCTGGCGGCGCTGCGCGCCATCCCCGGCCTGCGGGTGATGCGGCCGGCCGACACGATCGAGACGGCCGAGTGCTGGCAGCTTGCGCTCGAAGCGAAGAAGGTGCCGACTGTCATCGCGCTCACGCGCCAGAACCTGCCGACGGTCCGCGACGCCGGCGACGGCAACCTGTGCGCCCGCGGGGCGTACATCCTGGTGGGCGACGCGTCCGCCCCGGTTCGGCTGATCGCCTCGGGCTCGGAAATCCAGCTTGCACTCTCGGCGCGCGATCTTCTGGCCAAGGACGGTATCCAGGCGGCGGTCGTGTCCATGCCGTCGTGGGAGCTGTTCGCTGCGCAAGACGAAACATATCGCCAGCAGGTCCTTGGGGTGGACGGCACGGTGCGGGTAGCCTGCGAAGCGGCATCGGGTTTCGGTTGGGAGCGCTGGCTCGGTTCGCGCGGCGGTTTCGTCGGCATGAAGAGCTTCGGCGCGTCGGGCAAGGCGACGGACCTTTACAAGCATTTCGGCATCACGGCCGAGGCGATCGCGGAAGCGGCGCGTCGGCTCAGCAGCTAACGGAGGAAGACATGGCAGTTCGGGTTGCAATCAACGGGTTCGGCCGCATCGGCCGCAATGTGATGCGCGCCATCATGGAATCGGGCCGCAAGGACATCGAGGTCGTGTCGATCAACGATCTCGGCCCGGTCGAGACCAACGCCCATCTCTTCCGCTTCGACAGCGTGCATGGCCGCTTCAACGGCGAGGTCAAGGTCGACGGGGACACGATCGACGTGGGCCGCGGCAAGATGAAGGTCACGGCCGAACGCGACCCCTCCAAGCTGCCGCACAAGGCGCTGGGCGTCGACATCGCGCTCGAATGCACCGGCTTCTTCACCTCGAAGAAGGCCGCCACGGCCCACGTCGATGCCGGCGCCAAGCGCGTGCTGGTCTCGGCCCCGGCCGACAATGCCGACCTTACGGTCGTCTACGGCGTCAACCACGACAAGCTCGGCAAGGACCATGTCGTGGTCTCCAACGCCTCGTGCACCACCAACTGCCTGGCGCCGGTCGCCAAGGTGCTGAACGACGCGGTGGGCATCGAGCACGGCTTCATGACCACCATCCACGCCTACACCGGCGACCAGCCGACGCTCGACACCATGCACAAGGATCTCTACCGCGGCCGCGCCGCGGCGCTGTCAATGATCCCGACCTCGACCGGTGCGGCCAAGGCCGTCGGCCTCGTGCTGCCAGAGCTCAACGGCAAGCTCGATGGCGTGGCAATCCGCGTGCCGACGCCCAACGTCTCGATGATCGACTTCAAGTTCGTCGCCAAGCGCAAGACCGACAAGGACGAGATCAACAAGGCGGTGAAGCTCGCCGCCGCCAACCAACTCAAGGGCATCCTGGGCTGGACCGACCAGCCCAACGTGTCGATCGACTTCAACCACGACAGCCACTCGTCGACCTTCCACATGGA
>JAIEOV010000094.1 GCA_019750135.1 Reyranella sp. | reverse complement strand
CTAGGAGAGGCGCTCGGCGTTCGCCACCAACCTCTGGGTCGCCCCTTCAATGCGCTCGCGTAGCGTCGCCATGAAGGTCTCGCGATCGAGCCCCGGCGGGATCGGTTCGAGGATTTCGACCTCGATGGTGCCGGGCCACTTGATGAATTTGCGGCGGCCCCAGAACACCCCCGAATTGAGCGCCACCGGCACGACCGGCACCCCGAGCTGGCGATAGAGCGCCGCGGTGCCGGCGTGATAGGGCAACGACGAGCCGACCGGTGTCCGCGTGCCTTCGGGATAGATCAGGATCGAGCGGCCTTCCGCCACCGCCGCTTTGGCCTGGCGCAGGAGGCTGCGCAGCGCCTTGGGTCCGTCGCCGCGCTCGACCGCGATGTTGCCGGCGCGCGCCATCGCCCAGCCGACGACAGGGATGTAGAGCAGCTCGCGCTTCAGCACCGTCGCGGCGTTGGGGAACAGGCGATGGAAGGCGAGCGTCTCCCACGACGATTGATGCTTGCACGCGAGGATGACCGGCCCGGCCGGCCGGTTCTCCAGGCCCTTCACGCGATGGGTGATGCGGCAGGTGACCTTGGCCCACCACAGGCAGAAGGCGATCCAGACATCGGCCCAGGCGATATTGGCGGCCCGCGGTAGCAGCAGGATCGGCATGCCGACGATGGCGATGATCGTCGACCCGACGTACCAGCCGACATTGAAGAAGAGCGAACGCAGCTGGAGGCCGAGCATTGTAACCCCACTTTTAGTGGCCTAATGTCCGGCCGCAAGCACCTCTAGTGCGGAACTCCTCGCCAAGTCATGCAGGTCACCTGTCCCAATTGCGGCGCGCGCTATGCTGTCGATCCGCTGCAGATTGGCCCGACCGGCCGCACCGTCCAATGCGCCCGCTGCAGCCATCGCTGGCACCAACAGGCCGCGCCGCCCGCGGCGGTAGCGCCGCAGCCACGCCCCGTCCCCGACTTCGTGATCAGGCCACCGACCTACAACTCCGGTCTGCCCGCCTTGGCGACGCCCCCAACCAAGTCGCAGTGGGGCCAGTGGCTGTCGATCGGCGGCCTGGCCGTGGTCGTGCTGGCCATCGCCGCCTACGCCTTCCGCAGCGAAATCCTGGCCGTCCTGCCCTCCGAGTGGCGCGACGCGCTTCATATCGACGCCTTGCGCGGCCTTTTCAGGCAATAATAGGGTCGTCATACCTACCGACCAGCGAGCGATCCATGCCCGGCCGTCCCACCGTCAATGTCCGTTTCTCCGCCGCCGAAATCGCCGCGCGCGTCGATGTCATGGCGGGCGAGCTTGCCGCCAAGCTGCCGGCCGACACGCTGGTGGTCTCGGTGCTGAAAGGCAGCTTCGTGTTCGCCGCCGACCTGATCCGCGCACTGAGCCGCGCCGGCGCCGACTGGTCGATGGATTTCCTGACCCTGTCGAGCTACGGCACCAAGACCGAGACCAGCGGGCGCGTGAAGGTGGTGCGCGACATCGTCGACGACGTCCGCCAGCGCGAGGTGCTGCTGGTCGACGACATCCTGGAATCGGGCCTGACGCTCAGCTTCGCCAAGAAGCTCCTGCTCGAGCGCGGTGCCAAGCACGTGTCGGTCTGCACGCTTCTCGAGAAACCCGGCAAGCGCATCGCCCAGCTCGATGCCGACTTCGTCGGCTTCCAGTGCGGCGATGAGTTCCTGGTCGGCTACGGCCTCGACTGGGCGCACCGCTTCCGTGGGCTGCCGTATATCGGGGTGGTAGAGAAGACGTCATAGCTGGGGGCGCGCCACTCCAGTGGCGCGTCATTTCATGATTCTTCCGGACCGCGCGCTTCCAGCGCGCTCATGAGCTTGAGCGCGCTGGAAGCGC
>JAIEOV010000012.1 GCA_019750135.1 Reyranella sp. | reverse complement strand
GCCGCTACGCGCTTCCCGAGCCGGATCCCGACGCGTTCGCGCTTGAAGGAGACCCCTTCGATGGCTGAGAACAGCAAGATCGAGTGGTGCCGGCACACCTTCAACCCATGGGTCGGCTGCACCCGCCTCAGCCCCGCTTGCCAGCACTGCTACGCCGAGGGCTGGGCCAGGCGGACAGGGCAGTCCCATCTCTGGGAAGGTGAGCGCCGCCGCACCAGCGTGGCGAACTGGCAGCAGCCGCTGAAATGGAACCGGGCCGCGGCTGCCGCCGGCGAGCGCCACCGAGTGTTCTGCGCTTCGCTCGCGGACGTCTTCGACAACCAGGTCCCGGAGATCTGGCGCTCCGACCTCTTCGCGCTGATCGAGGCGACGCCGAATCTCGATTGGATGCTGCTGACGAAGCGACCGCAGAACATCGCCAAGATGATCTGGCCGAAATGGGATGCGGGGCTGCCGCCGAACGTCTGGCTCGGAACCACGGTTGAAGACCGCCTCCGGATGGCGAACATCGAGCACCTGCGCCGCGTGCCGGCGATCGTGCGCTTCTTGTCGATCGAGCCGCTTCTCGAGGACCTCGGAAAGATCGACCTCACCGGCATCCAGCTCGTGATCGTCGGCGGCGAGAGCGAGCCGAATGCTCGGCCGATGCAGGCGGAGTGGGTGCAGAACATCCGCGACCAATGCGCTGAAGCGGGCGTTGCGTTCTTTTTCAAGCAACACGGCGACTGGATCGACGTCGGCCAGCTTCGCCACCTCGAAGGATGGACCGGCGGCCCAGGCTTCGGACGCTTCGATCACTGCCACTACGACCAAGACCTTGAATGCCTTCGCGTCGGCAAGAAGGCCGCCGGCCGCCTCCTCGACGGCGTCGAGCACAACGGCATGCCGGAGGTGCGCCATGTCGGATGAGGCCTTCCGCGGTCATGGGTTCGATTCCTGGACGCTCGCGCCCGTCGTCCACACAGGCTGCGATCAGATCGACCTCGATCTGAGCATGATGCGCGGCGACGATCGCACCCTCATCGTGCTGTCGATGACGCGAGCGGAGATCCGCGACCTCGGCAACTTGCTCCTTCGCGTGAGCGGAGACGCGGCACAGCGGACATTCGATCCGAAGCGGCTGACCCTCGCGCCGACGCCACCGAGGGCTGCAGCGCCCATCGTCGTCGCTGATATGTTCGCCGCGCCCTCGCTACGAGAGGTGGCACGCGCCCACGGCTTCACCGGCGACATGTGCGGCACCTGCGGCAGCTTCGCAATGAAGCGCGCCGGGACGTGCCTGACCTGCCAAGCCTGCGGATCGACCACGGGGTGCAGCTGATGACGGGGGCCATCCACGAGCCCGGCCGCACGGCTTACGAGGCGCGGTTCGCGGGCGAGACGATCGGGAAGCGCGGCGTGGCTCCCGCATGGGCTGACCTTCCCGAGGACGCCCGCGCGATCTGGCGACGCGTCGAGGAGTCGATGTGCGAAGCGGTGGAGGGCGACGGCCTTAAGCTCCTGAAGCTCACCACCGAACTCTGTGACGCCATAGACGCGGAAACCGCCGACGTCGGCACTGGCTCTCGCGGTTCGCTGACGATCTTGCGCGAGATCGGACCATTGGTCGATCGCATGAACCGAACCTTCCGTGCCAGCCACGCCCAAGCCCAAGCGCCGGCCGAGGGGAGGGCAGGGTAGATGCCCCGACGCGCCGCCACCGTGACGCAGGCGGACATCGCACGCGTGATCCGGGCCGTCCGGGACGCGGGCCTTCCGGTCGTGCGCGTGGTCGTGCGCGCCGATGGCGTCGCCGTCG
>JAIEOV010000077.1 GCA_019750135.1 Reyranella sp. | reverse complement strand
AACAATCATCTCGACAACTGGCCGCCTCTCCTCATCTTGATTGACGCTGGCCTCTCATCCTGGTTGTCGCGCCATAAGCCGCTGCTGGGGGCGATCGCCGACTTCCTGGACGACCACGAGGAGCTGGTCACAAGGATACGCGGCGACCTGCGGCGTGGGTTGAAGCAGCCGGACACTGGCCGCAGCGGAATGGCGCCGCGCGAGGTGCTGCGCTCGCTGGTCCTGATGCGGGTCAAGAACTGGGACTATCGCGAGCTGCGCGAACGGATTGCTGACGGCTACACGCTGCGCCTGTTCACGGGGTTCGGCTGCCGGCCGGTGCCCAAGCACAATGCCTTCCATCGTGCCTTCGTGCGCCTGACGCCGGCGACGCTCAGGGCGGTCAATGAGCTGGTGGTGAAAGCGGCGGTCGATGTTGGCTTGGAAGACGGCACGAAGCTGCGTGTCGACACGACGGTGGTGCAGACCGACATCCATCATCCGACCGACAACACGTTGTTGTGGGATGCCGTACGTGTTCTCACCCGCCTGCTCGGCCGTCTCGGGCGGCTTCTTGGGCGACGCATCACGGGCTTCCGAAACCGTACGCACGCTGCCCGGCGGCGCATGCAGGCCATCCAGCGGATGAGCACGACGCAACGGCTTCGGCAACAGACAGCCAAGTACCGCGAGCTCATCAGCATTGCCGGGGAAGTTGTGGCTTGTGCCCGATCGGCGCTCGATAAGCCCGCCAGCGCCGGCGGCAACGACTTGATCAGGGACTTGGCCGTCGCCGAGCTGCGCAAGGAGATCGATCACTATCGCGGATTGGCGGAGCGCGTGATCGACCAGGCCCGCCGCCGCGTGATCGACGGCGAGCAAGTGCCCAACGCCGAGAAGATCTACTCGATCTTCGAGCCGCATACCGACCTCATCAAGCGCGGCAAGGTGCGCTCGCCGATGGAGTTCGGCCACAAGGTCTTCCTCGCCGAGAGCGCCAAAGGCCTGATCACGCAATACCAGGTGCTCGACGGCAACCCGCCGGATGAGCAGCAGGTCAGCCGGTCGCTGCAACGCCACAAACGAGCCTTCGGCCGGGCTCCTGAGCTGTACAGCGCAGATCGCGGCTTCTTCAGCGAGCGAAACCTGACCCTATGTGAAGGCAGCGGCGTCAAGGTCGTGTGCATCCCACAATCCGGCGGCAGGAGAACGCCTCAACGCGAAGCCTGGGAGAAGGCGCCGACCTTCAAGCACGGACAGCGCTTCAGGGCCGGCATCGAGGGACGCATCTCCGTGCTGTTCCGCGGTCGCGGCATGAAGCGCAGCCTGGCAAAAGGCAGCGAGCGCTTCGAGTTGTTGGTGGGCGCCGCGGTGCTCGCCAACAACCTGATGAACATTGCCGCTTTGCTCACAAAGCAAGCTCCTCGCCGCCGCCGCGCGGCTTGATCAGCGCCAGCTCAATCCCAATCTCGCCAACCCGTCGATCCCGTTGATCCGGCGCGTCTGCCTGCCCGCTCGCCACCGCAAGCGGCCAGCACTTACCACCCAACACGCTGCAGCCGACCTCACCCCTCGACCGCGACGCCGAAAAACGCCCGCAATCCCCGCAGAAAAGACCCTTTCGAGACAGAAACTAGTCTAGAGCACCGAGCGCTTAATCGGGCGCATAGCCGGCCTCTTTGAGGTAGTTCCAGCACTCGAGCTCGGAGTAGAG
>JAIEOV010000098.1 GCA_019750135.1 Reyranella sp. | reverse complement strand
GGCTCGTTGAGCTTGCGGCGTAGTCCGTGCATCCGTGAGAACTGCCCGGCCTGTCGATCGGGTGAACAACATCCTAGCCACGTGCTGTATGGCCGTCTGAAGGGGCAGCGCATCTCGGTGTACGTGCCGGAAGAGCTGGTGCCGCAAGTGCAGCGCTGCCTGGACAATGGTCGCGCGCTTCAGGAGCTGCTGTATGAGGCAGCGCCGCGCTACATCAAGGCTTTGAAGCGTGAGCGGGCGAAGGCCAAGCGATAGTGGAGCTGAAGCGTGTCGCGATCTGCCGCCTCCCAGCTCAGCTTTGCCGACTGGGAGTTGATGCGGCAGGGGCTCGAGCTGGAGCCGCTGCTTGCCGCGATCGCCGACTTCCTGGACGACCACGAGGAACTGGTCACAAGGATACGCAGCGACCTGCGGCGTGGGTTGAAGCAGCCGGACACGGGGCGCAACGGGATAGCGCCGCGAGAGGTGCTGCGCTCGCTGGTTCTGATGCGGGTCAAGAACTGGGACTATCGCGAGCTGCGCGAACGGATCGCCGATGGCTACACGCTGCGCCTGTTCACGGGGTTCGGCTGCCGACCGGTGCCCAAGCACAATGCCTTCCAGCGCGCCTTCGTGCGCCTGACGCCAGCGACGCTCAGGGTGATCAATGACCTCGTGGTGAAGGCAGCGGTCGATCTCGGCGTGGAAGACGGCACGAAGCTGCGTGTCGACACGACGGTGGTGCAGACCGACATCCATCATCCCACCGACAACACATTGCTGTGGGATGCCGTACGTGTTCTGAGCCGCCTGCTCGGCCGTCTCGGACGGCTTGTTGGACGACGCATCAAGGGGTTCCGCAACCGCACGCGCGCTGCCCGGCGACGCATGCAGGCCATCCAGCGGATGAGCACGACGCAGCGGCTTCGACAACAGACTGACAAGTACCGCGAGCTCATCGGCATCGCTGAGGAAGTTGTGGCCTGCGCCCGATCAGCGCTCGAGAAGCGGCCCAACGCCCGCGGCAAGAACTTGGTCGACGACTTGGTGATGGCTGGGCTGCGCAAGCAGATCGATCACTATCGTGGATTGGCCGATCGTGTGATCGACCAGGCTCGCCGCCGCGTGATCGAGGGTGAGCAAGTGCCCAACGCCGAAAAGATCTACTCGATTTTCGAGCCGCATACCGACCTGATCAAGCGCGGCAAGGTGCGCTCGCCGATGGAGTTCGGCCACAAGGTCTTCCTCGCTGAGAGCGCCAAAGGCCTGATCACGCAATACCAAGTGCTCAACGGCAATCCGCCCGATGAGCAGCAGGTCAGCTACTCGCTGCAACACCACAAAAGAGCCTTCGGCCGGGCTCCTGAGCTGTACAGTGCAGATCGCGGCTTCTTCAGCGAACGAAACCTCACTCTGTGCGAGGGCAGCGGCGTCAAGATCGTGTGCATCCCACAATCCGGCGGCAGGAGAACTCCTCAACGCGAAGCCTGGGAGAAGGCGCCGACCTTCAAGCACGGACAGCGCTTCAGGGCCGGCATTGAAGGACGCATCTCCGTGCTGTTCCGCGGTCGCGGCATGAAGCGCAGCCTGGCCGAAGGCAGCGAGCGCTTCGAGTTGTTGGTTGGCGCCGCCGTGCTCGCCAACAACCTGATGAACATCGCCGTCTTGCTCACAAAGCGAGCCTCTCGCCGCCGCCGCGCGGCTTGA